>NZ_JBIAPJ010000005.1:0-155628 GCF_042888285.1 Streptomyces sp. NPDC003035 | reverse complement strand
CCCCTGGGGTGGGGGGGCGGGGGGTTTCCCGTCTCCGGGGTGTTTTTTTTTTTTTTTTTTTGTTTGTTTTTTTTTTGGGGGGGGGGGGGGGGGGGGGGGGGGGGGGCCCCCCCCGCCCCGGGTGGAGAGGGATCAGACGGTCGCGGAGTACTGGTTGTCCTTCATGATGAAGGTGGCCAGCGGCTTGCCGTCGCCGTTCGACATGGCGGAGAAGGTGACGCCCAGCTGGGACGCCGCCTTACGGGCCAGCTTGATGTCGTCGGAGGCGGTGACCTGACCGCGCGGGATGATGAAGCGGTACGTGACCGCGGTGGTGCCACCGGCCTTGACGTCGGTGAACTCCAGGCCGAGGGCGCGCACGTCGGCGTACGGACGCTCGGCGATCTCGTAGCGGTAGGTGTCGACCGCCGGGGTCGGCTCCAGCGCGACCTTGCCGCCGCCCATGAAGAACGGCAGCGTGTCCTCGTTGAACTGCAGCATCGAGAACTTCAGCGACAGGTCACGAGCCGAGTAGATGTAGTGGACCGGAGAGACCGACTGCCACGAGTCGATGGCCTCCAGCTTGTCCTTCTTCGAGAAGGTGACGCCGTCACCGGTGGTGAAGCCGAGGTCCGTCCAGTCCTTCCAGTCGGTGGCGGAGTCGGTACCGAACGCCGGCACCGCGGTGCCGACCTTGGCGACGAAGAGCTTGCCTACGCCTGCGACGCGGATCTCGGCCGAGTTGTTTCCTGCCATGGTGGGTTTCTCCTTGGGATGGGGTGAGGGCGCCGCCCCGGGCATCTGGCCCGGGTACGGCAAAGGCCCCGCCAGTTGGCGAGGCCTGGTCTGTGGGGTGAGCGTCCGTCAGGGAGCCGGACCGGATCAGAAGACGCTCAGGGAGAGCTGGATCACGCAGAGGTAGCGGTTGGCGCCGCGGTAGAGGTAGTCGGGCAGCCAGCGCGGCCCGTCCATCTCCTCCACGTCGTGCACCTGGTTGACGCCGATCTGCTTGCCGATGGTGGCGAGCAGCGAGCGCCGGGCCGCGTTGGCGAGGACGTGGGCCGCGTTCTTGGTCGGCCCGTACACCTCGAACTCGATCAGCGGCTTGTCGACGTGCAGATCACCGATCCAGGCACCGCCGCGGCGGTTCACCAGGACGGCGCTCTGCGTGCCGTCGAAGCCGGCCGGCGCCTGCACGGCGACCGTGACGCCGGCCAGGGCCGGGTCGGCCTTGAGGACGTCGACGACCAGCTTCTCGACGTCTGGGAAAGCACTCGGGGGAGTGGTCATGACGGTTCTCCTCGAAGAGGGATGGCGGGAGGGGGTGCCGCCCGGGGCGCTCGACGCGGGCGAGGGGGAAGGGGGCGCGGAGCGCTCCCGGACGGCGAACGGCGAAGCCTGTGGCCCGTGTTGCGGGCACAGCTCCGCCGCTGCACCAACTGTGACAGAGAGCGTGCGCGCACGCAACTAATTCGGGGACCGGGTTCTGGACGGGCCCGGGCGGGGCCCGCGCCGCGGGTCCGGCACGGTTTGGCGGCCGGAGGGTTCCCGAGGTGTGCGATGACTGGGCGACGGGCGGTGCGCCATGGCCCGGTCCGTCCGAGGGAGCGCCGCTGCGGGGGCGGTGGGTCGGCGTGCAGCGCGCCACGCCACGCCAGGGCCGACGGCCTGCGCCGCGGCAGGGCCCGCCCGAGAGTGTGCGTCGCCTCGGGGCGGCGGGCCGTACGCCGACGGCGGGCGTGCACGCGCGCGCTCCTCGCGAACGACGGCCCGCGCGCGTCGCGCGGGCTCGCGAAGTCCCCGCCGGTCTCCCCGACCTCGCCCACCCTCCGGCCGCGCGCCCTCCGCCCGCGCCCGTGCCTCCTCGAACCGGCCCGTCGCGATCAGCGCGCGGACGCGCCCGCGCGCGACGGCTGCGGTACGTGTGGAGCGCCGGGTTGCTCGGCCGCGCTGACGTCCCGCGCTCCCGGTACGACAGAACGCCCCCTGTCCGGAGAGGACAGGGGGCGTTCCTGGTGGCAGGGGATCAGACGGAGAGACCTGGGCGGCGGCGGGCCGCACGCTCCGCGGCGAAGACGTCCTCCAGACGGAAGAGTTGGGCGCGGCCCGCCTTGCCGGCCGCCCGCAGATGGCCCAGCTGGACCCACTTGCGGATCGTCGCCGGCGCGACGCCGGCCTCCTCGGCCGCGAGCGGGCCCGGGATCAGCGCCGGCAGGGACAGGGACTTCAGCACGGGGTCTCCTCCATCGCGGCTTCGAGTTCCTCGGTACGGCAGCCCGCCGCATCCGCCAGTTCGCCCCACTCCGCTTCCGGCCACAGGTGGCGGTACGCCGGGTCGTCCTGGCAGCCGCAGTCCTCCACCGTGCAGGTGCAGGCCGGGTTCACACAGAGCACGGCCCGCCGGTCCGGGAAGGCCCGCAGCGACACCGAGTCGCACCAGGGGCAGCGCCCCGACACCCGTACGACCGGCTCCGTGTCGCCGAGCGTGCGGGCACAGCGCCGCGCCATCCGGCGCAGCTCGTCGCGCACGTGCCGGGCCAGATCGGGGTCGGCCGCGACGTCGTCGAGCAGCGCGACGATCCGCCGGAGCCGCTCGATCACCTGCGCCCTCGCCGGCCGGGGCAGGCCGAGCCGCGCCCGTACCGCCTCCTCCAGCTCCACCACGCCGTCGGTGATGTCACGGATGGCGTCGGAGATGTGCAGCCGGATCGGCGCGGCGCCGTGGCCAGGGACGACCAGGCCGTGCCGCTGCTGGAGGAGGAGGGCCTCGCGGCGCTCCTCACGGATGAGCTCGTCCCGGGCCGGGGAGGGCGCGGCGGGCGCGGTGCCGACGGGGGAGCGGCGGCCGGGCGCCAGCTCCTCGGAGAGCTCGGGGAACTGGCGGACCAGCGAGGCCGTCCACAGGGCGATGTCCGTGAGGACGCTGTCGATGGCGCGGTCAGACACGGACGCTCCCAGCGGAGGATGAGGCGGCGGGGGCGGCGGAGGCGGTGCCGGGCGCGGGGAGCGGCGTCGTACGAGACGCGGTGCCCACCCCCGTACGCGATTCCGGGACCGGGCGGCCGTTGCGCCACAGGCGGCCCGCGCAGACGCCGTCGAAGAAGCTCTCCGCCGGTGCGACCGCCTCCTCGCACTCGCGGCGGACGAGACAGTTCGTGCAGGCGCGCAGCGCCGGGGCCGCCTGCTTCGCGCGGCGGGCGAAGACGACGGCCGGGGAGAGGTCGGCGCATGCGGCGGCGGCCTGCCAGGCGGGGGAGTCGAGTGGAAGCAACGTGTACTCCAGGTCCGGGGCCCATGGGCGCCCGCGGGGCCTGTGGGGTCCCTGGGGCTCAGGAGGCCGATGTGTTCGGCGGCGAGCCAGCGTGACATGTTGCGTGCGGGCGCGCAACAAACATGTGGAGACCTCTTTACGGATTCGACACGATTGCGCACTGGAAACCACGTAATTCCGTGCGCGCAAGCACGCTAGAGTGAGGCGCCTGGAGAGTGAGGAGCGGTACATGACCACTCGTGGGCTGGATGAATTCGCAGGCTGGGTCGAAGGCCTGATGAGAGCGCGCGGCTACGACATCGACAGCCCGCGTGGCGGCGGGAAGTCGCGGATCGCGGACGAGGCGGGAGTCCACCGCGCCGCCGTGACCCGACTGCTGCAGCGGCAGAGCATGCCCGACCTGGAGACCATGCGCAGGATCGCCCCGCTCCTCGGGGTGTCCGTCCGCGACATGCTCATCCGGTCCGGCCGGGTGACCCCGGAGGAGCTGCCGCTGGCGGAGGATCTGCTGCCGCCGAACGACTGGCAGCCGACCATGGAGGACTTCGCGCGCTGGCTCGGTGTCCCCGACGAACGGCTCGGGGTCTTCGTCAAGGTGGTGAACCAGTTCCTGGAGCCCGACGCGGACGACGCGGAGGGCGGGGAGCGGGCCGAGGGGCGTCGCGCCGCGCGGGACTGACCCGGGCCGGGTGGGGCCCGGGTCCGGTCGTGGGGGAGAGCCGAGGTGATGTCCACCCGGCTCTTCGGTGCGTCCGGCCGCGAGTCGGACCTGTCCCGCGAGCCGGCGCCGGCCCGGCGACCCGCACCCGGGCCCGGCCCGGTGACGCTGGACCCGGGCTCGGACCCAGGAACCCGGGCTCGGACCCAGGAACCCGAGCTCGGGCCCGCACTCCGCCCCGAGCCCGCGCCAGGCCAGGCGTGGCCCGGCGACCCGGGCTCGGACCCAGGCCCCGACTAGGACCGCGAGCGGACGCCAGGCCCGGTCCGGCGGCCCCGCCTCGGCCTCGCACCCAGGCCCGACTCGGCCCCGCGCCAGGCCCCGCGAGCGGACGCCAGGCCCAATCCGGCGGTCCCGACTGGCACCCGCACCCACGCCCCGCGAGCGGAGCCACGCCCGGTCCGGCGGCCCCGCCTCGGGCCCGCCTCCAGGTCCCGACCCACGCCCGCACTCACGCCCCGAGCCCGCGCCAGGCCCCGCCCGCCGTCCTCCGAGGTCCGCCCCGCTTCGGGGCCCGTGGGCATTTGTTTTGACCGGAGTCCATGCGATAGGTACGCTCAGACCTTGTGCCTGGGGTGTGCCTGGGCTCGTGTGCGTGTCCTCAACCGCACGGCGAGTTCGTCAACGGCCACCGCAATCTGCGCTTTTTCCGCCCTCGGCGGAGGTCCGCAGTATTCGACACACCCGACCGCGTGGGTCGGTGCTGAGTTTCAGGTTAGTTTGACGACGGCACACAGAAACCGGAGAAGTAGTGCCTACGATCCAGCAGCTGGTCCGGAAGGGCCGGCAGGACAAGGTCGAGAAGAACAAGACGCCCGCACTCGAGGGTTCCCCTCAGCGTCGCGGCGTCTGCACGCGTGTGTTCACGACCACCCCGAAGAAGCCGAACTCGGCCCTCCGTAAGGTCGCGCGTGTGCGTCTGACCTCCGGTATCGAGGTCACGGCCTACATCCCGGGTGAGGGTCACAACCTGCAGGAGCACTCCATCGTGCTCGTGCGTGGTGGCCGTGTGAAGGACCTGCCGGGTGTTCGTTACAAGATCATCCGCGGTTCCCTCGACACGCAGGGCGTCAAGAACCGTAAGCAGGCTCGCAGCCGCTACGGCGCCAAGAAGGAGAAGTAAGAATGCCTCGTAAGGGCCCCGCCCCGAAGCGCCCGGTCATCATCGACCCGGTCTACAGCTCTCCTCTTGTCACCTCGCTGATCAACAAGATCCTGCTGGACGGCAAGCGCTCCACCGCCGAGCGCATCGTCTACGGCGCCATGGAAGGCCTCCGCGAGAAGACCGGCAACGACCCGGTCATCACGCTGAAGCGCGCCCTCGAGAACGTGAAGCCGTCCCTCGAGGTCAAGTCCCGCCGTGTCGGTGGCGCCACCTACCAGGTGCCGATCGAGGTCAAGCCCGGTCGCGCCTCCACCCTCGCGCTCCGCTGGCTCGTGGGTTACTCCCGCGCCCGTCGCGAGAAGACCATGACCGAGCGCCTCATGAACGAGCTCCTCGACGCCTCCAACGGCCTCGGTGCTTCGGTCAAGAAGCGTGAGGACACGCACAAGATGGCCGAGTCCAACAAGGCCTTCGCGCACTACCGCTGGTAGTCGCACCCCACATCGAGACCGAGAGAAGACTGAAGCCTTATGGCTACCACTTCGCTTGACCTGGCCAAGGTGCGCAACATCGGCATCATGGCCCACATCGACGCGGGTAAGACGACCACCACCGAGCGGATCCTGTTCTACACCGGCGTTTCGTACAAGATCGGTGAGGTCCACGACGGCGCCGCCACGATGGACTGGATGGAGCAGGAGCAGGAGCGCGGCATCACCATCACGTCCGCCGCGACGACCTGCCACTGGCCGCTCGAGGACGTCGACCACACGATCAACATCATCGACACCCCGGGTCACGTCGACTTCACCGTCGAGGTGGAGCGTTCGCTCCGCGTCCTCGACGGCGCCGTGACGGTGTTCGACGGTGTGGCCGGTGTGGAGCCCCAGTCCGAGACCGTTTGGCGTCAGGCGGACCGCTACGGCGTCCCGCGTATCTGCTTCGTCAACAAGCTCGACCGGACCGGCGCCGAGTTCCACCGCTGCGTCGACATGATCGTGGACCGCCTCGGCGCCGTCCCGATCGTCATGCAGCTCCCCATCGGTTCCGAGATGGACTTCCAGGGTGTCGTGGACCTCGTCCGCATGAAGGCCCTGGTCTGGTCCGCGGAAGCGACCAAGGGCGAGATGTACGACGTCGTCGACATCCCGGCCACGCACACCGAGGCCGCTGAAGAGTGGCGCGGCAAGCTGGTCGAGACCGTCGCCGAGAACGACGAAGAGATCATGGAGCTCTTCCTCGAGGGCCAGGAGCCCACCGAGGAGCAGCTGTACGCCGCGATCCGTCGTATCACCATCGCCTCCGGCAAGGGTGGCGGCGAGAAGACGATCACCCCCGTCTTCTGTGGCACCGCGTTCAAGAACAAGGGCGTTCAGCCCCTGCTCGACGCGGTCGTGCGCTACCTCCCCTCGCCCCTGGACGTCGAGGCCATCGAGGGCCACGACGTCAAGGACGCCGAGGTCGTCGTCAAGCGCAAGCCGTCCGAGGACGAGCCGCTCTCCGCGCTCGCCTTCAAGATCGCGAGCGACCCGCACCTCGGCAAGCTCACCTTCGTCCGGATCTACTCCGGTCGCCTGGAGGCCGGCACCTCGGTGCTGAACTCCGTCAAGGGCAAGAAGGAGCGCATCGGCAAGATCTACCGCATGCACGCGAACAAGCGTGAGGAGATCGACTCGGTGGGCGCCGGCGACATCGTCGCCGTCATGGGCCTGAAGCAGACCACCACCGGTGAGACGCTGTGCGACGAGAAGAACCCGGTCATCCTGGAGTCCATGGACTTCCCGGCGCCGGTCATTCAGGTCGCCATCGAGCCCAAGTCCAAGGGTGACCAGGAGAAGCTGGGTGTCGCCATCCAGCGTCTCGCGGAGGAGGACCCCTCCTTCCAGGTTCACTCGGACGAGGAGACCGGCCAGACCATCATCGGTGGTATGGGCGAGCTTCACCTCGACATCCTCGTCGACCGTATGCGTCGCGAGTTCAAGGTCGAGGCGAACGTCGGCAAGCCGCAGGTCGCGTACCGCGAGACGATCCGCAAGGCCGTCGAGCGCGTGGACTTCACCCACAAGAAGCAGACCGGTGGTACCGGTCAGTTCGCCAAGGTGCAGATCGCGATCGAGCCCATCGAGGGCGGCGACGCCTCGTACGAGTTCGTGAACAAGGTCACCGGTGGCCGCATCCCGAAGGAGTACATCCCTTCGGTCGACGCCGGTGCGCAGGAGGCCATGCAGTTCGGCATCCTGGCCGGCTACGAGATGACTGGCGTCCGCGTCATCCTTCTCGACGGTGCCTACCACGAGGTCGACTCGTCCGAGCTCGCGTTCAAGATCGCCGGTTCGCAGGCCTTCAAGGAGGCCGCGCGCAAGGCTTCCCCCGTCATCCTTGAGCCCATGATGGCCGTTGAGGTCGTCACGCCCGAGGACTACATGGGTGAGGTCATCGGCGACATCAACTCCCGCCGTGGTCAGATTCAGGCCATGGAGGAGCGCAGCGGCGCTCGCGTCGTGAAGGGCCTCGTGCCTCTTTCGGAGATGTTCGGCTACGTCGGAGACCTCCGCAGCAAGACCTCGGGTCGCGCAAGCTACTCGATGCAGTTCGACTCCTACGCCGAGGTTCCCCGGAACGTCGCCGAGGAGATCATCGCGAAGGCCAAGGGCGAGTAACTCTCCCAAGTTCACGCTTTAGGCTTGACACCAGTCGCCGGGGCTCAGCCCCCGAAACCCGAGGAACGGGCCCCGGCGACTGGCATCCCAGCAAAGATCACCTGGCGCCGATGAGTAAGGCGTACAGAACCACTCTCCAGGAGGACCCCCGTGGCGAAGGCGAAGTTCGAGCGGACTAAGCCGCACGTCAACATCGGCACCATCGGTCACATCGACCACGGTAAGACGACCCTCACGGCCGCCATTACCAAGGTGCTGCACGACGCGTACCCGGACCTGAACGAGGCCTCGGCCTTCGACCAGATCGACAAGGCTCCTGAGGAGCGCCAGCGCGGTATCACCATCTCCATCGCGCACGTCGAGTACCAGACCGAGTCGCGTCACTACGCCCACGTCGACTGCCCCGGTCACGCGGACTACATCAAGAACATGATCACGGGTGCGGCGCAGATGGACGGCGCCATCCTCGTGGTCGCGGCCACCGACGGCCCGATGCCGCAGACCAAGGAGCACGTGCTCCTGGCCCGCCAGGTCGGCGTTCCGTACATCGTCGTCGCCCTGAACAAGGCCGACATGGTGGACGACGAGGAGATCCTGGAGCTCGTCGAGCTCGAGGTGCGTGAGCTCCTCTCCGAGTACGAGTTCCCGGGCGACGACCTGCCGGTCGTCAAGGTCTCGGCGCTCAAGGCGCTCGAGGGCGACAAGGAGTGGGGCCAGTCGGTCCTGAACCTGATGGCCGCCGTCGACGAGGCGATCCCGCAGCCCGAGCGTGACGTCGACAAGCCGTTCCTGATGCCGATCGAGGACGTCTTCACGATCACCGGTCGTGGCACCGTCGTCACCGGTCGTATCGAGCGTGGTGTCCTCAAGGTCAACGAGACCGTCGACATCGTCGGTATCAAGACCGAGAAGACCACCACCACGGTCACCGGCATCGAGATGTTCCGCAAGCTGCTCGACGAGGGCCAGGCCGGTGAGAACGTCGGTCTGCTCCTCCGTGGCATCAAGCGCGAGGATGTCGAGCGCGGCCAGGTCATCATCAAGCCCGGCTCGGTCACGCCGCACACCTCGTTCGAGGCCCAGGCGTACATCCTGTCGAAGGACGAGGGTGGCCGTCACACCCCGTTCTTCAACAACTACCGCCCGCAGTTCTACTTCCGTACCACGGACGTGACCGGCGTCGTGACCCTCCCCGAGGGCACCGAGATGGTCATGCCGGGCGACAACACCTCCATGACCGTCGAGCTGATCCAGCCCGTCGCCATGGAGGAGGGCCTGAAGTTCGCCATCCGTGAGGGTGGTCGGACCGTGGGCGCCGGCCAGGTCGTCAAGATCAACAAGTAATTGTCGATCGCTTGACCTGTGCCGCTCCTGACGGAGCGTCATAAGAGGGCCCCCGGCCCGCCGTTCGCGGCGGACCGGGGGCCCTCGTCGTTTCCTACAGCTGCGGCGCCGCGACCGGCCGCCACAGCCACGGATGCGCGTCGGCGCCGAGACCCACGGCCACCGGTCC
The DNA here is from genome assembly GCF_042888285.1 of Streptomyces sp. NPDC003035. Classification (NCBI taxonomy): domain Bacteria; kingdom Bacillati; phylum Actinomycetota; class Actinomycetes; order Kitasatosporales; family Streptomycetaceae; genus Streptomyces; species Streptomyces sp. NPDC003035. The sequence continues at coordinate 146,382 of NZ_JBIAPJ010000005.1, read as the reverse complement.
GCCCGGTCCGCCCGGTCCGCCCGGTACGAGACACAGCGCCGCCGCCTGCACGGGCGCCGCTCCCTGCGTACGGGTCCAGAGCCGGCCGCCCCGTCGCAGCTGGATCCGCCCGCGCAGGTCCCTGCCGAGCAGCACCGTCCCGTCGGCGTCCGCCGCGGCGGCCACGGGGCCGTACCCGTCGAAGGACGCGTTCCCGCCGCTCGCGCTCGACAGGAGCGCCTTGTCGGCGGGCCTCCGGTAGTACACCCCCACGCCCCGGGCGGCCGGGACGGCGGAGACCGGGTCGCCGGCCAGGGGCAGCGGATCGGCGAGCCTGCCGTCGATCCAGTGCGCGACGGACTCCCGGCCCGCCGCCAGGACATGGATCCGGCCGGAGCCGTCGACCACGGCGTTCAGCCCGTCCTGCACCTCGACGCCGCCCTCCAGGACCCGCCACGCGCTCCAGTCGCCGTCGGCCTCCCGTACCCGCGTCGACACTCCCTTGTCCGCGTCGCGTACGAAGAGATGGACCCGGCCGTCGCGAGCGGTCACCGCCACCGGCACGCCGATCCTGCGCCCCCGGTCGTCGCCCCGCTCCGGATTGCCGAGGCCCCGCCACGCGAGGAACGGCCCGCCGGGGGAGCGCTGCTCCAGGAGGACAACCTCCCGCCTGTTCGGGCCGCCATGGCCCCCGAGCGCGGCGAACCGCACCCCGAAGAGCAGGACCCGCCCGTCGGGAAGCGTGGCAGAGCCCAGCGCGGGCGCGAGCGGCCCGCCGCCGAGGTCCTCCGGCTCGCCCCACAGGCCCGAGCCCCGCTCCGTCTCCCGCCAGCGGACGGCACGCAGCCCGAGCACCCCGTAGGCGTCGAGCCGCCCGTCGGGCCGGGTGACGACGGCCGGACCGGTCCCCGGCCAGCGGTGGTGGGTGGCCCGCACCCAGCCCTTCTTGTTGGTCAGGGGCCGGTCCCCGCCGACGCCGTAGTCGCCGCAGCCCGAGGGGTTGCCGCACTCCCAGGACGGATCGCCGCCGTACGGGACGAGATGCCCGGCCTTCTCCTTGAGGACCTGGGGCGGGAGGTTCTTGGGCCAGTGGCGGTTGTAGTAGCCACGGAAGGCGGTCGCGACGAACGCCGGTATCGTCCCCCCGCTCCGGGCGGTGCCGGCGACCCAGCGGATCAGCGCCTCCCAGGAGAAGCAAGCGACGGCGGTGTGGTCGCCGTGGTCGGAGTAGCCGGGCTGCTCGCTGTCGCGCTTGCGGGTCGCCTCGTCGCTGAGCTGGATGTCGGGGTCCGGGTCGAGGGTCTGGACGACGGTCGGCCGGTAGCGGTCGAGGAGACCCACGAGCACGTCGACCAGCTGGTCGTGGTCGTAGGTGTCGGAACGGTCGACGGGGGAGCCCGCGGAGAGATGCGCGCGCAGTTCGAGGGCGCGGTCGTGCCACAGGGCGGGCAGGGCCATGTAGCGCCGTGAGGTGTGCATGGGCAGATTGAGGAAGATCAGCTCGACCCGGCGGCCGTTGTGCACGAGCGTGTCGATCTCGGCCCGGCGCCCGCCGTGGAGCGTGACGACGCCCTTCTGCCAGGGGGCGAACATGTCGAGCCCGAGGAGCGTCGCGTACGCCTGGCGCAGGCCCTGGTGGCGGGCGGAGGAGTAGGCGGCCCGGTCGGGCGGCGTCTCCGGCATCCCGGCGACGCGGTTGCGGCCCGTGTGCTCGCCGGCGGTCACGTAGACGGAGACGAGCGGGACACCGGCGTCGAGCATCCGCTGGGTGTCCGGATTCATGAAGTACAGGTCGTCGTCCGGGTGCGCGGCGAACTGCATCAGCTGCGCGCGCCGCGTACGGGCGATCGGCATCCCCGGCGCGGGGTCCGCGGTGGGCCCGGCCCGCCGCGGAGAGGGCACGGAGCACCCGGCGAGGGCTGCCGCTCCCAGGGCCGCGGCTGCGGCGGCCGACGCGAGAACGGTGCGTCGACGAGCGGGCGCACCCGTCCTGGGCTCGCGTATGTGATCCACTGCTGCTTCCCCCGTGCTGCCAACCGGTCCCGATGAGTCCCCGAAGCCGCGGACGGCCTGGTCGAGGCCGAGATCCGCGCCTAGCTAGACGGCTCGGGGGCGCCGCGGGTTGTGCGGCGGCGCGCACTTCGCGCGGGCGGCCGCGAGGTGCCGCCGGGGCCTTGGGGCCGGCCTCAGACCCGTACGACCGCAGCAAGGACCTCGACGAGCTGCCGCAGAAGTGCGGGACGAGCACGCGCAACTGAGTCGTCCTGCTCAGGTACGGCCCTCGGTGTCGTCCTCGTCGGCCCACCGCACCTCGCCCGTACCGAGCGCCACTGTCGCCCGTATCCGCATCGGGCCGTCCTCGCGGCGGGACAGGAGCACCAGCTCGGCGACCCGGGCCGTCGCGCTGCCGAGCAGGGCTTCGGAGGTCGTGGCGAGCAGGTGGGGGTCGCGGGTGCGGCCGAGGGAGAGATGCGGGGTGAAGCCCTTGGCCCGGCCTCCGCAGAGCGGGAAGCGCGCCTCCAGGCCCTCCCGGAGCCGGGCCCAGGGCGCCTCGCCGGCCGCGCACGGGTCGAGCCAGACCGTGGCGTCCTCGCGGTGGCCGAACCAGTGGACGCCCGCGAGCCGGGCCCGGAACGGCGGCGTCCGCCGCGCCGCCGCGGCCACCAGCGGGGCGGCCCGCTCGAAGTCGGACTCGGGTACGAAGCCGAAGAGGACGTTGACGTGCGGGGGCCAGCGGTGGATCTGGCGGTCGTGCACCCGGCGGATGTGCTGGATGGCGGGCCACAGCCGCCGCGGCGGGATCCAGGCCACCGCCGTACGGTTCGTCGGGGCTACGGCCAGGATCTCCCCGGGCGGCACGACCTCGCCCTCGACCGCCACGATCTCCCCGAGCCGGTCCACCCCCGTCGCCCGGTCCCAGACCAGCTCCCCGTCGGCCTCGAAGAACAGCACCCGGTGCCAGGGGATCTCCCCACCCGGTACGAAGTCGGGCAACGCCACCCGCTTCGGCGGGGCCCCGCGCTCGGCGATCCCCATCACGAAGCGCTCCGGATCGAAGCGGGGATCCCACAGCACCCGGTGGTAAATCTCGTCACTGGTATGCATGACGGTGCGCCTCCCCGGGAACGGACGCACGGTCCGCGCCCGGGGTCCGATTATTCGGCGGACGCGGGGGCCTCGTCGGCGAACAACTCCTCGGCATGGACGGCCGTGATGGCGCGGTCGAACCACCGGTCGAGAGTGTCGGAGTCGGTGCAGCCGCTGATCCGCTGTGCCATGACCTCGGGGACGGGGACGCCCCGCCCGGCGAGCAGGCGGAGGACCGACTCGGCCTTTCCTTCGGCTTCGCCGTCGGCCTTGCCCTTGAGATAAGTCTCCTCGACGAGAGTGCCTCGGCCGGGAAAGAAGCTGCCCACCATCAAGTTCCTCCAGGTCTTCCTGGCCGGGGTGTCACCCAGACCGATCTCCAGCAGTTCCGCGTAGTACGAGAGGGAATCGGGGTCAGCCGAACCCAGGGCTTCTGCCAGTGCTTCCAGTATCGCCGGAGCCTGCTGATCCCGGCCATGAGTCATGGCCGAGAACGCGGCCATCGCGAGGTTCCGCGATGCTTCGGCGGGGTCGGTGATCACCGGCACGTTGTCCGGGCCGAGGACAAGGGGACGGGTGGTGAGCGAGGTCCAGTGGTCGACACCGATGGTGAAGGGACCGGCCGCCCACCGGGCGGTGCCTCGGTCTTGGCAGACGACGAGGAGCAGCGCCGGGACGCCGTACTTCGCGTGCAGGTACGCGAGGTAATAGGTCCAGCTCGACGCCTTGTCCGGGTCGCGCCGGCCCTGGGCCTCGATGGCGAGCAGAAACCCGTCGCGGTCGGACGGCTCGACGCGCAGCACGCTGTCCACGCGCCGTTCGAGGGGCCGTAATTCGGTGGTGTCCGGGGTGAGCACCTCGATGGATGCCTTGGGCGGCAGCCGCACACCGAGGATCCGGAAGACCGGGGCCAGCAATTCCGAGTGAAGCCCGACGGATTGTCGTTCGGGGCCGCTGGTCAGGCGGCAGGTGCCTCGGAGGCGGTGCGGCAGTCGCGGCAGCGGCCGGGTTCGGGGGAGCGGAAGGGGCGGTCGCAGCCGTCGCAGTCCTGGAAGGGGGCCAAGGCCTGCGGTCCGGGCGGTAGTGGGGGCGGGAGGAGTGCGACCAGGCGGTGGGCGAGGAGCCCGGCTGGATGGACCAGATCGTCCGGGAGGGTCGCGGCGAGGGTGCGCACGATGGCGTCAGGGGCCGCGCCGCGTTCCAGCCAGGTGACGACGCCGGGGGCGAGGCGGCGGATGTCCCGCTCGGCGAGGAGGAGCCGGGGCTCGTGGAGGCGGAGGCGAGCGAGCAGGTCGGCGGCGGGCTGATGAGCCTGGGGGAGCGGGGGCGGGGGTGACGCAGCCGGGGTTACGGGGCGGGGTGCGGGTTTCGGCGGGCGCGGCGGAGCCGGGGGCGGGGTGGCCGGGGGCTCGGGGGACTCCGGGGGCGTCTCCGGTTCGGGGTCGAGTTCAGCCCCCGGCCGGTTGTACGAGATCGTGCGTGGGGCGAGGCGTCCGGTGGGCAGTCGCTCGATGAACCGCTTCAGGTAGCCGTGGTCCTCCAGCTCCCGCATGGCGGCCGCGATCCGGAACTCGCTCTCCGGGAACTTCGCGGCCAGGACCTTGACCCCGACAGGCGTTCCGGCGGGCAGCGACTGGATGTGGACGGAGAGCCCGATCGCGATCAGCGAGAGCTCGTCGTGCTGAGCGAGGTGGTTGCCGACGACCGTGTAGCGGGTCGTGTGCCGGACGTTGACGTGAATGAGCCCGGAGGCGCGCGAGGGCGCGCTAGGCTGCGAGTAAGCCATCAGGAAGCGCTACTTCCGTGGTGGTCAGGCCCTCGATCGGGAGTGCAAGTCCCGGCCGAGGGCCGACGCATGTCTGAGGTGGTCGGCGTGAGCATATGCCAGGCAACCGGCCCCAAATCCAGCCCAGTTGGCACAGATCACCCGTGTGAGTGACGGGTGATCGCGGGGAGGCTGGAGGGGTGGGGTGGGTACTTTCCCTGGTACTTAAGTCTTTTCCGTCGTGGGCCGCCGGGTCGCGGTCGGCCGCGACGCGGTGCCGATTTCCGCCCAGACCGTCTTGCGCGGGACGGGCCCGGACGTGACGCCCCACCGGTCCGCGAGCGCCTCGACGATCAGGAGCCCGCGCCCCGACGCCGCGTCCGTCGGCCGGCCGGCGACGGGGAGCCGGTCACCCCGCGTGTCCGTGACCTCGATGCGGAGTACGGCGTCCGACGCGAGGAGCGCCAGCCGGAAGTCCCGACCCGGGACGCGGCCATGGGTCACGGCGTTCGCCGCCAGCTCGGCGACGACCTGGGCCGCCGCCTCGGCCACGGCCGTCAGCTCCCACGAGCGCAGCTGCTCGACGGCCAGGAGCCGGGCGAGCCGGGCGCCCCGCCGCGTAGCGGAGAGCTGGATTCCGAACTGGCGTACAGACGCCAAGAGTTGGGTTCGTTCCTGATTCATGTCACTCAGAGTGGCGAGCTGTGCGTACGCTGCCCAGCGAACATGCCCTTACGTACGGTGACTGTCCCGAGACTGTCCGGCCTTGTCCCGGCTGTCCGGGGTGGCCTCTCGGGTAAGGGCGGCTGAGGAGGTGGGCGCGCATGGGCGTGGACGGTGTGGACAGTGCGGGGACGGAAGAGCCGGGCTGGGAGGTCGACCCCGAGGACGAGTCGGGAGCGGCCGTCGTGGCGACGGTGGGCCGCCAGATCAAGCTGTGGCGGGAGACGAAGGGCCTGCGGGCGGCGGAGTTCGGCGACCTGGTCGGGTACGGCGAGGACATGATCCGCAAGATCGAGCGCGGGGCCCGGATCCCGCGACCGGAGTTCCTGGACAAGGTGGACCACGTGCTCGGCGCGGGCGGGCTCGTCGCGGCGATGAAGAAGGACGTGGTGGAGGTCCGGTACCCGAAGAAGGTTCGGGACCTGAAGAGACTGGAGGCGCGAGCGGTCGAGTTCTGCCTGTACGGCACGCACAACATCAACGGGCTCCTCCAGACCGAGGAGTTCGCGCACGCGCTGCTTCGAACCTGGCGCCCGGCGTACGGGCCGGAGGAGTTGGAGCGCCTTCTGGCGGCGCGCATGGCGCGTCAGTCGATCTTCGACAGGTCACCTGGTCCCGAGTTCAGCTTCGTCCAGGAAGAGACCACGCTGCGGCGCCCCATCGGGGGGAGAATGGTGCTGCGGCGACAGCTCGAACGACTTCTGGAAGTAGGGGAGTTGCCGAACGTGGAGATCCAGGTGATGCCCACCGCGCACGCCGGTCATCCTGGGACGGCCGGGCTGATCGAGGTGCTGAAGTTCGGGGACGGCACCGCCGTGGGGCGCGCGGACGGCGACTTCAACGGTCGTCCGGTGTCCGATCCCAAACGGCTCCGGATCTTGGAGCTTCGCTATGGCATCATCCGGGCACAGGCTCTCACTCCGGGGGAGTCGCGGGCCTTCATCGAACAACTGCTGGGAGAGACATGATCCGCAAGCCTGAGCTGGAGTGGTTCAAGAGCAGCTACAGCAGCAGCTCCAACGGCGAAGACTGCGTCGAGGTCGCCACCACCCCCGGTACGATCCACGTCCGCGACTCCAAGGTCGCCGAAGGCCCCCGTCTCGCCTTCGCCCCCGGCGCCTGGGCCGGCTTCGTCTCGTACGCCTCCGAGGGCTGAGCGCACGCAGGTCGCGGAAGGATCAACAAACCCGACCTGCCCGAGTCCTTCGACACGCCCCATGAAACCCTCCTGACCGCAAGCATGATCAGGGGTGGGGAACATGAGCGAAAAGGACCCGTCGGTCTCCGACGAGGAATGGGCCGCGTTCGTCGAGGCGGCGAGGAAGGACGGGGTCGGCGTCGGCCCCGCCCCGAAGGCCCGCCGTCGGCGGTTCGGGCGACGGGAGGCCGCCTCGCAGGGGCAGCCCGAGGGGTGGCGTACCGGGCCCGCCTGGCAGGAGATGAAGGGCCGTAGCAAGGCCAGGCGCCAGGTGAAGGGCGTCGTCGGGATCACCCTGGCCGCCGGTCTCCTGCTGCTCGCCCTGCGTCCGGACCTGATCACCGACCGGCTCCCCGTGGGTCTGGGCGGCGCGGAGGACACGCCTCTTGCCGCCGAGACCGCACGGCCTACCGAGGCCCCGGCGCGGGAGATGCTCCCGGACCGCCCGACGCCGGAAGAGCCGTTCAAGGGCTCGCCGGCCCTCCGCTGGGCCGACGGGGCGGCCGGGATCCAGGTGCCCCAGGCGGCGGCGGTCGGCTGGATGTCGAAGGACCAGGTCGCGGCCGCGCTGAAGCGGACCAAGGAGTTCCTCGTGGCGGCCAACCTCGACCCGGCCGTGATCCAGGGCGGGAAGCCCGAGGCGGCGCTCAGGCTGCTCGATCCACAGCAGTCAGATCTCCGCCCCCGGCTGGAGAAGGCGCTGGCCACGCCCACCGCGGAGAACGACCCGACGCACGTGTTCAGCCGCTTCGACCCGGCCGAGGTGCGGCTCGTGGGCTCCGTGGTGAAGACCCGCGGGCGGATGACCGTGGAGAAGGGCACGGGGAAGGACGCTGGAACGGTTCTGATCCACACCGACTACACGTTCGTGTACCCCGTCGTGAAGACCCGGCCGGGCTTCGACGCGGTGGAGCGGACGATTGTCCGGCGCGTGATCACGTTCTCGCTCGCGGACCCCGCGAGGTACCGGGTCAGCCGGGGCACGCTGGGCGTGAACAGCTGGGATACCAACGTCGGGAACAGCGAGTGCGAGTCGTCCGAGGACGGCTACTTCCACCCCACGTTCGCCGAGGACCGCTCGGCCGCCCCCGTTCCGACGGAATCGGGCCCCCTCGTGGACCCGTACGACCGCAGCAAGAGCCCGGACGACCTGCCGCATGAGTGCGGCACGGTCTCCAGAAGCTGACCACGGCCAGGAAGACGGAAGGGGAGGGAACGGCATGTCCATCGAACCGACGGACTTCGTCGCCCGGCTGCGCGCGGAGCAGGAGGACCCGGAGCGGAAGGACGCCCTGCGTCGTGAGCGGGCGCAACGCCCACGCAGGGCCGTGTTCGCCGGCATCGCGGGCGCTCTGGTTCTCGGTGGCATCGGCGCCTGGCTGGCGGGCGCGACACCGTGGGAACGGCAGCCCGTGGACGAGGGGCCGCCCACCGTCGCCGCGCCCTTCCGGGGCTCCCCGGCAGCCTCATGGGCGGACGGAGCCGCCGGTATCGAGCTGCCGGAGGCCCGGGCCGTGAACGGCATGACCCGGAACCAGGTGGCCGACGCGCTGAACAAGGCCAAGGAGTTCCTCGTGGCCGCGAACCTCGACCCCGCGACGCTCCGGGGCGAGAAGACACCGCCGGCCCTGTACATGCTGGACTCCTTCGAGGGGACCCGGGACGAGATCCAGGACTCGCTCAACCGGCCGAGCAAGGACCGGGACCCGTTGTGTCTCTTCACCCGGTTCGACCCGGCCGAAGTCCGACTGGCCGGGTCGGTGATCAAAACCCGTGGACGGATGACCTTCGAGTCGCCGCGGCCCGGGGAGGTGCTGGTACACGCCGAATACAGCTTCGTCTACCCGCTGGTGCGGGTGGGACCCGGTGCGGACCGGGTGACGCGGGTCGTCATGGACCGCGAGATCACCTTCGGGGTCTATGACGCGTGGGAGTACGAGACCATCCCCGGCTCTCTCGTACCGGTGCAGTACCAGTACGTCGGCTTCAACGTCCCGCGCGACGACGCCGACGGATTCCTGCGTCCAGGGTTCGGGGGAGAAGGGCTGACACCCGGGCGCGGGGTCGATCCCTACGATCTGGACCGGAAGCTCGCCGACCTTCCGGCGGGAGACTTCACGATCTCCCGGGTGTGACGCGTTCCGCACCGGTGCCGCTACTCGGGAGCGCCCGGAGCAGGACCAGCTCGCGGATGTGTGAGGTGTCCAGGACGGCCAGGGAGCCTGTGACGCCGTCCAGGAGGACGACCTGGCCGTTGTTGTTGTGGGCGTAGAGGAGGTTGCCGGTCGCCTCTTGGCCGCCGGCCTCACGGCGTACCCACACCAGCCCGCGGGTGTCCGGGCCCGGGCTGTGGAGGGCCCTGATCACGTCGTTCCAGTCGTCCGCCGGTACGTGCGTGAAGCCGGGGAAGTACCGACGGTTCAGCCGGTCCCACCAGCCCGGGGCCTCATGGGCGGGGCTCCAGGGCAGGGCGACCGACCGGTGGCCGCCGAGCGCGGAATGCACGGCGGCGACGCAGCCGCGGGCATTGATACGGCGCGCCTGGTTCCGGACGCGGCCGGCGGCCTCGCGTGACGGTGCCGGTTCCAGGTCCGCCAGCGGGGCGCTGGGGGCGGGGTGGAACGGGGAACTGCCGTCCTTGGGCACGACGAGCGAGGCCGCGAGCATCGGCGAGCGGGGGTATCCGGGCTGGGGGAGGACCTGGCAGGAGAGCAACCAGGCGGTGTCGGTCTCGTGCACCGGGTGCGGCACGGCGAGCTCGACGAGCCCGCCGTAGGTCGTGCCGAGCCAGGCGGTCGCCTGCCGGGTGGGGTGCGGCGCCCTGGCGGGGGCCGGGCGCGGCTCCGTGTCCATGTCTTCCACTTCGGTACTCAGTCCCAGATCTGGCTGAGGGCACGAATGCGGTCTTCGTACTCCAGCACCTCGGTCCACTCGTGCAGCCAGTAGTGGGTTCCGTGCTTGGCCCCGGCGAACGCTCCGGCGAGGGCGGCGATGGAGTCGGAGTCCCCTGACGAGTGCGCTCCTCGCATGATCGATCCGCGAGCATCGCCCTTGACGAGGAGGAAGCAGTACAGGGCCGTCGCCAGGGCTTCCTCGGCGACCCAGCCGGCCCCGACGGCCTCGCTGGGGTCCCTGTCCATGACCGGTGCGCGCAGGGCCTCGGTCACCTTGTCGAGGGCGCGCAGACATTCGTCCCACCCGAACGCGATGTACGACGCGGGGTCGGGCGCTCCCGCCTTGCGCCACAGATCTCCGAGCCAGTCGGCGTGGTACGTGTGCCGGGACTCCAGGGCGTACGCGCGCAGTTGGGGAAGGAGGTCGTCCAGGGCGCAGCCCTGGAGGATGAGCCAGACGGCGTGGGCTGTCAGATCGCTCGCGGCGAGCGCGGTCGGGTGGCCGTGCGTCATGGCCGCCTGGAGCTGTGCGATGCCCGCGCGCTGCTCGGCTGTCAGGCCGGGTACGAGGGCGACGGGCGCCACGCGCATGTTCGCGCCACAGCCCTTGGAGCTGATGACCGTGGCGTCCTGCCACGGGAGACCGCGCTCCAGTGCGGCACAGGCGTTCAGGCACGTCTGCCCGGGGGCGCGGTTGTTGTCCGGGGAGCGCAGCCAGGCCACGAGGTGCTTGCGCAGGGCCGCCTCGACCCGGGCAGGGGTGACGGGCTGCGCCGCTCCCCAGGCCCCTTCTGTCGCCCGGGGACTCGTGGTGACGTCGGCCAGGGCTTCCGCGACGGCCAGCGTCATCTGGGTGTCATCGGTTACCCGCACGACATCGCCTGCGGAGAGCGGCATCTCCATCTTGTGCCAGGGGCCGAACGCGGCCGTGATCTGTTCCATGGTGAGGAACTCGGTGGGGTAGCCCATGGCATCACCGAGTGCGAGGCCGAGCAGCACCCCGCGCGCGGCTCTCCACGGGCGCTCCTTGGGGGGCCATCCGGCGAGGTCTCTGACGGCGGCAGAGCTCGGTGCCTCGGCGATCGAGCCCGGCACGATGTGGCTGTGGGAGGGCGGGTTCCGGGTCAGCTCGGCCAGCGCTTCGGACGGAGCGAGGCCACGGGCCTTGGCGTCACGCAGGCGCTCGATCCACCCGTCACCCTGGTTGGGGTCGACCCTTCGGGGGACGAAGTGCGCGGCCGCGTCCTTGTCGTTGATCCACACATAGCCGATCACCGTGCCGCTGTCGGCCGCCACGGTGACGTATTGCACGGGTTCGCTGCTTGCCGCAGCGTATTCCGCGGGGCCCCCCGTCTGAGTCACCGGACCGTAGTCCAAGGTGTGCGGAGGGGTCGTCCGCTTGATGAAGCGGAACTCTCCCCTTTGTTCGACGATCATTCGCTGTACCTTCCTCAGCCCCGGGGCAGGACTTCCCCGTAGATGTGCCACTGGCCGCTCTCGTCCTCGAAGGCCCGTGTCACCTTGTAGCTCGTGCCGCGTCCGAGCAGGAGCTCCCGCTCACCCATGCCGTAATGGCTCACCTTCTCCATCCAGAGGGCGTCGGTTCCCTCGGGGACGCGGAGGTGGAGAATGCCCGGCTTGCCCTCGAAGGCCCCTACCGGGTGATCACCGAGGGAGGTGGACATGTAGCCGGGATCGGTCTCCGTTCTCCCGACCAGGTCCCCGGGGTGATCGACACCGTAGTGGCTCACCCCTTGCCCACGGACGACCATCACGTCCTCGGGCAGAGGGCGTCCGGCGAGAGCCCTGTCGACCTCGTCGATGTTACGGAGGACGTCAGGGGTGCCGAGGTCGCCATTTCCTCGGAGGTATCCGTTCATCTCCTTGTACGTGGCATACCCCGGGTCCGCGTCTCCCCAATGGTCGTCCGTGTAATCGAGGAGCGACTTCTTGGTCGGTTCGGGAAGGTTGCTCGCGTAGTCGTTCCACTGGTCCCGTCCGTACGCGATCGCGTCATTGCTGTCGGGCCAGGAAACCGCACCGTCGTTCAGTTCGCCGGCCGCGACCTGGTGCTTCTGATCCACCCCGAGGTCGCCGAACTCGTCCGCCGAAACGTGTGGTTCGTACTGGAAGCCATTGTCGGCGTGCCCGCCCGGCCCGTCATTGACCCCCTGGATCTCCGGATACTGATCGTCCAGGAAATCCTGGGCCGTCTTGCCGTCCACCGAATCCGCGTGGACGGCCCCTTCTCCCACGTTGTCCGTGGACTGGGCCAGACCGTCCCAGTCCTTCGGCGGGGCCGCGTTGTCGGCGGCGCCCGTCGGGGTGGAGGGCGGGGCCGCGTTGTCCCCATAACCAGCCGGGGTCGAGGGGGTGGCGTTGTCGGCGAAACCCGTCGGGGGGTGGGTGGGGGTGGGCGCGTTGTCGATCGTCCAGCCCGGGGGGAGCTGCGAGACCGCGTTGTCGGTCGCGCCGGCCGGCGGCCACTGCGGGGTCATCGCGTCCGGCAACCCCGTCGGCGGGGTGCCGGTGGCGTTGTCGCCGTACTTCAGGCCGTTCCGCGTCACCGGGTTCGTCGCCGCCGCCTCCAGGCCCTCCCTGGCCGCGACCCGCAGGCCGCCGGTGGCGAAACCCGTGCCCTTCGTGCCGAAGAGTTCCGGGATGAGGCGGCCGAGGAACTCGGCCGGGTCCTTCTTGAAGCCCTCGACCACGGCCGTCACGACGCGCTCGGGGTGGGCCACCGTGGAGACCAGGCCGGAGAGCGTCATCGAGACGTTCTGCATGTACGCGGCCGGGTGCGTCAGGTTGTACGGGTCGGCCGGGTTCAGACCGCGGACGAAGTTGAGCAGGCCCGCCGTTCCCTTGAGGACGCCGCCCACCACATGGGTCATCTCCGTGTTGTACGCCATGTATCCGTCGACGAGGTTGTCGCCGAGGCGATTGAGCGGCGGAGGCTCGGCCGGGGCGTGGGCCAGGGCCTTCTCCACCCGGGACTGGGCGTCCGTCGCGGCGGTGTTCCGCTGCTCGCGGGCCTGGGCTAGCAGCGCCTTGGCCTCCTCGACGAGCGCCTTCGCGGCCTCCTCCGCCCTGACGGCCTCGGGGCTCTTGGCGGCGTCCGGGTCCTTGGAGGCCGCGACCGCAGCCTTGACCTCCCCCTCGGCGCGCTTGCCCCGGCGGTACATGTCGATGGCTTCGGACGCCACGTTCTGCGCCCACTTCACGGTGTGCGCGTACGCCTCGAGGCCGGCGGCGGCCTCCTCGCACGCGTCCGCCGCGTGCAGCCACTTCGTGGGGTGCAACCCGAACTTCTCGCGGAAGGCGTTGCCTGCCTCGCCCTTCCAGCGCGAGGAGTCGACCTTCCTCATGCCCTGGCCGACCTGCTCGAAAGCGGCCCGGAAGTCCTTCAGGTGCGCCGCGCTCTCAAGGATCTTCGTGGCGTTGCCGCGGACGAGCTCGTTCGCCTCCTCGGTCTGGCCGAGCTGCTTCTCGCCGGGGGTCGCCCCCAGATCCGACGCGACGCCGTCACCCCAGTCGGTGACCACGTCGGCGGCCCCGTGCAGACCGTACGAATCGAGGCGATCGCCGGCCTTGTCGGTCGCCCAGTCGACGGTCTCGCCCAGCGCCTTCTTGCCGGAGTCGATGCCGTCCTCGATGGCGCCGAGGCCCTCGTTGATGCCTCCCTCGATGCCCTTGCCCAGGTCACTGAGGCCGTTGCCGATGTCGTCGAGCAGGCCGCCCATCAGCCCTGGTCACCCCTCTGCTGCTGGGGCGGCACGCCCTGCTGCTGTTGCTGCTGCTGGGCGGCGGCGGCCCGCTCCTCCGCCGAGGGCCCGAACATGTCGTCGAGCGCCGCCTCGTACTGCGCGTCGGTGACGCCGGCCACCGAGGCCGCGTTCTGCGGGCCCAGGCCGGGCAGACCGACCGTCTGGGAGGTGGCCAGATCGCGCCCGGCGTCCTTCCAGCCCTGCGCCGAGTTGGCGCGTGCCTCGTCGAAGGACTCCTTGCTGTAGTCCACGCCGCCGAGGTACCCGGACGTGGCGATGTCGCCCCAGCCCTGCTTCGTGACCTCGTCCTCGGACGCGTACGGATTGCCGATGGCCGCATTGGCCACGATCTTGAACGTGCCCTCCAGGTACTGCTCGGCCTCGTGGTACTTACCGGCCGACAGGCCCGTCGCCACGGCGAACATGTTCCCCTCGCTGATCAGCGAGCGCACACCCCACTCCCAGCGCTCGCAGAACGACGAGAACGTCCCGGTCAGCCCTTCGTGGCCCAGCTCCAGGCCGGAGAGGGCGATCTCGCCGAAGCCGCGCCCTTCCGCCGCCATGCTGTCCATGCCGAGCTCCTTCAGCTCGCCAAGGGCCAGCGTCAGGCCGTTCGTGACCTCGTTCAGCCCGGCCGTGGCCAGGTCCTTGCCGGCCTCGCCCCCGCCGCCACTCATCGTGCCGTCCCCCACTCGTCCGCTCCCGTGACGTTTCTGTCCACCGCCGCCGCGTCCGGTACGACCCCGGCCACCGGCGGGAACAGCACCGCGTGCTCCGGGCCGTCCGCCGCGTCCAGGGCCACCCCGCAGGGCACACCCGCGCTCGGCACGGCCACGTCGAGCAGCCGCGCCCCGAGCACCGTCTCGTACTCCCACTCCGCGCCGCCCTCGCCCCGGGCGACGGCGTACCGGGCCAGCGCCGACTCGTCGGAGAACGCGAGGATCCACCGCACGCCGCCGAAGTCGACGGTCAGCCAGCCCCGGTCCCGGCGCGGCACGACCACCGCCGTCGTACGGAAGAGCTCCAGGACCGCTGCGAACTCGCGCCGCCGGGCCTCCGCCTCCGCGTCCAGCGGCACATCCGGCACACCCGGCTCGCCCGGGCGATGCGCACCGGGGGACCAGGGCGACGGGGCGGCCCCGCGCGTGTCAGGGGGAGGGGGAGGTGGCGGAGACCACCCCGCGGGCGAGGGGCCGGGCGCGGGAACAGGCGCCGCCGCGTCGGCCGCCCTCCCCGGCCCGCCCTGAGGTTCGACGGGCATGTCTGCGAAGTCAGCGAGCCGTGTCCGCCGTACCGGCGTGTCCGAGCCGCCCCCGAGATCGTTCACCGCGCCACCTTGGCACAGCCGCAGCGGCCGAAACCAGTCGCGCGGCAGCAATCCACACATGCCCGGCATGTCGTGCGGGCGCCTGCGGAGATGGTGTGGGGGCCATGTGTACGCGGGTGAAGCGGCCGGGGAGGTCGGCACCCAGGTCCGCGCCCGCGCCGTCCGGCGGCGGGTGGGGGGCGTGTCGCACCCCAGGTTTGATCTCCATCACGTCCGGGGTACTCTCTTCGGCCCGATTGGCCACCACAGCATCCCGTATGGCAGACTGTCGGGGTTGCTCGGTTGAGTGCCGATGCTGCGCGCCTCCCGTCGGGAGGACCTGAAGCGAGTCCCACAGTACTCGTCGCTCCTTCTCAGGAGCGGACGTACGGGAATCTTCGGGGAAGCGTCAGCGGGGTGCCGACCAGGCACTCGGTGGGTGTTTCGCCCCCGACTCGCGGTCATGGTGACCGCACCCCCTTGGTTGGGAAGTCCTCAGGGATTTCTGCGTAGAGGGAGTGCGACACGCCCGACCGCGTGGGTCGGAGGTGGAGGTTATGAGAGCCCCCGAGTCCAGAGCGTTAACCAAGACAAAGGACTACTGAGTAGCCATGGCGGGACAGAAGATCCGCATCCGGCTCAAGGCCTACGACCACGAGGTCATCGACTCCTCGGCGAAGAAGATCGTCGAGACGGTGACGCGCACTGGTGCGTCGGTCGCGGGCCCGGTGCCGCTGCCCACTGAGAAGAACGTGTACTGCGTCATCAAGTCGCCGCACAAGTACAAGGACTCGCGCGAGCACTTCGAGATGCGCACGCACAAGCGCCTCATCGACATCCTCGACCCCACGCCGAAGACGGTTGACTCGCTCATGCGCCTCGACCTCCCGGCGGGCGTCGACATCGAGATCAAGCTCTGAGGTGACGCGCGAGATGGCTAAGAACATCAAGGGCATCCTGGGCGAGAAGCTCGGCATGACGCAGGTCTGGGACGAGAACAACCGGGTCGTCCCGGTGACCGTCGTCAAGGCCGGCCCCAATGTCGTGACCCAGGTGCGTACGAACGACATCGACGGCTACGAGTCGGTCCAGATCGCCTTCGGCGAGATCGACCCGCGCAAGGTGAACAAGCCCCTCAAGGGTCACTTCGCCAAGGCCGACGTCACCCCGCGCCGTCACCTTGTGGAGCTCCGCACCGCTGACGCCTCCGAGTACACGCTCGGCCAGGAGATCACCGCCGAGCTCTTCGAGGCCGGTGTGAAGGTCGACGTCACCGGTAAGAGCAAGGGCAAGGGCTTCGCCGGTGTCATGAAGCGCCACAACTTCCGTGGTGGCAAGGCCTCCCACGGTGCCCACCGCGTGCACCGCAAGCCCGGTTCGATCGGTGGCTGCGCCACCCCGGGCCGTGTCTTCAAGGGCATGCGCATGGCCGGCCGTATGGGCAACGAGCGCGTGACCACCCAGAACCTGACCGTTCACGCCGTTGACGCGGAGAAGGGCCTGCTCCTGATCAAGGGTGCGGTTCCTGGTCCGAACGGCGGCCTCGTCCTGGTCCGCACCGCGGCCAAGGGGGCCTGAGGATATGAGCACCATTGACATTCTGTCGCCCTCCGGCGACAAGACCGGGACCGTCGAGCTCCCGGCCGAGATCTTCGAGGCCAAGATCAGCATCCCGCTGATCCACCAGGTCGTCGTCGCGCAGCTGGCCGCCGCCCGTCAGGGCACGCACAAGGTCAAGACGCGTGGCGAGGTCCGTGGTGGTGGCAAGAAGCCGTACCGCCAGAAGGGCACCGGCCGCGCCCGTCAGGGTTCGACCCGCGCCCCCCAGTTCGCCGGTGGTGGCGTCGTGCACGGTCCCGTGCCGCGTGACTACTCGCAGCGGACCCCCAAGAAGATGAAGGCCGCCGCCCTCCGCGGTGCCCTCTCCGACCGGGCGAACCACTCCCGCATCCACGTCGTCTCCGGCGTGGTCGAGGGTGGCATCTCCACCAAGGCCGCGAAGACGCTGTTCGGCAAGATCTCGGAGCGCAAGAACCTGCTCCTGGTCGTCGAGCGCTCCGACGAGGCCGCGTGGCTGTCCGCTCGCAACCTGCCCCAGGTCCACATCCTGGAGCCGGGCCAGCTGAACACGTACGACGTGATGCGATCCGACGACGTGGTCTTCACCCAGGCCGCTCTCGAGTCCTTCGTGTCTGGCCCCAAGGCCGAGACCACCGAAGGGAGCGAGGCCTGATGTCCGAGGCCACGATCACCAGCAAGACCTTCACGGACCCGCGTGACATCCTCGTCAAGCCGGTTGTTTCCGAGAAGAGCTATGCCCTGCTGGACGAGAACAAGTACACGTTCATCGTCGCGCCTGGCTCGAACAAGACCCAGATCAAGCAGGCCGTCGAGGCGGTCTTCTCGGTCAAGGTCACCGGGGTCAACACGATCAACCGTCAGGGCAAGCGCAAGCGCACCCGCACCGGTTTCGGCAAGCGCGCCAACACCAAGCGCGCCATCGTGACCCTTGCCGAGGGCAACCGTATCGACATCTTCGGCGGCCCGACCTCCTGACGGAGGTCGAGTCGTCCGGAATCGGACGAGGACTGAGAAATGGGAATCCGCAAGTACAAGCCGACTACGCCGGGCCGTCGTGGCTCCTCCGTAGCCGACTTCGTCGAGATCACGCGGTCCACGCCGGAGAAGTCGCTGGTTCGCCCTCTGCACAGCAAGGGCGGCCGTAACAACACCGGCCGGATCACCGTGCGCCACCAGGGTGGTGGCCACAAGCGCGCCTACCGCGTGATCGACTTCCGTCGTCACGACAAGGACGGCGTGCCGGCGAAGGTCGCTCACATCGAGTACGACCCCAACCGCACCGCGCGCATCGCGCTGCTCCACTACGCGGACGGCGAGAAGCGCTACATCATCGCCCCGCGTGGCCTCGCGCAGGGTGACCGGGTTGAGAACGGCCCCGCGGCCGACATCAAGCCCGGCAACAACCTGGCCCTCCGCAACATCCCGGTCGGTACCACGATCCACGCGATCGAGATCCGTCCCGGCGGTGGCGCCAAGTTCGCCCGTTCCGCGGGTGCCTCCGTGCAGCTGCTGGCGAAGGAGGGCACGATGGCCCACCTTCGTATGCCGTCCGGCGAGATCCGTCTCGTCGACGCCCGCTGCCGCGCCACCATCGGTGAGGTCGGCAACGCCGAGCAGTCGAACATCAACTGGGGCAAGGCCGGCCGCAAGCGCTGGCTGGGCGTTCGCCCGACCGTTCGCGGTGTGGCGATGAACCCGGTCGACCACCCGCACGGTGGTGGTGAGGGCAAGACCTCCGGTGGTCGCCACCCGGTCTCCCCGTGGGGTCAGAAGGAGGGTCGTACTCGCTCGCCGAAGAAGGCTTCGAGCAAGTACATCGTCCGCCGCCGCAAGACGAACAAGAAGCGCTAGGAGCGGGTTTAGATGCCGCGCAGTCTCAAGAAGGGACCCTTCGTTGACGGCCACCTCGTGAAGAAGGTGGACGCTCAGAACGAAGCCGGTACCAAGAACGTCATCAAGACCTGGTCCCGTCGCTCGATGATCATCCCGGCCATGCTCGGCCACACGATCGCGGTGCACAACGGCAAGACCCACATTCCGGTGTTTGTCACCGAGTCGATGGTCGGCCACAAGCTCGGCGAGTTCTCGCCGACGCGCACCTTCCGGGGTCACGTGAAGGACGACCGGAAGTCGAAGCGCCGCTAGTAGCGGGGTGGAATCGACCATGACAGACACTGGAAGGACAACCATGGAAGCCAGGGCCCAGGCGCGGTACATCCGCGTCACGCCCATGAAGGCCCGCCGAGTGGTGGACCTTATCCGTGGCATGGACGCCACGGAGGCTCAGGCGGTCCTGCGTTTCGCCCCGCAGGCCGCGAGCGTGCCGGTTGGCAAGGTGCTGGACAGCGCCATCGCCAACGCTGCACACAACTACGACCACAGTGACGCCTCTTCGCTGTTCATCAGCGAGGCGTACGTGGATGAGGGCCCGACCCTGAAGCGGTTCCGTCCGCGTGCTCAGGGCCGTGCCTACCGGATCCGTAAGCGGACCAGCCACATCACCGTGGTCGTCAGCAGCAAGGAAGGAACCCGGTAATGGGCCAGAAGGTTAACCCGCATGGGTTCCGGCTCGGCATCACCACGGACTTCAAGTCCCGCTGGTACGCCGACAAGCTGTACAAGGACTACGTCAAGGAAGACGTCGCCATCCGTCGGATGATGACGTCCGGCATGGAGCGCGCCGGCATCTCGAAGGTTGAGATCGAGCGCACCCGTGACCGCGTGCGGGTGGACATCCACACCGCGCGTCCCGGCATCGTCATCGGCCGCCGTGGCGCCGAGGCCGACCGCATCCGCGGCGACCTCGAGAAGCTGACGGGCAAGCAGGTCCAGCTGAACATCCTCGAGGTCAAGAACCCCGAGATGGACGCTCAGCTGGTTGCTCAGGCCGTTGCCGAGCAGCTCTCCTCCCGCGTCTCCTTCCGTCGCGCCATGCGTAAGAGCATGCAGGGCACGATGAAGGCCGGCGCCAAGGGCATCAAGATCCAGTGCGGCGGTCGCCTCGGCGGCGCCGAGATGTCCCGCTCGGAGTTCTACCGCGAGGGCCGCGTGCCCCTGCACACGCTCCGCGCGAACGTCGACTACGGCTTCTTCGAGGCCAAGACCACCTTCGGTCGCATCGGCGTGAAGGTCTGGATCTACAAGGGCGACGTCAAGAACATCGCCGAGGTCCGCGCCGAGAACGCTGCGGCCCGTGCGGGTAACCGCCCGGCCCGTGGTGCCGGCGCTGGCGACCGTCCCGCCGGCCGTGGTGGCCGCGGTGGCGAGCGTGGCGGCCGCGGCCGCAAGCCGCAGCAGCAGTCCGCGCCGGCTGCCGAGGCCCCCAAGGCCGACGCTCCCGCCGCCGCTGCCGCTCCGGCTGAGAGCACCGGAACGGAGGCCTGACCGAAATGCTGATCCCCCGTAGGGTCAAGCACCGCAAGCAGCACCACCCCAAGCGCTCGGGTATGAGCAAGGGTGGTACGCAGGTTGCGTTCGGCGAGTACGGCATTCAGGCCCTCACGCCGGCGTACGTGACCAACCGCCAGATCGAGGCGGCTCGTATCGCGATGACCCGCCACATCAAGCGTGGCGGCAAGGTCTGGATCAACATCTACCCGGACCGCCCGCTGACCAAGAAGCCTGCCGAGACCCGCATGGGTTCCGGTAAGGGTTCGCCGGAGTGGTGGATCGCGAACGTCAAGCCCGGTCGGGTGATGTTCGAGCTGTCCTACCCGAACGAGAAGATCGCGCGCGAGGCCCTGACCCGTGCGGCCCACAAGCTGCCGATGAAGTGCAAGATCGTCAAGCGCGAAGCAGGTGAGCTGTGATGACCGCCGGTACCAAGGCGTCCGAGCTGCGCGAGCTGGGCAACGAGGAGCTTGTCGCCAAGCTCCGCGAGGCCAAGGAAGAGCTGTTCAACCTCCGCTTCCAGGCGGCGACGGGCCAGCTCGAGAACCACGGGCGGCTCAAGTCCGTCCGCAAGGACATCGCGCGGATCTACACCCTGATGCGTGAGCGCGAGCTGGGCATCGAGACGGTGGAGAGCGCCTGATGAGCGAGAGCAACGTGACTGAGAAGACCGAGCGCAACGCCCGCAAGGTCCGTGAGGGCCTGGTCGTCAGCGACAAGATGGACAAGACCGTCGTCGTCGCCGTCGAGGACCGCGTCAAGCACGCGCTGTACGGCAAGGTCATCCGCCGTACGAACAAGCTCAAGGCTCACGACGAGCAGAACGCTGCCGGCGTCGGCGACCGCGTCCTCCTGATGGAGACCCGGAAGCTGTCGTCGACGAAGCACTGGCGTGTCGTCGAGATCCTCGAGAAGGCCAAGTAATTACCTGAGGGGTTTCCCTCAGGTCAGTTCCGCCAGGCTCGGCGAGGGGTTCCGGTAACGGACCCCTCGCCGGGAACCGGCAGACAATCAGGAGATAGACGTGATCCAGCAGGAGTCGCGACTGCGTGTCGCCGACAACACTGGTGCCAAGGAGATCCTTTGCATCCGTGTTCTCGGTGGCTCCGGTCGCCGCTACGCGGGCATCGGTGACGTCATCGTCGCCACCGTCAAGGACGCGATCCCCGGTGGCAACGTGAAGAAGGGTGACGTCGTCAAGGCGGTCATCGTTCGCACCGTCAAGGAGCGCCGCCGCCAGGACGGCTCGTACATCCGCTTCGACGAGAACGCCGCTGTCATTCTCAAGAACGACGGCGACCCTCGCGGCACCCGTATCTTCGGCCCCGTGGGCCGTGAGCTGCGCGAGAAGAAGTTTATGAAGATCATCTCGCTCGCGCCGGAGGTGCTGTAAGCATGAAGATCAAGAAGGGCGACCTGGTCCAGGTCATCACCGGTAAGGACAAGGGCAAGCAGGGCAAGGTCATCACGGCCTTCCCCCGCGAGAACCGCGTCCTGGTCGAGGGTGTCAACCGGGTCAAGAAGCACACCAAGGCCGGCCCCTCGCAGGCTGGTGGCATCGTCACGACCGAGGCGCCGGTCCACGTCTCCAACGTCCAGCTGGTCGTTGAGAAGGACGGCAAGAAGGTCGTCACGCGCGTCGGTTACCGCTTCGACGACGAGGGCAACAAGATCCGCGTTGCCAAGCGGACGGGTGAGGACATCTGATGGCTACCACCACCACTCCGCGTCTCAAGACGAAGTACCGCGAGGAGATCGCGGGCAAGCTGCGTGAGGAGTTCTCGTACGAGAACGTCATGCAGATCCCCGGCCTCGTCAAGGTCGTGGTCAACATGGGTGTGGGCGACGCCGCCCGCGACTCCAAGCTGATCGAGGGCGCCATCCGCGACCTCACCACGATCACCGGTCAGAAGCCGGCCGTCACCAAGGCCCGCAAGTCCATCGCGCAGTTCAAGCTGCGTGAGGGTCAGCCGATCGGTGCGCACGTCACCCTCCGTGGCGACCGCATGTGGGAGTTCCTCGACCGCACCCTGTCGCTCGCGCTTCCGCGCATCCGCGACTTCCGTGGTCTGTCCCCCAAGCAGTTCGACGGGCGTGGCAACTACACCTTCGGTCTCACGGAGCAGGTCATGTTCCACGAGATCGACCAGGACAAGATCGACCGTGTCCGGGGTATGGACATCACCGTGGTCACCACGGCGACCAACGACGCTGAGGGCCGTGCCCTTCTCCGTCACCTCGGCTTCCCGTTCAAGGAGGCGTAAGCGAGATGGCGAAGAAGGCTCTCATCGCGAAGGCTGCCCGCAAGCCCAAGTTCGGCGTGCGCGGCTACACGCGCTGCCAGCGCTGTGGTCGTCCCCACTCCGTGTACCGCAAGTTCGGCCTGTGCCGCGTGTGCCTTCGTGAGATGGCTCACCGTGGCGAGCTGCCGGGCGTGACCAAGAGCTCCTGGTAATCCCCGTACTTCTGGGGTAACCGGAGTCTCTCGGTAAGCAGAGGGTTGGCAGAGGCCCACCTCTCCATGGCTTAGGCTAGGAGGGTTGGGCGTCTGCCGCCCGTACGACTTACTACGCCGTAGGTCCCCGCGCCGCACCCGTCCCGCCCCTGTGTGGGGAGAGGGATGGCGCATACAGGAAACCCCGGCGAGAGAGGCCGAAGGCCAATTCATGACCATGACTGATCCGATCGCGGACATGCTGACTCGTCTGCGTAACGCGAACTCGGCATACCACGACTCTGTGACCATGCCGCACAGCAAGATCAAGTCTCACATCGCGGAAATCCTCCAGCAGGAGGGCTTCATCACGGGCTGGAAGGTCGAGGACGCCGAGGTCGGCAAGAACCTCGTTCTCGAGCTCAAGTTCGGTCCGAACCGTGAGCGCTCCATCGCGGGCATCAAGCGGATCTCGAAGCCGGGCCTCCGGGTTTACGCGAAGTCCACCAACCTGCCGAAGGTTCTCGGCGGCCTGGGCGTGGCGATCATCTCCACGTCCCACGGCCTCCTGACCGGCCAGCAGGCGCAGAAGAAGGGCGTGGGTGGGGAAGTCCTCGCCTACGTCTGGTAGTCGGGAACGGAGGAATAGCTATGTCTCGTATCGGCAAGCTCCCCATCCCGGTTCCCGCCGGCGTGGACGTCACCATCGATGGCCGCACGGTCACGGTCAAGGGTTCCAAGGGCACCCTGAGCCACACCGTTGCCGCCCCCATCGAGATCGTTAAGGGCGAGGACGGCGTTCTGAACGTCACCCGTCCGAACGACGAGCGTCAGAACAAGGCCCTTCACGGCCTGTCCCGCACGCTGGTGGCCAACATGATCACCGGTGTGACCCAGGGGTACGTGAAGGCGCTCGAGATCAGCGGTGTCGGTTACCGCGTGGCCGCGAAGGGCTCCAACCTGGAGTTCCAGCTCGGCTACAGCCACCCGATCCTGATCGAGGCGCCCGAGGGAATCTCGTTCAAGGTCGAGTCGCCGACCAAGTTCTCGGTCGAGGGCATCGACAAGCAGAAGGTCGGCGAGGTCGCGGCGAACATCCGCAAGCTGCGGAAGCCCGACCCGTACAAGGCCAAGGGCGTCAAGTACGCCGGCGAGGTCATCCGCCGCAAGGTCGGAAAGGCTGGTAAGTAAGCCATGGCATACGGTGTGAAGATCGCCAAGGGCGACGCTTACAAGCGTGCCGCCAAGGCACGCCGCCACATCCGCATCCGCAAGAACGTGTCGGGTACGGCGGAGCGTCCGCGCCTCGTCGTGACGCGTTCGAACCGCGGTATCACCGCTCAGGTCATCGACGACCTCAAGGGTCACACCCTTGCGTCCGCGTCGAACCTGGACGCGTCGATCCGTGGTGGCGAGGGTGACAAGTCGGCGCAGGCCAAGCAGGTCGGCGCTCTCGTCGCCGAGCGCGCCAAGGCCGCGGGTGTCGAGACTGTCGTGTTCGACCGTGGTGGCAACAGGTACGCCGGGCGCATTGCCGCTCTGGCTGACGCCGCCCGCGAAGCCGGGCTGAAGTTCTAAGCCCCGGTTCCGGGACTAACGGACGTAACAGAGAGAGGTAATCCAATGGCTGGACCCCAGCGCCGCGGAAGCGGTGCCGGTGGCGGCGAGCGGCGGGACCGGAAGGGCCGCGACGGTGGCGCTGCCGCCGAGAAGACCGCGTACGTTGAGCGCGTTGTCGCGATCAACCGCGTCGCCAAGGTTGTCAAGGGTGGTCGTCGCTTCAGCTTCACCGCGCTGGTCGTGGTGGGCGACGGTGACGGCACCGTAGGTGTCGGTTACGGCAAGGCCAAGGAAGTTCCCGCGGCCATCGCCAAGGGTGTCGAGGAAGCCAAGAAGAACTTCTTCAAGGTTCCGCGCATCCAGGGCACCATCCCTCACCCGATTCAGGGCGAGAAGGCCGCGGGCGTCGTCCTGCTCAAGCCGGCTTCCCCCGGTACCGGTGTTATCGCCGGTGGCCCGGTGCGTGCCGTGCTCGAGTGCGCCGGCGTTCACGACATCCTGTCGAAGTCGCTCGGCTCCGACAACGCGATCAACATCGTGCACGCGACCGTGGCGGCCCTCAAGGGCCTGCAGCGTCCCGAGGAGATCGCGGCTCGCCGTGGTCTGCCGCTCGAGGACGTCGCCCCCGCGGCTCTGCTTCGTGCGCGTGCGGGAGCGGGTGCGTAATGGCTCGCCTCAAGATCACGCAGACGAAGTCGTACATCGGCAGCAAGCAGAACCACCGCGACACGCTGCGTTCGCTCGGGCTCAAGCGCCTGAACGACGTGGTCGTCAAGGAGGACCGCCCCGAGTTCCGCGGAATGGTTCACACCGTCCGCCACCTCGTGACGGTCGAGGAGGTCGACTGACATGGCGGAGAACAACCCGCTGAAGGTCCACAACCTCCGTCCCGCCCCGGGCGCCAAGACCGCGAAGACCCGTGTGGGTCGTGGTGAGGCGTCGAAGGGTAAGACGGCCGGTCGTGGTACGAAGGGCACCAAGGCCCGTTACCAGGTTCCGGAGCGCTTCGAGGGCGGGCAGATGCCCCTCCACATGCGTCTCCCGAAGCTCAAGGGCTTCAAGAACCCGTTCCGCACCGAGTACCAGGTCGTGAACCTGGACAAGCTCGCCTCGCTCTACCCGCAGGGTGGCGAGGTCACGGTGGCCGATCTGGTCGCCAAGGGTGCGGTTCGTAAGAACCAGCTCGTCAAGGTGCTCGGCGCCGGCGAGATCTCCGTGGCGCTGCAGGTGACGGTCGACGCCGTCTCCGGCTCCGCCAAGGAGAAGATCGCCGCCGCGGGCGGCACCGTCACCGAGCTCGTCTGAGACGACTCGATGGCCTGAACATCCGACCGGGGATGCCTCCCAAAAGGGGCATCCCCGGTTGGTCGTTCCTAGGGGGGCATGTCCGCCGGTAAGGTGGCGTGCACTGTCTATGCTCCGTGCGGTATGCCCGCACGGTTTTTGACCGGTATCTATTCGTCGAACCTCAAGACCGTCACCTCTGGCGCATGGCGCGGGGGTCGCAGGAGGCACCGTGCTCACCGCGTTCGCCCGGGCGTTCAAGACGCCCGACCTGCGCAAGAAGCTGCTCTTCACGCTCGGCATCGTGGTGCTGTACCGGCTCGGGGCACACATCCCCGTACCCGGTGTCAGTTACCAGGCCGTCCAGCAGTGTGTGGACCAGGCGAGTCAGGGCAACAACTCCCTGTTCGGCCTGGTGAACATGTTCAGTGGCGGGGCGCTGCTGCAGATCACCATCTTCGCGCTCGGCATCATGCCGTACATCACGGCGAGCATCATCCTGCAGCTGCTGACCGTCGTGATCCCGCGTCTGGAAGCCCTGAAGAAGGAGGGGCAGTCCGGTACCGCGAAGATCACGCAGTACACGCGGTATCTGACGATCGCCCTCGCCATCCTCCAGGGCACCGGTCTCGTCGCCACGGCCAAGAGCGGTGCGCTGTTCAGCGGCTGCACGGTGGCCAACCAGGTCGTCCCGGACCCGTCGATCTTCACCATCACCACGATGGTCATCACGATGACCGCCGGTACCGCCCTCGTCATGTGGCTCGGTGAGCTCATCACCGACCGCGGCATCGGCAACGGCATGTCGATCCTGATGTTCATCTCCATCGCCGCCGGCTTCCCGGGCGCGCTGTGGAAGATCAAGGTCGAGGGTGACCTGGCCGACGGCTGGATCGAGTTCGGCACCGTGATCCTCGTCGGATTCGCGATGGTCGGCCTCGTGGTCTTCGTCGAGCAGGCCCAGCGGCGCATCCCGGTGCAGTACGCGAAGCGGATGATCGGCCGCAGGTCCTACGGCGGAACGTCCACTTATATCCCTCTGAAGGTGAACCAGGCAGGTGTGATTCCTGTCATCTTCGCCTCGTCGCTGCTCTACATCCCGGCCTTGATCGCCCAGTTCTCGAACTCCACCGCGGGCTGGAAAACCTGGATCGAAGCCCACTTCGTCAAGGGTGACCACCCCTACTACATCGCGACGTACTTCCTCCTGATCGTGTTCTTCGCCTTCTTCTACGTGGCGATCTCGTTCAACCCCGAGGAAGTTGCCGACAACATGAAGAAGTATGGTGGCTTCATCCCGGGTATCCGGGCTGGTCGACCTACTGCCGAGTATCTGAGCTACGTGCTCAACCGGATCACTTGGCCGGGCTCGCTGTATCTGGGTCTGATCGCTCTTGTGCCGACGATGGCGTTGGCAGGCTTCGGTGGCGCCAATGCCAACTTCCCCTTCGGTGGGACGAGCATCCTCATCATCGTGGGTGTGGGGCTGGAGACCGTGAAGCAGATCGAGAGCCAGCTCCAGCAGCGCAATTACGAAGGGTTCCTCCGCTGATGCGAATCGTCCTCGTCGGACCGCCCGGTGCGGGCAAGGGCACGCAGGCCGCGTTCCTTGCCAAGAACCTGGACATTCCGCACATCTCCACGGGTGACCTGTTCCGCGCCAACATCAGTCAGGGCACGGAGCTGGGCCTCAAGGCCAAGGCGTACATGGACGCCGGCGACCTTGTCCCGGACGAGGTGACCATCGGGATGGCCAAGGACCGGATGGAGCAGCCGGACGCCGTCAACGGTTTCCTGCTGGACGGGTTCCCGCGGAACGTGGCCCAGGCCGAGGCTCTGGACGCCGTCCTCAAGGCCGAGGACATGCAGCTGGACGCGGTCCTGGACCTGGAGGTCCCCGAGGACGAGGTCGTGAAGCGGATCGCGGGTCGCCGCATCTGCCGCAACGACAGCGCGCACGTCTTCCACGTCACGTACACCCCGCCGAAGGCCGAGGGCGTGTGTGACGTGTGCGGCGGTGAGCTCTACCAGCGCGACGACGACTCCGAGGAGACCGTCCGCCGGCGCCTGGAGGTCTACCACACCCAGACCGAGCCGATCATCGACTACTACCGGGCGCAGAACCTGGTCGTGACGATCCAGGCGCTCGGCAAGGTGGACGAGGTCACCGCGAAGGCGATGGCCGCGCTCAAGAAGTAACCCCGGTTGGTTCGATACGGCCGCGGTGCCCCTCGGGGCGCCGCGGCCGTATCGTTGTTCTGTCCCGTGTACACGCAAGGAAAGGCCCCCGCCACGATGGTGCAGATCAAGACCCCCGAGCAGATCGCGAAGATGCGCGAGGCGGGGCTGGTCGTCGCCGCCATCCACGCGGCGACCCGCGAGGCCGCCGTGCCGGGCGCCACGACGAAGGACCTGGACGAGGTCGCCCGCAAGGTGATCGCCGACCACGGGGCGAAGTCGAACTTCCTCGGGTACGGCGGCTTCCCCGCGACGATCTGCACCTCGGTGAACGAGGTCGTCGTCCACGGCATCCCGGACGAGAAGACCGTCCTCAAGGACGGCGACATCATCTCCATCGACGCCGGCGCGATCATCGACGGCTGGCACGGCGACGCCGCGTACACGGCGTTCGTGGGCACGGGGCACGCTCCGGAGCTGATCGAGCTCTCCCGGGTCACCGAGGAGTCGATGTGGGCCGGCATCGCCGCGATGAAGAACGGCAACCGGCTGGTGGACATCTCGCGGGCGATCGAGACGTACATCCGCCGCCAGCCGAAGCCCGGCGGCGGCAAGTACGGCATCGTCGAGGACTACGGCGGCCACGGCATCGGCACCGAGATGCACATGGACCCGCACCTGCTGAACTACGTCTCCCGCAAGCGCGGCAAGGGCCCGAAGCTGGTCCCCGGCTTCTGCCTGGCGATCGAGCCGATGGTCTCGCTCGGCACGCCGCACACGGAGGTCCTCGGCGACGACTGGACGGTCGTCTCGACGGACGGCACCTGGTCCTCGCACTGGGAGCACTCGGTGGCGCTGACGGAGGAGGGCCCGCTGGTCCTGACGTCCCCGGACGGCGGTAAGGCGAAGCTCGCGGAGCTGGGCGTGACGGCGGCCCCGGATCCCCTGGTGTAACGCGGCCGAAGCTGCGTCGCGGCTCCTGGCGTAACGATCTCCGGGGGTGGGCATTCTTCCCGGATTCGTCTTTTCCAGGGGCCTGGCGTAGACTGATGCGTCGGCTCTCGTGTACCCGTGTGTCCGCACCCGGAGCGAGAGTCGATCAAGGTAGCCGATTCGAAAGGCGAAGCGTGGCCAAGAAGCAAGGTGCCATCGAAATCGAGGGCACCGTGATCGAGTCCCTCCCGAACGCCATGTTCAAGGTGGAACTCCAGAACGGTCACAAGGTCCTCGCGCACATCTCCGGCAAGATGCGGATGCACTACATCCGAATCCTTCCGGACGACCGGGTCGTCGTGGAGCTCTCTCCGTACGACCTGACGCGTGGCCGGATCGTCTACCGCTACAAGTAGATCTTGCCCGCACCCCGCCTCCGCGCGCGGGTGGTGGCACTGACCCGGAGAACCTCACACCCATGAAGGTCAAGCCGAGCGTCAAGAAGATCTGCGACAAGTGCAAGGTGATCCGCCGTCACGGCCGGGTCATGGTCATCTGCGACAACCTGCGCCACAAGCAGCGCCAGGGCTGACGCACGCCGACCGACCTGCATTTCGCAGTTCTTCGCGCGACGCAAGCAACGTACATACGCAGAGCCCGCCCAGCCCGCAAGGGTCGGCGGCACCTCCGGCGGGGGCCGGGGACCCGACCTGTACCTCATACGGCAGCTCGGGAGCGGCTCTGTGGCAGACCCCCGAACACACAGGAGCCATTGAATGGCACGCGTTTCCGGTGTTGACATCCCGCGCGAAAAGCGTGTGGAGATCGCACTCACCTACGTCTTCGGTATCGGGCGCACCCGGTCCAAGGAGATCCTCGCCTCCACCGGCGTGAACCCGAACACCCGCGTTCGTGAGCTGGCCGAAGAGGACCTGGTCAAGATCCGCGAGTACGTGGACGCCAACCTCCAGACCGAGGGCGACCTCCGCCGCGAGATCCAGGGCGACATCCGCCGCAAGATCGAGATCCAGTGCTACCAGGGCATCCGCCACCGTCGCGGCCTCCCGGTGCACGGTCAGCGCACGAGCACCAACGCGCGTACCCGCAAGGGCCCGCGTCGCGCCATCGCCGGCAAGAAGAAGCCGGGCAAGAAGTAGTCCTCAGCGGACGCTTGACCACGCGGTCTTCGCTGTAGGACCGACCACCTCCCGTAGGAGATATAGATGCCCCCCAAGGGTCGTCAGGGCGCTGCCAAGAAGGTGCGCCGCAAGGAAAAGAAGAACGTCGCTCACGGCCACGCGCACATCAAGAGCACGTTCAACAACACGATCGTCTCGATCACGGACCCCTCGGGCAACGTGATCTCCTGGGCCTCCGCCGGCCACGTCGGCTTCAAGGGCTCGCGCAAGTCCACCCCGTTCGCCGCGCAGATGGCCGCCGAGTCGGCCGCTCGCCGCGCGCAGGAGCACGGCATGCGCAAGGTCGACGTCTTCGTCAAGGGTCCGGGCTCCGGCCGCGAGACCGCGATCCGCTCCCTCCAGGCCACGGGCCTCGAGGTCGGTTCGATCCAGGACGTCACCCCCACGCCGCACAACGGCTGCCGTCCGCCGAAGCGTCGTCGCGTCTGACGCTCTCGCGTCTGTCGCACGACCGGTGACGGTCCGAGTGTCCGGGCGGTACGTCCCTTTCGGGGGCCGTGCCGCCCGTACCCTTGCAGTACGCAGTACCTGTCGGACGTCAAATAGTGGGCGTCCACAACCGAAGGATTCACACCATGCTGATCGCTCAGCGTCCCTCGCTGACCGAAGAGGTCGTCGACGAATTCCGCTCGCGGTTCGTCATCGAGCCCCTGGAGCCGGGCTTCGGCTACACGCTCGGCAACAGCCTCCGCCGTACGCTCCTCTCCTCGATCCCGGGTGCGGCGGTCACGTCCATCCGTATCGACGGTGTCCTGCACGAGTTCACCACCGTGCCGGGCGTCAAGGAGGACGTCACCGACCTCATCCTGAACATCAAGCAGCTGGTCGTCTCCTCGGAGCACGACGAGCCGGTCGTGATGTACCTGCGCAAGCAGGGCCCCGGCCTGGTCACCGCTGCTGACATCGCCCCGCCGGCCGGTGTCGAGGTGCACAACCCCGACCTGGTGCTCGCCACGCTCAACGGCAAGGGCAAGCTGGAGATGGAGCTGACCGTCGAGCGCGGTCGCGGCTACGTCTCCGCCGTGCAGAACAAGCAGGTGGGCCAGGAGATCGGCCGTATCCCGGTCGACTCCATCTACTCGCCGGTGCTCAAGGTCACGTACAAGGTCGAGGCGACCCGTGTCGAGCAGCGCACCGACTTCGACAAGCTGATCGTCGACGTCGAGACCAAGCAGGCCATGCGCCCGCGTGACGCCATGGCGTCGGCCGGTAAGACCCTGGTCGAGCTGTTCGGTCTGGCGCGCGAGCTCAACATCGACGCCGAGGGCATCGACATGGGCCCGTCCCCCACGGACGCCGCCCTCGCCGCCGACCTGGCGCTGCCGATCGAGGAGCTCGAGCTCACCGTTCGTTCGTACAACTGCCTCAAGCGTGAGGGCATCCACTCCGTGGGTGAGCTCGTGGCGCGCTCCGAGGCCGACCTGCTCGACATCCGCAACTTCGGTGCGAAGTCGATCGACGAGGTCAAGGCGAAGCTGGCCGGCATGGGCCTGGCCCTCAAGGACAGCCCGCCCGGATTCGACCCGACCGCCGCGGCGGACGCCTTCGGCGCCGACGACGACGCGGACGCGGGTTTCGTGGAGACCGAGCAGTACTGAGAACTCGGGCCTCATGGCCCGTACTCCGGGACCGCCCCTGGCGGGGCGCGTCCCGGATCTCCGACGGGTAACCGCCCGCTCGGACACTGACATCGGTACCTCATACGGCCGGTGCAGATCACAAGGAGAAACACCATGCCGCGTCCCGCCAAGGGTGCCCGTCTCGGTGGCAGCGCCGCTCACGAGCGTCTGCTGCTCGCCAACCTGGCGAAGTCCCTCTTCGAGCACGGCCGCATCACCACGACCGAGGCCAAGGCCCGCCGCCTGCGTCCGGTCGCCGAGCGCCTGATCACCAAGGCGAAGAAGGGCGACATCCACAACCGTCGCCTGGTGCTGCAGACGATCACGGACAAGGGCGTCGTCCACACGCTCTTCACCGAGATCGCCCCGCGCTACTCCGAGCGCCCGGGTGGCTACACCCGTATCACCAAGATCGGCAACCGTCGTGGCGACAACGCCCCGATGGCCGTGATCGAGCTGGTCGAGGGCGAGATCGCCAAGAAGGCGACCGTCGCCGAGGCCGAGGCCGCCACCAAGCGTGCGGTCAAGGAGGCTGACGAGGCCAAGGTCGAGGAGACCGCTACCGAGGCTCCGGCCGAGGAGACCAAGGAGGCGTGAGCCCCTGGTCCCCGCACGCGCGGGGATGACCCGGTCGAGGAGACCAAGGTCGAGGAGGCCGCGGCCTGCTCCCCGCCCGCGCGGGGGTGATCTGCCTCAGCCGCGCTCGTGGCTGAAACGCCGAACGGACGGGCCCGTACCCCCAGGGGTACGGGCCCGCTCCCGTGTTCTGAGGGCTTTGAGAGGATGTATCGCGTGAGCGACGACGTGCAGGCCGGATTCGTACGCATCCGGCTCGACCTGTCCTACGACGGCAAGGACTTCTCCGGCTGGGCCAAGCAGGCCCGCGGACAGCGGACCGTCCAGGGCGACATCGAGGACGCCCTGAGGACGGTGACCCGGTCCAAGGAGACGTACGAGCTGACCGTCGCCGGTCGCACCGACGCCGGTGTGCACGCCCGGGGTCAGGTCGCCCACGTCGATCTGCCCGTCGAGCTGTGGGCCGAGCACCAGGACAAGCTGCTGCGGCGGCTCGCCGGGCGCCTCTCGCACGACGTGCGGGTGTGGAGGCTCACCGAAGCCCCCAGCGGGTTCAACGCGCGCTTCTCCGCCATCTGGCGTCGCTACGCCTACCGCGTCACCGACAACCCCGGCGGTGTCGACCCGCTCCTGCGCGGCCACGTCCTGTGGCACGACTGGGCCCTCGACATGGACGCCATGAACGCCGCCGCCGAGGCCCTCGTGGGCGAGCACGACTTCGCCGCGTACTGTAAGAAGCGCGAGGGCGCCACCACCATCCGTACGCTCCAGGAACTGCGCTGGGAGCGGCGGCCGGGCGGGATCCTCGAAGCGACCGTGAAGGCCGACGCCTTCTGCCACAACATGGTCCGCTCGCTGGTGGGCGCGCTGCTGTTCGTCGGCGACGGGCACCGGCCGGTCGAGTGGCCGGGGAAGGTCCTCGCGGCGGGCGTACGGGACTCGGCCGTGCACGTCGTGCGCCCGCACGGGCTCACCCTCGAAGAGGTCGGCTATCCGGCCGACGAGCTCCTGGCCGCCCGGAACCTGGAGGCCAGGAACAAGCGGTCACTCCCCGGGAGCGCCGGCTGCTGCTGAGGCCTGGGCGCGGCCGCGGGCATAGATCTGGTTGAAGGAGAACGTGCCCAGGTCGTCGCTGGCCTGGTAGACGGCCTCGTCCGCCTCGGTGACCTTCTTGCCGTTCGTGAAGCCCGCCTGGGTGAAGTACGCGTACCGGCCGATCGAGTTCGAGCGGCGCAGACAGACCGTCGCCCGGCAGAAGTCGGCCACGCCCGCGCCGGCCAGCGGCGCGATACCGCCCTTGGCCTGGTTCTTCGCCTTCAGCGCCTCCGCCTCGGTGGAGAACACGGCCACGCCCACGGTGATCGCGACCCCGTCCTTCACATAGGTGGCGCGGATCACGCGATCGCAGCCGTTCTTCTTCAGGATCGAGCCGAGGGCGCCCTGCGCGACGCTCGCGCAGTTGGTCGTCGACGAGGTCGCGCCCTTGGTGTAGGGGCGGCCGTTCATCGTGAGCTTCTTGCCCGGGAAGAGGCCCTCGGCGCTGAGCGGGGCCTTGTCCTTCTTCTCGTCGGAGATGAAGTCCTTGGGGTTGGGCGGGGGCGGCGGAGCCACGGACGAGAACGTCGGCTCGGGGGTGGGGGAGCCGCTGGGCGCGGCGGAGCCGGTGGGGGTGACGGTGCCGTTCTTGCCGGTGTTGGTGCCGTTGTCGCTGTTCACGACCGCGGTGGCGACGATCGCGCCGACGACGAGCGCGGCGAGCGCGCCGCCGCCGATCAGCAGCCTGCGCTTACGCCGCCGGTCGGCCGCGGACGCGTCGGCGAGGGCCCCCCAGTCCGGCTCCTGAGGGGCCTGTGCCCCCGGAAACGGGTTGGGCTGCTGATGCGCCGGCTGATGACCGTACGGCTGCTGTCCGAAGGGCTGTCCGCCCTGCTGCTGCGGCTCCTGTGGCCACTGCGGTCCCCCAAAGCTCATGCCGCGCATCCTAAACCGGTTGGGAGACAGGGACGGCGGCGGCGACAATGCACCTCATGGGACATGTCGAGGCCGCGCATCTGGAGTACTACCTTCCCGACGGGAGGGTCCTGCTCGCGGACGCCTCCTTCCGGGTGGGGGAGGGCGCGGTGGTGGCCCTGGTGGGCGCGAACGGCGCCGGGAAGACCACGCTGCTCCGGATGATCTCCGGCGAGCTCCAGCCGCACGGCGGTTCGGTGACGGTGAGCGGCGGTCTCGGCGTGATGCCGCAGTTCGTGGGGTCGGTGCGCGACGAGCGTACGGTCCGTGACCTGCTCGTCTCGGTCGCCCAGCCCCGGATCCGCGAGGCGGCGAAGGCGGTCGACGCGGCCGAGCACCTGATCCTGACGGTCGACGACGAGGCCGCGCAGATGGCGTACGCGCAGGCACTGAGCGACTGGGCCGAGGTGCAGGGGTACGAGGCGGAGACCGTCTGGGACATGTGCACGATGGCGGCGCTGGGCGTGCCGTACGAGAAGGCGCAGTTCCGCGAGGTGCGCACGCTCAGTGGCGGTGAGCAGAAGCGGCTGGTGCTCGAGTCCCTGCTGCGGGGCACCGACGAGGTGCTGCTGCTCGACGAGCCGGACAACTATCTCGACGTCCCCGGCAAGCGGTGGCTGGAGGAGCGGCTGCGGGAGACCCGTAAGACCGTGCTCTTCATCTCCCACGACCGGGAGCTGCTCGCCCGGGCCGCCCAGAAGATCATCGCGGTGGAGCCGGGGCCGGCGGGCTCGGACGTCTGGGTGCACGGCGGCGGCTTCGAGACCTTCCACGAGGCGCGGCGGGAGCGGTTCGCCCGCTTCGAGGAGCTGAAGCGGCGCTGGGAGGAGAAGCACGCGCAGCTGAAGAAGCTGGTGGTCAACCTGCGGCAGGCGGCCGCGGTCAGCCATGAGATGGCGTCCCGGTACGCGGCGGCGCAGACCCGGCTGAAGAAGTTCGAGGAGGCCGGCCCGCCGCCGGAGCCGCCGCGTGAGCAGGACATCCGGATGCGGCTGCGCGGCGGCCGGACCGGTGTGCGGGCGGTGACCTGCGAGAACCTTGAGCTGACCGGTCTGATGAAGCCGTTCTCGCTGGAGATCTTCTACGGGGAGCGGGTCGCCGTCCTCGGTTCGAACGGGTCGGGCAAGTCACACTTCCTGCGGCTGCTCGCCGGGGATCCCTCGGTGGCGCACACGGGTCTGTGGAAGCTGGGCGCGCGGGTGGTCCCGGGCCACTTCGCCCAGACCCACGCCCATCCGGAGCTGCAGGGGCGGTCCCTCGTGGACATCCTCTGGTCGGAGCACGCGAAGGACCGGGGCGGGGCGATGTCGGTCCTGCGGCGGTACGAGCTGGAGGGGCAGGGGGACCAGCCCTTCGAGAAGCTCTCCGGCGGCCAGCAGGCCCGCTTCCAGATCCTGCTCCTGGAGCTGTCCGGCACGACGGCGCTGCTGCTCGACGAGCCGACGGACAACCTGGACCTGGAGTCGGCGGAGGCGCTGCAGGACGGCCTGGAGTCGTACGAGGGGACGGTGCTGGCCGTCACGCACGACCGGTGGTTCGCGAAGACCTTCGACCGGTATCTGGTCTTCGGCTCGGACGGGGTCGTCCGGGAGACGAGCGAGCCGGTGTGGGACGAGCGGCGGGTGGAGCGGGCGCGGTAGGTGGTCGGCCGGGCGCGGTAGGGGGGCGGCGCGTTTTGACCCGTCCGGGGTGGCGCGGGTACTGTTGCGGTTTGTTATGCGTATTGGCTTCGTCGTTTTCGCACGAAGGGCCCTTACGCAGGTTCCCTGGAGCAGTTACCAGTGGCTCGCATACGGGCGGTGTCCCGGCAGTGCAGGCCCCAGCTGCATGATCGCTTCAGGTGTGTCTGGACTCCATCCACTGAAGAAGCGAAGGCTACGAAGTGCGTACGTACAGCCCCAAGCCCGGCGATGTCACTCGCCAGTGGCACATCATCGACGCGCAGGACGTTGTCCTGGGGCGTCTGGCGACGACGGCTGCGAACCTCCTCCGAGGCAAGCACAAGCCCGTCTACGCCCCCCACATGGACATGGGCGACTTCGTCATCATCATCAACGCTGACAAGGTCCACCTCTCCGGCAACAAGAAGACCCAGAAGCTGGCGTACCGCCACTCCGGCTTCCCGGGTGGTCTGCGCTCCGTCCGTTACGACGAGCTGCTGGAGAAGAACCCCGAGAAGGCCGTCGAGAAGGCCATCAAGGGCATGATCCCCAAGAACACCCTGGGCCGTCAGATGCTCTCGAAGCTGAAGGTCTACGCGGGCGAGAACCACCCGCACGCTGCCCAGCAGCCGGTCCCGTTCGAGATCACCCAGGTCGCGCAGTAGTTCCGGCCACACCCCCTAAGAACGAAAGAAATCTGAGGAGAATCGTGGCCGAGACCACTGTTGAGAACCCCATCGAGGGCGAGGAGACCTACGCCGAGGTCACCACCTTCGAGTCCGAGGTCCCCGTCGAGGGTGAGTACACCTCGGAGTCCCTGGCTTCCCGCTTCGGTGACCCGCAGCCGGCCGCCGGCCTGGGCCGTCGCAAGAACGCCATCGCCCGTGTCCGGATCGTTCCGGGCACCGGCAAGTGGAAGATCAACGGGCGCACCCTCGAGGACTACTTCCCGAACAAGGTGCACCAGCAGGAAGTCAACGAGCCCTTCAAGGTGCTCGAGCTCGACAACCGCTACGACGTCATCGCCCGCATCGCGGGTGGCGGCGTCTCGGGTCAGGCCGGCGCCCTGCGCCTCGGCGTGGCCCGTGCGCTGAACGAGGCGGATGTCGAGAACAACCGCCCGGCGCTGAAGAAGGCCGGCTTCCTCTCCCGCGACGACCGTGCGGTCGAGCGCAAGAAGGCCGGTCTCAAGAAGGCCCGTAAGGCCCCGCAGTACAGCAAGCGTTAATCGCCTGCTCGGTCTGCTTTGCACGTACGCCCCGGCGGCACTGCCCGTGCTGCCGGGGCGTACGTCTTTTCCCCACCCTGGGCCTTTCTGGGCAGCTCTGACGTCAAAACGGGCATCACGTGCCCAGGGGTTCGCATTTTCGGAGCAGTTTCGGAGGACAGCTGTGGGACGACTCTTCGGCACGGACGGTGTGCGCGGTGTTGCCAACGCGGATCTGACGGCGGAGCTGGCGCTCGGCCTGTCGGTCGCGGCGGCGCATGTGCTCGCCGAGGCGGGGACCTTCGAGGGGCATCGGCCGACCGCGGTGGTCGGGCGTGACCCGCGTGCGTCGGGAGAGTTCCTGGAGGCCGCCGTCGTGGCGGGCCTCGCGAGCGCGGGCGTGGACGTCCTGCGGGTCGGCGTGCTGCCCACCCCGGCCGTGGCGTATCTCACCGGAGCGCTCGGCGCCGACCTCGGTGTGATGCTCTCCGCGAGCCACAACGCGATGCCCGACAACGGCATCAAGTTCTTCGCCCGCGGCGGTCACAAGCTCGCCGACGAGCTGGAGGACCGGATCGAGTCCCTCTACGAGGAGCACCGCACCGGCGCCCCGTGGGAGCGGCCGACCGGTGCCGGCGTCGGCCGGGTCAGTGACTACGACGAGGGCTTCGACAAGTACGTCGCCCACCTCATCGCCGTCCTGCCGAACCGGCTCGACGGGCTGAAGGTCGTCCTCGACGAGGCGCACGGTGCTGCCTCGCGCGTGTCGCCCGAGGCGTTCGCGCGCGCCGGCGCCGAGGTCGTCACCATCGGTGCCGACCCCGACGGCCTCAACATCAACGACGGCTGCGGCTCCACCCACCTCGACCTGCTCAAGGCGGCCGTCGTCGAGCACGGCGCGGACCTCGGCATCGCCCACGACGGCGACGCGGACCGCTGCCTCGCCGTCGACGCGGCGGGCAACGAGATCGACGGCGACCAGATCCTCGCCGTGCTCGCCCTCGCCATGCGCGAGGCCGGGACGCTGCGGGGCGACACCGTTGTCGCGACCGTGATGTCCAACCTCGGCTTCAAGATCGCCATGGAGCGCGAAGGGCTCCAGCTGGTGCAGACGGCGGTCGGCGACCGGTACGTCCTGGAGTCGATGAAGGAGCACGGCTTCGCCCTCGGCGGCGAGCAGTCCGGGCACGTGATTGTGCTCGACCACGCCACCACCGGCGACGGCACGCTGACCGGCCTGATGCTGGCGGCGCGGGTCGCGGCCACCGGCAGGTCGATCGCGGAGCTGGCCTCCGTGATGGAGCGGCTGCCGCAGGTGCTCGTCAACGTGCGGGACGTCGACAAGACGCGCGTGGCCACCTCGGGCGAGCTGGCCACGGCGGTCACCGAGGCCGAGCGCGAGCTGGGCACCACCGGCCGCGTGCTGCTGCGTTCCTCCGGGACGGAGCCGCTGGTACGCGTGATGGTCGAGGCCGCCGACATCGAGCAGGCGCGGGCGGTGGCGGGCCGGCTCGCCGACGTGGTGAAGTCGGCGCTGGGCTAGCCCTTTTGAGGGCTGACGACGAGTGAGCCCCGCCGCCCGGGAGACCGGGAGGCGGGGCTTACGTATGTCAGCGTTCGTGTGTCGGCGCTCGTCAGCGCTTGCCGGTACGGGTCCAGTGGCCGCGCTGGGTCCGCCAGAGCAGCTTCTGTCCGTACAGCGTCAGAATGCCCGCCAGCATGATGCCGAGCAGGTTCAGCAGCAGCTGCTCCGCCGAACCCCACATCTGGCCGACATCCCCGTAGCTGAGGGCCACGGCGGCGTTCGCGGCGGCCGGGACCGTCGTGACCGAGATCGCGACGCCCACCAGGGCCCCGGACTTCGACGAGGTGAGCGAGAGCACGCCGGCCATGCCGGCGAGCACCGCCACGACGAAGGAGAACGGATCGGGCTGCCAGATGAAGCTCGTGTTGGGCCGGGGATTGTCGAGCTGATCCGCGCTGAACAGGCCCAGCGCGTCCATCCCCAGGCTGAAGACGGTCGTCGCCGCGATCGCCGCCGCGAAACCGACCAGCAGCGCGATCAGTGAGCGCGCGGCCAGCCGCGGAGCCCGTCGCACCACCCCCGTACAGACACCGGCGAGCGGGCCGAACTCCGGGCCGACCGCCATCGCGCCCACGATCAGGACCGCGTTGTCCAGGACGACACCGCAGGCCGCGATCATCGTCGCGAGGATCATGAACGCGCAGTAGGTGATCGAGAGGGTCGACTCCTCGTGGGTCGCCTCGGAGAGCTGTTCCCAGAGCACCGCGTCGGCGGCCTCTCCCGGAGCCTCCTCCTCGGCCTCGTCCGCGCGCTTGGACAGCGAGAGGTCGATGTTCTCGACCGCGATCGAGCCTTCCTGAGGGATGTTCAGTTCGCGAAGTCCCTGCAGCAGTTCGTCGCCGGCCTCGCGCGCGACGTCACACAGCACGAGGTCGCCGGAGGGGTCGCGGGCGGCGCCGGGCAGGACGACCAGATGGGTGGTGCCGACCGTCTTCTCGATGAGCTGGACCGCCGCCTCCGTCTGCTCGGGAGGGACGATTATCCGCAGATGCAACATCCTCAGAGCTTACGGAGGCTCAGGCGCTGCACCTTGTGGTCCGGGCCCTTGCGGACGACGAGCGTCGCACGCCCGCGCGTGGGAGCCACGTTCTCCAGCAGGTTCACCTTGTTGATCGTCCGCCACATCGTGCGGGCGTAGTCGAGGGCCTCCTCCTCGGAGACCTGGGTGTAGCGCTGGAAGTACGAGAACGGGTTCTGGAACGCCGTCTCGCGCAGCTTGCGGAAGCGGTTGAGGTACCAGCGCTCGATGTCCTCGGGCCGGGCGTCCACGTACACCGAGAAGTCGAAGTAGTCGGCGAGACCGACCCGCGTCCGGCCGTCCTTGCCGGGCAGCGCCGGCTGCAGGACGTTGAGCCCCTCGACGATCAGGATGTCGGGGCGGCGCACGGTCAGCCGCTCGCCGGGGACGATGTCGTAGATCAGGTGGGAGTAGACCGGGGCGGTGACCTCGTCCTTGCCCGCCTTGATGTCGGCGACGAACCGGGTCAGGGCTCTTCTGTCGTACGACTCGGGGAAGCCCTTGCGGGACAGCAGCCCGCGCGCCTTCAGCTCCTCCATCGGGTAGAGGAAGCCGTCGGTGGTGACGAGCTCCACGCGCGGGTGCTCGGGCCAGCGGGCGAGGAGCGCCTGGAGGAGGCGGGCGACGGTGGACTTGCCGACGGCGACGGAACCGGCGACCCCTATGACGAAGGGCGTGCCGCGCTGCTCGCCCCGCTCGCCGAGGAAGGTGTTCAGCGCGCCGCGCAGGCCGCTGGTGGCCTGGACGTACAGATTGAGCAGGCGGGACAGCGGCAGATAGATGTCCCGCACCTCGTCGAGGTCGATGACGTCCCCGAGGCCCCGCAGCCGCTCCACCTCGTCGGCGGAGAGGGGCAGCGGCGTCTTGTCCCGCAGCGCGCTCCACTCGGCGCGGGTGAGGTCGACATACGGCGTGGCGTCGGGGCCCCGTCGGGGCGCGGCGCCGTTGCCGTTGCCGTTGGCGCTTCGTGGCGGCGAGGTGATCACCCCGCCATTGTCGGGGGTCCGGGGGGATTGTGGGGGGTGGGGTGGGTCACGTGGCGGAGCGGCGCGGGTGCGGGACGCGCGGGTGTGGGCGTTCTGGCGGGGCGAGTTTCCACCGGCTCATGAACAGAGCCACGCGAGGGGTCACCAGTCGGCGGGATAGCTCTTGAGGCTGCTGGTGGCGAGTGTCCAGCGGCCGGCGGTGACGGTGTCACCGAACGCGTAGGGGACGGAACGGCGGTACTTCGTCCCATCGGGGCCGTCTGTCGGCTCGGAGTGGACGGTGACGGTCTGCTTCTTGTCCCTGGGGTCCACGACGACGTAGACCGGAATTCCCATCTTGGGGTAGTCCTTCAGCTTCTTGCGGATGTCGTCCAGGGAGTTGCTGGGTGAGACGACTTCGACGGTCATGAGGACGTCGCGTGCGTTCACGACCTTCGCGGTGTCGTCGGCATCCGCCTCCCTGATGACCATGAGGTCCGGGATCTTGGTCAGGCCGCTCACCGGGTCGTGCATGTTGGTGTCGCTGAGCGCGATGACCTCGGGCGCCTGGGCCTCGATCTGGCGCCGCAGCCGTACCACGTTGAGCCCGTGGGGGGCTGTGGGGCTCATCATCGCCACGAGGATCATGCCGTCGGTCGTCTGCACCTTCCACTGGCCTTCGTGGTGCTCGGCGAGCTCCGCGATCTGCTCCGTCAAGTCATGCAGGCGACGCTTCTCGTCCGGGGTGAGGTCGGTCATGGTGTCCTCCGGGTAGTCCCCGGCCAGCGTATCGAGCCGAAGTGGCTCAGGCCGCCTGGATGAGGTCGTGCGGCGGTGCCAGTTCGCACCAGAGGAGTTTGCCGCCGCGGCCGAAGACGTCGTCGGCCAGCGGGTAGCCGCCCCAGTTGTCGGCGCAGTGCTGGACGAGCAGGAGGCCGCGGCCGGTGGTGCTGTCGGTCGGCGGGTGGGTGGGGACAGCCCGTAGCGCGCCGGGGGGACGGTCGAACGGGGGCGGGATCAGCGGGTTGGTGTCCCAGACGCTGATACGGAGCCAGTCGCCGTCCATGCGGCGCAGGCGGAGCATGGACGGACCGTGGGAGTGACGGTAGGCGTTCGTGAGGAGCTCGCAGGCGAGGAGTTCGGCCGTGTCGAGGCGGTCGGCCATGCCGTGGCCGGCGAGGGTGGCGCGCAGGGTCATGCGGGCGACGCGGGGTGCGCGGGGGTCGTGGGGGAGGTGAAGGACGTACGACCAGGGGGCGTGCGGGGATGGGGATACGGTGGTCACGGAAGTCTCCTGCGGGGAGGTGGAGTTGGATCACTCGACGACGAGACCGTGCG
Source organism: Streptomyces sp. NPDC003035 (assembly GCF_042888285.1). Lineage (NCBI taxonomy): Bacteria > Bacillati > Actinomycetota > Actinomycetes > Kitasatosporales > Streptomycetaceae > Streptomyces > Streptomyces sp. NPDC003035. Next base: position 105,128 of record NZ_JBIAPJ010000005.1, on the reverse strand, counting down.
GTGGCAATGTCGCGGTGCGCGGTGCGCTTCCGGCTTACCGGCCAGACCGGTTGAGCGGCGTGGGTCACACCGTAGAGCGAGCGCTGGGATACTTGCTACAGATTCCCTGGGAACTACCCAAAGTGACGTCGTGTGGGTGACCTGCCCGTACGGATGTGTGGAGATCGGAGAGCCTTGCCCCCCAGCACTACCCCCACCTTGCGCCAGCAGCGGCTCGGCATCGAGCTGCGGAAGCTCCGGGAGAGCTCGGGGCTCACTTCGACCAGCGCGGCGGCGGCCCTCGGTATCAGCCAGGCGCGGGTCAGCAGCATCGAGTCGGGCCGCTACCCGGTGAGTGCTGAGCGTGTGCGCACCTTCGCCCGCACGTACGACTGCGCGGACGAGGCCCTGATCGAGGCGCTCTGTGCGATGACCGGAGGGCGGACCCGGGGCTGGTGGGAGGAGTATCGCGAGTACCTTCCCGCTGCCCTCGTGGACTTGGCCGAACTGGAGCATCACGCCGTCGAGTTGCGCGTCGCCCTGGTGATCCATATTCCGGCACTGCTGCAGACCGCGGATCACGCACGGGCACTCTTCAGGGAGGTGGCGCCCCCACTCCTGCCCTATGAGGCGGAGCACCGGCTGACCCACCGCATCAAGCGGCAGGAAGTCATCTACCGGCCTCAGCCCCTTCCGTACACGGCGCTGATCCACGAGGCCGCGCTCCGCATGGGACTCGGGGGGCCGGAGGTCGCCCGTGCGCAGCTGGAGCACATCGTCGAGATGAGCGAGCGCGACAACATCACCGTCCGGGTACTGCCTTTCGGTAGCGGTGCCTTTCCCGGCACGGGGCAGCCCATCGACTACGTCTCGGGCGTGGTGCCCAAGCTGGACACCGTCCAGGTCGACACCCACTTCGGCTGCGAATTCCTTGATGCCGAGGCCCAGCTCATCAAGTTCCGGTCCGTGCTCGACCGCCTGGAGGCGTCAGCCCTCAAGCCGTCCGAGTCCCGGGACTTCATCCACCGGCTCGCCCGTGAGATCTGAGGAGGGGCGCGAAGTGCCCACGTACGAGTGGAGGAAGTCCTCCTACAGCCCGGACGGCTCCAACTGCGTCTGCGTCGCCCTCGCCCCCGACGGCACCGTACGGCTCCGCGACAGCAAGGTGCCCGCCGTCGTGGTCAGCGCAAGCCCCCGTGCCCTGCGGGTGTTCGTCGATGCCGTGGGTGGGGGAGCCTTGCGGTCGCGTAACGGTTGAGAATTCCGTGATCATCGGACTGGTGTGCGCATAGGGTGCTCACAGATTCGCCTGCCCGAGACGAGAGTTGAACCATGAGAGCCACCGCCCTTCGCCGTACCGCCATCACCTCCTCCGTCGCCTCGCTGGCGCTGGTGCTCGCCGCCTGCAGTGGGGCGAAGGAGGACGGTGGCGACAAGGGGAAGGACGCGCCCAAGGCGTCCGCCTCCGCCGCCCCGGACGCCAAGGCGCTGTCCGTCGCCGAGCTGGAGAAGCTGATCGTCGAGCAGGCCGATCTCAAGGGCTACCAGGTGCAGAAGGGCGAGTCCCCCGACGCGCCGAAGTCCAGTGACGTCACCGCCGACAAGGCCGCCTGCAAGCCGATCGCCGACGCCATGTCGCTCATCGCGACCGGTGACCCCGCCGCCAGCGTGCAGCGCAAGGCGATCGCCGAGCCGAAGAAGGACAAGGCGGAGTCGCCGGAGGACATCATGGGCGCGCTCGGCGCCCCGGTGACGACCGTGACGCTCGGCTCGTACGACGGTCAGGGCGCCCAGGACGCGTTCGCCTCGCTGAAGAAGGCCGGCACGGAGTGCGCCGGCGGCTTCACGCTGAACATCGCCGGCGAGCAGACGAAGATCGGCAAGATCGCTCCGGAGCCCGTCACCGCCGGGGAGGAGGCGGTGGCCTTCACCGTCACCTCCGACATGGACGGCAAGCCGTTCATCACCAAGGCCGTGGCCTTCCGCAAGGGCAACACGCTGGCCTCCTTCTCCGTCATCAGCCTCGCCGGCGTCGTCAAGGAGCTGCCGACGGCCGTCATCGACGCGCAGGCGGCCAAGCTGCGCTGAGTCCGGGCCGGCGGACGCCTTCGGTCGTAGGCTGCCGCCATGTGCGGAATCGTGGGTTACGTCGGCGGGCAGTCGGCGCTTGATGTGGTGATCGCGGGCCTGAAGCGGCTCGAGTACCGGGGCTACGACTCGGCCGGCGTCGCGGTGCTCTCCGACGGGGGACTGGCCGCGGCGAAGAAGGCGGGCAAGCTCGTCAATCTGGAGAAGGAGCTGGTGGACCGGCCGCTGTCGAGCGGATCCACCGGCATCGGGCACACCCGCTGGGCCACCCACGGCGGGCCGACCGACGTCAACGCCCACCCGCATCTCGACAACGCGGGGCGCGTGGCCGTCGTCCACAACGGCATCATCGAGAACTTCGCCGCCCTCAGGGCCGAATTGGAGGAGCGAGGGCACGACCTGGCGTCCGAGACGGACACCGAGGTCGTGGCCCATCTCCTCGCCGAGGAGTTCTCCTCCAGCGGCGACCTGGCCGAGGCGATGCGGCTGGTCTGCCGACGGCTCGACGGCGCGTTCACGCTCGTCGCCGTCCACGCGGACGAGCCGGACGTCGTCGTCGGCGCCCGGCGGAACTCGCCCCTCGTGGTGGGCGTGGGCGAGGGGGAGTACTTCCTCGCCTCCGACGTCTCCGCCTTCATCGCGCACACCCGGGCCGCGATCGAGCTCGGGCAGGACCAGGTCGTGAAGCTCTCCCGGGAGGGCGTCGACGTGACCGACTTCGCCGGCACGCCCGCCGACGTCCGGGCCTACCACGTGGACTGGGACGCCTCGGCCGCCGAGAAGGGCGGCTACGACTACTTCATGCTCAAGGAGATCGCCGAGCAGCCCAAGGCCGTCGCCGACACCCTCCTCGGCCGGATCGACGCCGGCGGGCGCCTCCGGCTCGACGAGGTGCGCATCCCCGACGCGGTGCTGCGGGAGGCCGACAAGATCGTCATCATCGCCTGCGGCACGGCCTTCCACGCCGGAATGATCGCGAAGTACGCCATCGAGCACTGGACGAGAATCCCCTGCGAGGTCGAGCTCGCCAGCGAGTTCCGCTACCGGGACCCGATCCTCGGCCAGCGCACGCTCGTCATCGCCATCTCCCAGTCCGGCGAGACGATGGACACCCTCATGGCGCTCCGCCACGCGCGCGAACAGGGCGCGAAGGTCCTCGCCGTGTGCAACACGAACGGCTCGACGATCCCCAGGGAGTCCGATGCCGTTCTCTACACGCACGCGGGGCCGGAGGTCGCCGTCGCGTCCACGAAGGCCTTCCTGACGCAGCTGGTGGCCTGCTACCTGCTGGCGTTGTACCTGGGGCAGGTACGCGGGACGAAGTGGGGCGACGAGATCCACGCGGTGATCCGGGAACTCGCCCGCATCGCCGACGAGGTCGAGCGGGTCCTGGAGACCATGGAGCCGGTACGCGCGCTGGCCCGCTCGCTCGCCGACAAGGACACGGTGCTCTTCCTCGGGCGGCACGTCGGCTACCCGGTGGCCCTGGAGGGCGCGCTGAAGCTGAAGGAACTGGCGTACATGCACGCCGAGGGCTTCGCGGCCGGCGAGCTGAAGCACGGGCCGATCGCCCTCATCGAGGAGGACCTGCCGGTGGTGGTCGTCGTGCCCTCGCCGCGCGGGCGGTCCGTCCTGCACGACAAGATCGTGTCGAACATCCAGGAGATCCGGGCCCGCGGAGCGCGGACGATCGTGATCGCGGAGGAGGGCGACGAGGCGGTCGTTCCGTACGCCGACCATCTCATCCGTATCCCCGCAACGCCTACGCTGCTCCAGCCGCTGGTCTCCACCGTGCCGCTCCAGGTCTTCGCCTGCGAACTGGCGACGGCGCGCGGCAACGAGGTGGACCAGCCGCGCAACCTGGCGAAATCTGTGACCGTGGAGTGATGAGCGAATGATCATCGGGGTGGGGATCGACGTGGCGGAGATCGACCGCTTCGCCGCGTCGATCGAACGGACGCCGGGGCTGTTGCAGCGCCTCTTCGTCGAGCGGGAGCTGCTGCTCCCGAGCGGCGAGCGGCGCGGGACCGCCTCCCTCGCGGTGCGGTTCGCCGCGAAGGAGGCGGTGGCCAAGGCGCTCGGCGCGCCGGGCGGGCTGCACTGGACGGACGCGGAGGTGTACGTCGAGGGCACCGGCCAGCCCCGGCTCCGGGTGCGGGGCACGGTGGCGGCACGGGCGGCGGAGCTGGGGGTGCGGCACTGGCATGTGTCGCTGAGCCATGACGCGGGGGTGGCGTCGGCGGTCGTGATCGCGGAGGGCTGACGCCTCGGTGGGGTCGGTGCGGGCGCCGGGTCTGCGAGTCGGCGGGTCGGTGGGGTCGGTGCCGGTGCCGCGGGTCGGCGGGGTCGGTGGGGTCGGCGCCGGGTCCGCGAGTCGGCGGGGACGGGGGCCGGGCGGCGGCATGAGGTGTGCGGCAGACTGCGGGACATGCGTACCGCTTACCGCGTGGAGACCGTACGGGCCGCCGAGGCCCAGCTGATGGCGACGCTGCCCCAGGACGCGCTCATGCAACGGGCGGCGGCGGGACTCGCCGCCGCCTGTTTCTCGCTCCTCGGGCGAGGCCATGTGTACGGGGCGAGGGTCGTGCTCCTCGTCGGCAGCGGGGACAACGGAGGCGACGCCCTCTACGCCGGGGCGCGGCTCGCGCGGCGCGGGGCGGGGGTGACGGCCGTCCTGCTCGGCTCGCGCGCCCACGAGCGCGGGCTCGCGGCGCTGCGGGCGGCCGGCGGGCGGGTGGCGGAGGACCCGTACGAGCCGCTCGCCGTGGCCGATCTCGTCCTGGACGGGATCACCGGTATCGGCGGACGCGGTGGACTGCGCCCGGACGCCGTCCCCATCGCGCGGGCGGCGCGCGGCTCCGACGCGGTCGTGGTCGCGGTCGACCTGCCGAGCGGTGTGGACGCGGACTCCGGGGAGGTCACGGGGGAGGCGCTGCGGGCGGACGCGACGGTGACGTTCGGGACGTACAAGCCCGGGCTGCTCGTCGACCCGGCGCGGGAGTACGCGGGGGCGCTGCGGCTCGTGGACATCGGCCTCGGTGACTTCCTGCCGTCCGTGCCGGAGCTCCAGGCGCTCCAACACGAGGACGTGGCGCGTCTGTTGCCCGTGCCCGGCGCGGAGAGCGACAAGTACCGGCGGGGTGTGGTGGGCGTGGTCGCCGGCTCGGCGCGCTATCCGGGGGCGGCGGTGCTCGCGGTGGCGGGGGCGCTGCGGGGCGGGGCGGGAGCGGTGCGGTACGTCGGTCCGGCGGGCGAGGCCGTGATCGCACGCCACCCGGAGACGCTGGTGCACGCCGGGCCGCCGGCGAAGGCGGGGCGGGTGCAGGCGTGGGTGGTGGGACCGGGGCTCGGTGACGGGCCGGGGGTCGCGGACGCGCTGGCCTCGGACGTACCGGTCCTGGTGGACGCGGACGGACTGCGGGACCTGTCGGCGTCGGTGGTCCGGGGGCGTACGGCGCCGACGCTGCTCACCCCGCACGCGGGCGAGGCGGCGGCGCTGCTGGGCGTCTCGCGGGAGGCGGTGGAGGCGGGGCGCCTTGAGGCGGTACGGGAACTGGCGGCGCGGTACGGGGCGACGGTGCTGCTGAAGGGTTCGACGACCCTGGTCGCGTCGGGTGCCGAGCCGGTACGGGTGAACCCGACGGGCACGTCCTGGCTGGCGACGGCGGGCAGCGGGGACGTCCTGTCGGGCCTGGCCGGTTCCCTGCTGGCCGCGGGCCTGCGCGCGGCGGACGCCGGGTCGGTGGCCGCGTACCTCCACGGGCTGGCGGCGCGCCGGGCGTCGGGGGGTGCGCCGATCGCGGCGAGCGATGTGGCGGCGGCCTTGCCGGACGCGTGGCGCGACGTGACGTCGTAGGGCGTGGGTCGCCTGCTCCCCCGCCGGATCCCACCCCCGGTTGGGCGAACCCGTTGGACCAGGCGTGGGGTTGGGCGGGCGCGGTACGCGGAGGGCGGGTTGGCTGGGCGGGTGATCAGATGGAACTCGCCCTCTCGTGCCGTGACGCTGCTGCTCGTGGCCGCAGCCGCCCTTCCGCTGACCCCCGCGCCCGCCCTCGCCGAGCCCGCGCCCGCCCTCGCCGAGCCCGCGCCGCCCCCGCCCGCGCCCGCGCCCGCATCCCAGACGTCCGCCGCGGACGACCTCGTCCCCGGCCTGCCCGGTGTCGGGCAGCCCGAGTACCCCATGGACACGCCCGACCAGGTCCTGCCGCCCCTCCAGCAGGAGGGCGCGGGCGTCCCCGTGCCCGAGCCCAAGGCGCCCGTCGACGAGCTGGTCGAGTACCTGCCGCGCAACGCCGGCGCCGCCGCCTGCACCACGCTGACCGGGCCCCACCAGCGCCGGGTCGAGCAACTGCTGAAGCTCAAGGTCGACGGCAAGCAGTCCGCCGCCGACTGCAAGGCGATCCGCGCGTTCCAGGTGAGGGAGAAGATCAAGCCCGCCCAGGGCTACGCCGGCCCCGTCACCTGGGCCCGCGCCGAGCTCCTCGCCGCCCGCAAGAACCCCAACGCCGCCGGGAAGTGCCCGGTCACGACGTACACCGTCGCCTGCGTCGACCTGAACCGCGAGCTGATGTGGGTGCAGAAGGGCAAGAAGGTGACGTTCGCCGTCGTCAACATCCGCAGCGGACGGCCCGGCTACCGCACCCGTACCGGCTGGAAGAAGATCTACTGGCGCAACAAGGACCACTGGTCGACCATCTACAACACGCCCATGCCCTACGCCCAGTTCTTCGACGGAGGGCAGGCCTTCCACGCCGTCTACGGCCAGCTCGCCACCCCCACCGGCAGCCGCGGCTGCGTCAATCTCAGTCACGCCCACGCGAAGAAACTCTGGGACGTGCTGCGCAAGGGTGACCGGGTCTACATCTGGGGAAAGCGGCCCGGGGGCTGACACCTGAGAGGGCTCGGGAGCGACACCTGAGAGACTGGGCGCGATGACTGAGACACCGCCGCCCCGCAGAGCCCGCGCCGAGATCGACCTCGGTGCGCTGCGTGCGAACGTCCGCACGCTGCGCGCCCGCGTCGCGCCCCACGCCCAGGTGATGGCCGTGGTCAAGGCGGACGCGTACGGACACGGCGCGATCCGCTGCGCCCGCGCCGCCCTCGACGCGGGCGCCGCGTGGCTCGGTACCGCCACCCCGCACGAGGCGCTCGCCCTGCGCGCCGCCGGGATCACCGAGGCCGACGCCCGGATCCTGTGCTGGCTCTGGACCCCCGGCGACCCCTGGGCCGAGGGCATCGAGGCCGGCCTCGACATGACCGTCAGCGGGATGTGGGCCCTGCGGGAGGTCGTCGAGGCGGCGCGCGCGACGGGGAAGCGGGCCCGTGTCCAGCTCAAGGGCGACACCGGCCTCGGCCGCAACGGCTGCCAGCCCGCCGACTGGCCCGAGCTCGTCGGCGAGGCCCTCAAGGCCGAGAGCCAGGGCCTGCTCAAGGTCACCGGACTCTGGTCGCACTTCGCCTGCGCCGACGAGCCCGGCCACCCCTCCATCGCCTCCCAGCTCGACGTCTTCCGCACGCTCCTCGACTACGCCGAGAAGGCCGGCGTCGAGCCCGAGGTCCGGCACATCGCCAACTCGCCGGCCACCCTCACCCTGCCCGAGACGCACTTCGACCTCGTACGGCCCGGCATCGCGATGTACGGCGTCTCGCCCGGCCCCGAGGTCGGCACCTCCGCCGACTTCGGCCTGCGCCCCGTCATGTCCCTGAAGGCGAGCATCGCCCTGGTCAAGCAGGTCCCGGCCGGCCACGGCGTCAGCTACGGACACCACTACGTCACCGAGGGCGAGACCCACCTCGGCCTCGTGCCGGTCGGATACGCCGACGGCATCCCGCGCCACGCCTCGGGCCGCGGCCCCGTCCTGGTCGGCGACAAGGTCCGCACCGTCGCCGGCCGGGTCGCCATGGACCAGTTCGTCGTCGACCTCGGCGCGGACACCGTCGAGCCCGGCGCCGAGGCGCTGCTCTTCGGCCCCGGCGACCGCGGCGAGCCCACCGCCCAGGACTGGGCCGAGGCCGCCGACACCATCGCGTACGAGATCGTCACCCGCATCGGAGCACGCGTCCCGCGCGTCTACGTGAACGGGTAGAACGGATAAGCACCGACCGAAGGGGAGCGGCAGTGAGCGAGTCCAGCACCGACAGCTGGCGGCGTGCCGGATTCGCCGGCGCCGCGATAGGCGTGCTCGCCGCCGGTGCGGCGGCCGGCGTCGCCATCGAGCGGCTCACCGTCGGGCGCGGCATGCGCCAGAAGGCCCGGCTCGCCCTCGACGCCTCCGCCCCTTACGGCGCCCTGCGCGGCGTCCCCGGCAAGGCGCTCGCCGACGACGGCACCGCGCTGTACTACGAGGTCGACGAGGTCGAGCCGGACCCGCCCGCCCCGCGACGCCGACGGCTCTTCGGCCGCAAGGCGCCCGCTCCCGTCACCGTCGTCTTCAGCCACGGCTACTGCCTCTCCCAGGACGCCTGGCACTTCCAGCGGGCGGCGCTGCGCGGCCTGGTCCGTACCGTCCACTGGGACCAGCGCAGCCACGGCCGCTCGGCCCGCGGGGTGGCCCAGTCCGGGCCCGACGGCGTCCCCGTCTCCATCGACCAGCTCGGCCGCGACCTCAAGGCCGTCATCGACACGGCCGCGCCCGAGGGGCCGCTGGTCCTCGTCGGGCACTCGATGGGCGGCATGACGATCATGGCGCTCGCCGACGCGTACCCCGAACTGATCCGTGAGCGGGTCGTCGGAACGGCCTTCGTCGGCACCTCGGCGGGCCGGCTCGGCGAGGTCAACTACGGGCTGCCCACGGCCGGGGTCAACGCGGTGCGGCGGGTTCTGCCCGGCGTCCTGAAGGCGCTGGGCGCGCAGGCCGAGCTCGTCGAGCGGGGCCGCCGGGCGACGGCCGACCTGTTCGCCGGGCTGATCAAGAAGTACTCCTTCTCCTCCCGGGACGTCGACCCGGCGGTCGCCCGGTTCGCGGAGCGGATGATCGAGTCGACGCCGATCGACGTGGTCGCGGAGTTCTATCCGGCCTTCGCCGACCACGACAAGGCGGCGGCGCTCCAGGTCTTCGCCGAGATCCCGGTGCTCGCGCTCGCCGGCGACCGCGATCTGGTCACTCCCAGCGCGCACACCGAGGCCATCGCCGACCTGCTGCCGGACGCGGAGCTGGTCATCGTGGACGACGGCGGCCATCTGGTGATGCTGGAGCATCCCGAGGCGGTGACGGACCGGCTGGCCGACCTGCTGGCGAAGGTCGGAGCGGTGCCCGCCACGGCGGCGAAGGCGGGTTCTCGCAGCGGTTAAGTTGGCTCGTATGGAACAACCGCACTCCACTGCCACCCTGGACATCGACTCCCCGGAGGAGATGCAGGAGATCGGCCGTCGCCTGGCCAAGCTGCTCCGCCCCGGCGACCTCGTGATGCTCACCGGTGAGCTCGGCGCAGGGAAGACCACGCTGACCCGCGGCCTGGGAGAGGGCCTCGGCGTACGCGGCGCCGTCACCTCCCCGACCTTCGTCATCGCCCGCGTCCACCCGTCTCTGGTCGGCGGCCCCGCGCTGGTCCACGTCGACGCGTACCGCCTCGGCGGCGGCCTCGACGAGATGGAGGACCTCGACCTGGACGTCTCGCTGCCCGAGTCGGTGGTCGTCGTGGAGTGGGGCGACGGCAAGGTCGAGGACCTGACGGACGACCGGCTGCACGTGCTGATCCACCGGGTGGTCGGCGACACGGACGACGACCGGCGCACGGTCGTGCTGCGCGGGATCGGCACGCGGTGGGCCGACGAGGACCTCGGGCTGAGCTGAACGTACGTAGGTTCCGACAAGGTGTCGGGAAGATGTTGCGTCGGCCGTACGAGCCGTGGTGACATGGATGCACGAGCTGGTTAGGTGTACCTAACCTACGGGAGGCATGCATGGCGGCGCCAGAGCGCGAGCGCGCGGAAGAGCGCATCTCGATGAGTGAGCTGCTGGCGTCCTGCGCGGCGGCGGACGCGGTGTCGACACCCCCGCGCACACCGGACCCGGAGGCCGTTCGCCACGGGGCCGACGAGGACGCCGAGCGGCAGGCCGTCGAGCGGCGGAGAGCCGACCGGCGCGAGGCCGCGTAGGCGCGTCTTTCACGGCACGGGCGCGTCATGTCACGGCACAGGCGCGTCCTTACCGCATGGGTGCGTCACGGCACAGGCGCGTCAGGGCGTCGCCCGTACGAGGGAGGCGCCCGCCCCGCCCGGTGAGGGCGTCAGGCGACGACGACGACCTTCGCCCCGATCGACGCGAACGTCCACATCGCCTCGCCGTCCGCCCGCTTCATCCGGATGCCGCCCGTCTTCCGCGCCGGGTCCGGCGTCGGCAGCGAGCCGTCGACCGCCGCGCTGAAGCCGATCGCCACGTCCTCCACGGTCGTGAACCGCACGACGTGCTCGATCTGCACGCCGTCCGAGCCGCGGACCGAGCCCGAGCGCGAGGTCACGGTGTACGCCCCCGGTACCGGGTGGACCGTGCTCGGCATCACCGAGAAGGTGTGCGTGGCCTGGCCCTTCTCGTCCACCAGCCACACCCGGCGCTCGGCCAGCGCGTACACCACGCGCGCACCGCTGCCCGAGTTCGCCGGGACGGCGAGGGGATCCCTGGGGGGCGCCTGGGGGCCGCCGGTGATGGTGGCCGCCGGGGCCGACGTCGTGGGCCTCGGCTCGGCCGAGACATCGGCGGGCGCGTTCGCCGACGCCTGGTAGGCGAGGAAGGCGACCGCGGCGACCGCCGCCGCGGTGAGCCCGGCCACGAATCCCGAGCTGCTCCGTGCCACCGTGCCGACCTCCTGTACGTATGTATCGGTGGTGACGGTAGCAGCCGTACGCCCTGGGGGACGGGGCGCCGTGCCTGGCGGCCGGGAGCCGTAGGCTGTTTGCGTGCTCTTGCTCGCCATGGATACCGCCACCCCCGCCGTCACCGTCGCCCTCCACGACGGCGAGTCCGTCGTCGCCGAGTCGCGGCAGGTCGACGCCCGCCGCCACGGGGAGCTGTTGCTGCCCGCCGTCGACCGGGTCCTCAAGGAGGCCGGGCTGACCCTCGACGCGGTCACCGGCGTCGTGGTCGGCGTCGGACCGGGGCCGTACACCGGACTGCGCGTGGGTCTGGTCACCGCCGCGACCTTCTCCTCCGCGCTCGGCGTGCCCGTGCACGGCCTGTGCACGCTGGACGGGCTCGCGTACGCCTCCGGGATCGAGGAGCCGTTCGTCGTCGCGACGGACGCGCGCCGCAAGGAGGTCTACTGGGCGCGGTACGCCGACTCCCGTACGCGCGTGACCGACGCGGCCGTCGACCGGCCGGCCGAGATCGCCGAACAGGTCGCCGGGCTGCCGGTCGTCGGCGCCGGCGCGCGCCTGTACCCCGAGGTCTTCCCCGACGCCCGCGACCCCGAGCACCAGTCGGCGGGCGCGCTCGCCGCCCTGGCGGCCGAACGCCTCGCGGCGGGCGCCGACTTCCTCGACCCGCTGCCGATGTACCTGCGCCGGCCCGACGCCCAGGTGCCGAAGAACTACAAGGTGGTCACCCCCAAGTGACCGGGGTGACCCTGCGCGAGATGCGCTGGTGGGACATCGAGCCCGTACTCGTCATGGAGCACGACCTGTTCCCCGAGGACGCCTGGTCCGAGGGGATGTTCTGGTCCGAACTGGCGCACGCCCGCGGGCCACGGGCCACCCGCCGGTACATCGTCGCGGAGGCCGGCGGGAAGCTCGTCGGCTACGCCGGACTGGCCGCCGCCGGCGGCCTCGGCGACGTCCAGACGATCGCCGTCGCCCGCGACCAGTGGGGGACCGGGCTCGGCGCCCGGCTGCTGACCGATCTGCTCCAGCACGCCACCGCCTTCGAGTGCGAGGAGGTGCTGCTGGAGGTACGGGTGGACAACACCCGGGCCCAGAAGCTGTACGAGCGCTTCGGCTTCGAGCCCATCGGCTTCCGGCGCGGCTACTACCAGCCGGGCAATGTGGACGCGCTCGTGATGCGACTGACCGTTCAAGGAACTGAGACTGATTCTGATGGCTGCTGACGAACCGCTCGTACTCGGCATCGAGACCTCCTGCGACGAGACCGGGGTCGGCATCGTGCGGGGCACGACCCTGCTCGCCGACTCCATCGCGTCGAGCGTCGACACCCACGCGCGCTACGGCGGAGTCGTGCCCGAGATCGCCTCCCGCGCCCACCTGGAGGCGATGGTCCCGACCATCGAGCGCGCCCTGAAGACGGCCGGGGTCTCCGCGCGCGACCTCGACGGCATCGCCGTGACGGCCGGACCCGGCCTCGCGGGCGCCCTGCTGGTCGGCGTCTCGGCGGCGAAGGCGTACGCGTACGCGCTCGGCAAGCCGCTGTACGGCGTGAACCACCTCGCCTCGCACATCTGCGTCGACCAGCTGGAGCACGGCCCGCTGCCCGAGCCGACGATGGCGCTGCTCGTCTCCGGCGGTCACTCCTCGCTGCTGCTCGCGCCCGACATCACCGCCGACGTCCGTCCGATGGGCGCGACCATCGACGACGCGGCCGGCGAGGCCTTCGACAAGATCGCGCGCGTGCTCGACCTCGGCTTCCCCGGCGGCCCGGTCATCGACCGGCTCGCCAGGGAGGGCGACCCGAACGCGATCGCCTTCCCGCGCGGCCTGACCGGCGCCAAGGATCCCGCGTACGACTTCTCCTTCTCCGGCCTCAAGACGGCCGTGGCCCGCTGGATCGAGGCCAAGCGGGCGGCGGGCGAGGAGGTGCCGGTACGGGACGTGGCGGCCTCCTTCCAGGAGGCGGTCGTCGACGTGCTGACCCGCAAGGCCGTCCGGGCCTGCAAGGACGAGGGCGTCGACCACCTGATGATCGGCGGCGGCGTCGCGGCCAACTCGCGGCTGCGGGCGCTGGCCGAGGAGCGGTGCGAGCGGGCCGGGATCCGGCTGCGGGTGCCGCGGCCGGGGCTCTGCACGGACAACGGCGCGATGGTGGCGGCGCTCGGCGCCGAGATGGTCGCCCGCAACCGGCCGGCCTCCGACCTGGAGCTGTCGGCGGACTCCTCCCTGCCGGTCACCGACCCGCACGTGCCGGGGAACCACGGCCACGACCACGACCACGATCACGTGCACGAAGTCAGCAAGGGCAACCTCTACTCATGAGGGTCACCCTGATGTGGGAGGCGCGCGCGGTGCAGGGCCGCGGCGCCGAGCTCCTGGAGTGGGCGCGGGCGCAGGAGCTGGCGCAGGAGCCGCTGCGCCGCGAGACCTTCCGCGCCACCCAGGACCGGGTGCTCGTGCTGACCTGGTGGGAGGCGCCCGCGCTGGACGCCGAGCTGCCCGAGCTGCCCGAGCCGGCGGCGGATCTGATCACCCGTCCGGTGCACCGTTGGCGTTTCGAGGCCGTGGACTGAGGCAACCCGCGGGCTTTTTATCGCATCATTCACGGCGTGACTCACGGCGTGGACAAGAAGATCGTGGCGTGGGCGGCGCTGACCGTCGCCGCCCTGCTCATGACGGGGTGCGGCGGTACGGCGGAGTCGGACGCGGCTCCGGCGAGGCCGCCGGCGGCCCCGTCCGAAGCGGCCCCGTCCGAAGGCCCCCAGGCCGGTGGCGACGCCCCGGACCGGGCGGCCGACCGGGCGGCCGGCGCCTCGGCCGCGTACCGGAAGTGGGGCCTGGAGCCCTTCGCCGCCCCGCCCGCCCCGCCGAGGACCAAGCCGGTCCGGCGGCAGCCCGGCGGGCCCGTCCCCGTCATCAGCGACATCCCGACGAAGGACAAGGTCGTCTTCATCACGATCGACGACGGCGCCGAGAAGGACCCGGAATTCGTCGCGATGATGAAGGACCTCAAGGTCCCGGTGACGATGTTCCTCACCGACTCCGCCATCCGCACCGACTACGGCTACTTCGAGCCGCTCGCCGCCCTCGGCCACGGCGTCGCCAACCACACCCTCACCCACCCGAACCTGCGCACCCTCGGCCCGGCCGCCCAGCGCCGCGAGATCTGCGGTCAGCAGACGAAGCTGGCGGAGCGGTACGGGACGACCCCGCGGCTCTTCCGCCCGCCGTACGGCAACTGGAACGAGGACACCCGCGCCGCCGCGGGCTCGTGCGGGGTGGACGCGATCGTGCTGTGGCGCGAGTCGATGCAGATCAAGAACATGCAGTACCAGCGCGGGGACAAGAAGCTCCACCCGGGCGACATCATCCTGGCGCACTTCCGCGGCCCGGCCGAGCTCAAGGGCACGACGATGACCCGGATGACGGCGAACATGCTGCGCCACATCCAGGAGCAGGGCTTCACGGTGGCCCGCCTGGAGGATTACGTCTAGAAGTTTTTCTCCTCCTCGTGTCGATGCGGGCCGGGCCCGTTCGACGTATGAGTGAAAGGCGGGGAACGGCCCCGCCCACCACGCAAGGAGAACGACATGCCCCGCTACCTGACGATGATCCGCATCGAAGAGGGCGCCTTCGAGCTGGAGGAGGCCGACGCCGGCTTCGACGAGCGCATGGGCGCGCTCTTCGAGGAGATCACCAAGGCCGGCGTGATGCTGGAGACGGCCGGGCTCAAGCCGACCAAGGAGGGCAAGCGCGTCGTGTGGGAGGGCGGGAAGATCTCCTACACCGACGGCCCGTTCACCGAGACCAAGGAGGTCGTCGGCGGCTACTCGATCAGCCAGTGCCGGGACCTGGCGGAGGCCGTGGAGTGGTCGAAGCGGTTCCTCGAGATCCACCCGCCGCAGTGGAAGGTGACCTGCGAGGTCCGCGAGATCGAAGAGATGTGACGCTGCCGGGGCGGGTGGTGTCATGGTTGGTCCATGACCGCACCCGCCCTCGGCGCCGTCGAGACCGTGTTCCGCATGGAGTCCGCGCGGATCATCGCCGCCGCGGCACGGATCGTCCGCGATGTCGGCATCGCCGAGGAGATCGCGCAGGACGCGCTCGTCGCCGCCTTGGAGCAGTGGCCGCGGACAGGGGTTCCCGAACGGCCGGGCGCCTGGCTGACCGCCGCCGCCAAGAATCGCGCCGTCGATCTCGTACGGCGCCGTGAGACGTACGCGCGCAAGCTCGCGGAGGTGGGCCGCGAGCTCACCGAGGAGACGTACGACCCCGAGCCGTCCGGTCCCGACGACATCGACGACGACCTGCTGCGGCTGATCTTCACCACCTGCCACCCGGTGCTCTCCGCCGAGGCGCGGACCGCGCTGACCCTGCGGCTGCTCGGCGGGCTGCGCACGGACGAGATCGCCCGCGCCTTCCTCGTACCGGAACCGACCGTGGCCCAGCGGATCGTGCGGGCCAAACGGAGCCTGGCGAAGGCCGGGGTGGAGTTCGAGGTGCCGTACGGGGAGGAACGGGAGGCCCGGCTCGGATCCGTCCTGGAGGTCATCTATCTGATCTTCAACGAGGGTTACGCGGCCACGGCGGGCGACAACCTGCTGCGGCCGGCGCTGTGCGAGGACGCGCTGCGGCTGGCCAGGGTGCTCGCCGGGCTCATGCCCAAGGAGAGCGAGGTCCACGGTCTTGCCGCCCTGTTGGAGATCCAGGCTTCGCGGACGGCGGCCCGGACCGGACCGGACGGGCAGCCGGTGCTGCTCGCCGACCAGAACCGGAGCCGCTGGAACCGGTCGCTCATCCGGCGCGGCTTCGCGGCCCTCGAACGGGCGGCCGAGGGCGGCACGTACGGCCCGTACGTCCTCCAGGCCACCATCGCCGCCTGCCACGCGAAGGCGCTGACGTACGAGGAGACCGACTGGCGGACCATCGCCGCCCTGTACGGACGCCTCGCGGCCCTCGCGCCCTCCCCGGTGGTCGAGTTGAACCGCGCGGTCGCCGTCTCGATGGCGGACGGCCCGGAGGCGGGCCTCGCCCTGGTCGACGTCCTGGCCGGCGAACCGGCCCTCGCGGGCTACCACTTGATGCCGAGCGTGCGGGGGGACCTGCTGGCCCGGCTGGGGCGGACGGGCGAGGCCCGGACGGAGTTCGAGCGGGCGGCCTCGCTGACCCGCAACGAGCGGGAGCGGGAGCTGCTGCGCGAACGGGCAAGGCAGGCAGGGGCGGTGGGGGACGGGTCTGCGGATGAGGCGGGGGCGGTGGGGGACGGGTCTGCGGATGAGGCGGGGGCGGTGGGGGAGTGATCGCTCGGTAGTCTCGGGGGCATGTCACGCCGTACCCCGCTTCCCCCTCCTCCTCCGCCCGTCGAGATACAGAGCTGGCCCGGCCGGGAGGCCCGGCTCGCGGACCGCGCGCGGGCGATGGGGGAGCTCAACCGCCGTCTGCTGGGCGGCGGACGGCTGGCGGTGTTCCTGGTGTGGGTCGCGACCCTGCAGCTGGGCTGGGGGTTCGCCGGGGGCGGGCTCGTCGCTCTGGAGGACGTCATCGATCCGATCTCGATGATGTTCGTGCTCGTCTCCGTGGCGTTCGGCCTGGGCGTGCTCGTTCCCGCCGTCTACTTCCTGGCCCGCGGTGTGTGGCGCGACCGTGAGGCGTACGACCGCCTGCTGCGGTGGGCCGCCCTGGACCGCGACCCCGTCCGCGACGCCCGACTGCGGGAACCCGTCCTCAGCGCCGGCTGGCTGGTGCTCTCCTTCGCGCTCTGCGCGGTGGGTCTGTGGGTGTCCCTGGCGGCGCCCGCCGAGCTCGTCGGGCCGGGCCTCGGCGGGTACGGGACGGTCGCCTACCTCATGGGCGCGGCCCTCGGGCTGTGGATCCCCGGCCTGGCCGGGCTCGTGAAGGCGATCCGCCACTACCGCTTCGCGGTGCGGCTCACCGGCCGGCCGGGGCCCCGATCAGCATCGTCGGGGCACCCGCGACCCGAGTGAGGAAGACCGTGGCGGCGTTCGGGCCCTTCGGCTTGACCCTGCGCCGGATCTCCTCGGGCTCGACGGCCGAGCCGCGCTTCTTCACCGTCAGGGTGCCGACCTCGCGTTCCCGTAGCAGGGCCTTCAACTTCTTGAGACCGAAGGGGAGTTCGTCGGTGATCTCGTAGGCGGTGGCGTACGGGGTGCGGGTGAGGGCGTCCGCCGTGATGTACGCGATCGTCTCGTCGATCAGGCCGCCGTCCAGTTCCTCGGCGACCTCGGCGACCAGGTGGGCGCGGATGACGGCGCCGTCCGGCTCGTAGAGGTAGCGGCCGACCGGGCGGGGCGCGGGATCGGGCAGGCCGCGGCCGGTGAGGGTCGCGCCCGACGGGAGGAGGGTCGCGCGGCGGGTTCCGGGGGCCGTGCCGAACCACAGCACGGCCTCCTTCACGTCGCCGCCGTCCGAGATCCACTCGGCCTCCGCGTCCTCCGGGACCGCCTCGTGGGGCACGCCCGGGGCGATCTTCAGTGCCGCGTGCGAGGCCGTGCGGGCCGCCTCGATCGCCCAGGAGAGCGGGGGCGAGTACGCCTCGGGGTCGAAGATCCTGCCCCGCCCGCCGCGCCGCGCCGGGTCGACGAAGACGGCGTCGTACGGGCTCGTGTCGATCTCGGTGACGTCCGCGCAGCGGACCTCGATCAGACCGTCGAGGCCGAGGGCGGCGGCGTTGGCGCGGGCGGCCTCGGCCGTCAGCGGGTCGCGGTCCACGGCCAGGACGGAGATCCCGGCCCGTGCGAAGGCGATCGCGTCCCCGCCGATCCCGCCGCACAGATCGGCGACGCTCCGCACACCGAGCGCCCGGAAGCGCTCCGCACGGTAGGCCCCGACCGTCGCCCGGGTCGACTGCTCGACGCCGTTGGGCGTGAAGTACATCCGGTGCGCGTCCTCGGCGCCGAACTTCGCCACCGCGCGCTGCCGCAGCCGCGCCTGCCCCAGGGCCGCCGAGACCAGCTCGGCCGGGTGCTCGCGGCGCAGCCGTGAGGCGACCGCCAGTTCCTGGGCGGGGTCGTAGTCCCGCAGGGCGGCGAGCAGCGTCTGGCCCTCCGGGGTGAGCAGGGCGGTGAAGGCGGCGAGGTCGGTCACCCGTCCCATTGTGGGCCAGCCGGGGGATGGTGGGCGCCGGGTGGCGGTGTCGGCGGCCGTGCGGCGCCCACCGCTGACAGGATGCGGCGCCATGCAGCTAGTACGACAAATGGAAGAAATGGCCGCACATGGTGCGGTTCGCCGACGGCGCCCGGTCCGGCGGTCGGTGGGCGCCCTCCTGGTCGTCGCCGCCCTCGGATCCGCCTGCGCGGGCCCCTCGGGGGAGGCCGGGGACGCGGGTGGCGCGCGCAAGGGGCCTGTGGGCCCCGCCCCCGGACAGCCCCAGGCGCAGGGCGCCGCCGGCGCCCTCGACGCGTACGTCGAGAAGGTCCGCGCCCAGCGCGCCGCCCGCGCGCTCGCCGCCAAGAAGTGGGGCCTCGACCGGCCGCCACTGGAGGCCCCGGCGCCGCCCGCCGTGAAGCCGAAGATCACCACTCGGAAGGGGTTCGAGACCGACGGGCACGGCCTGCCGCCCGTCTTCACCACCGTGCCGACCAAGGAGAAGGTCGTCTTCCTGACGATCGACGACGGCGCGGAGAAGGACCCCCAGCTGCTGCGGATGATGAGCGAGCTGCAGATCCCGTACAGCGCCTTCCTGAGCGACTACCTCGTCAAGGAGGACTACGGCTACTTCACGAAGATGCGGGACGCGGGCGTCTCCCTGCACAACCACACCCTCAACCACCGCTACATGCCGGGGCTCTCGTACGCCGCGCAGAAGCGGGAGATCTGCGGGATGCAGGACACCATCCAGAAGCGGTACGGGAAGCGGCCGCCGCTCTTCCGCCCGCCCTACGGCAACTACAACGAGGACACGCTGCGCGCGGCCAAGGCGTGCGGGGTCAAGGCGGTGCCGCTCTGGGCCGCCGAGGCGTTCCCCGACCGGATGGAGTGGCGCGAGTGGGACCGGGACCTGCACCCCGGCGACATCGTGCTCACGCACTTCCGGGGCAAGGGCGACTGGAAGGGCTCCATGCCCGACATGATCCGGCGGGTGATGAAGACGATCACGGCCAAGGGGTACGCGGTCGCGAAGCTCGAGGACTACGTGTGATCCGGGCGCGCCGGCCGGCGGCCGGCCTCGCGCTCGCCGGCGCGCTCCTGGGGGTGACGGGGTGTGCGACGTCGGTGGACCCGATCGAACGGCTGGGGCGGAAGGCGGCGGTGGAGCTGCGGGAACTGCGGGAACTGCGGGAACTCCCGGAGCCGCGGGACCCGGGCGACCTGGGGGACCTGAAGCAGGCACGGGAGCGTGATCCTGGTCGGAACGATCCTGCCTGGAACCATCCCGTCCGCGGCGCCGTTCTCGTACCGGCGTCGTAGCGCCACACCGCACACAATTGGCACTCCGCTTGACCGAGTGCTAATCGCGGTCATAGTCTCGGGTCTGGCACTCCCCACTGGAGAGTGCCAACACAGCGACGGGCAGGTCCGGCACCCGCGACGACGGATCCACCTGGTCGCCACCTCAGACAGTCAACCCCGTGATCTCCGAAGGGGGAGGTCGGATCGTGACGACCACCAGCTCCAAGGTTGCCATCAAGCCGCTCGAGGACCGCATCGTGGTCCAGCCGCTCGACGCCGAGCAGACCACCGCCTCTGGCCTGGTCATCCCGGACACCGCCAAGGAGAAGCCCCAGGAGGGCGTCGTCCTGGCCGTGGGCCCGGGCCGCTTCGAGAACGGCGAGCGCCTGCCGCTCGACGTGAAGACCGGCGACATCGTGCTGTACAGCAAGTACGGCGGCACCGAGGTGAAGTACAACGGCGAGGAGTACCTCGTCCTCTCGGCTCGCGACGTGCTCGCGATCATCGAGAAGTAATTCACCGAAGCCAGATGGTTTGAGCTGCGCCCCTGACCCCGCACCGGGCGTCCGGGGCGCAGTTCGTTTCACCAGTTTCACCACGAAATCCGAGAGGGCTGAATCGCTCCCATGGCGAAGATCCTGAAGTTCGACGAGGACGCCCGTCGCGCCCTTGAGCGCGGCGTCAACAAGCTTGCCGACACGGTGAAGGTGACGATCGGCCCCAAGGGCCGCAACGTCGTCATCGACAAGAAGTTCGGCGCCCCCACCATCACCAACGACGGTGTCACGATCGCCCGCGAGGTCGAGCTCGACGACCCGTACGAGAACCTCGGCGCCCAGCTGGTGAAGGAGGTGGCGACCAAGACCAACGACATCGCGGGTGACGGCACCACCACCGCCACCGTGCTCGCCCAGGCGCTCGTCCGCGAGGGCCTGCGCAACGTCGCCGCCGGCGCCTCCCCGGCCGCCCTGAAGAAGGGCATCGACGCCGCGGTCAAGGCCGTGTCCGAGGAGCTCCTCGCGACCGCCCGCCCGATCGAGGACAAGTCCGACATCGCAGCCGTGGCCGCGCTCTCCGCGCAGGACCAGCAGGTCGGCGAGCTCATCGCCGAGGCGATGGACAAGGTCGGCAAGGACGGTGTCATCACCGTCGAGGAGTCCAACACCTTCGGCCTGGAGCTCGACTTCACCGAGGGCATGGCCTTCGACAAGGGCTACCTGTCCCCGTACATGGTCACCGACCAGGAGCGTATGGAGGCCGTCCTCGACGACCCGTACATCCTGATCCACCAGGGCAAGATCTCCTCGATCCAGGACCTGCTGCCGCTGCTGGAGAAGGTCATCCAGGCCGGCTCCTCCAAGCCGCTCCTGATCATCGCCGAGGACGTCGAGGGCGAGGCCCTGTCGACCCTGGTCGTGAACAAGATCCGCGGCACGTTCAACGCCGTGGCCGTCAAGGCCCCGGGCTTCGGCGACCGCCGCAAGGCGATGCTCGGCGACATGGCCACCCTCACCGGTGCCACCGTCATCGCCGAGGAGGTCGGCCTCAAGCTCGACCAGGCCGGTCTGGACGTGCTCGGCACCGCCCGCCGCGTGACCGTCACCAAGGACGACACCACCGTCGTCGACGGTGGCGGCAGCTCCGAGGACGTGCTGGGCCGCGTCAACCAGATCAAGGCCGAGATCGAGTCCACCGACTCCGACTGGGACCGCGAGAAGCTCCAGGAGCGCCTCGCGAAGCTGGCCGGCGGCGTGTGCGTGATCAAGGTCGGCGCCGCCACCGAGGTGGAGCTGAAGGAGAAGAAGCACCGTCTGGAGGACGCCATCTCCGCGACCCGCGCCGCGGTCGAGGAGGGCATCGTCTCCGGTGGTGGCTCCGCTCTGGTCCACGCCGTCAAGGTCCTCGAGGGCAACCTCGGCAAGACCGGCGACGAGGCCACGGGTGTCGCGGTCGTCCGCCGCGCCGCCGTCGAGCCGCTGCGCTGGATCGCCGAGAACGCCGGCCTCGAGGGCTACGTCATCACCTCGAAGGTGGCGGAGCTCGAGAAGGGCCAGGGCTTCAACGCCGCGACCGGCGAGTACGGCGACCTGGTCAAGGCCGGCGTCATCGACCCGGTGAAGGTGACGCGCTCCGCGCTGGAGAACGCCGCGTCGATCGCCTCCCTCCTCCTCACCACCGAGACCCTCGTGGTGGAGAAGAAGGAAGAGGAGTCGGCGGACGCGGGCCACGGCCACGGTCACGGCCACTCCCACTGAGTCGCATCTGACTGATCACCGAGGCCCGGTGTCCCCGTCGCGGGGACACCGGGCCTCGGTGTCGTTCCGGTGTCGTTCCGTGGTGTCAGGCCTCGACGGCGCCGAGCTGCCCCATGAGCCCGAGCAGGTCGTACTGCCACCACCCCTCCGCGATCTTGCCGTCCTGACGGAACTGGTGGATGGTCGTGCCGGTCATGGAGACCTTCATGCCGGTGGGCTGGAGCCCCATGAAGTCGCCGGTGTGCGTGCCCACCCAGGTCCAGCGCGTGCACACGCGGTCGCCCTCGGCGATCTGGTCGTTGACGGTGATGTCGAAGTCGAACCCGCCCCGCCACATCTCCATCTCGCGGCGGACCGCGTCCATGCCGATGGCGTCCTGCTCGTTGGTCGGATCGTGGTCGTGGTAGCCCTCCACGAGGACCTCGTCGAGCGGCGGGAGCTCGCCCTCGGAGGAGAGCAGCTCGAAGAACCGGCGGGAGGTGGCCTTGTACAGCTGCATGTCCCGCACGATGTCCAGGTCCGTGAACGTCGGCATCTCGTCACAGAGCGCGACCATCTCGCGGAAGATGCGGTCCGTCTCGGGCAGCTGCGAGTTCGTCATCGCCACCTCGTAGGAGGGGAACTCGACGATCTCCACGAGATGGTCCGAGTCGGAGCGATCCTTGCCGATGACGCTGTGGGTGGCCGTCCGCTTGCCTTTGGTCTGTTCGACCCACTTGTCCATGAGCCGGTTCAGATCGTCGAACCGACTGGTCTTGCAATCGATTATCTGTACGAATGTCATGGCGCCTCCCGGACCGGGTGGGACCCTTCCAGTCTAGGACCAGGGCCTGCGGGCGCCCTGGCAGCATGGGTCGCATGCAGCAGGCGCGGGGGAAGCAGTCGGTGGCGGTCGGGGGCGACGCCGGGGTCGTCGTGACCGGCGACCACAACCAGGTCGTGACGGCGCCGCCGGTCCGATCGGCGTACTGGGAGCAGGTCCGCCGGATCGCCCCGGCGGAGCTGGTCGACCGCGAGGAGGAGTTGGCCGCCCTGTCGGCCTTCTGCCGCGCGGACTCCGGACCGGCGTACACCTGGTGGCGTGCGGAGGCATGGGCGGGCAAGACGGCGTTGCTGTCCTGGTTCGCGCTGAACCCGCCGGAGGGCGTCCGCATCGTCCCCTTCTTCATCACGGCCCGGCTGGGTGCGCAGAACGACGTGGTCGCGTACGTGGACGTCGTCCTGGAACAGCTCGCCGAGCTGGCGGGCGAGGGCCTCCCGGCGCTGCTCACCGCCGCGACCCGCGAGGCCCACCTCCTGCGCCTCTACGGAGAGGCCGCACAGGCCTGCGCCGAGCGCGGCGAACGCCTGGTCCTCCTCGTCGACGGCCTCGACGAGGACCGGGGTGTGACCACGGGCCCGGACGCCCATTCGATCGCGAGCCTGCTCCCGTACGACCTCCCGGTCATCGTCTCCGGTCGCCTGAACCCTCCGCTCCCCGTCGACGTCCCGGCCGGACACCCGCTCCACGACCCCGCGATCGTGCGGATCCTCGACCCCTCCCCGTACGCCCGCGCCATCCGCGCCGAGGCGGAACGCGAGCTGAAGCGCCTGCTGGCGGCGGGCGGTGTGGCGTACGACCTGCTCGGCCTGCTGCTGGCGGCGGGCGGCGGCCTGACGGCGGACGACCTGGCCGAGCTGACGGGCGAGGTCCCGTATCGCGTACGGGACGTCCTGCGCACGGGCCAGGGGCGAACGTTCGCGGTACGCTCCGGCGCCTACCTGCTGGCCCACGAGGAACTCCAGGCCCAGGCCCGGGAGATGCTGGGCGAGCGCGAACTGGACCGGTATCGCGGTGTGGTGTGCGGTTGGGCGGAGGAGTGGCGGTCGCGCGGCTGGCCGGTGGGTACCCCGGAGTACCTCCTGCGCGGCTGGTTCCCGATGCTGAGGGCGGCGGGCGATCTGGAACGCATGGTGGCGTGTGCGACGGACGCCGTGCGGCAGGACCGCATGGTGGATGTCGCGTTCGGCGACTTCGTCGCGCTGGGCGAGATCCGGATGACCGAGGACCTGATCATCGCGGCCGGGGTGCCGGAACTTCTGGACAGCGTGCGTCTGGCCGTTCGCCGTGACGCGCTCGAAGGCCGCAACGCGCGCGTCGACGTCTCTCTTCCCCACGCCTGGGCGGCATGCGGCCACTTCGGCCGCGCCGAGGCACTCGCACTCAGCATCCCCGAGCCCGTCGATGAGGCGTACGCACTCGTCCACGTTGCCGAGGAGTTGATCCAGCACGGCGATCCCGGCGCCGCCGTCCGGTTGATCGAGGTCGCTGAGAAAGCGGCACGGGGAGCTGACAGTGACGAGGAAGCCGTGTCCGCGGCCCGGGAGCGGACAGCCCGCGCCTGGCTGCGCGTCGGATCACCGGAGAGGGCCGATTCCCTGATCGACGAGATCCACGGCACGTGGCACAGGGAACGGCTGCTTCCTGACCTCGCCCAGCAGTGGGTCCGAGCCGGCGAGTACGCACGGGCCGAAGCTCTGGCACAGGCAGAGCCGGATCCAGGGGTCCGTACCCTGACCGTGGCGGCCATGGCCGGGGCGTGGGCCGAAGTCGCTGACGTCGAACACGTCAGGGATTTCCTTTCCGCCGTGGACCCCGAGGCTGCCCCTCTCGCACGGGTGAGTGCCGCATCCGTTCTCCTGGCCGCAGGGCGCCGGACAGAAGCGGAACATCTCGCGGAAGGCATCGAGAACGGACTGTCGTCGGAGTCGCCGGTCGTCACCGATGTGATCGGTGCCCTGGCGCGGGCGGGTTGGTGCGATCGCGCGCTGGCCCTCGCGGCTCGCATCGACGACACAAGATCGCGCGAGGGAGCCGTGATCGCTGTGGTTCGGGCCATGGCGGCAGCCGGCGAGTACGAGGAGGCCATGGCGCTCGCGTTCGCCATGGAGGACACGGAACGGTGTGGGGACGCGCTGCTCGGTGTCGTCGTCGAACTGGCGGATGCGGAGAGGTGTGACGAGGCGGAGAGCCTGGCTCGACGCATCCCCCATCCACATCTGCGCCATGTGGCACTGTGTGCGTTGGTCGGACGGCTGGCGGACACCGGTGAGTTCGATCGGGCAGAGGCACTCGCACGGGAATGCGGCACCGACGAGCACGATCCGCTGTGCGGGGTCGTCGAGGCACTTGCGGCAGCAGGCGAGTTCGCGCGCGCGGAGCACCTGGCCCGCACCATCGACCACGACGAGGGGCTCTTCGCGCTGGTGCGTGGTGTGGCGGTCTCCGTCGACCGTGGGGCCCGAGCGGCGGGCTTGTTGGCCACTGTGGAGGCAGAGGTTCGGGTGGCGTACCAGCCCAGGCTGATGGACCTGGTCGGGTACGCGAACGTTCTCGTGGACGCCGGTCACGACGCGGCCGCACTGCCGCTGGTGGTGGATGCCGAGGCGCAGCTGCCCGATCCACCGGGGCCCGAGGCGCGGGATGTCGAGTCCTACCTCCGGGACGTCATGGTGGGGGCGATAGCCGACCTCTACGCCCGTATC
Source organism: Streptomyces sp. NPDC003035 (assembly GCF_042888285.1). Taxonomy (NCBI): domain Bacteria; kingdom Bacillati; phylum Actinomycetota; class Actinomycetes; order Kitasatosporales; family Streptomycetaceae; genus Streptomyces; species Streptomyces sp. NPDC003035. Next base: position 80,057 of record NZ_JBIAPJ010000005.1, on the reverse strand, counting down.
GGAATGCTGGACCGCGCGGAGGCGCTGTTGCGCAGCTGCGTGCGAGTGGGCCACGAAGGATGGCCCTCCGTCGTGGAGGCGCATGCCCGCGCGGGGAACGGACAGCGGCTCAGAGCCGCTCTGGAGGTTCTCGGCACCGGCCACGACGGAGCGCGGAGCATGATGTGCCCGCGACTGGCAGCGGCCGGAGAAGTGGACCTGGCGCTCGCCCTCGCGGAGACGGTGGAGTCGCCGGACGAACAGCTCCAGGCCTGGTCGGGGATGGCGGCGGTGCTCGCTGCCGCGGGTGAGGAGCGCCAGGCCAGAGCTGCCCTGGCGGAGGCTGAGGCCACAGCTCCCAGCACGTACATGCGGCTCATGACGAGCAGCGCCTTGTTCAAGGCTTACGTACGTCTGGGGCAGAACGAGAAGGCCGACCGGATACGCGCGCGGATGGAGGCCGACGCGGATTCCCCGCCGGGCCTCAGAGAATCGCTCGTACGAGACCTTGTGGAGCTCGGTCAGTACGACCGCGCCGAGGAACTCGTCGAACGCGCTGGAGGCCCGTCGGAGGCAGCCGCACGGTACGGCCTGCTGAGAGCGTTCGTGACGGCGTTGGTCGATGCGGGAGAGCATGAACGGGCTGCCCGTGCCGCCCCGAAGCTCCCGGAGCCGAGGAGAGGGCAGACAGCGGCCTGGGTGGCGCTCGCGCCCGTCGTCGAGCGGCGGGACGGCCGGGTTCTGGCCGCCCGTATCTTGCAGGTCGCGGATCTGCGCGCGGCGTTGCCCGCTGCCCTTCGCCTCGAACCCCGCGCCGTCCCCGTCGTCGTCGACGCCCTACGCCGACCGCGTCAGGTCTGACGGCCGTACCGGATCCGCGAACGGCTCCCCCCGCCCGTACCGCGCCACCTCCTCCAGCGCGTGGTCCGCCATCCGGTGGAGTTCGTTGCCCAGTGAGCCCGCCACGTGCGGGGTGAGGAGGACGTTCGGGAGGGTCCAGAGCGGTGAGTCCGGGGGCGGGAGCTCCGGGTCCGTGACGTCGAGGACCGCGTGCAGGCGGCACGATGTGACGTGGGGGAGGAGCGCGGCCTCGTCGATCAGGGATCCGCGCGCCGTGTTGACGAGGGTGGCGCCGTCGGGCATCAGAGCCAGCTGGCGCGCTCCGATCATCCGGTGCGTGGACGGGAGTTGAGGGGCGTGGACCGAGACGATCGTGCTCCGGGAGCACAGCTCGTCGAGGCCCACCGGCTCCACCCCGAGCGCGCGGGCCTCGGGGGCCGTCACGTACGGGTCGTACAGCAGCACCTGGAAATCGAAGGGGCGCAGCAGCTCGATGACCCGGCGGCCGATGCGGGAGGCGCCGACCAGGCCCACCGTACGGCGGTAGTTGCCCGAGGTCTCCGAATCGGCCGTCCACGCGCCGTCGGCGCGGGTCTCCCCGTACCGCAGGGCCGCGTGCAGGACCTGCTTCCCGGCGAAGAGGATCGCGGCGAGGGTGTACTCGGCGACGGGCAGCGCGTTGGCCGCCGCGGCCGAGGTGACGGTGAGGCCCCGTTGCCAGCAGGCCGCGGTGACATGGTGCTTGACCGAGCCGGCCGCGTGGACGACGGCCCGCAGGCGCGGGGCGCGGTCCAGGACGTCGGTGGTCAGGGGCGGCGCGCCCCAGCAGGTGAGGAGGATCTCCGCCTCGGCGAGGGCGGCGGCGACGCGGGGCGTGGGTGCCGTCAGGTCGTGGGCGACGAGGGCCGGGTCGGTACGGGTGAGGGCGGCGAGGCGGGCGCGGTGGGCGTCCGTCAGGAGCCGCTCGGCGATGCCGCGGCCCATGGAGAGCAGGAGGGCGGGGCGATTGTCAGTGGCGGGGTGCATCGTGGGACCCGGGCTCCTCACTTGACGCTGCCGGCGGTCAGACCGGCCTTCCAGTGGCGCTGGAGGGAGACGAAGGCGACGACGAGGGGGACGACGGCGAGCAGGGACCCGGTGACGACGAGGGGGTAGAAGTCGGGTTCCGCGTGGGCGTTGCTGTTCCACGCGTACAGACCGAGGCTCAGCGGGAAGAGCTTCTGGTCCGAGAGCATCACCAGGGGGAGGAAGAAATTGTTCCATATCGCGGTGAACTGGAAGAGGAACACGGTCACGAAGCCCGGCATGATCATGCGCAGACCGATCGACCAGAAGGTGCGGAGCTCGCCCGCGCCGTCGATACGGGCGGCCTCCAGGGCCTCGTCGGGGATGTAGCCGGAGCTGAAGACCCGCGAGAGGTAGACCCCGAAGGGGTTGACCAGGACGGGGATCAGCACGGCCCAGTACGTGTTGACGATGCCCACCTCGCTGGCGAGGAGGTACATGGGCAGGGCGAGCGCCGTGGTGGGGACGAGCACGCCCAGGAGCACGAGGCCGAAGAGCTTCTCCTTGCCCCGGAAGTGGTACTTGTCGAAGGCGTAGCCCGCCGCGACGCTGATCAGCGAGCAGGCGAGGGCGCCCAGACCCGCGTACAGGAGGCTGTTGACGTACCAGTGGACGTAGATGCCGTCGTTGTACGCGGCGAGGCGGCTGAGGTTGCCGCCGAGGTCGAAGCCCTCGAAGGAGAAGGCGTTGCCGGCGAGCAGTCCGCCCGCGTCCTTGGTGGCCGCGGTCACCAGCCAGACGAGCGGGAAGAGCATGTAGACGACGGCGAGGACGAGCGCTCCGTTGACGGCGGTCTTGGAGAGCCAGGCGCTCTGGGGCCGGTGGGTCATGCTGTCTTTCCCTTCCGACGGCCGGTCAGGCGGGTCACGCCGAAGGACAGCACCGCGGCGGTCAGGGCGAGGAGGACGGAGGCCGCGGCCGCGAGCCCGTAGTCGTTGCGGTCGAAGGCCGCGGTGTACGCGTACATGTTCGGCGTCCAGGTCGAGGTGACGGCGGAGCCCGTTCCCTTGTTGAGGATCAGCGGCTCGGTGAACAGCTGCAGCGAGCCGATGACGGTGAAGAGCCCGACCATCACGAGCGAGGCGCGGATCAGCGGGATCTTGATGCTGAACGCGGTCCGCCAGGAGCCGGCGCCGTCGACGGTGGCCGCCTCCAGGACGGAGCGGTCGATGGCCTGCAGCGCGGCGTAGAAGATCACCATGTTGTAGCCGAGCCACTCCCACAGCGCGATGTTGACGATGGAGGGCAGGGCGCCCTCGGGAGAGAAGAAGTCGAAGCCGATGCCGCCGGCCTCCATGGCCTCGACGACCGGGCTGAGCTGGGGCGTGTAGAGATAGACCCAGATCAGCGCGGCGATGATGCCGGGGACGGCGTGCGGCAGGAAGAGCGCGAGCTGGAAGAAGCGGCGGGCGCGGGCGAGCGCCGAGTCCAGCAGCAGGGCGAGGCCGAGGGCCCCGCCGAGCATCAGCGGAATGTAGAACAGGCAGTATCCGAGCAGTACGCCGAAGCCCTCGCGGAAGGCCCGGTCACCCAGTGCCGCGGTGTAGTTGTCGAGTCCGGTGAAGACGGTCTCGGTGCCGCCGAAGCCCAGCCCCGACTGCTTCTCGGTGAACAGGCTGAGCCAGACCGCGTATCCGATCGGCACCACCATCACCGCGAGGAACAGGGCGAAGAAAGGGGTCAGCAGGAACGCTGCGGCACGGGTGCGGGCCTTCATCCGGTCAGCCCTCGACCTTCAGGCCGCGCTTGGTCAGCTCGGTGACGGTCGCCTGGTGACCGGTCCTGATCGCGTCGGCGATCGTCGGGCCGCCCTGGGAGATCTTGCCGAACTGGTCCTTGATGGTCGTGTTGGTGGTGCCGGTGGTCGGGCCCCAGGCCCAGTTCTGGTTGATGGAGGAACCGGCCTCCTCGAAGAGGGCGTAGATGTCCTGGCCGCCGTAGTAGCTCGCGTCGAAGGCCGCCTTGGCGACGGGGCGCAGCGCGCTCGCGGCGGGGAAGGCGCTGGACGTGCCGGAGGCGATACGGGCCTTGACTCCGGCCTCGGTGGTGGCCATCCACTCGGCGAACTCGACGGCCGCCGCCTTCTTCCGGCTGTCCTTCGTCACGGCGAAGGAGGTGCCGCCGAGCATGCCGCTCGCGGGCTTGCCGTCCCAGGTCGGTATGGGCGCCACGGCCCACTTGCCGCTCTGCTCGGGCAGGGTGCCCTTGAGGACGCCGGCGCCCCAGGACGCGCCGAGGTAGCCGATGGTCGTGCCGTTCTTGAGCGAGCCGGTCCACTCGGGGCTGAACGAGGCGTTCTTGTGGACGAGGTCGGCGTCGAGGAGGCCCTGCCAGTAGGCGGCCACCTTGGTGGTGGCCGCGTCCGTGGTGTTGATCTTCCAGGTGTCGTTCTCGGCCTTGAACCACTGGGCGCCGGCCTGCCAGGCCATCGCCTCGAAGGTGGTCGGGTCGTCGGGGAAGAAGGTGCCGATGCGGGCCTTGGCGTCGGCCTTCTTCACCTTCTCCGCCGCGGCCTTGAACGCGTCCCAGGTCGTGGGGACCTCGATCTTGTGCTTCGCGAACAGGTCCTTGCGGTAGTAGAAGGCCTGCGGGGCGGCGTCGAAGGGGACGGCCCAGGTCTTGCCGCCGAGGGTGGTGAGGCCGACGGACTGCGGCAGCAGCTTGCCCCGGTCCGCCTCGGTGAACTCGTCGCCGATGTCCTGCAGGGCGCCGGAGCTGACGAACTCGGGGAGGGAGGGGTACTCGATGGAGACGAGGTCGGGGGCGTTGCCCGCCTTCACGGCGTTGGAGATCTTGGCGTAGCCACCGGCGTTGCCGGAGGGGATCTCCTCGAACTTCACCTGGATGTTCTTGTGGGAGGCGTTGAACGCGTCCACCACGTCCTTGGAGCCCTTGGCCCAGCCCCAGAAGGTGATGGTCACGGGCTTGTTCGATGACGCGGTGTCGTCACCACCGCCGCCGCAGGCCGTGAGAACGGCGAGGGCGGTGGTGGTGGCGGCTATCGCACGGGTGGTTCTGTTCCAAGTACGGCTCACGGCACGGCTCCTGGGACGGCGGCACGGGGTGTGTGGCCGTGATCCTGTGACCGTTCATGACCGAAGTCAAGAGCGAAAGATTGTTTGATCGAAAAAAGATCGAATCGATCAGGCGGAACGCGGCCCTCGGGGAGCCCCGCAGGAGGACCGCACCCGCAGCCGCGGCAGCAGGCTCAGATGGCGCCGTGCCGTCTCCTCGTCCGGCGTCTCCGTCAGCCGCTCCACCAGCAGCTCCGTGGCGTGGCGCCCCACCTGGCGCTTGGGCGGGGCGACCGCCGTGAGCGGAGTGTCGGCGAGCGCGGCGACCTCGTCGTCGTACGCGATCAGGGCCAGGTCCTCCGGCACCTTCGCCCCCAGGTCCGCCAGGCGCTGGACGATCTCGATCGCGTCCACGTCGTTGTGGACCAGGGCCGCGCTCACCCGGCCGGAGGTCACCGCCTCGTGCAGGGCCCGTACCGCGCGCTCGAAACCCTCCGGATCCTGATCGGCCGGTACGGAGTCGATCACCGGGCCGGGCGCCTCCAGGCCCAGGGTGTCCAGCGCCTCGGCGTACCCGGCGCGCACCGCGAGCGCCGTCGGGCTGTCGCCGCGGGCCACGAGCAGCGGGGTGCCGTGCCCCAGCTCCAGCAGGTGGCGCAGGGCGAGCAGGACGCCGTGGCCGTGGTCGGAGACCACCCGGTCCAGGGCGTCGAGGGGCGTGCCGGGGTCGGCCCGGCGCTCCAGGAGCACGGCGGGTACGGGCAGTTCGGCGAGCCAGTCCCCGTACCCGAGCCGGTCCTCCGGGCCCCGCCAGCCGGGCGCGACGAGCACGCCCTCGGCGCCCGCCGCGAGCAGGCCCTCGGTGCGCGCGCGGTCCTCCTCCGGGCGGTAGTCCGAGATCCGCAGCACGAGCCGGGCCCCCGCGCGCGCCGCGGCCTCGTGCGCACCCCGGATGACCTCGGCGAAGTAGTACGTGGCGGAGGGCGCGAGCAGGCCGAGCACGAGCCCCTCGCCGGAGCGCCGGGCGCCCGCGCCAAGGTGCTCGGGCCGCTCCGACCGCTCGGGCCGCTCCGGCCAGGAGACCTGTCCGTGCACGCGGTCGAGCAGGCCCTTGGCCGCCAGCGCCTCGACGTCGCGGCGGGCGGTGACGGGGGAGACCCCCAGCAGCGTGGCCAGGTCGGCGACGCGCGCCGTACCGCGCTCGCGCACCAGGGCCAGCAGTCGGTCGTGTCGTTCGGCGGCACTCTCGCGCACGGCGTGTCTCCCCCTTGCGGTGTGGTGGTCCGGCGGGCCGCCGGCCTTGTCATCAGACCATCTCATGTGGATTGATCGAATCGAAGGAGGTTCGATCATTCGGTCCGATCCATTGACGTTCGATCGGAGACGCGTTCATGATTCCGGCGACGCAGACGTCCGCCTCAGGGAGCATCATGCCCACGCCGCCCGAGAACCGGCCGCCCGAGAACCGTGTGCTCAGCCCGTTCACCGGCTGGACCCGCGCCCACTGGGAGGACTCCGCCGACCGTCTCCTCCTCGCCGTCCGGCCGTACGCCTCACCCCGCCACGGCCTCTTCGACCTGCCGGGGCCCCGCCCCAGCTGGTCCGGCGCGCGCTCCGACGGCCTCGAAGGCCATGCCCGTACGTTCCTCCTCGCCGCGCTGCGGATCGCGGGCGCGCGGGGGGCGGACCCGCACGGCCATCTGCCCCGCTACGCCGAGGGGCTCGCCGCCGGCACCGAGGAGCCCGGCTCGGCCGGCCCCGACTCCTGGCCGCCGCTCACCGACGTACGCCAGGCCGTCGTCGAATCCGCCTCCGTCGCCCTCGGACTGCGCCTGACCCGCCCCTGGCTCTGGGACACCCTCGACGACCGCACCCGGCAGCGCGCCGTCGACTGGCTGCTGCCCGCACTCGAACCCTCCCCGGTCGACAACAACTGGTGGCTCTTCGGCCTCACCGTCGCCGGCTTCCTCCAGGACGCGGGCATCGAGACCGACCGCGCCGCCGCCACCATCGACCGCTCCCTCGCCCGTATCGAGCACTGGTACCTCGGCGACGGCTGGTACAGCGACGGCGACAACCGCGCCTTCGACCACTACAACGCCTGGGCCCTGCACTTCTACCCCGTCCTCCACGCCCACCTCTCCGGCGACCAGAACCTTCTCGACCGCTACGGCCCCCGCCTGCGACGCCACCTCGACGACCACGTCCACCTCTTCGACGCCGACGGCGCACCCCTCCCGTACGGCCGCTCCCTCACCTACCGCTTCGCCGCGGCGGCCGCCCCCTGGCTCGGCGCGCTCACCGGACACACCCCGCTCACCCCCGGTGCCACCCGCCGCCTGGCCTCCGGCACGCTCCGGTACTTCCTCGACCGGGGCGCCACCGACGAGCGCGGCCTGCTCACCCTCGGCTGGCACGGCCCGTACGCCCCGGCCGTGCAGCGCTACTCGGGACCCGCCTCCCCGTACTGGGCCGCCAAGGGCTTCCTCGGCCTCCTCATCCCCGCCGACCACCCGGCGTGGACCGACCCCGAAGAACCCCTCCCCGCCGAGCGCGCCGACACCGTGCGCCCCGTCGCCCCGGCCTGCCTGCTCATCCAGTCCACCGCCGCCGACGGACTCGTCCGCCTCCACAACCACGGCAGCAACCATGTGAGCAGCGCCCCGTCCGGCGACGACGACTCCGGCTACGCCCGCTACGCCTACTCCACCCGCACCGGCCCCACCACCCCGCCCGACCAGCCCGACAACCACTTCGCCCTGCTCCTCGACGGCAGGGTCACCCGGCGCGGCCCCGCGACCCCCCTGGGCACAGGCCCCGGCTGGGCCGCCTCCCTCCACACCCCGCTCCCCGGCATCCGGATCCTCTCCGCGACCCTGGCCCACGGCCGCGCCGAGGTCCGCGCCCACCTCGTCCTCGGAGCGCCCGACGGAACCGCCGTACGCCAGACCGGCTGGGCCACCACCCCCGAAGGCCCCACCGCCCAGCTCCACCCGGTCCACGGCTATCCGCCGGCCGCCGCCCCCACCGAGAACACCGCACTCGCCACCGGCGCCACCCTCCAGGGCGGCCCGCACACCCGCACCGCCGCCCTGCACGGCACCACCAGCGGCCCCGAAAGCCTCTTCGTGGCCCTCGCCTCCCTCACCGCCGAACCGCACCCGGCCCCCGTCACCACCCTCGCGACCGTCCAGGTCACCGGCCGCACGCTCCAGGTGACCTGGCAGAACGGCACCACTGCCCAACTCGCCCTCGACCCGGAGGATCTGTGAGAAACCGCAGTTTCCATCAGGCGCCCGGGCTCGACTGACGCCGCCCGCCCCTTACTTGGGGCCGTACTTGCGGCCTGCCTTGGAGGACACCCCTCCGAGCAGGCCGCGAGGCGCCAGCTTCACCACACCCATCAGCGCCTTGTAACGGGGGTCCGGGATGGACAGCGTCTTCCCCCGGGCCAGATCGCCCAGCGCCGTGGCCACCAGCTTGTCCGCGTCGAGCCACATCCAGCCCGGGATGTTGTCCGTCCCCATCCCGGCCCGCTCGTGGAACTCCGTCCGTACGAACCCGGGGCAGAGCGCCATCAGCCGCACGCCCGAGCCCGCGAGGTCCCGCGCCGCGCCCTGGGTGAACTGCACGACCCACGCCTTCGACGCCCCGTACGTGCCACGCGGAACGAACGCGGCCACCGAGGCCACGTTCACCACCCCGCCCCTGCCGCGCGTACGCATGGACTCGGCCGCTGCCGACGTCAGCCGGAGCACCGCTTCGCAGTGCACCGTGAGCATCTTCAACTCGTCGGCCATGGACACCTCGAGGAACCGGCCCTTGTTGCCGAAACCGGCGTTGTTCACCAGGAGGTCCACGGGCTGCCTCGCATCGGACAGCCGGGCCTCCACGGCCGCGATCCCCTTCTCCTCGGACAGGTCCGCCGCCAGTACCTCGGCCTCGATGCCGTGCCGGTCGTGCAGCTCGGTCGCCTGCTCCCGCAGTCTCTTCACATCGCGGGCCACGAGCACCACGTCGTGACCGTCCGCCGCCAGCCTCCGCGCGAAGGCGGCCCCGATCCCCGCGGTGGCGCCCGTAATCAGTGCAGTCGTCATACGCGCACGTTAGTGCCCCGCGTGCGTGTGCGGCGTACGGGCCCGACCCTGCCGATCCCTCCCCGGGTGCGACCCCGGGGCCCGGCCGCGCGCTACGCGACGGTCCCGTACTTCTCCGTGTACGTACGGGCGAGTTCGAGCAGACCGGACTCCATCCACTCGGCCGCGACCAGCGTGCTCGGCAGCAGCGCGCGCTCGGTGGTCGCGGCCCGGTGCAGCAGCGCGACCGTGACCTCGTGCGCCGGCCGGTGCACGACCGTCACCGGGTCGCCGGCCCGGATCTCGCCCGGCTCGATCACGCGCAGCAGCGCGCCCGGACCGGCGGTCGACTGCGTGAAGCGGCGGACCCACCCCTTCACCTCACCGCCCTGCTCCTCGAGGAATCCGGCGAACGTACGGCAGGGGATGCGGCCGCCCGTCACTTCGAGGACCACGTCCGGGCCGACCCGCCAACGCTCGCCGACCAGGGCCCCGTTGACGTCGAGCCCGAGCGTGGTGAGGTTCTCGCCGAAGGAACCGTTGACCAGAGGCCGGCCCAGGTCCCGCTCCCAGAGGTCCATGTCCTCCCGCGCGAAGGCGTACACGGCCCGGTCGTCACCGCCGTGGAACCGCAGGTCGCACACCGTGTCCCCGGCTATCCCGCTCGCACCGACGCCACGCCCGCCCGGCGCCTCGACCTTCACCGGCCCCTCGACCGGACGCTTGTCGATCCCCGTCGTCCCCGACGCGGCATCGGTGTAGTCCACGGCCCGGGCCTGCCCGGCATTCACGCTCAGCAGCTTCATGAGGGGCACCCTAAGCGACCGGCCTCAAAGGAAGGAATGGTTATTCGCCGCGAGGCCCAAGCCTCGCTTATGCTCGACCTATGATCGAGGCCCGCCATCTCCGCGTCCTGCGCGCCGTCGCCGCGACCGGCTCCTTCTCCGCCGCCGCGCGCGAACTGGGCTGCACCCAGCCCGCGGTGAGCCAGCAGATGAAGGCGCTGGAATCCTCCGCGGGAACGCCCCTGCTGATCCGGACCGGCCGCGAGATGCGGCTCACCCAGGCGGGCGAGGCCCTGGTCCGGCACGCCTCGGGCATCCTCGCGGGCCTCACGGCCGCGGAGGAGGAGGTGGCCGCCATCGCGGGACTGCGCGCCGGCCGGGTCCGCCTGGTCTCCTTCCCCAGCGGCAGTTCCACCCTGGTCCCCACGGCCCTCGCCGCCCTGCGCGCGGCGCACCCCGGCACCCGGGTCTCGCTGGTGGAGGCCGAGCCGCCGCGCTCGGTGGAGATGCTGCGGGAGGGTGACTGCGACGTGGCCCTCGCCTTCCGCTACGGGGCGGGGCCGGACGAGTGGAACGACCTCGTCGTCCGTCCTCTGCTCGCCGACCGCCTGGTCGGCCTGGTCCCCGAGGGGCATCGGCTCGCCGACGCCGAGTCGGTGGGCATCGCCGAACTGGCCGACGAGTCCTGGATCGCGGGCTGCCCGCGCTGTCGCCGCCAGCTCGTGGACGTCTGCGAGGAGGCGGGGTTCACCCCGCGCATCGACTTCGCGACCGACGACTACCCGGCCGTGGTCGGGCTGGTCGGTGCCGGCCTGGGCGTGGCCGTCCTCCCGGCGCTCGCCATCGAGTCCGTACGGCCCAAGGGGGCGCGCACCGTGACGGTGGAGCCGGCTGTGGAGCGCGAGATCGTCGCCCTCACGCTTCCGGACCTGGCCCAGGTCCCGGCCGTCGCGGCCACTCTGGACGAGCTGACCCGCGCGGCCACGCGCGCGTAGTACCGCCGGCGCACGACGCGTGCGCGGACGTACGGGGAATTCGTCCGTGCCGCACGCCCCGGGCTGCGCGGCACGGCCCCGTCGCGCCGGGGTGGGGTGTGGTCCCGGCTCCGTTCCCCTGACGTGCAGAAACGTTCCTTCAGGTCTTCAGGCGCGCCCCACGCCTGCCGAACTCGTTGCCGTGGCCGATGCCGTGATCAGGCGGTTGCGGGCTCGTCCCATGAGCTCTTCGCGTTCGTCCTCGGTGAGGCCGCCCCAGACGCCGTAGGGCTCCCGCACGGCGAGTGCGTGTGCCGCGCACTGCGCGCGTACAGGGCACCGCATGCAGACCTCTTTCGCCGAGTTCTCACGCGCACTCCGTGCCGCGCCGCGCTCTCCCTCGGGGTGGAAGAACAGGGAGCTGTCCACTCCGCGGCAGGCCGCGAGGAGTTGCCAGTCCCACAGATCGGCGTTGGGTCCGGGAAGGCGGGAGAAATCTGCCATTGCGCTTGTCCCCTTGAAACCGTGTCGAACGGATAGGTGGGCGGGTGGATGGCTGATGAACCGGGGGCCCTTCACCCCCCGCGGGGTCTCGCGTACCCACTTTCGCGGGCTCGATCCGACCGTACAACTACTGTCTTAGTAGATGTAAATATGACTCATTGCGAATCTAGCCACAGACACCACAAAAAGGGAAGAAAACCCGCTAAATGGGGCATAGCTACCAGCGGCGGACGGATCGCCCGCGTCACTCTCCTCCGCGTACGCCCCCTCACGTAGAGTGCCGAAGGCGGCCGTCCGACCCGTAACTCTTTCGAGTGACCATCGTTGAGAGTGCGGAGGCGGTTGAAGGAACAAGCGCTCGGGCAGGTGTCCGAGGGCGTCAACCGCACAGGTGACGATACGTAACAGCCCTGGAGGCTCAAGGTGACGCGCATCAGCTGCGGAGGGCGGCCATGACATCCGTCCTCGTCTGCGACGACTCCCCGCTTGCCCGAGAGGCGCTTCGCCGCGCGGTCGCGACCGTGCCCGGCGTGGAGCGCGTGACCACCGCGGCCAACGGCGAGGAAGTCCTCCGCCGCTGGGGCGCGGACCGCTCGGACCTGATTCTGATGGACGTACGCATGCCCGGTCTGGGCGGCGTGGAGACCGTCCGCCGACTGCTGTCCGCGGACCCCGGCGCCCGCATCATCATGCTCACCGTCGCCGAGGACCTGGACGGTGTCGCGCTCGCGGTCGCCGCGGGCGCCCGTGGCTACCTGCACAAGGACGCCTCGCGCGCCGAGTTGCGGGCCACGGTCACCCAGGCGCTCGCCGACCCGACCTGGCGGCTCGCCCCGCGCCGGCTGCGGTCGGCCGAGATGGGCGCGGCGCCGACGCTCACCGCGCGGGAGATCCAGGTGCTCGAGGGCATGAGCCACGGCCGGTCGAACGCGGAGATCGGGCGTGAGCTCTTCCTCTCCGAGGACACCGTCAAGACCCATGCCCGACGCCTGTTCAAGAAGCTGGGCGCGTCGGACCGGGCGCACGCCGTCGCCCTCGGTTTCCGCTGGGGCCTGGTCCGCTAGTCGAAGCCCTGCCGCGGCGGCCCTCGTGTCCCGCTGCGGCAGCGGCGTGCGGCCCCGCGGCGGGAGCGGCTTGAGTCCCGCTGTGGAGCAGCTTGTGTCACTTCCGCGCGGGATGCCGCATCCTTGAGGTGTGGAGTTCCTCGGGGACGAGTCGATCGAGCGGGAGGGGAGGGCGCAGGAGATGAGTTCCGGCGCACCTGCTCATAACGCTTCGGTGCACAACTACGGACGCGGTGCCGCGAATCCTCAGGCGTCAAGGCACCATGGAGCGATGCGCGACGACGAGACCACGGTGATCGGTGCACTCGTTCACCGTGCCGTCGAGGGCGACGAGCAGGCGACGCACGACCTTCTGGCGCGCGTGCACCCCCTCGCCCTGCGCTATTGCCGTACGCGGCTGAACCGGCTGCCCGGTGATGCTCGCCACTTCGTCGAGGACCTCGCGCAAGAGGTCTGCGTCGCCGTCCTGATGGCGCTGCCGCGCTACAAGGACACCGGCAGGCCGTTCGAGGCCTTCGTCTTCGCCATCGCCGGACACAAGGTCGCCGATCTGCAGCGGGCCGCCATGCGGCACCCGGGCTCGACGGCCGTGCCCTCCGACGAGATGCCGGAGCGGCCCGACGACTCCCTGGGCCCGGAGGAACGTGCGCTGCTCAGCGACGATGCCGAATGGGCCAAGAGGCTGCTCGCCAATCTGCCGGAGAACCAGCGGGAGCTGCTGGTGCTGCGGGTGGCGGTCGGACTCACCGCCGAGGAGACCGGCCAGATGCTCGGCATGTCCCCGGGGGCCGTACGGGTGGCACAGCACCGCGCGCTGAGCCGGCTGCGCGCACTGGCCGAGCAGTAAGGGTCGAAGGGGCCGGATGGCCCTCACGTACACGTACGAACGTCCAAAGCTGCCGGCTGATCTTGATCGTGGAATGAGACACCGCCGAGGCCCGTTAGCATGGACATCCGCACCGATCAAGGCCATTGGGGAAGGTGTCATGACTGTCTACGTCGACGGAGTGCCCGAGAAATTCGCGACGCTCGGGCTGACCTACGACGACGTGCTGCTGCTGCCGGGCGCGTCGGAGGTGCTCCCCAACGCGGTCGACACCTCGTCCCGTATCTCCCGCAACGTCCGGGTTCAGATCCCGCTGCTGTCGGCGGCGATGGACAAGGTGACCGAGTCCCGCATGGCGATCGCGATGGCCCGTCTGGGCGGCGTCGGCGTGCTGCACCGCAACCTCTCCATCGAGGACCAGGCCAACCAGGTCGACCTGGTCAAGCGCTCCGAGTCGGGCATGGTCACCGACCCCATCACCGTGCACCCCGACGCGACGCTCGCCGAGGCGGACGCGCTGTGCGCCAAGTTCCGCATCAGCGGTGTCCCCGTCACCAACCCGGACGGCAAGCTGCTGGGCATCGTGACCAACCGCGACATGGCCTTCGAGAGCGACCGCAGCCGCCAGGTCCGCGAGGTCATGACGCCGATGCCGCTGGTCACCGGCAAGGTCGGCATCTCCGGCGTCGACGCCATGGAGCTGCTGCGCCGCCACAAGATCGAAAAGCTTCCGCTGGTCGACGACGAGGGCGTGCTCAAGGGCCTGATCACCGTCAAGGACTTCGTCAAGGCGGAGAAGTACCCGAACGCCGCCAAGGACGCCGAGGGCCGCCTGCTCGTCGGTGCCGCCGTGGGCGCCAGCCCCGAGGCGCTGGAGCGTGCCCAGGCGCTCGCCGCCGCCGGGGCGGACTTCCTGGTCGTCGACACCTCGCACGGCCACAACAGCAACGCCCTGAGCTGGATGGCGAAGATCAAGTCGAGCGTGAACGTCGACGTGATCGGCGGCAACGTCGCCACGCGTGACGGCGCGCAGGCGCTGATCGACGCCGGTGTCGACGGCATCAAGGTCGGCGTGGGCCCCGGCTCGATCTGCACCACCCGCGTGGTCGCGGGCATCGGCGTCCCGCAGGTCACCGCCATCTACGAGGCCTCTCTCGCGGCCCGTGCCGCCGGTGTCCCGCTGATCGGCGACGGCGGTCTGCAGTACTCCGGCGACATCGGCAAGGCGCTGGCCGCCGGCGCCGACACGGTGATGCTCGGCAGCCTCCTCGCGGGCTGTGAGGAGTCGCCCGGCGAGCTGCTCTTCATCAACGGCAAGCAGTTCAAGTCGTACCGCGGTATGGGCTCGCTCGGCGCCATGCAGTCCCGTGGCCAGGGCAGGTCGTACTCGAAGGACCGCTACTTCCAGGCCGAGGTCAGCTCCGACGACAAGCTCGTGCCCGAGGGCGTCGAGGGTCAGGTGCCCTACCGCGGCCCGCTGTCCAACGTCCTGCACCAGCTCGTCGGCGGCCTTCGCCAGACCATGGGCTACGTGGGTGCCGCCACCGTCGCGGAGATGGAGTCCAAGGGCCGCTTCGTGCGGATCACCTCGGCGGGCCTCAAGGAGAGCCACCCGCACGACATCCAGATGACCGTCGAGGCGCCGAACTACAGCAGGAAGTAACAGAGCGCGACGCGTGGGGGCGGTTCCGGCATGTGGCCGGAACCGCCCCTCACGCTTGTGTCGGGGATACTGGTAGGCGCAGACGTAGAGGGAAAGGCCACACATCGTGACTGAGATCGAGATCGGGCGCGGCAAGCGCGGCCGCAGGGCGTACGCGTTCGACGACATCGCCGTCGTACCGAGCCGGCGCACCCGGGACCCGAAGGAGGTCTCGATCGCCTGGCAGATCGACGCCTATCGCTTCGAGCTCCCCTTCCTGGCCGCTCCCATGGACTCGGTCGTATCGCCGCAGACCGCGATCCGCATCGGTGAGCTGGGCGGCCTCGGCGTGCTGAACCTCGAGGGTCTGTGGACCCGGTACGAGGACCCGCAGCCGCTGCTCGACGAGATCGCGGAGATGGACGAGGCGACCGCGACGCGGCGTCTGCAGGAGATCTACGCCGCCCCGATCAAGGAAGAGCTGATCGGGCAGCGCATCAAGGAGGTGCGCGACTCGGGCGTGGTCACCGCCGCCGCGCTCTCCCCGCAGCGGACCGCGCAGTTTTCCAAGGCCGTCGTCGACGCCGGCGTGGACATCTTCGTCATCCGCGGCACGACGGTCTCCGCCGAGCACGTCTCGGGCGCGGCCGAGCCGCTGAACCTCAAGCAGTTCATCTACGAGCTCGACGTCCCGGTCATCGTCGGCGGCTGCGCCACGTACACCGCGGCGCTGCACCTGATGCGCACCGGCGCCGCGGGTGTCCTGGTCGGCTTCGGTGGCGGCGCGGCGCACACCACGCGCAACGTGCTGGGCATCCAGGTCCCGATGGCGACCGCGGTCGCCGACGTGGCCGCGGCCCGCCGCGACTATATGGACGAGTCCGGCGGCCGGTACGTGCACGTCATCGCCGACGGCGGCGTGGGCTGGTCGGGCGACCTGCCCAAGGCGATCGCCTGCGGTGCGGACTCGGTGATGATCGGCTCCCCGCTGGCCCGCGCCACGGACGCGCCGGGCAAGGGGCACCACTGGGGCATGGAGGCCGTCCACGAGGACGTGCCGCGCGGCAAGCTGGTGGACCTCGGCATCGTCGGCACGACCGAGGAGATCCTGGCGGGCCCGTCGCACACCCCGGACGGCTCGATGAACTTCTTCGGCGCCCTGCGCCGCGCGATGGCGACGACGGGCTACAGCGAGCTCAAGGAGTTCCAGCGCGTCGAGGTCACGGTCGCGGACGCCGAGCACAAGCGCTGACGTCCTGCCGGCAGGTACGCAGAGGGGCCCCGCACCGGATGGTGCGGGGCCCCTCGCGTGTGCGGCGTCCGCCGGGCTTCCGATGGCGCCTGGCGTCCGGCAGCGTCCTACTGAGCGGCCTTCTTGGAGCCGGAGAACGCGGCGAACGCGGCGAGCGCGAAGAACAGGAACGTCATGAAGTCCTTGCCCTCGCTCCACGCCTGCGTCAGCAGGTCGAAGTGCTCGAAGAACATCTCCGTGGCCGGGACGTTCAGTTCCTTGCCCCCGATGATGGCGATGGCGACGAGCTGTCCGCCGTACACGGCACCGAGGGAGAGCACGGCGCTCACGACCGGCAGGGCGGGGTTGCCGCCGCCGACCTTGCCGGCGGCGAAGCCGACGAGGAAGCCGACGCCGATCGCGGCCCAGCCGATCTCGCGCTCGACCGCTCCGGCGATGGCGCCGTAGACGCCTCCGGCGACGAGCGCGGCCACCAGGGCGGCGACGAGGCCCAGTCCCACGTTGTCGCGGGACGGCGCGGGCGGCGGGGCGGCCGGGTACGGGGTGGGCGCCGCGCCGTCGGCGAACGGGTTGCCGGGCGGCGGAACGGGCTGAGACATGGTGCTGATCCCCCCAGGGACGCGTGCGCACGGGTGTGCGATCGAAGAGCCCGGAGACTAGCAGTCCACTCCGACACCCGCCCGGCAGTATTCAGAGGCGGTGGGCCGCGCCCGCGGGGGTGGCGCCACGGGTGTCCAGGAGGAGTTGTGCCTTCACCGCCAGGCCCTGCAGGTCGTAGGTGCGGTGATGCTGCAGAAGGACCGTCAGGTCGGCGTGGGCCGCGGCCTCGTAGAGGGAGTCCGCGCGGGGGACCGGGAGGTCCCGGACGCGCCAGTCCGGGACGTACGGGTCGTGGTAGCTGACCACGGCGCCCAGGTCCATCAGGCGGCGGGCGATCTCGTCGGCCGGTGAGCTCTGGCGGTCGGCGAGATCGGGTTTGTACGTGATGCCCAGCAGAAGGACCCGGGCGCCGCGAGCCGATTTGCCGTGCTCGTTGAGGAGGGTCGCGCAGCGCTGGATGACGTACTGCGGCATCCGTTCGTTGACCTGGCCGGCCAGTTCGACCAGGCGGAGCGGCCGGTGGGTGCCGATGGTGTCGACGGGGACGCCGTGGCCGCCCACTCCCGGGCCGGGGCGGAAGGCCTGGAAGCCGAAGGGCTTGGTCTCGGCGCACCGGATGACGTCCCAGAGGTCGACGCCGAGTTCGTGGCACAGCACCGCCATCTCGTTCACCAGGGCGATGTTGACGTGCCGGAAGTTCGTCTCCAGGAGCTTGACGGTCTCGGCTTCGCGCGGGCCACGCGCGCGTACCACCTTGTCGGTGAGCCGGCCGTAGAAGGCGGCGGCGGACTCGGTGCAGGCGGAGGTGAGGCCGCCGATGACCTTGGGCGTGGCGGCGAAGCCGTGTGCGCGGTTTCCGGGGTCGAGCCGGCCGGGGGAGTAGGCGAGGTGGAAGTCGCGTCCCGCGCGGAGCCCCGAGCCCTCTTCCAGGAGGTCGCGGAGCACCCCTTCGGTGGTGCCGGGGTGGGCGGGCGACTCCAGCAGGACCGTCGTGTGGGGGCGCAGCCTGGCCGCGAGGGCGCGCGCGGCGTCGGTGACGGCGGTCAGGTCGAGCGTGCGGTCCGGACCGAGCGGGGTCGGCGCGCAGATGACGGCCGTACGGACCCGGCCGAGTTCCGCCGGGTTGGTGGTGGGCCGGAAGCCCCCCGAGAGCATCCGGCGGATCTCCGACGCGGTGAGCGAGCCGTCGACGGGCGGACGGCCCGCGGCGAGTTCGGCGACGGGGCGTGGATCGGTGTCGTAGCCGATGGTGTCGATGCCGGCGGCGATGGCGGCCTGGGCCAGGGGGAGTCCGATGTGTCCGAGGCCGATGACGGCGAGATCAGCGGGCATGAAGGTGGGCCGTCCTTCCCAGTAGCCGGAGGGGACGAGACGCGCAAGCCCGGTGGACAGAACGGGTCGAGCGCAATGTCAGACTAGGCGTAAATATGACCGATATGCCGCATTGCAGGGTCGAAGGTCGCCGAGTGTTATCCACAGGCGGTGGCTGAAGTCGGAGGGGCGGGACAGAATCGAGTCTGTGAGCCCGATCACGCGGGGGACGACGGGAGGCAGCGGTGAGGACAGCGACACTGGGACCCGCGGAGCGCGCCGAAGCGCTCGCGGCGATGGCCGAGCGTGAACTGGACGTGCTGGTCGTGGGCGCCGGAGTGGTCGGCGCCGGGACCGCCCTCGACGCGGCCACGCGAGGTCTGTCCACCGGCCTCGTGGAGGCCCGGGACTGGGCGTCCGGCACGTCCAGCCGGTCGAGCAAGCTCATCCACGGCGGACTGCGGTATCTCGAGATGCTGGACTTCGCGCTGGTGCGGGAGGCGCTGAAGGAGCGCGGACTGCTCCTGGAGCGGCTCGCGCCCCACCTCGTGAAGCCGGTGCCCTTCCTCTATCCCCTGCAGCACAAGGGCTGGGAGCGGCTCTACGCGGGCTCGGGCGTCGCGCTGTACGACGCGATGTCGGTGTCGTCGGGCCACGGCCGCGGCCTGCCCGTCCACCGCCACCTCTCGCGGCGCAACGCCCTGCGGGTGGCGCCCTGTCTGAAGAAGGATGCACTGGTCGGGGCGCTGCAGTACTACGACGCCCAGATGGACGACGCCCGCTTCGTCGCGACCCTGGTGCGGACCGCCGCGAGCTACGGCGCGCAGGTCGCCAACCGCGCGCGGGTGATCGGCTTCCTCCGCGAGGGTGAGCGCGTCGTGGGCGCGCGCGTCCAGGACGTGGAGGCGGGCGGGGAGTACGAGATCCGGGCCAAGCAGATCGTGAACGCGACCGGGGTGTGGACGGACGACACCCAGGCGCTCATCGGGGAGCGGGGGCAGTTCCATGTACGGGCGTCGAAGGGCATCCATCTGGTGGTGCCCAAGGACCGGATTCACTCGAATACCGGACTGATCCTGCGGACCGAGAAGTCCGTGCTGTTCGTGATCCCGTGGGGGCGGCACTGGATCGTGGGCACCACGGACACCGACTGGGACCTGGACAAGGCCCACCCGGCGGCGTCCAGCGCCGACATCGACTATCTCCTCGAACACGTGAACAGCGTCCTGGCGGTGCCGCTCACCAGGGACGACGTCCAGGGGGTGTACGCCGGGCTGCGGCCGCTGCTGGCCGGCGAGTCGGACGCGACGAGCAAGCTCTCGCGCGAGCACACCGTCGCGCACCCGGTCCCCGGCCTCGTCGTCGTCGCCGGCGGCAAGTACACCACCTACCGCGTGATGGCCAAGGACGCCGTGGACGAGGCCGTGCACGCGCTCGACCAGCGGGTCGCGGCCTGCGTCACCGAGGACATCCCACTCCTGGGCGCCGAGGGGTACAAGGCGCTGTGGAACGCGCGGGCGAGGATCGCCGCGCGGACCGGTCTCCACGTCGTGCGCGTCGAGCACCTGCTCAACCGGTACGGGGCGATGACGGAGGAGATCCTGGAGCTCATCGCCGCCGACCCGGGTCTCGCCGAACCGCTGACGGGGGCGGAGGACTATCTGCGGGCCGAGATCGTCTACGCGGCCTCACACGAGGGAGCCCGCCATCTGGACGACGTACTGACCCGGCGCACCCGGATCTCGATCGAGACCTTCGACCGGGGGACGCGCAGTGCCCGGGAGTGCGCGGAGCTGATGGCGCCGGTGCTGGGCTGGGACGAGAACCAGATCGAGAAGGAGGTGGAGCACTACGAGAAGCGGGTGGAGGCGGAGCGCGAGTCCCAGCGGCAGCCGGACGACCTGACGGCGGACGCCGCTCGGCTGGGAGCCCCGGACATCGTCCCGATCTGACGCGCCGACAGAAGTGCTTCGCCGGCGGGGCCCGGCGGGGGAGGGTTGCGGCATCCTTTCGTACGGACGGGGAACCCGAGAGGGGTGCTCCGGCGTCGGGTGGCATGGTGGGAGCGCTTTCCTCCGGGGTCGTCCTCTCGGAGTGCGGACCCGGGATCGGCATCGGTCCCTGGGTGAGAGACAATGAGCTCTCTTCCAGGGCGGGTTACCGCATCGCGCGGGAAGCGGCGGACGCGGGCGGAGATCAGGGATCGCAGAGGGGACGCATGTCGGAGGCGGAGCAGTCGCGGGACACGGCGCGGGACCCTCGGCGGAACGCCGCAGCGGGTGCCGGAACCGACGGCGACCGAGGTGTGGTTCCAGCGGCTCGTGAGGCGGAGCCGGACGAGAGGCCCGGCGAGGAATCGGCCACGCCGGCCGACGCCACCGAGGCCAAGGGTGGGGCGGGGGGAGCGGCGGCTGCCTCGAAGCCCGAGCCCGAGCCCGAGGCCCCCAGGGACGCCGCGCCCAAGGCCGCGGCGCCCAAGGCCGCAGGTCCCAGGGACGCAGTACCCAAGGACGCAGCCCGGGAGGCCGAGGCCGCCCGGGGTGCTGCTCCCGAGGGCGCGGTGCCCAAGGCCGCGGGGACCCGGGACGAAGCGCCGAAGGCTGAGGCGGTCAAAGTCGCGGTGCCCAAGGACGCGGTGCCCAAGGGTGAGAGGTCGTCAGGGGTGAAGCCTGCGGCTGGGGCGGCGGTGACGGCCGAGGGGCGTCTGCTCGCCGGGCGGTACCGGCTCGGCGGGGTGCTCGGGCGTGGCGGCATGGGCACGGTGTGGCGCGCGGTCGACGAGACCCTCGGTCGGACCGTCGCCGTCAAGGAACTGCGCTTCCCCAACAGCATCGACGAGGACGAGAAGCGACGCCTCATCACCCGGACCCTGCGCGAGGCGAAGGCCATCGCCCGGATCCGTAACAACGGCGCCGTGACCGTCTACGACGTCGTCGACGAGGACGACCGTCCGTGGATCGTCATGGAGCTCGTCGAGGGCAAGTCCCTCGCCGACGCCGTGCGCGAGGACGGCACGCTCACTCCGCACCGCGCCGCCGAAGTCGGCCTCGCGATCCTCGACGTGCTGCGCTCCGCGCACCGCGAGGGCATCCTGCACCGCGACGTGAAGCCGTCCAACGTGCTGATCGCCGAGGACGGCCGGGTCGTCCTCACCGACTTCGGCATCGCCCAGGTGGAGGGCGACCCGTCGATCACCTCCACCGGCATGCTCGTCGGCGCACCCTCGTACATCTCCCCCGAGCGCGCCCGCGGCCACAAGCCGGGCCCCGCCGCCGACATGTGGTCGCTGGGCGGACTGCTGTACGCGAGCGTCGAGGGGAGCCCGCCGTACGACAAGGGTTCCGCGATCGCGACGCTCACCGCCGTGATGACCGAGCCCGTCGACCCGCCGAAGAACGCGGGTCCCCTGCTGGAGAAGGTCATCTACGGCCTGCTCGCCAAGGACCCCGCCCAGCGGCTCGACGACGCCGGCGCGCGGGCGCTCCTCCGCGCCGTGCTCGACGCGCCCGCTCCGGTGGTCGAGCCCGAGCCGTCGCCGGAGGCCACCCGGGTGGTGCCGCTGCCGCCGGTTCCGCCCACGCCGCCGTTCGCCTCCGCTTCCTCCGCCACGAGGGAGAAGGCGACCGGCGTGGCCGCCGAGCGCGTGCGCGGGGCGCTGAAGTCCGTACGGAACGCGGCCGCCGCGGCGAAGCCGGATCCGCTGCAGGGCGGGAACCGGCCCGCGCAGCCGCGGGCCTCGCTCACCGATGTCGTGCCGCGCAGGACCCTGGTGATCATCGCCGCGGTCGTCGTCCTGGCCCTCCTCGGCACGATCCTGGCCGTCGCGCTGACCGGCGGCGAGGACGGCGCGGGCGCCAAGGGTGGCGACAAGGGCGGCGGGGCCACGGTAACGTCGGCCGGCGCCACGGCCGGGAACAGCGGTGGCCAGGACCAGGGCACGTCGCCGAGCGACCCCGGCCAGCAGGGCGGCGAGCAGCCCAGCGGCTCGGGTTCCGGTTCGGGAGAGCAGAGCGGTACGCCCTCCGGGAAGCCGGGCACCGATGGGCCCGGATCGGGCGGCACGCAGCTGCCGGCCGGCTACACGATGGTGACCAACGACCGGTTCCACTTCACCATGGCGATGCCGGCCTCCTTCCGGCTCAACGCCATCGCCGGCCGGAACTCGGGCGGGATATTCAACGCCGGCGGCGGCTACCCGCGCGTCCAGGTCGACTTCAACAGCAGCCCCAAGGACGACGCGGCCAGCGCGTGGGCCGCGGCCGTGGCCGGCGTCTCCGCCACCAGCAAGGGCTACCGGCACATCGACATCAGGCCCGTCTCGTACAAGGGATACCCGACCGTCGCCGACTGGGAGTTCGAGCGCACCGAGAAGGGCATGCGGGTCCGGATACTGAACCGCGGCTTCAAGGTGGACGCCAAGCGCGGCTACTCGATCATGATCAGCTGCAAGGCGGACGAGTGGGACGCCCCCGCGTGCAAGACACTGCGCGAGACGGCGTTCGCCACGTTCAGCCCCAAGGACTGACCGGCGCCACGTATCGTGAGAGGTCGCGGACCGTACGCAGCCGAAACAGCCGATAAGTGGACGGGCCCGGACCGGAATTGACGGTTTCGCGCGATCCGTGAGATCGGTGGGACTCGGGGGAACAGCGCGCTCGGTGGGGAGGCGTCGTGGACGATTACGCGGGAAGGGTGCTCGCCGACCGCTATCGCCTGCCCCTGCCTCCCTCGGACGACGCGCACGAGCGTGTGGAGACGCGGGCCTTCGACACGTACAGCGGGCAGGAAGTCCATGTCCGGCAGGTGCCGTTGCCCGAGGTGGTCGAGGCCGAGTTCGTCGACGCCGACGGTTCCGGCTACCGGCCGGACCACGGCCGGGGCGGGGCGACCCGCAGGCCGGCCGATCCCGCCGTGCGGCGGGCGGTCGAGGCGGCGCAGGCGGCCGCGCAGATCCCGGACCACCCGCGCCTCGACCAGGTCTTCGACGTGTTCGCCGAGGCCGGTTCGCTGTGGATAGTGAGTGAACTGGTCGAGGCGAGGCCGCTGGCCGAGCTCCTCGAAGAGCGTCCGCTCAGCCCGTACCGCGCGGCCGAGATCGGCGCCGACGTCCTGACCGCCCTGCGCGCGCTGCACGCGCACGGTTGGACCCACCGGAACATCACCCCCCGGACCGTCCTCGTCTGCGACGACGGTCGCGTGTTGCTGACCGGTCTCGCGGCGGGGGCGGCGGAGGAAGCCCTGTGCGGCTACGCCCCGGTGCCGTTGGCCGAGGAGGACCCCGAGCCCGGGCCGGGGCCCGCGTCCCCGCCCGAGCCCGGCACGGGCGTGCCGGGAGCGCGCGGGCGTACGGAGATCGAGGCGGCCGCCCGCGCCGAACTGCCGGGGGACGTCGGCGCGTCGGTGGCGAGTCCGGCCGCGGACGCACGGGCGGCCCGCGCGGGCGCCATCGCCGCCTACCGGGCGGGAGCGCGCGCCGCGGCGCGGATCGGCGACCCGGGGGCCGTACCGGTGCAGCGCCCGACCTCTGAGACCGACCCCGAATCCGTACGCGACGCCGACCCCGAAGCCGCATCCGACGCCGACCCCGAAGCCGCGCCCGAACTCGGGCCGGGCCGCTCCCTCCCGCGCCCGCCGCTGCCCACGCCCGCGCAGGGTCTCGGACCGGAGCCGCAGTGGTGGTCCCAGGCCGCGGACGACGAGGACGAGGACGACGCCGACGACGAGTACCCGGCCGAGTACCGGAAGGGGCACGGGAGCCGGGACGGCGGGCCGCCCCGTGCGTTGCTCGCCGGAAGCTGGAGCGACGGCCCCCATGCCTCGCGCGACAGCTCCGGCCCCATCCCGGCGGGCGGCGGCTCCGTTCCCGGCCCGGCCCTTCCCGCCCTCCCGGCCGGCTACACCCCCGCGCCCGCCCCGCCGCCCCCCCGCGAGCCGGTGCGCGGGCACACCGCCGGAGGCTGGGACGACCCCGCGGAGGGAAGCGGCCCCGCGAGCGTCTACCGCGGCCCGGCCACCCGCCTCGCGGGCGAGCGGGCCCGCCAGGCCCGGATCGCGGTCGTCGGCGCCGTCACCGAACGCTGGGCGCCCGAGCAGGCCGGACCGGTCCACGAGAACTGGCGGCTCGCCCCGCCCATCGGACCGGCCACCGACCTCTGGGCGCTCGGTGCCCTGCTCTACCGCGCGGTCCAGGGCCACGCCCCGTACCCCGAGGACAACGCCGCCGAGCTCGTCCAGCTCGTCTGCGCCGAGCCCCCGGCCTTCGCCGAGGAGTGCGGCCCGCTGCGCCCGGTCGTCGAGTCCCTGCTACGTCAGGACCCCACCGAACGCCCCGACTTCGAGGAACTGCGCGGCTGGCTGCGCTCCCTCGTCCGGTCCGCTCCCGAGCCGGACGCCGGCCTGGGGATCGTCCCGCTGCCCTCCATGGACGCGACCCGGCTGCCCATCGTGCGCCGACGCGGCGAGCTGGTGCGCAGGCGCCGCGGAGGAGCGGCCGGTGGCCGGCATCGCCACAGGAAGGGCAAGGAGCCCCGGGCCGTACGCCCCGACCGCCATGACGGCCACACCCGCGACCAGCGGCATGGCCGACGCCAGGACCAGCACCACGAGTTCCGGCAGGAGCGCTTCCACGAGGAGCTCCCCCAGCGTGCCCCGCGTGCGCCCCGCGCGCCGCGCACCTCCAGTGGGTCCCGCTCCCCGCGCTCTCTCGGCTGCACGCTCCTGTTCCTGATCCTGCTGCTGCTCGCGGGAGTGGTCGCGTACGCCGTGATGTTCATGCCCAAGGAGGGCGCCGAGGGCGAACAGTCCACCGGCCGCCCCACCGCGCGCCCCTCGGGGCAGCCCACCGGCACGTCCGCCCCGCCCGCCGCACCCAGTACCCAGCCGAGTGCCGCGAAGACGACCCCGCCCGCCGCCGACCCCAGCACGCCCGCCCTCGCCGCCGGGTACACCCTGCGGAAGGACCCGGAAGGCTTCCAGATCGGGGTCGCCGAGGGCTGGCGGCGCAGCCCGATCAACGATGCCGGACAAGTCCGCTACACCGGTGGCGACTTCACCCTGATCGTCGTCCCCGGCCGGGACACGGTCCAGGCCAACGGCTCCGACCCGATGGCGTACCAGCGCACCAAGGAGCGCGAGCTGCAGCCGTGGAGGGACTCCTCCTGGTCCAGCGCCTCGGGGCTGCGCCGGATCGACGTGGGGCAGCAGGCCATGGCGGTGGGCCAGTTCACCTGGCAGGACACCACCGGGCGTGAGGTCTTCGTGCGCAACCTCGCCCTGATCGACCGCGGGCGCTACCACGTGGTCCAGGTCATCGGCCCGGAGAGCGAGCGCGACAAGGTGTCGGAGATCTACGACCAGGCCGTGAAGGCGTACCGGGCGACCCGCTGAGACCGGACGACCCGTTGAGACCTTGCGACCCGCTGAGACCGTGCGGTGCGCCCCACGGGGGCCGTCGTAGATGGCCGAAAAGCGACGGGTCGGGTCGGGCTGGTCACAGTGCTGTTCCTTTGCCCGCCCCGAGGTTCCGTCCCCCGTCTCTCCCTCCGTAACCTGGCAGCAGAAGGAACAGGCGGGGGACAGTGGAACATTCGCAGAGCGCTGACACGGGGGCGGGGCTGCTGCTCGCCGGTCGTTACCGGCTGGCCGAGACCATCGGCCGCGGCGGCATGGGCAAGGTCTGGCGGGCGCACGACGAGGTGCTGCACCGGGTGGTGGCGGTCAAGGAGTTGACCGCGGGTCGGTTCGTGGGCGAGGCCGACCGGCTGGTTCTCCATGCCCGTACGCAGAAGGAGGCCCGGGCCGCGGCCCGGATCACGCACCCGGGTGTGGTCACGGTGCACGACGTGCTGGAGCACGACGACCGGCCGTGGATCGTGATGCAGTACATCGACGGGCCCTCGCTGGCGGACGCCGCGAAGGAGACCGGCACGATCGAACCCCGCGAGGCGGCGAGGATCGGTCTGCATGTCCTCGGGGCGCTGCGCGCCGCGCACGCGGCGGGTGTGCTGCACCGGGACGTCAAGCCCGGCAACGTCCTCCTGGCCCGCGACGGACGCGTCCTCATCACCGACTTCGGGATCGCGGCCATCGAGGGCGACTCGACGATCACCCGGACCGGTGAACTCGTCGGCTCCATCGACTATCTGGCGCCCGAGCGGGTACGGGGCGGGGACCCCGGCCCGGCCTCGGACCTCTGGTCGCTGGGCGCGACGTTGTACACGGCGGTGGAGGGGACCTCACCGTTCCGGCGGACCTCGCCGATCAGCACGATGCAGGCCGTGGTGACGGAGGAGCCCCCGCACCCGGGCAAGGCGGGCCCGCTGGCCCCCGTCATCGTCGCGCTGCTCCGCAAGGAGGCGGCGGACCGGCCGCGCGCGGACGAGGCCGAGCGGATGCTGCTCGACGCCATGGAGGGCCGTACGCCACGCGCCGCGCAGGCGTACGTACCGACGCGGCGGGTGGGGCAGGAGGAGCTGACCTCCGCGACCGCCCGGCTGCCCGAGCCCCAGGGCCCCTCGACCCCCGGCCCGTCGGCCACGCCCCCCTCGACCACCACCCCGACGCTCGCCGCCCCGCCCGCCCCGTCCGGCAGGGGCGGCGGCCGTGGCCGGTGGCGTACGGCGGTCCTGGCGGCCGTTCTCGCCGGGCTGGTCGCCGGTGGCGCCGTCTTCGCCACCATGAACTACTCCGGCGGGACCGTAGGCAGGGGTGGGGCCGCCGGTCCGGGCTCCGACCCCGCGGTGACGGAGCCCGCCCAGGACGCCGTCCCGGCCGGCTGGCACCGCGTCGACGACCCCGAGGGCTTCAGCCTCCTCGTTCCCGACGGCTGGAAGCGGCAGGCCGACGGCGACAACATCGACTACACCCCGGACAACGGCCGCCACCGGATCCGGATCAGCATCGACCCGACGCCCGACTTCGAGAACCCGTACGTGCACGTGCTGGACCTGGAGAAGACGCTCAAGAAGCGCATGAAGTACCAGCGGATCAAGCTCAACCAGAACACCTACCGCGACCAGGTCCGCTCGGCCCGGTGGGAGTTCACCTGGTACGAGAAGCAGGAGTTCCCGGGCCCGAGGCACGCCATCGACCAGTTGTACTTCACGGACGACGGCACCGAGTACGCCCTGTACATGTCCTCGCCGGAGTCGAGCTGGGAGACCACCCGGGAGCAGTTCGACATCCTCCTGCGGCACTGGCGGGCGCCGGGCGAGCAGACGGACTGAGCGGGCGCGAAATCCAGGAAATCGCACGCGCGCCCTACCGTAAGCCCCTGATCAGGGCTTATATGCCAGTGATCGCTGGCATGATTGTGCGCACCCGGTGAAAACGCGTTACCGACGGGTACCCAAAGACCGGAATGCGGCCTACTCTCGCCCTCATGACGGACTCGCAGGCACGCGCCACCACGCTCACGGCGGCCACCCCCACCGGTACGAACCCCCTCGCGCCCTCGCCCGCCGGTGCCCGCACCGCGGCCGACGTGGTGACGCCCGAGGTGGTCGCCCAGCTCACCCGCGGGGTCGTCGGCTCCGGCCGCACCGCCAACCACACCCCCTTCACCGGGGAGAAGCTGGCCGAGCTGCCCGAGTCCACCCCCGAGGACGTCGCCGAGGCGTTCGCCCGCGCCCGCGCCGCGCAGACCGCCTGGGCCGCGACCCCGGTCCGCGCCCGCGCCGCCGTGCTGCTCCGCTTCCACGACCTGGTCCTCGAGCGCCAGGCGGAGGTCCTCGACCTCATCCAGCTGGAGACCGGAAAGGCGCGCCTGCACGCCCACGAGGAGGTCCAGGCGGTCGCCGTCGCCGCCCGCCACTACGGCCGCAAGGCCCCCTCCTACCTGCGGCCCAAGCGCCACACCGGCGTCGTACCGACCCTTACCAAGGTCACCGAGCTCCGCCAGCCGCGCGGAGTCGTCGGCCAGATCGCGCCCTGGAACTACCCCCTGGAGCTGTCGGTCGGCGACGCGCTGCCCGCCTTCGTCTCGGGCAACGCCGTCGTGATGAAGCCGGACACCGAGACCGCGCTGACCGCCCTCTGGGCCCGTGACCTGCTCGTCGAGGCCGGACTGCCCGCCGAGGTCTTCCAGGTCGTCATCGGCGAGGGACCGGTCGTCGGCCCCGAGGTCGTCAAGCACGCCGACTACGTCTCCTTCACCGGCTCCACCCGCACCGGTCGCGAGGTCGCCCAGGGCGCCGCCGCCCGGCTCGTCGGCGTCAGCCTCGAACTCGGCGGCAAGAACGCCATGCTGGTCCTCAAGGACGCCGACATCGAGAAGGCGGCCGCCTGCGCGGTCCGCGCCTGCTTCTCCTCCGCCGGACAGCTCTGCATCTCCATCGAGCGCCTGTACGTCCACGAGTCGATCGCCGACGACTTCGTCGCCCGCTTCGCCGCCCGCACGAAGGCGATGCGCCTCGGGAACTCCCTCTCCTACGGCGCCGACATGGGTTCCCTCGTCGGCGAGCGGCAGCTGGAGACCGTCTCCCGCCACGTCGAGGAGGCCGTCGCCAAGGGCGCCAAGCTCGTCGCCGGCGGTGTCGCCCGCCCCGACGTCGGCCCGCTCTTCTACGAGCCGACGATCCTCGACGGCGTCGAGGCGCCGATGGCCGTCTGCACCGAGGAGACCTTCGGCCCGGTCGTCTCCATCTACCGGTTCACGGACGAGGACGAGGTCATCGAGCTGGCCAACGGCACTCCGTACGGCCTCAACTCCTCGGTCTGGACGAAGGACTCGCGACGCGGCCACGCCGTCGCCGCACGGCTGCGCACCGGCACCGTCAACATCAACGAGGGGTACGCGCCGGCGTACGGCAGCGTCCAGGCGCCGATGGGCGGAATGAAGGACTCCGGGCTCGGCCGGCGCCACGGTTCCGAGGGCATCCTCAAGTTCACCGAGGCCCAGACCGTGGCCCAGCAGCGGCTGATCCCGCTCGCCCCGTCCTTCGGGATGGACGACGAGAAGTACGCCGCGTTCATGAGCCTGTCCCTGAAGGCGATGAAGGCCCTGCGCCTGCGCTGACGCCGCCAGTCCGTTCCCGCCCCTTTTCGTACGAGGAGAGCCATGACCGCGGTACCCCCTGCCCAGAATCAGTACGACTACGACGTCATCGTCGTCGGCTCCGGTTTCGGCGGCTCGGTCACGGCCCTGCGCCTGACCGAGAAGGGCTACCGCGTCGGCGTCCTGGAAGCGGGCCGCCGCTTCACGCGCGCGTCCCTGCCGAAGAACTCCTGGGACCTGAAGAACTTCCTCTGGGCCCCCGCCCTCGGTCTCTACGGCATCCAGCGCATCCACCTGCTCGGCAACGTCATGGTGCTGGCGGGCGCGGGCGTGGGCGGCGGTTCGCTGAACTACGCCAACACCCTCTACGTACCGCTCGCGCCGTTCTTCAACGACCCGCAGTGGAAGGACATCACGGACTGGCGGGAGGAGCTGGCGCCGTACTACGACCAGGCCAAGCGGATGCTGGGCGTCCGGCTCAACCCGACGACGACCCCGTCGGACGTCCATCTGAAGGCGACCGCGCAGGCCATGGGGATCGGCGACACCTTCCACATGGCGCCGGTCGGCGTCTTCTTCGGGGATGGCGAGGACGCCGACGGTACGGTGAAGGCGAAGCCGGGCGCGGAGGTCGCCGACCCGTACTTCGGCGGCGTGGGGCCGTCGCGCACGGCCTGCAGCGAGTGCGGCGAGTGCATGACGGGCTGCCGCCACGGCGCCAAGAACACCCTCAACGAGAACTACCTCTACCTCGCCGAGAAGGCCGGCGCCGTCGTCCACCCCATGACGTCGGTCGTCGCCCTCACCGAGGACTCGCGGGGCGGATTCGCCGTCAAGACACTGCCCACGGACAACAGGAAGAAGGGGAAGGGGCGTACGTTCACGGCCCGGCGGGTCGTCGTCGCGGCCGGCACGTACGGGACGCAGACCCTGCTGCACCGGATGAAGGACTCCGGTCTGCTGCCCCGGATCTCGGCCCGGCTGGGGGAGCTGACCCGTACGAACTCCGAGGCGCTGGTCGGCTCGCAGACCACCGACCGGCGCTACCGCAAGAAGCACGGTGCGCAGAAGGTCGACTTCACGCGCGGCGTCGCGATCACCTCCTCGATCCACCCGGACGAGAACACCCACATCGAGCCGGTCCGCTACGGCAAGGGCTCCAACGCCATGGGCGGGATGACGATCCTCCAGGTGCCGTACGGCGCGCACCGCGTACGGAACTGGCTCCTCCAGATGGCGAAGCACCCCGTGCTCGCGCTCCGGTCCCTCTCCAACCGCCGCTGGTCGGAGCGGACCATCATCGGTCTGGTCATGCAGTCCCTGGACAACTCCCTGACGACCTTCCGCAAGCCCGGCGGTCTCGGCAAGGGCCTCCTCACCGCCCGACAGGGTCACGGCGCGCCGAACCCCAACCAGATCCCGGAGGCGACCCGTGCGGCGTCGCTGCTCGCCGAGGAGATCAACGGCTTCGCCGGCTCCAACATCGGCGAGCTGATGGGCACGCCGCTGACCGCGCACTTCCTGGGCGGCTGTCCGATCGGCGCGGACGCGGAGAGCGGTGTCATCGACCCGTACCACCGGCTCTACGGTCACCCGGGGATCTCGGTCGTCGACGGAGCGGCGGTCTCCGCCAACCTCGGCGTCAACCCCTCGCTGACGATCACGGCCCAGGCGGAGCGCGCGATGTCCTTCTGGCCGAACAAGGGCGAGGAGGACCCGCGCCCGGCTCAGGGGGAGGCGTACGTACGGCTCGCGGCGGTCGCCCCGAAGTCCCCGACGGTCCCGGCGGACGCCTTCGGCGCGCTGAAGCTGCCGTTCCTGGGGATGCCGGCGGTCCCGCCGAAGACACCGAACGTGTCGAAGACACCGAAGGCGTCGAAGGTGTCGAAGACGTCGTAACGGAAGAGGCGCTGCACCCCCCTCCGAGTGCAGCGCCTCTCCAGCTTCTGGGTGGTGCCGCATACATGACCTGCGACACCAGGGATTGGTTGCACGCCGACCACCGACTTCCTTGTGTGTTCCGCGTCACATCGCTGGTGCGTACAACCTTTCGATGACCTGTGTGGTCTGTACCTCCGCCGTCCTCCCGTGGATCTCTGAGGCCCTGGTCCATCAGCGGCCTCGGGGACCCCATCGGATCGCCCTGATCCCCGGCGGCACACCACACACGCCCGAGAGGTGCCCAGATGAGACGCCTTACCACTGCCCTCGCCGCGGCGGGGGTCCTCGCCGCCACCGGCCTCGGTGTCGGCCTCGGTGCCGGCCCGGCCTACGCCGCCGACCCGGAGTTCGCCCTGTCGGGCCCCGCCGAGGTCGGCCTGCGACCGTACCCGGCGAGCGGTGAGCCCCAGTCGGCCACCGTCGACATCGGCGTCACCAACCCGTCCGAGGACGAGGAGAACGGTGGCTTCTACGGCGACGTCACCTACACCTTCGACCTCTCCGCCCTCACCGGCGTCGCCGATGTCCGCTTCGACGGCGAAGGCGGCGGCTCGAGCGAGTGCAAGATCACCGGCACCACCGGGGTCTGTACCGACTCCAGCCTGTGGCCCGGTCTGAACAGCGTCGCCAGGCTGCAGGTGACCGCCGCCAAGGGCAGCGCGGTCGGAGCCACCGGAGACATCAAGATCACCGGCAAGGCGGAGGGCGCGACGTTCACCTCGCTCTCCACCAAGGTGACCGTCGGCGGCCCCGACCTGGTGATGCAGCCGCTCGGCCTCGACGCCGAGGTGACCCCCGGCCAGAGCCGTGCACTCCCCGTCAGCGTCGCCAACCACGGCACCTCCGCCGTGGACGGCATCCTGGTGACCTTCCTCGCCTCCCACGGCCTCCGGATCCCGGAGACCTACTCCAACTGCGACTACGCGACGCGGAGCGGGGAGTACAAGGGGTACCAGCTCACGATCTGCCAGGTGGACGGCACCATCGAGCCGGGCGCGGTCTACGAGTTCGCGCAGCCGACGACCCTCAAGGCCGCACCGCACGCCTACCTCGAGGACTTCGTCGCCCGCGTCACCGAGGACACCCCGCAGCAGCGCGCGGCGCAGCGCGGCTCCGAGACCTTCACGCGCGGCACCGGTGCGGTGCTCACGCTGAAGCGGAAGACGACCGCCGCGGCCCGGACCGCCGACCTCGACCCGTGGAACAACCAGCAGGAGCAGGGGTTCCGCGCCAAGAACACCGCGGACTTCGTCGCCTACGGCGCCTCCGTCGAGAAGGCGGCCGCCGGCGAAACGGTGAAGGCGACCGTCGGATTCCGCAACCAGGGACCGGCCTGGGTCGGTTACCTCCGCTCCCAGGAGAGCATCGGCCACGTCGCGGTCGTGATCCCGCAGGGCGCGCGCGTCACCGCCAAGCCCGACGGGTGCAGGGGCGTCACCGCGGGCGGCGACTGGCGTGAGCAGCAGCTCGGCGCACCCCGCTACCACTGCTCCCTGTCGCACATCGTCTTCGAGAACGAGGACCGCGCGCTGACCTTCGAGATGAAGGTCGAGAAGGTCATCGCGAACGCGACGGGCACCGTCGCCGTGGAGAACTGGCCGAAGGGCCACCCGGCCCTCGACTTCGACCCGTCCATGGCCAACAACACCGCCAAGCTCGTCCTGAACGGCACGGCCGGCAGCGGCACGTCCGGCGGTGGCTCCACGGGCGGTTCCGCCGGTGGTTCCGCCGGTGGCTCGCAGGGCACCACCGGCGGCTCGTCCGCCTCGGGCGGCGCGGGCTCCGCGACGGGCGGCGCCGCCACGAACGGCGCCTCCTCGACCGGGGGCGGCACGGCCGCGCAGGGCGGACTGGCCTCGACCGGCTCCACGGTCCTGCTGACCGGCGCCGCCGCGGCGACGGCCCTCGTGGCCGGCGGCGCGTTCGTGCTCGTCACGCGCCGCCGCGCCGCGGCCCGCCAGGGCTGACGCGACTCACATCCGGCAGGCCGCACAGGCGAAGCCGTACACAAGGGCCCCGTGGCGCGATTCCGGTCGCGGCGCGGGGCCCTTGGCGGTCGGCACCGGTGTCAGGGCAGCGGCGGTGCCGAGGGGGAGCGGCGCCGGGGGTGAGCGCCGCACGGGGTGGTGGGGAGGACGGGGAGGTGTGGGGTTGTCTCGCATCGTGCTGGACGGATGCCGGCGCGTCCGTCCGTCCGGACCGGTTGCGGTCGGCCCCGGGCGTCCCCGGGGACCGACCGCCTTTTCTCGGTGACCGGGCTGCTGTCCCCTGCCGTCCGGTCACGCGCACTGGGGCGAGGTCCCACGACGTACTTGCGGTACGTCACACGCCCCAGCGAAGCCACGCGTGGATTTTTCGGGCCCGCCCCTGGCTGGCACGGACAACACGACCAACGAAGGGGTACGGGAGCCGGTCACGCGCCGTACGGGTGAGAGGGCGACCGAACTCAGGTCCGTACCCCCGCCCCGGCGGGTCAGACACCCCCGCCTCCCTGGCGGGCCGCACGTCGCCCCGCGGGTCAGACGCGGCCCCGGCACAGCTCCAGGACGGTCATTGCCAGCGAGGTGCCGGGCTTGCCCAGCGCGTCCCGGTAGTGACCCAGGACCTCCATCTCGCGCGCGAGGTTCACCCGGCGCCCGCCCGAGCCGATCCGGGCCTCCTGGATCACGGCCGAGACGGCCATCCGTTCCTGGATCAGGCCGATGATCCGGTCGTCGAGAGCGTCGATGCGCTCACGGGCGTCGCCGATGAGCGCGGCGGCCTCGTCGGTGCGGGCGCCGGTCTTCTCGGCGGTGGCGGTGTTCGCGGTCATGGTGGGTCTCCTTCGGCTGTCGGTGACGGCAGCCCCGGAGCGACACGGCCCGGAAACCACGAAGCGCCCCGGGCCTTGTCGGCCCGGGGCGCCTGGGAAGTCGCTTGTCAGTTGCTCAAGCAGCACGACCATGGCAGCCGGACGGGCCGGTGCCATAGGTAAAGACGAAGGTCGTGAGCTTGCGCATGGCGACAGTATGGACCCGTTCCCGAGGGCGGGGACAAACCGGGTTCGGATGGTGAGACGAAAAGCGACCCCGGCGCGCCGGTAGAATCGACAAATAGCCCCCTTCGGGGGACCCCCTCCCTACCGCCGGAAGGCCGCCGTAGTGTCATCAGCGACTCCCGCTGCCGCGCCCGACGTCTCCAACCCGGACGTAGTCCTCGTTGTCGACTTCGGCGCGCAGTACGCCCAGCTCATCGCCCGACGCGTCCGTGAGGCGCGGGTCTACAGCGAGATCGTCCCGTCCACCATGCCGGTGGCCGAGATGCTGGCCAAGAACCCGAAG
The DNA here is from genome assembly GCF_042888285.1 of Streptomyces sp. NPDC003035. NCBI lineage: Bacteria > Bacillati > Actinomycetota > Actinomycetes > Kitasatosporales > Streptomycetaceae > Streptomyces > Streptomyces sp. NPDC003035. The sequence goes on along the minus strand of NZ_JBIAPJ010000005.1, from coordinate 45,871 downwards.
GCGATCATCCTCTCCGGCGGCCCGTCCTCCGTGTACGCGGAGAACGCCCCGCGCCTCGACCGCGAGATCTTCGAGGCCGACGTCCCCGTCTTCGGTATGTGCTACGGCTTCCAGCTGATGGCGCAGACGCTCGGCGGCACCGTCGACGACAACGGCGCCCGCGAGTACGGCCGTACGCCGCTGCACGTCTCCAAGACCGGCTCGACGCTCTTCGAGGGCACCCCCCTGGAGCAGTCGGTGTGGATGTCGCACGGCGACGCCTGCTCCGCCGCCCCCGAGGGCTTCTCCGTCACCGCGTCCACGGACGTCGTGCCGGTCGCGGCCTTCGAGAACGACGCGAAGAAGCTGTACGGCGTCCAGTACCACCCCGAGGTGCTGCACTCCACGCACGGCCAGCAGATCCTGGAGCACTTCCTCTACCGGGGCGCCGGCATCGAGCCGAACTGGACCACCGGCAACGTCATCGAGGAGCAGGTCGCGGCCATCCGCGAGCAGGTCGGCACCAAGCGCGCCATCTGCGGTCTGTCCGGCGGCGTCGACTCGGCCGTGGCCGCGGCGCTCGTGCAGAAGGCCATCGGCTCGCAGCTGACCTGCGTGTACGTCGACCACGGTCTGATGCGCAAGGGCGAGACCGAGCAGGTCGAGAAGGACTTCGTCGCCGCGACCGGCGTCCAGCTGAAGGTCGTCGACGCGCAGGAGCGATTCCTCACCGCGCTCGCCGGGGTCTCCGACCCCGAGGAGAAGCGGAAGATCATCGGCCGCGAGTTCATCCGCGTCTTCGAGCAGGCCCAGGCCGAGATCGTCGCCGAGTCGGCGGGCACCGGCGAGGACGTCGCCTTCCTCGTCCAGGGCACGCTCTACCCGGACATCGTCGAGTCCGGCGGCGGCACCGGCACCGCGAACATCAAGTCCCACCACAACGTGGGCGGCCTCCCCGAGGACCTGGAGTTCGAGCTCGTCGAGCCGCTGCGCCAGCTGTTCAAGGACGAGGTCCGCATGGTCGGCCAGGAGCTCGGCCTGCCGGACGAGATCGTCCAGCGCCAGCCCTTCCCGGGCCCCGGCCTCGGTATCCGTATCGTCGGCGAGGTCACCAAGGAGCGCCTGGACCTGCTGCGCGAGGCCGACGCCATCGCCCGCGAGGAGCTGACGGCCGCCGGTCTCGACCGCGAGATCTGGCAGTGCCCGGTCGTGCTGCTCGCCGACGTGCGCTCCGTGGGCGTCCAGGGCGACGGCCGCACCTACGGCCACCCGATCGTCCTGCGCCCCGTCTCCTCCGAGGACGCCATGACGGCGGACTGGACGCGGATGCCGTACGACGTCCTGGCGAAGATCTCGACCCGGATCACCAACGAGGTCGCCGACGTGAACCGCGTGGTGCTCGACGTGACGAGCAAGCCGCCGGGCACCATCGAGTGGGAGTGACCCCTCCCGTACGACGCTGAGACCGCCGCCCCCACCATCCGGGGGCGGCGGTTTCGTCGGTTCCGGGGATTGCGGCGGTTCCGGCGGTTCCGTCGTGTGATCTCTCTGGTCAGTTTCACGGCCCGGAGCTACCTTCCCGCGCATGAGCGAGATACCTGCCCCCGTCCCCGCGGACCGGCTGCGCGTGGCGATGCCTCCCGTCCACGAGACCGTCGAGGACGAGCGGACGTATCGCAAGCGGAGACTCGCGGGCGCGCTCAGGATCTTCGGACGGTTCGGGTACGAGGAGGGCGTCGCCGGTCACGTCACCGCCCGGGACCCCGCGTACGCGGACTGTTTCTGGGTGAACCCCTTCGGCGCGCCCTTCGACGAACTGACCGCGAGCGATCTCGTCCTGGTCAACGGCGACGGGCAGGTCGTGGAGGGCACCGCACGTGTCAACCAGGCCGCCTTCGCCGTCCACGCCGAGGTGCACCGGGCCCGGCCCGACGTGGTCGCCGTCGCGCACAGCCACTCCACCTACGGGCGGGCGCTCGCGGCCCTCGGCGAGCTGATCGAGCCGATCACCCAGGAGGCCTGCGGTTTCTACCAGGACCACGCGCTCTACGACGCGTACACCGGGGTCGCCGTCGACCGGGAGGAAGGGCGGCGGATCGCCGTGGCCCTCGGCCCGTACAAGGCGATCGTGCTGCGCAACCACGGGCTGCTGACCGTCGGGTCCTCGGTCGACGCGGCCGCCTGGTGGTTCATCGCCATGGAACGGTGCGCCCAGGTGCAGCTGACCGCGCGGGCGGCGGGCAAGCCGGTGCCGATCGGGCACCGCGAGGCGGTCGCCACCCGCGAACAGCTCGGCACCGACCTCGCCGCGTGGATCAACTACCAGCCGCTGTGGCGCAGGATCAGCCGTGCGGAGCCCGAACTGCTGTCGTAACCGCTGCGATGCCGCTGCCGCGGAAGTGCCTTCAGCTGTCTTTACGTCAATGTGATGACGGTTCAATCACTCTCGCGCGGGGCGCTCGGAGCAGGTGAGAGGCTCCCGGGTGCGACACAATTCCTTGGACTCACCGGCCAGTTGACCGATCGGGAAGTGAACGCCGTGGCGGTGCAAGAGGCGAGACAGTGCGATGACCACGTGCGGTGCGCTCAGGGCGGGCGCGCGGGTCATCGGCGTGCCGTCGCCGCCTTCCTCGCCCGGCGCGACGAACTCGCCGCGGGCCAAGGGGTGCCCGCCGCCGTCGCGCACTCGCCCGGCGCCTCCCGGCAATGGGTCTCCGAGGCGCTCGCCCAGTCCGCTCGCACCGTCGCCGCGCGGGGCCGCGAGGCCGGTGAGGCCTGGCTCCGGCGCGTGCGGCGCGCCACCCTCGGCGCCGTGTGGGGCGCGGTTCTCGCCCTGCTCCTCGTGCAGGCGCTCACCGCGATCGGCTCGGGATGGACGGGGGCGCGCACGGCCGGTCTGGTGGCCGCGCTCCTCCTCGCGGTCCCGCTGACCTGGGCCGCCCACGCCCACCGGGCGCGCGGCGGGGTCCTCGCGCCGCTGGTCGGGGAGGACAACCGGCTCTCCACCTCCCGCGCGGTCGCGGCGGCCTGGCTGCTCTTCGCCGTCTACGCCGTGCTCTTCCTCGTGGTGCGTCTGATCACCGGCGCCGACCGGACCGGCCTTGCGATCTCCCACGGCGCCGGACTGCTGACCCTCTTCGCCCTGACGTCGGCGGTCGCCGTCGCCACCCGCCGGATCGTGTGGGTACGCGTCGTGGGGCAGCGGTTGCAGAAGGTCCGCGCCGACCGCCCCCGCGGCGCCGACCTCTTCTGCGACGACGACGGGCGGGCCTGCCTCACCGACCTCGCGTACGTCCTGGTGTCCGCCGCCGCCCTCGTCCTCGGCGCCGTGCGGCTCGGGCGCGAACCCGACCGGCTGCCCGGGCTGCCCTGGTCCCTGGTCCTCCTCGTCGCCGTGGCGGCGGCCGGTTATCTCGCCGCGAAGTGCGGGGAAGGCGGCCGGCCCGTCGTCCTGTCCGTCGTCCGGTCCCGCGAGGCGGGCGACCTGGACGCCCCGATCCGTACCGGCGACGACATCGAGATCCGGGGGGCCGGTTTCGTCCCGGCCGGCGCGAACGGTCCGGACCCGCTGACCCGACTGGTCGTGCGCATCGGCTCCGTCCACGCCCACGTTCCTCTGGTTCCCGTCCCGGGCGGCTTCGCCAACCCGACGGACGCGACCCTGACCGTGCCGCTCCCGGTGGACGTGGAGCCGGGACGGGTCGAGGTGTGGGTGGTGACGGCCTCGGGCATGGAGACCAACCGGGTCACGATCGACGTCGTCGACTGAGTCCCGGCCGCTCGCCTGAACTCTCGGCGTGTTCCTCGCGTATCCACCTGCGGGGGGTCCGGGGACAATCGGTTCTGCGGACAGTGGCGCGGAAAGGCAGGCCGTGATGTCGGGACGAATGCGCGGGACGAACGGGACGCACGAGACCAACGGAGAGCACGGAGCGTACGGGACGGTGGGCGGCGGCCGCGGCGGCCGCGGCGGTCCCGGCGGGAGCGGGGGTCCGGGCGGCCCCGGCGGACCCACCGGGTGGAGGGCCACCGCCTCGCGGTACGCCCTGCTGCCGCTACGTGTCTTCCTCGGCGTCACCTTCATCTATGCGGGGCTCGACAAACTCACCGACTCCTCCTTCATGGCCGACACCGGAAGCGGGTCCATCGGCGAGATGATGCGCGGCGTGCGGGACTCCTCGGCCGTCCCCGCCCTCGTCGACCTGGCGCTCAAAAACCCCACAGGCTTCGGGCACGCCATCGCCATCGGCGAACTCGCCGTCGGCATCGGCACCCTCCTGGGTCTCTACGCCCGGCTGGCCGCGCTCGGCGGCGCGCTGATCTCGCTGAGCCTGTGGCTCACCGTGAGCTGGCAGAGCGACCCGTACTACTACGGCAACGACCTCGCCTATCTGATGTCCTGGCTGCCGCTGGTGCTCGCCGGCGCCCCTATGTTTTCGCTCGACGCCGTTCTCGCCGAACGGCGGCGCAGACGGTAGGCGACCCAGGTCGCGAGGGCCGCGAGGCCGAGGCCGGCGCAGGTCACCGGGACCACGGCGTGCCAGGGCGTCGCCCAGGAGCCCGCGGCGTCCCCGGCGTACAGCACCGCGAGGGTGAGGGCGGTCGCGCCGGCGAGCAGTCGACCGGGACGGAACTCATGAAGCAGCACGGGTGACCTCCACCTGTCCGACTCCGACCTCCAGCGAGAGGTTCACCGTGCCACCGGGGGCCGAGCCCTTCGGCGGGGCGAGCGTACGGCTCTCGTCGTGGTCCGGCGCGATGTCGATGTCCTCGGGGCGCTGCTGCGGCAGTTGCACATCGCCCAGACCCACCTGGGCCCGCAGCTTCACCGTGACGTTCTTCGGGACGACCACCTCGATCTTTCCGGCGCCGACCTCGGCCACGGTGTCGACCGTCGTCCCGGCCGGCACCGCGAGCCGGGAGAGATCGAGCGTGCCGACGCCCGTGCCCAGTTCGTAGCGGGGCTGGACGGCGGCGACCGACGCGGGCTTCCAGGTCGTACGGACCCAGTCCGTGGAGATCTCCTTCGGCAGTGCCGCAGCCACGGCGAGCAACCCGGCGGTGACCACGGTCAGGAAGATCGTGCCGAACCCGGTCCGGCCGAGGAAGCTGCTCACCACCAGGCCGAGGCCGAGCACGCCCAGCGCGGCGACCAGGCCGATCTGGAGGCTCGTGCCGAGCGGATGGGCCTCCCAGGACAGGACCGTGCCGAGGCCGCCGGCCAGCAGCGCGAGCAGGAAGAGCAGGCCGCCTATGGAGCGCGGGCCGCGCCGGACCGCCGACACCGCGGGCCGTCGCTCGGTGTCCGCTCCGTCTGTGCCCCACTGGCTGCCGGGCACGGGGATCTCGCCGTTCTCGAGCCTGCCGTCCGGGCCCACCACACCGTGCGGGCCCCAGAGATAACCGACGGCGATCCTGCCGGTCGAGCCGTCCTTGACTATGGGGTCCTTCCACCAGGACGAGAACTCCACCAGCGGCGGGGCCTTCGCCTCCGGCGGTGCCTCCGCGACCGCCTGCGCCGTCGCCGCGTCCATCCGGCCCTCGGCGTCACCGCCGACCGCCTGCATGCGCCGCTGCGACCAGACCGCGGCGCCGCACACCGCTATCGACAGCATCATCGCGAACGCCAGCATCCCGCCGTTGTTCAGCATCGACAGGAAGACGCCACAGCCGACCAGCGCCATCAACACGGCCGCGAGCGCCGCCCCGTCGACCCGGCCGGAGAGCAGTCTGCGCCCCTCGTTCTCCTCCTCGCCCGCGAGGGGGAGCAGCAGCCACGCGAAGCCGTAGAAGATCAGCCCGATGCCGCCGGTCACGGACAGCACGCCGATCGCGATGCGGAAGATCACCGGATCGAGATCGAAGTGCCGGCCGAGGCCGCCGCACACACCGGCCACGACCTTGTGCCGCCGCGAGCGGCACAGGGCCGCGACGGGCGGGGCCTCCGCCGGCGGCGGGGCCTCGTGGTGGGAAGGCGTCGAACTCGTCATGCGTCCATGGTGACGGCCGACGCCCCGCCGTGGCACCGGGGCCGACCCTGGCACGACCCTGATATTCGGCGGGCCGTCCACCCCGAGAACCTCCTAGGGGCCGCTTCCTAGGGGCGATCTCAGGGGCCGACCCTGATGTCCCCGCACGGCCGCTCGTGTGACGATCGGTCCATGCCCGCATCCGCCCGTGTCACAGAGACCGACGAACCGCCCGTGCGCAAGCTCTACCGGAGCGCCGACGGCCGGTGGCTCGGCGGTGTCGCGCGCGGCCTCGCGGGACACCTGGGGCTGCCCGTCGTCTGGGTCCGCGCGCTGTTCGCGGCCCTGCTCCTCGCGGACGGCCTCGGCGCCCTGCTGTACGCGGTGTTCTGGATCGTCGTCCCGCTCGGTGTCGGCGGCCGCTCCACGCCCCGGCCGGTGTTCGAGACCACCGCCGACGGCCGGCGCAGGCTGCGCAAGCCCGACCGGGGCCAGGTCTTCGCGCTGATCGCGCTCGCGATCGGCGCCGCGGTCTTCGCCGGCAACATCGACTGGGGCAACAAGACCGACCGCTACGTCTGGCCGACGCTCCTGATCGGCGTCGGAGTGGTGCTCGTCTGGCGGCAGGCCGACAACGCCCGCCGGGCCAGCTGGACCGAGCCGGGCCGCCGCCGTCGCACTCTGCAGATCGCCCGCGGTCTCGCCGGAGTCGCCCTCGTCGGCATGGGGCTCACGGTCTTCATGGTGGTCCGCGGCTCCGCGGCCCAGCTGGGCACGGCGCTGACCGCCGCGATAGCCGTGCTCACCGGCATCGCGCTGCTCGCCGGACCCTGGCTGGTGCGGATGTCGCAGGACCTCTCCGAGGAGCGGACCATGCGTATCCGTGCCCAGGAGCGCGCCGAGGTCGCCGCTCATGTCCATGACTCGGTGCTGCACACACTCACGTTGATCCAGCGCAACGCGGACGAGCCGGGCGAGGTGCGCCGGCTCGCCCGGGCCCAGGAGCGCGAGCTGCGGAACTGGCTGTACAAGCCGGAGGGCACCGGCAAGGACGAGGGGGAGGAGCCCGAGACCCTCGCCGAGGCGGTGAAGCGGGCCGCCGCCGAGGTCGAGGACAAGCACGGTGTCCCGCTGGAGGTCGTCGTTGTGGGCGACTGCCCGCTCGACGAGAAACTGGCCGCGCAGATGCAGGCCGCGCGCGAGGCGATGGTGAACGCCGCGAAGTACGGTGGCGAGGGCGGGGCGGTGCAGGTCTACGCCGAGGTCGAGGGCCGTACGGTCTTCGTCTCCGTCCGGGACCGAGGGCCCGGTTTCGACCTCGATTCCGTGCCCGACGACCGGATGGGCGTAAGAGAATCGATCATCGGCCGGATGCAGCGCAACGGCGGTTCGGCCCGGCTGCGGTCCGTGCCGGGCGGAGGCACCGAAGTGGAGCTTGAGATGGAGAGGGCGGACGCATGAGTGACGAGACCGGCACCGGGACGACGGCGGCACGGATCACGGAGCGCCGGGTACGGGTCGTGCTCGTCGACGACCACCGGATGTTCCGCACGGGCGTGCAGGCCGAGATCGGCCGGACCGAGGTCACCGGCGTCGAGGTGGTCGGCGAGGCCGCCGACGTCGACCAGGCGGTCACGGTGATCACCGCCACCCGTCCCGAGGTCGTCCTGCTCGATGTGCATCTGCCGGGCGGCGGCGGGGTCGAGGTGCTGCGCCGCTGCGCGAGCCTGATGGCGGCGCCCGAGGACCCCGTGCGGTTCCTGGCCCTCTCGGTCTCCGATGCGGCGGAGGACGTGATCGGGGTGATCCGGGGCGGCGCCCGCGGTTACGTCACCAAGACGATCACCGGCACCGACCTGGTCGACTCGATCTTCCGCGTCCAGGAGGGCGACGCGGTGTTCTCCCCGCGTCTGGCGGGCTTCGTGCTCGACGCCTTCGCCTCGACCGACGCCCCGCCGGTCGACGAGGACCTCGACCGTCTCACCCAGCGGGAGCGCGAGGTGCTGCGGCTGATCGCCCGTGGATACGCGTACAAGGAGATCGCCAAGCAGCTCTACATCTCGGTGAAGACGGTCGAGTCGCACGTCTCGGCGGTTCTGCGCAAGCTGCAGCTGTCCAACCGGCACGAGCTGACCCGCTGGGCGACCGCCCGCCGACTGGTCTGAGACCGCCCGCCGTCCACAGGCCGCCGCCGGGGCCGTCGCGGCCCTCATCCCACCCGCGTCGCCCCGGCGAACGGCATCTCGTCGATCGGCGCGACGCGGATCGGAGCGCCCGGGCGGGGCGCGTGGATCATCTGCCCGCCGCCGATGTACAACCCGACATGGCTGATGCCGGAGTAGAAGAAGACCAGGTCGCCCGGGGCCAGTTCGGAGCGGGACACCCGCTGCCCGGCGTTGATCTGCGTGTATGTCGTGCGCGGCAGCGACACCCCGGCGGAGCGCCAGGCGGCCTGCGTCAGGCCCGAGCAGTCGTACGCCGACGGGCCCGTCGCCCCCCACACGTACGGCTTGCCGATCTGGTCCCTGGCGAAGGAGATCGCCTGGGCGGCGCGGCTGTTGGGCGCCGTGACCGCACCGCGAACCCCCGTGGTCCGGTCGGCCCGGGCCGCGCCGGAGCCGTCCGTACCGCTTTGGCCCGAACCGGCCACCGCCGCCTGGTACCGCGCTCGCTCTTCGGCGGTCAGCCGGGCCAGCAGGACCCGTGCCTCGCCGAGCTTGCCCTGGACGGCCGTTTTCTGCCGTCGTAGCTCGGCCTCGTGGCCGCGCAGCTGGGTCAGCCGTTCCGTCGACTCGGTGCGCAGCTGCTTGATCCCGGCGAGCTCGCGCCGTACGGAGGCGATCGCCGTCGCCTGGCGCTCCCCGGCCTTCTCCACGAGCGCGGCGCGCGCCAGGTACTGGTCCGGGTCGGAGGTCAGGGCGAGCTGTACGGCGGGATCGAGGCCGCCGGAACGGTACTGCGCGGCGGCCGTGGAGCCGAGCCCGTCGCGGGCGGTGTTGAGGCGATCGGTCCGGCGAGCGGCCTCGTCGCGCAGCCGGTCGAGAGCCCGCCGCGCCTCGTCCGCCTTCTCCTTGGCCCCGTTGTACTTCTCGGTGGCCACCTCGGCCTCCTGGTACAGCCGGTCGACCTTCGCCTTGACCTGCGCGGGGGTGAGCCTGGGCTCGGCGTGCCCGGAGCCCTCGAAGACGGTCGCCGTGGCCGCGGAGGCGAGGGCGAGCGTGGCGGCGGTCCGTGCCGCCTGGCCACCGAGGGGCGAGTTCCTGGGCTTCCGGTGAGCTGCCACGAGGGCGGGTCACATCCTCTCCCTGTGGGGGTCCATGCCCGCCGGGTCCGGCGATGGACCGCACAGGGGAGACGGCCCACCGCCGGATTTCTCGGCGGGGGCGACCGACGGCCGCCGGAAGGACCGGCGGGTGGTGGGGAGTCGGCCACCTGGGGAGGGACGCTAAACCTGAGCGTCACGGCAGGGCGGGGAGTTGACCGCTATTGACGGCAGTTGGCGCATCGGGACCGTTCGCTTCCGGCGCGGGCGGCGGGTGAGTGCCGCATTCCGGCACGGCCGTGACCGATGCGCCGGAGTGGCTGGACCCGGCCGAACAGCGGTGCTACGGCCCGGTTAGGCTCCGCCCCATGGACGTACTCATCAATGTCTTCGTCGCCCTGCACATCATCGGGATCGGCTCGCTCCTCGGCGGCTTCCTCACCCAGATGAAGGCGATGGGCGCGGGTACGGCCCGCTTCGTGCCGGCCATGCTGCACGGCGCGCTGACGATGCTGGTGACGGGTGTCGCGCTGGTCGGCCTCAACCAGGCGGACGACCAGGCCGTCAACAACCTGAAGATCGGCGTCAAGCTGGCCGTCCTGGTCGTCATCCTCGCCCTCGTGTACGTGAAGCGGGACGAGACCACCGTCGACAAGGGTCTCTTCGGCGCCGTCGGCGGCCTGACGGTGGCGAACATCTTCATCGCGACGCTCTGGACCTGAGCCCGCTCCGGGGGCGTCAGGCCGGGCGGACGCTCCCGTAGATCGGCATGTAGTAGATCGACTCCTCGCGGACGTCGGCACCCGGCTTCGGCGCGTGGATCATCTTGCCGCCACCGATGTACAGGCCCACGTGGCTGATGTCGTCGTAGAAAAAGACGAGGTCGCCGGGGAGCAGATCGGCCGTCGCGATCCGGGTGCCGACCTTCACCTGGTCCCAGGTGGTGCGGGGCAGCTCGACGCCCGCGGCCTTCCAGGCGGCCTGGGTCAGCCCCGAGCAGTCGTACGAGCTCGGGCCCGTCGCGCCCCAGACGTACGGCTTGCCGATCTGGGCCCGGGCGAACGCCAGCGTCTTCTCGGCCTTCGCCGCGTACGTCGAGTCGGTCGATCCGCCGGTCGCCGGCGGCTCGGGCTGCTGGCCCGTCGCCGCCTCCTCCTGCCGGCGCCGCTCGGCCTCGGCGGCCTTCGCAGCCGCCTCGGCGGCCGCCTCCGCCTTCGCCCGCTCCTCCGCCTTGCGCCGGGCCTCGGCCTCGCGCTTGCGCTCCAGCTCCGCGAGCCGGGCCTTCTCCTCGGCGGTCAGCCGGGCCAGGAGTGTCCGCGCCTCCGCCAGCTTCCGCTGGACGGTCTGCTTGCTCGTGCGCAGCGTCGCCTGCGACTCGGTGAGGCTCTCCAGGCTCTTGGTGGCCTCCGCCCGCTGCTTCGCCGCCGCGGCGCGCTTGCCCTCGTAGTCGGCCACAGCGCTGTGCTGCCGCTCGGAGAGCCGGGCCATGAGATGGGTCTGGTCGAAGTACGACTGCGGGTTGTCGGCGAAGATCAGCGCGGCGGTCGGGCCGACCGCCCCCGTCCGGTACTGCGCAGCCGCGTACGAGCCGAGCGCGCGCCGGGACTCGTTGATCGCGTCCGTCCGCTGGGCCACGTCGTCGAGGAGGCGGTCGACCTTGCGGCGCTGCCGGTCGGTGGCCTCCTTGGCCCGGTTGTACTCCTGCGTCGCCGTTCCGGCCTGCCGGTAGAGGTCGTCGACCTTCTTCTGGATCTCCTCCACCCTCGGCCTCGGCGGGGCGGCGGGCGCCGCCTGGGCGCTCTGCGTGGACAGCAGGGTGACGGAGGCGATGGCGGCCGTCGTGACCCCGACGGCGGGGGAGTGCGGACGTGTGCTGCGCGGCTTGCGATGGGACGCCAAGACCGGCATCTCCTTCCGTGGCCGCCGGCATGCGCGGGCCCGACCGGCTTCGCACCGGGCCGGATGCGGCGTGGGCCGCCCGCTCGGCGCGATTCGCCGTCGGAGAGGACGGGCTGCTTGGGCGAGCACGCTAGCCAACCCGTGGGGCGGCTGTGAAGGCCGATGTTCGATATGCCCGATACATTTTCGTGACCTGAAGCGGACGGTCACCTTCCGTGAGAATGCGGTCACTTCTGGAGGTGGGACCGGGTTGTCGGTGGGGCCGCCTAGACTCGTTAAGCGATGAGCAGCCTCTTTGACGACAGCTTCCTGGCGAGCCTCCAGAACCACTCCTCGGAGGAGCCCCCGCCCCCGCCCGAGGACCACGACCACGGTGCCCCGGCCGCGGAGGAGGTCCCGCACGACCTCTTCGGGGGCGCCTTCGACGTGCCGCCGGCCAGGGACGCGCACTACCGCGACGGAGCCCCGCGCCCCGTCGTGGACGCCGCCGCGCTCCTGGACGGGCTGAACGAACAACAGCGCGCCGCCGTCGTCCACACCGACACCCCGCTGCTCATCGTGGCGGGCGCCGGCTCCGGCAAGACCCGGGTCCTCACCCACCGCATCGCCCACCTCCTGGCCACCCGGCACGTCCACCCCGGCCAGATACTGGCGATCACCTTCACCAACAAGGCCGCCGGCGAGATGAAGGAGCGCGTCGAGCACCTCGTCGGCCCGCGCGCCCACGCCATGTGGGTCATGACCTTCCACAGCGCCTGCGTCCGCATCCTGCGCCGCGAGTCGAAGAAGCTCGGCTTCACCTCCTCGTTCTCGATCTACGACGCCGCCGACTCCAAGCGCCTGATGGCCCTGGTCTGCCGCGATCTGGACCTCGACCCGAAGAAGTTCCCGCCGAAGTCCTTCAGCGCCAAGATCTCGAACCTGAAGAACGAGCTGATCGACGAGGAGACCTTCGCCGACCAGGCCGCCGACGGCTTCGAGAAGACGCTCGCCGAGGCGTACCGGATGTACCAGGCGCGGCTGCGCGAGGCCAACGCCCTGGACTTCGACGACATCATCATGACGACGGTCCACCTGCTCCAGGCGTTCCCTGACGTCGCCGAGCACTACCGCCGCCGCTTCCGCCACGTCCTCGTCGACGAGTACCAGGACACCAACCACGCCCAGTACACCCTCGTACGGGAGCTGGTCGGCACCGGCTACGAGGACCTGGAGCCGGCCGAGCTGTGCGTCGTCGGTGACGCGGACCAGTCGATCTACGCCTTCCGCGGCGCGACCATCCGCAACATCCTCCAGTTCGAGGAGGACTACCCGAACGCGACGACGATCCTGCTGGAGCAGAACTACCGCTCGACGCAGACGATCCTCTCCGCCGCCAACGCCGTCATCGAGCGCAACGAGAGCCGCCGTCCCAAGAACCTGTGGACGAACGCGGGCGCGGGCGCGCGGATCACCGGCTATGTCGCGGACACCGAGCACGACGAGGCCCAGTTCGTCGCCGACGAGATCGACCGGCTCACGGACGCGGGCGACGCGAAGGCCGGCGACGTCGCCGTCTTCTACCGGACCAACGCCCAGTCCCGTGTCTTCGAAGAGATCTTCATCCGCGTCGGACTGCCCTACAAGGTCGTCGGCGGCGTGCGCTTCTACGAGCGCAAGGAGGTCCGCGACGTCCTCGCCTACCTGCGCGTCCTCGCCAACCCCGAGGACAACGTCCCGCTGCGCCGGATCCTGAACGTGCCCAAGCGCGGCATCGGCGAGCGCGCCGAGGCGATGATCGACGCCCTCTCCCTCCGGGAGAAGATCACCTTCCCGCAGGCGCTGAAGCGGGTCGACGAGGCGTACGGCATGGCGGCCCGCTCCGCCAACGCCGTGAAGCGCTTCAACACCCTCATGGAGGAGCTCCGTACCGTCGTCGACTCCGGCGCCGGCCCGGCGGTCGTCCTCGAGGCCGTCCTGGAGCGGACCGGCTACCTCGCCGAGCTGCAGGCCTCCACCGACCCGCAGGACGAGACCCGGATCGAGAACCTCCAGGAGCTGGCGGCCGTGGCCCTGGAGTTCGAGCAGGAGCGCGGCGAGGAGCCCGCCACCCTCGCCGAGTTCCTGGAGCAGGTCGCGCTCGTCGCCGACTCCGACCAGATCCCCGACGAGGACGAGGAGGGGTCCGGAGTCATCACGCTGATGACGTTGCACACCGCCAAGGGCCTCGAATTCCCGGTGGTGTTCCTGACCGGCATGGAGGACGGTGTCTTCCCGCACATGCGCGCGCTCGGCCAGGCCAAGGAGCTGGAGGAGGAGCGACGCCTGGCGTACGTGGGCATCACCCGTGCCCGCGAGCGGCTGTACCTGACGCGCTCCTCCATGCGCAGCGCCTGGGGCCAGCCGTCGTACAACCCGGCCTCGCGCTTCCTGGAGGAGATCCCGCCGACGTATCTGGAGTGGAAGCGGACCGGCCCCATGGTCAAGCCCGCCGGGCCGACCTCGGGCATCACCTCCTCGCTCTCCTCCTCACGCGCGCGCACGGGCCCTTCGGGCTTCGCCACGCGCCGCACCACCGACAAGCCGGTCCTCGCGCTCCAGGTGGGCGACCGGGTCACGCACGACCAGTTCGGGCTCGGCACGGTCATGCAGGTGACGGGTGTCGGCGCCGACGCACAGGCGACGATCGACTTCGGCGACGAGAAGCCCAAGCGACTGCTCCTGCGGTACGCGCCGGTCGAGAAGCTGTAGGACGACGACAGGAGAGAGGCCCCGGCCGATGGCCGGGGCCCCTCTCCTGCGCTGTCCGCGGAAGCGTCAGCCGGTGGGGCTGAGACCGTGGCCGCGCAGCCATGCCTCGGGGTCGATCGCCGCGCCGCCGCCCGGCCGGACCTCGAAGTGGAGGTGCGGGCCGGTGGAGTTGCCGGAGTTGCCGGAGTACGCGATGACATCACCGGCCTTGACCTTGCCGCTGCGGATCTTGGTGCTGCTCAGGTGGCAGTACCAGGTCTCGGTGCCGTCGGCGGCGGTCACGATCGCCATGTTGCCGTAGGCGCTGTTGTACTGGGTGCGGACAGTGCCGTCGGTCGCGGCCATCACCCTGGTGCCGTACTGGACCGGGAAATCGATGCCGGTGTGCACGGACATCCAGTTGACGCCCGCCTGTCCGTAGCGCGCGCTGAGCTCGTGCAGCTTCACCGGGAGCGCGAACTTGGGACGCAGCGCCTCCTTGCGGGCCGCCTCCTCCTCGCGCTTCTTCTTCTCGGCTTCCTGGCGCAGCTTGAGGTCGATGCGCTCCTGGGTGCGGCTGGCGCGGTCGCCGAAGTCGCGGGCCTCGGCGCTGAGCGCCGCGAGCTGGGTGTCCAGCTCGTTGTTGGCGGCGACCGGCTTGACCGAGGCCGGGTCGGCTGCGGCGAGCGCCGTCGTGTCGTTCTTCGTGTCGGCGTCCGCGTCGGCGAGCCCGCCGACCGAGGCGGCCGCGATCCCGGCGACGCCCATGACGCAGGCGGAGGGGACGGCGACGGTCAGCAGCGCGGAGCGCTTGGCGGGGGTACGCCGACGGCCACGGCTGCCACCGGAGGAACGGCGCACGGGGCGGGCGGCCGTGGCGGCCGCCGCGGTGGCGACGGATTCCGTGAGGGTCTCGACGACCGGCTCCGGCTCCTGGGCGTCCGCCGGGGGCTCATAGACGTACTCGTACGTGTACCCGTCCGCGTCGGTGTACACATCGGTGTACGCGTCCGAGTACGTGTCGTCCTGCGCGACGGCCTCGAACTGCGCCGTGGGCTCGGAGGGCGCGGGGTGGTCCGCCGACTGCTCGGGGACGAACTCGTACTCGGGGGTGTACTGCTGCGGAACGACGGGGTCGGCGACCAGGAGGTCCTGCTCCGGCGCGGCGTAGTTCCAGGCGGTGGCGTCGTAGGTGCCCGTCTCGAAGGCCGGGGCGGCCCACTGGCCTGTGGTGTCGTACGAGTCGTACGAGGTGACGTGCGCGGTCTCGTACTGCCCGGTCTGCTGCGCCTCGCTCCAGGCGGTGGCGTCCCACTGGCCCGTGGTGTCGTACTCCTGCGTCATCGGCTGCTGTGCGACGTAGGTGTCGTACGTGCCGGCGTCCCACTGGTGGCTGCCGTTCCACTGAGTGGTGTCGTACTGGCCGCTGTGGCCCGCGTCGTAACCGCCCGGGAGGGCGCCGAAGAGCGGGTCGCTCGCGAAGCCGCCGGTGTTGTGGGCGTCGTCTCCGACGTATCCGGCGTGGGGGTGCTGGTCGTTCACCAACTTCTCTCTCGCCTCGGCGGCAGAACCAGCCCGGGGCGGGCCCGCAGAGGGGTGTCCCGGGGTTAAGCAGTGGCGCGACTGTACCCGGCGGTATACGCAAGCGACAATCTTCGAAGGGTTTTGGGTCCGCAGGAAACGGGCAATCGGCCGTGTTTCGGTGGCCTCGGGGGAGAGCTTTGGCTCTGTGTTCGAGGAACGTTCGAAGAACGGACACCTTCTGGCGGGTCGTCAGGCGTCCGCGTGCCGAAAAGTGCGCCGGGTCGCGCGCCGGGGCGGGGTGCGGGAATCACGCCACGGACGCCCCCGGCTCGGTCCCCGGCGTGGCGCCGGCCGAATCCTCGGCATCCTCGGCCTCGAGGACCTGCAGGATCCCGGCCACGACGGTCGGATGCACCGGCAGGGCGAGATGGCCGATCCCGCTGACCCGGACGTTGTGGACGAGCAGATCCGGGTGGTCGAGCCGCGCGGTCTCCACCGGGACCATCACCTGATCGAGATCGCTCCAGAAGCTGACGCACGCCGTACGGCAGTCGGGCGCGGGCTCGGCGAGCTCCCGCAGCACCTCGGAACCGGGGCGCATCTGGCGGATCAGAGGATGGGCACCGGCCCACGGCGCGGCGGCGGTACCGGAGTGCGGGGTGCCGAGCATGACCAGCGTGCCCACCCGTGCGTCACCGCCCAGGCGCTGTACGTAATAACGGGCGATGAGACCGCCGAGACTGTGCCCGACGATGTCGACCTCGTCGTGGCCGGTGCGGGCACAGACCGCCTCCACATGGCGGCCGAGCAGCTCCGCGGCGGCGCGCAGGTCGCAGGTGAGCGGAGAGTAGTTGAACGACTCGACAGGGCGACGGCCCTGCCGGGCGAGGGCGCGCCGCAGCAGGACGAAGACCGAACGGTTGTCGACGAAGCCGTGCAGAAGGACGACGGGGCGCCCGGTGCCGGCCTTCGGGTCTTTGGCGGCGGCGGGGCGCTCGGAGGCGATTCCGGAGGGATAGAGGATCAGATGGCCGGTGAGGATCGCCAGCTCCAGGGCATTGGCTTTCAGCGCAGTGGTGACCTTGGTGAGCCTGGTGAACTCCATCGGCGACCTCCCGACCGGCACGCGGGCGCCGAACGGCGATGCGGTGGGTCGTGCCCCCGTGCCGTGCGGCTGACGGCGTCGGCGCGGGGCGAACATGTCCCTCTGTGTGATTTCCCCCTCGCTGCCCACCGCGAAACGGCCGCTTGCGGGATGCTGGCGATAACGTTCGTTCACCTCCCCGGCAAATAGGCGCGGGGGTCGCATGTGGAGGCAGTGATGGGTGTGACCGGTCCGATCCGCGTGGTGGTGGCCAAGCCGGGTCTCGACGGCCACGATCGCGGGGCCAAGGTGATCGCGCGGGCACTGCGCGACGCCGGCATGGAGGTCATCTACACGGGGCTGCACCAGACGCCGGAGCAGATCGTGGACACGGCGATCCAGGAGGACGCCGACGCGATCGGCCTCTCGATCCTCTCGGGCGCGCACAACACGCTCTTCGTGAAGGTGCTGGAGCTCCTGAAGGAGCGCGAGGCGGAGGACATCAAGGTCTTCGGCGGCGGCATCATCCCGGACGGGGACATCGCGCCGCTGAAGGAGAAGGGCGTGGCGGAGATCTTCACGCCGGGCGCGACGACGGCGTCGATCGTGGACTGGGTGAACGCGAA
This sequence comes from Streptomyces sp. NPDC003035, assembly GCF_042888285.1. Lineage (NCBI taxonomy): Bacteria > Bacillati > Actinomycetota > Actinomycetes > Kitasatosporales > Streptomycetaceae > Streptomyces > Streptomyces sp. NPDC003035. Next base: position 28,819 of record NZ_JBIAPJ010000005.1, on the reverse strand, counting down.
CGTCCGCGTAGCCGCCTGACGGCGGAGGCGCAGGGGGGGACGGTGTCGGCTCCGGGGGCTCCCGCCCCCTGACGGCCGAGGACCATCCACCCGTGCCGGCGGCCCCACCGGCCTGCCCGGGCCCCGGCCCAGGCCTGCGGCGGCCGACGGTCGAACCGCGTCCACCGGTCGGCGGCAGCGCCGCCGGAGCGGCGGACCGGTCTCGGGTTACGGCGCCGGAGGCTGGGCCGACCGGCTGCCGGAGACGCCCCGGGATCTCCTACGGCGTTCAGGGCGCGCGGGCCGGTCGGCCGGTGGAAGCGCCGGACCGGTCCTTGGGCCTCCTGTGACGCCGGGGCGGCCGGGTGTCGAAGCGGTCTGTCCGTAGTGCCGTGCGGCGGCTCGTGTCGTGCCGACCTACGGGCTGCTTCCCGGGCGGGCAAGGCGGCGCCTCGCAGTCGTGCAGCCCTGCTGGACCGTCCGGTCGCGCGGCCCCGCTCCGGTACGCACCGCCCCAGTAGATCGGCTTGCCGACCCACCGGGCGGCCAGGCCGTGGCTGTCGCTCAGCCCGCCAGCTCCGCTCGTATCTGCGCCCGCAGGCGCAGGGTCGACACCAGGCGCTGGAACGCCTCGGACCAATAACTCCCGGCTCCCGGGGACGCGTCCTCCTGTTCCGCGGGCAGGGCGGTGAGGGTCTCCAGTTGGGTCGCCGCGTCCGGGGAGAGGCAGCGTTCCGCGAGGCCCATCACCCCGCTGAAGCTCCAGGGGTAACTGCCCGCCTCCCGTGCGATGTCCAGGGCGTCGATCACCGCGCCGCCCAGCGGCTCCGCCCACGGCACCGTGCACACGCCGAGCAGCTGGAACGCCTCCGACAGGCCGTGCGCCGCGATGAACGAGGCCACCCAGCGGGCCCTTTCCTCGTCGGGGAGCGTCGAGAGCAGCTTCGCCCTCTCGGCGAGGGACGCGATGCCGGGGCCGGTCGCCGGCGGGGCCGCCGGTGCGCCGAGCAGGGCCCGGGACCAGGCGGCGTCCCGCTGCCGTACCGCCGCTCGGCACCAGGCGGCGTGCAACTCCGCCTGCCAGTCGTCGGCGACCGGCAGGGCGACGATCTCCTCGGGCGTCCGCCCGCCGAACCGCGTGGGCCAGCAGGACAGCGGCGCCGACTCGACCAGTTGGCCCAGCCACCACGACCGCTCGCCGCGGCCCGCGGGCGGCGTGGGTATCAGCCCGTCCCGCTGCATCCCTTCGTCGCACTCGTGCGGTGCTTCGACGACGACGGCCACGGCCCCTTCCGTACGGTCCAGGGAGACACAGGACGAGGCGCGCCCCGCCATCCGGCCCGCGAGCGCCGAGCCGGGCAGCGCGGAGAGCAGCTCGGCAGCCGTGGACCGCACATTGCGACTGCGGTCGGACAGGGCCGCCTCCAGGAACTCCTCGTCCGCGCCGGAGAGTCCGGCTCGCAGCGAGTCCAGGAACATCAGCCGGTCCTCGGCCCGTTCGGCCGCCCACGTGGAACGCAGCAGTTCCCGCGCGGCTTCCGGGTCCGCGGCCCGTACGGAGGCGAGCAGCGCGACCCGTTCGGCGAACAGGCCCTCGTCCCACAGCGCCCGGACCGCCTCGCCGTCCCGCGGGTCCGGGAGTGTGGCGCTCCCTCCGACACCGCGCAGGGCGAACTTCCACTCCGGATTCAGCCGGGCCAGCCACAGGCCGCGCGGCCCGGCCAGCACGAGGGCCTGGGGCCGCAGATCGGTACGGGCACGGGCGGCGTCCAGGAGGGCGGGCAGCGCCGAGGCGGGTGCCTTGTAGCCGTGTTCGTTGGCGGCGGCGAGCCACTGGGGGAGCAACTCGGCCAGGTCGGGCGCGGCCCCGCGCCGCCCCCCGGACGGTGCGGCCGCGGCGCGGCCCGCGAGGAGCTGGGTGAGACGGCGGCGGGCGGGCTCGGGCAGGGGCCGACGGGTGTCCTGGGGCGCGGGCTCCGGTGCCGCGCCGGCGGGGCCGGGCCGCAGCCCCGCCCTGCGCCGTACGGTGTGCAGCGCCGCGGCGTCGAGCAGCGCGACGGGAGCGTCCCCGGCCGCCGCCCCGGGGAGCGCGGGCGGTCGGCGGTCGGTGCCGAGCAGCGCCGAGGTGACGAGGTCTTCCCAGGCGTCCATCGAGGTCCTCCAGGCTGTCTTCGGGCGGTCGTACGGAGTCAGTGGAGCGGCACCGTCTCTCCGGGGGCGTCGGCGGACCAGGCGGCGAGCGGGGTGAACCCGCGGTGCCCGCATTCCCCGAAGACGGTCACGGGGCCGCCCCCGGAGAGGGCGACGAGTCGCCACAGGCCGGGCCGCCCGAGCGCGGGACCGCTGAGCGGGAGCGCCTCGCCGCCGCCCGTGACCGACACCGCGTCGGCGAGCTGCCAGCCGTGGTCCGTCGGGATCGGGACGACATCGGCCAGCGTCACCGGCCAGGAGTCCAGCCAGGGGTCCTCCCGCAGGGCGAGACCGTAGGCGGTGAGCGCGTCCCCGACCGTGCCGCCCGAGGGCGGCCTGTCGAGCGGAGCGGGCGGTGCGAAGCGCTCGCCCAACTCGGCCCGCAGAGCGCCCGCGCCCGCGTGGGGCAGGAGCGCGGCATCGAGCACCACGCCCACGGGCAGAGCCAGTTCGGGCGCGCGCCCCGCGGCTCCGAACGAGAGGAGCAGCGCCGTGCGTCCGGTCTCCCGGCCGTGCAGCCACATGCGACGGGTCGTCAGCTTGCCGTCCGTCGAGTCGTACTGGGCCAGCACCAGCCAGCGGTCCCGCACCGCGGCGCCCTCCGCCGGCGCGGCCAGGCCCACCCGGGTGCGGACGGTCGCGGCCAGCGGTCCGGGGAGCCGGTCGACGGAGAGCCAGGCGCGGTCGAGGAGATGGGTCAGCGCGCACTCCTCCAGGAGCCGGACCGGCCAGCCGGGCCCCGAGCCCGGTATCGCGCCCAACTCCCTGACCCGCCCCGCGAGCCCGGGGGCCTGGGCGTCGACCATCCGGGCCGCGGTCTCCTCCCACAGGCCGTATCCGGACTGCTCGGCCGAGGCCAGTCCGCCCCGCAGCAGATCGGCGAGCCGCTGCTCCAACTCCTCGGCGCCCGCGGTGATCCGGGCCGCCCGGCGCTCCGCCCTGCGGCGCGCCGCCTCGGGATCGCCGCCCGTCCTGCCGGCACCCTCCGCCTCTCGGGCCCGCGCTCCCTCGGTCCGCTCGCGTCTGCTCTCCAGCCACCGCTCCGCCCAGTCCGGAGCGTCACCGCCCCCGACGGCCCCGTCGCCCTCGGACCAGAGCAGCAGTAGCCCCAGCGCGTGCTTGCACGGGAACTTCCGGCTGGGACAACTGCACGCGTATGCGGGGCCCGTGGTGTCGACGACCGTGCGGTACGGCTTGCTGCCGCTTCCCCGGCACAGGCCCCAGACGGCCCCCTCGCCGCTGCTGCCCGCACCGGACCACGGCCCGGCCGTGCCGAGCTTGCTCCCCGCTCTGCGCGAGGCGTCGTCAGGAGCCAGTGCCAGCACCTGATCCGCCGTCCAGCGCACCCCCAGTGTGTCCATGCCCACGACGGTAGGGGGGGCCACTGACAATGCGCCCGACCTGCGGTTTCCTTACGCCGTCGGTCGATTGTCAGTGGCATGGTGCACGGTGGATCACACATCAGGTCGAACGATCTGGAGGGGGATCCATGACCGTGTCCGAAACCATCGCGAGCGCCGAAGTCCTGCGCCCGCACGCCGAGCACGCCTTCGCGGACGAGCTGAAGGCCCTCGCCGCAGCAGACGACCGTCCGCGTCCCGTCCGCTGGCAGCTCTCACCCTGGGCGGTCGCCACCTACCTCCTCGGCGGCACGCTGCCCGACGGGACGGTGATCACACCGAAGTACGTCGGACCGCGCCGGATCGTCGAGGTCGCCGTCACCACACTCGCCACCGACCGGGCGCTGCTCCTCCTCGGCGTGCCCGGCACCGCCAAGACATGGGTCTCCGAGCACCTCGCTGCCGCCGTCAGCGGCGACTCGACCCTGCTCGTGCAAGGCACGGCGGGGACGCCCGAGGAGGCGATCCGCTACGGCTGGAACTACGCGCGGCTGCTCGCCCACGGTCCCAGCCGGGACGCGCTCGTGCCCAGTCCCGTCATGCGCGCGATGTCCGAGGGGCTGACCGCCCGCATCGAGGAGCTCACGCGCATCCCCGCCGACGTGCAGGACACGCTCATCACGATCCTGTCCGAGAAGACCCTGCCCGTGCCGGAGCTCGGCCAGGAGGTGCAGGCCGTACGGGGCTTCAACCTCATCGCCACCGCCAACGACCGCGACCGCGGGGTCAACGACCTCTCCAGCGCGCTGCGCCGCCGTTTCAACACCGTGGTGCTGCCGCTGCCGGCCACCCCGGAGGCAGAGGTCGACATCGTCGCGCGCCGCGTCGACCAGATCGGCCGCTCCCTCGACCTGCCGGCCGTCCCCGAGGGGGTCGAGGAGATCCGCCGGATCGTCACCGTCTTCCGCGAGCTGCGGGACGGCGTCACCACGGACGGCCGCACCAAGCTCAAGTCCCCTTCGGGGACGCTGTCGACGGCCGAGGCCATCTCCGTCGTCACCGGCGGCCTCGCCCTGGCCGCCCACTTCGGCGACGGAATCCTGCGCCCCGCCGATGTCGCGGCCGGCATCCTCGGCGCCGTCGTCCGCGACCCGGCCGCCGACCGGGTCATCTGGCAGGAGTACCTGGAGACGGTCGTCCGGGAGCGCGACGGCTGGAAGGACTTCTACCGCGCCTGCCGCGAGGTGAGCGCGTGACGACGCCTTCGGCGGTGGCAGCCCCTCCGGCGGTGACGGCGCCGGGGGCGGTCTCGTCGGGCCGACGCCGCCCGTCCGGGCAGCCGGGCTCCGGGCCCCTTCTCCTCGGGGTGCGGCATCACGGGCCCGGCTCAGCGCGCGGGGTGCGCGGAGCGCTGGAGGCGACGCGGCCCGCGTGTGTGCTGATCGAGGGGCCGCCCGAGGCCGACGGGCTGCTCGCACTCGCCGCCGACGACGGCATGCGCCCGCCGGTCGCACTGCTCGCCCACGCCGTGGACGATCCCGGGCGGGCCGCGTTCTGGCCGTTCGCCGAGTTCTCGCCCGAATGGGTGGCGATCCGCTGGGCCCTGGCCCACGGGGCGGCCGTCCGTTTCATCGACCTGCCCGCCGCCCACAGCCTCGCCGCCACCGACTTCACCCCGGGCGAGGGTGACGACGCCGATCAGGACAGGGATCTGCGGATCGACCCGATCGGCGAACTCGCGCGCACCGCCGGGTACGACGACCCCGAGCGCTGGTGGGAGGACGTGGTCGAGCTGCGCGGCGGCACCGCCCCCGCCGACCCCACCGCCCCGTTCGCGGCGGTCGCCGAGGCCATGGGCGCCCTGCGCGAGGCCCACGGCGCCGGCGGCCACGCCCGCGACCTGGTCCGCGAGGCGTACATGCGGCTCCAGCTGCGGGCCGCGCGCAAGGGGTTCGGCGACAGTGTGGCCGTCGTCTGCGGCGCCTGGCACGTGCCCGCGCTGTCCCTCAGGACGACCGTCGGCGCCGACCGCGCCCTGCTCAAGGGCCTGCCCAAGGTGAAGACCGAGATGACGTGGGTGCCCTGGACCCACCGCCGGCTCGCCCGCCGTTCCGGGTACGGCGCGGGCATCGAAGCGCCCGGCTGGTACGGGCACCTCTTCGCCGCGCCCGACCGGCCGGTCGAGCGCTGGATGACCAAGGTCGCGGGCCTCCTCAGGGCAGAGGACCGGCTCGTGTCCTCCGCCCATGTCATCGAGGCCGTACGGCTCGCCGAGACCCTCGCGACGATGCGCGGCCGGCCTCTGGCGGGGCTCGGCGAGACCACCGACGCCGTACGCGCCGTCATGTGCGACGGCTCCGACGTGCCGCTCGACCTCGTGCGCGACCGCCTCGTGGTCGGCGACGTCCTCGGCGAAGTACCGGCGGACGCCCCCGCCGTACCGCTCCAGCGCGACCTCACCCGGCTCCAGCGCGGGCTCCGCCTCAAACCCGAGGCACAGGAGCGGGAGCTGGAGCTCGATCTGCGCAAGGAGAACGACGCCGCCCGCGGCAGACTGCTGCACCGGCTGCGGCTGCTCGGCATCGGCTGGGGCGAGCCGGTCGCGGGCCGCGGCAGCACCGGCACCTTCCGGGAGAGCTGGCGGCTGCGCTGGGAACCCGAGCTGCACGTCCGCGTCGCCGAGGCCGGCGTCTGGGGCACCACCGTCGACTCCGCCGCCACCGCCAAGGCCGAGGCCCGCGCCGTGGAGGCCACGACACTCGCCGAGGTCACCGCGCTCGCCGAGCAGTGCCTGCTCGCCGGACTCGGCAAGGCCCTGCCCGTCGTCATGACGGCCCTCGCCGACCGGGCCGCGCTCGACTCCGACGTCGGGCACCTCGCCCAGGCCCTCCCCGCGCTGGCCCGCTCCCTGCGCTACGGAGACGTGCGCGCCACCGACACGGCCGCGCTCGGCGAGGTCGCCGCGGGCCTCGCCGAACGGATCTGTGTCGGCCTTCCGCCGGCCTGCGCCGGACTCGACGCCGACGCCGCCGACGAGATGCGCGGCCATCTCGACGCCGTCCACGGCGCCCTCGGACTGCTCCCCGACAGCGCCGAGCGCACCGACCGCTGGACCGGAGTCCTCCGCAGGCTCACCACCCGCGACAGCGTGCCCGGGACCCTTCGGGGCCGCGCCGCCAGACTGCTCCTCGACGAGGGGCGGCTCGACGAGGACGAGGCCGCGCGGCTCATGGGCCTCGCCCTCTCGCCGGGGACGGCTCCCGCCGACGCCGCCGCCTGGATCGAGGGCTTCGTCGGCGGCGCCGCCGGAGGCGGCATGATCCTCGTCCACGACGAACGGCTGCTCGCCCTGGTCGACGACTGGATGACCGGTGTCCCGGGGGACACCTTCACCGACGTGCTGCCGCTGCTGCGGCGCACCTTCTCCGCGTACGAACCGGGCGTCCGCCGCACCCTGGGCGAGCTGGTCGCCCGCGGCCCGTCCGCCGGCGCGAGCCGCCCGGAGGCCGGAACACCCGGCTTCGCCGTGGGCCTCGACGAGGAGCGGGCGGACGGAGTGCTGCCGGTCCTGCGGCTGCTGCTGGGACACGACGAGCCGGAAAGGGCGGACCGATGAACGGAACCGGACAGGGACCCACACCCGCACCCGTACCCGCGCACGTACACGCACCCGTACCCGCGCACGGACAGGCACCCTCGCCCGCGCCCGGGACACGAACCGGGAACGACGAGCGGCTGCGGCGCTGGCGCCTGGTCCTCGGCGGCGGCGAGGCGGACGGCACGGGACGCTCCCTCGCCGGCACCGACTCCGCGATGGACGGAGCCCTGACCGCGCTCTACGGACGCGGCGCGAAGGGCTCCACCGGCCGCGAGCGGTCAGCCGGCCTCGGCGCCTCGGCCCCCTCCGTCGCCCGCTGGCTCGGCGACATCCGGACGTACTTCCCGAGCTCCGTCGTCCAGGTCATGCAGCGCGACGCCATCGACCGGCTCGGCCTGTCCACCCTGCTCCTCGAGCCCGAGATGCTGGAGGCCGTCGAAGCGGACGTCCATCTCGTCGGCACGCTCCTCTCGCTCAACAAGGCCATGCCGGAGACGACCAAGGAGACGGCCCGGGCCGTCGTACGCAAGGTCGTCGACGACCTCGAGAAGCGCCTCGCGACCCGCACCCGGGCCACCCTCACCGGAGCGCTCGACCGCTCGGCCCGGATCAGCCGCCCCCGGCACCGGGACATCGACTGGGACCGCACGATCCGCGCGAACCTCAAGAACTACCTGCCCGAGTACGGCACGGTCGTCCCCGAGCGGCTCATCGGCTACGGCCGGGCCGCGCAGTCGGTCAAGAAGGACGTCGTCCTCTGCATCGACCAGTCCGGCTCGATGGCGGCCTCCGTCGTCTACGCGTCGGTGTTCGGCGCGGTCCTCGCCTCGATGCGCTCGATCGCCACCCGGCTCGTCGTCTTCGACACGGCGGTCGTCGACCTGACCGACCAGCTCGACGACCCGGTCGACGTGCTCTTCGGCACCCAGCTCGGTGGCGGCACCGACATCAACCGCGCCCTCGCCTACTGCCAGTCGCAGATCACCCGCCCCGGCGACACCGTCGTCGTCCTGATCAGCGACCTCTACGAAGGCGGCATACGCGACGAGATGCTGAAGCGGGTCGCGGCGATGAAAGCGTCCGGCGTGCAGTTCGTGGCCCTCCTCGCACTCTCCGACGAGGGCACCCCCGCCTACGACCGCGAGCACGCGGCCGCCCTCGCCGCGCTCGGCGCCCCCGCGTTCGCCTGCACCCCGGACCTCTTTCCGGAGGTGATGGCGGCGGCGATCGAGAAACGCCCCCTGCCGATACCGGACTCCCCCTGACGGCAACTGACGGCAGCCGCCGGCTCCCGCCGGCTGCCCGCAACTGCGGAATCCGCAGCCCCGGCACCACCCGACCGGGCGCGATCGGGCGTACTGAGGCCCATATCACAACCGTTCCCGCGGGCCCCTCACCTCGGGGGCGGGCGCGCCGTGAGGTCCGCAACGCCCTGCTCCCGCCTGTGCGGTGGGCCTCGAAGGCCCTCCCGAGGCCCCCTACGGAACGCCTCACGACCCCTACGATCTGTGACCCGTATCACCGCTCCGTTGTGATCTGCGATTTAGGGACCCACGTCCCTCGGGGATAACCTGCGAGACGGACATGCCGCGTCCACGGACACCGTGTACGCCTCCCTTGTGACAGCGCAGTCACGTTGCCCTTCGCGGCACGCCCACGCAGACAACGAACCGCGATCATCAGAAAAGGGACGGACGCGCGTGGACCTGTTCGAGTACCAGGCGAGGGACCTCTTCGCCAAGCACGGTGTACCGGTGCTGGCCGGTGAAGTCATCGACACGCCTGAGGCGGCGCGCGAGGCCACCGAGCGTCTTGGCGGCAAGTCGGTCGTCAAGGCGCAGGTGAAGGTCGGCGGCCGCGGCAAGGCCGGCGGCGTGAAGCTGGCCGCCACCCCGGACGAGGCCGTCGCTCGCGCGACGGACATCCTCGGGATGGACATCAAGGGCCACACGGTCCACAAGGTGATGATCGCGGAGACCGCTCCGGAAATCCTCGAGGAGTACTACGTCTCGTACCTCCTCGACCGCACCAACCGCACCTTCCTGGCCATGGCCTCGGTCGCCGGTGGCATGGACATCGAGGAGGTCGCCGCGACGACCCCCGAGAAGCTCGCCAAGGTGCCGGTCAACGCCAACGAGGGCGTCTCCATCGAGAAGGCCCGCGAGATCGTCGCCCAGGCGCAGTTCCCGGCCGAGGTCGCCGAGAAGGTCGCCGAGGTCCTCGTGACCCTGTGGAAGACCTTCATCGCCGAGGACGCGCTCCTCGTCGAGGTGAACCCGCTGGCCAAGGTCGCCTCCGGCGACATCCTGGCCCTGGACGGCAAGGTGTCTCTCGACGAGAACGCCGAGTTCCGCCAGCCGGGCCACGAGGAGTTCGTGGACCACGCCGCAGCCAACCCGCTCGAGGCTGCTGCCAAGGCCAAGAACCTCAACTACGTCAAGCTGGACGGCGAGGTCGGCATCATCGGCAACGGCGCCGGCCTGGTCATGTCGACCCTGGACGTCGTCGCGTACGCCGGTGAGAACCACGGCGGCGTGAAGCCGGCCAACTTCCTCGACATCGGCGGCGGCGCCTCCGCCGAGGTCATGGCGAACGGCCTGGAGATCATCCTGGGCGACCCGGACGTCAAGTCCGTGTTCGTCAACGTCTTCGGTGGCATCACCGCCTGTGACGAGGTCGCCAACGGCATCGTCCAGGCTCTGGAGCTCCTCGCCTCCAAGGGCGAAGAGGTCACCAAGCCGCTGGTCGTGCGCCTCGACGGCAACAACGCGGAGCTGGGTCGCAAGATCCTGTCGGACGCGAACCACCCGCTCGTGCAGCGTGTGGACACCATGGACGGCGCGGCCGACAAGGCCGCCGAGCTCGCGGCTGCGAAGTAAGGGACGAGGTCAAGCACACCATGGCTATCTTCCTCACCAAGGACAGCAAGGTCATCGTCCAGGGCATGACCGGTGCCACGGGCATGAAGCACACCAAGCTCATGCTGGGCGACGGCACCAACATCGTCGGTGGCGTGAACCCGCGCAAGGCCGGCACGTCCGTCGACTTCGACGGCACCGAGGTCCCGGTCTTCGGCTCCGTCGCCGAGGCGATGGAGAAGACGGGCGCCAACGTCTCCGTCCTCTTCGTCCCGCCGGCCTTCGCCAAGGCCGCCGTGGTCGAGGCGATCGACGCCGAGATCCCGCTCGCGGTCGTCATCACCGAGGGCATCGCCGTCCACGACTCCGCCGCCTTCTGGGCGTACGCGCAGGCGAAGGGCAACAAGACCCGCATCATCGGCCCGAACTGCCCCGGTCTCATCACCCCGGGCCAGTCCAACGCCGGCATCATCCCGGGCGACATCACGAAGCCGGGCCGCATCGGCCTGGTCTCGAAGTCCGGCACGCTGACGTACCAGATGATGTACGAGCTCCGTGACATCGGCTTCTCGTCCGCCGTCGGCATCGGTGGCGACCCGGTCATCGGTACGACGCACATCGACGCCCTCGCGGCGTTCGAGGCGGACCCCGACACCGACCTGATCGTCATGATCGGCGAGATCGGCGGCGACGCCGAGGAGCGTGCGGCCGACTTCATCGCGAAGAACGTCACCAAGCCGGTCGTCGGCTACGTCGCGGGCTTCACCGCGCCCGAGGGCAAGACCATGGGCCACGCCGGCGCCATCGTCTCCGGCTCCTCCGGCACCGCCCAGGCGAAGAAGGAGGCCCTCGAGGCCGCCGGCGTCAAGGTCGGCAAGACGCCGACCGAGACGGCCAAGCTGGCGCGCGCCATCCTCGCGGGCTGAACAGCTGTCTGAACCGCACAGGTGGGCCCCGCCCCACCCGGGAAACCGGGTGGGGGCGGGGCCCACTCGCGTACGCACCTACTCCGGTTCGGGAACCAACCGTTCCGGACCGTGGTGGGGCTGCGAGCGCAGGCTGTCGCGCAGCTCCTTGTCCTCAGGGGTGAGCTGCTGCGAGCCACCGCGGACCGGGACGCCGTCGACCGTCTCGCCGGGATGGTGCACGGGCAGGTACTGCGTCGGCGCGGTCGCGACCGTGAAGGCCGTCACGCCGATCAGCGCCGCCGTCACGACGAGCACCGCCCGCGTCACCAGCCGGGCGCGCCGCTCGCTGCCCACCCGTACGGTCCTGGCGTCCGCCAGCGTCGCCGTCGGCGCCTCGGCGACCAGCGCGCGCAGCCGCTCGTGCAGGGCGTCGGGGTCGGCGAGCTCGGGCACGCGCTGCCCGATGACGGTACGGGCGTGCAGCAGCCGGTTGGCGGCGGCCGGGGTGCTCGCCTCGGTCTCGGCCGCCGTGTCGGGCAGGTCCAGGCCGAGCCCGTCGTAGAGCAGGACGGTACGGCGGTACGGCGGCGGCAGTTCGAGCAGGGCCGCGAGCAGGTCCCGCCGCCCGGCCTCGGTGGGCGGGGCGTCGGGGTGCTTGTGGGCGCGGCGGAACCGGTGCCAGGGGGAGAGCGCGTACTCGTACGCCGCGGCCCGCACCCAGCCGACCGGGTCACGGTCCACCGCGACCTCGGGCCAGTGCTCCCAGGCGTGGTGGAAGGCGCGCTCCACGGATTCCCGGGAGAGCCGGCGGCGGCCGGTCAGCAGGTACGTCTGGTGGACGAGACCGGGGGCGGCGTAGGCGTAGAGCGCGTCGAAGGCCTCCTCCGGTGTGAGCAAGGGCTCCTCCGGCGACTGCTCGGCCGCGGGGGCCGTCTCCGCCGGTTTCAGCCGCTCCTCGGGCTCCCGGGCGGCGGGGTCACCGGCCCGGACGGGCCGGGCGGTCTTCCGGCCCAGGCCGAGGCCGGCGGGCGCCGGGGTCCTGGGCGGCTTCGTGGCCCCCTTGGCCGCGGCCTTCGGCCGGCTGCTCGCGGACGATGAGGCGGGCGCCGCGGCGGGCTTGCCGGGTCGGCCGGCCTTACCGGAGTAGGCGCGGGCGGAGGCCCCTGGCGTTGGCCCGGCCCCCGACGGGAACCCGGACCCCGATCCGGCCCCGGACCCGGCCCCGGACCGGGATCCGGTGCCCGGCCCTGAGTCGGACGCGGACTGGGATCCGGTGCCGTAGTCGGACCCGGTGCCGACGGCGGACCAGGACCGGGATCCGGATCCGGTGCCGGGCCCTGAGTCAGCCCCGGACCGGGATCCGGTGCTGGAGTCGGATCCGGATCGGGATCCGGGCCCGAACCCGGGCCCGGCCCCTGAGTCGGCCCCGGGCCGGGATCCGGTGCCGGGTTCCGCCTGGGGCAACGGCCCGGCTGCCGAGCCCGGCTCGGACCTGGAGTCGGCCTCGGAGTCGATGGCGGCCGCCGGCCGGGCCTCGGGCTCCGTCTCCGGGCCGGACGCGGTGCCGCTCCCCGACCGGGCGGATGAGGGCGGCGCGTGCGCCGCGGTGGACGGCGTGAGCTCCTCCTCGTACGCGCTCAGAAGCTTCGCGTACGCCTCCCGCTTGCGTCCTCGTGGATCGGTGCGGCCGGTCTCCCACGACCGGACCGTGGCCCGTGTGACGCCGACGGCGTCGGCCACCTGTTCCTCGCTCAGGCCCCTGGCCTCGCGCAGCCTGCGCCGTTCCTTGGGGGACGGCAGCGAGACGGCGGATACGGAATCGGCTGTTCCCCGACTCGTCGGACTCATCGGTGACGACCTCCCGCAGAGCTGCTCCGGGCGGAAAAGTACATAAACGTATCTTGAGCGACACAACGGCGGTTTGCCTGTTACGCGTGAAAAGCGCGTGTCGTTGGCAGCATGGGCGCGTGACCCACCTGACCGAGCACAGTCCCTTGCCGACGGCCGATCCGCTGGTCCGAAGCGGCCGTTCCGCCGCGCTGGCCACCGCCTTCGTGCGGGGCGGGGTGGCGGCCGGGCTCGGCCTCGGCGCGCTCGCGGTGTTGGTCATGGCGGCGTGGATCAGCTCGCCGTACCCCGACAGCGGACCCGGTGGCGCCCTGCACACGGCGGCCGGGCTGTGGCTGCTCGCCCACGGGGTGGACCTCGTCCGCACGGAGACCCTCTCCGGGGTGCCCGCGCCCCTCGGCGTCGTCCCGCTGCTGCTCATGGCCCTGCCGGGCTGGCTGGCGCACCGGGCCGCACGGGACACCCTGGAACCGGAGGAGGGCAGGCCCAGACCCTCCACGGGCGGTGCGGTGGCTGCGGTCTGCGGGGGATATCTGCTGGTCGCGACCGGCGTCGTGGTCTACGCGGCGAGCGGACCACTCCCGGCGGACCCGCTCGCGGCCGCCTGCTGGCTGCCCGCGACGGTGGCAGCGGCGGCCGGCCTGGGAGTCTGGACGGCGAACGGCCGGCCCCTGCCGGAACAGGAGCAGGCGGCCGTGGCGCTGCGCGCGGCCGGCACGGCGCTCGTCGCCCTCCTCGGTGGCGGAGCGGCGCTGTTCGGGACCTCGCTGGTGTGGCACGCGGGTGCGGCGCAGGAGTCCTTCTCGGGGCTCGCGGGGGAGTGGTCGGGACAGGTCTCGGTCCTGATGCTGGCCGTCGCGCTGGTGCCGAACGCGGCGGTGTGGGGTGCGTCGTACGGTCTCGGGCCCGGCTTCGCGCTCGGTGCGGGCGCCTCCGCGACGCCGCTGGGTCTCACCGGCGCCGCCGCTGTCCCGCCCTTCCCGCTCCTCGCCGCCCTGCCCGCCGCGGGCCCGGGCAGTTGGCCGCACTGGGCGGCCGTCGCGATCCCGCTGGTCGCGGTGCTGCTCCTGGGCGTGTGCGTGGGGCGGGCGGCGCGGGCCTGGACAGGCCGGGACACGGCGCTGACCGCCCTGGTCGCGGCCTGGGCGTGCGGCGCGGCGGTGGCGCTCCTCGCGGCCGCCGCGGGCGGCCCGCTCGGGTCGGGGCGGCTCTCGTCGTTCGGCCCGGTGTGGTGGCAGGCGGGGGCGGCGGCGGTGCTGTGGAGCGCGGTGGTGGGGGTTCCGGTGGCTCTGGGCGTACGGGCCTGGGCGCGGCGCGGTCTGAAGCCGGCCCCGGCGGCCCCGGCCCTCGCGACCGCGCCGACGAAGGCGACCACGCCGCCGAAGGTGAAGGCGACGGCGCAGGCGAAGGCGAAGGGCGGGCGTTTGAAGGGCTGGGTGTGGAGGGGACGGGGCGGTGCTGTGACCGCGGCCGATCCGGTCGCGGTGCAGGACGACGAGCCGGGGTTCGAGCCGTACGACTTCCTCCCGGCGGCTTGGGAACCGAAGCTGCCGCCTCCGCCTCCGCCCCCGCTTCCGCCCAGGCCGCCGTCCTCGGCCCCGTCCCCCGACGCGCCTGCCGGCTCCGCGCCCGGCCCCGGACGCACAGAGGCGCCGGAGGCCGTTGAGCCCCCGGCGCCGTCCGACTAGCGTCTTCCTACTCCCGTACGCCGAAGACGTCCCGCAGCGGCTCCGGCAGCAGCTCGTTGCAGGCCAGCTGGCCGGACTTGGTCAGGGCGTCGTCGGCGCAGGTGTAGAAGTCGCGGTAGACGAGCTGGAGGGTGAAGCTGCCCGCGACGATCATCAGGGAGAGGACCGCGGCGACCAGGCCGCTGATGGCGGCCGTGCGCTGCGCACGGGCAGGGGCGGTGGCGGCGGCAGGGCCGGCCGGGGCCGCCGGGGCGGCGGGTGGAACGGCCGGCGCGGCGGAACCCGTGGCCGTGGCCGTGGCGGCCTTGGGCTTGGTCCGCAGCGCGCTGATCGCCCAGTACAGGGCGAGCGCGCCCAGGAGCAGCGCCAGTTCCTGGATCTCGAAGAGGGCGAAGAAGAACGCCCACATGCCCGCGAGCAGCGCGTACCGTGCCCGCCGCTGCGCCGGGTCCGTCGGGTCCCACTTCGGGTTGGGCCCCTGGCCCTCGGGGCCGCTCGGGCGCTCGGGGCGGCGGCCGAAGCCGTCGGAGGAGCGGCCCGGCTGGCGGCTGCTCCAACGGCCGCGGGAGCCGCCGGAGCCGCCGGAGGAACCGGAGCCGTCGGAGGAACCGGAGGACCCGGACGACGCGTCGTCGTCCGAGCCCTCCGGCCGCCGCGGCTGCCACGGCTGATCCGGCTGCCCCTCGGGCGGCGGCGCGAACGGATTGTTGTCGTCCGTGGACTGGCGTTCCGGCATCTGCTGAACGTCTTCCCTCTGTCGTCGCAACTGCTGTCTCAACTGCGGTCCCGACCGGTCTCCCGGTCGGTGTATCAACTGTCGTCGAACTGTCGTCGAACCCAGACGCTACCCCCCGGCCGCGCCCCCGTCCCGTGGGGGCCGTCCGGTGTGCCGGTATCGTTGCTGACGGTCGGGCCCTTCGTAGGGTTCCCCGTATCCAGAGGCACGATTCCTTCGTGCGACCGTACAAACACCACGGAAAGAGTGACCGCGTGGCCGCCGCCCGTCTCGTCGTCCTGGTCTCCGGGTCCGGCACCAACCTCCAGGCCCTGCTCGACGCCATCGCCGCCGACCCCGAGGGGTACGGAGCGGAGATCGTCGCCGTCGGCGCCGACCGCGAGAACATCGCCGGCCTGGAGCGTGCCGAGCGGGCCGGGCTGCCCACCTTCGTGTGCAAGGTCAAGGACCACCCGACCCGTGACGCGTGGGACCGCGCCCTGGCCGAGGCCACCGCCGCGTACGAGCCCGACCTCGTCGTCTCGGCCGGCTTCATGAAGATCGTCGGCAAGGAGTTCCTCGCGCGCTTCGGCGGTCGGGTCGTCAACACCCACCCGGCGCTGCTCCCCAGTTTTCCCGGTGCCCATGGAGTGCGGGACGCACTCGCGTACGGCGCGAAGGTCACCGGATGCACCGTCCACTTCGTCGACGACGGTGTCGACACCGGCCCGATCATCGCCCAGGGCGTGGTCGAGGTCCGGGACGAGGACGATGAAGCCGCGCTCCATGAGCGCATCAAGGAAGTCGAGCGTTCGCTGCTCGTCGAGGTCGTGGGGCGTCTGGCCCGGCACGGCTACCGCATTGAGGGACGAAAGGTAACAATCCCGTGACCGCCGAAGGTACGAAGCGCCCCATCCGCCGCGCACTCGTCAGCGTCTACGACAAGACCGGCCTTGAGGAGCTGGCCCGCGGCCTGCACGAGGCGGGTGTCTCCCTCGTCTCCACCGGCTCCACCGCCTCGAAGATCGCCGCGGCCGGCGTCCCGGTCACCAAGGTCGAGGAGCTGACCGGCTTCCCCGAGTGCCTGGACGGCCGCGTCAAGACGCTCCACCCGCGCGTGCACGCCGGAATCCTCGCCGACCTGCGCCTGGAGGACCACCGCAACCAGCTCGCCGAACTGGGCGTCGAGCCCTTCGACCTGGTGATCGTGAACCTCTACCCGTTCAAGGAGACCGTCGCCTCCGGCGCGACCCCGGACGAGTGCGTCGAGCAGATCGACATCGGCGGCCCCTCCATGGTCCGCGCCGCCGCCAAGAACCACCCCTCCGTGGCCGTGGTCACCAGCCCGGCGCGGTACGCCGACGTCCTCGAGGCCGTCACGAGCGGCGGCTTCGACCTGACCGCGCGCAAGCGCCTCGCGGCCGAGGCCTTCCAGCACACCGCCGCGTACGACGTGGCCGTCGCCTCCTGGTTCGCCGGTGACTACGCGGCCGCCGACGACAGCGGCTTCCCCGACTTCCTGGGCGCCACGTACGAGCGGAACAACGTCCTGCGCTACGGCGAGAACCCGCACCAGGGAGCCGCGCTCTACGTCGACGGCACGGGGGGCCTCGCCGAGGCCGAGCAGCTGCACGGCAAGGAGATGTCGTACAACAACTTCACGGACACCGATGCCGCGCGCCGGGCCGCGTACGACCACGCCGAGCCGTGCGTGGCGATCATCAAGCACGCCAACCCGTGCGGCATCGCGATCGGCGCGGACGTCGCCGAGGCGCACCGCAAGGCGCACGCCTGCGACCCGCTGTCCGCGTTCGGCGGCGTGATCGCCGTCAACCGCCCGGTCTCCGTGGCGATGGCCGAGCAGGTCGCCGAGATCTTCACCGAGGTCATCGTGGCGCCGGCGTACGAGGACGGCGCCGTCGAGGTCCTGGCGAAGAAGAAGAACATCCGCGTCCTGCGTGCCGAGGGCGCCCCGGCCAACCCGGTCGAGGTCAAGCCGATCGACGGCGGCGCCCTCCTTCAGGTCACCGACCGGCTCCAGGCCGAGGGCGACGACCCGGCGAACTGGACGCTCGCGACGGGCGACGCGCTGTCCGAGCAGGAACTGGCCGAGCTGGCCTTCGCCTGGAAGGCCTGCCGCGCGGTCAAGTCCAACGCGATCCTGCTCGCCAAGGACGGCGCCTCGGTCGGCGTCGGCATGGGCCAGGTCAACCGCGTCGACTCCGCGAAGCTCGCCGTCGAGCGGGCGGGGGAGGAGCGGGCTCGTGGCGCGTACGCCGCGTCGGACGCGTTCTTCCCGTTCCCGGACGGCCTGGAGATCCTCACGGCGGCGGGCGTCAAGGCGGTCGTGCAGCCGGGCGGTTCGGTGCGCGACGAGCTGGTGGTCGAGGCCGCGAAGAAGGCCGGCGTGACCATGTACTTCACGGGCACGCGCCACTTCTTCCACTGAGCGCGGACGGACGAACGCGTGAGCGCAGGGCCCGCCGGTACGGGAACGTACCGGCGGGCCCTCCCCGTGCGGGCACCCCGCGCGCCCTGCGCGCCCCGTGCGCCCGCGCGTCCTCCGGGCCGGCCCGTCGGCCCGTCGTCCCGTCAGCGGGTCGCGCAGTAACCGGTGTGGGAGCCGTTGCTCTCGTTGAACCGCGGCCACTTGATCTTGTCGCGGGTCTCCGGGCCGTAGATGCCGTCGACCCCGGCGCCCGCCTGGCCCTGCGCGTAGCGGAGTGCCGTCGCGGTCGCGGGGCCGAAGGAGCCGTCGACGGCGATGCTCCGGCCGTAGCAGAACTTCAGCGCGTTCTGCAGAGCCCTGACGTGGTTGCCGTTGGCCCCCTGGCTCATCTCGCAGGTGATGCTGCCGCCGCCGGTGGCAGGCAGCCGAATGTACGTGGTGGAGGTCTTCGAGATCTTCGTCCAGGAGGCGCAGGCGGTGGCGGCCGCGCCGAAGTCCGCCTCCTGTACGGCGACCGGTCCCGCCGCGGGCGCGGCGACGGAGGTCGGGGCCATCGCCCCCAGGCCGGTGAGCATGAGTGCCGCGGTACCGAGCGTCGCCCCGAGCTTGATCCTCATCTGTTCCCCCTTCAGGGTCGGTTCAGGCCTTTCACCGGCGGTGTGTCCCGCCCGTGTTCCGGCGTGTCCACCTTGGCCCGGCGCCACCCGCGCGGCCATGCTGTTGACGCTGAACGCAAAAGCTGAGCTCATCGGGGGGAACGAGATGCTCCGCATCCATTTCAGCGATGCCGACCTGGGCCGGGCACGGGTGGCCACCGCGCCGGATCCACTCTGGGAGATCGCCACCAGCCTGCACCGGCTCCAGACGCGAACCGGCCGCTGGGCCTACGCGGGCTGGTTCCGGACCGTCCGCGCCCGGCTCCGCGAGCAGGGGCTCGAACGCGCCCTGCGTACCGTGGTGTTACCGCTCTTCCCGCGCGCCGCCTACTTCCCGGACTTCCTGACCCCGGCCCAGTCGGCCGGCGGATTCGACGCCGGTCTCGACGCCATCGTGGCCGCGCCGCCGTGGCGGGTCCGGTACGAGATGGCCACCCTCGACCGCGTGGTCGGGGCTCCGTCGTGGGCCCCGCGGCTGGCCGAGACGCCGACCCGCCGCGAGCTCGTACGGCTGCTGCGCGCCTACCACGAGGTCGCCATCACCCCGTACCGCGAACAGATCCAGGCCCAGATCGACGCCGAACGGTCCGCCCGCTGCCGCGGCATCCTGGACGGCGGCGTCGAGGGCATGCTGCAGGGGCTCGGCCCCACGATGCGCTGGCGGCGGCCCGTCCTGCACGTCGCGTACCCGGCGAAGGACCGCGATCTGCTGCTGAACGGCCGGGGCCTCACCCTGGTCCCGTCCTACTTCTCCTGGCGCACGCCGAACAGTCTCGCCGACCCGTCGCTGCCTCCGGTCCTCTGCTACCCGGTGCTGCGCGAGCCCGCCGCGCCGCCGGGCACCGAGACGGCGGCGGGCGATCCGGCCGCCCCGCTGGCCTCGCTCCTCGGCCGGGCCCGCGCCGCCGCCCTGTGCGCCGTGGCGACCGGTGCCACGACCGGTGAGGTCGCCCGGGCCGTGGGGGTCTCCGCGTCCGCCGCGAGCCGACACACCACCGCGCTGCGCGACGCGGGGCTGATCACCACCAGCCGGCACGCCGCGAACGTGCTGCACACCCTCACCCCCGTCGGCGCCTCGGTGCTCCGAGCCGGTACGCGAGCGGCGCGGCCCTGAGCACGCGGAGGGGCGGCAGCCACCCGGCCCTCCGGGCCCGTGGAGCGCGCGGAGGGGCGCGGCACTCACCCGCCCTCCGGGCCCGTGGAGCGCGCGGGAAGAACCGGACGCCGACGAAAGGGGGTTCAGCCGCGTAGCGTCTCCGCGGGCGCGATGCGGGACGCCGCCAGGGCCGGATACACCCCCGCCAGCATGCCCACCGCGAGGCCGAGCAGCGGCCCGGCGACGGTGAGCCGGGGATCGAGGACCACCAGCCAGCCCTTCGCGAGCGCCGTACCGGCCGTCACATCCACCCCCACAGCCGTGCCCAGCACCCCGCCCACCAGGCCCAGAAGCCCACACTCCACGAGGAACTGGGCCGAGACCGCCGCCCTTCCGGCGCCGACCGCCCGACGCAGACCGATCTCGGAACGGCGCTCGACCACGGACACGTACGTGGTGTTGCTGACGCCGAGCGCGCCGATGAGCAGCGACACCCCGGCCAGACCGAGGAACAAGGCCCTGGTCTCGCTCTCCACCCCGCCGCGGAAGGACCCGAGATCGGCCGGGACGATGGCCGCGAGCCGGTCCGGTCCCTCCGGGAAGAGCGCCAGCGGGGCCTCCTGCCCGACCTGCTGCGCGGCGCCCAGTTCGGTGCGCAGGACCGCCTCGGTGGCGCCGAAGACCAGGTTCCGCCCGTTGCTCTTCTCGCCGCCGTCACCGCCGGCACCGCTTCCGGTCTCCTGGGGGCGGTTCAGGACTCCGCCGTCCGTCGCGCAGGAGGCGTACGGGACGATCACGCTGCCGGTCAGCCGCGACTCCCCGGCCGGTGCCCGGAAGCTGCCGATCACCGTGAAGGGCCGGCCCGCGAGATGGACCGAGGGGGCCGCCTCCGGGGTCTGTTCGAGGAGGGCGTCCAGGCCGAGCGCCTTGGCGGCCACCGTGTCCACCAGCGCCACCGCGTCGCCGCGCGCCATGTGCCCCGCGTCCGGCAGCCGCCCCGAGCGGGCGGTGACACCGAGGGCCGCGAGGGCTCCCTCGTCGGCGGCCAGGACCCGCAGGTCCTGCGGGGTCGCCCAGTCGTAACCGGGGCCGAGGGCCGAGACCGTCGGACGCTCGTCGGTGGTGCACAGCAGACCGGCCGACCGTACGCCGTTCAGCTTCCGCGCCCGTACCGCCGCCGCGGTCGTCGGCCGCGCCGCCTCGTTGTGGAAGCGCACGGTCACGGCGGTCGCCTTCAACGCGTCGAAGCGGCCGGAGACGGCGTCGGCGGCGCTCGCCGTGATGCCGGTGGTCGCCAGCGCGGCGGCGATGCCGAGCGCGATGCCGAGGACGGTGAGGACGGAGCGCAGCCGGCGCCCGAGGACGGCGTGGACCGCCTGGACGACGATGTCCGCGAACGCCGTACCGGTCCGCTCCCGCCGCCCCTTCCCGCGACCGCGCCGCTCAGGCCACATGTCCGTCCACGACCCTCAGTTCGCGGTCGGCCCGCTCGGCCACGTCCCGCTCGTGGGTCACGACGACGACCGTGCGCTCCGGGGTCACGAGCCCGCGCAGCAGGGTCATGACCTGGTCGGTGTTGGCGGAGTCCAGGTTTCCGGTCGGCTCGTCGCAGAGCAGGACCGACGGCTGGTGCACCACGGCCCGCGCCAGCGCGACGCGCTGCCGCTCGCCGCCGGAGAGCGTCGTGGGGCGCGCGGACATCCGGTGGCCGAGCCCGACCGACCGCAGGGCCTGCTCGGCCCGCTCACGCCGATCGGCGCGCGGGTGGCGCGTGTGGACCAGAGGCAGTTGCACATTGCGCAGACAGGTCAGGTACGGCACCAGATGGAACGACTGGAACACGAACCCGAGCCGGGTCGCCCGCAGCCGGGTCCGCTCCCGCTCGCCCAGCGTCCGGACGTCGACGCCGTCCATGGCGTACGTGCCGCCGGTGGCGGTGTCGAGCAGGCCGAGGATGTTGAGCAGGGTGGACTTGCCCGAGCCGGAAGGGCCGGTGATGGCGACCATCTCGCCGGTACGGATCTCCAGCGTCGCGTCCTTGAGGGCGGTCACGGGTGTGGCGGCCGGGTAGGTCTTGGAGACCCCGCGCATCGAGATCACCACTCGCTGCCGCTCCTGGGGCGGTTCGGCACGCGTGCCGGCGGCGTCAGCCAAGGCCGTCCTCCCGGTAGGCGTACCCGACGAGCAGCTGCGCGCCCTTCACGAGGGCGGGGTCGGCGCCGGTCACGGCCGCCCGGCCGCCGACGGTGAGGCCCACGTCCACCGGCACGTGTCGGCGCCGGTCGCCCTGGACGACGGTGACCGAGACGAGCCCGGCCGGGTCGGTCCACAGCGCGGAGACGGGGACGATGAGGGAGTCGGGCGAGCTGCTGCGGCGGACGGCCTCGACCTTGACGGAGCTGCCGAGCGCCGTGTCCGGCACGGCGCCGGTGACGTCGAAGAACGCGTGCCGCGGGGTCCCGGTCGACACCCTCTCGTACGAGCCCTGGAGCGCGGCCCCGCCGAGCCGGTCGCCGGAGATCTTCGCGCGCGTGCCCTGGGGAAGGGAGGTGAAGTCGGGCAGGGCCGTGTCCGTCACCGAGACCTTGATCTGCCAGCGGCCGCCGGTCACGGTGAAGAGGGGCTCCGAGGCGTTCGCGCCGACCCGGCCGGAGACCTCGCCGACGGTCGCGGGGAGCGAGCCCATGAAGACGACCTCGGACATGGGGAGGGTGACGACGGTCCGGGTGGCGGGGGGCGGCGCCCCGGCGGTCCCTGAGGACCCGGTCCCGGAGGACGAGGTGGTCGCTCCGGTGGCTCCTGTGGCTCCGGTGGCGCCTCCGCCGTTCTCGGCCCCGCCGGTCTTGCCGCCTGTGCTGCCGGAGCCGGGGTTCGTGCCGCCCTCGTTGCCGAGCATCGGCCGGTAGCCCGCGCTCCGGTACAGCCGCTTCAGGTCGCGGGCCGTGCGGTCGTCGAACGTGCCGGTGAGGGGAGTCCCGTACACCTGCTGCAAGGCCCGCTGGAGCTGGCGCACGTCCGGGCCCTGCATGCCCTCGCTCAGATCGCGGTAGGCCGGGAACGCCCCTTCCAGGAGGAACAGCGGACGGCCGGAGATCTCCGCCCCCAGCGACCCGTTGGCCAGCTTGTCGCCGGCCTTCACCGACAGCCGGGTCACGACCTGCCGGGCCGCCCCCTCGCCCGACTCGGGACCGCGCACGACCAGGTTGCTGCTGCGGGTCAGGGTGCCGTCCCAGGTCCTGCGGTCGACCAGGGGGCCCGCCTCGGCGGGCACGGTGACGCTGGAGCGCGGGGGAGCGGCGGCGGAGGCGGCGCGCTGCTCGGGCGTACGGGCCTGGGAGGCCGCGAGCCAGGCGCTGCCGCTCGCCGCCAGAACGGCCACGACGCCGGTCGCGGCGGCTATCCGGCCCCAGCGCCGCCGCGGGCTCGCGCCGCCGTCACCGCCGTCACCACGCCCGCCGCCGCCGACGATCTCGTGGTCCTCGGCAAGGCCCTCGCCGTGCTCGACGCGGCCCCCGCCGCTGTTCTCCACCTCAGGACTCCAGCATTTTCTGGGCCTTCTTCTGAGCCTCGGTCAGGACTTCCTGATAGGCGACGAGATCCGCCTCGTTCTTGACGTAGAGCGCGGTCAGTGCCTTCTGATTCGCGGTGCGCCAGATCGTGTCGTATTTCGAGGTGTCGGCGCACCGGGCATCGGCTTTCGCCTGGGCGATCTCATTCTTCCGGCCGGCTTCGACGGCCGCCGCGTCGAGATTCTTTCCGGCGTCCTTTCCGCCGTAATAATCCTTGGCCTTCTTCACCGCGTCGGTCGGCGACTTCAGTCCGCCGTAACCTGCCTTCTCCATGCAGGAGGACCAGTTTCCGATGGCTTTGAGGAATGCGTCCGACTGTTCGGCCTGCCGGCCGGCCTCGTGGCGCATTCCGTTGTCGGTCAGCCACATGAGGCGGAGATACTTCGGCATGTCGCCGTAGAGCTTCTTGCGGGTCTCGCCCATGCAGCCGCCGCTGGGCGAGGAGAACTTGCCCTCCCCGGTCTCGTAGCTGACCAGCTGGTCGGGGTCGCCGCTCTTGGCCAGTGTGTACCGCTGCTTCTCCGCGTCGGGCAGGTCCCGCCAGGGGCCGGGCTGCTCCTGGGTGGAGTTGTCCGGCCGCGTGTCGCCGGCGTCCGGCGCGGCACCGTAACCGCGCTGCGCGGCCTGCTCGGAGGTGGGGGAGACGCGGCCCTCGGGGGCGTCCGCGCCGTCCGCGTCCGGCATGGGGACGGGGTCCGGCGGATGCACCGTGAACCCCTGCGAGACCAT
This sequence comes from Streptomyces sp. NPDC003035, assembly GCF_042888285.1. NCBI lineage: Bacteria > Bacillati > Actinomycetota > Actinomycetes > Kitasatosporales > Streptomycetaceae > Streptomyces > Streptomyces sp. NPDC003035. The sequence goes on along the minus strand of NZ_JBIAPJ010000005.1, from coordinate 5,196 downwards.
GCACTTCTTGGTGATCTGCAGCTCCATCGCACCGACTTGGCGGCCGAGTTCTTTGGCCGAGTTGAAGGCCTGGGTGGCCTTGGCGGCGCTCGCCGAGTCGGGGGCGGCGGCCGCGGGGCCGCCGGACGGGTCGCCCGCCGCGTCGCGGCCGGCGTCGGAGCCCGAACTGCAGCCGACGAGTGCGGTCAGGGCGGCGGCGGCCAGGCCGGCGCCGATCCGGTGACGGGGGAGCATCTGGGTCCTCTCGGGGCTATCGTGGGCCGGATGCCTCCCCCTCCTGCGACGAGGGGGAGGCATCCGGCTGTTCACCGTGGTGCGACGACGCGTTCCGCCGGGTGGCGGGTCAGCACCAGCTGGTGCCGTCCCACTTGTGCGAGCGGCCGTTGTCGTTCTGCGAGCTGCTGCCGCTCGATCCCAGCTGATAGCCCGGGTTGAAGCAGGTGTTCACGATGGAGTAGTTGGCCAGGGCGTAGACCTTCACCGTGACGCTCCAGCGGTTTCTCCAGGAGCTGTCGTTGTCGTAGATCGCCGACTGGTCGGACCAGTTGGAGTCCGCGCCGCTGAAGCGGTACATCGGGTAGTTGGTGTTGAACTCCTTCGCCTGGTAGACGCAGAAGTTGCCGTCGTAACAGTTCCGGTCGACAGCCTGGGCGGGAGCCGAGGCGACCATCGTCAGACCGGCCGCGGCCGCCGTGCCGAGTACGGCGGACAACACCTTGCGCTTGACCATGTGCTCTTCCTTTCACGTGCAGTGAGTGGGAGAAACGGTCTTGCCGGTCGAGGAAGCTAGCACAGCGATTCAGGACACCGGACGGAACTTTTTGCTCCGCAGGGCGAGTTCGGGCCAGCGCCGCCGAAACGTGGCCGAAATACCGCAGCGTGATCGAATGATTCCGCTCGTGACGAATCCGTGCGCGAACGCACCCGCTCCGCCCGTAGCCAGTGGGAATCGCAGACGGATGGGAACGGGCGGGGGACGGATGGGGGTGGAGTGACGAATTCCAACTCCCGTCAATGTGACGCGCATCACAGTCTCTTGATCTTCTTTCCCGGTATGCCCTTCCCTGCGGGCCGACCGAAGATTCCGCCGGTCGTGTGCTCTCTGGTCTAATGGGTTGCTCTTTTGTCGGCGGCTGCTAGGTGGGGGCGCGGTGTTGGATGTACAGAACGGGGCTGCGGCGGAGACGTCCGCCCCGGAGACCGGCGCCGGGCCGCCGGACGACAGCCCCTCCCGGGTGCCCCTGCGCCCCTACGTCCTGGTGGCGGGGGTGCTCTGCGCGCTGTACTTCCTCTACTCGTGGGTGCAGTACGCGCAGTTCCGTACGCCCTCCTGGGACCTCGGGATCTTCAACCAGTCGGTCCGGGCCTACGCCGAGCTCCGGGCGCCCATCGTCGACATCAAGGGGCCCGGCTTCCTCATACTCGGGGACCACTTCAGTCCGGTCACCGCACTCCTCGCGCCCCTGTACTGGATCTGGTCCTCCCCGCTCGCGCTGCTCTTCGCGCAGGCCGCGCTCTTCGCCGCCTCCGCCGTCGTCGTCGGCCGCACCGCGCAGCAGGTGCTCGGCAGCCGCGCGGCCGGCCTCGCCCTCACCGTCGCCTACGGCCTGTCCTGGGGCCTGCAGGAGGCGGTCAAGTCCGACTTCCACGAGATCGCCTTCGCCGTCCCGCTCCTCGCCCTCACCTGCCGGGCCCTGCTCCTGGGGCGCTGGACCGCTGCCGCCGCCTGGTCCGCCCCCCTCGTCCTGGTCAAGGAGGACATGGGGCTGACCGTCGCCATGGTCGGCGCGGTCCTCTTCCTGCGGGGGCAGAAGCGCCTCGGCGCCGCCCTTGCCGCGTTCGGCACCGCCTTCTTCGCCCTGACGGTCCTGGTCCTGATCCCCGCCGCCAGCCGCGTCGGCCAGTACGACTACTGGGCCAAGATCGAGAAGTCGAGCGAAGGGGCGGACGTCTCCTTCGCGCACGCCGTGCTCTCGTCGCTCGGCTCCGACGTCAAGTGGGAGATGCTCTTCTTCCTCGTCGGCATCACGGGTTTCCTCGCCCTGCGCTCCCCGCTGATGCTGCTCGTGCTGCCGACGCTCGGCTGGCGCTTCCTCTCCCAGGACCCGAACCACTGGGGGTTGATCTGGCACTACAGCGCCATCCTGATGCCGATCGTCTTCCTCGCGCTGGTCGACGCGGTCCGGGCCGTCCGCACGTCGCCGCGCGGCTGGCTCGTCGCGTACGGGAAGGTGGCCGTCCCCGTCGTCACGGCGGTCTCGATCGTGGTCGCCCTGGACCTGCCGCTGCGGGAGCTGCTCCGCTCGGAGACGTACCGGACGGACACCCGGACGCTGGACGCCCGGCGGGCGGTCGACGCGGTGCCGGAGGGGGCGAGCGTGGAGACCAACGTGACGCTCATGGCCCACCTCACGGCGGACCGCACCGTCTACTGGGTCGGCGGGGCGAAGGGCGTCAGCCCCGACTTCCTCGCCCTCGACCTCGACTCGGGCTGGTCCCAGCCGGTCACGGACCCGGTCCAGCTGGCGGCGTCACTGCACCCGGAGGCACGGTACGAGGTGTCGCTGCGGGCGGGGCAGTTCGCGGTGCTGCGTCGCGTGTGACGCGGTACGGGCGCGGCATGTGCGCGCTATGTACGCATATGCGAAGGGGCCCGGTTCCAGACGGAACCGGGCCCCTTCGCGTGACGGGATCCGTTCGGATCAGTACTGCTGGCGCGGGCGGTTGAACCAGGCGGACGCCTGCGAGTTCACCATCGAGGCGAGGATGATGCCGCCGATGGCGAGGCTGATGATGCCGCCGGGGACGCCGGTGGGCTCGCCCGAGGCGAAGTTGCCGAGGCCGCCGAGGATCACCAGCGAGGCGTAGATGATGGTGAGGACGCGTATCGCCGTGCCGCCGGTGGCGAACTTCACGGCGAGGAAGATCGCCAGGCCGGCCAGGAGCAGCAGGATGAAGACGATGGCGAAGCCGAGCCCGGCCAGGCCGGTCGCGGCGTCCGAGTCGACCGCCTCCGAGGCGGCGGCGATGCCGATGCCGGCGATGATGCCGATGATGATCTGCAGGCCCGCCACGATGAACATGATCACGCGCGCCGCGGTCATCAGACCGGGCATCTTGGTCGGCCCCTGCGGGTAGCCGCCCGCGCCGTACGGCTGGACCGGCGGCGCCTGCGGGTAGCCGTATCCCGGCTGCTGCTGGCCCTGCGGGTAGCCGTATCCGGGCTGCTGCTGGCCCTGCGGCTGACCGTATCCGGGCTGCTGGCCCTGCGGCTGGCCGTAGGGGTTGTTCGGGTCGCCGAAGCTCATCGCGGGTTTCCTCCGTGGGTTGTGCGGGGACGACGCGGCCCGCGCGGAGGAACCTCTCACGGCTTATGAGTGATGTGCCCCCCGGCACTGCCCGCGGCACTGCGCGGTAATCGTCGTCGCAGCATCGACTTTTTGTCCAGTCGGAATGCTGGGAGTTGTGCAAGTGCAACCTCTCCGGACACCCGCCGCCGAGCCGTACGCGGCCGAATTGGAACAAGCGAGGGGTCATCCGGGAGGATGGGGCCATGAGCGCCCAGATTCTCGATGGCAAGGCCACCGCAGCCGCGATCAAGTCCGACCTGACCGCCCGTGTGGCGGCTCTGAAGGAGAAGGGCGTCACGCCCGGCCTCGGCACGATCCTGGTCGGCGACGACCCGGGCAGCCAGAAGTACGTCGCCGGCAAGCACCGCGACTGCGCACAGGTCGGCATCGCCTCCATCCAGCGCCAACTGCCCGCCACGGCTACCCAGGAAGAGATCGAGGCGGTCGTCCGCGAGCTCAACGAGGACCCGGAGTGCACCGGTTACATCGTGCAGCTCCCGCTCCCCAAGGGCATCGACGAGAACCGCGTCCTGGAGCTGATGGACCCGGCCAAGGACGCGGACGGACTGCACCCGATGAACCTCGGCCGTCTCGTCCTGAACGAGCCGGCGCCGCTGCCGTGCACGCCGAACGGCATCGTCACGCTGCTGCGCCGCCACGGCGTGGAGATCAAGGGGGCGGAGGTCGTGGTCGTCGGGCGCGGCGTCACCATCGGGCGCCCCATGCCGCTGCTGCTGACCCGCCGCTCGGAGAACGCGACGGTCACGCAGTGCCACACGGGTACGAAGGACCTGGCCGCGCACCTGCGGCGGGCCGACATCATCATCGCGGCCGCCGGTGTGCCGCACCTGATCAAGCCGGAGGACGTGAAGCCGGGCGCGGCCGTGCTCGACGTCGGTGTCTCGCGCAATGACGAGGGCAGGATCATGGGCGATGTGCACCCGGGCGTCGCCGAGGTCGCGGGCTGGATCTCGCCGAACCCGGGCGGTGTGGGCCCGATGACCCGTGCGCAGCTCCTGGTCAACGTCGTCGAGGCCGCGGAGCGCGCGGCCGAGGCGCTCTGACGATGACCTCGCGCGTGAGCACCCAGGGCGCCCCCGGCGCCGGGGACCCGGACGAGGAACGGGAGCCCGCCGCGCCGACGGACGCCGCGCCGAAGGACGGTGCGGCGACGGACGGTGCGGCGAAGGACCTCGCGGCGGCGGACCCTGCGCCGCAGGACTTCGAGGCGAAGGACTCCGCCGAGGCTCAGGCTCCTGCCGAGGGTTCCGACAAGGGCGCTGCCGCCCCGGACGCCCCCGGGCGCTCGCGGCGTCCGCCCGCCGTGACCACCGACACCGCACGGCCCGAGGGCGGCGGCCGGGCCGCCCCCGGTGACGCGCCCGCGCCGGCGCGGCAGTGGCCGTTGCTGACGGTGCTCGGGCTGACGGCGCTGGGGCTGTTCGTCGTCGGGACGGATCTGTTCCCCCAGTCGTTCCGGGTCGGGGGCATCCTCGTCGGCGTCGCGCTGCTCACCGGCGCGGGGCTGCGGCGCGCGCTGCCGTCCGTCGGGATGCTCGCCGTACGGTCGCGGTTCACCGACATGGTCACGTACGGGGTCATGGGCGGGCTCATCGTGCTGCTGGCGCTCATGGTGCAGCCGGCCCCGTGGCTGAGGATCCCCTTCCTCGAGGACATCCTCCATCTCACGATCACCTAGGCGCTCATGACGCCACAGCGGCGGGGGCCCCCCCCCCCCCCCCCGCGGGGGGGGGGGCCCCCCCCCGGGGGCCCCCCGGCCCCCCCCCAATGGGTGCACCGGCCGCCCGCGCCGGTGGGCCCCGACGGGACCAAAACCCACCCCCCC
>NZ_JBIAPJ010000004.1:0-713010 GCF_042888285.1 Streptomyces sp. NPDC003035 | reverse complement strand
TCCGGCCTTCCGGCGTTTCCGACTCTATCAGATCCTTTCGGGCCTGATTCCCAGTCAGAGGGGATTGTCTTTGCGGCTGTTGGGCCGTTCCGACGCTCAAACTCTAGCGGATTTCCCGGGCGACTCATAATCGAGTCAATCGAAATAAATTTCGGCATGCCGAAATTCTTCCCGAGTGGGAGATCGTGCTGAGTTGAGTTGCCGCATCAGCGGCGGGAGTGGCTGTCGCAGAACCGTTCCGGCCCCGCGACAACTCGGAGAACACTACGGATACGGGAGGGGTGTGTCAACCCCGGCTCTCCGTGCGGCCGCAGGGCCTGTCAGTCGAGGTCCGTGAGCCGGCCGCCCGCGTCCGGCTGGGTGTGTTCGACCCTGCGCAGGAGGCGGATCAGCATCTCGCCGAGGCCGCCGCGCTCCTCGCTCGTCAGGTCCTGGAGGAGCTCCTCCTCGAAGCCCGTCGCCATGCGCATCGCCTCGAGCCACTTCGAGCGGCCCTCGTCCGTCAGCTCCACGATCACCCGCACGCGGTTGCTCTCGTCGCGGTCGCGGGTGACCAGGCCCTCGCCCGCCATCCGGTCGATGCGGTGCGTCATCGCGGCCGGGGTGAGGCCCAGGCGCTTGGCCAGCTCGCCGGGGCCGAGGCGGTAGGGGGCGCCGGCCAGGACGAGGGTCTTGAGGACCTCCCACTCGGCGTTGCTGATGCCGAGGTCGGCGAGCTGGCGGCCGTACGCCACGTTCATCCGCCGGTTCAGCCGGCCGAGGGCGGAGACGACCTTCTCGACCTGGGGGTCGAGCTCGCGGTACTCGCGCTGGTAGGCCGCGATCTGTTCGTCGAGGCTCGGCTCGGGGGTGTCGGACATGCGGGGAGTATCCCACGGTCGCCGTTGGCATTGAAGTCCTTCCATGTGTACTGTTAACCATCGAACTTTAGTATTGAAGTCTTCAGGGCTCAGTCCTACAGGGCTGAAGCCCTCCTCTTGAAGTGGGTGGGTGTGACCAAGGCGATGGGTGCAGCGATGCGCCGGATCCAGGCAGGCAGCGCGCTGAGCGCGTTCGGACTCGGCTTCACCGTTCCGTACCTCTATGTGTATGTCGCTCAGGTGCGGGATCTGGGCGCGTCAACGGCGGGCATCGTGCTCGCCGTCTTCGCCCTGGCCGCACTCGTCGTCCTGCCCTTCAGCGGGCGCGCCATCGACCGGCGCGGCCCCGTCCCGGTTCTTCTGGTCGCCGCCGTCCTCGCGTCCCTCGGCGCTCTGGGCATGGGGCTCTCGGAGAGCGTGCCGGCCGCCGTCGGATCGGCCGCGCTGCTCGGTGCCGGTACCGCCGTGATGCAGCCGGCGCTCGCGACGATGATCGTCTGGTGCTCGGACCCGTCGACCCGTACGCGGTCCTTCGCCATGCAGTTCTTCCTGCAGAACCTGGGACTGGGCGTGGGTGGTCTGATCGGCGGCCAGCTCGTCGACGAGAGCCGGCCGGACAGCTTCCTCCTTCTCTTCTCGATCGAGGCGGCAATGTTCCTCGTGCTCGCCGGGGTCGTGGTGACCGTCCGGATGCCGGGCTCCCCCGCCCTGCGGAGCACGCGTCCGGCCGGCTCCCAGGGCGGCGGGCTGCGGTCGCTGCTCGGGCACAAGGCCATGGTCCAGCTGTGCGTCCTCGGCTTCGTGCTGTTCTTCGCCTGCTACGGGCAGTTCGAGTCGGGTCTCGCGGCGTACGGCACGGAGGCCGCGGGCATCCAGCCGTCGACGCTCGGGATCGCGCTGGCCGCCAACACGGCCGTCATCGTCGTCGCGCAGTTCGTGGTGCTGAGGTTCGTCGAGCGCCGTCGCCGCACGCGGGTGATCGCGGCCGTCGGTCTGATCTGGGCCGTGGCGTGGGTGATCGCCGGGTACGCGGGGCTCGGGCACGGCAGCCAGGCGATGGCGACCGCGGCCTTCATCTCCACGTACGCCCTCTTCGGGCTCGGTGAGGCGATGCTGTCGCCGACCGTGGCGCCGCTGGTGGCCGACCTGGCCCCGGAGTCGATGGTCGGGCAGTACAACTCGGCGTTCGCTCTGGTCAAGCAGCTCGCGCTGGCCGTCGGGCCGGCCGTGGGCGGGCCCATGGGGGCCTCGCTGCACGGACCGTACATCGTGACCTTCGTGCTCTTCTCGCTCGGGATCACGTTCCTTGCCCTGCGGCTCGGCAAGCAGCTCACGCCGGTGCAGGACCAGCCCTCGCTCGCCGCGAAGACCTCACGGGTCGTCGCGAGGCACCAGCCCGAGAAGGAGACCGCCGCCGCCTAGTCGGGCAGGGCGAACTCGCACCAGACCGCCTTGCCGCCCCCGGGCGTACGGCGGCTTCCCCAGGACGAGGCGATCGTCGCGATGATCGAGATCCCGCGGCCCGCCTCGTCCTCCGTCTCCGCCCTGCGGCGGCGCGGCAGATGGTCGTCTCCGTCCGTGACCTCGATGATCAGGCGCCGGTCGGTGCGACGCAGCCGCAGGCGCATCGGCGGGGTGCCGTGCTTGAGGGAGTTCGCCACCAGCTCGCTGGTGGCGAGAACGCCGAGGTCGCGCAGTTCGACCGGGAAGCGCCAGCTGGAGAGGACGCCTGTCGCGAAGGCACGCGCGCGAGGGGCGGCCTCCACTCCGCCGAGGAGCTCCAGGGCCGCGTTGTGGAAGAGCTCGGCGTCCGCGCCCTCGCGGGCCGGGTGCTGGACCACCAGGACCGCCACGTCGTCGTCGTGCTCGGCGGTGACGCCGAGCGAACGCAGCAGCCGGTCGCAGACGACCTGCGGAGTGCCGAGGGCGCCGGACAGGGCGCGCTCCAGCGCGGCGACGCCTTCGTCGATGTCCTCGCGGCGGCGTTCGACGAGACCGTCCGTATAGAGGACGGCGGTGGAGCCGGGGGGCAGGGCGATCGTGCCGGAGGTGTGCAGCCAGCCGCCGGTGCCGAGCGGGGGGCCGGTGGGGTCCTCGGCGCGGCGGACCGTGCCGTCCTCGTCCCTGACGAGGATCGGGAGGTGGCCGGCGGAGGCGTAGACGAGCCGGCCCTCGTTGGGGTCGTGGACCGCGTACACGCAGGTGGCGATCTGGCTGGCGTCGATCTCGGCGGCGAGGCCGTCGAGCAGCTGGAGCACTTCGTGCGGGGGCAGGTCGAGCCGGGCGTAGGCGCGGACGGCCGTACGGAGCTGGCCCATGACGGCTGCCGCGCGTACGCCGCGACCCATGACGTCGCCGATGACCAGCGCGGTGCGGCCGGCGCCGAGGGTGATGACGTCGTACCAGTCGCCGCCGACCGCCGCGTCCGTGCCGCCGGGCTGGTAAGTGGCGGCGATCCTGAGGTCGTCGGGCTGCTCCAGCTCCTGCGGGAGCAGGGAGCGCTGGAGCGTGACGGCGGTCTCGCGGTGCCGGCGCTCGCTGGCGCGCAGCCGCTCGGCCGCCTCCGCGTGGTCGGTGACGTCGGCCGCGTGGACGAGGACGGCGCCGCCCTCGAAGCGCGGGGAGTCCACGGGCAGGCAGGTGACCGTGTACGAGCCGCCTTCCTGGGTCTTGCGGGACTTGACCGTACGGGGTTTGCCGCTGCGCAGGACCTGGTCCATCAGCGGCAGCAGACCGAGCTCATGGGCCTCGGGGCAGGCGTCGGCGACGGTTGCCCCTGCCGGGCGGGGGCCGAAGGCGGCGGCGTAGGCGTCGTTGACGTACGCGATGCGGTGCTCGGGGCCGTGCACGAGCGCGACCAGACCGGGGAGGCGGCCGATGATCTCGCGTACGGAGAAGTCCTCCAGGGCGGGGACCTCGTCGGGGAGGTGCTCAGGCTGCTGCTCGTACTCCCCGCGGGCCGCGGGCACGGAGCCCTCGGTCCCCCGCGCCGCGGTGCGGCGCTGCGTGCCGGGGAGTCGGGCGCTCCAACGGGTGAAGTTCACGGATTCGTATGCCTCGGGGTGTCGTTGGCCGTGCTGAGTCACTCTGTGCAGGTGTGAGCCCACCTATGGTCACACGTCCAGTGTGACCGACCGCACTGACATCGGTGTCAGCGCGGCTTCGGGCCGTTCTCGGGGCTGCTCGGGGGGCCGTTCCTGGGGCCGTTCTTCGGGGGCGGGGGCGCGGCGGCGAGTTCGAACTCGGCGCGGGGGTGTTCCAGCGAGCCGAGCGAGACGATCTCCCGCTTGAACAGTCCGGACAGGGTCCACTCGGCCAGGACGCGGGCCTTCCGGTTGAAGGTCGGGACACGGCTGAGGTGGTAGGCGCGGTGCATGAACCAGGCCGGGTAGCCCTTGAGTTTGCGGCCGTAGACGTGTGCCACGCCCTTGTGGAGGCCGAGGGAGGCGACCGAGCCGGCGTACGTGTGGGCGTACTCCTTGAGCGGCTGTCCGCGCAGGGAGGCGGCGATGTTCTCGGCGAGCACCTTGGTCTGGCGCACGGCGTGCTGCGCGTTCGGCGCGCACTCCGCGCCCGGCTCCTCCGCCGTGATGTCGGGGACGGCCGCCGCGTCTCCCGCCGCCCAGGCGTGTTCGACTCCGTCGACGGTGAGCCGTGCGGTGCACCTGAGCCGGCCGCGTCCGTCGAGCGGCAGGTCGGTGGCGGCGAGGACCGGTGCGGGTTTGACGCCGGCCGTCCAGACGACCGTACGGGTCGGCAGGCGCGTGCCGTCGCTCAGGACGGCGACCCGGTCCTCGCAGGACTCCAGTCGGGTCTCCAGACGTACGTCGATGTTGCGGCCGCGCAGCTCGCGGATCGCGTACTTGCCCATCTTCTCGCCGACCTCGGGAAGGATCCGGTTCGAGGCCTCGACCAGGACCCACTTCAGGTCCTCCGGCTTGATGTTGTGGTAGTACCGCGCGGTGTAGCGGGCCATGTCCTCCAGCTCCCCGAGCGCCTCCACGCCCGCGTAGCCGCCGCCGACGAAGACGAAGGTGAGGGCGGCGTCGCGCAGGCCCGGGTCGCGGGTGGAGGAGGCGATGTCCATCTGCTCGATGACGTGGTTGCGCAGCCCGATGGCCTCTTCGACGGTCTTGAAACCGATGCCGTAGTCGGCGAGGCCGGGGACGGGGAGGGTGCGGGAGATCGAGCCGGGCGCGATGACCAGTTCGTCGTAACCGAGCTGGACGCTCCCGGTGCCCTCCTCCTCGGTGGCGAGGGTGGTGAGCGTCGCCGTCCGCTTCGCGTGGTCGACGGCGTGGACCTCTCCGATGACGATCCGGCACTTGTCGAGGACGCGGCGGAGCGGGACGACGACATGGCGCGGGGAGATGGAACCGGCCGCCGCCTCGGGGAGGAACGGCTGGTACGTCATGTACGGGTCGGGCGTGACCACCGTGATCTCGACCGCACCGCTTCTGAGCTCGGCCTTGAGCTGCCGCTGCAGGCGCAGCGCGGTGTACATCCCGACGTAGCCACCGCCGACAACGAGAATGCGCACAGGTTCGGTCACTGTCCCATGACGCAACGCCGTTCGGGGTTTGTCCACAGGCCCGGCAAATTGTGTGACCGGCCGGGCGTGGAGGCGTGGGGTGGCGTGCACGGTGTGTAGAGCGCCAAAAGCGCAGGTCAGGATAGGGGTGAAGGGTGGGTCGGGGGGTCAGAATCGGGAGAGTTCAGGCCCTTGCTCCGATCGGGGGGCGCACCGTACGGAACTCCCCCTTCTGAATTGACCCCGACTCAACTATGTTCGTACTTCGTCGGGGTGTCGGATCGCAGCGCGTGGACCAGAGCGTGGAACGGTCCGGAGATCCCGTGTCAGGGCGGGGAGTCTCCGGGGGGAGACATCATGAGCGGGGGAACGCTTATGCACATGCAGGATTCACGTTGGCAGGCCGTCGTCGGGGCGACGGACGGCTCGGTCAACGGACGGATGGGAACGACGGCGCCGGTCGGCCGCTCGGCGCCGCTGCGCGTGGACGCGCAGCGGAACCTGGAGCACGTCCTGCGCGCCGCGCGCGAGGTCTTCGGCGAACTGGGCTACGGGGCGCCGATGGAGGACGTGGCGCGCCGCGCCCGGGTCGGTGTGGGGACGGTCTACCGCCGCTTCCCCAGCAAGGACGTCCTGGTGCGCCGGATAGCCGAGGAGGAGACCGCCCGGCTGACCGAGCAGGCCCGCACGGCTCTCGGGCAGGAGGAGGAGCCCTGGTCGGCGCTCTCCCGGTTCCTGCGGACCTCGGTGGCCTCGGGCGCGGGACGGCTGCTGCCGCCGCAGATCCTCCGGGTGGGCGTGGACGCGGACGATCTGCTGCTGCCGTCGCAGGCGGCGGCGGGCGAGGCGCGGGTGCCGCACCAGCGGGGCTTCGCCCACCAGGCCGAGCAGCGGGTCGTCGGGCCGCGTGCGGTGCCGGACGCCGAGCAGGACGAGAACACCGGCGCGGCGGAGCTCCTGGAGGTCGTCGGCCGGCTGGTCGACCGAGCCCGTGAGGCGGGCGAGCTGCGTACGGACGTGACCGTGGCCGACGTCCTCCTCGTCATAGCCACGGCGGCGCCCGCGCTGCCCGACGCGGCGCAGCAGGCGGCGGCCTCGACCCGGCTCCTGGACATCCTCCTGGAGGGTCTGCGCTCGCGGTAGCGCGCCCTGGTCGGGTCGTCGAGTGGTCCGGGGCGGACCGTTGAGCATTCCACGCACGGGCGAGCGGTTACGCCCGGATACGGGAAGTCGCCCCGGACGAGTGGTAAGTGGACGCGCGGGTTCGGCGCGCCTGCGCTCTGTGGCACTCTTGTCCGGTGTTCGGGTCTGAGCGTGCATACGGGGCTTCCGCGATGAGCGGTGACGGTCGGGACGAGCCGCTGAACAACGGCGGTGCCACGGAGACCGGGGGCCTTTCGCCCCGGCAGGTGCCGAGCCAGGGCGGGCCGGGAGGCTCCTCGGGCGCGCCCGCGGGGGCACCGGCCGCCGGCGTGCCGGTCGCGGCGCCCGGCTCCGTACCGGGGCCCGCCGACCCGAGCGTGCCGCAGCAGCGTGAGGGCGGGGTCTTCCCGGTCCTCGACAGCGACGACGAGCCCGGCACCGTACTGCCGCCGCCGCTCGAACTCCCGCCGTCCGACGCCGACCTCGTCCAGCTGATGCGGGACGGCGACGACACCGCGTACGAAGAGCTGTTCCGCCGCCACTCCGAGGCCGTGCGGCGCTACGCCAGGACGTGCTGCCGCGACGCGCACACCGCCGACGACCTGACGGCGGAGGTGTTCGCCCGCACGCTCCAGGCGGTACGGGGCGGGGCAGGGCCCGAGCAGGCCGTCCGCGCCTACCTCCTGACCACCGTCCGGCGGGTGGCCGCGAACTGGACGCGGACACAGAAGCGGGAGCATCTGGTCGAGGACTTCGCGGTGTTCGCCGCGCAGGCCGCCCGCGGCTCCGAGGTGTCCGATCACGACACCCTGGATCTCGGGGCGGACGTCCTGGCCATGCACGAGGCCGAGCAGTCCCTGGCCATGCAGGCGTTCCGCTCGCTGCCCGAGCGCTGGCAGGCCGTGCTGTGGCACACCACCGTCGAGGAGGAGTCGCCGAGCGAGGTCGCGCCGCTGTTCGGCCTGACCGCCAACGCCACCGCCGTCCTCGCCAGCAGGGCCCGCGAGGGCCTCAAGCAGGCCTACCTCCAGGCCCACGTCAGCCAGTCCCTCACCACCGGCGGGGACTGCTCCCGCTACGCCGACCGGCTCGGCGCCTACGCGCGCGGCGGGCTGCGGATGCGGGCCGAGCGCGGGCTGCGCAAGCACCTGGAGGAGTGCGCCAAGTGCCGGCTCGCGGCCGGCGAGCTGGCGCACGTCAACGCCGGGATCCCGGCGCTGCTGCCGATCGCCGTCATCGGCTGGTTCGCCGCCGGGTACTCGCTCAAGGCCGCGGGCGTCGTGGCCGGCGGGGCGGCGGGCGCGGCCGGTGCCGGAGCGGCCGCCGCCGCGACGGGAGCCGGTTCGTCGACCACGGCCGGGGTGTCCTCCGCCGCCGTGGCCGAGGGGCTCGGCGCCCCCGCGAAGGCTGGTATCGCCGCGGCCGTGGCCGTCGCGGCGACCGCGGGTCTGGTGTGGGCGCTGTCAGGGGACCCTCAGCCGGTCGCGAAGCCCGTACCGTCGCCGCCGACCGTCGCCCCCGCCGTACCGCCGGAGCCGGCCCCACCGCCGAAGCCGAAGCCGTCGCCCAAGCCCACTCCGCCGCCGGTCGTGCGCGTGCAGGCCCCGGAGCCGACACCGACGCCGAAGCCGCCCCCGCCGAAGCCCAGCCCCAAGCCGACCCCGAAGCCCGCCCCGCCCAAGCCGGCCCCGCCGAAGCCGAAGCCGAAGCCGACCGCGCCCAAGCTCCCGCCGCCGACCCCGCCCGCCGTCTACCAGGTCAACCGACTGGACTACGGCATCGCCGGCGACGGCACCAAGCCGGAGGTACGGCTCAGCGACAGCAGCTGGATGTGGCAGCGCGAGGGCCTGTCGATCGGCGGCACGCGGTACGCGCACGGCGTGAGCGTCCAGGCGCCGTCCTCGCTCACCATCGACCTCAACCGCCGGTGCGCCGGCTACGACGCGGTCGTCGGCATCGACGACCTGAGCGCGCCCCTCCGGGTCGGCGGCGTCCGCTTCTCCGTCTACGGAGACGGTGAGCGGCTCTGGCGCTCCGCCGTGGTCCGGCCCGGCGACCCGGCGATCCCGGTCCACGTCGGCATCGCCGGCCGTAAGACGATCCGCCTGGTGGTGGAGGAACACACCCCGTTCGGCCGGGTGGCGGTCGCGGACTGGGCCCAGTCGAGGATCAGCTGCGCCTGACCGGGCGGCGGCCACCCGTCCCGTACGGCTCCGCCGGGGCGGTCACCTCGCCGGTCGGATGACCCGGCCCGACTCCCGAGCCCGTTCCCGCAGCGATTCCGGGTCCGTCGCCGGGCCTCCGCCGTGCCCGGCGGCAGCGTGGCCTGCTCGGTGAGCATCCGCCGAGGAGCGCCGTGACGGGAGAGCGGCCCGCTCGTCCCCAGCCTGTGGACGGACCGGAGCCGGAGGAGAGCCCCGCGGCCCGGCTTCACGCCGACAGCGACCTCGTCGACGGCACCAGCGGTCCCACCACCGCCCGTTGCCGCGGGGGCGCCGCCGTGCCCGTCCAGCAGGTGCCGCGGCGGGCGAGGAGGCGGTGGAGCCAGAGTTCGGTGGAGACCAGGTCGGCGAGGCCGTCCAGCGGGACCGGCTCCCCCTCGGCGGCCGCCTGCAGGGCCTTGCGGACCACGCGGGCCTCGATCAGGCCCGCGTCCGCGAGGAGCGGGGCGGCGAAGAGCTCCATGAGGTCGGGGAGCGCGGCGCGCAGGCCCGCGCGGACGGCCGAGGCCGGGATCGCGGGGTTCGGCGTGCCCCAGCCCGGCGGGAGGTCGTGGATGCCCGCCCCCGCGAGGACCGTGCGCAGGACGGCCGCCCGGGCGCCGGGCTGGACCCGCAGCGGTTCGGGAAGGGCGCGGCAGGCCCGTACCACCTGGTTGTCGAGGAACGGGGCGTGGAGGCGCTGGCTGCGGATCTCCGCAGCCTGTTCGAGCACGCGGTGGTCCGCCGCCGCCCGGGCGAGCGCCGCACGCGCGCGTGCCTCTCCCGGCCGCTGCACCGATGTCGGCAGCGTCGCCGCCCGGGTCAGGCGAACCGATACTTCGGCCAGCGCCTCGCCCGTCAGCCAGCGCGCCGCGGGACCGGGACGCGACCAGGTCAGGGCGGAGAGGGACGCCTCTAGGGGGCCGAAGGCCCCGGGCCCCGGACGGTTCGCCTCCAGGAGCCGCGTCGCCGCCGCCTCCAGACCGGACCGGTAGGGGGTGCGGGCGAGCCGGCGCGCCGCCCGGTAGACCGTCAGCGGCACGAGCAGCGAGCCCGCCGACGGTCCCGTGGCCTTGGCGAGCGCCGCCACCGGGCGCACCAGCGACCTGCGCCGCCGGTCCATCAGCAGGTCGGCGAGGCGCGCCGGGTGCGCGTCCAGGACCTGACGGGCCCCCAGGCCCGTGAAGTGGTCCGCGCTGCCGCCCGCGAGGCGCCGCCGGTGCCTGCCGGCGACGACGAGCGAGGGACCCGGCTCGTCGGTCAGCGGACCGTCCAGCTCCGCGTAGGGCAGCGCCTCCTCGCCCGCCGCCACGACCACATGGTGCAGCCGGGGGTTCGCGGCGATCGCCCGCGCCCGCTCCAGCTCGTCCTCCCGGCTCGGAGAACCGCCGGTCGCCAGGTCGTTGAAGGTGACGGCGAGCAGCCGCTCCCCGGCGCCCGTGCCGTGGCCGAGGATCGTGCCGGGGACGCCGGGCAGGCCGGCGGCCAGCAGGGCGAGCGTCCCGGACGCGCTGCCCCCGGAGAGGTCCGCGCCGATCCCGGGCGCCGGTCCGCCGCCCCGGGCGGCCCGCCGCTCGGCGGGCCCCATGCCGGGGACGGGCCCGGGGTCCGGCAGCGGAGCCTCCGGTGCGTGCCGGGGCGCGGTGAGCCGGGCCCGTACGGCGTCGACCAGTGCGTCCCGTACGCCCTCCACCGCCCGGCGCGGCTCGATCTCTGCGGCGGCGACCGCGAGCGAGGCCACCGGTTCGTACCCGGTGATCTCGCGCGAGCCCTCGCGCAGGATCAACGCGTGCCCGGGCGGCACTCGCTTGACCCCTTCGTACGGCGTGGAGTCGCGTAGCGCCTCCGGGGTCTCGGGGCAGGCGAGCAGCGCGGCCAGGTGCCCGATGTCGAGCTGGGCCTCGATGAGGTCCGCGAGGGGCAGGGCGGCGGTCGCGTACGCCGTGCCCTTCGCCCACGGGGTGTGGAACACGGGCCGGGCGCCCGCCAGATCACCCGTCACGGTGATCCGGCCGCCGACCCGCACGACGGCGGTGTAGCTGCCGGCCCAGGCGGTGAGATGACGCAGCGCGCCTCCGCGCGCGGTGAGCAGCCCGACCCTCAGCTCCTCGTCGCTCGCGGCGCAACACCCCAGTACGGCAAGGCGGGTGTGCGCGTCGACGCTGATCAGCCGCACCTCGTCCGGGCGCCAGTCGCCGACCGCCCACAGCGGATCGGGGTCGCTCCAGAGGAGTTGTGCGCCCACCGGCTGGACCGTGCGCCCCTCGGACGCCATGCCCCCCACGGCTCCGGCCGTACCCGTCGGGCCGAAGCTCGCGGCGACACTGCTCCAGCCCACCAGCCATCGCATCGGCGCCTCCACGTCGGTTCAGTGGAGGAACATGCTGCCACGACAACGGCGCACAGGAGGGGGTCCGGGGTCGCGCGCGCAAAGGCGAATGCGCCCCTGGCATGGGACAGTTGTGGCCGGTTCGCCCACGGTCGTCATTCGGCCATTCTCGACGGCGCGGAAACCGTCCGGCAGTCCGGGAGGCGCTGTTCGCCTCCCGGAGCCGTCCGCCGCCCGCGGGGAATGGGGCGACGGTGTCCCCCGGCCCACCGGTCCACAGCCGGTGGGCCGACCCACGCAGCACTCATGGAAGCGCTCCCCCGCCGACCGGGCGAGAGCGCACGGCCGGGCGCACGGCCACACCACCGGAGCACGCGCCCGGAGGCGCCCCACGCGCCCCGCCCGGGGCTTCCCGCGCCGACGCCACTACGCCATCCGGCCCCCATCCGTCTGTTCACACAACAATCCCGCCATACGGAACTCCGCCCCTTAACGGTAGGGATGCGGCGAACTACGCTGTGTTTACGAATGCCGCACGCCTATGCCCGGCGTCGTGGCGGCCGTCTTGGGTGTCGAGGGGTGGCGTCATGTCCAGGGAGCAACGCGGGCCGAACGAAAAGCTCGGCACGGTTCTCGCCCTCGCGGGAATCAGCAACGCCGGCCTCGCCCGGCGCGTCAACGACCTCGGTGCGCAGCGGGGGCTGACGCTTCGCTACGACAAGACCTCGGTGGCCCGGTGGGTGTCGAAGGGCATGGTGCCGCAGGGCGCCGCCCCGCATCTGATCGCCGCCGCGATCGGCCAGAAGCTCGGCCGGCCGGTGCCGCTGCACGAGATCGGCCTCGCCGACGCCGACCCGGCGCCGGAGGTGGGTCTCGCCTTCCCGCGCGACGTGGGCGAGGCGGTCCGCTCGGCGACGGAGCTGTACCGGCTGGACCTCGCCGGCCGGCGGGCGGGCGGCGGCGGGATCTGGCAGTCGCTGGCCGGATCCTTCGCGGTCAGCGCCTACGCGACCCCCGCCTCCCGATGGCTGATAACGCCCGCCGACTCCTCCGTGGAGCGGCTCCTCGACCCCGCCGGCGGGCCGGCGCCCGAAGGCCCGGAGACCGGCCCCCACGCGCGCGTGGGGCACAGCGATGTCGCCAAGCTCCGTGAGGCGGCCGAGGACGCGCGCCGCTGGGACTCCAAGTACGGCGGCGGCGACTGGCGTTCCTCCATGGTCCCGGAGTGCTTACGGGTCGATGCCGCCCCGCTGCTGCTCGGCTCGTACTCGGACGAGGTCGGCCGGGCCCTGTTCGGGGCGACGGCGGAGCTGACCCGGCTGGCCGGCTGGATGGCCTTCGACACCGGCCAGCAGGAGGCCGCCCAGCGCTACTACATCCAGGCGCTGCGCCTGGCGCGCGCCGCCGCCGACGTACCGCTCGGCGGGTACGTCCTCGCCTCGATGTCCCTCCAGGCCACCTACCGGGGCTTCGCCGACGAGGGCGTGGACCTCGCCCAGGCCGCCCTGGAGCGCAACCGCGGGCTCGCCACCGCCCGCACCATGTCCTTCTTCCGGCTCGTGGAGGCCCGGGCGCACGCCAAGGCCAACGACGGGGCGGCGGCCGCGGCCGCGCTCAAGGCGGCCGAGGGCTGGCTGGAGCGCTCGCGGGAGGGTGATCCGGACCCGACCTGGCTGGGCTTCTACTCGTACGACCGGTTCTGCGCCGACGCCGCCGAGTGCTACCGCGATCTGAAGGCCCCGCGCCAGGTGCGCCGCTTCACCGAGCAGGCGCTGTCCCGGCCGACGGAGGAGTTCGTCCGCTCGCACGGGCTGCGGCTCGTGGTGTCGGCGGTCGCCGAGCTCGAGTCGGGCAATCTGGACGCGGCCTGCGCGGCGGGCACGCGCGCGGTGGAGGTGGCGGGCCGGATCTCGTCCGCCCGGACCACGGAGTACGTACGGGACCTGCTGCACCGGCTGGAGCCGTACGGGGACGAGCCGAGGGTCATGGAGCTGCGGGAGCGGGCCCGTCCGCTGCTGATGGCCCCGGCGTGATCTTTGCGCCCCTTCGACGTGACGCGTGTCCCACCGGGTTTAACGGCATTGTCAGTGGGCCAGTGCACTATCGGGGTGGGAGGTGGCGCTGGTGTTGGACTGTGACGTGCTCGTGATCGGCGGCGGGATCGTCGGTCTGTCGACGGCGTACGCCCTGACCCGCGCCGCGCCCGGCACCCGTGTCACGGTCCTGGAGAAGGAGCACGGCCCGGCCCGCCACCAGACGGGGCGCAACAGCGGGGTGATCCACAGCGGGATCTACTACCGCCCGGGGTCCCTGAAGGCACGGTTCGCGGTCGCGGGCGCGGCCGAGATGGTCAAGTTCTGCGCGGAGTACGGCCTGCCGTACGAGGTCACCGGCAAGCTCATCGTCGCGACGGGGCGCGACGAGCTGCCCCGGCTGCACGCGCTCGTGCAGCGTGGCCGGGAGAACGGCATCCCGGTGCGTGAACTGGGCCCGGCGCAGATCAGCGCGTACGAGCCGCGGGTGCGGGGCCTCGCCGCGATCCATGTCGGCACGACCGGGATCTGCGACTACGGAGCGGTGGCGGCGCAGCTCGCCGAGTCCTCCGGGGCGCGCATCCTGTACGGCTCCGCGGTCACCGCGATCGACCGGCGGCCCTGGGGCGTGGCCGTCCGCACGGCGGCCGGGACCGTGGTGCGGGGCCGGGTCCTGGTGAACTGCGCGGGGCTGCACTGCGACCGGGTGGCACGGCTGGCCGGTGACGAGCCGGGGATGCGGATCGTCCCCTTCCGTGGGGAGTACTACGAGCTGGCGGACCCCTCGCTGGTCCGCGGCCTGGTGTACCCGGTGCCGGACCCGGCCTTCCCCTTCCTCGGGGTCCATCTCACGCGGGGCGTCGACGGCGGCGTGCACGTGGGGCCGAACGCGGTGCCCGCGCTGGCCCGCGAGGGATACGGCTGGTCGGTCGTCCGGCCCGGCGACCTGGCGGGGACGCTCGCGTGGCCCGGCTCCTGGCAGATCGCCCGGGAGCACTGGCGGTACGGAGCGGGTGAGCTGCGCCGGTCGCTGTCGAAACGGGCCTTCACGGAGGCGGTGCGCAGGCTGCTGCCCGTGGTGGAGGAAACGGATCTGCGGCGGGCCCCGGCCGGGGTGCGGGCGCAGGCGGTGCTCCGGGACGGCACGCTCCTGGACGACTTCCTGATCCGGGAGGCCCCGAGGACGGTCCACGTCCTGAACGCGCCGAGCCCGGCGGCGACGGCGTCCCTCCCGATCGGGCGAGAGGTCGCGTCCAGGGCCCTGGCACTCCTGTAGCCGGCCGCTCTTCGTAGGGCCGCCTGTCCCGCATGAGGCTCCCCGGGGAGAGGGACGATCGCCACACGGGGCCGGGTCGCCGGGCCCCGTAGAATTGGCGCATTGTGTCTGAGTCCCGAGAAACCGCCACGCAGCCCGTCGCCGAGCCCTCCGCCCCGCCCGTCGTCTTCCAGCGGGGCAGTCAGAGGTTCGCCGCGGGGGAAGGGCCCCTGCCCGACCCCGCCGGCTCGCACCACGAGCGGCGCATCCGCAGCTTCCAGCCCCGTCGCAGCCGCGTCACCGCGGGTCAGGCCGAGGCGATGCTCAAGCGGTGGCCGGACTGGGGCCTGGACATCGACGGCAAGCGGATCCTCGATCTGAAGGAGATGTTCGGCGGTCTGCCCGTCGTCCTGGAGATCGGCTTCGGCATGGGCGAGGCCACGGCCCAGATGGCCGCCGCCGACCCCGGCACCGGCATCCTCGCCGTGGACGTCCACACCCCCGGCCAGGGCAACCTCCTCGGTCTCGCCGACCGGAACGGACTGGAGAACGTCCGGGTCGCCAACGGCGACGCGATCATCCTGCTCCGCGAGATGCTCGGCGCCGACTCCCTCGACGGCTGCCGCGTCTACTTCCCGGACCCGTGGCCCAAGAAGCGCCACCACAAGCGGCGCCTCATCCAGCCCGAGTTCCTCACCCTGCTCGCCACCCGGATGAAGCCCGGCGCCGTCCTGCACTGCGCCACCGACTGGGAGGAGTACGCCGAGCAGATGCTCGAGGTCCTCTCCGCCCACCCCGACTTCGAGAACACCCAGGCCGACGGCGGCTACGCGCCCCGCCCGGCCTTCCGCCCCCTCACCCGCTTCGAGGGGCAGGGCCTCGACAAGGGCCACGTCGTCCACGACCTGCTCTTCGCCAGGAAGTAGAAGGCCCGGGCGGAGAACGCCCGGAAGCAGAACGCCCGAGGAGAACGCCGGGAGCGGAACTCCCTCGCGGGGTGTCAGTCCACCTCGTTAGGGTCGCTCACGTGTCGAACCACGTTCCCGTCCCGGCCAGGGACACCGAGGAGCCGGACTTCCCGGCCGTGCCGGACCGCGCCCAGTGGCGCTACCGGCCCCGTCGCGCCTTCTGGCGCAGCAAGGTGGTCCGGATCGTCGCCGTGGCCACCCTGCTCGCGATCTGCGCGCTGGTGATCCTGGCGATGGTGCGGGAGCAGACCGGCACCGAGGGCTTCCTCGTCGGCCTGGGCCTGGCCGTCCTGCCCGTCCCTCTGCTCATCGCCGCGTTCCGCTGGCTCGACCGCGTCGAACCCGGCCCCTGGCGGAACCTGATCTTCGCGTTCTGCTGGGGCGCCTTCGCCGCCGCCCTCGTCGCGATCCTCGCGAACTCCTTCGCCGTCCGCTGGATAGCGACGGCCACCGCCGACCCGGCCTCCGCCGACACCCTCGGCGCCACGGTCGTGGCGCCGGTGGTGGAGGAGAGCGCCAAGGCGGCCGCCGTGCTGCTGATCTTCCTGCTGCGCCGCCGCGAGTTCACCGGTCTCGTCGACGGGGTCGTGATCGCCGGCCTCACCGCCAGCGGCTTCGCCTTCACCGAGAACATCCTCTATCTCGGCCGGGCTTTCGGCGAGGACCAGGAGATCGGCACGTCCGGCATCGGCGCGGTGACCGCCGGGACCTTCTTCGTACGGATCGTGATGTCGCCGTTCGCGCATCCGCTCTTCACCGTGCTCACCGGACTCGGTTTCGGCTTCGCCGCGCTCGCCGCCCGGCGTCAGCGCGTGCGGCGCGTCCTGCTGCCGGTGACCGGCCTCGTCCTGGCGATGGGCATGCACGCGCTGTGGAACAGCTCGGCGTCCGTCCTCGGGCCCTTGGGCTTCTTCGTGGTGTACGGCATGTTCATGGCGCCCGCCTTCGGTCTGCTGACCTGGCTGGCGATATGGAGCAGGCAGCGGGAGCTGCGCACGATATCCGGGCAGCTCCCGGCGTACGCGGCGGCCGGCTGGCTCTCCCCTGCCGAGCCCCTCGCGCTGTCCTCGATGCGGGCCCGGTCCGTCGCCCGCGACTTCGCCCGTCGTACGTACGGCGGGCCGGCGGCCACCGCGGTCGGGGAGTACGAGGCGTTCGCGACGACCCTCGCCTTCCTGCGCCACCGCGCGGAGCGCGGAGCGGCCGGCCCGGACTTCACCGCCCGCGAGCAGGAGCTCCTCCACCACCTGTGGCAGCGCAAGGCGGTCGCCTCGCCCGCGCTGACGTACGCGGCACGGGCCACCGGCCGCGTCTGGGCGCCGCCGCAGTACCTGGACTACGGCGGCTACAACCCGTACCGCAGCTAGGACGCCCGGGAGACGGCCGGCGACCCGGCCCGCCGACACCCGCCGGCGACCGAGACCGTCGGCGACCGAGGCCGCCTGCGACTCAGACCGACAGGCCCTTGTCGCGCAGCCAGGCCGCCGGGTCGATGCCGTCGCCACCCGAGGTGTGGACCTCCAGGTGCAGGTGCGGGCCGGTCACGTTGCCGGTCGCGCCGACGCGGCCGATCGTCTCGCCGGTGCCGACGGACTGGCCCACGCTCACCGTCATCGAGGACAGGTGCGCGTACCAGACCTCCGAACCGTCCTCCAGCTCCAGGACGATCCGGTAGCCGTAGGAGCCGGACCAGCCCGCCGAGGTGATGGTGCCGCCGTGCACCGCCTTGACCGGGGTGCCGGTGGGCGCCGCGAAGTCGAGGCCGGTGTGGTAGCCGGAGGACCACATGGAGCCGGACTGCCCGTACGTGGAGGTGAGGGTGTACGAGGAGGTGGGCAGGGCGTAGCTCGCGGCGAGCTTGGCCAGGCGCTCCGCCTCGGCCTTGGCCGCCGCTTCCTCCTCGGCCTTCCGCTTCGCCTCGGCCGCCGCCTTCTCGGCCGCGTCGGCCTTCACCGCCGCCTCGGCCGCGGCCTTCTCGACCGCCAGCCTCTCCGCCTCGGCCTTCGCGGCGGCGTCGGCGGATGCCTGCTGCTGCTCGGCCTGCTGGAGGATGCGCGCGCGCAGCGCCTCGCCGGCGTCGGCGGTGGCCTCGGACGCGGAGCCGCCGTCGGTCTGCGTGGCCGCGTCGGCTTCGGCCGGAACGGTGAGGGAGGCGGTGAGCGGCTGCGGGTTGTTCGTCCCGGAGCCCGTCCCCTGCGCGTCCTCGCCCCCGTCGGAGAGGAGCTCGCCGACGCCCGGCAGTTCGGAGGCGTCCGGGAGGTTCAGGTCGGGGAGGGATATGGAGACCGCGGGCTTGTCCTGGGCGGTGGCCATGCCACCCGCACCGACCGCCGCGATGACACCGACGCCGAGGACGGTGGACGAGCGGGCGAAGCCCGACCGCTGCTTCACGACCCGGTGGCGGCCACCGGAGCGGGACTGCTGACGGAGCGACTCCTCGGTGGGGTTCCACTCCCCCCAGGTCGTGGCGTCGTCGTCCGAACCGGCGGCAGCCGACGCGCCGAACGCTTGGAACCCGTCAAAAGTGTCTTCGGGGGCAGGGGTGTTGGACGCCACGGAGGCGCACTCCTTTCCTTCCTTACCGCCTACCGGGTTAGCTGACGGGTTCGGAGCAGGAAGGTCTCCTACCGGCACGGTCGCACGAGTGCGAAAGTGCCCGATTCACCCCAAGTAGTGGGTCCCCGGTTCCTTTTCAGGATTCGGCGCGTGCGCACGGTGCCGTCTCTTGCGACGGCTGAAACGACCGCGCTGCGTTATCGAACGTTAATAGACACGAGGGCCGGATTCCAAGCCGTTCCGGATGATCATTAACGGGATTGGACAGGTACGGGCCGATTTGGGCCCGCATCCTCGAACAACCAGCGAGACCCGCCAAACTGACGGTGTATCAATTGTTATCGGAGCGGTACGCCGCCACTACGCATGGTCACGGCACCACCGGCATCGTGCGCCGCCGCTCCGGCTGCCCCGCCGCCGGACGGCTCACCGCGAGCAGCGCCATGTCGTCCGTCGCGCCCCCGCCCGTGTACCGGCGGACGTCGTCGACGAGCGCGTCCAGAAGCTCCTCGGGCCCCGGGAAGATCCGCCCGGAGAGCCGCTCGGCGGGATCGTAGAAGTCCCCCGAGGCGTTGCGGGCCTCGGAGAGCCCGTCGGTGTAGAGGAGCAGCGTCGCGCCCGGCGGATACGCGGACTCGTCCGCCCGGTCCGGCCAGGCAGCCAACTCCCCCATGCCCAGCGGCAGCGCCGGCTCGGTCGGCTCCAGCAGCGTCACACCCCCGTCCGCGTACAGCAGCAGCGGCTCGGGATGACCGCGGTTCACCACCCGTACGCGACCGTCGCCGCGCGGGATCTCGGCCAGGACGGCGGTGGTGAACCCCTCGAAGGCGTCCAGGCCGTCACGGCGGGTCCCCTCCCGGGCCAGCGCCCGCTCCAGGCGCTGGGCGACGCCCTCCAGCGACGCCTCCTGCTCGGCCGCCTCCCGGAAGGCGCCGATGACGACGGCGACGGCCTCGACCGCGTCGAGCCCCTTGCCCCGTACGTCACCGACCACGAGCCGTACCCCGTACGGCGTGTCCTGTACGGCGAACAGGTCGCCGCCGATGAACGCGTCCGCCTGCGCCGCCTCGTAACGTGCCGCCACCTGCAGTCCGCCGATCCGCTCGGCCGGCGTCGGAAGGACCGCCTTCTGGGCGGTCTCCGCGATCACCCGGGCCGAGGCGAGGCGCTCGCCACTGCGCCGCACGACCCGGTTCACGAGCAGGGCGAGGGCGGCCACGGTGACGACGGTGAATGTCTCGGTGAGGGAGGGGACATCGGACGCGGTGCCGTTGTAGAGGTGGAGACCGACGCTGGCGAGGATCGCGGCGATGCCGGTGAGCAGCGTCGTCAGCGTCGAGAAGAGCGGGGCCGCGATCAGCGGCGCGGCCGAGAACATCGGGGCCGCCGTGTACGAGGGCGGGGTGGAGAGGTCGAAGACGACACCGCCGAGGATGACGAGCGGGGGCAGGGCGCGGATGAACCGGCGGGCCCGCTCGCCGCGCCGTCGGGGACGCCCGTTCCCCTCACCACCCGCTTCCAGCTGCCCCTGCCCCACCTGTGCTCTCCTGCCCGGTCCGTACACGGCGACGGACGGTACCGCGCCCTCCCCAGGGTGGCGGGAGCCGCGCCGCGTGGCGACCCCCGCTCGGCCGAGTGGGGGACCCGCTCGTCACCACCGCCCCGTCACCGCGTTCGCGACCGACCAGCTCCAGGGCGGGGCTGGACATGGCCCGCAGACGGGTCCATGCGCGCCACCGTCTCGTCACGCATCGTGCGCGTGACCTTACGCGCTACAGGTTCCGCTCCGCGTAGACCTTCATCGCGTCCCGGACGAGGACGGCGGAACCCTCACCGTGCTTGTCGTAGTTCTCGCCGAAGCGCGGGTCGTCGACGTACATCTGGCCGAGGCTGATCAGGTACTCCTTCGACGGCGTCGTGGTGGTCGACAGCCACGCGACGTGGCGCCGCGCGATCGCCTGGACCTCTTCGCTGTCGGCGGCGAGGCCGTTGCGCGCCGCCTGTCCGAAGTCGTGGGCGATGCCGGCCTGCTCGTCCTTGAACGCCTGCTTCCGCTCGGCGCTGAGCGAGCGCCACCAGCGATCGCCCTTCTCGTACGCCTCGCGGCCCCAGCGCGCGGTGACCTCCTCCTCGTACCGCGTGTGATCGAATCCGTCGAACATTTCTTCCGCCATGAGTTCTTCTCCGTTCTCCGTCTTGTGGAGAGTGGTCCGCACGGCCTCGATCTGCCGCCCGATCCGTTCCCGCTCCTGTTCCAGCAGGAGGAGATGGGTGTGCAGGGCGGTGGACGTGTCCCGCTGTCCTTCCAGGACCTCGGCGATGGCGGGCAGGGAGAGCCCGAGCTCGCGCAGCAGCAGGATGCGCTGCAGCCGCACGAGCGCCGCCTGGTCGTAGTACCGGTAACCGTTGGCGCCGATCCGGCTGGGTTCCAGCAGTCCGCGCTCTCCGTAGTGCCGGAGGGTGCGGCTGGTGGTACCGGCCTTCTTGGCGATCTCCTGGATCGACCACTCCATGGGGAAAACGCTAAATCTTGACGTTGCGTAAAGGTCAAGCGGACTTTTCGGGGAGACGACGAAGGCCCGGATCCAGTGAATGGATCCGGGCCTTCGTTGCTACTGAGTAGCGGGGACAGGATTTGAACCTGCGACCTCTGGGTTATGAGCCCAGCGAGCTACCGAGCTGCTCCACCCCGCGTCGGTGAATATGACCTTACGGCATGGTGAGCCGATCCCCTAATCGGTTTACCCGGCACGGGCTCAGCAGCCGCAGTCCTCGGCATCGACCGGGGCCGTCAGCGGGTCCGCCTCCTTCTTCGCGGGGCCCTCCCACGTCTCGTACGGGAAGCCCTCGCGCACCCAGTACTCGAAACCGCCGAGCATCTCCTTCACCTGGTAGCCCAGCTGGGCCAGCGCGAGCGCGGCGCGCGTCGCGCCGTTGCAGCCGGGGCCCCAGCAGTACGTGACCACCGGCACGGACCTGTCGAGCAGGTGCTCGGCCTGCTCGGCGATGAGCGCGGTCGGCAGGTGGATCGCGCCGGGGACGTGGCCCTGGTCCCAGGAGGCGGTGGAGCGCGAGTCGAGGACCACGAAGCCGGGGTCGCCGTCGGCGGCGATGGCGCTCGCGACATCGGAGACGTCGGCGTGGAAGGCGAGGCTGGCGGAGAAGTAGGCGGCCGCGGCGGCCGGGGCGGCGGGCGGGGTGCGAAGTACGGCGTTGACCTGCGCGGTTGTCGTCATGCATGAAAATCTACGGTCGAAGATCACGACGCTGAAGTGGCGATTCCCGGCGTTGGCGCCGATCGGCCGGGGAAATCCGGGCGTTCGGCGGGGGCTGGAAGGGATCTCACGCAGCGGACGGCCGCGGCTCAGGGAAGAGGCTCGTGGCGCCGTCCGGCCGTCACATGTCGCGCCCGTCATGCGTCATCACGATGACGGGCATCAACGAGGAGACACCGATGGACGAGAAGGACCTCCTGGCCGAGCGCTTCCAGGCCGACCGCACCCATCTGAAGGCGGTCGCCTACCGGATGCTGGGCTCGCTCAGCGAGGCCGAGGACGCCGTCCAGGAAGCGTGGCTCAAGCTCAGCCGCTCCGACATCGGCGAGGTGCGCAACCTCAGCGGCTGGCTCACGACGGTCGTCGGACGGGTCTGCCTGGACATGCTGCGCTCGCGCGCCTCGCGCCGGGAGGACCCGCTGGAGTACTACGTACCGGATCCGGTGGTCCGCAGCGGGGACGGCACCCGCGACCCCGAGGAGGAGGCGCTGCTCACCGACTCGGTGGGCCTTGCGCTGCTCGTGGTCCTGGAGACCCTCGGGCCGGCCGAGCGGCTGGCGTTCGTCCTGCACGACATGTTCGCCGTCTCCTTCGACGAGATCGCCCCCATCGTGGACCGCACGCCGGCCGCGACCCGCCAGCTCGCCAGCCGCGCCCGCCGCCGTGTCCACGGCGCGGCGCCGGGCCCCGCCCCGGACGTCACCCGCCAGCGCGAGGTGGTCGACGCCTTCATGGCGGCCTCCCAGGGCGGTGACTTCGAGGGTCTGCTCGCGGTCCTCGACCCGGACGTGGTCCTGCGGGCGGACGGCGGCAGGCTGCTCGCGGCGGCCTCGAAGCTGGTCCGCGGCGCCGAGGCGGTCGTCGACCAGGCGCTCACCTTCGCCCGCTTCCGCCGCGCGTACCGGACGGTGCTGGTCAACGGCGCCCCGGGCATCGTCTCCCTCGTCGACGGCCGGGCGGCGGGGCTCATGGCCTTCACCGTCGTGGAGGACCGCATCGTGGAGATCCAGATCATCGCGGACCCGGAACGGCTGGCGTCCCTGGGCGTCTGACGCCGGTCTATCGTCGGCCCATGACCACCACGGACGACGGCGGGGCCGACGGGGAGCCGGCGGACGAACAGCGCCGCCACTGGCAGGACACGTACACCGCACATCCGGAGATGTACGGGGAGGAACCCTCGGCCGCCGCCGTCCACGCCGCCGAGGTCTTCCGCCGACGCGGCGCCCGCGACGTCCTGGAACTCGGTGCGGGCCACGGTCGTGACGCGCTCCACTTCGCCCGCCGGGGCTTCACCGTCCGGGCCACCGACTTCAGCACGGCCGGACTCGACCGGCTGCGCGAGGCGGCCCGCGCGCAGGGGGTCGCGGACCGGCTCACCACCGCCGTCCAGGACGTCCGGCGCCCCCTGGCGGCCCCGGACGCCTCCGTCGACGCCGTGTTCGCCCACATGCTGATGTGCATGGCGCTGTCCACCCCGGAGATCCACGCCCTGGTACGCGAGGTCCACCGGGTCCTGCGCCCGGGCGGCGTCCTGGTCTACACGGTCCGCCACACCGGCGACGCGCACTACGGCACGGGCATCGCCCACGGCGACGACATCCACGAGCACGGCGGCTTCGCCGTCCACTTCTTCTCGCGCTCCCTGGTCGACGCCCTGACCGAGGGCTGGACCCTGGACGAGGTCCACGCCTTCGAGGAGGGCGAACTCCCCCGCCGCCTCTGGCGGATCACCCAGACGCGGGAAGACGGCCCCTTGGGCTGAACGCCGAAGCGCCCCACCCGGTGGGAACCGGGTGGGGCGCTTCGGTGGAGGTAGGCCGTGTGGGACTCGAACCCACAACCAACGGATTAAAAGTCCGCTGCTCTGCCAATTGAGCTAACGGCCCTCGGCAGGTCACCCCCGAGCATAGCCGCATAGATCCCCGGAGCCGATCGGGTATCCGACACGCCCCGTCCAGACGAAGGGCCCGTACGACACTCATGTGTCGTACGGGCCCTTCCGTGTCAGGTCACACGGTGTCAGCCGTTGCGCTTCCAGCGCGGCTTGTCGTCGCGGCGGCCGAAGGAGCCGCCGGTCGAGCCGGTGCCGCGGTGGTCGCCGCCGCGGTGGTCGTCACGACGGGCGTACGGGCGGTCGCTGCTGCCCGAGCGGAAGCCGCCCGAGGGGCGGTCGTCGCGGCGGTCGCGGTTGAACGGGCGGTCGCTGCCACGGTGGCCGCCGGTCGGGCGGTCGTCGCGGTTGAAGCCACCCGACGGACGGTCGTCGCGACGGAAGCCACCGGAGGGGCGGTCGTTGTCGCGGTTGAAGCCACCCGACGGACGGTCGTCACGGCGGAAGCCACCGGAGGGACGGTCGTTGTCGCGGCGGAAGCCACCACCGGACGGACGGTCGTTGTCACGACGCTCGAAGGAACGGCCACCACGGTCGTCGCGGTTGAAGCCACCCGACGGACGGTCGTCACGACGGAAGCCACCGGACGGACGGTCGTTGTCGCGGCGGAAGCCACCACCCGACGGACGGTCGTTGTCACGGCGGAAACCACCGGACGGACGGTCGTTGTCACGACGCTCGAAGGAACGGCCACCGCGGTCGTCACGGCGGTCGTCGCGGCGGAAGCCGCCACGGTCCCCACCGCGGTCGTCACGGCGGAAGCCACCACGGTCACCACCGCGGTCGCCACCACGGTCACGGCGCTCGTAGTTGCCCCGCTCGTCGCGGAACGCCGGCGTGCGCTCCTCGCGGCGCTCCTGCACCACCGGCTCGGACGCCACCAGGGCGGCGGCGACCTCGGCCTCGGCGGCCTCCGTCACCTCGGCGATCGCGGCCTCCGGGTCCTCGCCACGCTCACGCGCGGAACGGGCGACCAGACGGTCGGCCTCCTCGCGGAGCTCGACGGCGCGGCGGGTCAGACGCTCCAGCTGCTTGGTGAGGTCGGCGACCTCGCGCTCGGCCTGCTTGGCCGCGTTGTTCGCGGAGTCGGCCTGGACCTCGGTCAGCGAACGCGCACCGGTGATCTCGGCGACCTCCGGGTCGAACGCGCCCGCGCTCTGGATGATGTGGCGCGAGGCGTCGACGCCCGCGTCCTCCATCAGCCGGAAGATCTGGCGACGCTGGTGCGGCAGGGACAGCGACACGACGACGCCGGACTTGCCGGCACGGGCGGTACGGCCCGAGCGGTGCAGGTAGTCCTTGTGGTCGCCGGCCGGGTCCACGTTCAGGACCAGGTCGATGCCGTCGACGTGGATGCCGCGGGCGGCCACGTCGGTGGCGACGAGCGCGTTGACGTAGCCCTTCTTGAAGTCCTCGAGGACTCGGGTACGCGCACCCTGGGTCATGCCGCCGTGCAGCGCATCGGCCTTGACGCCCGACTCGCACAGCTGCTCGGCGATGCGGTCGGCGCCCAGCTGGGTGCGGACGAAGATGATCGTGCGGCCCTTGCGGGCGGCGATGGCGGCCGTGACCGGCGCCTTGTCCTTCGGCTTCACGACGAGGACGTGGTGGGTCATGGTCGTGACGTTGCCCTGGGCGCTGTCGACCTCGTGCGTGACCGGGTTGTTCAGGTAGCGCTTGACCAGCGTGCCGATCTCGTTCTCCATGGTCGCGGAGAAGAGCATGCGCTGACCGCCGACCGGGATCTGGTCGAACAGCTCGGTGACCTCGGGCAGGAAGCCCAGGTCGGACATCTGGTCGGCCTCGTCGAGGACCGCGACCTGGACGTTCTCGAGCGAGCAGGCGCCACGGTTGATGATGTCGCGCAGACGGCCCGGGGTGGCGACGAGGATGTCGACGCCGCGCTCCAGGGCGTAGATCTGGTTGCCCATGGACGTACCGCCACAGACGACCTTGATCTTCAGGCCGAGCACGTCGCCGTACGGCTGGAGGGCGTCCGCGACCTGCATCGCGAGTTCACGGGTCGGGGTGAGGATGACCGCGCGGGGCTTCTTCTTCTCGGTGTGGCCGCCGGCGAGCTGCGCCAGGGTGGGCAGACCGAAGGAGAGGGTCTTGCCGGAGCCGGTGCGGCCGCGGCCGAGGATGTCCTTGCCGGCCAGGGCGTCCGGGATGGTCGCCGCCTGGATCGGGAAGGGGGTGGTCACGCCGTTCTGCGCGAGCTTGCGCACGACGCCCTCGGGCAGGCCCAGGTCGCCGAAGGTGACGGTGGGCTCGGCGGCCTCGTCCTCGGAGGACTCGGAGGTGCCGGCGTCGGTGGCCTGAGCGGCCTCGGTCACGTCGGAGGCCTCGGTGGCGACGGTCTCGGTGGCCTCTACGGCCTCGACGATCTCGTCGTTCTCGGGCATGACGGCGTGGTCAGAACTGAAAATGGACATGCGAAATGCGAAACCTTCCGGAGTCTCGGCACGCGCCCGTCAACTCCGTGAAATTCGCAATCGACCGCCTCAATGCGGTCCAGCCACGGCTAGGGAGAGTACGCGCCACACGGCGCTCTTCTGTGTCGGCGCCGGGCAATGGGATCAAACGATCTACCACCATACGCACCCTCCCCCACCTATGGCAAACCGGGCTCCGTCACGCCGGTCCCACCTGCGGCGATGCCTCCGGCTCGGTCTGCCCGCCCGGCCCGTCCGCCGCCTTCATGGCACCCATGTGGGTGTCCGCCCCCGGCGTCGAGGTCGGCGGGTCGGACGGCTTGTCGGTGGGCTCGGCCGTGGGCTCGGAGGTCGGGGTCGGCTCCGGGCTCGGCGTGGGCGTCGGCTCCGGCGGATCAGCCGGCGGGGTGACCTCCCCACCCGGCGCACTGGGCCCGCCCGCCCCACCCGCCCCACCGGGCTCCTGGTCGGGCTTCGGCCTGCTCCCCGGACCCGCGGGCGCGTCCGCCGGAGGCTTCCCGGAGGGCGACGGAGACCCGCTCGGCACCGGCGAGGCCGAGCCGGCACCGTCCGCGTCCGGCCCGCCCTTCCCGGCCGAGCCCCCGACGGTCCCGCCGTGCCGGCCCGACACCCCGACCCCGCCGTCCGACTCGGCCGCCACGCCCTGCTTCCCCGCGGACTTGCTGGGCGCCGGCTTCACGCCCTCGTCACTCACACTCATACAGCCGCTCAGACCGGCGCAGGCGGCGACCGCCAGCGCGGCGGCGGCAGCGGCTCTCACACGGGTGGGCAAAGGGCGCACGGAGGGCACCTCCAGGACACAAGGGGCGGGAAAGCCGGGAAGGGAACGCGTTTCGCTGCCCAACTCCCTTTGTCCCGCGAGGGACACGCCCCCGCGGCAAGAGCCCGCCGAAGCCCTCCACCGGCCCGTCAGCCGTAGCCCAGCGCGTGCAGCCGCTCGTCGTCGATGCCGAAGTGGTGCGCGATCTCGTGCACGACCGTGATCTCCGTCTCCGCGACCACGTCCTCGCGCGACTCGCACATCCGCAGGGTCGGCCCCCGGTAGATCGTGATCCGGTCCGGCAGCACCCCCGCGTACCACTCGCCCCGGTCGGTCAGCGGAGTCCCCTCGTACAGACCGAGCAGGTCGGGGTCGT
Organism: Streptomyces sp. NPDC003035; assembly: GCF_042888285.1. Classification (NCBI taxonomy): domain Bacteria; kingdom Bacillati; phylum Actinomycetota; class Actinomycetes; order Kitasatosporales; family Streptomycetaceae; genus Streptomyces; species Streptomyces sp. NPDC003035. Next base: position 686,373 of record NZ_JBIAPJ010000004.1, on the reverse strand, counting down.
CCGGCGCGGGCTCGTCCTCGACGAACACCGCGACGTTGTCCATCAGCCGCGTCAGCTCAGGCGGGATCCGGTCCAAGGCCTCGGCGACAAGCTCCTCGAACTCCTCGCGCGTCATCTCCAGCACCCGGCCATTGTCCCCCCAGGGGAAACCGTTTTGGCGATAGCGGTCGGGATCCCATATGCTTCTCACGTCCCCGACGCGCTGAGAAGCGCGCAGGTGAGCCTCTAGCCCTCATCGTCTAGTGGCCCAGGACGCCGCCCTTTCAAGGCGGTAGCACGGGTTCGAATCCCGTTGGGGGCACGCAACATCTGTGCGAGACTGGTGTTCGCACATCGCAAGGTCCTGTGGAGCAGTTGGTTAGCTCGCCACCCTGTCAAGGTGGAGGTCGCGGGTTCAAGTCCCGTCAGGATCGCTGAGGTCAGAAATGATCTCGTGGCTGGGTAGCTCAGTTGGTACGAGCGATCGCCTGAAAAGCGATAGGTCGCCGGTTCGACCCCGGCCCCAGCCACAAACAGAAGGCCCCGTCCATCGGACGGGGCCTTCTTCGTTCTCCTGGACGAAGGCAAGGGGCGGGAGCAGTGGGCGGGCACCCGATCGGCGGAACCGGGTGCCCCCACCCTCAGGCCGTGCGGCTGCGGCCCCGCCATCCCCGTACCGCCAGCACCACCGCCACCACGGCGACCACCGCCACCAGCGCTGCCCAGTCGGGCACCGACCGGCTCACCGACGCCACGCGCTCCTCCACCGCGAACGAACCGTCCACCGACAGCAGCCCGGGCAGGGCCGTCGTGCCGTCGAAGACCAGGAAGAGCGTGCCGAGCACGACGAAGAAGAACCCGGACAGCAGCGAGGTCGTGTGCAGCTCGACGCGGCCGAACCGCAGAGTCCGGCCGCGCAGCCAGCGGCGCCGCCCCAGCTCGTACCGCTCCCAGAGCAGCGCGAGCGGGAAGAGCGGCACCGCCATCCCCAGCGCGTACACCGCGAGGAGCAGCCCGCCGTACGCCGGGCTTCCGCTCAGCGCCGCCACGGTCAGGACGCTGCCGAGGATCGGACCCGCGCAGAAGCCGGCGAGGCCGTAGACCAGGCCGAGGGCGAACACGGAGACCGCCGTCGTCGGGCGGATCCGGCCGGTGACCTCGGCGATACGGCGGGAGGCGAAGCCCATCCCGAGGATCTGCAGCACGCCGAGCACGATGATCACCCAGCCGCCGAGGGTCACGAGCAGGTCCCGGTGCCCGTAGAACAACCGTCCGGCGTACGACCCGGCCGCGCCGAGCGGGACGAGGGTGGTGGCCAGACCGGCGTAGAAGATTCCGGTACGGGCCAGGAGCCGGCTCGTCGAGTCGATCGAGTACGCGAAGAAGGCCGGGAGCAGCAGGGCGCTGCACGGGCTGAGCAGGGCGAGGAGGCCGCCGAGGAGGGCCGCCAGATAGCCGATGTCGGAGGTCATCGGCCGGCCTTCGCCGCCCCGGAGGCCCCGGACGTCCCGGACGTCCCGGACGCCTTCGCCGCCTTCGCCGCCGCGTCGATCGCCTTCGTGAAGGTCTCCATCGGCTGTGCGCCGGCGATCGGCCGGCCGTTGACCAGGAACGACGGGGTCGAGGTGGCCCCCAGCGAGTACCCCTGCTCCTGGTCCTTGCTCACCGCCGCCCGGGCCGCCGCGCCGTCCGTGTCCTTCGCGAACCGCGCGAGGTCAGGGACGCCCGCCTCCTTCGCGAGCGCGGTCAGACGCTCCGTGCCGAAGCCCTCCTCCTTCGCGCCCTCGGCGTACGCCGCCTTGTGGAACTCCCAGAACCGGCCCTGCTGCCCGGCCGCCCAGGACGCCCGGGCCACGGCCTCGGACTCCTCGCCGAAGATCGGGAAGTTCCGCCACTCGATGCGCAGGGTGCCGTTCCGTACGTACTTCTCCACCAGCTCGGGCTCGGTGTCGCGGGCGAACTTCCCGCAGTAGCCGCACTTGAAGTCGGCGTACTCGATCATGACGACGGGCGCGTCGGGCCGCCCCAGGGCCAGCTTGTCGGAGGCGTCGCGGCGGGCGTACGCCTCCAGCTCGGGGTAGACGCCGGCGGACGGGTCGGCGGAGACCTCCGCGACGGCCGACGGTCCGGACGAGCCGGACGACCCGGACGCGGGCTTGGTCGCGGTGTACGAGACGACCCCGAGCAGCACGGCGGCGAGGGCCACCCCGGAGACGATCACGATCGGCTTGGACTTGGACATGCGGAAACGCTCCTGGACGTGGAGGAAGAGGGGTCGGACGGCGACGGCGCTCGGCCCGCTACACGCGCAGGATCGACAGTTCGACAGGGGACGGCGGTACGAGTTCCGGCGGCTCCGGGCCGGGCGCCGGGTCCGTCAGGTCCACGTCCGCGCACCCGTCCCCGCCTGCCGCGCGCTCGCCTGCCAGGGCCGGCAGCAGCTCGCCGAAACCGTTCGGCCGGGGTGGTACGACGGGGCCCGCCGCTCCCTCGTCCCCCGGGTGCCCCTGACCGCAGCCCGGCGACGCGCCGGCCACGACCACGGGGGACGACACCGCCGTCGCCGCCGTACCCGCAGCGCACGCCAGGAATCCGAGCACCACACCCACCAGCGCGGCGAGCACCGCGAGCGCGCGGGCGGTGCGGGACATGGGCGGACACCTCTCGACTCGACGCGTCGGCTCGACGTGCCCGAAATATTACGGGTCGCGCTTCGGGAAATCGGTTCGCCCGTTCTCGGCCCGGGGTGCGATCCTGGATTCCGTATGTCTACTTCCTTCGCCGCCCTCCAGTCCGTCCTGGCCGAGGTCTCGCTGCGGGACGCCCACCGGCTCGGCCGCCGCCTCGAGGGCGCCCGCCGCATCCGCAAGCCCGAGGCCCGTGAGGCCGTCCTGGACGAGATCGCCGCCGAGGCCGGCAAGGCCAAGGAGCGCGTCGACGGGCGTGCCGCACGCGTGCCCGCGATCACGTACCCCGAGCAGCTGCCCGTCTCCCAGAAGAAGGACGCGATCCTGGAGGCGATACGTGACCACCAGGTCGTGATCGTCGCCGGTGAGACGGGTTCCGGAAAGACCACGCAGATCCCCAAGATCTGTCTGGAGCTGGGCCGGGGCGTCCGGGGCATGATCGGCCATACGCAGCCGCGCCGGCTCGCGGCCCGTACGGTCGCCGAGCGGGTCGCGGACGAGCTGAAGACCCCCCTCGGCGAGGCGGTCGGCTGGAAGGTCCGGTTCACCGACCAGGTGAACCCCGACGCGACCTTCGTGAAGCTGATGACCGACGGCATCCTGCTCGCCGAGATCCAGACGGACCGCGAGCTGCGCGCCTACGACACGATCATCATCGACGAGGCCCACGAGCGGTCCCTCAACATCGACTTCCTGCTCGGCTATCTGGCCCAGCTGCTGCCCAAGCGCCCCGACCTCAAGGTCGTCATCACCTCCGCGACCATCGACCCCGAGCGCTTCTCCCGCCACTTCGGCGAGGCGCCGATCGTCGAGGTCAGCGGTCGTACGTACCCGGTCGAGGTCCGCTACCGCCCGCTCCTCGAAGAAGACAGCGAGGAGTCGGACCGCGACCAGATCACGGCGATCTGCGACGCCGTCGACGAGCTCCAGTCCGAGGGCCCCGGCGACATCCTGGTCTTCCTCTCCGGCGAGCGCGAGATCCGCGACACCGCCGACGCGCTGCTGAAGAAGCAGCTCCGCAACACCGAGGTCCTCCCCCTCTACGCGCGCCTGAGCCATGCCGAGCAGCACCGCGTCTTCCAGGCGCACAGCGGCCGCCGGATCGTCCTCGCCACCAACGTGGCCGAGACCTCCCTGACCGTCCCCGGCATCAAGTACGTGATCGATCCGGGCACCGCCCGCATCTCGCGCTACTCCCACCGCACCAAGGTCCAGCGGCTGCCGATCGAGCCGGTCAGCCAGGCCAGCGCCAACCAGCGCAAGGGCCGCTGCGGCCGTACGTCGGACGGCATCTGCATCCGGCTCTACTCCGAGGACGACTTCCTCGCCCGCCCGGAGTTCACGGACGCCGAGATCCTCCGTACGAACCTGGCCTCCGTCATCCTGCAGATGACCGCCGCCGGCCTGGGCGAGATCGAGAAGTTCCCCTTCATCGATCCGCCGGACCACCGCAACATCCGCGACGGCGTGCAGCTCCTCCAGGAGCTCGGGGCGATCGACCCCGCCGAGAAGGATCCGAAGAAGCGGCTGACCCCGCAGGGGCGCAAGCTCTCCCAACTGCCGGTCGATCCCCGCCTGGCCCGCATGGTCCTGGAGGCCGAGCGGAACGGCTGTGTACGGGAAGTCATGGTGATCGCGGCCGCGCTCTCCATCCAGGACCCGCGCGAGCGCCCGGCCGAGAAGCAGGCCCAGGCCGACCAGCAGCACGCCCGCTTCAAGGACGAGACGAGCGACTTCCTCGCCTTCCTCAACCTCTGGCGCTACATCCGCGAGCAGCAGAAGGAGCGCGGCTCGTCCTCCTTCCGCCGGATGTGCAAGCAGGAGTACCTGAACTTCCTGCGCATCCGCGAGTGGCAGGACATCTACGCGCAGCTGCGGACCGTGGCCAAGCAGATGGGCATCCACCTCAACGAGGAGGACGCCCCCGAGCAGTCCGTGCACGTCTCCCTTCTCGCCGGTCTGCTCTCGCACATCGGCATGAAGGACATCAAGGAGGGCGCGAAGAACGAGTATCTGGGCGCCCGCAGCGCCAAGTTCGCGGTCTTCCCCGGTTCTGCGCTCTTCAAGAAGCCCCCGCGCTTCATCATGTCCGCCGAGCTGGTGGAGACCTCGCGCCTGTGGGCCCGGGTCAACGCGAAGATCGAGCCCGAATGGATCGAGCCGCTCGCCCAGCACCTGATCAAGAAGACGTACAGCGAGCCGCACTGGGAGAAGGACCAGGCGGCGGTCATGGCGATCGAGAAGGTGACGCTCTACGGCGTCCCGATCGTCACCGACCGCAAGGTGAACTACGGCCGGATCGACCCCGAGGCTTCCCGCGACCTGTTCATCCGCAACGCGCTCGTCGAGGGCGACTGGCGCACGCACCACAAGTTCTTCGCCGACAACCGCAGACTCCTCACCGAGGTCGAGGAGCTGGAGCATCGCGCCCGGCGCCGGGACATCCTCGTCGACGACGAGACGCTCTTCGACTTCTACGACAAGCGGGTGCCCGAACACATCGTGTCGGGCGCGCACTTCGACTCCTGGTGGAAGCACAAGCGCCGTGAGGAACCGGAGTTCCTCGACTTCGAGCGCGAGATGCTCATCAACGAGAAGGCCGCCGGGGTCACGAAGGACGACTATCCGGACTCCTGGCGGCAGGGGCCGCTGAAGTTCCGGGTGACGTACCAGTTCGAGCCGGGCGCGGACGCCGACGGCGTGACCGTCCACATCCCGCTCCAGGTCCTCAACCAGGTCACGGACGAGGGCTTCGACTGGCAGATCCCGGGCCTGCGGGAGGAGGTCGTCACGGAGCTGATCCGGTCGCTGCCCAAGCCGATCCGCCGCAACTACGTACCCGCCCCGAACTTCGCGACCCGCTTCCTGGACTCGGCCGTCCCCCGGCAGGAGCCGCTGCCGGTCACGCTCGCCCGCGAGCTGCACCGGATGGGCAGGGTCCCGGTCTCCCCGGACGACTTCGACCTCTCCCGCATCCCCGAGCACCTGAAGATCACCTTCCGGATCGTCGACGAGCGGCGCCGCAAGCTCGCGGAGGACAAGGACCTGGAGGCGCTGAAGCTGTCGCTGCGCCCGAAGGCCCGCCAGGCCCTCTCCAAGGCCGCCGCGGCGGCCACGGCGGGCCCGGACGGCTCCGGGCAGTCCCTGGAGCGCTCGGGGCTCACGGAGTGGACGATCGGCACCCTCACCAAGGTCTTCGAGACCAAGCGGGGCGGGCAGCCGGTCAAGGCGTACCCGGCGCTCGTGGACGAGGGCGACACTGTCGCCGTACGGCTCTTCGACACGGAGGCCGAGCAGGCGCAGGCGATGTGGCGGGGCACGCGGAAGCTGATCCTGCTGAACATCCCGGTGAACCCGGCGAAGTTCGCCTCGGACAAGCTGACCAACCAGCAGAAGCTGGCCCTGTCCCGTAACCCGCACGGCTCGATCCAGGCGCTCTTCGACGACTGCGCGACCGCGGCGGCGGACAAGCTGATCGCCGACCACGGCGGCCCGGTATGGGACGAGGAGTCGTTCCGGAAGCTGTACGACACGGTCCGCGCGGACCTCGTCGACACGACCGTCCGGACGGTGGGGCAGGTCCAGCAGATCCTGGCGGCCTGGCAGGCCTGTGAGCGGCGTCTGAAGGCCACCAACAGCCTGGCGCTGATGAAGAACCTGGCCGACGTCCGTGAGCAGCTGGCGTGGCTGATGCCGGCCGGCTTCGTGACCCGGACCGGGCTGCGGCGGCTGCCGGACCTCATGCGCTATCTGGTGGCCGTGGACCGGCGGCTGCAGCAGATGCCGACGGGCGTCCAGCGGGACACCACCCGTATGGAGAAGGTCCACGAGATGCAGGACGAGTACGCCTGGCTGCTCGAGCAGCTCCCGCAGGGACGGCCGGTGCCGCAGGAGGTCACCGACATCCGCTGGATGATCGAGGAGCTCCGGGTCAGCTATTTCGCGCATGCGCTGGGCACGGCGTACCCGGTCTCGGACAAGCGGATCGTGAAGGCGATCGACGCCGCCGCGCCGTAGCCGGGGCCGTCCCGCGGGGCGTCGCCTTGCGCCGGTTCGACCTGACCCTCTGACCTGCTGTACAGTCTTCCTCGCAGCCCCACACAGGCTGCGAGCATGGTCCTGTGGAGCAGTTGGTTAGCTCGCCACCCTGTCAAGGTGGAGGTCGCGGGTTCAAGTCCCGTCAGGATCGCTTTCAGAAGGCCCGCGCCGTTCGGTGCGGGCCTTCTTCGTTGTGTTCCCGTGTATTGACGCCGCCCGCCGGCCCCAGGTACCCAGGCATGAGGGACTCGGGGGCCCACAGGAGGTGGTCGCGCATGGCCGCGGCATCCGCAGCACGTGAGTCGAGGCATGAGATACGCGCCCTGCTGCGCGCCCATCTGGCGGCCGCGTCCCGCTACGGGCACCTCACCCGGCGGTGTTCCGTCTGTCACCGCCTCCTGGCGCTCGCCATCGAGCTGGAGCGCCGCGAGGACGAAGGTCCCACCGACCCATGACCAACGGCGGGTTGGAGCCCGTCCGGGGAGTGGCAGGCTGTTCCTTGGCAAGAGTTGGCCGGTGTGACGGGAGTCACCGAACGGGTTTTCCGAAGTGAGGTATTTAACCCCTCCCTACATGCGCCCCATTTAATATGTGCAATTGCACCGCCCTTCGGGGCGGGTACCGGGACACAAAAAAGATCGCGCTGGACCCGGCGGAGTCCAGCGCGATCGATGACGAAGAGCCTGTTGGGGCAGGCGCCCGTCGGCAGAGCTTGGGGTGGGCGATCCAGGTTGGGGGACCCGGAAATGCCCGGTGGAGCGGGGTGTTGCGCGTACCTCAGGCCTCGCTGCGCTGCTGCGGAATGCCCGCCAGCAGAGCGCGGACCTCAGCCTCGCGGTACCGGCGGTGTCCACCCAGCGTGCGGATGGACGTGAGCTTTCCTGCCTTCGCCCAACGGGTCACCGTCTTCGGGTCCACACGGAACATCGTGGCAACCTCAGCGGGGGTCAGCAGCGGCTCGGCATCAGGGGTGCGAGCGGTCATGAGCGGCCTCCTCGGGAGAACCGAACCTTCTCGGTTCTTTCCTCTAAATTCTGCACCTTGACCCGCGTTGCCCGAAATGGCGGACGCGAGCCGAGTCGGTTATAGGACGAACGGCTTGTCCTCGGCACTACAACTACACCATCCGTCCAGCCACGTCGGCCAAACCGATGGAATTGCCCTCGCAGGTGTTCATCAGCGGCGGAAGTCGATGGACCATGCCATAACGGACAGTCACGCCACTGTGACGATCAGTCACAGAGCGATCGGGAGTCCTCAGACCCCCCATAGAGTGCAATGTCGAGCGTTCCGCCCATAGATGGGCGGAAGGAACCCTCCCCGGACTCCTTGTCCTATTTTGGCACGAGGATGGGTGATGGACGCAAGAGCGCGGTAAGTGCTGTCCGTCACGCTTGAGCCAAAGGCCCGGATCGGGACCTACGTCCCACCGCGGACCACCGACGTCCCCCCAAGGACCCACCGAGGCCCCGCGGCACTCGATGATCATTCTGATCAGTCGGACCCGTCCTGTCGATGATCAATTGGCGAACTGCAGGTTCCGGATCTCCCGCCAGCGCTCCGCGAGCCGGCCGTACGCCTCGCTCGCGCCCTCCCCGTCGCCGTCCCGCAGCGCCGCGAGCCCCTCGGCCACGTCCGCCGCCGACCGGTCCTCCGCGAGCCGCTCCGGCGACAGCGCGTGCACCAGACCCCCGTAGTCCAGCTCCACCAGCGCCCGCGGATGGAACTCCTCCAGCCACCGGCCCACCTCGACCAGACCCTCGGTCAGCGGACCCTCGTCGACCGACTCCCGCAGCGCCCGCAACGCCCGGGCCAGCCGGCGGCGCGCCTGCACCATCGGCGTCCGGTAGCGGAACACCGGCGGCGCCCCCTCGCCCCCGGGGACGTACTCCCGCTCCTCGTCCGCGAAGAGCGTGAACCAGCGCACCGGCACCTGCCAGACCGCCGTACGGATCCACGGGCGGGCGTCCGGGTTCCGCTCCCGCCAGCGCTCATGGTCCGCCGCCACCTGGGCCCGCACCACCGGCGGCAGCATCACGTCGAGCACCGGAGCCGGCAGCGCCCGCTCCGGCCAGGTCCCTCGCGCCTGCCCCAGCTCCTCCAGCGCCAGCCAGCCCCGCAGCCGGGTCCGCCACGGGCAGACCACGACCACCCCGTCGACCTGGGCGACGAAGGCGTCACCGCTCTCGTGGACCGGCACCGGGACCGGCGGCGTCGGCAGCAGGTCCGCCAGCGAGCGACGCAGTTCGTCCTGGGCCGTCGGGACGTCCGCCCGGCGCGCGTACCGCGCCCAGTGCCCCCGTTCCGGCTCGGGGAAGGCCCCCAGCGGCTCGTAGACCCGCAGATAGGAGGCGTACGGGACGAGGACCGAAGAGGCGACCGACATGTCGCGAATCCTTCCACGCACGTACTCCGGGAGGGGGTGATCCTGCGCACTGCGGCGGATCTACGCACGCGTAGGACTTACTCTCTTGCCGAACCGGTCCCGCCACCACCCGCAGGGGGGACCGGCGTAACCGCCGCTTCGTACTTGGGAGTCACCACCGTGACCGATGTGACCGGCGTTCCTGCTGCTGACGTACTGCACACCCTGTTCCAGTCGGAACAGGGTGGCCACGAGCAAGTCGTGCTCTGCCAGGACCGCGCCTCCGGCCTCAAGGCCGTCATCGCCCTCCACTCCACCGCCCTGGGCCCCGCCCTCGGCGGCACCCGGTTCTACCCGTACGCCTCCGAGGCCGAGGCCGTCGCCGACGCGCTGAACCTCTCCCGGGGCATGTCGTACAAGAACGCCATGGCCGGCCTCGACCACGGCGGCGGCAAGGCCGTGATCATCGGGGACCCCGAGAAGATCAAGACGGAGGAGCTGCTGCTCGCCTACGGGCGCATGGTGGCCTCCCTCGGCGGCCGCTACGTCACGGCCTGCGACGTCGGCACGTACGTCGCCGACATGGACGTCGTGGCCCGCACCAACCGGTGGACCACCGGCCGCTCCCCCGAGAACGGCGGCGCCGGCGACTCCTCGGTCCTCACCGCCTTCGGCGTCTTCCAGGGGATGCGCGCCTCCGCGCAGACCCTCTGGGGCGACCCCACGCTGCGCGACCGCAAGGTCGGCGTCGCGGGCGTCGGCAAGGTCGGCCACTACCTCGTCGAGCACCTCCTGGCCGACGGCGCGCAGGTCTGCATCACCGACGTCCGCGAGGAGTCGGTGCGGCGGATCACGGACAGGTTCCCGCAGGTCACGGTCGTCGCCGACACCGACGCCCTGATCCGCGTGGAGGGCCTGGACATCTACGCCCCGTGCGCGCTCGGCGGCGCCCTGAACGACGACACCGTGCCGGTCCTCACCGCGAAGATCGTCTGCGGCGCGGCCAACAACCAGCTCGCGCACCCCGGCGTCGAGAAGGACGTCGCCGACCGCGGGATCGTCTACGCGCCCGACTACGTGGTCAACGCCGGTGGCGTGATCCAGGTCGCCGACGAGCTGCACGGCTTCGACTTCGACCGGTGCAAGGCCAAGGCCACGAAGATCTTCGACACGACTCTCGAGATCTTCGCTCGTGCGAAGTCGGACGGCATCCCGCCGGCCGCCGCCGCCGACCGGATCGCCGAGCAGCGGATGGCCGAAGCCCGCCGCGGCTGATTCCTGACAGGGCCGGCCCGCGGGGCGCTCGTGGGGCCCTCGTGCGGGTGAGCTTTGTAGGTTCACCCCAATCGAGAGATGACTCACCCCGGTCGGCGGGTCGGCCCTCAAGAAGAGGTTAAAATCGCGATTGACCAGCGAGGACGGGGCGCCTCTATGGTTCTGTACCGGGTCATGTGATGCGTGCGGCGTACCGTATGGCCACGGAAGCAGGTACCGTTGAAGCCCTACGGACCGGTCTCTCCACCGAGAGCCCGTTCCGAACCATGAACGCGTGTCAAGACTCTGGGGCCGTCGAGCCCCGTCACCGAGGGGGTCGAGCCATGGGGCGCGGCCGGGCAAAGGCCAAGCAGACGAAGGTCGCCCGCCAGCTGAAGTACAGCAGCGGCGGGACTGACCTGTCGCGTCTGGCCAGCGAGCTGGGCGCTTCGACTTCGAGTCAGCCGCCGAATGGCGAGCCGTTCGAGGACGACGACGAAGAAGACGACCCGTACGCGCAGTACGCGGATCTCTACAACACGGACGACGAGGACGAGGACGACGAGTCCGGTCCTGGCGCGTCGTCCCAGCGTCGCGCTTGACCTCTTAACAGAGCGCTGCTCAACACTGAACCCGGTCCGGGCTACCCGGACCGGGTTTCTGTGCGTGCCGAGTCGGTGGGCGGGCCGGAGCCCACCCACCGTCTCCGATCAGACCGCGTAGTCGCCGACCAGCTCCGCGCCGGTCGTGTGGTCGCCGCGCTCGATGATCTCGCCCGCGACCCATGCCTCGACGCCCCGGTCCTCCAGGGTCGCCAGGGCGACCCCCACGGACTCGGCCGGCACGACGGCCATCATGCCGACGCCCATGTTCAGGGTCTTCTCCAGCTCCAGCCGCTCGACCTGTCCGGCCTTGCCGACCAGGTCGAAGATCGCGCCCGGGGTCCAGGTCGACCGGTCGACCGTGGCGTGCAGCCCGTCCGGGATCACCCGGGCCAGGTTGGCGGCGAGGCCACCACCGGTGATGTGGCTGAAGGCGTGCACCTCGGCGGTCCGGGTGAGCGCCAGGCAGTCCAGCGAATAGATCTTGGTGGGCTCCAGGAGCTCCTCGCCCAGGGTCCGGCCGAGCTCCTCGACACGCTGGTCGAGGGTCATGCCGGCGCGGTCGAAGACCACGTGCCGGACGAGTGAGTACCCGTTGGAGTGAAGGCCGGAGGACTCCATCGCGATGACGGCGTCACCCGTACGGATGCGATCCGGGCCGAGCAGACGGTCCGCCTCCACCACGCCCGTACCGGCGCCGGCGACGTCGAAGTCGTCCGGGCCGAGGAGCCCGGGGTGCTCGGCGGTCTCGCCGCCGACCAGGGCGCAGCCGGCCAGGACGCAGCCCTCGGCGATGCCCTTGACGATCGAGGCGACCCGCTCGGGGTGGACCTTGCCGACGCAGATGTAGTCGGTCATGAAGAGCGGCTCGGCGCCGCAGACGACGATGTCGTCCATGACCATCGCGACCAGGTCGTGGCCGATGGTGTCGTACACGCCCATCTGACGGGCGATGTCGACCTTCGTGCCCACGCCGTCGGTGGCGGAGGCCAGCAGCGGACGCTCGTAGCGCTTGAAGGCGGAGGCGTCGAAGAGACCGGCGAAACCGCCGAGGCCGCCGAGGCCCGCGACCTCCGCGCGCTGCGTCTTCTTCACCCACTTCTTCATGAGCTCGACTGCGCGGTCGCCCGCTTCGATGTCGACGCCCGCGCTCGCGTAGCTGGCACCAGTGGTCTCAGTCATGTGGCTGAAGAACTTTCGTGTCGTACTGCGGGGTGTGCAGCGGGGTCTTACGGGCGGCGCAGGGCGTCGGAGGCCGCGGTCGCGGCGGGGCCGGCGGCCAGCTCGGTCTCCAGGAGCTGCTTGCCGAGCAGCTCGGGGTCCGGAAGCTCCATCGGGTACTCGCCGTCGAAGCAGGCCCGGCAGAGGTTCGGCTTCTGGATCGTGGTCGCCTCGATCATCCCGTCGAGGGAGATGTACGAGAGGGAGTCCGCGCCGAGCGACTTGCCGATCTCGTCGACCGACATGCCGTTGGCGATCAGCTCCGCGCGGGTGGCGAAGTCGATGCCGAAGAAGCACGGCCACTTCACGGGCGGGGAGGAGATCCGGATGTGGACCTCGGCGGCGCCCGCCTCGCGGAGCATCCGGACGAGGGCGCGCTGGGTGTTGCCGCGGACGATCGAGTCGTCGACGACCACGAGCTTCTTCCCCTTGATGACTTCCTTCAGGGGGTTCAGCTTCAGCCGGATGCCCAGCTGGCGGATGGTCTGGGAGGGCTGGATGAACGTACGTCCGACGTACGCGTTCTTCACCAGGCCCGCACCGAAGGGGATGCCGCTGGCCTCGGCGTAGCCGATCGCGGCCGGGGTGCCGGATTCCGGCGTCGCTATGACGAGATCCGCCTCGACCGGGGCCTCCTTGGCGAGGCGACGGCCCATCTCCACGCGGGAGAGGTAGACGTTGCGGCCGGCGATGTCCGTGTCCGGGCGGGCCAGGTACACGTACTCGAAGACACAGCCCTTGGGCTTCGCTTCCGCGAATCGCGAGGTGCGGATGCCGTTCTCGTCGATCGCGATCATCTCGCCCGGCTCGACCTCGCGGACGAAGCTGGCGCCGCAGATGTCGAGGGCGGCGGACTCGGAGGCGACGACCCAGCCGCGCTCGAGACGGCCGAGGACCAGCGGGCGGATGCCCTGCGGGTCGCGGGCCGCGTAGAGCGTGTGCTCGTCCATGAAGACGAGGGAGAAGGCGCCCTTGACCTCGGGGAGGATCTTCGCGGCGCCCTGCTCGATCGTGAGCGGCTTGCCGTCCTCGTCGACCTGGGCGGCGAGGAGCGCCGTCAGGAGGTCGGTGTCGTTGGTGGCCGCCACACGAGTGGTGCGGCCTTCCTGCTTCGGCAGGTCGGCGACCATCTCGGCGAGCTGAGCCGTGTTCACCAGGTTGCCGTTGTGGCCGAGCGCGATCGAGCCGTGGGCGGTCGCCCGGAACGTCGGCTGCGCGTTCTCCCACACGGAGGCCCCGGTGGTCGAGTAGCGGGCGTGACCGACCGCGATATGACCCTGGAGGGAACCGAGAGAGGTCTCGTCGAAGACCTGGGACACGAGGCCCATGTCCTTGAAGACGAGGATCTGGGAGCCGTTGCTGACCGCGATTCCCGCGGATTCCTGGCCCCGATGCTGGAGGGCGTAGAGCCCGAAGTACGTGAGCTTTGCGACCTCTTCACCCGGAGCCCAGACACCGAAGACGCCGCAAGCGTCCTGGGGGCCCTTCTCGCCGGGAAGCAGATCGTGATTGAGTCGACCGTCACCACGTGGCACGTCTCCGAGTGTAGGCGAGGTCGACCACTGGTCCGAATTGGGGAAATCCAGGACCCGTCCGAGTGGTGTGATCGCACAAACTGATCCAGTGACGTGCGTAGACACCCTTTCGCCTAGGCGGGACCGGGCCCCTGCCGACTTGGGCACCGACAAGCGCACGCTCGTACGGCACGGCCGGGAGCCGTTCAGTGTGACGCAGTTCGCACGGGATGCGCCCGCGGACCCCCTACTTCTTGGCGGCGGACGCGCTGGGAGCGGCGGTCGCGGCGAAGCCCTTGCCCTCGGCGTTGACGAGCGACAGGCCGCGGTGGCGCAGCTCGTACGTCGCCGATCCGCCGAAGACCTCGTACACCTGGGTCTCCAGGTCCATCTCCGGGCCACTGCACATCATGCGGGTGGTGGTGATCTGGCCGAAGGTCACCGTCCGGCCGGAGATCTCGGCCGTGGTGGAGAACCTGTTGCAGCCGAGGCTGCCCCTGACCTTGCCGTCCTTGTCGATGACGAAGTGCGCCTTGCCCTCCGTGCCCTTGGGCAGGGAGGCGGCGGTGTCGCCGGAGAGGAGGGAGTCGACGGTCCAGGTGGTGCCGTTCAGCGGAACGGGCGGAATGTTCGACAGGGCGACGACCGTCCTGCCGTCGGGGGCGGTGAGGGTGAGCGCGTCGCCGGCGAGCCTGGCCTTGAGCTTCCCCGTGAACGCCTTGTGGAAGGCCGTCTCGAAGTCCATGGCGTCGCAGGCCATCTCGGTGGTCTCGCCGAGGGCGACCTGAAGGGTGTCGCCGTCGACGGTGACCGTGCCGCCGAAGTGGTTGCAGCCGGAGTTGCCCTTCGCCCGGCCGCTCTTGTCGATCTCGACATAGGTGCCGGCGGGGGCCTGGGCCTTCCTGCCGTCGACGGTCAGACTGTCCACGGCCCAGTGGACCCCTGTGACCGGCACGTCCGGGGCGACCGTGCCCGCGCCGGTATCCGACCCGGCCTTCTCGGTGCCACAGGCGGCGAGGACGAGGAGCGAGGCCACGGCTGCGGTGGCTGCGGTGGTACGTGTCTTCAGCATGGGGATGGGACGGGCGAACGGTACGGGCGGTTCCGTACGGAGCCGGTCCGTCACCCCATCAGCGGCAGCAGGGCGGCGAGGTCCGCCCGCTCCCCGCTCGCGCCGACCCGGGCCGCGTCCAGCTCTTGCGCCCACCGCGCCCGGCCGGTCGCCAGCCGGATCCAGGTCAAGGGGTCCGTCTCGACGACGTTGGGCGGGGTGCCCCGGGTGTGCCGGGGGCCCTCCACGCACTGCACCACCGCGAAGGGCGGGACCCGCACCTCGACCGCCCCGCCCGGGGCCTTCACGGCGAGTGCGTCGGCGAGGAGGCGGGTGCAGGCGGCCAGGGCCTGCCGGTCGTACGGGATGTCGAGGCCGGTCGCCGCGTTCAGGTCGTCGGTGTGGACGATCAGCTCGACGGTGCGGGTGACCAGGTGGTCGCCGAGGCGCATGGCACCGAAGCGCGTCGGGACGAGGCGCTCGTCCGGCACGCCGGCGATCCGCTCCTCGAACCCCGCCGCCGTCCGCGCGTACAGGCCGGGCAGATCGCCCGTGTCGATCGCCCGGGTGTCCTCGTCGATCGTCGCGGCGGCCGTCGCGGTCGCCGCGGGCCAGTCCACCAGCGCGAGTTCGAGCTTCGCCGGCTCGGGTTCCGAGAGCTTGCGCACGACCGAGCCGAGCACCATCGTGATGTGCCCCGCGAGATCCCGTACGGTCCACTCCCCCAGCCGGGTCGGCCCGTCGAGCTGCTCGGGAGAGAGCGTCACCACCGCCTCCCGTACATGCTCGAACTGGGTGAGCACGGCGGCCCGGATCTTGGCGGAGTCGTAGCTGCGGGTGCGCTTCTTGGCCGGTGGCATGGGGGCGAGCGTAGTCGGAGACTGGAGAGGCGGGGCCGCGAGTACACCTACATCCAGGAGAGGGGTCGCAGCCATGGCTGAGCACCCTGACGCCGCCGTGATCCGCCGGAGCTACGAAGCGTTCACCAAGGGCGACATGGAGACCGTACGGTCGATGATGACCTCGGACTGCACCCATCACTCGCCGGGCAACAGCCGGATGTCCGGCCACTTCAAAGGCGCGGACAACGTCCTCGCCCATTTCGGGGAGCTCGTCGAACTCACCCACGGCACCTTCCGGGTCGAGCTGGAGGGCGTGTACCCGGACGGCCGGGGACATGTCATGGCCACCCACAAGTGGCATGCCGACCGCGGTGACCGGGGCATCGAGATGCGCGGCGGGATCTTCTTCACCATCGTCGGCGGCAAGGTCACCGACGGGGACGAGTGCGTCGAGGACATCGACGAGGCCGACGCCTTCTGGGACCAGGCGGAGTGAACGCGGACAGCCCCCGTCCGTGGACGGGGGCTGTCTCACGTAGGCACGAACGTCAGGCCAGCAGGCCCGGGATCGTCGCCTCGTGGACCGTGCGCAGCTCCTCCAGGGAGACGCTGAACTGGCCCTGCACGTCGATCACTTCGCCGTCCACGACGCCGATGCGGGTCGCGGGGAGGCCCCGCGCGCCGCACATGTCGGTGAAGCGGAGCTCCTCGCTGCGCGGGACGGCCACGACCGCACGGCCGGCCGACTCGCTGAAGAGGAAGGTGAAGGCGTCCAGGCCGTCCGGGACGACCAGGCGCGCGCCCGTGCCGCCGCGCAGGCAGGACTCGACGACCGCCTGGACGAGACCGCCGTCGGACAGGTCGTGCGCCGCGTCGATCATGCCGTCGCGGGAGGCCGAGATCAGGATCTCGCCGAGCAGCTTCTCCCGGTCGAGGTCCACGGTCGGCGGCATGCCGCCGAGGTGCTGGTGGATCACCTCGGACCAGGCCGAGCCGCCGAACTCCTCACGCGTGTCGCCCAGCAGGTAGAGGAGCTGGCCCTCTTCCGCGAAGGCGATCGGCGTACGGCGGTTCACGTCGTCGATCACACCGAGCACGGCCACGACCGGCGTCGGGTGGATGGCGACCTCGCCCGTCTGGTTGTAGAGCGACACGTTGCCGCCGGTGACCGGGGTGCCGAGCTGCAGGCAGCCGTCCGCGAGACCACGGGTGGCCTCGGCGAACTGCCACATCACGGCCGGGTCCTCGGGCGAACCGAAGTTCAGGCAGTCCGAGATCGCCAGCGGCTTGGCACCGGAGGCGGCGACATTGCGGTACGCCTCCGCGAGCGCGAGCTGCGCACCCGTGTACGGGTCGAGCTTCGCGTACCGGCCGTTGCCGTCGGTCGCCATGGCCACGCCGAGGTTCGTCTCCGCGTCGATGCGGACCATGCCCGCGTCCTCGGGCTGTGCGAGGACGGTGTTGCCCTGCACGAACCGGTCGTACTGGTCCGTGATCCACGCCTTCGACGCCTGGTTCGGGGAGGAGACCAGCTTCAGGACCTGGTCCTTCAGCTCCTCACCGGTCTGCGGCCGGGGCAGCTTGTTCGCGTCGTCGGCCTGGAGCGCGTCCTGCCACTCCGGACGGGCGTACGGCCGGTGGTAGGTCGGGCCCTCGTGGGCCACCGACCGCGGCGGTACGTCGACGATCTGCTCGCCGTGCCAGAAGATCTCCAGGCGCTCGCCCTCGGTCACCTCACCGATGACGGTGGCGATGACGTCCCACTTCTCGCAGATCTCCAGGAAGCGGTCGACGTGCTGGGGCTCGACGATCGCGCACATGCGTTCCTGCGACTCGCTCATGAGGATCTCCTCGGGCGAGAGCGTCGCGTCACGCAGGTGGACCCGGTCGAGCTCGACGCGCATGCCGCCGGAACCGGCGCTCGCGAGCTCGCTCGTCGCGCAGGAGAGTCCGGCACCACCCAGGTCCTGGATGCCCGCGACCAGCTTCTCCTTGAAGATCTCCAGGGTGCACTCGATGAGGAGCTTCTCCTGGAAGGGGTCGCCGACCTGGACCGCGGGGCGCTTGGTGGGCTTGGTGTCGTCGAAGGTCTCCGACGCGAGGACCGAGACGCCGCCGATGCCGTCGCCACCGGTACGGGCGCCGTAGAGGATGACCTTGTTGCCGGGGCCGGAGGCCTTGGCGAGGTGGATGTCCTCGTGCTTCATCACGCCGATGCAGCCGGCGTTGACCAGCGGGTTGCCCTGGTAGCACTCGTCGAAGACGACCTCGCCGCCGATGTTCGGCAGGCCCAGGCAGTTGCCGTAGCCGCCGATGCCCGCGACGACTCCGGGGAGCACGCGCTTGGTGTCGGGGTGGTCGGCCGCGCCGAAGCGCAGCGGGTCGACGACCGCGACCGGGCGGGCGCCCATGGCGAGGATGTCGCGGACGATGCCACCGACGCCGGTGGCCGCGCCCTGGTAGGGCTCGATGTAGCTCGGGTGGTTGTGCGACTCGACCTTGAAGGTGACCGCGTACCCCTGGCCGACGTCGACGACGCCCGCGTTCTCGCCGATGCCGACGAGCATGGCGTCGTTCTCGGGGGTCTTCTCGCCGAACTGCTTCAGGTGGACCTTGCTGCTCTTGTACGAGCAGTGCTCGGACCACATGACGGAGTACATGGCGAGCTCGGCACCGGTGGGACGGCGGCCGAGGATCTCGCGGATGCGCGCGTACTCGTCCTCCTTGAGGCCGAGCTCCTTCCACGGCTGCTCGCTGTCGGGCGTCTCACCCGCGTGCTTGACGGTGTCGAGAGTCATCAGGCGTTGACCAGCTTCTTCAGGATCGAGGTGAAGAATCCGAGCCCGTCGGTACGGCCGGTACCGACCAGCGGCTCGACGGCGTGCTCGGGGTGCGGCATGAGGCCGACCACGTTGCCCGCGGCGTTGGTGATGCCCGCGATGTCACGGAGCGAGCCGTTGGGGTTCATGTCCAGGTACCGGAAGGCGACCCGCCCCTCGGCCTCCAGCTCGTCGAGCACACGCTCGTCGGCGACGTACCGGCCGTCCATGTTCTTGAGCGGGACCTGGATCTCCTGGCCCTGCTCGTAGTCCACGGTCCACGCGGTGTCCGCGTTCTCCACCCGCAGCTTCTGGTCGCGGCAGATGAAGTGCAGGTGGTTGTTGCGCAGCATCGCGCCCGGCAGCAGATGGGCCTCGGTGAGGATCTGGAAGCCGTTGCAGATACCGAGGACGGGCATGCCCGCCTTCGCCTGCTCGATGATCGTCTCCATCACCGGCGAGAAGCGGGAGATGGCTCCGGCCCGCAGGTAGTCGCCGTAGGAGAAGCCGCCGGCCAGGACCACGGCGTCGACCTGCTTCAGGTCCTTGTCGCGGTGCCAGAGCGAGACGGGCTCGGCGCCCGCGAGGCGGGCGGCGCGCAGCGCGTCCTGGTCGTCGAGCGTTCCGGGGAACGTGACGACGCCGATGCGTGCGGTCACGACTCCACCTTCACGGTGAAGTCTTCGATCACGGTGTTGGCGAGGAAGGTTTCGGCCATCTCATGGATGCGGGCGAGGGCGGCCTCGTCGACCGGTCCCTCCACCTCCAGCTCGAAGCGCTTTCCCTGGCGGACATCGGCGATTCCGTCGAATCCCAGGCGGGGCAGTGCACGCTGCACCGCCTGCCCCTGAGGGTCGAGGATCTCCGGCTTGAGCATGACGTCGACTACGACGCGTGCCACTGGCACTCCCGGTGGTGTGTTGCGTGGGCGGTTCCCTCAGCGTACCTGCCTCCAAACTCTACGCGGGTAGAAGACTGGAGGACCCTACAAAGAGCACCAAAGACCCTCACGGAAAATTCAAGTGAAATATTGCGCGGCCCATTGCGGTGGGACACGCTGATGCAATTGGCTGGGCTTCACAATGCGACGCCTACCGCTGTACAAAGGAATACACAGGAAAGCAGCATTGCCCCGGGACAGCCGAAAAGCCGGTGTCGCCGCACGTCAGAGGCGTTACCCGCGCCGAGGCGACACGGCGGACCGCAGGAAAGGACCGATATCCGTGGCTCAGCGTGTGGTGGTCACTCTCTTCGACGACATCGACGGCGGAGAAGCGGCGGAAACGGTGGCGTTCGGCCTGGACGGGAAGACGTACGAGATCGACCTGAATCCCGCCAATGCAAAGAAACTGCGCAAGGCGCTGGCCCCCTACCTCGCGGCCGGCCGGAAGCTGACGGGCAGGGCCGCGACCGCCCGCACCGGCGGCGCGCCCGCCTCCGTGGCTTCGTACAAGCACACCGCCCTGGCCCCCGACCCGGCGGCGGTCCGCGCCTGGGCGCAGTCCCACAAGATGGACGTGCCCGCCCGCGGACGCATCCCGAAGCGGGTCTACGAAGCCTTCCGCGAGGCCAGTTGAGCCGACGGGCCGATTCCCGCCAGAAGTCGAGTTGCACGGCACCCCGGGTGATCCGCTAGAGTCTGGATCACGCCGAGGGGCGAGGCCGCAGGGCCGGACCTCACGCAGCGTGCGGGTGTAGTTCAGTAGTAGAACATCCCCCTTCCAGGGGGAAGGCGCAGTGTGCAATTCCTGTCACCCGCTCTGCATCGCATGACCGATCCTCCGAAGGATCAGGTACAGTGGTGCTCGCACCGCCCGATGAGAGTCGGTCGGGAGCAATGCGGACGTGGCTCAGTTGGTAGAGCATCACCTTGCCAAGGTGAGGGTCGCGAGTTCGAATCTCGTCGTCCGCTCAGAGAACGAAGGCCCCGGTTCTACGGAACCGGGGCCTTCGTCGTTCGTACCCCCGGGCATCTGACATTTGTCATGAGCAGCGATGACAGCGCGCACTGCCGACCGGCTCCGTCCGCCGGGAAGCTGAAGCCATGACCAACGTGATCGAGGCCGAGGGCCTGCGCCGGACCTACTCCGGCGGCTTCGAAGCCGTCAACGGGATCTCCTTCGCCGTCCCCCGGGGCGAGATCTTCGCCCTGCTCGGCACCAACGGGGCCGGCAAGACCTCCACCGTCGAGCTCCTGGAGGGCCTCACCGCGCCGAGCGGCGGCAGCGTCCGGGTCCTCGGCCACGACCCGTACCGGGAACGGGCCATCGTCCGCCCCCGGATCGGAGTGATGCTCCAGGAGGGCGGCTTCCCCTCCGACCTGACCGTGGCCGAGACCGTCCGCATGTGGGCGGGCTGCACCAGCGGCGCACGGCCCACCGCCGAGGCGCTGGACCAGGTCGGCCTCGGCTCCCGCGCCGGCGTGCGGATCAAGCAGCTCTCCGGCGGCGAGCGGCGGCGCCTCGATCTCGCGCTCGCGCTCCTCGGCCGCCCCGAGGTCCTCTTCCTCGACGAGCCGACCACGGGACTCGACGCCGAAGGCCGGCGCGACACCTGGGCGCTGGTGCGGGCGCTGCGGGACGGCGGTACGACCGTCGTCCTCACCACGCACTACCTGGAGGAGGCCGAGTCCCTGGCCGACCGGCTCGCGATCATGAACCAGGGGCGGATCGTGCTCTCGGGCACCCCGGCCGAGGTCACCGCCGCCCGGCCCGCCCGCATCCGCTTCGTCCTCCCCGAGGGCGTCACGCCGGCCCGGCTCCCGCTCGGACTGAAGGCCGCGGCCGAGGGGCGGCGCGTGGAGATACGTACGCACGAACTCCAGGACGCGCTCGCCGAACTGCTCACGTGGGCCGCCGGGGCCGACGTACGGCTGGAGGGGCTCGACGCCCGCTCGGCCTCCCTCGAAGAGGCGTTCCTGGAGATCGCCTCCCGTACCGACGACGCGCTGGAGACCGCTCGATGAACACGACCGCACGCCGGATGACCTCGCTGGGGCGGGCCGAACTCACCCTCCTCGGGCGGAACAAGAACAACCTCTTCATCGCGCTCCTGATGCCGCTGCTGATGATCTTCGTGCTGCGGTCCTCGCTCGCGCAGATGGGTTCGGACGAGCTGCCCCTGGGCATGGCGGGTGCCACCCTCATCGGCGGGACCGGAATGGTCCTCGTCCTGGTCGTCTACATGGGGCTGGTCTCCGCCCTCGTGGCCCGGCGCGAGGAACTGGTCCTCAAACGGCTCCGTACGGGCGAGGCGAGAGACCTGGAGATCCTCGCCGGCGCCGCGCTCCCGTCCGCCGCCATCGCACTCGTCCAGTGCGCCGTGCTCACCGTCGGCGGCGCCGTCGCCCTCGACGTACCCGCTCCGCGCCGGCCGGACCTGCTCGTGCTCGCGCTGCTCGCCGCCGTCGTCCTGCTCGCCGGACTGGCCGCCGCCACCACGGCCATCACCCGCAACGTCGAGAGCGCGGGCCTCACCACCCTGCCGTTCTTCCTCGTCTCGGCCATGGGCTCGGGACTGATGGTCCCCCGCGACGTCCTTCCGGACCTCGTCGCCGACCTCTGCCTGCTGCTGCCGCTCAGCGGGGTCATGGAACTCGTCCGCGCCGGCTGGCTCGGCGTCGGCGACACGAAGGACCTGCTGACCGCCGTGCTCAACACGCTGGCCTGGGGCGTGATCACCGTGTTTGCTGTCCGTCGGTGGTTCCGCTGGGAACCGCGGCGCTAGGGAGTCGCGCACCAGGCGAGACGTTCCGGACGCGACCTAGGAAAGGGGGGCCGGGCGGATGTCCAGGCTGACGGGGTGGTGGGTCCGCCGCAGCACGGCGGGGAAGATCGAGCTGTACACCCGGTGGACCTTCCACTTCTTCGTCCTGATCGAGATCGCCTCCATCGCCGGCCTGCCCGTCGCGGAGAGGGGAGGCGGTGCGCTCGGTCTGCCGCTCGCGGCCGCCCTCGCCCTGTACGTCTGCACGCACGCCGTCCTGAACGGTGTCCTCTCCTCCCGCGCCCTCGACTGGGTTCTCGACCGGCGTGAGCGGCCGGTCCGGCTCGCCGTCGTGCTGGTCTCCCTGACCACGGCCGGCGGGCTCACCGTCATCGCCCTGCGGGCCACCGGCGTCCTCGCCGACGGAGCGGTCGCCGCCGGTGTCGTCACCGGCACGGTCACCTTCACCCTCGGCAGCCTGGTCATGTGCCTGAACCGGGTCCGGCACATGCTGTACGTCGCACCGCTCGCCGCCCTCGCGACCGGCGCCGCCGTCGCGGCGATGGGCGTCGGACCGGGCGAGGCCCTCGGATACGCGCTGGGCATCCTGCTGGCCGGCGGCGGGCTCGTGGCGGCCTGTGGATTCTCCGCCTGGCTGATGAAGATGGTCTGGGAGCTGGAGCGGTCCAAGGAGCTGAAGGCACGCCTCGCCGTCGCCGAGGAGCGGCTGCGCTTCGGGCGCGACCTCCACGACGTGATGGGCCGCAACCTGGCGGTCATCGCGCTCAAGAGCGAGCTCGCCGTCCAGCTCGCCCGGCGCGAACGCCCGGAGGCCGTCGACCAGATGATCGAGGTGCAGCGGATCGCGCGGGAGTCCCAGCGGGAGGTGCGCGACGTGGTGCGCGGCTACCGGGAGGCCGACCTGCGGGTCGAGCTGGAGGGCGCCCGGGGCGTGCTGAGCGCGGCCGGAATCACCTGCGCGATGGACTCGACGGACGTCGACCTGCCCCCCGAGGTCCAGTCGGCGCTCGGCTGGGTGGTCCGGGAGACCACGACGAACGTACTGCGGCACGGGGACGCCTCGCGCTGCGTGATCTCACTGCGGAAGAAGGACGGTGCGGTGCTGCTGACCGTGGAGAACGACGGCGTACGGGAGGTTCCCGGACCCCGGGCCGGCGGCTCGGGCCTCGCGGGCCTGCGCGAACGGCTGTCCGCGGTGGACGGAACCCTGGAGGCGGGACCGGGCGACGGCGGCACCTTCCTGGTGACGGCGCGCGTCCGCGTACCGGTCGCGGGAGGGGTGCTGTGACCGTCCGTGTCCTGCTCGCCGACGACGAGCACCTGATCCGGGGCGCCCTCGCCGCGCTCCTCGCCCTGGAGGACGATCTCGTCGTCGTCGCCCAGGCCGCCACCGGTCCCGAGGCGCTCGCCATGGCCCGCGCCCACCGGCCCGACGTCGCCGTCCTCGATCTGCAGATGCCGGGCCTCGACGGTGTGAGGGTCGCCACAGCCCTGCGGGACGAACTGCCCGACTGCAGAACCATGATCGTGACCAGCCACGGCCGCCCCGGACACCTCAAACGAGCGCTCGCGGCCGGGGTGCGGGGCTTCGTGCCCAAGACCGTCAGCGCCCAGCGGCTGGCCGAGCTCATCCGGTCCGTGCACGCCGGAAACCGTTACGTCGACCCGGAGTTGGCCGCCGACGCGATCGCCGCCGGAGACTCCCCGCTCACCGCGCGCGAGGCCGAGGTCCTGGAGCTCGCGGCCGACGGGGCGCCCGTCGCGGAGATCGCCGAGCGGGCCTCGCTGTCCCAGGGAACGGTCCGGAACTACCTCTCCTCGGCCGCCGCGAAGCTCGGTGCCGAGAACCGTCACACCGCGGTGCGTCTCGCGCGGGAGAAAGGTTGGGTATAGTTGGCTCCGCGCTACGGCGCATGCGGACGTGGCTCAGTTGGTAGAGCATCACCTTGCCAAGGTGAGGGTCGCGAGTTCGAATCTCGTCGTCCGCTCCATGAAAGAAGCCCCCGATCGATCCGACCGGGGGCTTCTTCGTGTTCCGGATCCCGGCGTTACGCCCAGGCGTGGCCGGTCAGCAGCTCGTACGCCTCGATGTACTTCGCGCGGGTCGCGTCCACGATCTCCTGCGGAAGGGCCGGCGGCGGCTGCTCGCTCGTGCGGTCCCAGCCGGAGGCCGGCGAGGTCAGCCAGTTACGGACGAACTGCTTGTCGTACGAGGGCTGGGCACGGCCCGGCTCCCAGCTCGCGGCCGGCCAGAAGCGGGAGGAGTCCGGGGTCAGCACCTCATCGGCGATGACCAGCTTCGGCCCGTGCTCGGTGGACTCGAAGCCGAACTCGAACTTCGTGTCGGCCAGGATGATCCCGCGCTCGCGGGCGATGTCCCGGGCCCGGCTGTAGACGGCGAGGGTCGTCTGGCGCAGCATGGCGGCCGTCTCGGCGCCGACCTGGCGGGCGACCTGCTCGTAGCTCACGTTCTCGTCGTGGTCGCCGACCGCGGCCTTGGTGGCGGGCGTGAAGATCGGCGCGGGCAGCTCGGAGCCGTCGGTGAGCCCCTCGGGGAGCGCGAGGCCGCAGACCGTACGGGACGCGTTGTACTCGACGAGGCCGGAGCCGGTCAGATAGCCGCGGGCCACGCACTCGACCGGCACCATCGTCAGGGACTTGCAGACGAGGGTGCGGCCCTCCCAGTCGGCGGGGGCGCCGGCCGGGACGTCGGTGGAGATCACGTGGTGGGGGACCAGGTCGGCGAGCCGGTCGAACCACCACAGGGAGAGCTTGGTGAGGACCCGCCCCTTGTCGGGGATCTCGGTCGGCAGCACCCAGTCGTACGCGGACATGCGGTCGCTGGCCACCATCACGAGGTCGCCCGCCTCGTTCTGGTAGAGCTCACGCACCTTGCCCGTGTGGAGGTGGGTCAGGCCCGGGACCTGGACAGGCTCGGGCTTTTCTACGAATCCGGACACGGTTCCTCCGCGTAGGTTGATCCAGGAGCGGTCCGATTCTCTCGCACCGTTCGAGCCGCTCGGCGAGCGGCCCCTCGGACGCCCTGGTCAGTCCCTCTTACAGACTGGTCAGTCCCTCTTACAGATCCGGTCGAGGAGATTCGCGGTGGCGCGCTGGATCCGCGGATCGACGTGGCCCGGCCGGTCCAGGGCGGGCGACCAGGCGAAGGTGCCGGAGGCGAAGACCCAGGCGCCGGACGGCGCCCGGTAGAGGGAGGTCTCCTGGTGGCGCAGGGCGCCGTCGCCGTCCTGGTAGGGCGAGTGGGCGAGCAGGATGCGGCCCTGGTGCTCGGGGAGCGCGGTGCGCGGGAAGTAGCGGTCGGCCTCGCCCGCGACCAGTCCGGGGATCTCGTCCCCGTCCCCGGCCCCCGTCGCGTCCCAGAGCCAGTGCTCCGCGTTCCGTACGACCAGGGGATGCGGCTCGGGGACCCGGCCCGCGTACTGGATCCCCAGCAGCTGCTGCTCCGGGCGGTCGATCTCGCGCCAGAGGGCGGGGCGGCCGGGGCCGCGGCGCTTGCGGCAGGTGAGGAGACGGTCGGGAACCCCGGACGGGGAGGGGCCGAGCTCCACCTGCCAGTACAGGGTGTTCGCGGAGAGGAAGACCAGGGACGTGCCCTGCTCGCGGGCGAGCTCGACGGTCCGGCGCATGGGGAGGGACCAGTACTCGTCGTGGCCGGGGAAGACCAGACCCCGGTACCGGGTCGGGTCGACGCGGCCGGCGTGCAGATCGCGCGTCTCGGCGTAGGCGAGGTCGTAGCCGTACCGCTCGGCCCAGCGGATGAAGTCGTACGCGTGGCCGACGTGGAGGGGCAGCCCGGCGCCCGCGTAGGGGCGGTCGAAGGAGACGGTGATGGCCGCGTCCTCCTCGCCGAGGAGCCGGCCCTGCTCGTCCCAGGCGTGGTAGAGACTCGCGCCGGTGCGGCCGTCCTCCGGGTAGAGGTTGTACGCCTGCCAGGTCACGTCCGGGAGGACAAGGAGCAGGTCCGCGGGGTGGTCGTCGCGGACGGTGAAGGGGATGTGGGAGCGGTAGCCGTCGGCGGTGGTGAGCACGGCGACGTACGCGCCGATCGACCAGAGCGACGGGATCTGCAGGCGCCAGGACTGCCACCAGTGGTGGCAGGAGACGGTCCGGTCGGCGGTGAGCGGAGCGGGCTGGACGATGCCGGAGAGACGCGGGCTGGTGGTGATCTTGGCGGCGCCGTCACCCGCGTAGTGACCGATCCGGTAGATGTCGACCGAGAACTGCTGCGGTGGGTCCACCGTGATGTGGAAATCGATCGCCTCACCGGGAGCGACGGCCCCGTTGGAGGCGAAGCCCTTGATCTGGCCGCGGACGTCGTCGGCCGTGCGGGGACCGCCGCTGCCGCCACGGGCCAGCGTCTCGTCGGCGTACCAGGGGACGACCTGCCCCGTGTCGTCGAAGTAGTTCTCCGAACCGCGCAGCCAGGGCAGTGGCCCTTGGCCGAAGGGGTCCGAGACGGCGTGGGCGAGCGCGCCCGATTCCCACCGCCTGATCTGCTCCGCCCCCATGTCGCACCCCTCCCTCGACTCCCCCGCGCGTCGTCTGCCGTTCATGAGCTGTCATGTGCTGCTGTCAGTGCCGGTCCCCAGCACATCACATAACGCACGCACTCCGTCACCGTTCGTCGCGAATTGACGTGAACGGAAGGCGGGCTTCCGGTGGTGGCGTTCTAGGTGGCGGCGTTCTAGACGAGGCGGACGGGCTTCTCGGGGCGGACGCCCGTCTCGGTGAGCCAGGCCCGCAGGGGCTCGGCATCGCCCTCCTCGACGAGGGCGAGGACCCGGGCGGTCAGATCGGTGTTCCGCTCGCCTCCGACGAGGAGCGCGGGTCCGTCGAGCCAGTCGAGACCGGGGGCGGCGCCGGCGGTGTCGACGGCGGCGCAGCAGACCATCGCCGTCACATGGTCGGCCAGCAGGTCCCGCCCGGTCCGCGGCGGCTGGAGCGGGAAGAGCGGCAGCGTGTCCGCGCCCGGGGCGGCGGTGTGCGGTGCCGGTACGGGGGCGGCGGGCCTGGCCGCCTCCTCGCGGGCGACATGGGCGGTGAGGACGGCGGCGAGCGCGTCGGCGGCGGGGTTGCGGGCGGTGGGTCCGGACTCGGGTTCGGGTTCGGGTTCAGGTTCGGTGGGGTCGTCGGCGGGAGCGGGCTGGGCCTCGGGCTGGGCGGGGGCCGGCTCGGGCTCGGGTTCCGCCTCGGTGGGCGACGCGTCCGTCTCGGGGGCCGAGAGGTGGGACATCACCCGGGTCAGGGTCGGGCCGTCGGCGGAGGCGGTTGCCGCGCCCGCTCCCGTACCTCCACCCGTCCCGGCGGGGAGAACGCCCAGCTCGTCGAGGACCTGGTGGAGACGGGCCGCGTCCGCGCGCCACTTACGGTCGACGACCTCTTCCGGGTACTGCTCCCAGTCCACCGGGGACCAGTCCGGGCCGGACTCCGCCGGGCCGCCGTGGAAGAGGCGGGCGGCGAGCAGCGAGGCGGCCTCGTCGACGACTCCGGGCTCTTCGAGCAGATCGCAGGCCGGGCGCTCGCCGAGCCGGGAGGTGAAGCCCTCGGCGAGGCGGTCCCGGCGGGACAGTTCGGTGAGGGCGGAGACCACGCCCACGTCCAGGCGCGCGGGCCAGCGGCCCATCCGCCAGGCGGGGAGCGCGACCCGCGTGAGGAGCCGGTCCCAGCCCGCGTAGGCGAGGCCCACCTGCTCCTGGGCGACGATCCGGACGCCGTAGTCCACCGCCTGGGCGCGCTCGGAGCCGGCCACGGCGACGCCCCGCTCCATCTCGGCGGCATGTCCGCGGCACAGGCGCAGCAGGACCCGGGCGACGCGCCCGATCCCGTGGGCGCCGAGCCTGCTGACCGGGTCGAGCCCGCTGCGGCGGGGCGCGGCGACGGCCGCGTCGAGGCCCTGCACGAAGCGGCGGGCAGCGGCTATGTCGGGGTGCGCGGCCGGAGCCGTACCGGCGACGACCGGGGCGAGGACCGCCCGGAGCTCGCCGACCCGCATCCACCACAGGAAGGGCGAGCCGATGACCAGGACGGGCGCGTCGGTGGAGCGCCGAAGGCCCGCCGTACGCCCGGAGGCGTGCGCCGGATGCGTACGGTCCTCGAGCCAGCTGTCGCAGTCCGGCGTCAGGGCTATCGCGGAGGGCGCGGGGACGCCGAGCCGGTCGGCCAGGTCCCGGACCATCCGGTAGAGATCGGGGGCCGCGGTCTCGGCGAGTTCCACGGTCGGGGTGACGGCGGGCCGGGAGCGCGCGATCACCAGCGCGACGGCCGCCGTGGCGAGCAGGACGACCAGCGCGAGCACGGTGGTCACCCAGCGGGCGGCGTCCCAGCCGGACCCGGTGAAATGACCGGTGACCCCTCCCGCGTAGAGGATCACGGCCGCGGCGGCCGGGAGCAGCGCGACGGCGAGCGCCCTGCCGCGGATCCGGAGCACCGCGAGGGCCCGGCTGCGCGCGGCGCGCGCACCCATCTCCTCGCCGGCAACGGAACCGGTACCTGACACGCCGTACATCACCCCCTCCTGTCCTCGTCGGGACTGCCCGTGGCGGTGTTGCTCACTCCCCCACTGTGGCACCCGCCACTGACATCGCAATGCCGGTGGGCCAAGTGCCGGAACGCCTGCGCCGCACCCTAGTTGGGGGTTCGGCGGGCGTCATCCGGATGGCCCAGTCGTCACTCGATGGAATGGCTTTGGGTAAAGGTGATGACGTTCGGGCGTCCTTAGGGGTTCACTCCCCCGGCACGCGGAAGGGTCACTCCCCGGCGGCCTTGCGCGCGATGTCCGTACGGTGCTGCGAGCCGTCCAGCCGGATCCGGCCGACCGCCGCGTACGCCCGCTCGCGGGCCTGCGCCAGGTCCTCTCCGGTCGCGGTGACGGAGAGGACGCGGCCGCCGGCGCTCACGATCGCGTCGCCGTCCCGCTTCGTCCCGGCGTGCAGGACGTACGCGTGCGGGGCATCCTGCGCCGCGACGTCGTCGAGACCGTGGATCGGGTCACCCGTGCGCGGGGTCCCCGGGTAGTTGTGCGAGGCGATCACCACGGTGACGGCGGCGTCGTCGCGCCAGTTCAGCGGCGGCTCGTTGTCGAGGGTGCCGTTGGCCGCGTTCAGGAGGACGCCCGCCAGCGGGGTCTTCAGCCGGGCCAGGACGACCTGGGTCTCCGGGTCGCCGAAGCGGGCGTTGAACTCGATGACCCGTACGCCGCGGCTGGTCATCGCCAGACCCGCGTACAGCAGTCCCTGGAACGGCGTGCCGCGGCGGCGCAGCTCGTCGACGGTCGGCTGAAGGACGGTGTCCATGACCTCGTCGACCAGCTTGGGGTCGGCCCAGGGCAGCGGGGAGTACGCGCCCATGCCGCCGGTGTTCGGACCCTCGTCGCCGTCGAGCGCGCGCTTGAAGTCCTGCGCGGGGGTGAGCGGGAGGACGGTGGTGCCGTCGGTGATCGCGAAGAGGGAGACCTCGGGGCCGTCCAGGAACTCCTCGATGACCACGCGACCGCAGGCGAGCGCGTGCGCGCGGGCCTCGGCGAGGTCGGAGGTGACGACGACGCCCTTGCCGGCCGCCAGGCCGTCGTCCTTGACGACGTACGGAGCGCCGAAGGCGTCGAGCGCCTCGTCGATCTCCTCCGGGGTGGTGCAGACGTAGCTGCGGGCGGTCGGGACGTTGGCCCCGGCCATGACGTCCTTGGCGAACGCCTTGGAGCCCTCCAGCCGCGCCGCCTGCTCGGACGGGCCGAAGCAGGGGACACCGGCAGCGCGGACGGCGTCGGCGACGCCCGCGACGAGCGGGGCCTCCGGGCCGACGACCACCAGGTCGGCCTCCAGGCCGATGGCGAGCCGCGCGACGGCGTCGCCGTCCAGCTGGTCGACGGGGTGCAGCTCGGCGACCTCCGCGATCCCGGCGTTGCCGGGCGCGCAGTGCAGAGCGGTGACGTCGGGATCGAGGGAAAGAGAGCGGCACAGGGCGTGTTCGCGGGCGCCGCCGCCGATGACGAGGACCTTCACGCCAGCCAGGGTAGCCCGCGTGGCCGGATGCCCCTTGTGCGGGCCACCGAGCGAGACGGCCCTACTCGTTCGTGTATTCCTCCACAACCGTGGCTCCGAGCTCGCGAACGATCAGCTCGTGGCCGGAGAGGGCGGAGTCGACGAGGTCGGGGTCGTCCTCCTCCGGCACGTCGTCCTCGGGCGCGACGGGCGGCGGCGCGTGGTGGACGGGAGCGGGAGCCGGAGCCGGAGGACGGTTCTGGGGTGCGGGGGCGGCCGCCTGCTGGTGCTGCTGCTGCGCGGGCGGGGCGGACGGCGCCTGCTGGGGCTGCGCGTACTGCGGGGCCTGCTGCTGAGGAGCCCACTGCTGCTGCGGGGGCGCGGCCGGAGCGGGGGCCTGGGCCGGACGGCCACCGCCGAAGTTGGCCGCGGCGGGGGGCGGATTGACGCCGCCCGAGGGGTCGATGATCGCCTCGATCTTCCACTGCACGTTGAACTGCTCGGCCAGCACCTGCCGCAGCACGTCCTCGCTGCCGCTGCTCGCGAAGTTGTCGCGGGCACCGGAGTTCAGGAAGCCGAGCTGGAGGGTGGTGCCGTCGAACCCGGCGACCTGGGCGTTCTGGCTGAGCAGAATCCAGGTGAAGCGGCGCCGGTTCTTCACGGCGTCGAGGATCGGCTGCCACATGTTCCGCACCTGGGCGGCGCCCTGCGCCATGTCCCCGCCGGGACCAGCCGGTGCCGGTGCGGGGGCGGCGGGGGCGGCAGGTGCGGGTGCCTGCTGGGAGGCGGGCGCGGAGGCTCCCGGCCAGGCGCCGGGGGCGGAGCCAGGTGCGGAGCCACCGGGTGCGGCGGCCCCGGGCCAGGCGCCGGGTCGGGAGCCTTCGGCGGCGGCCGGAGCGGGCTGCTGCGCGGCCGGAGCGGGGGCGGCGGGAGCCTGCTGGACCGGCGCGGGAGCCTGCTGGACCGGCGCCGGCGGGGCCATCGGGACGTGGGCCTCGGGCCCGGGGACGTACCCCATGGCGGGCGCGGGCGCACCAGTGGTGAAGACCGGCGCCGGGCCGGCCGCGGCCCCGCGCTCGAGGCGCTCGATCCGCGCCTGGATCGAGCGCTCGTCGTCGAAGGCTGCGGGCAGCAGCACGCGCGCGCAGATCAGCTCCAGCTGCAGTCGCGGCGAGGTGGCGCCACGCATCTCGGTCAGGCCGGTGTTGACGAGGTCGGCCGCCCGGCTGAGCTCGGCCGCGCCGAACACGGACGCCTGCGCCTGCATGCGCTCCACGACGTCCACGGGGGCGTCGATGAGCCCCTTCTCGGCGGCGTCGGGCACGGCGGCCAGGATCACCAGGTCCCGCAGCCGCTCCAGGAGGTCGGCGACGAAGCGGCGGGGGTCGTTGCCGCCCTCGACGACCCGGTCCACGACCTCGAACGCGGCCGCGCCGTCACCAGCGGCGAAGGCGTCCACCACCGAATCGAGCAGGGACCCGTCGGTGTACCCGAGAAGAGAGGTCGCCATGGCGTATGTCACACCGTCCGCGGCGGCTCCGGCCAGCAGCTGGTCCATCACGGACATCGAGTCACGCACGGACCCGGCGCCGGCGCGCACCACGAGCGGCAGCACGCCGTCCTCGACGGGGATGCCCTCGCGGCCGCAGACCTCGCCCAGGTACTCCCGCAGGGTGCCGGGGGGAACGAGCCGGAAGGGGTAGTGGTGCGTCCGGGACCGGATCGTCCCGATGACCTTCTCGGGTTCGGTGGTGGCGAAGATGAACTTGAGATGCTCCGGCGGCTCCTCGACCACCTTCAGCAGGGCGTTGAAGCCCGCCGAGGTGACCATGTGCGCCTCGTCGATGATGTAGATCTTGTACCGGCTGGAAGCGGGCCCGAAGAACGCCTTTTCCCGCAGGTCACGGGCGTCGTCCACACCACCGTGCGAGGCCGCGTCGATCTCGATGACATCGATCGAACCCGGCCCGTTCCGCGCCAGGTCACGGCAGGACTGGCACTCCCCGCAGGGCGTGGGAGTGGGGCCCTGCTCACAGTTCAGACAGCGCGCAAGGATGCGCGCACTGGTCGTCTTGCCGCACCCACGGGGTCCGCTGAACAGGTACGCGTGATTGACCCGGTTGTTCCGCAGGGCCTGCTGCAACGGGTCGGTGACATGCTCCTGCCCGATGACCTCGGCGAAGGACTCGGGGCGATAGCGGCGGTACAGCGCGAGAGACGACACGTATACGAGGTTATAGGCGCCCACCGACAACCCGGGCACTCCCGGAAACGCAAGCGCCCCCCACGCACCCGCCAGAGCCGACCTACCCTTGCTGCCTTCCGGCCCTGGGGGAGTTCAGTCAGATAGCGCCACGTGAGGGGCTGCGCCCAGGGTACCCGATTCCGGAGCCCCCTCGATCCCCCGGGACCGGTCTCGGTGAACCGTTGTGGATCACGTTCGCGAGCACCCCTCAACGTCTTGTATTGTTTGCGGCGGAGGATTCGCCTAGTGGCCTAGGGCGCACGCTTGGAAAGCGTGTTGGGGGCAACCCCTCACGAGTTCGAATCTCGTATCCTCCGCCAGTGCCTCACCGGGCACGATGTCGAAGGGCCCCACCGTTCGCGGTGGGGCCCTTCTTCGTTCCTCAGACCTCGTTGTCCTGGTCTTTGTCCACAGCGGTGGTATCCGGGGCTCCCCAGATGGCCTCAGCGATCTTCCGAGCCACGTCCTTCAGCATGGCGTCCGGCACATGGAGATACCGCGCCCGCATCCGTGAGGACGTACCGGGCTCCCACCCCATGATCTGGTCGATGACGCGGTCCGGGACGCCGAGCAGCATGAGCACGGTGGCCGCCGTGTGCCGCGCATCGTGCAGACGCGCGTCACGCACCCCCGCATCGCTCAGCAGCTTCTTCCAGTCGTGGTAG
This sequence comes from Streptomyces sp. NPDC003035, assembly GCF_042888285.1. NCBI lineage: Bacteria > Bacillati > Actinomycetota > Actinomycetes > Kitasatosporales > Streptomycetaceae > Streptomyces > Streptomyces sp. NPDC003035. The sequence goes on along the minus strand of NZ_JBIAPJ010000004.1, from coordinate 653,368 downwards.
TCCGTGTTCGGGCTGAGTGGGCCACCGAGCGGCTTGGTGAACACGTAGTCCGAGGCGGTCCACAGGTTCCCCGCCGCCGCCCGCTCAAGGGCCTGTGCCTCCCTGTGAGCACGGAGCATCACGACCAACGGACCGGGCAGCGGTACGGCCCGGCGGCCAGCCCGTGACTTGGTGTTCTTGGTCTCCCGCCGTACCTGCTCACGTTTGGGGCAGTAGCCGGCCTTCCGGCCGCACGGCGACGCCTCGGAGCATCCGTGCGCGTACTTAGGCCGCAGGCGGTTACGGCGCAGCTTCAGATACTCGTTGTCCAGGTCCACGTCGGACCACCGCAAACCGAGGGTCTCGCCCTGCCGCAGTCCGAGAGCGAGCGCGAGCATCCAGCGGGCGCTGTTGCGGCGCTTGTTCACCGCGATCAGCAGGCTCTGCACCTCTTCGACGGAGTAGGGCTCGATCTCGTCTTCGTCGCCCTCCATCCGGGGCGGCTTGGCCAGGGCGGCGGCGTTTTTCGCCGCATAGCCGCGTCGCACGGCCTCACCCAGCGCGGTACGAGCCGTGCGGTGGGCCTGATGAGCCGTGGCGGGCTTGCTGCCGTTCTTCTGCATCCGGCGGTACAGGCTTTCCAGGTGCTCGGGCTCCAAGCGGTCCATGCGGTGCTTCCCGATGCCGGGAACGAGGTGAACCCGCACTGCCACTTCGTAGCCGTCGTAGGTGTTCTCGCTGACAACATCCTTGGCGATGTTCTCAACCCAGTGGCACAGCCACCTCTCGACGGTCCATAGCTTTCCGGGCTGCTGGGCGGTTCCCTGGTCGCGCTGCTTCTCCAGCCGCTTGACCTCATCCTTCAGGGCGTCTTCCGTAGGCCGCGTGATGTGCCTGCGGTAGGGCTCCCCGTTGTCCTTGTAGCCCATCGGTACCCGGGCGTGCCAACGGCCGTCCTTGCCGAAGTAGATGGACGTCTCGCCGTTCGCCCGACGGGTGCGCTTCTTCTGTTCTCCCACGGTGATCCTCATTAGGCGGCCGGCCGATGGGCACGGCGGAGTCGGGTGGCGAAGTCGATGACGGCGTCGGCGGGGACGCGGCGGAGTCGGCCGAGCGGTACAGATTCCAGCTCGCCGGTGCCGATGTACCGGTAGCAGAGAGTCCGGCCGATCTGGAGGCGGCGGGCTGCCTCTTCGACGGTGAGCAGAACGAGCGTGGAGTCAACGGTCACTTCGGAAAGGGCCGCGTCCATGCGGTGCTCCTTTGACGTAGTGGGTCGGGGCTCTCGGGCCCCTCCTGGGAAGTCCGCTACATCCGCTACATCCGCTACATCGCAGGTCAGCGGCTTGTGTGGTGTAGCGGATGGGCGGGATGTAGCGGCTACGGCGCCGGAACGTGCCGTGATCCGTAGCCGCTACATCTGGGGTTTGCCGCTACGCGGGCACCCCTTCTGAGCTGGGGTGTAGCGGCTGTAGCGGATGTAGCGCTTGCTGGGGAGCGGGCGGGCAGTAGCGGGCCCATGCGTCGGCCAGGTCGGCGGCGAAGTAGCCCTTGAGGATGCCGCCAGCGGTGCGGATGTTGCGGGTCACGATCGGCTCGTTGTCGCCGGTCATGTACTCGCGCAGCATCTTCGACAGCCGACGGGAGTCGAGCGGCCGGCCGCCCATGTCGGCCCAGGGCGCGTCGTCGAGCGCGTTGAGGCGGTCGATGACGGCGATGGTGGGCAGCCGATCGACGCCGACCATGACGTGGTCGCGCAGGTCGGTCAGCAGCCGGATGCCGAGGCTGCCCTTGTCGTCGACCTGCGCGGCTGCCACCAGCTCCACGCACGCCTTACGAGCCCGCTTGGGCCACTCGCCCCCAGCCGCGTCGGCGACAGCAAGCAGCGGCTCCCACACGTCGGCGGGGCGGTCGGTGACGCCGTCGGGCATCTCGGGCCAAGCTCCGGTGACCTGCTCGCGGACCTGGTCGGCCCATGCGGCGAGGCTGTCGCGCAGCGCGTGGCCTTCCTTCTCGTGGATCCGCTGCCGGAACGCTTCGACCTTCTCGTTCCTGGCTCGGCGGCGCATGCGGATGATGACGGAGCGGGTCAGGATCGTGTCCGGCAGCGAGCCGAGTCCGGCGACCGCGACAGCGGTGTAGGACGGGAAGGCCTGCACGGTCTGGTTGCCGCCGTCGCCGATGCATCGGTAGGTGACTCCGGAGCGGCGGTGGCCAGCGTTGAGGAAGCCGCGGAGTTCCTCGTTGTCCCCGGCCTTTGGGCCGAAGACGGTGTCGATCTCGTCGAACAGGATCGTCGGGCGTCCCTCGGGGTTGGAGACGGCCCGGAACAGGGCCGCTGCGCTGGCGTTGACCGCGACCATCGGGTTCGGGGTCAGCGTCTCCACGATCTCCAGGCCCCGGGACTTGCCCGATCCCGGTTCCGGGGAGAGGAACGCCAGACGCGGGGTGGAGTCGAAGCAGTCGATCAGATGGGCGTGGGCGTCCCACAGGGCGACGGCGACGTAGGCGGCCTCGCGAGGGAAGACGTTGAACCGGCGGTGGAAGTGCTCGACCTCGTCGAGCAGGGCGGCGCCGTCGATGGGCTGCGCGCTCATGCGGCATCCCTCCCTTCGGTGGGGTTGAGCAGCGGGCACAGGTCCCGGTGGGCGATGTGGTCGTCGACGAGGGCGAGCACCTGGTGCTGACCCACGGTGCTGCGGTTGCGCCCGCACTCGCACCTCGAGGTGGCGGTGGGCACGGCGCGTCTGCCGGGCGCGCTGATGTGGAGCATCCCGACGATCCGAGGCCCGTTTGCGGGGTGCGGCTCAGAACCAGAAGGGACGGCCCAAGGGCCGACGACCTTCGAGGCGCCCACGGTCCGCAGGTACCGCGGCCGTTCGGCGACGCCGGGACCGTCCGGGGTGCGGGTGTGGCTCTTCAGACGGGGAGGCGGTGGGGTGCTCATGCCGCCCTCCGCTGCGGGTTGTGGGCGATGGACCAGTTCAGGCCGCTGCGAATGGTCGCTGCACAGGCACGTGTCGAGAGGCCGGCCGCCTCGCCCGCCTGTTGAAGAGCCTCCTCGACCACGTTCCTGGGGAGGTCGCCCCACGCGATGAACCGCCCCAGAGCCCGCGCGGCCGAGAGCAGGGTCGTGTTCCGTTCGCCCTGGAGGGCGTTCTGCACGCTCGCCGTCTCCAGGTCCAGCGCCCGCAGCGCGTACCGGGCTGCCCGAACGCTCCGGTCGGCCACAGCGGCCCTGGACGGCGCCGAGGCGCGGCGCGGAACGAGCAGGGCGTGCAGCCAGTCCGGCAGCGGGACGGGATCCCGGTTGTCGAGGACGGTGTAGGCGCCAGTGCGGGTGAGGCTGCCGGGGGCTACGACGTACCCGCCCCACGCCCGGGAGTCGATCAGCCGCCCGAGCTTGCCCGCGCTGTTGACCATCCGGGCCCCGTCGGGGGCGGTGAAGTACAGGTGCTCTCCACCGCTCGCGGTCCGCACCCGGTAGGTGTCGGGGACGGCCTGCCCGGCGCGCTCGCAGAGCGCATGGAAGGTCGTCGCGCCGTCAGGTGCGTCCCAACTGCTCTTCCGCTTGGGTCTGTCGAGGTCCACCACGAGCAACCCGGACGGGCCGGTGGCGATGCCAATGTTGAACGGACGATCGGCCCACGCGCGGCGGATGCGGTCGGGGTCCACGGTGGCCCGCTCCTCCCACTTGCGGTGCCCGCCGGCGCAGTCCCGGATCCGCGGGCACTGCTCCTCACCGTGGAGCGCGGGTCGCTTGTCGCCGGGGCGGAGGGGGAACACCGACCAGCCCCGCTCAGCAGCGCTCAGTGCGGCGTAAAGGAGGTGGTTGTTCATGCCGCCACCCCCAGCCGGGCCTGCGTCAGGAACGCGCGGCCGATCCACTGCGAGTAGGCGGGAGGGATGGCCTCGGTCAGTTCCTCGCGGACGTCGGTCCACGTGATGCCCATCGCGGCCTGAAGCTCGGCGATGGTGGGCTTTCCACCGCCGTTGCCGTAGGCGGCGACGTACGGGCCGTCGAAGAACTCACCGTGCCGCCACCCACGCACCCGGCCCCGGTGCGGCAGGTGCTCGGGCTTCTGGACGCTCCAGCGGCCGAGTTCGAAGTTGCGGTGCCGAATCACACCGAGACCGAACATTTCCCCGCAGAGGGTCAGGTCCTTGCGGATCTCCGCCTTCCCGTTGGGCTGCTCAATGACGTACGGCAGCCCGGACGCTTCCAGCAGTTCTCGGGTGGGTGCCACGAGGTCGACGTGCGTGCCGCCCCAGCCCTGGGACCGGTTCGTACCGACCGTGAGTGCGCACTTTCCCTGGCAGGGCGGAGAGGAGTGGATGAACGCGTACCGCTCGATCTCCCCGGACGCGATCAGGGCAGCAAGGTGTTCGAGGGCGTCGCCCCGGTGCATCGGGAAGGGGTAGTTGCGGCGGGAGGCGATGTCGACACCGTGGACGTCGAATCCGGCGCGGCGGTAGCCCATGGCCGCGCCGCCGGCGCAGCAGAACAGGTCCAGGAGTAACGGCCGGTGGCCGTCTCGCCGGATGAGGGACGGATGGGTCATGCTGGATGTCTCCAGTTCTCTTCGTTGGCGCTGGTGTGAGGGCGGCCCCGGACTTTGGCGAGACGGGGGCCGCTCTCGGCGTTTCAGCGGTGGTTGATGGTTCCGCTGGCCCGGCCGAACAGGCCGGTCGCGGTGATGTTCTGCGTGACGTGCGTCGACGACCCGCTTCCGCCGCCGGCGGCCCGCCGGGCCCCTCGAAGGAGCAGCGGTACGGCGATGACGGCGGCAACCAGGAGTGCGGCGGCGGACCAGAGGGCTTGGCTCATGGCGATGAGTCCCGGGGCTGCGTAGGAGAGTCCGATCCCGGCGGCAGCGATCCCGCCACCGACGGTGGGGGCGAGCAGGGCGGTGGTCTTGGCCCATGCCGGAATGGGCTGCGGGGCCGTAACCGGAATGGGCGGCGAGGGTGCGGGCTGGGTGTAGGCGAGGGTGCGGACCCCGTTGGGGAGGGTGACCCAGTCGACGCCGGGCGGGATCTCCGCCGGGAGGATCACCGGCCGGTTCGTGGTGGCCGGCGGCGGGGTCCAGCGGTGGGGGGTGGTGATCTCGTACGCGGTCGGTTCGTGCACAAGGTGCCCCTCTCAACGGGCCGGGCAGCACCCCGCTGGTGGGGTGCTGCCCGGTGGCCTGCTTGTCGTGTCGCTTGTCGTCTGGCTTGTCGTGCGGCTTGTCGCTTGTCTTGTCTTGTCGCTTGTCGTCTTGCAGGTCACAAGCCGTTTCCGGCCCTCTGAGAGCCGCCCAGGGCCCTTCATCGGGTGGGGGCGACAAGCCCGTGATACTCCGTGTCGGGGACGCCGGTGTCGGTCGTATCGTCAGCGCATGACTGACGACGCAACCGGTTCTGTGGACCTTGACTCTCATGCCGAGTTCAGCCTGTGGATGGCCGACGTGGTGGTGCTCTACCACTGGCTCATGGAGCTGGACTTCGACAAGCTCCCTGTCAGCCACCGGGCGGAGAAGCAGGCACTGACCGACCTCCTGGCGCAAGTGGAGGACTGGGGTCTCGGAACCACGGAGAAGGATCTGGAACGAGCCCGGGAGATGGTCGCCCGCAACATGGGCTGGGAGTAGAGGCGACGGAGATCAGTCCGCGGCAGGGTTGTCGGGGGCGTGGCGGTGGTGGACGTAGCGGGTCTTGGTGCCGGTCCCGATCCGCACGGCGATGCCCTCCTCGGCCCACTCCTTCAGCCAGCCGACGACGGTCTGACGGCTGGTGCCGTGCTCCTCGGCGAGCGCGCGGGCGATCGCCGACGCCCCCGTCCCCTCGGCGCCGGCGGCAAGCAGCACATCGAGCGCGGCCTGCTGGGCCGCGCCCTCCTTCTGCCCGTTCCGGAACGCGCTCAGGTTCAGCCCGGGACGCTCCCCGCGCTCCTCCCCCTCATCCGGGGTGGGCTCGGTGGTGGTGCCGAACTGGGCGTCGATCTGCTCGCGAAACTTCCGGGCGAGCGCGTCCGCTTCGGACTCCGCGACGGGCGGCTGCTCGGTGCGGAGGGCGAACAGGTTCAGCCCGCCTGTACTGGCCGCCTCGGCCGGGGTGCCCGCGCTGGGGGTGTGGTCGTGGATCCAGGCGGTGCGGGCGTGGTCCCAGCGGCGGGCGTAGTCGGGCCCGGCGGCCTTCGCGGAGACGGCGTCCAGGGCGGGGTGGCGGTCGGAGGTGGCGGCGACGATGTCGCGGATCTGGTTGGGGAGGATCCGCCAGGACTTGAACAGGGCGGCGGGGGATTCGGGGGTGCCCATGAACCCGGAGCCCTTGTAGGGGGCTTGGTCCACGCGCAGTCCGCGTGAACCGGGGAACTGCTTGCTCAGGTCCATGCCCTCGGTCTCGCCGCCGGTGAGGGCGACGCGGACTTTGGCCTCGCGGCGGATCATCAGGTCGCCGAGGACGGAGCCGGTGGCGCCGAGGGCGGTCAGGACGGTGCGGATGCCCATGGCGCGGGCGATCCGGATCACTTCCAGGATCTTCCTGGCCAGGACCTTGGACGGGCGGTCCATGCTCGCGAGGATCTCGGCGCCCTCGTCGATCACGAGCATGATCTGAGGGATCTGCGCGGAGACGGGCAGCAGGTCGGTGTTCGCCTTGGACATGAGGTCCTGGTAGGCCATCTTGCGATGCTTCGCGATCCGCACGGCCGCATCCAGCATCAGTGCGGCTTCCTCGTGGTTGGAGGCGAGCCAGTCGACCCCCGGCCGCATACCGGCACCGTCGCCGTTTCCTGTGAGGGCGGGGCGGACCCAGGGCAGGCCGGCGGATCCGGCGTTGAGGTCGATCACCCAGGTCAGGACGTCGGTGGTGCGGGCGAATCCGGCGAGGATCGTGTGAACCATGTTCGTCTTGCCCGACCCGGTCGGCCCGACCACGAGAGCACACTGCTCGCGCAGGTAGGCGCGGACCTCGTCCGCGTTCGTCCGCAGACCCCACGGAATCCCCGTGAGCAGGGACAACGGCCCGTAGTCGGTCGGGTAGGTGACCTCCTCGGCGAGCACGTTCACGGTCGTGACGTCGATCAGGACGCGGCCTTGATCGATGCCCTGCGACGCGCTGGCGGTGCAGCCGTGCGGCAGCCGCGCATCCGCCGACAGCCGGGCCGACTCCCGAGCGATTCGGTCGTAGGTCGTTCCGCCCGCGGGGAGTTCGGCGTCGATCGTGAACCCGGTGCCGGTCGGCCACTGCTCGACGGCCAGCACCCGCACGGTGATGCCGCAGACGCGCTGGATCCGGTCGACCCACTCGGCCGCGATCGCGCGGCGCTCGGCCGAGAGTTCGCGTGCGACCTGGCGTTCCGCCTGTGCGAGGGCTTCGAGTTCGCGGGCTTCCTCGTGGAGGAGGGTGGAGCGGGCGGCGGCGCCGAGCCCGACCCCGAGGGTCGCGAGGGAGCCGAGGGCGGCCCAGGTCAGCGGGCCGGTGGTCATGGCCCAGGTGGTCCATCCGGCGCCGACCAGCCAGGACGCGGCGCGCATGGAGACGGTGCGGGCGGACAGGCGGTCGCGGAGGCTGGTGACGGTGTGGCCGATCGCGCCGGCGGCGCCGACGGCGAGGGCCCAGCCGGGGGGCATGCCGGTGGCGGCTCCGGTGGTGGCGACGGCGAGGGCGCCGGTGGTGGCGGACAGAGCGCCGGTCACGGGTCCGTGACCAGCCGCCCAGTCCCACACCGGCCCCGTAGAGGCGGTGTTGTTGGTGGTCATGGTCAGACGTTCCATCCCTTCTCGGCCTGGGTCCCGTTGCGCGGGTCCTCGTGGCGGGCGATGTCCTGCTCGTGTGCGGTGCGGAACAGCGGGCCCATGTCCTCCGCGACTGCGACCGCGGCCATGAGGGCGCCGAAGATGTCGTTGAAGCCGCCCGCGACTTCCTTCTCCAGCGGGAACTCCGAGTCGGACCGCTCGGCGAGGATCTTCATCACGTTCGCCACGCTCGTGAGCGCGGCGGGCAGTCCTTCGACCATGGCCAGGATCTCCATGGCGTTCTCGGGGTCGTAGCTGTTGGCCGCGGCCTGCATCTCCGCCGCGTACTCCTCGAACCGGAATCCCGACACGGTCTCTCCCTCGATGCTGTCGTTGCTGGTGGTGGGTGCTGCCGGGACCAGCCCAGCCGGACGCTCGACCTGGTCGCCGATCTGCTCGGCGTTCTCCTCGGCCGCCTCGGCGTCGGCGATGGCTTCCTTGATGAGCAACTCGGCGCGCGTGATGCTGTCCCGGCCTTCGCGCTGTTCGGCTGCGGTGCGCATGAGGCGGGCGTAGAGGCGGCGGCCGGGGTGGACCAGCCACGGCAGATTCAGCTTCCGCCCGATCGGCGACGTGATCAGCCCGACGATGCCGAGCGCCCCGGCGAGCAGGGCCGCGAGCAGCCGACGGCGCTGGAACCGGGCCGCCGACCTGCGCAAAGCCTTCCGGGCCTGCTTCCGGGCGGGCGCCTTGCGAACCTGATCACGCCGAGCGGCGACCTGCCCGGACGCTCGGCCGTCCCGGGTCTCGCGGGCTCGCTCTATTGCCGCGCTGCGGGCCTTGCCGATGCGTCCGGCGGCCTTGCCCACGGCCCGGCCAACCGCCCCCTTCCTCGGCAGCGACGCGGCCCGCTGCTCGGCCCTGGCCTGGCGGCGGGCGTCCGCCACTGAACGGCGAGCGCCCGTGGTGTCCTTGCGGCGTGTAGCGCGGGACGGCGACGTCTGCCTGGCCGCATCCCTCAGGGCCCTGACCTGCCCCAGACGGCCCGCAGAACGGCGCGGAGAGGCGGAAGTACCCGACGAAGACAGACCGTTCGCGGGCGACTCCCGCGTGCTGCTCAGCCGGGCAGGCTTCTTCCCGGCCGGGGAGGATCCGCCAGTGGTCCGGGATCCGGTGCCGCGCCCGCGACCAGCGGTCTTACCGGTGCCGGCGTTTCCGTTACGGGCCTGCGTCGGTACGCGTCCCGTACTGCGGCGACCGGTCGATCCCGTCCCGGCCGTGGTACCCGTACGGGTTGTACGACCGCTGCCGGTCTTGGCGTTGGTCTTGCGGTCGCGTCGATGGCGGGTGGCTGCGGCGGCGGTGCCGAGGACGACCGCGCCGGTCGCGGCCACCGCGAGCGCGGCCGGACCTCCCACCAGCGCGGCAGCCGCCAGGAGAGATGCGGTGGCGTTCGTGCCGGTCACCGCGAGCGGGACGACCGGCCACCCGCCCGGGGTGTGGTCGACCGCGGCGGCGGCCGGGGCCGGGGCGGGTTCGGGTGTGGGGGTCGGGGTGTTGTCCGGAGGGGCGTCGGGGCCTGCTACCGGAGCGAGGGTGGTGTCCGTCATGCTGATGTGCACTCCTTCGCGGAGAACAACAGGGCCCACACGACGCGCCTACCAAGCTTGCGTGTGGGCCCTGCTGGGCGAGGTGTCGCAGGTCAGAGCCGGTTCGGCTCCAGGGAGAAGAAGACGACGTTGGCCCCGGTGAACTCGGGGTTCTCCGCCCTGATGCGCTCGCGCAGCCACAGGAACATGTCGTTGCGGGTGCTGGTCGGGCCCGGAGTGACGGTGCCGTGCCAGGTGCCGGCGATCCGGCCGGGCATGTCGAGGGTGAGCACATAGTGGTGGGAGCCGTACTGCTGGGTGGCCGGCGTGGTGTTCTGTTCGGTCTGGCTGCTCACGCGGTGTCTCCTGTCGCAATCAGGTGGTGGGTGAGTCGGCGCAGGGGGTGCACATGCCGAGCGAGCGCGGGATGCGGTATCCAGCGTCGCGGCGGCAGTTGGGGCAGATGCGCTGGGCGGCGTTCGCCCGCTCCAGGGCCGCCCGGCGTGCGGGGGTCATGGGGCGGACGGGCTTGGCCTGGTCGATGCGGTAGAGGTAGGCGACCAGCGGGCCACGGCGGCGGCGGGAGCGCTGCAGCTCGGCGGCGACGTCCTGCCCACCGGGGCGGAGCCCGAGCGCCCGGAGCTGGCGGTAGGTGGCGTAGCCGTCGGGGGCGAGGCGCCACCGGTAGACGGGGATGGTGCCCATCAGGAGACCGCGACCGGGTCAGGGGCCTGCTCGGCGGTCCGCTCGGCCCGCAGGGTCTCCCGCAGCATCCGGGCCTTGTCCGGCGACGTCCGCAGCGCCTTACGGATCCCCTCGGCCGTCAACTGCTCGACCGGCCACGACCCGGTCAACTGCCGTGCCTCCATCAGGAGTTCATCGACCGTGCGGCGCGGGTGAGTCGATCGGGCCGCGTCGGGGACCCGACCGGTCGCCCGACGCGGAGCCGACTGCTCGGCCGCGACCTCACGAACGGGGACCCGATCGATCGGCTCCACCTCGGCGGAAGAATCGACCGGGGCGGCCAGTTCGAGCGTCACCGGCTCGACCAGCGCGGGGACCGGCTCAGGAGCAGGTTCAGCCACCTCAGAGGTAGACCGTTCCGTGTCGATCTGGGTCGATTCCTCCGCATTCGTCGGGTCGATCGGTCGATGATGCAGCACCTTGGCGACTAGATCGGAACCGAAGTAGATCGACCCGACCGGAAGCGACGTCGCGAGCAGGACAAGCAGCCAGTTGACCGCGTCCCAGTCGGCCAGCCGCGTCCAGTCGACCGACTCGCCGTGCAGCTCCGGAACGAGACCGTGCACGAAGTTCAACACCAGCGAGGCGGCCGTGTAGGCGGCCAGGACCCGCAGGGCGAACCGCTTGTCGGCCCGATCCGTCAGCACCAGCGTGGCGACCAGCGCCAGGGCCATCAGTCCGTCGACCACGAACGGATACAGCCTCGCGCCGGTCTCGTCCGCCCCGACCGCCGTAGCCACGTCCCGCAGTGCGTTCCAGGAGACACGGAACGCCATGCCGACCACGGCGACCAGCGCGAGGACGAGCAGAGCTTTTCCGATGCGGTTCACGCCGCCTCACCCGAGCCGAGGCGGTTGGTCAGATCGCGGCGGGCCGCCACGACCCGGTTGCGGGCCCTGCGGATCCGGCGGGTGTCCAGCTCGGTGGCCGGCCGGTCGATGGTCATGATCTGCGCGTCGAGCAGGTCGACCTCCGCCAGGATCAGCGGCATCTCGTCCTCGATCGCGTCCAGCTCCGCATCCGACGGCTCACCGTCGAACGGGGTGGCCGTAACAACGGCCTGAAGTGCAGCGATGGACTTCATTGGGTGTGTTCCTCTCTCACAGGAACGGCCCGGAACGAGGCCCCGGTGTGCTACCACCGGGGCCTCTCGCCGTTGGAACCATCCGGCTCCCCTCGACCCCGCCCGTACGACCCAGCGGGCCGGACGGGCAGAGGAGGCAACCGGCCGCAGAGGGTGGCTGCGGCGAGATGAGTAGTGCTATGTCCCCTTCAGGTCTGCGACTCCCGTGTCAGGTAGAGCCGCCATGCCTGGCGAAGGCGTATGGGGACGGGACCTTTCGGTCTAAGCCCTCCGGTGAATGACCAGGACCCGGGCGCCCTCGGCCCGCTCTGTCCCGGGCCCCTTGACCTCAAGCGACCCTGGTTCCGGGCGCGTTGAGGTCCCGCACCCGTTGGTCAGCGAACCGGCCGACGAGCACGTCCCTAAGGTTCCCTAGGGTTCCCTGCGGTGTCAAGCAGTACGCTAGGGAACCCCAGGGAAGTCACGACAGGGAGTGAGCGACATGCCAGGCCAGACCGACAATCGGGCGCCGTACGCGAGGATCGCCGCCCACTACACGGAACTGATTACGTCCGGTCAGCTACAGCCGGGCGCCCTCTTGCCGAGCATCAAAAACCTTTCGGAAGAGTGGAAGGTGAGCACGGCGACAGCAGAGAAAGCCTTGCGCAAGCTGCGCAACGACGGGCTGGTCCGAGGCATCCACGGCATTGGCACTGAGGTCCTGGACCTGCCGGCTCCCATGTCTTCTGGGTCCCAGCGGCAGGACCGGGGGCGCCGTACCGGGTCGAGCTGGGGCGATGGTGAAAGGTCCGACTCGCATCAGGCGGCCGTAGTTCCCGCACCTGCTGAAGTAGCACAAGCTTTGGATCTTCAACCCGGCACTGACGTGGTCCGCCGCAGCCGCGTGTACAGGGATCGGCACGGCATCGTCGCTCACAGCACGTCGTGGATCCCCGCTCGATACGGCAAGCTAATCCCTCAGCTTGCGGCGAGTGAGCGGCTGACAGGAGGAACCTCGCTCCAGCTCATCGCCCACGCGACCGGCCACCCAATCAGCCACCGCATCGACACCGCCTCAGCCTCCCTGATGACGCCGGAATACGCGCGGCTCTTGGAGCTGGACCCTGAGAACCTACCTGCGGAACCGGTGGTCGTCATGACAGCCAAGTTCGTCGACAGCGAGGGCAATATCGTTGAGTATGGCGTAGACCTGGGAGGGCCCGGCCGGACGTGGCGGACGGAATCGGAGGTCTCCCCGTGAGGGGCATGGACGACACGCTCACGAACGTGCTTGAAGACCGGCTGGGGGCACTGCTCGCGGCCCGCAGGGCTGGCGCAATCTCGCCCGAGGCGGAAGCGGAGGTGGCTGCCATCTCCCGGATCCTGACGAGACCGATGCCCGCACGCCCACCTTTCTGCGTCCTGATGGCCGGACTTCCCGGCTCTGGAAAGACAACCCTTTCCCGCGCTCTCACTGGTCGCGGGTTCGTTCGGCTGTGCCCGGACGAGGAGATGTTCCGCCGGCATGGTGTCTACGGGGTGGACTTCCCGCGGGGCGTCTTCCCCACGCTTGAGCGGCCAGTCCTGGAAGACGTGGCGACTGATCTGAGGGAGCAGCTCAGAGCAGGGCGCGATGTCGTCGTTGATCACGGCTTTTGGACCCCGGAGGACCGAGCTAAGTGGCGTGCAATCGCCACCGATGCCGATGCCATCCCTGTACTCGTCTACCTCGAAGCCAGTCACGACGAGCTGTGGGCGCGGATCAGTGTGCGTAACGAGTTCCACGCGAATGATCCGAACTCGATCTACTTCTCTGAGAGCGACCTGCAACGGTATCGCACCCGCTTCATCCCCCCTCAGGCAGATGAAGCGCACCTGTTGTACGACGGTGATCCTGGGACCGTGATCGCCGCCCTGGACGCCTCTCGCCCCTGACACGGGAGGCCGAAGCCGCGCCCCGGGCTACTTGACGAGGTGCAAGCGTGGCCTTTGCAACTCCGAGCCCTGGCCCTCGCCAGCAGTCGCAGTAACAATCAATCCGAAAACCCAGCTATTCAGCTCGCTTAGGTTTGTATTGAGTTCATGTGCGACATGGCGAGGCATGGTCCCCTGTTCACGCAGGAAGGCGAAGACCTTTTGCAACAACATCGAGGACTCGCGAGGACCTCCATTCGGCTCCCCAGTCCTGTAGCCGAGGCGGCCCAGTTCAATTACAGATTGCCTGTACTGCCAATCCGTAATCCTTCCGAGCGCGTGGAGGCGATAAGTGAGCGCTAGCGCAGAAACGTTCCAGTGCTTCTTTAGACGAATCACTTGATCGGTTGTTGGATTCTCGGGAATTTTCGCAGCCAGGCTCCGGCGAGGCATTAGCAAGTTCGAGGCAAATTCGTCAGCCTCTTTCTCTGCGGCCCTGGTTCGAACCCCCGCGTCATCATCGACGTGCATGATTAGGTGGCCGAGTTCATGAGCCACGTCAAAGCGACTTCTAGGGGCAGATTTCATGGTGTTGAGAAAGATGTAAGGTCGCCCATCCCGCCAGAAGGAAAATGCATCAACTTCTGGATATTCGGGCGCAAGGGAAAAGATGCGGACCCCGTGCGCCTCAACAAGGTGGATCATGTTCCTAATGGAGGCGTCTTCGCCCAGCCTCCAGGCTGATCTCAGATACTCCGCGGCGAGCGCTGGCGCCATCTTCCTGCCTGGGGTCGGAAGATTCACCGATGGGAGCTTGAAGCGTCCATCAATCCAGTTGCTCAGCTCAACAGCGAGTCGTGACTCTGCTAGTGCGGCTTCGCGGGTCGACGCCGCAAGCTTGCTTCGGGCGCGAAAGTTTACAGACTTTCCATCGATTTCATCCACTTCGGGCGCGGAGAAGAAGCTGAGTGGGAAATCGAGTACTTCAGAGAGAGACCTCAGCGTGGGCGCAGAAGGTGTTTGCCGTCCTCGTTCGTAGTTCGAGAGGCTCTGGCTGGTCACTCCAACCCGGTCCCCCAGCTCAACGAGAGTCATGCCTCGTCGCTTGCGGGCGAGAGCCAACCGGGAAGGAGTGAACATGACCTCATCTTTCGGGTGGTGCGGATGGTGAGCTTAGAGCGGCTCGACCGCAACGACGTCCGGGGGGCCGAACCCATCGTTAGGGTCGTCCCCGTCGATCTCGAAGTCGTCGGCTGCCACAGAATACGGTTCCGGCGGCGTGATGCGGGCGTACCAGTCCTTCACATATCCCTTCGCGCTCAGCCGCTCAGGGAGGGAAACCTCATACCTGATTTCCTTCTTGTCCTGGTCAAAGTAGACCAGGACAAGCCAAAGGTTGTAGCCGGCCAGTTCGTCCTTAGGCTCGTCCGCCATGAAGGCAGATCGGGCGAGGAACTCGATCTGGCTGGGCGACACGTTACGCCCCACGAGCTTCCGGGTCAGCTCCCCCTTGGGGTAGCGGGAGCTCGGCTGGAGGCGCCCCTTACGGAGGCCGGTCAGATAGTTACCGCTAGTCACGCCGAGTGCGACCCGGGTGCTCGGGTTCAGCATGATCGGAAGGACACCGGCCAGATTGACCCTGTCCCAGCCCTCATCCCCGAGCTGAGCGCTCAGGCTGGTCACCAGCCCGTTGTAGGCGTAGATGCCGGGCGCGATCGGGGCAGCATGCTTCTTCGAGCAGAGCGCGCGTTCGGTGTTGCTAGCCCCGATGGCCTGCCTGAGAGTCTCCCCTCGGACACCGAGCTGCGCCAGGTCGGCGGCGTATCCGCCGGGCTCACCGACCGCTTCCAGATTGATCATCCTGCCTCCAGGGGCGCTTATGGATGCGAGCCCTCGGATGAGGGCTCAAATCTATAAGGGAAGGGTACACACCCGCACTGACAACACGCGGATGAGTGGCTGCCCCTTGGCCGTACGGTTCCTCAGGCTTGGGTCCGTCACCCCCCGAGTCGGCGTCGGGCAGTGGCATCAACACCCGACGGCTGAGGCCGCGCTTGTCCTGTTCTTTGTCCAGTGCGCTGATGGATGCTGCGATTCGCCACGGTCCACGCCCCTCGCTGGAGCTGCTGCGCGAACGTCCACGAACGTCCCGGAACGGCCGTGCGGACAGTTGGAAAGCGTGTTGGGGGCAACCCCTCACGAGTTCGAATCTCGTATCCTCCGCCAGTGCCTCACCGGGCACGATGTCGAAGGGCCCCGCAGCTTGCTGCGGGGCCCTTCTTCGTTTCTCAGACCCCGTTCATGTGCAACCTTACGGTTGCGGCTCCCCGGCTTATGTGCAACTCTGAGGTTGCACGGACAAGCGACGTCGAAGGAGCCCGTCATGAGCGAGGACCGGATCGAGCGCGACACCCTGATCGAGGCATCCCTGGAGCGGGTGTGGTCACTGGTGGCCCAGCCCGGATTCTGGGTGGCCGACAAGGCGAGCCTGCCTGGCACTGTGGCCAGGGAGGGTGAGTCGATGGTGGCGAAGAACCCCGAGCACGGCGACTTCCCGGTACGAGTGGAGAAGGTCGAGCCGCCGACGTACCTGGCGTACCGCTGGACCAGCGCGTTCCCCGGGGAAGAGCTGCGCGAGAACAACAGCACCCTCGTGGAGTTCATGTTGACCCAGGAAGGCGACAAGACACGGCTCCGCGTCGTCGAGAGCGGGTTCTCGGCGCTGGCCGGGTCCGAGGAGCTGCGCAGCCAGAACCTGAAGGAGCACAGCGGAGGCTGGCCCCTGGAGCTCGGCGCGCTCAAGACGCGCGCCGAACAGGCCGCCACGTGACGGAGGGACCTTCCGGGGCCGCCGACGCCGTCGACAGCGTCCTCGCCGCGCTGGCCGACCCGACTCGGCGTCAGCTGCTCGACCTGCTCGCCGCACAGGGCGAGGCCACCGCGACGACGCTCGCCGAACGGCTGCCCGTCTCACGACAGGCGGTGGTCAAGCACCTCGCCGTCCTGGACGCCGCCGGACTGGTCTCCGGCGGCCGGGTCGGCCGCGAGGTGCGGTACGCCGTGCGCCCCGCCGCTCTGGACGCCACCGCACGGTGGATGGCCTCGCTGGCCGCCGACTGGGACCGGCGTCTGGCCCGCATCAAGAGCGTCGCCGAGGAGGCGGAGCGGACCGACCCCGAGGAGCGACGGCCGTAGATCGAGGGAAAACCCCGCGGAGGCCCCGGCCGGTACACCGGCCGGGGCCTTCGGCGTGCCGCCCGGTCACGCCGCCCGGTCATGCCGTCGGCGCGTGGACCGTGCGCCGGACGACCGCGAACTCTTGCACTGGAGTGGACTCCAACTCCTAGAGTCACGCGCCGAGAAGGAGGTCTTCATGCGCTATCGCGTACTCGGCGGGACCGGCATCGAAGTGAGCGCGTACTGCCTCGGCACCATGATGTTCGGCGCCGTCGGCAACCCGGATCACGACGACTCCGTACGGATCATCCACGCCGCCCTCGACCAGGGCGTCAACTTCGTCGACACCGCCGACATGTACTCCGCGGGCGAGTCCGAGGAGATCGTCGGCAAGGCGCTGCGCGACCCCCGGCGGCGGCAGGACACCGTCCTCGCCACCAAGGTGCACTTCCCGATGGGCGAGGGCCGCAACCGCAGCGGCAACTCGCGCCACTGGATCACCCGGGCCGTGGAGGAGAGCCTGCGGCGGCTCGGCACCGACTGGATCGACCTCTACCAGGTCCACCGGCCCGACCACCGTACGGACATCGAGGAGACGCTCGCCGTCCTCGGCGACCTCCAGACCCAGGGCACGATCCGGGCGTTCGGCTGCTCCACCTTCCCCGCCGAGGAGATCGCCGAGGCGCATCACGTCGCCGAGCGGCGCGGCCTGCGCCGTTTCCGTACCGAGCAGCCGCCGTACTCGATCCTCGCGCGGGGCGTCGAGGCCTCGGTGCTGCCGGTGGCGCAGCGGTACGGCATGGGGGTGCTGACCTGGAGTCCGCTCGCGTCCGGGTTCCTCAGCGGGAAGTATCGCAAGGACCGGCCGATCGATCTCACCAGCGGGCGCGCCGCGCTCACCCCGCACCGCTTCGACCCCACGATCGCCGGCAACGCCGCCAAGCTCGACGCCGTCGAGCGACTCGTCGCGCTCGCGGAGGAGATCGGCTGCTCGCTGCCCGAGCTGGCGCTCGCCTTCGCGGCCGCGCACCCGGCCGTGACCTCCGTGATCATCGGCCCGCGGACGGGGGAACAGCTGGAGGCGCTGATGAAGGGCGCCCCGCTCGTCCTCGACGACGCGGTCCTCGACCGTATCGACGAGATCGTCCCGCCCGGCACGAACCTCTATCAGCCGGACGGGGTCTGGCGCCCGCCGTCCCTCGACGACGCGACGCTGCGCCGCAGGCCGGTCGCGGACCGCGCGGCGGGCTGAAACCGGATCGCCGGTCCCGCCGTTGGTCCATGCTTGCCCGCATGGGGATCGACAAGGTCAGTACAGGGACGGGCAGGGCTCGCACGGGGGCCGCCGGCGCTCACACAGGGACCGGCAGGAAGCGCCGTATCGATGCGGACGAGCGCAGGGCCCGGCTCGCCGTACGGCACCGGCTGGCCGGGGCGGCGCGGGCGACGAGCGTGGAAGAGGTGGCGGGGTCGCTGGTGGCCCTGCACGCGACCGACCCGGCGAGCGTGTTCCTCTCCGTGGGGGCGCGGCTGAGCGGAAAGGCGGGCGTCGAAGGGCCGGTACGGGAGGTGGAACGGGCCCTGTACGAGGACCGGTCGCTGACCCGGATGCACGGGATGCGGCACACGATCTTCGTCTTCCCGACCGACCTCGTGCCCGCCGTGCACGCCTCCACCACGCGTGACGTCGCCACCCGCGAGCGCGCCATGCTGCTCAAGGACCTGCGCAAGGGCAGCGCGTACGACGAGGAGTGGCTGGCGGAGACCGAGCGCCTGCTGACCGCGGAGCTGGCGGCCCGGGGCGAGGCCACCGGCGCCGAGCTGGGCCAGGCCGTCCAGCGGCTGCGCGTGCAGTACGTGTACGGGGTCGGCACGCGCCAGGAGGGGAACCAGCCGCTCTCCAGCCGGCTGCTGCGGGTCCTCGGCATGGAGGGCCGGATCGCCCGCGGCCGGCCGCAGGGCACCTGGACCTCCAGCCGCTTCCGCTGGACGCTGACCCCGGAACGCCCCGATCCGGGCGACGAGGACGCGCATGCCGAGCTCGTACGGCGGTGGCTTGCGACGTTCGGGCCGGGGACCGAGGCCGATCTGAAGTGGTGGACCGGCTGGAGGGTCTCCGACGTCCGCAAAGCGCTGGCGGCGCTCGGCGCGGAAGCGGTGGAGCTGGCGGAGGGCACGGGGTACGTCCTGCCGGACGACACCGATCCCGTACCGGATCGCGTACCGGATCCCGAGCCGTGGGCGGCGCTGCTGCCCGCGCTGGACCCGACGGCGATGGGCTGGCTGCACCGCGACTGGTACGTGGACCCGGCCCACAAGCCGCTGCTGTACGACCGCAGCGGGAACATCGGCCCGACGGTGTGGTGGAACGGCCGGGTCGTCGGTGTGTGGGCCCAGCGCCCGGACGGCGAGTTCGTCCACCGGCTGCTCTCCGACGTGGGCGCGGAGGGCAGGGCGGCCATCGCGGCGGAGGCGGAGCGGCTGGCGGGCTGGGTGGGGGACGTACGGGTGACACCCCGCTTCCGCTCGCCACTGGAGAGGGAGCTGTCGGGCGGGGGCACAGCTGCGGACGCCGCCGGAGGCACGACCGGCGTGGTTGCCCGGGAGGCTGCCGGTGGGTGAGACGACGGTGCTGCTGACCTCGCCGCAGCGCACGTCCACGACGCTCCTGCTGTCCGAGGCGGCCGCGCGCCGGGGCATGGGGGTACGGGCCCTGGACGGTCCGCCCGCGCCGCTCGCGCCCGGGCAGCCGGCGCACCACTGGTACGGCGGGCCGCTGCTGGCCGACCGGATCGCCGCGTCGTTCGGCCTGGGCCTGCTCGAACCGGCGGACGCCTGGCTCGCAGACCTCCCGGAGGAGTTCACCGCCCGCCGCGTCACCCTGACGACCATGGGCGACGCCCGGGCGAGCCTGCGGTGCCCCGCGTTCGTGAAGCCGCCGGGCGACAAGTCGTTCCCGCCCGCCGTGTACGAGGACGGCGGGCGGCTCGCGCAGGGGGCGCCGGGACGGCTGCCGCCGGACACCGCGGTCCTCGTCTCGGACGTGGTGAGCTTCGCCGCCGAGTACCGGTTGTTCGCACTCGACGGCGGGATCGTCACGGGGAGCCGGTACGCCGTGTACGGCCGCCTGGACACCGGTCCTCTCGCGGCCGGGGCCCGGGACTTCGGGGAGCACCTCCTCGCGGCGGCCGGCGACTCGCTGCCGAGCGCGGTCGCGGTCGACGTCGGCCTGGTGAGGGACCAGGTCACCGGCCTGGAGCGGTGGGCTGTGGTGGAGGCGAACATGCCATGGTTCGCGCACAGCTACGCGGCCGAGCCCGACGGCGTCCTGGACGTCGTCCTGCGCGCGGCCGGTCCGCTGCGCGACGTGACGGAACGGGACCGCCGCTTCCTGCGCCCGTCAGGGACAGGGCCACGGGGCGCGGGATTCGACCGTGGTTCCCGCGGGTGAATCCGAGAAGAATTCGGAACGGCCCCCGCGAGGTGTCGAGAATCGGCTCCCTGCTCCGACGTCCCCTGTGAAAGGCAGTCGAGAAACCACGAACCACGGAGGACGACATGAAGTACCTCGTCATGGTGCAGGGCGCCCAGGTCGACTACGAGGCCATGACCGGCAAGGGCTCCGCGCAGAGCCCGGTCTGGAGCGAGCAGGACCTGAAGGCGATGTTCGAGCACATGGAGGCGATCAACAACGACCTCGCCGAGTCGGGTGAGCTCGTCGACGCGCAGGGGCTCGTCGAACCGGCGCGGACCCGGTTCGTGAGCGTCGACAAGGACGGCCGGCCGGTGATCACGGACGGGCCGTACGGGGAGACGAAGGAGCTGCTCGCCGGGTACTGGGTGCTCGACTGCGCGAGCCTGGAGCGGGTCACCGAGATCGCGGCGCGCGTGGCGCGGTGCCCGCAGCCGGCCGGTGCGCCGGAGTACCCGGTGGTGATCCGGCAGATCGACGAGCGCCCCGAGTCCGAGCTCTTCACCTCCTGAACGTGAGCGACCCGCCGCACACCAGTGGCGGAGCGCCATTACCTGCGCACGAGGGCGTGCCGGCTCGGTCAGTGAACGTGCGGCCCGCCCGACGTGCGGGGCTTGCCGTGGGGGACGAAGGCCGGGGCGGCCAGGGCCGCCGCCGTGGCAAGGGCCGTGCAGAGGGTGAAGGCCGCCGTGAAGCCGGTCGTCGTGCCGGGTGGGCCCTGGATGCTCGTCGCCGCGAGGGTGGAGACAAGGGCCACGCCGATCGAGCCGCCCACCTCGTGGAAGGTGTTGACGATGCCCGAGGCGAGGCCGGCCTCGTGCGGGGCGATCAGGCCCAGGGCCGTGGTGGTGGCCGTGACGAAGACCGCGCCCAGGCCGAGCGAGGCGACCGAGAGAGCCGGCAGGAGCGTGGCCCAGGCGTTGGTGCCGGGGGTGACAAGGGCGAGCGGGAGGCAGCCGAGGGCCGCGATCGTCATGCCGACGGTCGCGCAGGCGCGGGGGCCCACCGAGCCCACCAGGCGGGAGGCGAGGTGCGCGCCGATGGCCGTGGTGACGGCCACCGGGAGGAAGACCAGACCCGTGCGGAAGGCGCTGAAGCCGTGGAGCCGCTGGAGCTGGACCGAGCCGAGGAAGAAGAAGGCGATCAGCAGCGCGGTCGCGACGAGCATCAGGAACGAGCCCGCGAGGACCGGGCGCCGGGTGAACATCCGCAGGTCCATCAGCGGGGCGCGGCTCGCCCGTTCGACCGCGGCGAAGATCCCGTACAGGAGGACCGAGCCGAGCAGGGGCACCAGCGTGGCCGGGGAGGCCCAGCCGGTGTCGCCCGCCTGTACCAGGCCGTAGATGAAGGAGCCGGTGGCGGCCGTGACCAGCAGCGCGCCCGGGACGTCGAGGCGGGCGGGTGTGCGGACCGAGGCGGGCACGATCACCGGGAGGGCGGCCAGCAGGGCGAGGCCGACCGGGACGTTGACGTAGAAGATCCAGGGCCAGCCCGGTCCGTCGGTCAGCGCGCCACCGAGCAGCACGCCGACGGCGGAGCCGGTGCCGCCGATGGCGGCCCACACGCCGAGGGCCTTGGCGCGTTCGGCGCCGTGGAAGGAGGTCGTGACCAGGGCGAGCGCGGCCGGGGAGAGCAGCGCGGCGCCGACGCCCTGGGCGATGCGGCCGCCGATCAGCATCGGGGCGTTCACGGCGAGGCCGGACACCAGGGACGCGGCGGTGAACAGGGCGAGCCCGGTGAGGAGGGTGCGGCGGGCGCCGAGGGCGTCCGCGAGCCGGCCGCC
The DNA here is from genome assembly GCF_042888285.1 of Streptomyces sp. NPDC003035. Lineage (NCBI taxonomy): Bacteria > Bacillati > Actinomycetota > Actinomycetes > Kitasatosporales > Streptomycetaceae > Streptomyces > Streptomyces sp. NPDC003035. Next base: position 631,926 of record NZ_JBIAPJ010000004.1, on the reverse strand, counting down.
GAGCAGCATGAGGCCGCCGAAGCAGAGGGTGTACGCGGTGACCACCCAGGTCAGGGAGGCGCGGGCGAGGTCGAGGTCGGCGGCCATCCGCGGCAGGGCGACGTTCACGACCGTGACGTCGAGGATCAGCATGAACTGGGCCACGCAGATCAGCGCGAGGGCGGTCCAGCGGCGGGGGTGAGCGTGGGCAGGGGGGTGGTGGTGCGCACGGGTCTCGGCATGAGTCATACATGAACTGTACCGTTCAGTTCAATTGAACTCAACGGTACAGGTGTTTCGGTAGGGTCGGATCATGAGCGACCGGACCTCCAAGCCCGCACCCACCGGGCCCCGCGCCGCCCGCAAGCGGGAGGCCATCGTGCACGCCGCCCGCGGCCTCTTCCTCCGCGAGGGCTTCGGGGTCGGCATGGACGCCATCGCCGCCGAGGCGGGCGTCTCCAAGGTGACCGTCTACAACCACTTCGGCAGCAAGGAAGCGCTCTTCACCGCCGTCGTCGCGGGCGCGCTCGACGAGCCGCTGCGGGCCGGCGCCGACGACGCCGGCCCGGACCTCGCGGGCCTGGCCGACGCCGACGACCTGCGCGCCGCGTTCGTCCGCGCCGCCCACGCCTGGGTCCGGGCCGTCCGCGAGAACGACGAGGTCCGCGCGCTGCGCACCCTCGTCGCGGCCGAGCTCCACCGCTTCCCCGAACTGGGCCGCGCCTGGCGCGAACACGGCCCGGCCGGCCACCACCCCGCGGTCGCCGACGCCCTGCGCACGCTCGCGGACCGGGGCCGGCTGGAGATCCCGGACCTGGAGGTGGCGGTCATCCAGCTCTACTCGCTCCTGGTCTTCCCGCAGATGGTCTTCGACCAGTACGGCACCGAGCTGAGCGAGGATCTCACCGAGCGCCTCGTACGCGAGGGGGTCGACATGTTCCTCGGCCGGTACGGAACTTCCGTGCCCGGCACAGGATCTGACGGGGCCTAACCGCGCCTAGCCGCGCCGCAGCCGCTCCAGCGTCGCGTCGAGACCGGCCCCGGCCGCCGTTCCCCGGTTGTACGGGAGCTTCCCGAGCACCACGGCCATGCCGCAGGTGTTCGTGAGCGCCGAGAAGACGAGCCCGCCGGCGATGCCGGCCGACAGCAGCTGCCAGGCGGGGTGCAGGAGCAGGCCCAGGGCCAGGCCGATCAGGACGAGCGAGCCCGCGGCGAGGCGCACCTGGCGCTCCATCGCCCACACCGGCTTCGCCGGTCCGCCCGCCGGACGGACCAGCTCGTGGCCGCGCGCCGCCCAGTCGCTGGTGCCGCCGGCCAGGTCGAGCGTGGGCACGCCGCGCGCGGAGAGCTGTGCGCGGGCGGCGGCGGACCGGCTCCCCGACTGGCAGACGATCAGCACCTCGCCGCGCCCGGCCGCCTCCTGGAGCGCGGGCAGGGCCCGGCCGAGCCGGTCGAGCGGCACGTTGAGCGCACCGGGCAGGTGCCCCGACGCGTACTCGGCCGGGGTACGGACGTCGACGACGGTCAGGTCGTCGAGGCGAGCCCGGACCTGGTCGGCGTCGAGGGAGTCGGGTGTGGGGGCAGGGTTCATGGCGGGCGCCTTCTCTGCTCGTCGACGGACCCCCGTACGGGAAAGAAGGTACCCGGCGCGACGGGAGGACGAAGAAGGGCCGGGACCCCGTCTCGTACGGAGTCCCGGCCTTGATCGGGCAGAACCGACCGGTTCAGTCGACCGCGAGGCCCTTCAGCCGCTTGGCGATCTTCGTGAGCCGCTCACCCTGGTAGCGCGCGGCCTGCAGCACGTTCTCCTCCGGGGCGCCGTTCGCCCCCGGGTGCGCCGTGCCGTAGGGGTTGCCACCCGCCGCGTAGACCGCCGGGTCGGTGAAGCCGGGCGAGACGATGACCGAGCCCCAGTGGTGGAAGGTGTTGTAGAGCGCGAGCAGCGTCGACTCGTTGCCGCCGTGCACGTTGTGGGCGCTGGTGAAGGCGGTCGCCGCCTTGTCGGCCGTGACGCCCCGCTGCCACAGTCCGCCGGTCGTGTCGATGAACTGCTTCAGCTGCGCGGCGACGTTGCCGAACCGGGTGGGCGACCCGAAGGCGTAGGCGTCGGCCCACTCGACGTCGTCGAGCGTGGCGATCTCGACGTCACCGGTGGCGTCGACATGGGCGCGCCAGGCCGGGTTCGCATCGATGGCGGCATCGGGCGCGAGCTCGGGCACCCGCCGCAGCCGAACCTCCGCACCAGCCTTCTCGGCACCTTCGGCAACGGCCTGGGCGAGCTCGTGCACGTTCCCCGTGGCCGAGTAGTAGATGACAGCAACCTTGACGGACATGACGAGGCCCCTTAAGCGGATTCTGTTCCGGTTCAACGAGTCAGACTCTAAGCGGATACGGATCCACTTTGCAAGAGGAAGCAATGAAGAACCGGATAGCGCTCCGTTATGCTCGTGTCACGGGCGGACCGAGGGGGCTTGGACGAAGGGCAGGCGGGCGAGATGAACGCGAAGAAGCCGGGATCGGAAGCAGGTCCGGGAGCAGGACCACAAACAGGTCCCGGTACGGGAGCGCAACAGCAAGGACCCGCACCGCAGGCCCTTCCCGGGGTCACCCTTCTCCCTGTCGCCGGGCGTGCCGTGCCCGAGCGGGCCGATGCCGCCCGGAATCGGCGGAAGATTCTTGACGCGGCCGCGCGGATCGTCGCCGAGGTGGGGCCCGAGGCCGTCACCATGAATCAGGTCGCCCACGCCAGCGGCATCGGCGTCGGCACCGTCTACCGCCGCTTCGGCGACGTGTCCCAGCTCCTGTGGGCCCTCCTCGACGACCGGGAGCGGCAGTTCCAGGAGGCGTACCTGAGCGGGCCGCCCCCGCTCGGACCCGGCGCACCCGACGACGAGCGGCTGCACGCCTTCCTCGACGCCCTCGTCGACCGGGTCATCGAGCAGCGCGAACTCCTGCTCGCCGCCCAGGCCGCCGCCCCCAGCGCGCGCTACACGAGCGGCGCGTACCTCGCCATGCACACGCACGTCGCCGTGCTGCTCGGCCGGCTGCGGCCCGAGGCGAACAGCGCGCTCCTCGCCCACCTCCTGCTCGCGCCGTTCTCGCCGAGCCTCATGCACCACCTGTCGGTCGAGCGGAAGATCTCCGCCGGCGAGCTCAAGGCAGGGCTCGACGAGCTGCTGCGCCTCGGGCGATGAGCGCCGCCAGCCCGTCCAGTACGCGGGCGAGGCCGAAGGCGTAGGCATGACCGGCGTCGTACAGGCCCTGGTACGCCACGGCCGACGCCTCGCCCACCCGTGACGCCAGCGGGAAGCGGTCCGGGTCGAGCATCCGGTTCAGGAGCGGCTCGTGCGCGGCCCACCACTCGTGGTCGGACAGCACGCTCTCCCGCTCCACCGCCCGCGCGTCCAACTCCGTCCGCGCCACGGACTGGACGAAGCCGAGGACGTGCGTCAGCGCCGAGTCCATGGCCACCTCGTCGAGCCCGACGCCCTCCAAGGCGCCGAGTTCGTGCTCGTACTTCGTCATCACCCCCGGGCCGAGCGGCGGCCGGTGGACGCGCAGCTCCGCCAGCCACGGGTGGCGCAGATACAGCGCGCGGTTGGCGTCGGCGACCGCCGTCACCCGCTCCCGCCAGGGCTCGTCCGCCGTGAAGGCGGCCCGCGGCATCCGCAGAAAGACCGTGTCCAGCATCAGATCGAGCAGCTCGGCCTTGCCCGGGACGTACGTGTAGAGCGTCATCGGGGTCACGCCGAGGCGCTGGGCGACCGCGCGCATGGTGAGCGCGTCGAGTCCGCCCTCGTCGGCCAGACCGATGGCCGCGTCGACGACCGCGTCGACGGTCAGCCCCTGCCGGGGCCCGCGCCGGCTCCCCGGCACCGCCGCGCCCTCCCGCCACAGCAGCTCCAGGGTCCGCGCCGGATCGCCCGCGCCGCTGCTTCGCTCCTTCGCCATGCCACCCATTTTCGCAGGTCAGGATCCAGCTCAGAAAAATCCGACTACTTCGTACGCCGTATAAAGTACCGTGTACGGAGATTGGGATCACCATCGGAGGCGCACACATGACCACCCCCGCCGCAGCGGACAGCCACCACGTCATCCAGGTCCGTGGAGCCCGGGAGAACAACCTCAAGGACGTCTCCGTCGACCTCCCCAAGCGCCGCCTCACCGTCTTCACCGGTGTCTCCGGCTCCGGGAAGTCCTCCCTCGTCTTCGGCACCATCGCCGCCGAGTCGCAGCGCCTCATCAACGAGACCTACAGCGCCTTCCTCCAGTCCTTCATGCCGAGCCTCGGCCGGCCGGACGTGGACGGACTCCACAACCTCAGCGCCGCGATCGTCGTCGACCAGGAGCGGATGGGCGCCAACTCCCGGTCCACCGTGGGCACGGCGACCGACGCGTACACGATGCTGCGCATCGTCTTCAGCCGCCTCGGGACCCCGCACATCGGCACCTCCGGCGCCTTCAGCTTCAACCTCCCCGAGGGCATGTGTCCGCGCTGCGAGGGCGTCGGCGAGGTCTCCGACATCGACGTCGACCAGCTCGTCGACCGGACCAAGTCCCTCAACGAGGGCGCGATCACCGTCCCCAACTTCGCCGTGGACTCCTGGTACTGGCAGATCATGGCCAACTCCGGCTTCTACGACCCCGACAAGAAGCTGCAGGACTTCACCGAGGAGGAGTGGGCGGACTTCCTGCACAAGCCCCAGGTCAAGGTGAAGGTCGGCAGCAACAACTTCACCTACGAGGGCCTGGTGGTGAAGGTCCAGCGGACCATGCTCGCCAAGGACCGCGACGCCATGCAGGCCCACATCCGCGCCTTCGTCGACCGGGCCGTCGTCTTCCGTGCCTGCCCCGAGTGCGAGGGCACCCGCCTCACCCGGGCGGCGCTCTCCTCCCGTATCGACGGCGTGAACATCGCCGAGTGCTCGGCGATGCAGATCAGCGACCTGGCGGAGTTCGTCCGCCGGATCGAGGACCCCTCCGTCGCCCCGCTCCTCGCCAACCTGCGCGAACTCCTCGACTCCCTCGTCGAGATCGGCCTCGGCTATCTGAGCCTGGACCGGGCCTCCGGCACGCTCTCGGGCGGCGAGGCGCAGCGCGTGAAGATGGTGCGCCACCTCGGCTCCTCGCTCACCGATGTCACCTACGTCTTCGACGAGCCCACCACCGGACTGCACCCGCACGACATCCAGCGCATGAACGACCTGCTGCTGCGGCTGCGCGACAAGGGCAACACCGTCCTGGTCGTGGAGCACAAGCCGGAAGTCATCGAGATCGCCGACCACGTGGTGGACCTGGGCCCGCGGGCCGGCTCGGCGGGCGGCGAGATCTGCTACTCCGGCGACGTGCCCGGCCTGCGCACCTCCGGGACGCTGACCGGCGACCACCTCGCCCACCGGGCGAAGCTGCGCCCCGAGGTACGGCCCCGGACCGGCTCGCTCTCCATCGAGGGGGCGAACCAGCACAACCTCCGGAACGTGAGCGTCCAGATCCCGACGGGCGTCCTGACAGTCGTCACGGGCGTGGCCGGCTCCGGCAAGTCCTCCCTCATCCACGGGAACCTGCCGGGCCGGGAGGGCGTCGTCGTCGCCGACCAGTCCCCGATCCGCGGCTCGCGCCGCTCGAACCCGGCGACGTACACGGGACTGCTGAACCCGATCCGTACCGCCTTCGCCAAGGCCAACGGCGTCAAGGCGGCGCTCTTCAGCGCCAATTCGGAGGGCGCGTGCCCGACGTGCAACGGGCTCGGGCTCGTCTACACCGACCTGGCGATGATGGCGGGCGTCGCCTCGGTCTGCGAGGAGTGCGAGGGCAGGCGCTTCACCAGTGACGTGCTCTCCTACACTCTCGACGGGAAGAACATCCACGAGGTCCTGTCGATGTCGATCGAGGAGGCGTACGACTTCTTCACGGCGAAGGGCCAGGCGCGGACGATCCTCGGCCGCCTGAACGACGTCGGCCTCGGCTACCTCCGGCTCGGCCAGCCCCTGAACACCCTCTCGGGCGGCGAGCGCCAGCGCCTGAAGCTGGCGATCCACATGGCCGAGAAGGGCGCGGTCTACGTCCTCGACGAGCCGACCACGGGCCTCCACCTGGCCGACGTCGACCAGCTCCTGGCCCTCCTGGACCGGCTCGTCGAGGCAGGCAACACGGTCGTGGTGATCGAGCACCACCAGGCGGTCATGGCCCACGCCGACTGGCTGATCGACCTGGGCCCGGGCGCGGGCCACGACGGCGGCCGGATCGTCTTCGAGGGCACCCCGGCCGAACTGGTCGAGAAGGGCGACACCCTGACGGCACGCCACCTCAAGGCGTACGTGGGCGCCTGAGGCCCGCCCGCTACAGCGGCTGCGAAGGTGTCGAGACCGGTACGTACGCCAGGCCGTCGTACGCCTCCGCCGGAACCGTCGGGGTGAGGTTGCGGCGGTAGACCCAGCGGGAGACGTACGCGCCGTGGGTCCGGGTCATCAGGGTCTCCCGGGCCCACGGTTCACCCGTGCTCCGCAGATCAAGGACGTGCGCCCCCGGGTCCCGCGCCGCGAGGAACGCCTCCAGGGTGCCTTCCGGCGCGGGCCCGATACGGTTCACGGCCACCCGCGAGGGCCGCCGCACCGGCGGCCCCCACGGCCCCGGCCACCTCCGCCGCGCCCGGAAGGCACCCTGACCGAAGACGAGCCCGAGGGCGTAGTACGCGGAGCCGTACCGCTCGCGGAGGTGCGCGCCGAGCGCCGCACCGACCGTGGCCACATGACCGTTGTGCGCCCACAGCGCGACACCCGCGTCCGTACCGGGCAGGAGCTCGTCGACGGCGTCGGCCATGTACCCGTCTCGCGCCGCGTACACCTCGGACCGCTCCCGCGTCACCAGGTCCGCCGCCCGCACCAGGATCCGCGCGTGCCGTACGGCCTCCGGCTCCGTGGCCCCGGCGGCCACCGCCTCCGCCGCCGGCATCAGGACGTCCCGGAGTTCCGGATGCTGCCCCGGGTGCGCTTCCGCGAGGACCGAGAGACCGCGCCCCCGCTCCCCGAAGTACGCCACCGACGCCCCGCACCGCTGCGGATCGATCCCGGCGAACCCGACCTGGTCGTCCGCCGGGCGCCCCCGGTTGTACGCCCGCATCCACTCGATCATGTCGAGCACCTCCCGGGTCCGCCAGGTCCAGAAGCCGAGCCCGGCCAGCACGGCGGCCCCCTCGCCCTCGCCCCGCCGTACGTACGCGTCGACCGCCGGGGCCGCCGAGGCGCTCGCCTCCATCGCGACCGTACGGAAGCCGTGCTCGACGACGAGAAACTCGATCAGCCGGTGCTTGAGCCGGAAGAACTCGGCCGTGCCGTGCGTCGATTCCCCAAGACCGACGACCCGTACGCCCGCGAGGGCCGCGCCGAACTCCCGTAAACCGTCCATCCCCCGAAACTACCTGGACCCGCCCGGCCCCCACATCGCACGATCACGCCCATGACGACCTTCCTCCTCCTCCACGGCTTCCAGAACCACCGCCCGCCCGGCCACTGGCACCACTGGCTCGCCGGCCGCCTCGCCGAGCGCGGCCACGAGGTGCGCTACCCCCAGCTCCCCGAGCCGGACGCACCGGTCCTGGACGACTGGCTGGCCGCTCTGCGCGAGCACCTGGAGCCGCCCGCCGACGGCGGGTTCGTGGTCGTCGCCCACAGCCTCTCCGTCCTCCTCTGGCTGCACGCGGCGACCCGCACCCCGGACGACCTCCCCGTCGACCGGGTCCTGCTCGTCGCCCCGCCCTCCCCCGCCGTGACGGCCTCGATCCCCGAGATCGCCGGCTTCGCCGAGGGGCTCGACCTCTCCGTCGTACGGCTGAAGGCGCCGGCCCGGCTGGTGTACGCCGCCGGGGACCCGTACTGCCCCGAGGGCGCCGACGTGCCCTACGGCATCCCGCTCGGCCTCGACTCGGACCTCGTCCCGGGCGGCGGACACCTCACCCCGGACTCCGGGTACGGCGAGTGGCCGTCGGTCCTCCGGTGGTGCGAGGACCCGGCGACGCGAGTGGGCCCTCGGTAGGGGCCGCCTGGACGGCGTACCCCCATATGGAGGCGGGCGGAGGGTGACCGGCCGTGCACCACCCCTTCCCCGGCGAGATCATCGGTCCATGACCACCGAGATCCACCTCGCCCAACAGCCCGAGGCCGACGAGCTGCTCGGCCGCTCCCCGCTCGCCGCGCTCGTCGGCATGCTGCTCGACCAGCAGGTCCCCATGGAGTGGGCGTTCTCCGGGCCGTACACGATCGCGCAGCGGCTCGGCACGGACGATCTCGACGCGGGGCAGATCGCCACGTACGACCCCGAGGCCTTCGGCGCGCTGCTCTCCGAGAAGCCCGCCGTGCACCGCTATCCCGGCTCGATGGCGAAGCGGATCCAGCAGCTGTGCCAGTTCCTCGTCGACGAGTACGGCGGTGACGCCGAGGCCGTCTGGGCGGACGCGGCGACCGGGAAGGAGCTGCTGGCCAGGCTGAAGGCGCTGCCCGGCTTCGGGGTGCAGAAGGCGCAGATCTTCCTCGCGCTGCTCGGCAAGCGGTACGGCGTACGCCCCGAGGGCTGGCGGGAGGCGGCGGGCGCGTACGGCGAGGCCGGCGCGTACCGTTCGGCCGCCGACATCACCGGGCCGGAGTCGCTGGCGAAGGTGCGGGCCTTCAAGCAGGAGGCGAAGCGCGCCGCAAAAGCGGCCAAATCATCCGGTAATTGAACGGTCTGGATATCAATCCTGCTCAACCCGACAGGAATTGTCGCGCAACTGTTCACAGGAAGCACCCGAGATCGCTAGCTTCCCCTCAACCTCGTTCATTTCGGGAAGGACCTCTGTGAACGCATCCTCTCGCAGAGCCGCGGCCACCCTGGCCGCAGCCGCACTCGCCACCCCGCTCCTGCTGGCCGCCGCCTCTCCCGCCACCGCCACTTCGGACCCCGGGGCCAAGCCCGCCCGGGACGCCGCGAAGCTGGCGAAGAAGCTGGTCCGTGAGACGTCCGCCCAGGGCGCCTACAAGCACCTGCAGCAGTTCCAGGCGATCGCCGACTCGGCCGGCGGGCACCGCGCGGCCGGCTCGCTCGGACACGACGCCTCGGCGGCGTACGTGTACCAGCAGCTCAAGAAGGCCGGCTACAACGTCTCGTACCAGAAGTTCGACTTCATCTACACCGAGACGCTCGCCGAGAAGGCGTCCGTCATATCGCCGGCGCCCCGCGACCTCGTGATCGCGGCGATGACCTACACCAAGTCGACCCCGGTCGGCGGCATCAAGGCCGACCTGGCGGCCGTCCCGGTCGACGCCGACGGCACCACCGGCTGCGAGCCGGGCGACTTCGCCTCCTCGGCCTTCACCGGCAAGATCGCCCTGATCAAGCGCGGTGGCTGCACCTTCGCGGTGAAGCAGCAGAACGCCGCGGCGGCGGGCGCCGCGGGCGCGATCATCTACAACAACACCGACGGCACGCTCTCCGGCACGCTCGGCGACCCGGCGGCCGGCAAGATCCCGACCGGTGGCGTCAGCAAGGCCGAGGGCGAGAAGCTCGCCGCGGACCTGGCCAAGGGCCCGGTCAACCTCTCCTTCGAGATCCGCCAGCTCCAGGAGACGCGCTCCACCAACAACGTCATCGCGGAGACGAAGGGCGGCAACGCCGCCAACACCGTGATGCTCGGCGCGCACCTCGACTCCGTCTCCGCCGGCCCCGGCATCAACGACAACGGCTCAGGCTCCGCCGGTCTCCTCCAGGCCGCCCTGGAACTGGCCGAGTCGAAGGCGAAGGTCCACAACAAGGTCCGCTTCGCGTGGTGGTCGGCCGAGGAGAACGGCCTGCTCGGCTCCGAGCACTACGTCGCGAACATGAGCGCGCTCGACAAGAAGGAGGTGAAGCTCTACCTCAACTTCGACATGATCGCCTCGCCGAACTACGGCCTGTTCGTGTACGACGGCGACAACTCGGACAACGTCGGCGCGGGCGCAGGACCGGAGGGCTCCGCCCAGCTCGAGCGCGACATCAACGAGTTCATGGACAAGCAGGGCCTCCCGCACGAGGGCACCGACTTCACGGGCCGCTCGGACTACGGCCCGTTCATCGAGATCGGCATCCCGTCGGGCGGCACCTTCACGGGTGCCGAGGGCATCAAGACGGCCGCGCAGGCGGCCAAGTTCGGCGGGACGGCGGGTGTCGCGTACGACGTGAACTACCACGCGGCCGGTGACGACCTGTCGAACATCAACATGACGGCCTTCGACGCCAACATCGACATCATCGCCAACGCGGTGGGCACGTACGCCCACGACATCAGCTCCCTGAAGAAGCCGGTCGTCTCGGTCCCGACGGACGGCGACGCCGGCAGCGGCGGCGGCCTCCACGACGGCCACGACCACGAGGTCACGGAGTAGCCCCTTCCAGCTCCTCGGCCCCACCCCGCCCCCGGCCTGCACCACGCGGCCGGGGGCGGTCCCACTCCCGCGACGGGCGGGGGACCCCCGCCCCGGGCCCTACCTCCGTCGCCGGGCCGTGCCGAAGATCGACCGGGTGATCTCACGGCCCAGCTGCGTCCCGATCGACCGCGCCAGCGACGAGAAGACCCCGCTCCCGACCACCTTCTCGGCGAGCGAAGGCTCCTCACGGCTCTCCCGACGGCTCTCCTCACCGCGCTCCTCGCGCGGCGCCGCCGCCTCCTCCGCCTTCGCCTCCGCCGCCCGCTGCTCCGCCGTCAGCTTCTCGTACGCCGACTCCCGGTCCACCGCCTCCGCGTACCGCCCGTACAGCGATGACCCCTTCACCGCCGCCTCCAGCGCCTCCGCCCCGATCGGGCCCATCAGCGACTCCGGCGCCCGCAGCCGGGTCGCCGCCACCGGCGTCGGCGCGCCCGACTCGCTCAGCACGGTCACCACCGCCTCGCCCGTCCCCAGGCCCGTCAGGACCTCCTCCAGGTCGTACGCCGAGTCCGGGAACGTCCGTACCGTCGCCTTCAGCGCCTTCGCGTCGTCCGGCGTGAACGCCCGCAGCGCGTGCTGCACCCGGTTACCCAGCTGCGCCAGCACGTCCGACGGCACGTCCTTCGGCGTCTGGGTCACGAAGAAGACGCCGACCCCCTTCGAGCGGATCAACCGCACCGTCTGCGTGATCGACTCCAGGAACGCCTTCGACGCCCCCTTGAACAGCAGATGCGCCTCGTCGAAGAAGAACACCAGCTTCGGTTTCTCCAGGTCCCCCACCTCCGGCAGATCCCCGTACAGATCCGCCAGCAGCCACATCAGGAACGTCGAGAAGAGCTGCGGCTTGTCCTGCACCGCCGGCAGTTCCAGTACGGACACCACCCCGCGCCCGTCCGGCGCCGGCGCCGTCCGCAGGAACTCGGCCGTGTCGAACTCCGGCTCCCCGAAGAACCCGCCCGCGCCCTCCTGTTCGAACGCCGTGATCGACCGCAGGATCACCCCGGCCGTCACCGTCGAGAGCCCGCCGATCCCCTTCAGCTCGGCCTTCCCGGTGTCCGAGACCAGGAAGGCCACCACCGCCCGCAGGTCCTTCAGGTCCACCAGCTCCAGACCCTTGGAGTCCGCGTAGTGGAAGATCAGGCCCAGCGACTGCTCCTGCGTCCGGTTGAGCTGGAGCACCTTCGACAGCAGTACGGGACCGAAGCTGGTGACCGTCGCCCGCACCGGGATGCCGGGACCGATGCCCCCGAGCGCGTAGAACTCGCAGGGGAAACCCTTCGCCGCCCACTCCTGCCCCACCTGCCCGGCCCGCTCGCGGACCTTCTCGCCCGCCTGGCCCGGCGCCGCGATCCCGGAGACGTCCCCCTTGATGTCGGCGAGGAAGACGGGCACGCCGTTCGCCGACAGCTGCTCGGCGATGAGCTGGAGCGTCTTCGTCTTGCCCGTGCCGGTCGCGCCGGCGACCAGACCGTGGCGGTTCAGCATCGGGAGGGGGATGCGGATCCGCGCATCCGGGTGAACCGTCCCGTCCCAGAGCAGAGCCCCCAGATCGAGTGCGGCTCCGGTGAAGCCGTACCCCGCCGCGATCTCGCCCGCCGGAGACTGTTCGCTCACGCTCATCAGGGGACCCCAATTCCGGGTTTGTCGAGGTTTGCCCCAGCATCCCATCGGGTGCGCGTGGCTGCGCCGGTAGCCGCTTGCCCGGTAGGCTTTCCGTGTGATCTTCAAGCGCATCGGAAACGGCCGGCCGTATCCCGACCACGGCCGGGAAAGCACCCGGCAGTGGGCGGACGTCGCCCCGCGCCCGGTCCGCCTCGATCAGCTGGTCACCACCAAGGGCCAGCTGGACCTGGAGACGCTGCTCGCCGAGGACTCCACCTTCTACGGCGACCTCTTCGCGCACGTCGTGAAGTGGCGGGGCGATCTCTACCTCGAGGACGGGCTGCACCGCGCGGTGCGCGCGGCGCTCCAGCAGCGACAGGTGCTGCACGCCCGCGTCCTGGAGATGGACTGACCGCAGGGCGTCGGACGCAGGACCGCCGAACCGCCCGGCGCAGAACCGCCGAACCGCCGACGCGGAACCGCCGAACCCCGGCGACTGATCCTTTCGGGGGCACTTCCCGCCCATCCGGACGCGATCACATGATCATCCAGTAGGCATCCTCGACCAGCGGCATTACGCTGCGTCCATGAGCATGCTCACTCCCCCCGGAATGGGCGGAAAATACCGCATCACGGGCGACACATACCCGCGCATGCGCCGCCCCCGCAGTCGGCGCAGGATCGTCGTCGCAGCCGGGGCCGCCGTGGTCCTGCTCGGCGCGGCCGGGTGGGGAACGCTGCAGCTCGTCGACGTCTTCACCGGCGGCGACGACACGAGGACGACGGCCGGTCGCGGCGCCGACTGCAAACCGGTCGTCAAGGCGACGACGGCGCCCGTCGCCGCGCTGCCCAAGCCCGGTCAGATCACGGTGAACGTCTACAACGCGACCCCGCGCAGCGGCCTCGCGAAGTCGACCGCCGACGAGCTCAAGAAGCGCGGCTTCACCATCGGCAAGGTCGGCAACGCGCCCCCCGCGTACGACAAGAAGGTCCCCGGCGCCGGACTCCTGCTCGGCGCCCCCGGCGCCACCAAGGGCGCCTTCTCCGTCCTCGGCACGCAGCTGAAGGCCGCCACGACCAAGACGGACACCCGCGCCACGGCGGACGTGGACCTCATCATCGGGACCGCCTTCAAGAACCTGGACCCGAAGACGACGGCGGACGCGGCCCTGGTCGCTCTCAACAAGCCCAAGCCCGCGCCCACCGGTAAGTGCTGACGTACCCGCCCGGCTAGTCGGCGGTCCCGTACATGCGGTCGCCCGCGTCACCGAGGCCCGGCACGATGTAGCCGCTCTCGTTGAGACGCTCGTCGACCGAGGCGGTCACGACGGTCACCGGCGTGCCCGCCAGCTCGCGCTCCATGATCTCGACGCCCTCCGGGGCGGCGAGCAGCACGACGGCGGTCACATCGTCCGCGCCGCGCTTGATCAGCTCCTGGATCGCCGCGACGAGCGTGCCGCCCGTGGCCAGCATCGGGTCCAGGACGTACACCTGGCGGCCCGAGAGGTCCTCCGGCATCCGCGTCGCGTAGGTCGACGCCTCCAGCGTCTCCTCGTTACGGATCATGCCGAGGAAACCGACCTCGGCGGTCGGCAGGAGCCGCACCATGCCGTCGAGCATCCCGAGGCCGGCGCGGAGGATCGGGACCACCAGCGGCCGCGGGTACGACAGCTTCACGCCGGTCGTGGGCGTGACGGGGGTCTCGATGTCGACCTGCTCCGTACGCACGTCCCTGGTGGCCTCGTAGGCGAGCAGGGTGACCAGCTCGTCGGCGAGACGGCGGAAGGTCGGGGAGTCCGTGCGCTTGTCGCGCAGCGTGGTGAGCTTGTGGGCGACCAGCGGGTGATCGACGACGTGGAGACGCATGGCTCCCACAGTAGCCCGCACTGGCATCAACCTACGCCGTGGAGGGAAGGTGGTGGCACAGGACCCAGTCGTGGGGTGGTGTGGCCCATGCCCGACCCGGCAGACCCGGCAGACGCAGGACGCGGCGAGACGCCGCCGGAGACGGACGCGGAGCGCCGCAGGCGCCGCGCCCAGTTCCTGCGCGAGCTGCACGAGGCGAAGGCGCTGCGCGAGCGCGTCCAGCCCCGGCGCGCGCGGGCGGCCAGGATGCGCCAGGCCATGCGGATGCGGACCTTCCGCTGGTGAGGGTCGCCGCGCCCGCCGACGCGTGTGCGCCGCCTGTGCGCCGGGGCCGTGCGCCGGTGCGGCGCGCCCGTCCGTTCACCGTCTCGACAGACTGATGCACGACGCAAGAGCCGAAGACCTCTCCTGAAGCGACTGTTTCTGCCACGATGCCGATTGGGCGGGGCGCCAGGAGGGCACCGCCAAATCGTCACACCTCTGATCAGTGGGAGAGTCACGGTGTACTTGGCCGCACTGCTCGCGCGCACCGAAGACGGGTGGGAAGCGAGCGACACAGAGATCGACGATGTGGAGACCCTGTCGGATCTGATCGAACTGGCCCGCGAGGCCTCGGTCGACGACGACACGGTCATCGTCTTCATCGAACAGGAGGACGCCTGGTTCGGCCTTCTCCGCGTCGAGGGCGAGGACGACCCTCGCATCTACGTGTCGGACGGGGCGGCCGCCGCCCGCTCCTCGTACGGGGAGATCCTCACCAAGGAGCTCCTCGGTGACGACCAGGACGACGACACGGCCGACCTGGACGCGCTGGACCTCGACGGCACGGAGGACGGCGAGCCTCTGGACCGCGAGGACGAGGAGCCCACGGGTCCGGCCGCCGACGCGGTACCGGCCGCCCCGGTCGGCGACAGGCTGATCCTCGCGGACCTCGGCCTGGCGGAGAAGGAGCTGCTGGCGCTCGAGAGCGACGCGCTGGCGGAGATCGCGGACGCGCTGGGCGCCGCGGAGGTGCTGGAGACCGTTCGCTAGTGACCGAAGCAGTACCCGACCCCGTACCCGACCCTGTGTCCATCCCCGACCCCGGGCCTGCCCCAGGGCCCGGCCCCGGTCCCGTACCGGATCGGACGCCCGATCCCGTACGGGATCCCTGGCGGGAGACCATGCGGCTCGCCCTCGCGGAGGCCGAGCAGGCCGTGCCGGCCGGTGACGTACCGGTCGGCGCGGTCGTGCTGTCCCCGGACGGCACGGTCCTCGCCGTCGGCCACAACGAGCGCGAGGCGACCGGCGACCCGACGGCCCACGCCGAGATCCTGGCCCTGCGCCGGGCCGCGGCGAAGACCGGCGAGTGGCGGCTGACCGGCTGCACGCTCGTCGTGACCCTGGAGCCCTGCGTGATGTGCGCCGGCGCGCTCGTGCAGTCCCGGGTCGACCGGGTGGTCTTCGGCGCGCTCGACGAGAAGGCGGGCGCCGCCGGTTCGCTCTGGGATCTCGTACGGGACCGACGGCTGAACCACCGCCCCGAGGTGATCCACGGCGTCCTCGCCGAGGAGTGCTCGGCGCAGCTCACGGCCTTCTTCCGAGCCCGCTGACCTCCGCGGCGATACGGATTTCATCGCCGGGGCCTCTTTGGGCTAAGCTCTCTCTCGGTAGCGTGTCCGAGCGGCCGAAGGAGCTCGCCTCGAAAGCGAGTGTGGCGCAAGTCACCGAGGGTTCAAATCCCTCCGCTACCGCCAGTAACACCCCGCTGAACTGCAGGAATGCAGCTCAGCGGGGTGTTTTGCGTAGAGATCCGGATGGTCCGTGCAACGGTCCCCGCAACGGTCCGTGCAGGGACAGGAGTTCGCTACCGGTTCCTCGGCCCCGCGGGCTCCGCCAGGTCCGCCGGGCTCGACATCCATCCTGCTCCGCCGTCACCCTTCCGGTGGTCGGCAAAAGGCCCCGATCTCCGGGTCCTTGGTCCGTAAAGATCCCGTGAGGCGGCCGAAGCGGCTCGGTTAGACTCACGCGTCCACGCAGGGGTGCAGACAGGGGAGGGCGCGGCAGATGGCGCAAGCGAAGAAGGTCGCGCTGTATGCGGTCGTGGTCTTTGTGCTGTACACGATCATCAATTCCCCCGACAGGGCCGCCGATCTCGTCCAGGTAGGGTTCGAGGGCATATCGTCCGCCGCACAGGGCGTCGGCGAGTTCATGACCGAACTCGTCAACTAGAACCACCGACGAGGAGTCCTGCTGTGATCCGCCATCTGGTCCTGTTCAAGCTCAACGACGGCATCGCGAAGGACGACCCGCGCGCCATCGCCGCCGCCAAGGCGTTGGAGGGCCTCGACAAGGAGATCCCGGAGCTGCGGTTCTGGGAGTGCGACTGGAACATCACCGACCGGCCGATCGCGTACGACTTCGCCATCAACTCGGCCGTGGACGACACCGATGCGCTCCAGCGCTACCTGGACCACCCGGCCCACCAGGCGGGCGTCGCCCTGTGGCGTGAGATCGCCACGTGGGTGATCGCGGACTACGCGTTCTAGGCCCGTCCCGAACCACTTCCCCAGGCCCCTCGCCGTCGCGGCGGGGGGCCTTCTGGGTGTGCGCGCCGTCAACACGTGGTGATGCGGTGCTTGCACACAGTGGACATGTCTTGTGATGCTATGACCGCTTTTGATGGTTGAGTTTGACCGTAGTTGACCAGCCATAGTCGACCGCAAGACGAACCAAAGGGGTGGCGTGAACGTGCCGGCCAGTACAGCGCCTCAAGTCCCGCCCCAGAACGAGACCGGCGGCCCGGACACCCCGCGCCCCCAGGCAGCCGCCGGACCGCAGACCACCCGACCCCAGGCAGCCGCCGGACCACAGTCCACCCGACCGCAGTCCACCCGGCCGCAGTCCACCCGACCGCAGAGCACCCGGGGCGCCGACACCCGCGCACTCACGCAGGTGCTCTTCGGGCAGCTCAAGGAGCTCGAGCCCGGCACCCCGGAGCACGACCGGGTGCGCGGGGCGCTCATCGAGGCGAACCTGCCGCTCGTGCGGTACGCGGCGGCCCGCTTCCGCTCCCGTAACGAGCCGATGGAGGACGTCGTCCAGGTCGGCACCATCGGCCTGATCAACGCCATCGACCGCTTCGACCCGGACCGCGGCGTCCAGTTCCCGACCTTCGCGATGCCCACCGTCGTCGGCGAGATCAAGCGCTACTTCCGCGACAACGTGCGGACCGTCCACGTGCCGCGCCGGCTCCACGAGCTCTGGGTCCAGGTCAACGGCGCCACCGAGGACCTCACGACCGCCCACGGCCGCTCCCCCACCACCGCCGAGATCGCCGAGCGGCTGAAGATCGGCGAGGACGAGGTACTGGCCTGCATCGAGGCGGGACGGTCGTACCACGCCACCTCACTGGAGGCGGCCCAGGAGGGCGACGGCCTGCCCGGGCTGCTCGACCGGCTCGGCTACGAGGACCCGGCACTCGCCGGCGTCGAACACCGGGATCTCGTACGGCATCTGCTCGTACAGCTGCCCGAGCGCGAGCAGCGGATCCTGATGCTCCGCTACTACAGCAACCTGACGCAGTCACAGATCAGTCAGGAACTCGGCGTCTCGCAGATGCATGTGTCAAGGCTCCTCGCCCGGAGCTTCGCCCGTCTGAGATCCGCAAACAGGATCGAGGCGTAGCTGAAACGGGTAGACCGGTTCGGAGCAGTTCTGACGGGCCTTCCGATGGCCCAAATGCCGTACACCCCTTGTTTCCTGCGGATATTCACCCACGCCATGTCGACAAGTCACTACAGCGTGTTGCCGACATGTGACATTCTGCTGGAACCGCGTTTGCCGCAGCCCCGCCTCCGGTATTCAGGTGGAGGCTGCGTTCCTCCGATGGTCGTGGCCGCCGCGACCGTCCGCGACCTCAAGGGGGTGGCATGTCCGCAGAACAGGGCAGCTCGAAGGTGCTTACGCTCACGCCCGCGCAGACGCCGGTACCGATGCCGGTCCAGCCGACGGCGGAGAGTGCCGCGCCCCCCACGCCGCTTGTCGTCCCGCCTCTTGTCGTCACGCCGGAAGCCCTCGACACCCGCACGCTCTCCCGCTCCCTCTTCCTCCGGCTGCGCGCCCTGGACGACGCGGGCGCCGCCGCGGACAGCCCGGAGCGGACCTACGTCCGCGACACCCTCATCGAGCTCAACCTGCCGCTCGTGCGGTATGCGGCGGCCCGCTTCCGCTCCCGCAACGAGCCGATGGAGGACATCGTCCAGGTCGGCACCATCGGCCTGATCAAGGCGATCGACCGCTTCGACTGCGAACGCGGCGTGGAATTCCCGACGTTCGCCATGCCGACGGTCGTCGGAGAGATCAAGCGCTTCTTCCGCGACACCTCGTGGTCCGTACGCGTCCCGCGCCGGCTCCAGGAGCTGCGCCTCGCGCTGACCAAGGCGAGCGACGAGCTCGCGCAGAAGCTGGACCGCTCGCCGACCGTGCCCGAACTCGCCGCCGTGCTCGGGGTGTCGGAGGAGGACGTCGTCGACGGCCTCGCGGTCGGCAACGCGTACACCGCCTCCTCGCTCGACTCCCCCTCCCCGGAGGACGACGGCGGCGAGGGCTCGCTCGCGGACCGGCTCGGGTACGAGGACACGGCCCTGGAGGGCGTCGAGTACCGCGAGTCCCTGAAGCCGCTGCTCGCCAAACTCCCGCCCAGGGAGCGGCAGATCATCATGCTGCGGTTCTTCGCCAACATGACGCAGTCGCAGATCGGCGAGGAGGTCGGCATCTCGCAGATGCACGTGTCGCGACTGCTGACGAGGACGCTGGCGCAGCTGCGCCAGGGCCTGATCGCCGACTGAGGACCGACTGAGGACCGACCGCCCGGCCGAAGTTTCGGCATTCCCGTTCCGAACTGACACGGCGTCAGCAAGACTGGCGCCATGCGGCGACAGAGGTCACTTCTGACAGTGGTCGCGCTCTGCCTCGGCGGAGCGCTGACCGCGTGCGGCGGAGGAGAGGGCGAGGGGTACGCGGCGGTCGGCGCCGGCTCCTCCCCGAAGGGCGCGGTGCAGCCGTCGGGATCGGTGACGCTGATCCCGCTGGACGGCCCGTCGCCATCGGCGAGCGGTACAAGCTCCAGCACCTCGTCACCCTCACCACGACCGGCGCGACCACCGGGGACGACCCCGGGACCGTCGGCCGGAGACGCGGATACGGGTGGGAGTACGGGTACGGGCGGGAGTACGGGTACGGGCGGGAGTACGGGTGCCGGTACGGCCCCTGGGACCTCGCGCCCCGGGACGACGCCCGGCGCTCCCGGCACGCCCCCGCCCCCACCCCGTACGGCAACCGCTCCACCCCCCGGCACGACCCCACCGGCGCCACCGCCCACCCCGGCGCCCCAGACCCCGACCACGCCCGCCACGCTCACCCTCTCGGCCCCCGTACTGACGGACACCGACAAGCGGTGGTGCGAGCAGGTGACCATGACCTTCCGCAACACCGGGGGCAAAGCGGCCACTTCGGGCACCGTCACCTTCGCCACGCACATCATCGGGGCGCTCGGCGTCGACTGGGCGACGATCGAGTCGACCCAGCCCCTGCCCGCCCCCATCCCGGCCGGAACGGCGAAGACCCGGACGTACACGGTCTGCGTCGACTCCTGGCGCGTACCGCTCGGCATGCGCGTCGACACCCAGAAGGTCACCGCGACCTGGCGCTGAGGCGCGCGAAAAACCGGTGGAGCGGCGCCGCTGGGCTGCCCTACCGTGCTGCCTGACCACGTCGCCCAGGCAAGGACGTCCCGTTGTACACCGTGTGAGACCTCCCGAGAGCTGATCTGTCGCGCGTCGCGCCTATGCGCCGCGCCCCTTTTTGCTGCGGACTTCTCACTGAGACCGGTGTACTTCTGTGCTCGAAAACTGGGTGGTCATGCCCACCTGCCTTCCGCTTGTCCTCCGCCGCTGCCACGCGTGCGCGTCCCCGCACTTCCGGGCGAACGGCAAATTCCGCGTCAACGCCAACCACAAGCTCCTCGACGCCTGGCTCCTCGTGCTCTGCACCGCCTGCGGAGACACGGCGAAGCTCACGATCCTGGAGCGGACGAACGTGCGCTCCGTACGACCTGACCTGCTGGACCGGATGCACGACAACGACCCCGGCCTGGCAGCCGAGCTGCTCCAGGATCCGGTCGTGCAGCGCCGTAATCGCATCGCCCTCGACTGGGACGACGCCTGGCGCCTCGACACCGGCGGATCGGATCATCTCGACCGCGAGGTGATCGACATCTCGGTCCGCTTCGCGGCGCGGATCCCTGTCCGGCCGGTGCGGCTGATCGCCGAAGGCTGCGGTCTTTCGCGGGCCGAGGTGGAGAGGCTGATCGCGGAGGGGAGTCTCGTCTCGGCGGTCCGGCTGAGCGGCAAGCTCTCCGGCGACTTCACCTTCACGCTCAAGCGCTGAGCCGTCCCTCTCCCCGGTCGCCCAGGGCCTGTCCGGCACGGTCCGCCGGACAGGCCCTGGGCGCCTCCGCGCTGAGTACGAGAACTCATGTGCCGCCGGGCGCCGACTGACACGATCCGAGGTATGACGAGTGCCAGACGTGCGCAGACGGCTCTCCATCTCCTCCTCGTCTGGGCGACGATGACGGCCGTGGTGCCGACCCTCGGCTTCGGGCTGCTGGCGGCGACCTGGGGCGGTGGTGGCGGCGCGGCACTGCTCCTCATCGCGCTGGGTGCGGTGCCGGCGGTGGGTCTGCTGGCCGCGGCGGGCACACCGGCGCGGACCGTGGTGCCGCTGTGCCGCGCCCTGCCGCAGCGGCTCGGCTGGGCGGCCTTGGTCTTCGCCCTGGGTACGTTCGGCGTCGGGGCGGGCCTGGTCGCCTACGACCAGGGCGTCGGCCTGGGGAGCGCCGCCACCCGGTTGGCGCTGACGGGGGTGCCGTACGCCGTGGCCGCGGCGTTCTTCGTACCGAACCGGTGGGTGCGGCTGGGCGCGGTGGCCACGCTGGCGGCCGCCGTGGCCTACGGGGGCTTCCTCGGCCCGGCGGAGGCGCGGGAACGCCGGCAGGAGGCGGAGATCTTCCGGTATCGCCACCACACGGAGCTGCTGTACGTGGGCGCCGATCCACCCGGCATGCGGCTGGCCCGTGCCACGTCCGGCCCCGCCTACTTCACCGTCGAATACCGCGGCGTCCGAGAGGACACGTTCGCGTACGTCGCCCTCACCCTGCGGCCGGTCCTCACCCCGACCCTCCGCTGCCCCGAGATCCTGGCGAACGGCGTGGCCTGCACGGTGGACGCGCACGGCGAGCTGCGCACGGTCCAGGACGTCCCCCGCGCCGTCACCCTCACCCGCCGTGTCGGGAACGCGGAGGCCGAGGTCACCAGCCAGACCCTCGACGAAGCCGGGCTACGCCGGCTGCTGAACACCCTGCGCCCGCTGTCCGACGCGGAGCTGGAGAGACTGATGCGGGAGAAGAAGATCGACCACGGAACCTAGGCGCGCCCGGAGTGCGTGCTCCCCAGGTGCCGCCGCAGCAGTACGTTCGCGTCCGTCTCCGCACTCCAGTCGAACCGCAGCCGGGCGGCGGTCCGCTGCTCGGCCAACTCGGCACACTCCGCACAGCCGGGTACGGGGACGGGCGGCCGACTCACCTCGTACGCCACGCCCGCGCGCTCGTTGGCGGCCCGCACGCCCGCGCTCAACCGCTCGGCCGACGTCGCCGGACGGACCTTCTCCGGATCCGCCTGCCACTCCCGCCCACCCCCCACGGGCCGGAGCATGGCGTACGGCCCCGCCGTGCCCCGGTACTCGCCGACCTTGCGGGCGGCGGGGTCGTAGACGAACCCTCCGCACTCCATGTGCCCTGCCATTCCTCAGCTCCTCACCCGATCGGGCGACTACTCTCTGTGGCTCCAGCGTTGCTCAATGGGAAGACCGGCCACAACGCTGATCGCGTGCCACTGGCCCACTGTCACGGAGGGGGACGGAGTGAGCAGACGGAATGCGCCCGGGGGTACGGCCGCGACAACGGCGGGCGTATTCGGCGAACTGCTGCGCCACTATCGCGAGTTGGCGGCCCTCACCCAAGACGGCCTGGCGCGCCAGATCCCGTGCGACCGATCGCACGTGGCACGGGTGGAGTCGGGGACGCGGGTGCCGCAGGAGACGTTCGCGAAGGCGTGTGACGAATTGTTGGGGACGGGCGGGGTGTTGGTCCGGCTGTGGGCGAAGATCGACTGGTACCCGCAGGTGGAGCATCCGGACTGGTTCGAGCGCCGAGCGAAGATGGACGCCCAGGCGCTGGCAGTGCGCGCGTACCAAACGCAAGTGATGCCCGGCCTGTTGCAGACGCCGGAATACGCGAACGCCCTGTTCGCCCGTCGCCTGCGGACCGCCGATGAGGTGGACGAGCGTGTCCGGGCCAGGCTGAGCCGCCAGCAGCGCTTTCTCGCCCCGGACGGCCCGCTGTACATCGCTGTTCTGGACGAGAGTTGTCTACGCAACGTCGTAGGGGGCCCGAGGGTGATGCGCGACCAGTGCGCGCATCTTCTCGCCGTCGGCCAACTGGGCAACATCCGCGTCCAGATCGCTCCGGCCGACCGGCCCGGCATCGACCGCCCCGACGCGTCGATGTCTCTGATCCAGCTGCCCGACGGGCAGGAATGGGTCTACTCGGAATCGCTCGACCGCGGCCATCTCAGCGACGATCCGTCCCTCTATGCGCGGCACGCCCAGACCTATGATGTGCTCAGGGCGGACTCGCTGTCGGCCCGCGAATCTGCCGCTCTGATCAGCGACATGATGGAAGGGTACGGGCAGCATGCAGAGGCACGATCTGACCACCGCGACCTGGGTGAAGAGCAGCTACAGCGGCGCCAACGGCGGCGATTGCGTCGAGGTGGCCCCCGAATTCCCCGGCCTCGTCCCCGTACGTGACAGCAAGGCCCCGGACGGGCCCGCGCTCGTCTTCGAGCGTGCGGTGTGGGACTCGTTCGTGAGCGCGCTGTGATGCGGAAGGACACGAGGGTCCTGTTCATCGGGCTGCATCCCCGCTCGCTCGACTACAGCACGGTTCCCGACGGCGTGGACGAGGCGTCGCTCACCGAACGGATCGCAGCCGGGGAGGCCGCGCTGCGCGAGGCGGGGTTCGATGGCGTGACGTGTCTGGTCGACGCCTCCCCGGACAGCGCTGAGGCCGCAGTGCGGGAGCAGTTGGAGGGCGGGGACTTCGGCCTGGCGATGATCGGGGGCGGCGTACGCATGGCGCCCGAGCACACCCTGCTGTTCGAGCGGCTCGTGAACGTCCTCACCGAGGCCGTACCGGGCATCCGGCTCTGCTTCAACACCTCGCCGGAGACCACCATCGACGCGGTACAGCGCTGGATCGACGCGTAGTCGGGCACTTGGGGCTCAGGCGAGGACCAGGGCGGCGACGACCGGGGCCGCGTACATCAGCGGCCAGGCGACGTGCGGGTACGAGCGGGCCCGGATCACGGTGATGACGGCTCCCGCGAAGTAGAGGACCGTGCCGATCCCGGCCGCCAGGCCGATCGCCGGGACCCACAGGCCGACCACGAGGCCCGCCGCGCCGGCTGCCTTGGCGGCCCCGAGCCAGGTCCACCAGGTGCGGGGGACGCCGTACTCGGTCAGCGGCTCGACGACCCACGGGGCCTTGATGAAGATCGAGAGGGCCGAGAAGCCGACCATGAATGCGGCGACGGCAGTGACGACGATGTAGGTGGTGGACATCGGAAGCTCCTCGGTCGAGTGGCGGCGAGCGTGTCTCGCTCGCACACCCCACTGACGGAGCGCGCCGCACACGTGTGACAGGTACGGCGCATTTTTCTTCGGGGACTTTCCGCCGCTCGGGGCCCACGGGCCGAACGCCCCCGCAAACCTCTGGCTCGGCCGCCCTCGCTCCGAGTGTGGCGGGTTCCACCGGCCCCTCAAGGGCGCTCCTTCGTCGCGTCGCTACGCGATGGCCTGGCGGCCACCCTTGACCGCCCGCCTCCACCCGCCTTTTCACACTCGGAGGGCGGCCGGGGGGCGTGGCCACGCGGAAGCGCGGTTCGCGGCCGGGCTGGGATCAGCGCGTGCGGCCGCGTGGGTGGGTTGCGCGGCAGTGCAGTGGGGCGGCCCGGCACCGGCTCAGCGTGTTGCGGCCGGTGGGCGGTCGGGCCTCATGCCCCGCTGGTCACCGTCCGGTGGGTGGCGGAATCCCCCTGACCCGCCGGGGGTGAAAGCCGGCCACCCCGAACCGTAAGTCCTCCCTCATCGCGCCAACCCAACCGCCATATCGCCCATTGACGGCGATACCGGACCCGCCGAAGCGTCTACGGAGGGGTTAGCGTCACGCGTAGTACGCGGCGTAGAGGGCAGACCGCTGCTCCGGGGAGAAGTCGACGAAGTCCTCTGCCTCTTCGCAGAAACGCAGACGCCGCAGCGCCGACTCCGCTTCCTCCGAACCGTACGAGGCAAGGTACGTCTTGGTGCGCTGGAGTCCGGCGCCGCACAGGAGTTGGATGTCGATCGAGCAATCGGCGTCGAAACTGGCCGTCTTGGCGCGCCAGATGAGCAGCACGTCATCGAGGGCGCCCGCGAGGAACAGCTGGACGCAGCAGAGCTTCATCAGGGGCGTGTAGCCGTCGCCCTGCGCTCCGCGTTCGAGGCGGGTCTGCTCGGCCAGGAGCTCGCGCACCTCGGCGAGTCCGCGCGCGTCAGGGTGCAGGCCGTGGCGCTGCAGCCACACTTCGTCCTCGTCCACGGTTCACTTTCCCGAAACGACCCACCGGCAGTGACCAGCGGGGCATGAAGCCCGGCCACCCACCGGCCACAACACGCTGAGCGCCGCCGAGCCGCCCCATTCCACTGCCGCGCGATCCCAACCACGCGCCCGCAGGCGCCGAGCAAAGCCCAGTCGCCCCCGGGCCGGGACGCGTGGCCACGCCCCCCGGCCGCCCTCCGAGTGGGAAAAGGCGTCCGGAGCCGGGCGGTCAAGGGTGGGCGCCAGCTCATCGCGCAGCGACGCGACGAGGAACGAGGAGCGCCCTTGAGGGCCCGGTGGAGGACGCCACACTCGGAGCGAGGGCGGCCGAACCAGAAGCCCACAAGGGCCTCCACGCCGACCGCCCCGGAAACCCGAAGCCAACCAAGGCCCAGGCATCCAAGCCCAGGCGCCCGGACCTCAGGCCAGCGCCAGCCAGGCCACCGCCGCCACGACCACGATCGCCGCGACCACGCCGACGATGAGGCCCACCCGGGGGCCGGAGGACTGGGGCGCCGCCGCCTGGCGGCCGCCCCCCTGCGGGGCGCCCTCGTCGACGAAGGCGCGGAACATCTGGGTGCTGCCGGCGGGGTCGTAGTTGCCCTCGGAGCCGGGGCCCTGACCGTACGGAGCTTGGGGGTTGTGTGCCATGAGCCAGGACCCTAGCGAACCCCGGCTTCCGTCCCCAAGCCCCGACGGCTTCCAGCACCGCTCGGGCACTGCTCCGGCACCGCTCCGGCACCGATCCCCCTCACGGCCTCCCCGAGCCCCCGCCCCCCTTTGCCGATTCTTTAGCGCCGTTTGACCGATTTAGCTTGCCTGGAGCAACCATCCATCTCTATGGTTGCCCTAAGCAACAAGATGCATGGGGGTCGTGAGGCCGTGAGTCATGGGGTCACAGTGGACAACCGGTACGAGAACCTCGCCCGCCAGGTGAGCGCCATCGGCGCGGTCAAGCGCGGCATGGCCCGCTCCCTGCCCGCCGACTGCCCCAGCGGAACCGCCATCGTCCTCGCCCTGCTCAAGCACGACGGGGACATGCGGATGAGCCGGATCTCGGAGCGGATGGCCGTCGACATGTCGGTCAGCAGTCGGCACGTCTCCCACGCCGTCGACCGCGGCTGGGTCGAGCGACTGCCGGACCCGGCCGACCGGCGTTCGCGCATCCTGCACCTCACCGCCGAGGGCAGGGAGAAGCTCGCCGAACTCGACCGCCGGCTGACCGCCATGCTCACGCACAACCTCGCGGACTGGTCCGACGAAGACGTCGACCTGCTCACCACCCTGCTGGCCCGCCTCCGCGACTCCTTCGGGGACTGCCGGGCCCACCACGCGTAGAGCGCATAGAGCACGCAGAGCACATAGAGCACGCAGAAGAACGTAGAAGCACGTAGAAGCGAAGGAAGTTCATGGCCACGACAACCCCTGCTCCGTCGAAGGAGGCGGGCGGCCACGCCTCCGGCGGGGCGCCCATGACGCACCGGCAGATCATGGAGGCGCTCTCCGGGCTGCTGCTCGGCATGTTCGTCGCCATCCTGTCCTCGACGATCGTCTCCAACGCCCTCCCCCAGATCATCACCGACCTGGGCGGCGGCCAGTCCGCCTACACCTGGGTCGTCACGGCCGCGCTGCTCTCGATGACCGCGACCACCCCCCTGTGGGGCAAGCTCGCGGACCTCTTCTCCAAGAAGCTGCTCGTCCAGATAGCCCTGCTCATCTACGTCGCCGGCTCGGTCGTCGCCGGCCTCTCCCAGAACACCGGCATGCTCATCGCCTGCCGCGTCGTCCAGGGCATCGGCGTCGGCGGGCTGACCGCCCTCTCCCAGATCATCCTGGCCGCCATGATCGCCCCGCGTGAGCGCGGCCGGTACAGCGGCTACCTCGGCGCCACCTTCGCCGTCGCCACGGTCGGCGGCCCGCTGCTCGGCGGTGTCATCACCGACACCGACTGGCTCGGCTGGCGCTGGTGCTTCTACGTCGGCGTGCCCTTCGCGCTCATCGCGCTCCTCGTCCTGCAGAAGACCCTGAAGCTGCCCGTCGTGAAGCGCAAGGTCAAGGTCGACTGGACCGGTGCCTTCGTCATCAGCGCCGCGGTCTCCCTGCTCCTGATCTGGGTGACGTTCGCGGGCGACAAGTACGACTGGATGTCCTGGCAGACGGCCGCCATGGTCGGCGGCTCGATCGTCCTCGGCGCGCTCTTCGTGCTCGTCGAGTCGAAGGCCGACGAGCCGATCATCCCGCTGCGCCTCTTCCGTAACCGCACCATCACCCTCGCCTCGCTCGCCTCGCTCTTCGTGGGCGTCGCGATGTTCGCCGGCACGGTCTTCTTCAGCCAGTACTTCCAGCTGGCCCGCGACGAGTCGCCGACCATGTCCGGTGTCCTCACCATCCCGATGATCGCCGGCCTGTTCGTCTCCTCCACCGTCTCCGGCATGGTCATCACCAAGACCGGCAAGTGGAAAGCCTGGCTGGTCAGCGGCGGTGCCCTGACGACCGGCGGGCTCGGTCTGCTCGGCACGATCCGCTACGACACGGAGTACTGGCACATCGCGCTCTTCATGGGCGTGATGGGTCTCGGCCTCGGCATGATGATGCAGAACCTGGTGCTGTGCACGCAGAACCAGGTGGCCCCGGCCGACCTCGGCTCCGCCTCCTCCGTCGTCACCTTCTTCCGCTCCCTGGGCGGCGCGATCGGCGTCTCGGCGCTCGGCGCGGTGATGGCCGACCGGGTCACGCACTACGTCCAGGACGGCATGGCCGCCCTCGGCCCGAAGGCCGCGGGGATGGGTGGCGGTGGCGGTACGACGGGTTCCATCCCGGACATGGACAAGCTGCCGGCCCCGATCCGTACCGTCATGGAGGACGCGTACGGGCACGGTGTCGCGGACATCTTCCTCTACTCGGCGCCGTTCGCCCTGCTGGCCTTCCTGGTGACGCTGTTCATCAAGGAGGTCGCGCTGAAGAGCAGTTCGGGCGACGCGACCCCGGTGGCGTCGGAAGAGCCTGCCAACGAGGCGGCCGTCGCGGTCTCCACCGGCCTGACCGGCCTGACCGGCCTGACCATCGGCGGAACGGTCCGTACGGCCGAGGGCACGGACGTCGCCGGCGCGACGCTCACGCTGATCTCGCTCGGCGGGCAGCAGCTCGGCCGCTCGGTCGTCGGCAGCGAGGGCCGGTACGCCTTCGACGCCCCGGGCGCCGGATCGTACGTCCTCATCGCCTCCGCCGACGGCTACCAGCCGCAGGCGTCCACGGTCGTCGTGAACGACGGTCCGCTCTCGCACGACGTGCTCCTGACCGGCACCAGCGGGCTCACCGGCTCGGTGACCGCGGCGGACGGCGGAGCGCCCGTGGACGGGGCGATGGTCGTGATCACGGACGTACGCGGCGAGGTGCTGGCCACCGGGAAGTCCGGCGCGGACGGCGGCTTCGCCTTCGGCGAGCTGGTCCCGGGCGCGGTCACGGTCGCGGTCACCGCCACCGGTCACCGGCCGCAGGCGCTGCCGGTCGAGATCGGCGGCCAGGGCGTGACCCGGCTCGACGTGGCCCTCGAGGCGGGGGCGGTCGTCCACGGGACGGTCCGCGCGGGCCTCGACCACCGGCCGCTGGCGGACGCGCGCGTGACGCTCGTCGACGCCGCCGGGAACGTGAAGGCCTCGGCGACGACGGACGCGGACGGCGCGTACGCCTTCGCGGACCTGGACACCGGCGAGTACACGCTCATCGCGACCGGCTACCCACCGGTGGCGGGACGGCTGACCGTGACCGGCGCCGGCGTCGACGGCCACGACATCGAACTCGCCCACCCGGGCGAGTGACCAGCCCCCGGCCGCGCGTCGAGCGGAGGCGCGGCCGGGTCCGGGGCGGCGGGCAGGGGACGGCCTGCCGCCCCGCTGTTTTTCGAACGAGAGAGTGGTAGTGGCGATGGGACTGCACGCACAGGTACGGACGCGGGACGGGTGGCCGGTCCAGCACGCGGTGGTGACCGTGACCGACGGCTCGGGCGGGCAGGTCCTGCGGGCGGCGGCGGACGCGGACGGGATCGTACGGTCGGAGACGGCGCTGGCCCCGGGGGCGTACACCGTGGTGGTGACCGCCCTCGGCTACGCGCCTGACGCGCGCACGGCGCTGGTCGGCGGGGCCGGCCGGGCCGAGGTCGGGACGGTCGTGCTGGCCCGCGCGGGCGGTACCGAACTGCCGCCGCCGGGCGCGTGGGTCCTGGACGCGGCGCACTCGTCGGTGGGCGCGGTGGCGCAGCACCTGGGGATCTCCAGCGTGCACGGCCGGTTCACCGAGTTCACCGGCCGGATCGAGATCGCGCCGGACGTCCTGGCGTCCCGGGTGGAGGCGGTCATCTCGGCCGGGTCCGTCGACACGGGCAACGGCCTGCGGGACAAGCACCTGAGGTCCGAGGACTTCCTGGACGTGGACCGCTTCCCCGAGATCACGTACCGCAGCGCGGGGCTGCGGGCGGCGGGCCCGGACCGGTGGACCGTGGAGGGCGAGCTGTCCCTGCGGGGCGTCACGCGGGAGGTGGCGCTCGATCTCACCTATCTGGGCACGGGCCCGGATCCGTGGGGCGGGGTCCGGGCGGCCTTCCGGGCGGAGGCCGAACTGCGGCGCGAGGACTTCGCGATGACCTACAACCAGGTCGTGTCGGCGGGCATCGCGGCGATCGGCACGACGCTGCGGGTGACGCTGGACATCCAGGCGGTACGGGAGAGCTGAGCGGCCGTCAGGCCGCGTCCCAGGCCGTTCGGGCCGACCGGGCCGTCAGGCCGCGTCCCTCAGGCCGTTCGGGCCGACCGGGCCGTCAGGCCGACCGGGCCGCCATGACCTCGATGCCGGCGATCAGGATGTCGAGGGCGTAGTCGAAGTCCCGCTCCCAGATGTCGCTGACGCTGCCGTGCGTGGCGCGCTCGTCCAGGATCTCCTTCATGTCCTCGATCTGGACGGCGAATTCCGGGTCGTCGCGGAAGGCCGAGACCGACTCCGTGTAGAAGTCGTCCTGCGACATGCCGGCCTCCGCCGCGCGCCGCCCGAACTGCGCCTCCAGCGTCCCGTAGCCGTACACGAACTGGAAGACCGCCGACATCGCGCCCGGCTGGCCGTGCAGCGGCAGACCGGTGTCCCGTACGGCCTCCTGGATCTTGGTGCCGACGGCGATCGCGTTCGGTCCGATGTTGAGGTAGGAGCCGGCGCACGGCGAGACCCACGCGTGGCGCGCGAGCATCCGGCGATAGGCGAGGGCGAGCGCGCGGATCCGGCCCTGCCAGCCCTCGGCGGCGTCGACGGCGGCGAGGTCGATCTCCGCGTAGACGGCGTCGAGCGCGAACTCGATGATGTCGTCCTTCGTGTCCACGTACCAGTAGAGGGACATCGCCGTGACGCCCAGCTCGGCCGCGATCTTTCGCATCGACAGTTTGCCGAGGCCCTCCTCGTCCAGCATCCGGATCGAGGTCGCCACGATCCGGTCGCGGTCGAGCCCGGCCGGGCCGCCCCCCGCGCGGGCGGCCCGCTTCTCCAGCCAGACGCTGGAACGCGCCGGGTTCCTGGCCCGGTCGGCTGCCTTCACCATCGCGTTCCTCCTCGGTCAGCGGTCGTGCCCATGCTATGCAGCGGCGGTCTTCTTCTCGGACCGCTCGGCGCGGGCGAGCAGGGCGGCGGCCAGCAGGCCGCCCGCGAAGACCGCGAGCGCACCGACCAGCTGGCTGGTCTGGAGCCCGGACGCGAAGGCGTCGGAGATCTCCGCCCGTTCGGCCTCGCTCCCGGCCGCCGCGAGCGCCGCGGGCAGCGAGGTCGCGGTGACGGTGACGAGCGCGGCGAACCGGGCGTTGAGGACGGCGCCGAGGACGGCCACGCCCAGGCCGTTGCCGAACTCGGCGAGGGTGCCGTTGACGCCGGCGCCCACGCCCGCCTTCTCCGGCGGGATCGCGCTCATGATCGCGTTGGCCATGGCGGGGTTGGAGACGGCGAGGCCGATGCCCATGAGGACCAGGCCGAGGAGCATGCCCCAGTAGCTGCCGTCGGTGCCGCCGCCGATCAGGGCGATCGAGGCGAGGCCGCCCGCGACCAGGGTCATGCCGACGGCCACGGTGGGCGGGGTGCCGAGCTTCATGACGATCCGCGGGCCGACGCCGGTGAGGTTGAGCGCGACGACGGTCAGCGCGAGCGGGGCCATCCGGAGACCGGCTTCGAGCGGCTCGTAACCGAGGACGAACTGCAGGTGCTGGGTGAGCAGGAAGAGCGAGCCGCCCATGCCGAACATGACGAGGATCGCGCCGGCGACGGCGCCCACGAACTTCTGGTCGCGGAAGAAGTGCATGTCGAGCATCGGGTACGGAATGCGCAGCTCCCACAGGGCGAAGGCCCCGAGCACGACGACGCCGATCGCGGCCGGGACCAGCACCTCGGCGGAGGTCCAGCCGTGCTCGGGGCCGGTGATGATCGCGTACACGGCGGCGGTCATACCGATGGTGGAGAGCAGCGCGCCGAGCAGGTCGGGACGCTCGCCCTGCGGGTTCTTGGACTCGGGCACCAGCTTGAGGACGGCGATCAGGCCGAGGACCGCGACCGGGATGTTGATGAGGAAGATCATTCCCCACCAGAAGTGGTTGAGGATGACGCCGCCGATCAGCGGCCCGGCGGCGAAGCCGAGCGAACCGACGGTGGCCCACAGCGCGATGGCCTTGACCCGCTCGGAGTCGTCGAAGATCTGCATGACGACGGCGAGCGTGGTGGTCATGAGCAGCGCGCCGCCGACGCCCATGCCCGCGCGGGCGGCGATCAGCTGGGCGGTGGAGTCGGCCAGTCCGGCGGCGAGCGAGCCGAGGCCGAAGAGCGCGAGACCGGCGGCGAGGAGCTTCTTGCGGCCGTAGCGGTCGGCGGCGTTGCCGGCGGTGAGGAGCAGGCCGGACTGGACGAGCGAGTACGCGTTGATCATCCACTGGATGTCGCTGGTCGAGGCGTGGAGCTCGGAGGTCAGCGAGGGGATGGCGACGCTGAGGACGGTGTTGTCGAGCAGCACGGTGAGCTGGGCGAGGCAGATGACGCCGAGGATCAGCCAGCGCTGCGGGTGTCCGCCGGTGGTGGCGGGGTGGGACTCGGCGGTCGTCGCCGTCATGGGACAGCACTCCTTGTACGGTGTACGGGACTGGACTCGTACACCGTACAAGGACTCTCGTACGGTGTATAGCGATTATTTCTTCTCGGTCAGGTCGTAGAAGGTGACGCCGTTGAGAGTGACCTTCTCGAAGGTCGCCGCGACCCAGGTGGAGATCTCGGAGCTCGTGCCGCCGCCAGGGCCCATGCGCGTCTCGCCACCGCCCTCGCCGCCGCCTTGGGCGCCTGCGCCGATGAAGTAGTGGATCTTCCCCTGGGCCACGTACTGCTTGAACTGCGCGAGGGTCGGGGACGGGTCGCTGCCGTTGAAGCCGCCGATCGCCATGACCGGCTTTCCGGTGGCGAGCTGATAGCTGGCGGCGTTCTGGGCACCGACGGCCGCCGCGGCCCAGGTGTAGTCGTCGGCGTTCTCCAGGAGGGCCGCCTTGGCCTTCGTACCGACGGTCGCGCCGTTGAGCAGACCGCCCGGGGTCGCGAAGCCCCTGGTCGGCCGACCGCCGGCCTGGGGCGGGGTGCCGGCGCCGGGGCCCGTGCCTCCCGGCGCCATGCCCGCGCCGGTGCCGGGACCGCCGGCCGGAGCGCCTCCGCCCGGGGCGCCACCGCCCGGGGCGTCACCACCCGGAGCGCCCCCACCCGGAGCGCCACCACCCGGGGCGCCACCCGGCGCCTCGCCCGTGAAGACGCGGCCATCGCCCGGCATCCCGCGCATCGCGGCGCCCGCCGGGCCCGCCGTCACGATCGAGCCCTGGTGGCCGGTGCCCAGCGTCTCCAGCGTGTACGCGAACGGGCCCGCGAGCCCCGCCGCCAGCCCCAGCCCCGCGATGCCGAGGCCGAGCCGCCGGTCGACCCGGCCCGCGAACAGCAGCCCGAGCGCGGCGGCCCCGCCGCCGACCAGGACGGTCCAGCGCAGCCACGGCAGCCAGTCCGGCGTACGGCCCAGCAGCACCCAGCCCCACCACGCCGTCACCGCGACCGTCGCGGCCAGCGCCGCCGAGGCGAGAAGGTGCGTGCGCTCCTCCCACAGGACGGCCGCGCCCATGCCGACGAGCGCCGCGATGTACGGGGCCAGGGCGACCGTGTAGTACTCGTGGAAGATGCCGGCCATGAAGCTGAACACGGCCACGGTCATCAGCAGCGACCCGCCCCACACCAGGAACGCGGACCGGGCGGCGTCCGTACGCGGTGCACGCCAGGTGACCACCAGACCCGCGACCAGCAGGATCAGCGCGGCGGGCAGCAGCCAGGAGACCTGGCCGCCGACGGCGTCGTTGACCATCCGCCCGATGCCGGTCTCGCCCCAGCCTCCGCCGCCTCCGCCACCAGGCCTGTCACCACCACCGACGCTGCCGGTCTCATTGCCGTTGATCCGGCCGAGGCCGTTGTAGCCGAAGGTCAGCTCCAGGAAACTGTTGGTCTGCGAACCTCCGATGTACGGACGCGAGGCCGCCGGCCACAGCTCGACCAGGGCCACCCACCAGCCGGCGGAGACGATCATCGCGAGCCCGCCGAGGGCCAGTTGCCCGATCCGGCGCCCGATGCCGACCGGCGCGCACACCGCGTACACGAGCGCGAGCGGCGGCAGGATCAGGAACGCCTGCAGCGTCTTGGTGAGAAAGGCGAGACCGAAGGCGACGCCCGCCCACACCAGCCACTTCGTCGCCCCCTGTTCCAGGGCGCGCAGGACGCAGTACACGGCGACCGTCATCAGCAGGGCCAGCAGCGCGTCCGGGTTGTTGAAGCGGAACATCAGCGCGGCGACCGGGGTGAGCGCGAGCACCGCGCCCGCGATCAGCCCGGCGCCCGCGCCGAACCGGCGCCGTACCGCCGCATAGAGGACGGCGACCGTGGCCACCCCCATCAGCACCTCGGGCACCAGGATCTGCCAGGACCCGAGCCCGAAGAGACGGACGGACAGGGCCATCGGCCACAGCGCGGCCGGCGGCTTGTCGACGGTGATGGCGTTCGCCGCGTCGAGGGAGCCGAAGAAGAAGGCCTTCCAGCTCTGGCTGCCGGCCTGGACGGCGGCGGAGTAGAAGGAGTTGGCGTAGCCGGAGGCGCTCAGGTTCCAGAGGTAGAGCGCGGTGGTGAGGACGAGGAGGGCGAGGAACGCGGGGCGTACCCACGGAGCGTCCTCGGCCCGCCCGCGCCAGAGGCGGACGAGTCGGCCGGGCGTCGCGGCATGCGCCGCGTGCGCGGATGGCGTGACGTACGTACTGGTCATCGGGCGTTCCTTACGGAGGGGGAGGTGTCCGGGAAGACCCAGAGCCGGAAGAGAAGAAAACGCACGACGGTCGCGGCGAGGTTGGCCACGATCAGCACGGCGAGTTCGGCGGAGTGGGCGGGATCGCCGGTGGCCGCCCCGAGCGCGGCGAGCGAACCGCTGGTCAGCGCGAGGCCGATGCCGAAGACGACGAGCCCCTGCGCCTGGTGGCGGACGGCCCGGTCCCGGCCCCGTACGCCGAAGGTCAGCCGCCGGTTGGCGGCGGTGTTGGCGATGGCGGACACCAAGAGGGCGGCGGCATTGGCCGCTTGCGGACCGATGCCGAGCCGGAAGGCCGAGTACAGCGCCACGTAGAAGAGCGTGGACAGCGCGCCCACGACACAGAAGCCGACCAGCTGCCGGGCCAGCCCACTGGGCACTCCCGCCAGTTCACGATCCCGTGGATCGTCGCCGAAGGGACGGGCGAGGCGGTCGAGCGGCAGCGAGCCGGTGGCGAGCGCCCGGCCCACCCGCCAGACGCCCTTCAGGTCGTCGGTGGCCGTCCGCACGATGTGGACCGTCGAGTCCGGGTCGTCGATCCAGTCGACCGGCACCTCGTGGATGCGCAGCCCGGCCCGCTCGGCGAGGACGAGCATCTCGGTGTCGAAGAACCAGCCGGTGTCCTCGACCATCGGCAGCAGGCGCTCCGCGACATCCCCGCGTATCGCCTTGAACCCGCACTGCGCGTCGGAGAACCGGGCGGCGAGCGAGCCACGCAGGATCAGGTTGTAGGCACGGGAGATGAACTCCCGCTTCGGCCCGCGCACGACGCGCGAGGTGCGGGCGAGCCGGGAGCCGATCGCCAGGTCGGAGTGCCCGGAGATGAGGGGTGCGACGAGGGGAAGGAGCGCGTTGAGGTCGGTGGACAGGTCCACGTCCATGTAGGCGAGGACGGGCGCGTCCGAGTGCGACCAGACGGTACGCAGCGCCCGGCCCCGGCCCTTCTGCTCCAGCCGTACGGAACGCACCTCGGGCAGCGTCGCCGCCAGGGTCCGCGCCACCTCGGCGGTCCGGTCGGTGGAGGCGTTGTCGGCGACCGTGATGCGGAAGCCGTACGGGAAGGTGCGGGAGAGGTGGTCGTGGAGCCGCCGGACGCACGGCTCCAGGTCCTTCTGCTCGTTGTGGACGGGGATGACCACGTCGAGAACGGGCTGCCCGGCCGTGCCCACGGGCAGATGCTCCCGGGCGGGGAGAGGCCCCGCGATCGTTTGGGTTCGCATGGCACAGACCCTCGCCAGGGCCGCTGTCACGGCTGTGTGATGAGCCTGTGCCCTGCCTGTGAGTCGGGTTCGCGCGGCAGGCGCACGACGAAGACCGTCCGCCCCGGGACGCTTCTGACCTCGACGTCCCCGCCGTGGGCGACCGTCACCGCGCGGACGATGGCGAGGCCCAGCCCCGTACTGCTGCCGCCGGCCCGCCGCGTCCGGGAGGCGTCCCCGCGCGCGAACCGTTCGAAGACGGAGGGGATCAGCTCGGCCGGAATGCCCGGCCCGTTGTCCTCGATCTCGACGAGGGCGCGGCCGCCCTCCGCTCGTACGCGTGCGGTGACGGTCGTACCGGGTGGGGTGTGGGTGCGGGCGTTGGCGAGGAGGTTGACGAGGACCTGGTGGAGGCGGGCGCCGTCCGCCCGTACCGACACGGCGGTGTCGGGCAGTTCGAGATGCCAGCGGTGTTCGGGACCGGCGGCGCGGGCGTCGGAGAGCGCGTCGACGACGAGCGGCGCGAGATCGGTGCTCTCGTACGAGAGCGGGCGTCCGGCGTCCAGCCGGGCGAGCAGCAGCAGATCCTCCACCAGACCCGTCATCCGGGTGGCCTCGGACTCGATCCGTCCGAGCGCGTGCCGGGTGTCGGGCCCGCACTCCTCGCGGCCGCGCCGGGTCAGCTCGGCGTAGCCGCGGATCGAGGCGAGCGGGGTACGCAGCTCGTGGCTGGCGTCCGCGACGAACTGCCGTACCCGTGTCTCGCTCTGCTGGCGGGCGTGGAGCGCGGAGTGGACGTGGTCGAGCATCCGGTTGATGGCCGCGCCGACCTGCCCGACCTCGGTCCGCGGATCGGCCTCCGGGACGCGCTGGTCGAGGGAGACCTCGCCGCTGTGGAGCGGGAGTCCGGAGACCTGGGTGGCGGTCGCGGCGACCCGGCGGAGCGGCCGCAGCGCGAAGCCGACCAGCGCGCTGCCGGCCAGGGACGCGGCGACGAGGCCGGCGCCGGTGACGCTCACCTCGACGAGGACGAGGGTGGAGAGGGAGTCCTGTACGTCGGTCAGGGGAAGGCCGACGAGGAGGTCGCCGTGGGCCCCGGTGGCGTACTCGACCCGGTAGTCGCCCAGGCCGCCCGGAAGCTCGACGGTGTGCGGCTCGCCGTCGCGCGGGGCCGCGGCGAGGGCGGCGCGCTGAGCGGCGTCCAGGGCCATGACCCTGAACTTCGGCCCGTACGCGCCCTCGACGGGCTCCTGGGAGAGCACCGCCTCGACCACCACACCGTCCACGACGACGGCCCCGAGTGTGCCGATCGGGGCGCCGGGCCCACGGACGAAGTCGAGCGGGTTCTGCGAGTCACTGGGGGTGAGGCCGGACAGCGGGACGGGGGGCCCGGCGGCCCGGCTCGAGACGGTGCCGAGCTGTGCGTCAGCCTGGTCGTACAGATAGGACCGGAACGCGATCGTCGTCACCGTCCCGATCACGGCGGCGACGACCGCGATCAACGCGACGGCGGACACGACGAGCCGCGTGCGCAGCGACCAGGGGCGGCGGCGAATCGTTCGGCCGAGCAGGGACCGGGCGCGGGCGTGGAGGGACCGGGCGCGGGGGCGGAGGGACCGGGCGCGGGGGCGAGCGCGGCCGAGCAGGGGGCGGCCGCGAGGGAGCCGGGGGCGAGCGCGGCCGAGCGGGGACCGGGCGGCGGGCACGGTGGGGCTACTCCCCCGGCTTGATGAGATAACCCGCCCCGCGCCGGGTGTGGATCATGGGGGACCGCCCGGCGTCGATCTTCCGCCGCAGGTAGGAGATGTACAGCTCGACGACGTTGGCCTGACCGCCGAAGTCGTACGACCACACGCGGTCGAGGATCTGCGCCTTGCTGAGCACCCGGCGCGGATTGCGCATGAGGTAGCGCAGCAGCTCGAACTCGGTCGCGGTGAGGTGGATCGAGTCCCCGCCCCGGGTGACCTCGTGGCTGTCCTCGTCCAGGGTCAGGTCCCCGACGACGAGCAGCGACCCGCTGCGCGCCTGCGCGGCGCCGGAACGCCGGATCAGCCCGCGCAGCCGCGCCACGACCTCCTCCAGGCTGAACGGCTTGGTGACGTAGTCGTCGCCGCCCGCCGTCAGACCGGCGATCCGGTCCTCGACGGCGTCCTTGGCGGTCAGGAACAGCACCGGCACCTCCGGCTGCTCGCGCCGCAGCCGGCCGAGCACGGAGAGCCCGTCCATGTCGGGCAGCATCACGTCGAGAATCACCACGTCGGGCCGGAACTCCCGCGCCGCGCGCAGCGCCCCGGCGCCGTCACCCGCGCTGCGCACCTGCCAGCCCTCGTAGCGCAGGGCCATGGAGAGGAGCTCGGCGAGGGACGCCTCGTCGTCCACGACGAGAACGCGGACGGCCGAGCCGTCGGGCCGCAGCATGTCGGTACGCCGGTCCGCACTGCCCCGGGGCTTGGGCTTGGGCTTGGTCGCAGTCATACGGCCACGCTGGCCGGAGGTACTGAGAGCTCCCTTTCCCTTACCTGTGAATTCCCTGAGAAACCTGAGGGAAGAGCGCGGCGCCGTTCTCGTACAGCACCCGGCGCATCCAGTCGTCCCCGAGCCCGAGCCGTTCGAGGGCGTGGAGCTGGTGGGCGTACGGATAGGGGATGTTCGGGAAGTCGGAGCCGAGCAGAACACGGTCCCGCAGCTCCCGCAGCCGGGGGAGTTCGGCGACGGGAAAGGGCGCGAAGCGTTCGCTGAAGTCGGTGAAGGCCATGGTGGTGTCGAGGTGGACGCCTGTGTACCGCTCGGCGAGGTCGAGGAAGTCGGTGTACTCGGGCATTCCCATGTGCGCGACGATCAGCCGCAGGGCGGGATGGCGGGCGAGCAGCCGCCCGACGGGCCCGGGCCCGGTGAACGTGCCCGGGGCGGGCCCGGAGCCGCAGTGGATGACGACGGGTACGCGGGCGTCCTCGATCAGCCCCCAACTCTCGTCCAGGAGCTCGTGGTTGGGATCGAACCCGCCGACCTGGAGATGCACCTTGAAGACGCGTGCCCCGTCGTCGATCGCCCGGCGGACGTACGCGGTCGCGTCCGAGTCCGGGTAGAGGGTGGCGGTGTGCAGACAGCCGGGTGTACGGGCGGCGAAGTCGACGGCCCAGCCGTTGAGCCACGGAGCCATGCCGGGCTTGTGCGGATAGAGCATCGAGGTGAAGGCGAGGACCCCGAACTCGCGGAGGAGAGCGACCCGCCGGTCCTCCTCCTCGCGGTAGGTGATGGGCCACTCCATGCCGGTCAGGGGGC
Source organism: Streptomyces sp. NPDC003035 (assembly GCF_042888285.1). Classification (NCBI taxonomy): domain Bacteria; kingdom Bacillati; phylum Actinomycetota; class Actinomycetes; order Kitasatosporales; family Streptomycetaceae; genus Streptomyces; species Streptomyces sp. NPDC003035. The sequence continues at coordinate 593,448 of NZ_JBIAPJ010000004.1, read as the reverse complement.
CGACGGAGTCGAAGTACGCCCAGACCTTGTCGAGGACGTTCTGGGGCATGAAGTGGGTGTGGACGTCGACGAGCCCGGGGATCCCGAGCCGCGCGACGAACTCCCGGGGGTCATCCCTTGTCAAAGCCGTAGCTCCGCTCGACCTTGCCGATGTGGACGCTGTAGCTCTCGTACCAGTGCTGCCGGCCGTGCCGCTTGGCCGCCTGGTGCTCGGCGTCGAGCCGCCAGGCGTCGAGGGCCTCGAGGTCACGGAAGTAGGCGACGGTGATGCCGATGCCGCCGGGCGTGCGCGCGGACTCGTGGCCGAGGAAGCCGGGGACGTCCGCGACGAGCTCCCGCATACGGGCGCTGGTCTCGGCGTACCCCTCGGGCGCGTCGGGACGGATCGAGGTGAAGACAGCGGTGTAGTACGGCGGTTCGAGGCCCGCCACCAGGCGTGTGGTCATGTGGATCACCCTCCGCCGGGCGGACCGGGCGTGTCCATACGGACGGCCGGAAGGGATCCAAGTCTTTACGGTTCACGCCTTCAGGTGGGGAACAGCCCGTCCTGGACGTCGGTGTTCGCCTTCCTGACGGGCACGGTGACGGACGGCCTGCCGGCCTCGGCCGCGACGAGCCCCCATCCCCGCATCAGTCGGGTGTCGAGGGCGAGACAGCGCCCTTCGGAGTCGAGCAGGTGCAGGTCGGGTCCCGCTGCGGCGAGAAGACGCCCGGCGACGAGCCCGTCGTCGCGAAGCTCGGTGACGGTGCCGGAGAGCGCGGGCAGCCCCGCGAGGCCGAACGCCTCACCGTGGTCGTACGCCTGGAAGTCCAGGCGCTCCAGGGTCTCGGCCCACCCGGCGAGCCCGGTGGCCCGCCCGTACAGCTCCTCGATCTCGCGGCGGCGCACGTCGGGGGCGGGCAGCTCGTGCCGTACGGCGCGCTTCTGCGCGTACGGGATCCGGTCGGGCACCTTCAGGGCGTGCCGCAGCAGCTCCTCGGTCCGCCGGGCGGCCATGAGCGGCCCCCGCCCGAGCCAGCCGAAGGCGACGGCCCCCTGCTCCAGGAGCCGGGCGTCGCCCCGCTCCTCGGCGGTGATCCCGACCTTGGTCATCCCGGGCCCGAACCAGGCGAGGTAGACGCGGTACGTCCGCGGATCGTCGGCGATCGTGTCGGCGGCGACCGAGTGGGCCCGGTCGAGCCGCGCGCATGCGGGACACTGCGCGCCCGTGGCACGCGGGGGAACGGTCGCTTCGAGCGGGCAGGGGTTGCCGCGGGTACCTGGGCAGAGCCGCCGGCCGACGGCCCGGAAGGAGATCCACTGCCCGTACGCGAGCACGGACACGCGCCCGCCTTCCCAGCGAAGCCCGGGCACACCCCCGGCCCACCGCATCCCGGCACACCGCCACACCATGCGCTCGCTCCGCCCCCTCTGTCGTCACTGCCCAGTCTCGCAGTCGGGCGGCCTGGCATTGCCGCTCCGCTACGGCAGGACGTAGATCCGCGCCCCGTCACCGGCGGACCCGGTCTGCCGCATGCACCCCCGCTCGACGAGCAGCCCGACACAGTCCTGCACCCGCTCGACCGCGAGCCCGGTCCGCTGCGCGATCTCCTCCAGCCGGTACCGCGCCCCACCGCGCACGAGCGCGGGAGCGAGATAGGCGGCGACGGCGTGCACGTCACCGGTGACGGCGAGGTTGTCGGCGTGCCAGGAGGCGAGGAGCTCCTGGGGGGTCATGGCGGGCCGGCCGCGCTGGGCGGGAACGGCGAGCCGCTCGAGGGAGTCGGCGATACGGGAGAGGCTCCGGTTCTGCTCCCGCATGATCGCGATGCGCTCGGCCTCGCGAGCGGCGAACTCCTCGTCCATCCGCAGGTTCCGCTCCTCGAGCCGCACGATGATGTCGGCGACGGCTTGGGGCATGGCGTATCCGGAGTGCACGGGAGACGCTTCGAGGGCGTAGGAACCGTCGCGCTGGATGGTCGCGACGACGTCGGAGACCCAGGCTTTGAAGGGCGCGGCCTCGGGCTTCGTGCAGCCGTTGACGAGCTGGACGAGCCCTTGGAGATTCACCATGCGCATCGACTTCTTGAAGCCGTGACCTGCGATGTTGCGCGAAGCGTCGCTCTGGTCGACGGTTCGTGCAAGATCTCCGACTGATGTCGCGTGGTGCTGCGAGACCGCGTGCTTCAAGGCGTCCCGGGTGTTGGCGTACCCCAGATTCGCGGCCACATCGACGGCCGGGAACCAGTGCGTCCCGTCCGGCATCGTCAGCCTCCGCACGCGCGCGCCCGTCGCCGCGTACACGAAGTCGTTGACGTCGATCGCGTCCTTCTTCTGCCCGTACCGCCCGTACTGCTCGTCCTGCCTGAACTGCTCGTCCATCGAGCATCACCTCCACCGGGAAGCTAGGCCGACGGCATATTCAATTGTCATGACATCGGGGGACGTTCACCCGAAAGAAGAAGGCCCCCGGGGAACCCCGGGGGCCTCACTCTCACCGCGCCGGCAGGACTACCGGGCGACGAACTGCGTCAGGATCGCCTGCACTTCGTAGATGTCGACGCCCTTGGTGAAGGTCTTCTGGACGGGCACGGAGTTGCCGGAGATCCAGATCTTCAGCTCGGCGTCGAGGTCGAACGTGCCGGCCGTCTCCACGGCGAAGTGGGTGATGCTCCGGTACGGAATCGAGTGGTACTCGACCTTCTTGCCGGTGATGCCCTGCTTGTCGACGAGGACGAGCCGCCGGTCGGTGAAGAAGATGGTGTCGCGGATCAGCAGATACGCGGCGTGGATCTGCTCCCCCTGCCCGAGCAGCCGCGCGTAGTCCTGCTGCGCCTGCGCCGGGTCGATCTTGTGCGCGTTCCCGAACAATGCCATGCCCAACCCCCACGATCAGAAGAAGGAACGATCTTCGCACTTCCTCCCCGTACCGACCAGCGCCCCCGACCCTCCGATACGACCCAACGCAAGAAGCCCCCGGATCTCTCCGGGGGCTTCTCAGGCTGTGCACTCGGCAGGATTCGAACCTGCAACCTTCTGATCCGTAGCTCTAGCCGGACCGGTCAGCGACGGCCATTCCGGCTGCTGGGAAGCCCCGAAGGGACGCCATGGGACGGGATCGATTGCTGGGGTTGCGGTACGGGGCTGCTGTACAGCTACCGAAAGGCGGCTACGACCGTCCCCAGCCCAACAAGCAGGGTTCCAACGGCTGTCAAAACCGTGGCCAGGGTTCGGGTGTTGACGCTGGCGTTGCGTTCACTAGGCTCAGGGCTGGTAGGTGTGTCCGGCTTAGCCATAAGGGCCTTCCTACTGTCGGCGCGCCCACTGGGCTCGCGTCGGCTCGGCCTCGCCCCCCACGTCTCGCCAGACTGGGGCGGGGCCACTTTTCGCGAGCGAACCTAACAGCGCGCGCACATTAGCCAGGCGAGCAGACATGTAATCCGGCACGAAGCTGGCGACTCTTAATCGCCACCCCGAGACAATTCACGAACACCAAAACTAAAGAGTAAGTGAAGCAAGCTGAGCTGCGCATATTCCTTTGGCATATGCCGCAGGTGTCCAGAAGGACCCTGTCGGCATATGCCAATGACGCTTGTCGTCCCTGGACAACACGGACATAAGGCACCAAAATGCCCGTCCGATGAGTCGAGCGATTTGGCTGAAACTCGCACCCACTTGTCGCACGCACTCACCTCTACTCCCATCCCGTCTGCCGTCGGCCCACACGTATGTGGAGCGGGCGCGGTGCCGGGCGTCCAGGTGGAGCGCGCCACTGTACGAACGACCTGGACGCCCGGTGCCGTGTCTGCTCGGCTTGTCCTGGGTCGATGGCGGACGGGATGGGAGTTCCCCACCGCCACACCCCACCGGCCGGCACCCGCGTACGGCGCCCCCGCCATCCCGGAGCCGGAGCGCCCCCGCCGGAGGCATGTCGGTGACGGAGAGGGAACCGCGGCGCCGGTTGGGGCTCGGCTCATGCCCTTGGGCCTATCCCACTCGCAGGGGCGGGCGTCGGCGCGGCGGGGGCGGAGCGGGCCGGAGGCAGGAGCGGCGCCCCGAGCGGAGCCGGGAAGCCCGCCCGGCGGAGCGGAACGCGGAGCCGGGTGCTTGATGAGGTAGAGAAACCTGTAACAGCTCTCCCGTTGATCCTCGGCTACGCCGTGGTGAGTGCGTCGGCGATGGCCTGCATGTCGTCGGTGATTGCGTCGGCTTGCGCTTTGGCGAACAGGTCGGCCTTGTGAGGCTTGTTGGCGTATCCGATGACCGTTGTCCCGGCGGCGTGAGCGGCCTGGATGTCCGTGAGCGAGTCGCCGATCAGGGTGCAGTTCGTGACGTCCATGTGCATCCGCTCGGCTGCCGTGATGAGCGGGAACGGGTTCGGCTTCATCAGGTGGGGCTGTCCCGTGGGGCGACCGACGATCTTCGCCACGTGCTCCCCCAAACCGTGCAACTCCATGAATCCGGCAACGCACTCGGCAGAGTTGTTGCTCACCACCGCCACCGGCCTTCCTGAGGTGTGCGCGGCCTGAAGCGCCTCCACTGCCCCCGGTGTCGGGGGGCCGGCCACTGTGACCGCTTCGACTTCTGCGGCCGTCAGCGCCTGCTCGACTTCCTCGCCAAGCTCGGCGCTCGCTTCATAGGCGATGCGCAGAACCTCGATTGGGTCGTCAGTCTCTGCAGCCTTCGCGCCCGCGGCTGCATCCTGGGATGAGACCAGCGCGGTGAGTTGCTTGGCGACCTGGGGGGCGGGCAGTCCGGCGAACACGTCGCACACCGGCCCGTCGAAGTCGAAGAAGATCACTTGTGCGTTCGCCAGGACCGCCGGGAGCTGGTCATCGTGCGTCAAGGTCGAAGTCCCTTCCGATGGTCTCCCAGACGCTGTCGAACCACATGCGGGCCTGCTGCACCTGCTGGGCTCCGCTGGAGGACTCGCCGTCGTTGATCGAGTGGTGGAAGAGCGTGGTGTCCTTGCCGACCAAGTCGTAGATCTCGATGGTCTCGCCTTGGGCAACGACCTTGTTGGGGCGGATCGGGTAGTACCCGAAGAATGCGTCCTCGTTGTTGATCACGTACAGCTTGAAGAACTGCGTGCCGCTGTGTACGCGGACGTCGATCCTGGTCTCGCCTACCAGCCCGAGGTGTTCCAACTCGGTGATGGCGTCCCGGATGCTGCGGGTGTAGCTGACCATGATGTCGTGCATGCGGTCGCGGAGCCGCTTGTCGTCGGCCCCGTCCTCCATGCGTACGGGCGCGGCCTGCGGCACAGACATGTCCGGGACGAGTATCCGCATGGTGATGCTCGACGGGGTGAGCCTGCCGACCCGGATTTTGTCGAGCGGTTCCTGAAGCGCGCCATGCAGGGTCTCGCTGGAGAACCCAGCGAAGTCGATGGTCACCTGATCCTTGGAGAAAGCCTGCTCGACGTACGGCCGCAGCCCCGCCGGCCTCTCGGTTCGGTTGCGGACATAGACGCCGCTGCCCTTGCGGGAGACCACGAGTCCCTCGTCTTCGAGGTCACGCAGTGCGCGCTGAATCGTCGCCCGGGCGAACCCGTAAAGCTCCGTCAGTTTCGCGTGGGACGGGAGCTTCTCACCAGGGCTGAGCCGCCTCGTTCGGATGGCAGCGCTGAGGCTGCTGGCCACCTGCTCGTAGGGGGCTCGGTCGTCGTCGGGGTCTAGCGGCTCGGGGACGAAGGTCATGGGTCGATGGTAGGCGACACCCCTGAGGCAGGACAGTCATGCCAGTCATGTTGTTGACATGGCTAGCCATGTCTCCTATCTTCGAGATGTGACCAACCAGGATAGCCAGGTTGGTCATCTAGCTCCTTCCTGCCATCTCCAAGGAGAAGCCATGCCCTCGTTCAAGGTGGACACCTCGACCGCCGTGGTGTTCGTGGCCACTGCCCCCGTCCCGAAGCTCGTGAGCAAGCAGACCGGTGAGCGTGCGATGGACCGGGAGACCGGCGCCGGCCTCTCGACCGTGGGTCTGCTGATCTCGGACGAAGGTGAGGGCAACCTCTACCAGGTGACCGTCCCGGAGACCGGCCTCCCCGACAACCTCGCGCCGGGCATGCCGGTGTCGGTGATCGGGCTCAAGGCCCGGGACTGGGAGAACACGTTCAACGGTCAGACCCGGCACGGCATCTCGTTCCGGGCCGTCGCGGTCACGCCGATGGGGGCCTGATCATGGCGGACCTGTCGCCCTTATGGGAGGTCGGCCTCCCGCTCGCCGGGGCCGGTGGTCTCGGGTATGCGAAGGTGCGGGCGCCTCGGGTGTTCTGGTCGCTGGTCGGACTGCCCATCACGCAGGTGCGGTTCGCGATGTCCTACCGCTCGACGATGGACGTGTGCGGGCTGACCGTTCAGCCCTCCCGCTTCCGCGCCTTCCTCGTCCGCAGCGTGGCCCGTCGCAGCGACGTCCAGCCTGTGCCGCCGAAGATCCGCCGGGTACGGGGCACCTCGACCGGGATGCGGGTCACCCTCCGGCTTCCGGCCGGTCTGGAACCCGCCGACGTGATGGCCGCCTCCGAGCGGCTCCGGCACGCCTGGGGCGTCCACTCGGTCAACGTGATCGAGACCAAGCCCGGGTTCGTCGAGCTGCGGATGACCGGCTATGACGTCCTGCGGCGGGTGAAGATGCCGCGCCGCTCGCGCTGCGGGCCGATGACGGTTCCGGTGGCTCTTCGGGAGGACGGCACCCCGTTCGTACGCGATTACTTGAAGGTCCCGCATGCGCTGACGCTCGGCGCCAACCAGTCGGGCAAGTCGATGTATCAGCGCAACCTGATCGCCGGGCTCGCCCGCCTGGACGTCGCGCTGGTCGGGATCGACTGCAAGCGCGGTGTCGAACAGCGCGGATACGCACCCCGGCTCTCGGCTCTCGCGGTCACGCCCGAGGAAGCGTCCGGGCTTCTGGACGCGCTCGTGGAGGAGATGGAGGCCCGCTTCGACCTGCTGAGCGAGCAGGGTGCCGCTGATGTGTGGGCGCTGCCCGAGGCGGTGCGGCCGGTGCCGGTCGTGGTCCTGGTGGACGAGGTCGCGGAGCTGTTCCTCGTGGCGGGGAAGAAGGACGAGGAACGGCGGGACCGGATGGTCATGCAGATGATCCGCCTGGGTCAGATGGCCCGCGCGGCCGGGATCTTCCTGGAGGTCTGTGGCCAGCGGTTCGGCTCCGACCTCGGCAAGGGCGCCACCACGCTCCGCGCGCAGCTCACCGGACGTGTCGTGCACCGGGTCAACGACAAGCAGACCGCCGACATGGGCCTGGGTGACATCGCCCCGGACGCGGTGGTCGCGGTGACGACGATCCCGCCCGACCGGCCCGGTGTCGCGGTGGCCGGCGACTCCTCCGGCGGCTGGTCCCGCATCCGCACCCCCGAGCTCAGCGCGGCCGATGCTGCCGCCACATGTGCCCAGTTCGCGCATCTGACCCCGGCCCTTCGGCGCCTGGCCGCCTACCGGCCGGTGCAGCTCATCGCGGGCAAGCCCGTCCCGCCGATGCCGCTGTTCAAGCCGTTCCCGGCAACCGACTGACCTCCCCTTCCTCCCGGTTGGCGTGACCGACTCGCGCCAGGTCCCTACCCGACCCATGCCCGAAAGGAGGTGAACCGTGTTCCGAACCTTCCGCTTCGACGCCGTGCTCATCCAGGCCGTCATCGCAGGTGCCTTGTCCTTCGCCCACCTGCACGACCTGGCTGCGGCTGCCGGGCAGGACGGCTGGAAAGCCTGGGCCTACCCGGTCAGCGTCGACCTGCTGATGGTCGCCGCCTGGCGCCGAATGCGAACCGATACGTCCAACCGTGACGCCTGGCTCTGGTTCACCATCGCCCTCGTCGCCTCGCTCGGCGCCAACGTCGCCACCGCCGGAATGCTCGACATGAACCATGTCCCGGCCTGGCTGCGCATCCTCGTCGCCGGATGGCCCGCTCTCGCGTTCCTCGGCGGCACCCTCCTCGCCCACGCACCGGCTCCGAAGCCGGAGCCGGAGCCGGAGCCCGTGGAAGAGCCCGACCGCGAACCTGTGTCGGATCTGACCGTGGAACGTGCCCCGGAACCGGCTCCCGAACTGCCGCCGGCCGATCCCGCCCGCGAGGAAGCCCCGCCCGAGCCTGCCCCCTCGGCGCCTGCCGTGCCTGTGCCGCCCGCGCTGCTCGACCACGCCCGGAAGATCGCGGACGCCCACCACGCCCAGACCGGCGCCCCGATCGACGCGGCAACCCTCCGCGCTCGCCTCGGCGTCCCGCCCGCGCTCGCGGACTCGATCACCCTCCAACTCGCCTGACCTGAAAGGAGAGACCGTGCGCCCGAACCGCTTCCACAACGTCGCCCGCTTCGGCCCGGTCCGCGTCGGCACCCACCACGACGGCCGCGGCCGCACCAAGCACACCGCCGTGTGCACCGCCCCCGGCTGCGACTTCTCCGCCGACTACTTCACCCGCGCCGCCGCCGAACTCGCCGCCCGCACTCACCGCTGCAAGGCCTGAGAGGAGCAAGATCCGTGTTCTTCGCCCCGAAGTACCCCACCGCCGACACCTACATCCCGGTCCAGCCGGTGACCGAGCACACCGCCGCCCCTGTGCCGCTCACCCCGGCCCCGGCCCCGGTTGCCCCGGCCCGTACGACGGTCCAGCTCACTCCCGGAAGCGCGCTCGCCCTCGCCGCCGGTGGCGGGGCCGTCGTCCTGGTCGTCGGCGCCGTCCTCGTCTCCCTGCTCCTGGCCGTCGCCATCACCGGCGTCTCCGTCGCCGTCATCGCGGTCGTCCTGCGAATGCTCATCCGCGACATGCAGAAGGGCCGGTGACCGTGATGGATACGTACACGATCGCCGCTGCCGGGTTACCGGCCCTGGGCTGGGCCCTCCACGGCAGCATGCTCGCCCGCCGCTTGGCCACCGCCCGCCGAGACCCGCTGACCGGCCTGCACACCCGCGCCGGATTCACCGCCCGCGCCGACCATCTCCTGACCCGGAACGCCAACACGCTCGTGGTCCTGGTCGACCTGGACGACTTCAAGGCCATCAACGACACCCACGGTCACGCGGCAGGAGACGCCGTCCTCGCCGCGACCGCCGCCCGTCTCACGGTCTGGTGCGGGCGCCACGGGATCGCCGCCCGCCTTGGTGGGGACGAGTTCGCCGCCATCGTCACCGACCCCGGCCACACCGCCGGCCTCCCGGCCCTCCAGGCCGCCCTCGACGAGCCGGTCACGCACGACGGCCACACCCTGCGGGTCTCGGCGTCGGTCGGGCACTGCCACCGCGAACACCTGCCGGTCCCGCTCCTCACCGACGCCCTGTCCGCCGCCGACATGTCGATGTATGCGGCCAAGGGCCACGGCAGGCGCAACACACGCTGAGCGCCCCCGGAGCGGCCTCGGTCGCCAAACTTCCGCCGCCCCGGGCGCCTGAACCCCACTTCAGATCCAACGGACCCGAAAGGGAGGACTCATGATGCCCCAGCCCACGACCACGCGCGTCTGCCCTCACTGCGACGGCTTCCCCGTCGTCCACATCACCACCGGAAGCATCACCCCAGACGGCCGGCGCCACACCCTTCCCGCGACCTGCCCGGCCTGCAAGGGCACCGGCACCCGCACCGTGACGGCCGCCCTCGTTCGCGCCGGGAAGTGACCACGTTGACGGATACCGCCGCCGCGGCGGGCCTGGACCCGGCCACGTTGAGCGATCTGCTCCGGGTGGCCGGGTCACCCGGCTTCGACCGCCTCACCGACCAGATCCGCCGCACCGGAGGATGCGCCGCCCCCATCCGCCTCGCGGGCGGCACCAAGCTCCTCGACCCGGCCACGAAGACCGTGCTCCACGCCTACACCACCGACAACGAGCCCGGAGGCGTCCTGCGGGTCGCCTGCGGCAACCGCCGGGCCTCCCGCTGCCCTGCCTGCGCCTGGACCTATGCGGGGGACACCTACCACCTGATCCGCGCCGGGCTTGTCGGCAACCCCGACAAGGGCACCCCGGAGACCATCCGTGACCACCCCCGGGTCTTCGCGACCCTGACCGCTCCGTCCTTCGGTCCGGTTCATAACCGGCCCGGCACCCGCCCGTGTCGCTGCGGGAAGCAGCACCAGGAGGACGCGCCCGAACTCGGCACCCCGCTCGACCCGGACACGTACGACTACGTGGGCGCGGTGCTGTGGAACAACCACGCCTCCGAGCTGTGGCGCTACTTCACGATCTACCTCCGCCGCGAGATCGCCGCCCGCGCCGGCCTCACCCAGAAAGCCGCCCGAGAACAGTCCCGCGTCTCCTTCGGCAAGGTCGCCGAGTACCAGAAGCGCGGCGCCGTCCACTTCCACGCCGTCATCCGCTTCGACGGCCCCGAAGGACCCGACAGCCCACCCCCGGCCTGGGCCACCCTCGACCTCCTCACCGACGCCATCCGAGCCGCCGCCACCCGCGTCCAGGTGGTCGTACCGGCCGCCCCGGACCACGGCGTCGGCCAAGACCTGACGCTCACCTGGGGCACGCAGCTCGACGTCCAGCCCATCGGCGCCTTCGGCCAGGGCGAGGAGCTGACGGAACAGGCGGTCGCCTCCTACGTCGCCAAGTACGCCACCAAAGCCGCCGAGTCCACCGGCAGCGTCGACCACCGGGTCGGCAACAAGGAGGCACTCGTACTCCTCGACGTCCCCGACCACCCCCGGCGCCTCATGGAAGCCTGCATGGTCCTCGATGCGGCCTATCCAGACCGGCGCCTGCGCGCCTGGGCTCACATGCTCGGCTTCCGCGGCCACTTCTCCACCAAATCCCGCCGCTACTCCACCACCCTCGGCGCCTTACGCCAGGTCCGCGCCGACTACCGCGCCCACCAGCAACGCGCCTCACTCGGCCTGCCCGACCCCGACGAACACCCCGAGACCACCACCCTCGTCGTCGCCCACTGGACCTACGCCGGCCACGGCTCCACACCCGGTGAATCCTGGCTCGCCGCCAACATCCGCCGCGACATCCAACACAACCGCGAACACGCCCGCGAAATCCGCGCCGAACTCGACGTGGAAGGGGAGCACGCATGACTGCCGTAGTCATCGAACGGAAGTGGCACACCACAGCTGAGGTTGCCGAGATGCTCGGCTTCGGGCTGTCCAAGACCAAGATGCTCGTGCTCACCGGAGAGATCCGCTCGGTGAAGGTCGGCCGCAACCGCCGCATCCTCCCCGCCTGGGTAGACGAATACGTCGAGCGCGTCGCCGCCGGCGCCGACGGGTGGGCCGCATGAGCGGGAAGCGCGGGAACGGCGAAGGGTCCATCTACGCGTACAAGAACGGCTACGCGGCCTACGTCTGGGTCACGAAGCCGGACGGCAAGCGGGCCCGGAAGTACGCCTACGGGAAGACCCGCGAAGAGGTGCACGACAAGTGGCTCCTGCTCCACGCCGAGGCGAAGAAGGGGCCCGTGGCCACCCGGCACCGCACCCTTGCCGCGTTCCTCTCGTACTGGCTCGACTCGATCGTGAAGCCCAACCTGGCCCCGCTCTCGTACGTCTCGTACGAGGGGTACGTCCGGCTCTACATCGCCCCGCACCTCGGCACGAAGCGGCTCGACAAGCTGACCGTCCGGGACGTGCGCGAGTGGTTGACCAAGCTCGCGACCATCTGCCAGTGCTGCGCGCAGAAGAAGGACGCCAAAAGGGAGCCGGGCAGCCGCAAGTGCTGCGCAGTCGGGGAGTGCTGCGAGTCGTACCCTTCCCGTCGCGTCGTCCAGGGCGCCCGTGACGCGCTCCGCGCCGCCCTGACTCACGCCGTCACCGAAGAGGAGATCGGGAAGAACGTCGCCTCTCTCGTCAAGGTGCCTAAGCCTCGTCGTCGCCGGATCAAGCCCTGGTCCGTCGCCGAGGCGGGCCAGTTCCTGACCGATGCCGCCGCCCGCGATGACCACCTCTTCGCGGCCTGGGTGCTCGTGCTCTGCCTCGGCCTGCGCCGCGGTGAGGTCCTGGGCCTGACGTGGAAGTCCATCGACCTGGAAGCGGGTGAGCTGTACGTCGACCACCAGATTCAGCGTGCCGGGCGTCAGATCCTCCACCGGGAGACCAAGACCGAGGACTCCGACGACTTCCTTCCCCTGCCGGCGCTCTGCCTCAAGGCCCTGCGGATGCGTCGTGCCCAGCAGCTCGGCGACCGGAAAGCCGCCGGGGAACTCTGGCAGGACGGCCATGACCTGATCTTCACGACGAAGTACGGCACGCCGATCGAGCCGGGGAACCTGACGCGGATGTTCGCGCTGCGGGCCCGCCGCGCCGGCCTCCGGGTGATTCCGCTGCGGAACACTCGGCACACGTGCAGCTCGCTCCTGGTCGCACTCAAGGTCCACCCGAAGGTGGCACAGCGCATCCTGCGGCACTCGCAGATCGCTATGACGATGGAGGTCTACGCCGAGGCGAGCGAGGAAGCTGTACGCGCCGCGATCGGCAAGCTGTCCGACGCCGTGGGTGGTGACGGCTGACGCGGTTGCTGTACTTCGCTGCTGTACGGCCCCGCAACGCAAGAGGCCCGGACTCTCGTCCGGGCCTCTCACCTGTGTGCACTCGGCAGGATTCGAACCTGCAACCTTCTGATCCGTAGTCAGATGCTCTATCCGTTAAGCTACGAGTGCTTGTGCTTCTCGGCTTTTTTCTTGCCGGTCGGCGTTGCGTGGACAACATTACATGACCTGCGCCGTAGTGCGAAATCCATTAGGCAAACCCCGCCTGACCTGCGGAAACGTCTTCCGTGCCCTCCTCCTGGGGATCCGTCGCGTCCACCGGACGGGTGACCGTCAGCGGCTCCGCAGCCAGCCGCCAGGGGTCGAAACGGCCGAAGCCCCGGCCGTGTGGGCCGGGGCTTCGGGGTGGGGCGGAGGCGGAGGGATTTGAACCCTCGATGGGCTTTAAGACCCAAACCGCATTAGCAGTGCGGCGCCATAGACCGGACTAGGCGACGCCTCCTTGCACCTTCGCGCGGGCGCGAGTGGTGCGTGCAGATGATGACACAGGCGAGCCGGGTGTCACCAATCGCTATTCACCGTACTAGCCCTCCGGGGCCCAGGGCAAAGCCCCTCGGCCCGTCCCGGTTGCGCAACGAACGGCAGTACGGAGCGTTAGAGGAGACGGGCCCTAGCCCATCGTCCTCATCCGCCTCCCTGGAGTTCGTATGCTGCACCGCCTCGTCCTCGCCACCCTCGCCACCACCGCCGCGGGCGCCGCCGGGCTCGGGCCGGTGCCGCCGTTGTCCCTGCTGTCGCCGCCCGACGTCCTCACCGTGACGATCAGCAAGAGCGGGCACCCGAAAGCCGACGGCACCTACCGGCTCGACTGCGGCAGCAGCAAGCCCGGCGGCGACCACCCCGCCGCCGACCGCGCCTGCGACCGCCTCGCCCGGCTCGCGGACGAGGGGCAGGACCCCTTCAAGCCGGTCGCCAAGGACGCCCTCTGCGGACAGCAGTACGGCGGGCCCGCCCTCGCGCGCGTGACGGGCGACTGGCAGGGACGGGCCGTCGACGCCCGCTTCTCCCGGGCCAACGGGTGCGAGATCGACCGCTGGGAGAACCTGGAGCCCGTACTGCCCCGCCTGCGGGGATGAGGTGAGGATGACGTTCGGATGTTGCCGCGGGCATGAGACCTCCCCCCGCGACCACCGGGGCTGCCCTTAGACTCCTCGCAGTGACAGGCTGCGGCCCGAGGGGCAAGATGGGGCCGGCCAGCCGGGCAAGGTGCAGTGGGTCAGGGAGGAAGCGTCGTCGTGAGCAGCAGGCCATCCCGAGGCGCTGCTCGCCTCGCAGCCATACTTGACGCCCTCCCCGACGGCCTCGTGCTCGTCAACTGCAACGGCACGGTCGTCAACGCCAACACCATCGCCCTCGGCATGTTCGAGACCCCCGGCACCGCGCTCGTCGGGCGAGGGCTGCTCGATCTGCTGCCCGGCTTCGACTCGCGGCTGATCCCGGGCTCCATGCGGCGCCCCGAGGGCGCCGACGAGCGGGGCCGTACCAGGCCGACCCGGATGATCGCCCGGCGTACGGACGGCAGTGAGTTCGCCGTCGAGGTGACCAGCGCCAGCCTCGAGGACGGGCGCGAGGCCTACGACTCGTACAGCGCCTACACCGGCGACGAGCTCCTCATGCTCGTCGTCCGCGATCTCACCGGCACGCTCGACACCGAGGCCGAACTCGCCCGCTCGCAGCGCCAGACCGAGATGATCCTGCGCGCCGCCGCCGAGGGAGTCGTCGGCACGGACACCGACGGGCGCGTCGTCCTCGTCAACCCCGCCGCCGCGCAGATCCTCGGCTTCCGTGCCAGCGATCTCGGCGGCAAGGAGCTGCACCCGCTGATCCTGCACTCGCGGGCGGACGGCGAGCCGTTCGCGTACGAGGAGTCGCCGCTCGCCGACACGCTCAAGTCGGGGCGCAAGCACCGCGTCCGCGGGCAGGTGCTGTGGGCGAAGAACGGTTCACGGGTGCCGGTCGACCTGACGACCGCGCCCGTACGGGACGGTGACCAGCTCGTCGGCGCGGTCATGACCTTCACCGACCGCCGGCCGTACGAGCAGCTCGCCGAGGAGCACACGGCCGAGCTGGCCGGGCTCACCGAGAAGCACGCCGCCGAGCTCGCGGAGCTCACCGAGCGGCACGCGACGGAGGCCACGCGGCAGAAGGAGCGGTACGAGGCGCTGGCCGCCCGGCACGAACAGCTGACGGCCGTGCTCGGCGAGTCGCTGCGCGGGCCCCTGGAGGAGCTGCGCACGGAGCTCGCCACGCTCGCCGCCGACGACGCGGGCCAGCTGTGGCCGGAGGCCAACCAGCTGCTGCACCATCTGGCCGCCGGGTACGCCCGGATGACCACCCTGGTGGACAACGTCCTCGGCTATCAGCGGCTCGACACCGGAGCGGAGACGCTCGACAAGTCCGTCGCCCTGCTCGACGGGATCGTGACCGCGGGTGTCGACGGCGCCGTGGAGCTCATCGGGCCCGGCCGGGCCCAGTTCGCCGTGCACGCGCCGCCGATCGAGGCCGAGGTGGACGCCGGACGGCTCGCGACCGCGCTCGCGCACCTCGTCGCGGACGTGGCCGGCGTCGACTCCACCGGCAAGGCACGGGTCGTGCCGGGCGCGGGATACGCCGACTCGACGATCGTGGTGGCGGCGGCGCAGCGCGGCGATGTCGTACGGATCGAGGTGCGCGGGCCGTACGCCGGCGGCGACCCGGTCCACCAGCCCATCGTGCGCGGGATCGTGGCGGCGCACGGCGGTGTCGTGCAGACGCACGAGGTGCCGGGGACGAGTGGCGGCGCGTACGTCCTGGAGGTGCCGCTCGGCGCCGGCAGGGGCACGGTCGCCGCGCCGCCCGCCCCGCCTGTCCCGCCTGCCGGGGGGCCGGGGCAGGTGCGGGAGGGCGCGCCTTCCGGGGCGCAGCTCGCGCTGCCCGCGCAGGCCTCGGACACCGAAGGGGGCGGACGGCGGCGCGCCCGGCGGGCGTCCACCGATGCCTTCCTGGAGAGCCCGGTCGTCCCGGAGGGCACGGGCGTCGGTACGAACGCCGGCACGGGAGCCGGTGCCGGAGTCGGCACGGGAGCCGGTGCCGGAGTCGGCACGGGAGCCGGTGCCGTCGGGCCGACCGGGCGACGCCGCGGTCGTACGGAGGAGGCTCCGGCCACCCCCGCCGAGCTGATCCCCGCCCAGAGCGCGGGCGAGACCGGTGCTGTCGAGCCGACCGGGCGCCGTCGTGGCCGACCCGCCGAGGGCCGACCCGCCGGGGGCCGACCCGCCGAGGGCTCCGTGGTGACGGCGGCCGAAGGTGCGCAGGGTCGTGCCGCGCGCGGGGACGCCGTGCCCCCGCAGGGTGTTCCCGTACCCGCCCAGGGCGCCCCCGCCGAGGCCCCCGCCTTCGCCCGGGCGGCCCTGCCCGCCGTCGCGAGTGGCGAGCAGGCGACCGAGGACCGGCCCACCGGCCGGCGGGCGCGTCGCGCGCTCGCCGCGCAGGAGCGGACGGCGGCCGCCGAGGCCGGGCCGCGTACGCCGTTCGCGCTGCCCCCGGCCGACGCGGACCGCGCGCAGGAGCCGGCGCCGCAGGCAGCGCCGCAGGCAGCGCCGCAGGCGATGCCCGGCGCTCAGCCCATCCCGCAGCCGATGCCGATGCCGGTGAGCGACGAGGGGCGGCACGACGCCGCGCACGTGGCGCCGGATGCCGACCACACGCCTCCTCAGCCGCACCCGGTGCCCGGGCCGACCGGTCGCCGCCGGGGGCCTGGTGGCGCCGACGAGACCCGTACGGGCACCGGATCCGTACCGCTGCCTCCGGAGACGCCCGCGCCCGCCCAGCCTGTCGCGCCCGCTGCGCCGAAGGACGCGACGCAGAGCGGTCGCGCGTTCAGCGTGCGGACGCTCGGGCAGGGTGTTCCCTTCGCCCAGCAGATCGCCGCCCAGCAGACGGGCGCACAGCAGACGGGCGCACAGCCGACGGGGGCCCAGCCGGCCGGGCCCCCGCACACCGGAACCCAGGCCACCGGAACCCAGGCCACCGGGCAGAGCAACGGCTCCGGGCGTCGGCGCAAGCTCGCCACCCCGCCCGAGGGCGACCGTCCGGTCCCGGCCACCACTCCCGTACCCGCGGCCGCGGCCCCGGCGGAGCCCGCCGCCAAGCCGCACCCGCAGTCCAAGCTCGCCCCGCTCGCTCCGGCGGCCCCCGAAGGGCGTGCCTACGCCATAGGGGCACCCGCCGAGGGCGCCGCCGAGGGTCCCGAGCCGCTCGACGGCCCCGGGGGCGCGGTCGAGGTCGCCAACAAGCCGCTGCCGCAGCCCGTCGACGACGAGCTGCCCCCGGAGCCGCTGGACAACCCGCGCCGACTGCTCGTCTGGCCGGCGCCGGACGTCTCCACGCAGCAGGCGCTGAGCGACCGCGGTTACCGTCCGGTGATCGTCCACTCCCGCGAGGAGGTCGACGCCCAGATCGCCGCCTTCCCGGCCGCGCTCTTCGTCGACCCGCTGACCGGGCCCATCACCCGGACCGCGCTCCAGTCGCTCCGCCAGGCCGCCGTCGCCGCCGAGGTGCCCGTGCTGCTCGCGGCCGGGCTCGGACAGGCGACGCGGGAGGCGGCGTACGGCGCCGACCCCGCCGTACTCCTCAAGGCGCTGGCACCCCGCGACAGCGAGCAGCACCCGTCGCGCGTGCTGCTGATCGAGGAGAACGAGGACATCGCGCTGGCGCTCGCGGCGACCCTGGAGCGGCGCGGGATGCAGGTGGCGCGGGCGGCGACGGACACCGAGGCGGTCACGCTGGCCACGCAGGTCCGGCCGAACCTGGTGGTGATGGACCTGATGCAGGTACGCCGCCGCCGGGCCGGGATCATCGACTGGCTGCGGGCGAACGGGCAGTTGAACCGCACGCCGCTCGTCGTCTACACCTCCGCCGGGCTCGACGAGGAGGAGCTGCCGACGCTGTCCTCCGGCGAGACGGTCCTCTTCCTGGCGGAGCGCTCGACGAGCAACGAGGTGCAGGCCCGGATCGTCGACCTGCTCGCGAAGATCGGCACCAACTAGCTCCGTAGAGCCGGTTGGTGCCGATGAGGGGTGTGAGCTCGGGTCAGGGCCCGGGGCGGGCCCGGGTGGGATCTCGGCCGAGGGCTCGGGTCAGATCTGGGTCACGTCCAGCTCGCCCTCCGCGTACTGCTTGCGGATCACCTTCTTGTCGAACTTACCGACGCTCGTCTTCGGCACCGCCGGGACGATCGCCCAGCGCTCCGGCAGCTGCCACTTGGCGATCCCGCCCTCGGTGGCGAGGAAGGTCTTCAGCGTCTCGTAGTCGGCCGTCGCGCCCTCCTTGAGGACCACGGTCGCGAGCGGGCGCTCGCCCCACTTCTCGTCCGGCACGGCGACAACGGCGGCTTCGGCGACCTCGGGGTGCGCCATGATCGCGTTCTCGAGCTCGACCGACGAGATCCACTCGCCGCCCGACTTGATGACGTCCTTGGCGCGGTCGGTGAGGGTGAGGTAACCGTCCGGGCTGATGACGCCCACGTCGCCGGTCTTCAGCCAGCCGTCCTCGCTGAACTTGTCGGCGGGGCGGATCGCCTCGCCGTCCACGCCGCCGAAGTACGCGCCCGCGATCCAGGTGCCGCGCACCTCCAGCTCACCGGCCGACTCGCCGTCCCAGGGGAGGTGTTCGCCGCCGGGACCGACCAGTCGGCCCTCGACGCCGGCCGGGAAGCGGCCCTGCGTGACGCGGTACGGCCACTGCTCCTCGTCGGTCAGCCCGGCCGGCGGGTGGGCCATGGTGCCGAGCGGGGAGGTCTCCGTCATGCCCCAGGCGTGGCAGAGGCGGACGCCGAGCTTGTCGTACGCCTCCATGAGGGAGGGCGGACAGGCCGCGCCGCCGATGGTGACCTGCTTCATGGAGGAGAGGTCGCGCGGGTTGGCGGTGACCTCGGCGAGCAGGCCCTGCCAGATGGTGGGGACGGCGGCGGCGTGGCTCGGCTTCTCGCGCTCGATCATCTCGGCGAGGGGGGCCGGCTGCAGGAACCGGTCCGGCATGAGCATGTTGATGCCGGTCATGAAGGTGGCGTGCGGCAGGCCCCAGGCGTTGACGTGGAACTGCGGGACCACGACGAGGGTCGTGTCCTTGTCCGTCAGGCCCATCGACTCGGCCATGTTGACCTGCATGGAGTGCAGGTAGATGGAGCGGTGGGAGTAGACGACGCCCTTCGGGTCGCCGGTGGTGCCGGAGGTGTAGCACATGGCGGCGGCCGTACGTTCGTCGAGCTCGGGCCAGTCGAAGGTGGTGGGTCGGCCCGCGATCAGCTCCTCGTAGTCGTGCACGCGCGGCGCCACGCCGTCCAGGACGGAGCGGTCGCCCGGGCCCGCGACCACGATGTGCTCGACGGTCGGCAGGTGCGGCAGCAGCGGCGCGAGGAGGGGGAGCAGGGAGCCGTTGACGAGGACGACCCGGTCGGCGGCGTGGTTGACGATGAAGACCAGCTGCTCGGGGGGAAGCCGCAGGTTGAGCGTGTGCAGGACCGCGCCCATGGAGGGGATCGCGAAGTACGCCTCGACGTGCTCGGCGTTGTTCCACATGAGGGTGGCGATCCGCTGGTCGCCGGTCACGCCGAGCTCGTCGCGCAGGGCGTTCGCCAGCTGGGTCGCGCGGGCTCCCGTCTCCGCGAAGGTACGGCGCTGCGGCTCCGGCTCACCGGTCCAGGTGGTGATCAGTGACTTCCCGTGGATCGTCATCCCGTGCTTCAGGATGCGGGTCACGGTCAGCTGTACGTCCTGCATGGTGCTCAGCACGGCGTCCTCCCGGTGGGCGCTACGTGGCCGTAGTAAGGGTGTGCAGATTCTGCGCACATACCACGCGGTATGTCACTACCCGGGAGTACGGAAATTGCCAGTGATTACTGGCAGAGGCCGGCGCGGCCGGCCGTCAACGCACCGGGGACAGCTCGGGGTCCTCGCGGAGCTTGCGCAGCGCACGGGACACGGCGCTCTTGACCGTGCCGATCGACACCCCGAGCACCTCCGCCGTCTGGGCCTCGCTGAGGTCCTCGTAGTACCGCAGGACGACCATCGCCCGCTGGCGGTCGGGGAGCTTCATGACCGCGCGCCACATGGCGTCGTGCAGCACCTGCTGCTCGGCCGGGTCCGGCTCGGGCAGCCCGGCGGGCTCCGGCAGCTCCTCACAGGCGAACTCGTCGACCTTGCGCTTGCGCCACTGGGACGTCCGGGTGTTCAGCAGGGCCCGGCGGACGTAGCCGTCCAGGGCACGGTGGTCCTCGATCCGCTCCCAGGCGACGAACGTCTTGGCGAGGGCGGTCTGCAGCAGGTCCTCGGCGTCGCTCGGGTTGGCGGTGAGCGAGCGGGCCGTACGCAGGAGGACGGGCCCGCGGGCCCGTACGTACGAGGAGAACGACGGGTAGCCGACGGCCGTGGAGGCACCGACGCAGACGGGGCCGGAGGGTGGCGGAGTCATGACTCCACGCTAGGAGCGGGTACGCGGCGACGGATCGGCCCCAGGTCCCGACCCGCACTCCGCCTCAGGTTGTAGGGGTGGGGACAGCTGGACCTCCTGAAGGTGGAGGCCGGAGACGGGGGTACTCAGGGTCGAGCGCTGATGGCGTGGGCGGCGTGCGCAGCGTGGGCAGCGGGTCCCGGGGCGCCGGGTCCGGGGCGGTGGGTCCCGGGAGGCGGGGCTCGTCCGGGGTGCCGGACCCGCGTCCCGGGCGGCGGGCGGCGCCTCAGCCGTCCGTGCCGAGGATCAGTCCGGACGTGGGGACCCCGGTGCCCGCCGTGACCAGCGTCCTCGCCACGGCGGGTATCTGGTTCACGGACGAACCCCGCACCTGCCGCACCGCCTCCGCGATGCCGTTCATCCCGTGCAGATACGCCTCCCCCAACTGACCCCCATGCGTGTTCAGCGGCAGCGCCTCCGCCGCGACGAAGTCGGCCGCCTCCCCTCGCCCGCAGAAGCCGAACTCCTCCAGTTGCATGAGGACGAACGGGGTGAAGTGGTCGTAGAGGATGGCCACGTCGATATCGGCGGGCCCGAGCCCCGAGGTGCGCCACAGCTGATCGGCCACCACGCCCATCTCCGGCAGACCGGTCAGGTCGTCGCGGTAGAAACTGGTCATCGCCTCCTGGTTGCGGCCGGCGCCCTG
Source organism: Streptomyces sp. NPDC003035 (assembly GCF_042888285.1). Taxonomy (NCBI): domain Bacteria; kingdom Bacillati; phylum Actinomycetota; class Actinomycetes; order Kitasatosporales; family Streptomycetaceae; genus Streptomyces; species Streptomyces sp. NPDC003035. The sequence goes on along the minus strand of NZ_JBIAPJ010000004.1, from coordinate 572,836 downwards.
GGCGGCGGCGACGATCACCGCGGGCGGATGGCGCAGGTCGCGCGCGCGCTCGGCGGAGGTGACGACGATCGCCTGTCCGCCGTCGGTCTCCTGGCAGCAGTCGAGGAGCCGGAGCGGCTCGACGATCCAGCGCGAGGCGGCATGCTCGGCGAGGGTGATCGGTCTGCCGTAGAAGTACGCGGCGGGGTTGCGGGCCGCGTGACGGCGGTCGGTGACGGCGACGTGACCGAAGGCGTCCGGGGTCAGCCCGTAGGCGTGGAGGTAACGCTGGGCGATCATGGCAACCCAGGAGGCCGGCGTGAGCAGCCCGAAGGGCAGCTGCCAGCCGAGCGCGGCGCCTTCGGCGGAGGGCTCGCGCTGCTGGACGCCGGAGCCGAAGCGGCGCCCGGAGCGCTCGTTGAACGCCCGGTAGCAGACCACGACGTCCGCGACCCCTGCGGCGACGGCGAGAGCTGCCTGCTGCACGGTGGCGCAGGCGGCCCCGCCTCCGTAGTGGATGCGGGAGAAGAACGACAGCTCGCCGATGCCGACCGCCTGGGCGACGGTGATCTCGGGGCTGGTGTCCATGGTGAAGGTGACCATCCCGTCGACGTCGGCGGGGGAGAGCCCGGCGTCGTCGAGGGCCGCGTGCACGGCCTCGACGGCGAGCGTGAGCTCGCTGCGGCCGGAGTCCTTGGAGAACTCGGTCGCCCCGATCCCGGCGATGGCGGCCCGTCCGCCGAGACGGTCGGCCCTGCGGATGCTCATGCGCCCGCCCCCTTCGGCACCGGCTCCGACACTCGCCGCGACGTCGGCAGGACGAGCGTCACCGTGCCCGTGACGTGGTGACCGAGGCCGTTCGCGCCGATCACCCGCACCTGCGCGGTGAGCCCGTCGATCGCCGTGACCGTGCCCTTCAATGTCATCGTGTCCCCCGGGTAGTTGGGCGCCCCGAGCCGTATCGCCACCTTCCTGAGCACGGCGCCCGGGCCGAAGTGGTCGGTGATGTACCGCCCCACCAGGCCGTTGGTCGTCAGGATGTTCATGAAGATGTCCGGAGATCCCTTCGCCCTCGCCAGTTCCGCGTCGTGGTGCACGTCCTGGTAGTCGCGTGAGGCGACCGCCCCGGCGACGATGAGGGTGCGGGTGATCGGGATGGTCAGCGATGGCAGCTCGTCCCCGGCGTTCACGACAGGTCTCCGTTCGCGATCAGGTCGCCGAGTTCGGCGAGGAGTTCGGTGCCGCAGCCGAGATACGCGTCGAGCTGCCTGCCCCACAGGAAGTGCCGGTGGACGGGGTGGTCGAGGTCGGCGCCCATGCCGCCGTGCAGGTGCTGCCCCGCGTGGACGACCCGCTTGCCCGCCTCGGACGCCCACCAGGCGGCGGTCAGCGCGTGTTCGGCGGCCGGCAGGCCCTGGTCGTGCCGCCAGGCCGCCTCGTAGGCGGTGACCCGTATCGCCTCGGTGTCCATGTAGGCGTCGGCGGCGCGGAGCTGGACCGCCTGGCGGGTGGCGAGCGGACGCCCGAACTGTTCCCGTACCGAGGTGTACGCCACGGCCCGGGCCAGCGACCCGGCGCAGACCCCTGCCTGGAGCCCGGCGAACGCGATCCGGGCCGCCGTCAGGACGTCCGCTCCGGCACCGGCACCACCGATCCGCTCGCCGCGGGCGCCGTCGAGGACGAGCCGTCCGGCGGCCCAGGGGGCGGTGAGCTCGACGGGCACCACTGCGGCCTCGGCCGTCGGGACCAGCCACAGGACCGTGCCCTCGTCCAGTGCCGGTGCCGGTGCCGGTGCCGGTGCCGGTGCCGGTGCCGGTGCCGGTGCCGGTACGAGGACGTGCGTGGCGTCCCTCAGCCAGGGGACCCACTCCACGGTCCCGGTGAGCGTGCCGTCGCCTCCGGCTCGGACCTGCCCGGTGGACGGGAACGCCCCGGTCACCACCGTCGTACCGTCCCGCAGCCCCGGCAGCAGCCGCTCCCGTTGCTCGGCCGTGCCGTGCCGGGCGACGGCGAGGAGGCCGTACACACAGCTCGCGGTGAACGGCACCTGGGCCGTCGTACGGCCCTGCTCCTCGGCGAGCAGCACCAGGCCGAGCAGCCCGGTCTCCTCGACCGCGCCAGGCAGCCCGGCCGCGCTCAGGGCCTTCCACAGCTCGGCATCCGTGCCCGTGCCGGCCTCCGCGAGCCGCTCGTGCGTGGCGAGATCACCGAAGATCCGCGCCGCCAGCTCCTGGGCCGCGGCCTGCTCCTCCGTCGGCGTGAAGTCCATGTCAGCCCTCACCCCCGTCCTGCGCCCGGAACACCGGCAGCTCCAGCTCCTCGTCCACGCGGAGGAACTCCAGCCGGACCGGCATCCCGATCCGGACCTTGTCGTACGGCACGCCGACCACGTTGCTGACCATCCGGACACCTTCGGCCAGTTCGATCAGGCCGACCGCGTAGGGACCCGCCGTGTCACCGGTGCCATCGGACACGGTGAAGGCCGGGAAGGGCGGGTGGTGCATCACGACGTACGAGAAGACGGTCCCGGCTCCGCTCGCCTCGACGGTGTCCCATTCCATCGAGCCGCAGGCGTTGCAGCCCGGCAGCCAGGGGAAGCGGAGGGTCTCGCACGCGCCGCAGCGCTGGACGAGCAGCCGATGGGCGGCGACTCCTTCCCAGAACCCGGCGTTGTCCCGGTTGATCACGGGCCGTGGCCGCTTTCCCTTCGCCTGCCCCTTCACCTTCCCCGTCGCCTTCCCCGTCGCCTTCAGACTCGGATTCGGATTCGGACTCGGACTCGGATTCGGTGTCCTGGGGGCGTACTTGAGGATGCGGAAGCGGTGCGTACCTGCGAGCTCGCCGTCCACCCGGACGTCCGTCCGGGTCGTGACGAAGTACCCCGTCCCGAGCTTGGTGGTCTTGCGCTCCGACACCGACTCGATGACCGCGTCGAAGGTGATCGCGTCGCCGGGCCGCAGCGGCCGCAGATACTCCTGCTCGCAGTCGGTGGCGACCACGGAGGTGTATCCGGCGCCGTCGAGGAGGCCGAGCAGCTCGTCGTACGCCTCGGAGCGGTCGGTGTGCCCGGAAAGACCGCCCATCGTCCAGGCCTGGAGCATGGTCGGCGGGGCGACGGCGTCCGGTCCCGCGTACGCCGGGTCGGTGTCGCCCATGACCTCGCACCAGTGCCTGATCATCGGCTCGTTGACCAGGTCCTTGCCGACGCCGGCGGTGACGGCCGCCCGCCCCTCGTACGCCCTCAGCCGGTCGTGGATGTCGTTCACCGCCGCCCCCCTTCCCTCTTCGTACCGCTCATGCCGAGTCGCATCGTCGCGACGATCTCGCGCTGCACCTCACTCACCCCTCCCCCGAAGGTGTTGATCTGCGCGGCGCGGTTCATCCGCTCGAGCTCACCGCCGTCGAACTCCCCCGGCGACCCCGCCCTCACCATCCCCGCCCCGCCCGCGATCTCCTGACATATTCGGTACACCTCCACCGCCGATTCGGTTCCCGCGAACTTCACCCCGCTCGCGTCGCCGGGGGCCAGCCGGCCCGCCCCCACATCCCCCACCAAACGCCAGCTGAGCAGGCGGGTTGCCGCGAGCCTGGCATGTGCCTCGGCGGCCCGGATCCGGATCCACGGCTCGTCAACACGGCGCCGCCCCGTCACTGGATCGGGTGTGGCGGCCCGGCAGAGCACCGCCTTGTAGAAGTCCTCGGCCTGCATCCCGATGGCGGCGAGCGCGACCCGCTCGTGGTTGAGCTGGTCGGTGATCAGTCCCCAGCCGCCGTTCTCCTCCCCGACCAGGTTCGCGGCCGGGACACGGATCCCGTCGTAGTACGTCGCCGTCGTCGTCAGTCCGCCCACGGTCTCGATCGGCGTCCACGAGAAGCCCGGGGCGTCGGTCGGGACCAGGACGATGGAGATGCCCCGGTGTTTGGGGGCGTCGGGGTCGGTCCGGCATGCGAGCCAGATCCAGTCGGCGTTCTGGGCGTTCGAGGTGAAGATCTTCTGCCCGTCGATCCGCCAGGAGTCGCCCTCCCGTACCGCCTTCGTGCGGAGCGCGGCCAGGTCGGTCCCGGCTTCCGGTTCGCTGTACCCGATGGCGAAGACGATCTCGCCGCGCAGGATCCGGGGCAGGAAGGACGCCTTCTGCTCCTCGGTCCCGTACCGCATCAGGGTCGGGCCGACGGTGTTGAGGGTGACCATGGAGACGGGCGCGCCGGCCCGGTACGCCTCGTCGAAGAAGACGAACTGCTCGTCCGGGTCGCGCCCCTGGCCTCCGTACTCCTCCGGCCAGCCGAGCCCGAGAAGTCCGTCGCCACCGATTCGGCGGAGGAGTGCGCGCTGGCCGGCGGTGTCGGCGGGGGAGGGCGGTCCGTCGGGCATCAGGTCGCGGAAGTACACGCGGAGTTCGGCGCGCAGCCGTAGCTGCCGCTCGGTCGGGGCGAGATGCACGGCGGCGGCCTCCCGGGGGAACGACTACGTTTTCTGACTGTCCGTCAGCTAACGCCGTCGTGTCAAGGTCACGCACGCGGTACGGCTGCCGCCCCCCAAGGAACGGCCCGCACGCGAGGAACGGCCCGCACGCCGGCACCGAAGTGCCGTCGCGCGGGCCGCGGTTCACCCTCAGTCATTCCCCCATCGGGCCGGACCCCAGCTGTCGGCTAGAACCACCACGGGGAGAAGTTGACGACCGTGTTCGACTGGTCGATGGAGGTGAAGCCGGAGCCGTTCACGCTCGCGGTGCTGTTCTGATTCGAGGCACCGGAGCCGGTGGCCACCTGCTGGGTGGTCGTCGAGTTGCCGAAGTTGTCGCCGCCTACGCCGCTGCCGATGATGGTGGCGACGCTCGCGTTCGAGCCGCCGTCCGCGAAGCCGCCGTTGTCGGCCTGCGCCACGCCGGTGAAGAGCGCAGCCGCCAGGGGCAGGGCGGCGGCAGCGGCGAGGACGCGGGCGGTACGGATGCTTGCCATGTGTTTTTCCTCCAGGGAAAGGAACTGCGGCTGAAGTGCTGAAGCACTGAAGTACGGCTCATTCCAAGGCAGTTGGCCGACCGCCCTGGTCGTTGTGCTCGACGTCGCGACTCCAGAGTTGCCCACGCAATCCCCGGCGAACCACCCTTCAGGGCCCGATTCCCCCTCAAGCGTGAGGACAAGTCGATAAACCCCCTTCCCGACCCCGAAGGCGCAGCCCATCCGGCCGGAGGCGAGTCGCTCCACCGGAATCGCGCCACCGCAGGGGAGGAAGCGTTCCGGCAGATTCTCAGCCAATCCTTTCCTCTTCCTTTCTTCGAACGCTTGTACGAAACTAAGAGCATGGCCACCTCCGACCGGCGCTCCGCCACCCTGGCCCTCGCCCACGCGCTGTCCGCGGCAGAGCGCGGGCTCCCCGTCATCCCCCTGTCCGCCACCAAGCTCCCCGCCCTGCGCTCACCGCACCGGGACGACGCGCTCCCGACCCCTTGCCACGGGGAATGCGGCCGACCGGGGCACGGCGTGCACGACGCGACCACCGATCCCGCGGCCGTACGGGCGCTCTTCGCCGCCGCCCCCTGGGCCACCGGCTACGGGATCGCCTGCGGCCGCCCGCCCCACCACCTCATCGGCATCGACCTCGACGTCACACCGGCGGACGCGGCCATGGGGACACCCGCGGACGCCACGGCGGAGCTGCGGCACCTGGCCCTCCAGCACCTCTTCACCCTCCCGCCCACGGTCACGGTCCTCACCCCCAGCGGCGGCCGCCATCTGTGGCTGACCGGCCCGCCAGACGTCGTGGTCCCCAACTCGGCCGGCCGCCTCGCCCCCGGCATCGACATCCGCGGCGCCGGCGGCTACCTGGTCGGACCGGGCTCCGTGACGGCCAGGGGCGCGTACCGGCTCGCTCAGGGCAGCGCGAACCTCGACCCCGCGCCCTGCCCCCGCGCCCTCCTGCGCCTGATCGCGCCCCCCACACCACCCCGCCGCCCCCACCACGACCCCACCGGCCCACGCCACGGCCGGGGCCTGGTCCACTTCGTCCTGACGGCCCACGAGGGTCAGCGCAACACGCGCCTGTTCTGGGCGGCCTGCCGGGCGTACGAGAACGGCCTCGGCGACTCGCTCACGGACGCCCTCACCACGGCAGCGGTCCACACGGGCCTGACCGAACGCGAGGCCCGCGCCACGATCCTCTCGGCGGCCCGCCTCTCGGGCACGCGCTGCCCGGCGACGTAGCGGCCCGGCGACCTAGCGGCCCGGCCTAAAGACTGTCCAGCACGTTCGCGACGAACGTCGTCACGCGGTACTTGAGCTGGTGCCAGCGGTTGCAGTACCGCTTCGGCCGCCACCACACCCGCTGCTTGAGCGGCCGAAGGCACCACCGGCACGGCTTCGTACGGATCTTGACGTCGAGTCCCCCCATGCGGGGACTCTAGCGACGCCTCGGGTGAGGCGCCCCTTCCGGTGCGTGGACACAGCAGCGGCCCCTGACCGACGTGCTGGTCAGGGGCCGCTTCATCTGGCGGTGGGTGTGGGATTTGAACCCACGGTGACTCGCGCCACGACGGTTTTCAAGACCGACCGGTATTCAGCAGCGTTCCCGCTCTGACCTGCATCTTCCGGCCACTCGGGGCGCTGCGTGGGGCACTTGGCCCACACATGGCCCACAGCACCCGGATCAACCCCTCTGTGAGATCACCCTGGCGGGTTGCCCCACGGCCAGAGGCGCCTCCGGCAGGCTCAGGACATGGACCGGGCGTTGCGCGAGCCACCCCGAGCGACGGTGAGAGGGGGCCACCGTTCGGACATGGCTGAACCCGAGCCGCTCGTAGTACGAGTGAAGCCCCACGTTCGTGCGCCATGTGTCGATGCGCACCCAGTCGCGCCCTTCTGTGGCCGCCAACCTGGACGTCCAGTCCACGATGCGCTCCCCAAGCCGTCGGCCGGCCGCGCTACGGCCAACGATCAGCTTGTAGAGGTAGAGCGCGGTCTCGGGATCGTCGTCATCCGTCCAAAAGTCCCGGTCAACCGGACCACGGCTTACGGTCGCGAGGATCGTCCCAGAGTCGCCCTCAACGACCCAAGCACGCCCCTCATCGATCGAGGCACGCCATTTGGTGATCGCCTTGGCCCCGGTCTCGGGGTCGCTCCACTGGTCGGTGCCCTTGGACCCAAGCCAAGACTCTGCCTCGGTTCGGAGTGCCATCAGGGCCGGTACGTCCTCCGCCCTCGCGGGGCGGAGGAACTCAGTCGGTGTCGACTTCATAGAGGATCTTGTGCCTGTCTCCGGGAAGGATTGTGACCATGCAACGCAGAGGCTTGCCGTCCACGTCGTAGCCGGTGCGGGTGTGCTCGGCTACCGGTGTCGCGGCGGGGAGGGCCAACAACTCTGCCTCCTGTTTCGTCGGCATACGGACCGCGATTTCGTCCCTGTACTTGGCCTGGATGATGCCGACGGACGCGAGCACTCCACCGGGGGCTGAGACGTCGCGTGGCTCCATCAGGAGAGTGCCGGTGACCAGCTCCTGAGGGAAGTACGAGTCGGCGAGCGCGTACGGGCGGTTATCCACGTACCGGATGCGCTTGCGAGCCACAGCCAAGCCGCCATCCGGCAGCGCGAGCGCGTCGCGCACGTGCGCCGGCGGCTCGACGATGGACACGGTGATCTCTTGCCTCGGGGCCTTCCCCTCTTGAGCGACGGCACTTGCCCACTGGTCCCCCGCAGTCTTTCCTTCGACCGCGTTCGCGTGGCGGCTTCGGCTCTCCAGGGTCGACCAGTTCCACACCACCGGCGGGTAGTCCTCGCGGACGTACTTGCCCTGGCCCTGGCCTGTCACGACCAGGCCCTCGTCGACCAGCACCCGCACGCCGGCGCGGATCGTCTCGCGGCTGTAGCCGTACTCCGCCATCATCTTCGACTCGCTCGGCAGCGGGTCGCCGGGGGTAAGTGCGCCCCTCACGATCTGATCCCGCAGATCAGCGGCAATTTCCTGAGCCTTCGTCATACCTCTTCGCACGGTGCCCTTCCCACGTCGAACCAACTCCTCCGTACAAGTTAGACCAGTGGGCTTGACTCGCCAACCCGGCATCTGCAAACTGATGACACGTCACTCCTCCAGACAAGTCGGACGGGGTGTCAAGTACGTAGCTATGCCGTCTGGTTCGGGATCGCTCACCTCCATTTGGAGGAGGGCCCCGGACGCTCGTTGCTTGAGAACTGAACAGAGTGATTCGAAGGACAAGGCCGCCTCAGCGAGAGGCGGCGGCGCGGCAAGTTCCGCGCGCTCAACCTCTTCGCAGCCTGACGGGCTGCGGCCGGTTGCCTCCTCCGCCCGTCCGGCTTCGGCCGTACGGGCGGGGTCGAGGGGAGCCGGAGGGTTCCAACGGCGAGAGGCCCCGGTGCGGGAACACCGGGGCCTCGATTCGGGCCGTTCCTGACTGAGAGGAACACACCCAATGAAGACCATCGCTGCACTTCAGGCCGTTGTTACGGCCGTCCCGTTCGACGGTGAGCCGTCGGACGCGGAGCTAAACGCGATCGAGCAGGAGATGCCGCTGATCCTGGCGGAGGTCGACCTGCTCGACGCGCAGATCATGACCATCGACCGGCCGGCCTCCGAGCTGGACACGCGGCGTGTGCGCCGCGCTCGGAACCGGGTGCTGGCCGCGCGGCGGGACCTGACGAACCGCACCCCCGGCGGGCTGAGCGTGCCGGGTGGTGCGGCATGAACGCCAAGACCGTGCTGCCCGCCGTCGCGATGACGGCGGTGTCCATGGTGCTGACCCTGGCCGTCGTCGTGATGTGGCTGGGCGCCGCGATGCCGTGGCCCGTCGCCCTGGTCGTCGGTCTCGGCATCGACGGCGGGTGGCTGGCCACCCTCGCCTACGAACGTCGCCTGGCCGCGCAGGGCGACCGGTCGACCGGCGTCACCCTCGTCGGCTGGTGCTTCGGCCTGGTCGCCACCGGCGTCCTGGTCGCCCACGCGCTCACCGCCGAGGAGTCCACCGGCGCGTGGCTGGCCGTCGCGTGGCTGCCGGTCGCCGCGAAGGCGCTGTGGCTGGTGCACGGGCTGTGGGAACGGACCGCACTCACTCCTGGCGCTCTCGGAGCGATCCGCGGAATTCAGCAGGAGGCCCGGGACGAAGCGGCCGTGGCCCGCGCCCGGCTGCGGGCCGATGCCGCCACCGAGGAGACCCGGCTGACGGCCGTGACGCAGGCCGGTGCCCGCGTCGCACGCGTGCAGGCCAAGACCGCACAGACACTCTCCAGGGCGTGGTCGATGCTGGAGACGGCCCGGGACGGCGAGGACACCGGACGGGCGCTGACCAGCGTGACGACCCGGGTCACGCCCGGCGTCACACCCACCTGGGACCTGCCGGTCTGGGGCCCCACCGAACCCGTGGCGCTCGCCCTCGACTCGGCACCCGTACTGACCGACGACGCGCTCGACACGCTCGTGGACCAGATCCGGCACAGCGAGACCCCGGCACTGTCCTACCGGGAAATGGCCACCCGCTTCCGCGCCGCCGGCCACTCCGCCTCAGAAGTCCGGCTGCGCGCCGCATGGAAGCGCGTAGCCGCCTGATGTGCACCATCCCCGTCTACCGGTGGCGCCTCGCCCCCGAGGGTCTCGCCACGTTCCGGCAGCTCCGCACCATGGGGCTCCGACCCGGCGGGCAGCCCGTAGCCGCGCAATTGGAGCGCCCGCGTCGTCGGCGGGGGCCGCTGGTCGCCTACCTCTACCGGATCGAGCTGGCCAAGCCCATCCGCCCCATGACCGAGGCGAAACGGGCGGCCCTGGCGAAGGCGAATGCCGCCCGCCAGATCTGCCCGAACTGCCGCCGCGACGCCGGATATCGCATCCCGCCCTCGCTCGGCATGTGCACCCCCTGCGCCTTCCCCGAGCAGCAGAACGCTGTCTGACCAGCCAGAAAGGACACGGCCGTGAACAACCTTCCCGAGCCCGCACCCGTGGTGCAGCTCCCGGACGGCACGTACGCCTACGCCGACCAGCTGCCCGCTATCCACCAGCCCACCGGCCCGCAGGTGGTCCACCAGCACATCCACCAAGCGCCGCCCGACCGGACGGTTCAGCGGATCGCACTCGGTTCCGGCATCGGCGCCGGCACCGTCGCCGCCGGGGTCTACTTCGGCCCCCTCCTCGTCGGGGCACTGACCGCGATCGCCGCCAACCTGGCGATCCTCGCGTTCCTCGCCATCGCCCTCACCTGGGGCGTCGTGACCGTCGTGAAGTCGGTCGGCGGCCCGGACGGCAAGGCAGCCGCCAAGACCCTGCGCACCTCTCGGGCGAGGAGGTGGAAGTGATGTTCGCCGCCGGGGACAAGGTGCTCATCGTCGCGTGCGAGGACGACCCCCGTGCCAAGGGCCGGACGGGCCGGATCGTGGATGAGGTCCCGCCGGGCCCCCTTACGAACGGCCGGTGGACCGTCGCAGGAATCAGCTGGCTGATCGCCCCCGTCCTCTGCCACAGCCACGAGCTGCGCAAGACCGGCTGACCGCTGCCCGATCCGCCCGTCTCGTACGGGCGGTGAGGGGAGCCGGGACAGACCCGAGCCCACCTGAGAGGACCCCACCGCATGAGCAAGCACGGCTGCTCCAACTGCCCGAACTGCCGCACCGGCCTGGGCCGCTACCCGCACGTCACCAAGTGCCCGAAGTGCTTCTTCCCCCTGCCCCGCGCCACCCGCCGCTGACCCACGACCGGAAGACGGAGACCCCCTGATGGCGAACAACCCCGATCCGAAGCTGACGGCCGGCGAGCACGCCAAGGTCGCCTACTACGTCGCCCGCATGGCCAAGCGCTCCCTCGCCGGCGAGACCGTCCACATGGGCGACCTGGAACGCAAGGTCGACCGGATCATCGACCGCGCCCGCAAGCGCGCCGAGAAGAACGCCAAGCGCAAGTAGCTGTGCCCCGGGGACGGCCGTCCCGGCCAAGGAAACCGCGCCGTCCCCGGGCCCCTTCACCGCCCTTTCGAGCAGCAGGAGACCCCAGCATGACCGAGACGCCCACGGCCGCGCACCTGCGGCCCGTGCCCGACATCGACCACGACGACGAGACGCCCACCGCCCCGACGCTCGTGGACAACCCGGCTCTGCCCGAGCCGAAGGTCACCATCGAGAAGCGGAAACCGGTCCTCGCCGGGTGGCTGACCAACCGGCGCGATTTCCTCGCCACCGCCCGGCACACCGGCGCGAACATCGGCTATGCCGCGCTCTACCACGGCGTCCGCGTCCCGGTGTACGCCGGACGGCTCGCCCTGATGTCACCGCGGGGCGCGTGCCGGTTCATCGCCTCCACCAACCGGTGGGTATGGGACCGGGAAGCGGCCCCGTTGCGGGACTACGCGGTGCGGACCGAGGACGTCGAGGAGTACATGCGCCTGGCGAAGCTGCGTGCCGGACGCATCCGGCTTCGCGGTCTGGTGACGCTGGTCTCCCTCGTGTTCGGCGCCTCCTTCGCCCTCTGGCTCTACGTCGTCGCCCCCGCGTTCCTGTACGTTTTCGCCACGGGCGGGGTTCTGCTGCTCGGCATGGCCGGTCAGCAGCCCGACGCCCCGGTCGTCGGCCCGGCCGTCCTCAAAACCGAGATCCAGAAGCTGACCGGGTCGATCGTGCTGCGCGGTCTGGACTCGATCGGCAACGCGAAGATCTCCGCCGCCATCAAGAAGGGCGGCGACATGAACGGCTTGCGCTTCACCAGCGAGATCGTCCGCGACGGGCCCGGATACCGCGCCGATCTCGACCTGCCCTACGGCGTGACGCCGGAGGACATCATGGAGGCCCGCAAGCCCCTGGCGTCCGGTCTGCGGCGGAAGGTCGGCTGCGTGTGGCCGGCCCCGGACCCCACCGAGCACGAGGGCCGCCTGGTGCTGTGGGTGGGGGACAAGCCGATGAACGAGACCACCAAGCCCGCCTGGCCGCTGCTGAAGACCGGGCAGGTGGACCTGTTCAAGCCGGTGGTGTTCGGCAACGACCAGCGGATGCGGGACGTGACGGTCACGCTCATGTTCGCGGCCGTCGTCGTCGGCTCCGTCCCCCGCATGGGCAAGACCTTCCTCATGCGGCTGCTCCTGCTCATCGCTGCCCTCGACCCGCGCGCAGAGATCCACGCGTACGACTTCAAGGGCACCGGCGACTTCGGCGCCCTGGAACCGATCTGCCACCGCTACCGCGCCGGCGAAGAGGACGACGACATCGGCTACGTCGTCGAATCCCTGCGCGAGCTCAAGGAAGAGCTGCGGCGCCGGGCGAAGGTCATCAAGTCCCTGCCGCGCTCGCGCTGCCCCGAATCGAAGGTCACCCCCGCCCTCGCCGACGACAAGTCCCTCGGGCTCCACCCGATCGTCGTCGGATTCGACGAGTGCCAGGTCCCCTTCGAGCACGCCGAGCACGGCGCGGAGATCGAGGCGATCTGCACCGACCTGGTCAAGCGCGGCCCCGCCCTGGGCATCGTGACCCTGTTCGGCACCCAGCGGCCCGACGCGAAGTCGCTGCCGACCGGCATCTCCGCGAACGCGGTGCTGCGGTTCTGCCTGAAGGTCATGGGCCAGCCCGCCAACGACATGGTGCTGGGCACGTCGATGTACAAGTCCGGGTACCGGGCCACGATGTTCTCCCGCTCCGACCGGGGCATCTGCTGGATGGCCGGCGAGGGCGACGACCCGCGGATCGTCGCCTCCGCGTTCGTCGACGCGGTCGCCGCCGAGCAGGTCGTCACCCGCGCTCGCAAGGCCCGCGAGGAGTACGGCAACGTCACCGGCCACGCCATCGGCAAGGGCCCCGACAAGACCACCGGCAGCGACATCCTCGCCGATGTCCTCGACGTCATCGCGGAGGGTGAGAAGGCCGTGTGGTGCGAGCGGATCGCCACCCGTCTCACGGCGCTCCGGCCGGACACATACGCGGGGTGGAAGGGCGAGAACGTCACCGCCGCACTCAAGCCCTACGGCATCAAGGCCGGCCAGGTCTGGGGCCAGACGGACGACGGCAAGGGCGCCAACCGGCGTGGCATCGACCGCGCCGACATCACGGCATCCATCACTCGTCGTAACGCCGACAGGGCCGCCGCCTAGCCCGAGCATCGCCGCTAGACCTAGCAGCCGCGGCTGCTAGGTCTAGCAGCCGCGCTAGCACAGGAAAGGGTCGCTGACCTGCTGACTAGCGTCTAGCGACCCACCTGCGAAAACCCCTGGAAACCGCCCCTGCAGAGGGAGTGACCACCCATGCTCGCCGCTAGCACCCTGCTCCTGCTCGCCACCCTCGCCGGTTACGCACTGTTGTGTGCAGCCTCGCCGTTCGGGACCTGCCGCAAGTGCGCGGGGCTCGGCGGCAAGACCGTCCTCGACCGCAAGGGCCGCCCCAAGCGGGTCAAGCCCTGCCACCGCTGCAAGGGCCACGGCAAGCGCCTGCGCGTCGGCCGGCGCGTGACCAACCACGGCCGCGCCATCCACCGCGCGGGCACCCGCTGACCCACCTGACACCAGTCGAACGGAGACCTCAGCTCGTGGCCATCACCGTCTCGCTCGTCGCCCTGTTCGGGCTCGTCCTGTTCTTCCTCCTGCGCTCCCACAGCCTCACCCCCGGCGCCGCGTTCGCCGCCGCCGGATTCGGGTTCTTCCTCGCCTCCACCGGCGCCGCAGAACCCATCAACCAGCTCACCACGGCCCTCGTCCAGGCCATCCCCCACCTCTAGCAACGCCAAGGGCGGCCCGCGTCTCGCCAAAGCCTCGGGCCGCCCTCATGTCCAGTGCCGACGAAAGAACTGGAGACACCCAGCATGACCCACCCGACCCCCATCCGGCGAGACGGCGCCCGGCCGTTACTCCTGGACCTGTTCTGCTGCGCCGGCGGCGCCGGCATGGGCTTCCGCCGCGCCGGATTCGACGTCCATGGCGTCGACATCGCCCCCCGCCCCAACTACCCCTTCACCTTCACCCAGGTAGACGCATTGAAGTACCTGGCCGCGCTCATCGCCTCCGGTGAGATCGAGCGGTACGCGGTCATTCACTCCTCCCCGCCCTGCCAGGCCGGATGCGCGCTCACCGTCGGCACCAACCAGTCGAAGGGCTGGGGCGGAACCCACGTCGACCTCGTACCGCCCACCCGCGTACTGCTGGAAGCCTCCGGCCTGCCGTACGTGATCGAGCAGCCCAACGGTCGCGCCGAGATCCGCAAAGACCTCACCCTGTGCGGCGAGCAGTTCGGTCTCGGTGTGCTCAGGCACCGCAATTTCGAACTCGGCCGCTGGGCCGTCGAGCAGCCCGAGCACATGCCGCACCGGGGCAGGGTGCGTGGTTGGCGGCACGGGGAGTTCTTCGACGGCCCGTACGTCGCCGCCTACGGCAACGGCGGCGGCAAGGCCACCGTCCCGGAGCTTCAGGCCGCGATGGGCATCACGTGGACCGATGTCCGTGAAGAGCTGACCGAGGCCATCCCGCCCGCGTACAGCCAGTGGATCGGACGCCAGTTCCTCACCCAGGCCGCCGTGGAGGTGACGGCATGACGGGCAAGAGCACGCTCTCGACCGCCAGGTATCTGGCCGCCGCCGGGGTTCCGGTGCTGCCGCTGCGGGCAGGGAAGGTGCCATTCGGCAACTGCCGCGGCTGCACCGACAACGCGTGCGGCGGCCGGCCGAACATGAAGACCCCCGGCCCCTGCGCCTGCCCCCTGCCGTGCCACGGCTGGGCCGCCGCCACCACCGACCCTCACGTCCTCTCCTCCCCGGCCTGGACGGCCGCATGGCAGCACGCCGAGACCGTCGCCTACCACCCCGGCGGCGCCCGGGTGACCGTGGTCGACCTGGACGACGCCGACGCCATCGCCTGGGCCCGCAAGACCCTGCAGCCGACCCGGACCGTGCCGACGACGCGCGGGGAGCACTGGATCTACCGGGGCACGATGCGATCCGGCAACGGCGTCCGGGCCGGCGTGGACATCAAGTCGTCCATGTCCTACGCCCGCTGGCTCGGCCCCGGCACCGGCACCATGGCTCCACTTCCGGCGGCCGTCCGCGCGCTGGTCGTCAAGGCGCCCGCGGTCGTTCGCCCCGTGCGGTGCGCCGTGTCCGCACCGGCCGGCGTCGGGACGTGCCCTCACCGCTCGCCCGTGTTCCTGGAGCGTGGCATCGCCATGGCGGAGCAGCGCATCACCGACGCGGCCAGTGCGGTGCACGCCACGGTGTACCGGACGTTCCTGGCGGTGCTGTCTGCCCATGGCCGGTGCGGCTGCCTCACCGAGGCGCACATCGACCGGTTGTTCACGGCCGCGCAGGCCAAGGGCGAATCCGCCCGGCACTGCACCGACGCCTGGTCCAACGCCGCTACTGCTCTGGGGATGTGACATGTCCGAGGACGAGAAGACCCCGGCACGGCAGATCATCACCGACTACGCGCAGCAGCATTTCCGGTACTTCCGCACCATCGACGGGACCGTGTACGCGCAGCGCAACGGCCACCCCGTCGCCCGCCCGGTCCGCTCTCAGGGCACCACGGGCAGCCACCGGCAAGAACTCATGGTCGGCCTGTTCAAGGACGGCCTCGGCGTATTCAACGGCACAGCCCTGAAGGAGGCGTTGGACTTGATCGAAGCGCTCGCGCTCACCGAGGACGTACAGCCCACCCACATCCGGGTCGCCCCCGGATTCGACGGCGCCACCTGGCTCGACCTGGGCCGCGACGACGGCAAGTCCGTCCGCATCCACCCCACCGGCTGGGACATCCTCACCCCCGACCCGCGAGAGGTCTGCTGGCGGCGCACCCAGCTCACCGGCGAGATGCCCCTGCCGGCCAAGGACACCAACGGCAAGGGCATCGACCGGCTGATGCGGCTGTGCAACTTCGCCAGCGCCCAGGGCGAGGGCCTGGCCCTCGCCTGGCTCGTCGGCTGCCTCGAACCGTCCGCGCCCGTCCCCGCCCCGTTCCTCACCGGGCCCCAAGGGGCGGGCAAGTCCACCGCCGGCCGGATGCTCGTGCGGATCATCGAGGGCATGAGCGGCGACCTGCGCCGGGCCCCGAAGGACGAGGAGAACCTGATCACCGCCGTCGCCGCCGGATGGGTCACCGCCCTGGACAACCTCTCCCACCTCGGCCCGGACCTCTCCGACCTCATGTGCTGCATCGTCACCGGCGCCGAGACCATCAAACGTGCCCTCTTCAGCGACGGCGACGTCTACCGCTCCCGCTACCGCCGCCCGATGCTGCTGACCGGCATCGACGTCGGCGTCATCCGCCCCGACCTCGCCGAACGACTCCTTCCCCTCCGCCTCGAACGCCCCCTCGTGAGGCGGACCGAGGCGGAACTGTGGGCGGAGTACGAAGAAGCCCTGCCCGTGATCCTCGGCTCGCTGCTCGACCTGACCGTCAAGGTCCGAGCCGCCCAAGCGGACATCCCCACGGACCTGCGCATGGCCGACTTCGCCCACCTGTGCGCCCAGCTCGATGCCGCCACCAGCCTCGGAGCGCTCGCCGCCTACCGGGCCAGCCTCGACGACCTCAACGACGACGTCATCGAAGGCGACCTGCTCGCCCAGACCGTCCTCAAGCAGGCCGCCGGGATGGCCCCGGGGGCGGAGGTGCGGATGACGTCCTCGGAGTGGCTGCACGCGCTCACCGGTCTCTACAGCGGCGAGGAATGCCGTCCCCTGCCGAAGGGGTGGCCCACCACGGGCAAGGTCCTCTCCGACCGGCTCAAGCGCCTCCAACCGACCCTGGCCGCCCGGGGCGTCCTCGTCGACTGGGGCCGCACCGGAGCCGCCCGCTACATCGAAGTGACCCGCAGTGCCGCCCCGGCACCGGAGCAGCCGGACCCGATGTTCTGACCCGCGCCTCGCGTCGGCTCACGCACAAGCAAGAGGAGCACCCCGCGCCCGGGCCAGGGGTGCTCCTCTTGCTGTTCGGCGGCTCGCCGCCGCCTAAAGGAACGCGCCGCGAATGCGGCTCCTTCTTCACGCCCTGAGGCACGCACAACTACAGACACCACCCCCTCTTTTCCTAAGAAGGGAAGCGCTGCGTCACCTGCGTCACGACAGCCCCGCATACGGCCCGTGAACAGGGGTTATGGCGGTGACGCAGGCGCCAATCTCTGCGTCATCCCGCGTCACCTGCGTCACCTGCGTCATCCGATGACGGACGCAGTGACGCGCCAATGACACACACCCATGTCCTTGCGTCACGCGAAACCGCAGGTCAGAGGCGTGAAAGACGCAGATGACGCAATGACGCAGAAATTCCCACCTCGGACACACTCGCCACCAGTCAGAACCCTAAGGAGTCGCATCGTGGCCCGCCCCCAGATGCTCAAGCTCTCGGAAGTTCTCACCGAACTCGGCATGAGCCGTGCCGCCTTTTACCGGATGCGTGCCCGCGCTCAGGGACCGCGCCTGATCAAGCTTCCCAACGGACAGCTCCGCGTCCGCCGTTCGGACCTGGACTCGTGGTTGTCCGGGTGCGAGGAAGTCGCCGCCTGATCCGTCCACCACTGAGGGGCCCACCGTCCGGTGGGCCCCTCGCTCATTGGAGAGACATGCTCACGTACGACGTAGACGTCTGGTCCATCCGGCAGCGCAAGGGCCGCCCGAAGCCGTTCGAGCTGCGGTGGCGGGTTGGCGAGCGCGCCCATTCCCGAAGCTTCAAGCTCAAGCCGCAGGCGGAAGGACGGCAGTCCGAGCTTCTGGCCGCGCTGCGCAACCGCGAGCAGTTCGACGAGGAGACCGGACTACCCGCCTCGGAGTTCGAGGCGCTGACGACGCCCACCTGGTACGAGCACGCCACCGCGTACGTACTGATGAAGTGGCCGAAGGCGGCGGCCAAGCACCGCGCCAGCATCGCCGAGACGCTGGCCAACGTCACACCGGCCTTCGTGTCCAGCTCGCGCGGCGCCCCGGACTCCGCCGTACTGCGGAAGGCGCTGTACGGGTGGGCCTTCCGCGCGGTGCAGGACGAGGACGGGACGCTACGGCTGCGTCATGAGGTCGAACAGCCGCCGGCCGACGTTGCCGCAGCTCTCAAGTGGGTCGCGGCGAACACATACAAGATGACCGAGGTCGCCAGGTCGGACCGGCTGCGCGCGGCCCTGGACGCCATCGCCAAGACGCTGAGCGGAAAGCCCGCCGCCGACAACACCGTGAACCGTAAGCGCATGGTGCTGAGCAACACGCTGCGGTACGCCGTCGAGCGCACGATCCTCCCCGCGAATCCGCTGGGACGTGTGGACTGGACGGCCCCGGTACGGGACGACGAAGTCGACTTCCGGTACGTCCCCAACCCAGAACAGGCCGCCGCGCTCATCGACGCTGTACGGCAGCTCAGCGGGCGGGGTGAGCACATGGCCGCGTTCTTCGGATGCCTGTACTACGCCGCCATGCGGCCCTCAGAGATCGCGGCGTTGCGCGAGGAGGACTGCACGCTGCCGAAGGCGGGGTGGGGCGAACTCGTCCTCGCCGGGAGCCGTCCCGAAGTCGGCTCAGGGTGGACCGACGACGGGAAGTCGTACGACCAGCGCGGGCTCAAGCGCCGGGCTCGTACCGCGACGCGGTCTGTCCCCATCCCGCCCGTGCTCACGGCGATGCTTCGCGAGCACAAGGAGCGGTACGGCACGGCTGATGACGGCCGGCTCTTCCGGGCGGCGGAAGGGGGACGGGTCCGATCCACGGAGTACTGCGCTCTCTGGGACGCGGCTCGCCTGAAAGCCTTATCCGCGAAGGAAGCGAAGACGCCCCTCGCGGACGTCCCCTACTCCCTCCGCCACGCGGGGGTGTCCCTGTGGATCAACTCCGGGGTGGACCCCGTGGAGGTCGCACAGCGGGCGGGCCACAGCCTCACCGTGCTTTTCCGGTTCTACGCCAAGATCCTGAAAGGCCAGCAGTCCCGTGCGAACGCGCTGATCGAGAAGGGGCTGAACGGCGGCTGAGTTCCGCGATCCTGGCCCACACATGGCCCATACGCACTGGTCAGGACCGGGATATGGGCGATCCAGGGTGAGACAAGGTGCACGCAGAGGGCGGGCCCCGGAATCCGGGGCCCGCCCTCTGACCAGTCACTTCTCTGACCTGCAAGCGGTGGGTGTGGGATTTGAACCCACGGTGACTCGCGCCACGACGGTTTTCAAGACCGTTCCCTTAGGCCGCTCGGGCAACCCACCCACGCCCCGCTTCACCTGCTGCGGAGCGGGCTACAGCCTACCGGCTGACCGCTCGGGGCGGGGAAGACGGGGCAGACCGGGCAAGCCCGTCCGGTATCACCCGGTCGCGGCGGGGCGGTGGGTGGTCAGTTGTCGCCCGTGCGTTCGCCCAGGGTGACCGTGGTCTTCGCCGTCTTGCCGTCCCGTTCGTACGTGATCTCCACCGAATCGCCCGGCTGGTGCGTCCAGATCTCGCTGATCAGCGTCGGGCCGCTGTCGATCTGGCGGTCGCCGAAGCCGGTGATCACGTCGCCCGGCTTCAGGCCGGCCTTCGCCGCCGGGCCGTCCGGGGTGACGGACGGCGTGCCGCCCGCGCCCTCGACCGCGATCGTCGCGCCCTCGCCCTTCTCGGTCATGTTCACGGTCGCGCCGATCACCGGGTACACCGGCTTGCCCGTCTTGATCAGCTGCTCGGCCACGTTCTTGGCCTGGTTGACCGGGATCGCGAAGCCCAGGCCGATCGAGCCCGCCTGGGACTGGCCGAAGCCGCTGCCGGTCGACTGGATCGCGGAGTTGATGCCGATCACCGCGCCGCTCGCGTCGAGCAGCGGGCCACCGGAGTTGCCCGGGTTGATCGAGGCGTCCGTCTGCAGGGCGCTCATGTACGAGTTCTTGCCGCTGGAGCCGTCGCCCGAGGCGACCGGGCGGTTCTTCGCGCTGATGATGCCGGTCGTGACCGTGTTCGACAGCCCGAACGGCGCGCCGATCGCGATCGTCGAGTCACCGACCGCCACCTTGTCGGAGTCACCGAGCGGCAGCGGAGTCAGCCCCTCCGGCGCCTTCTTCAGCTTCAGCACCGCCACGTCGTAGCCCTCCGCCCGGCCCACGACCTCGGCGTCGTACGTCTTGCCGTTCGAGAAGGTCGCCGAGAGCGTGCCGCCCTCCGCCGCCGATGCCACCACGTGGTTGTTGGTGACGATGTGGCCTTCCTTGTCGTAGACGAAGCCGGTGCCCGTACCGCCCTCGCCCTCGCTGTCGGCGCCGCCGCCTCCGGACTTCGCCTGGATCGTGACGACGCTCGGCAGCGCCTTGTCGGCCACCGCCGCGACCGTCCCCGGGTCGCGCTTGAAGGAGGCCGGGGCGTCGCCCGAGGAGACCGTCGTCGAGCGAGGGCTCTCGTCACCGCGCTCGGCCGCCCAGTAGCCGATGCCGCCGCCCACGCCGCCGGCCACGAGCGCGGCCGCGAGGACCGCCGCCACGAGACCGCCGGTCCTCTTCCGCGGGGCCGCCGGGGCGGGCGGGACCGGAGGGACGGGCTCGCCCCAGGACGGCACGGCCGGCGGAGGCGGGGGCCAGCCACCGTCGCCCGCAGGGGCGCCGGCGCCGACGGGGGCCTCCGCGGGAGGGGTCACGGGCAGCGGTGCGGTGGCGGGCTCGGACCGGGGGGAGTGCCCGGGCGTCGCGTCCGGCACCGCTGCCGGCTCGGATGTGTCCCCAGCGGTGGACGCAGCAGGGGGTGCGGCAGGGGTAGGAGGCGTCGGAGGGGCGGGAGGGACGGACGGGGCGTTCGGGTCCGCCGGAACCGCGCTGCCCTCGTTCTCGGTGCTCACAGCTCTCTCCTCGTTCACTGCACGGGTGGATGCCCTCACTAGGGTGCTGCGAACAGCTTTTCCCACAAGGCGTCAGGCCACTGTAAGCCGGACCTGTGTGTCCGCGTCGGATTCTTTATTTACGGACAGAATGGACACCGCCCGGTACGGCCGCCCCGCCAATGGCACCATGACGCGGTGACCCACGCACGGCAGCACACCCACCGCGCCCCCGTCCAGGTGGTCGCCCACCGCGGCGCCTCCGAGGACGCCCCGGAACACACCCTGGCCGCCTACGTGAAGGCCATCGAGGACGGCGCCGACGCCCTCGAGTGCGATGTCCGGCTCACCGCCGACGGCCATCTCGTGTGCGTCCACGACCGACGCGTCAACCGCACCTCCAACGGCCGCGGCGCCGTCTCCGCGCTGGAGCTCGCCGACCTCGCCGCCCTCGACTTCGGGACCTGGAGGGGACGCGAGGAGGCGGGTGAGAGCCCGGACTGGAAGGACCCCGAGCTCACCTCCGTCCTCACCCTGGAACGCCTCCTGGAGCTGGTCTCCGACGCCGGCCGGCGCGTCGAGCTCGCCATCGAGACCAAACACCCCACGCGCTGGGCGGGCCAGGTGGAGGAGCGCCTGCTGCACCTCCTCAAGCGTTTCGGCCTCGCGGAGCCGGAGACTCCGGAGGACTCTCCCGTACGCGTCATGAGCTTCTCGGGACGCTCCCTCAGCCGGATCGCGGCGGCCGCGCCGACCCTCCCCACCGTCTCGCTGTCCCAGTTCCTCACCCCTCGACTGCGGGACGGACGACTGCCGGCGGGCGCGCGGATCGCCGGACCGTCGATCCGGATCGTCCGCCACCACCCCACCGTGATCCTTCGGCTCCAGAAGACCGGACACCAGGTCCATGTATGGACGGTGGACGAACCGGAGGACGTCGAGCTGTGCGAGCGGCTCGGAGTGGACGCGATCATCACCAACCGTCCGAAGCAGGTGCTGTCCCAGTTGGGCCGCCTTTGACCCGTTCTCCCCACCCGTATCGGGGCTCACAGGGAGTGCAACGGCGCGTTCAGCCCCTACGCGATCGTCACGAGTGCGTCACCGGAGGCGCATTGGCCGGTTTCCGGTCCAGGCCATTGGGGCATCCACACCGTGGCGTGGGGCAAAGGAGGTCTCGGGGGTGGCGTTGGTGGTGGCACAGGAGGTGCCCACGTCGTCGAGCATGGCCGTACCCCATGGCCCTGCGGGCGTGGGTGAGGCGCGACACCGTATGCGGGAGCAGTTGAGCCGCAGCGGGATGTCCGAATCGGTCGTCGACGATGCGGTACTGATCCTTTCCGAACTGCTCAGCAATGCCTGTCGGCACGGCAGGCCGCTGGGGCGGGCCGAGGTGGGAGACGGGGACGTCCGAGCCGCGTGGCGCATCGACGCGTCGGGGGGCCTGACGGTCGAAGTGACGGACGGCGGTGGTCCGACGCGACCTGTTCCGTCGACGCCCTCGGTCACCGCACGCGGCGGCCGTGGGCTGAACATCATCAGCGCGCTGGCTCAGGACTGGGGTGTACGGGACAGCGCGACGGGCGAGGTCACGGTCTGGGTGATCGTCACCGAGGGCCATCGCCGCGAGGACTTCGCGGCGAGGGTCGGCGGCGGCTCGGGCTTCGACTTCCTGGACGCGTACGACGAAGTGGACTGACGACCGGGGCGGGCCCCCGCCGTCCTGGGCGAGGTGCCGATCGGCCGGGGCGGGGTCTCGATGCCCCCGAGCGGGGCCCCGCCGTCCTGGGCGAGTGACGATCCCCCCGGCTGGGCACGGCGTCCCGGGCGAGGTAGCGATCACCTCGGGCAGGGCACTGGCGTCCCGCGGCCGGGCACGGGTGCCCCGGGGCTAGGCACGGCGTCCGGGGCGAGACGACGGTCCCTCCGGGGGGCACGGCGTCCCGGGGCTGGGCACGGCGTCCCGGGGCCGGGCGCCGACCACCCCCTAGGCGGGCGCCGTCATCCCTGGCCAGGTATCGGCGTCCCCAGGCTGGCCACCGATCGCTCCGAGGCAGGCACGGGTGTCCCGAGGTGGGCACGGGTGTCCCGAGGCGGGCGCCGGCGTCCCTGGCCAGGCACCGATCGCCCGAAGCCGGACCCGATCCACCTGAGTCAGGCGCCGACCCCCTGGGCGGACACCGCCGCGCGCCGATCCGGCCGGGATCCGGCGCCGATCACCCCCCGCCCCGGCGCCGATCACCCCCGCCCCGGCGCCGATCTCCCCCACCCCGGGGCCGATCGTCCCGGCCTGAGCCCCGTAGCGCCTTCGTACGGCTAGGCTCGCCCGACACAGAGCCGTGCGCCGAGCACGGTCCTGTCGCCACAGCACTGCCGCTATCCGGGAGAAAGCCACACCATGGCCAAGAAGCGCCCCCAGACGAAGGCCGCCAAGGCACAGGTCACGAACGGGGAGATCCCGGTCGTCGGTGCGCGCGAGCCGTGCCCGTGCGGTTCGGGCCGCCGTTACAAGGCCTGTCACGGCCGGGCCGCCGCACACGCCGTGACCGAGCTCGTCCAGCGCCCCTTCGAGGGCCTGCCCGGCGAGTGCGACTGGGTCGCGCTGCGCGAGCTGGTGCCCGCCGCCACCGTTCCGCTCACCCTGAAGGACGGGCTGCCCGAGGGCGTGCCCTCCGTGACGCTCGCGACCGTGCTGCCGATGGCATGGCCGGCGCTGCGCCGCGACGACGGCTCCGTGCTGCTCGCGCTGCAGAACGACTCCTCTTCCGGCGACCTCGCCCGCGATCTCGCCGACACCCTCCAGCGCGCCCTGGAGGCGGAGCCCGGCACCCCGGTCGCTCCCCGCCGCGTGCCCGCCGAGGGTCCCCGCCTGCAGGAACTCCTCGACCCGAACAGCGATTTTGCGCCGGTCGTGCACGAAGGCTTCGAATTCTGGATTCCGGAGTCCGCCGCCGCCTCCGACCCCGAGGTCACCGCCTCCCTGGAGCGCGCCAACGCCGCCGCGATCCCCACCGTCAAGCTGTCCGGTGTGGACTCCGCGTACTGGTGCGAGACCCCGGACAAGAACCACCTCCGCTGGGTCATGCCGCACCCCGAGGAGAAGCTCCTCGACGCGCTGGCCCGCCTGCACGCCGCCGGCGCCTCCTCCCTGGGCGACGACACCCGGCTTGTCGGCTCCTTCCGGGCGCACGGCCTGATGGTCCCCGTCTGGGACCTGCCGACGTCCATGCGGGCCGAGGACTGCGAGAAGCCGGCCGCCGAGTTCGCCGAACGACTGGCCACGGCGCTGGCTTCCGACGCCCCGCTCACGCCGGAGGAGCGCCGGGCGCGCGGCGGTCTCACCAACCGTCAGGTCACCCTCAGCTGACCCCGGGCCGGCCGCGGTGACTGACAGACCGATCAGTCGGTGACTTCCGCCACAACTCCCCGGCGTGGCCGAGTAAATCCCTGTCCGAATAACCGAGATCGAATTTGCGAACCGCAGATCTCTTGTTACCGTTCTAGAAGCCCGGTCGCTGGTGCATCCCCCGTCGCCAGCGATCGGGCCTTCTCATATCCGGACGGATCTCGTCCGCGGCTCAACTGCCGCCCGCGCCCGCCGCGTTGCTCCCCGACCGCAGCAGCAGCGGCGTACTGTCGCCCTCTCCCGCGCCCGCGAATTCCGCCACCGCCGAATAGGCGGAAGCCGCGCCCCGGGCACGTTCCCGAGGCGTCTCACAGGCCCCCGGTTCATCCTGCGCCGGAACGGCACAGCGCACTTGTACGGTCCGCCCGCCGGGGCCCATCAGCGTGAGCACGGAGTCCAGCGGCTGGCCGGTGGCGTTGCGGTAGTACGTGCGCGCCCAGGTGTCGGGCCCCTCCGTGAGGACGCAGGTCTGCGCCTCGATCCCGTCGGGTGAGGTCAGCTCGGGCCCGCAGTGCGAGGCGCGGCCGGGGAGGTCCGAGGGTGACGGCTGTGTGGCGGGCGGGGGCGAGGACACCGGCCGCTCCGCGGGAGCGCCGAGGCCGAGCCCCGGCAGCAGCCCGCCCTCCGCCTTCGACGCCGGCTTGGCGTCGTCGCGGGGCCCAGGACCGGCCGCCGGACCCGCCAGCGCGGCCAGCGGCAGCAGCGTGGCGCACACCACGACGGCCCCGAGCCCGATCATGCGGAGATTCATGGGACCCACCTGCCCGGCTGGCTGCGACTCGTGAACGGTGCGCCGAAGATATCGGCGGATCGGAGCCACACCGCACGCCGCGCGCCCATTTCCCGTACAAGTCGGGCAGCCTCACACCCGTTCGGGTGAGGGGAGGGGGAGAGGGAGGGGAGAGGAAGAGAGGGGAGAGAGGAAAGGGGAAGCGCCGGATACGGATCCGGCGCCCGGCCTTTCCTTCCGTACGCGGTCCTCCATACGCCCCGCCCGTCCACCCGCCTCCGCCTAGTACGCGAGTCTGCTGCCGCCCCCCGGCGCACCCGTGCTCGCCTCCACCAGCGCGTCCACCACCGCCTCCACGTCCGGCAGCCACGGCCGGGCCGAGCCCTCCAGCGGCGCGCGCTCCCAGCGCACCTGCCCCGTCCCCGCGACCGAGGGCGGCAGCAGCAGATAGCCGCCCTCGCCGTGGAAGCGCAGCGAGCTGGGCACGCTGTCCTTCGCGTAGAGGAGCTCGCCGAGCTGTTCGAGGCTGTACGGGGCGACCAGCAGCGACCAGCGGGTCGGCGTCGCCACCACCGGGCCGAGCCGCATGCCCATCGCGTCGAGGGCGTCCAGGGCGCGTGCCCCCGCGACGGCCGGCAGGCTCACCGCGCAGGGCGCCGCGCCGCCGGTGGCCAGGACGACCGGGGCCTCCGGGCGCCGGGTCCACCACCAGCGGATCATGCGCTCGTCGGTGGTGGCCGCGAGCAGTCCGGGGTCGAAGGGGTGGGCGCCGGGAACGACGCACTGCGGGTCGGGGCAGGCGCAGCCGGCCCCTCTGGTCGTACGGGTCGTCGTCTTCAGCCCCACACCGGGCAGTACGGGCCAAGCCCACTCGGTGGCGCAGACAAGCGCCGCGTCGAGCTGGATGGTCCTCTCCTTGCGCCGGAACCGGAACCTGCGTCGCCTTCCGAGGATCTCGCGCATGAGCGCTCGTTCCTTTCCGTTGAACGCCGAATCCACATCACACCACGTGCAGATCTCTTCACCGTGCGTATCAGCGCGTACAAGGTCGGCGGTTCACCGCCCCGTGCGGTGGGGCGGGAGGGGCCGAGCTGAGGCTCGTCGTCCACTCGAGGGGCGCGGCCTGCGGCGGTGAGGACGCCCAGGCACCCTGCCAGGTTCCGGGGCTGCTTCAACTGCCCCTGGCCATCACCGTTTACGTACCCATCACGTTCAAATCAACGCGCTTTCAAACGACGCCAGTCGACCGCGAATGGTGCACGGTGGGGGTAATTTTCGGCCAACTTGGCCTGCACTTCAACCCTTCTACCAAACCCCACAGACACCACAACTCCCGTGGGGACAATGCTGGACATCGCTCCTCTTGTGCGTGTACATGTGGATGCATTGCTAGCGGCGCAGATTGACATGGGGGTTTGCGATGCTAAAGAGCGAAACGCACCGGTCGGAAAGCCGATCGACATGAGCGCCCCACACCTGCCGAAAGTGGCCGGAATCGATTCCACGGTTCCCTCACCCGCGCACACTGCGGCGCCCATCCCGTCCGTCATCCCCTCCGCCGCGGCCCTCCCGGGCATCCCCGGCGCGATGATCCAGGACCGGCTGGCCGGCTGGGTCTCCGACCTCACCACCCTCCACGAACTGACCGAACGCCTGGTCACGACCGGTTCGCTCGATGAGGCACTGCGCGAGGTGCTCCGCGCCGGCGCCGCCCTCGTCGGCGCCCGCCGCGGCATGGCCGTCCTCGAACCCGCCGACGGACTCGGCCCCGCCTCCACCGTCGGCCTCGGGCTCGCCCACGCGGAGCTCGGCACCATCGAGACCGTGCCGCGCAGCGCCACCTCGTACGGCCGCATCCTCGACGGCCTTCCCGAACCGACCGGCTCCCGGACGGTGCCCGGCCACGAACCGGCCGGCTCCCGGACCGTGCTGCCCGGCCCCATCGCGGTCCCCGACCTCCTCGGCCAGGCCGAGCTCGACCCCCGCCACCGCGAGGTCGCCGCCCGGCTCGGCTACGCCGCCAGCTACGCCCTCCCCCTCGCCACCGAGGCCGCCGGGAGGCTCGGCGCCGTCGTCTGGCTGTACGACGAGCCCGCCGAACCCGTCGAACGCCAGCGCCATCTCGTCGGCCTCTACGGCCGGTACGCCACCGAACACCTCGCCCGCCTCCTCGAACTGGAGCGTGCCCGCGTCCAGGTGGCCACCGTCGCCGAGGAGTTGCTGCCCAGCCGTCTCCCCCGGGTCCCCGGCGTCCAGCTCGCCGCCCGCCACCGCACCAGCCCCCAGGGCGGCGGCGACTGGTACGACGCGCTGCCGCTGCCCGAGGGCGCCCTCGGGCTCGCCGTCGGCTCCGTCTCCGGGACCGGCCCGAGCGCTCTCGCCGCCATGGGGCGACTGCGCGCCTCCCTGCGGGCGTACGCGGTCATGGAGGGCGAGGACCCCGTCGCCGTCCTCTCCGACCTGGAGCTCCTGCTCCGGCTCACCGAGCCCGCCCGCTCGGCCACCGCGCTCTTCGCCTACTCCGAGCCGAAGCAGCGCAAGCTCGTCCTCGCCGGAGCCGGGCACACCCCGCCGCTGATCATCGGCGAGCACCGCACCGAGTTCGTCGAGACCTCACTGTCCGCGCCCCTCGGGATGCTCGCCTGCTGGGAGGCGCCGAGCGTCGAGATCGCCCCCGCGCCCGGAGAAACGGTGCTGCTCTACACGGACGGGCTGCTGCGCCGGACCGGCGACCCCATGGACCGGGCCTTCGCCCGGCTCCACGCGGCCGCCGCGAGTGTGCCGAAGGCGGACCGGGACGATCCGGGCGCCCTCGCCGACCACGTGCTGCGGACCCTGCTGCCCGAGGGCCTCGACACCGCCGTGGACGGGGAGGACGTGGTCCTGCTCGCGGCCCGCTTCGAGTGAGCGGTACGTGACTCGGCACGACCGGCATGTGACTCAGCGGTAATGGGTCTTCCGGCCCTGGGCCCCCTTCCGTACGACCGTACGATGGTGGGGGTTCAGTGTCGTACCAAGAGGAGGCAGACCCGTGGCCGAAGAGCTCACGCCGGAGACCCCGGAAGAGACCGAAGAGCCGATCAAGCAGCGCAAGAACGGCCTGTACCAGGGCGTCTCCGACGAGCTCGCCGAGAACATGAAGTCCGGCTGGGCCGACACCGAGCTGCGCGAACTGCGGCCGATCGCGCAGGCCGAGCACACCGCTGCCCGCCGTGCCGCGCTGTCCGCGCGCTTCCCCGGCGAGCGTCTCGTCATCCCCGCGGGCAACCTGAAGACCCGCTCCAACGACACCGAGTACAGCTTCCGCGCCTCCACCGAGTACGCGTACCTCACCGGCGACCAGACGCACGACGGCGTCCTCGTCCTGGAGCCGACGAAGAGCGGCCACCAGGCCACGATCTACCTGCTGCCCCGCTCCGACCGTGAGAACGGCGAGTTCTGGCTCGACGGCATGGGCGAGCTGTGGGTCGGCCGCCGCCACTCCCTCACCGAGGCGGAGCAGCTGCTCGGCATCCCGGCGAAGGACGTCCGCGAGCTGCCCGCCGCCCTCAAGGAGGCCACCGGCCCCGTCCGCAACGTCCGCGGCCACGACGCCTCCATCGAGGCCGCGCTGAGCGACAAGGTCACCGCCGAGCGCGACGAGGAACTCCGCGTCTACCTCTCCGAGGCCCGTCTCATCAAGGACGACTTCGAGATCGGCGAGCTCCAGAAGGCCTGCGACTCCACCGCCCGCGGCTTCGAGGACGTCGTCAAGGTCCTCGACAAGGCCGAGGCGACCAGCGAGCGCTACATAGAGGGCACCTTCTTCCTGCGCGCCCGCGTCGAGGGCAACGACGTCGGCTACGGCTCCATCTGCGCCGCGGGACCGCACGCCACCACCCTGCACTGGGTGCGCAACGACGGCCCGGTCCGCTCCGGCGACCTGCTGCTCCTCGACGCCGGTGTGGAGACCGACGAGCTCTACACCGCCGACGTGACCCGCACCCTGCCGATCAACGGCCGCTACACCGAGCTCCAGCGCAAGATCTACGACGCCGTGTACGAGGCGCAGGAGGCGGGCATCGCCGCGGTGAAGCCGGGCGCCGCCTACCGCGACTTCCACGACGCCGCCCAGCGCGTGCTCGCCGAGAAGCTCGTCGAGTGGGGCCTCGTCGAGGGTCCGGTCGAGCGCGTCCTGGAGCTCGGCCTCCAGCGCCGCTGGACCCTCCACGGCACCGGCCACATGCTCGGCATGGACGTCCACGACTGCGCCGCCGCGCGCACCGAGGCGTACGTCGACACGACGCTCGAGCCGGGCATGTGCCTGACCGTCGAGCCGGGCCTGTACTTCCAGGCCGACGACCTGACCGTGCCGGAGGAGTACCGGGGCATCGGCGTCCGCATCGAGGACGACATCCTCGTCACGGAGGACGGCAACCGGAACCTCTCCGACTCGCTGCCGCGTCGCGCGGACGAGGTCGAGGCGTGGATGGCCGGCTTGAAGGGCTGACCCCCGCCCCGCCACGCACCCACGGAAGGGCCCCTGCCGACATGATCGGCGGGGGCCCTTCCGTGGGTGCGCAATGTCGTGCGGGTCGCGGGTCGCGGGTCGTGCATGCAGATCGTGCGTGCAGATCGTGCGTGCGGATCGTGCGTGCGGATCGTGCGTGCGGATCGTGCGGGAGGTCAGCGTGTCAGGTCAGCGCGAGGGGAGCGTCGGTCCGCCATTTGACGATCTTGTCGAAGGAGACGAGCGCCCCGCCCCGGCCCGTACGGCCGAAGTGGACATGGTCGGCGAGCTCCGCGATCAGCCGCAGCCCGCGGCCGTTCTCCGCGTCCGGGGCCGCGGGCAACGGGGCGCCGGAGAAGCCCGGGCCCGCGTCCGCCACCTCGATCCGGCAGGTCTCACCGTCCAGATAGGCGGTGACCCGGTACGCCTCCGAGCCCACGCCGGAACCGGTGTCGCCACAGCCACCGTGCTCGACGGCGTTGGCGCACGCCTCGGTCAGGGCCACCGACAGCTCGTACGACACGTCCGGATCGACACCCGCCGTCTCCATCGTGCCGAGAAGGAGTCGCCTGGCGAGCGGCACGCTCGCTGCCTCACGCCGGAGATGGAGAGACCACCAGATGCTCATGCTTCAGCCTCCTGGCTGCGGCTCGACATGCTGCGGCGCGACATACCGATACCTATTGCCCTCCGAAGGGGCCCGTAAGCCCCGGGGGAACGCAAGAGCGCTCGTTCGGCGGATGTGGGCACGCCGTACGCCGGTGTATGTCCCGTGTGTGTCCGGTGTATGTCGGGTGTATGTCGGGCCCGAAGGCACCAAAGGGTGACCTTCCGGACCTGCCGTACGGCAGGTCCGGGCCTGGTGCGATGATGGGCCCGCCATGTCTGCCCCCGCGCTCGCACCACGTCTGCTGAGGGCCGCGGTGTTCACCGCGGTCTGCGTCGTGCTGTCCGGGCTCGGACACGCCCTCGCCGCCTGCGCGGGCATCGCGCTGTGGGCCGTGGTCGCCGGGTTCCTCGGGCTCTTCGGGATCACCGTGCTCTTCGCCGGGCGGGAGCGCTCGCTGCCCGCCATCGTCGGCACGCTGACCGCTGGACAGCTCGGGCTGCACATCCTGTTCGGCCTCGGACAGCGTCCCCTCGCGGCGAACGCCCTCGGCCCGGCCTCCGACGACGCACTGATCCGCATGGCCGCCAAACTCGTCTGCGGCGCAGGGGCCGCGGCGCTCAGCCCCGCCGACGCGACCCGGATCATCACCGACGCCGGTCTCGACCCGGCCGACGCCGCCGCCCACGCGCACCCCGCCCACGCCGCCCATCTGGGGGCAGAGGCCGCGGGGAGCGCAGATCTGCTGCCCGACCTGCCCATGGCGCTCGGCCACCTGCTGGCCGCGCTGGCCACCGGTTGGCTGCTGCGCCGCGGCGACCTCGCCCTCGGCCGGCTCGTCCGGCTCTCCTCCCAGGGAGCGACCGAGCTGGCCGAAGGCGCCCTCGTCCGCTCCCTGCGCGCCGCACTGACGCTCGTACGCGCCCTGCTCTCCGGTCTTCCCGGACTGCCGGCAGCCGGTCCCCGCCGCCCCGCCCGTACCGCGGCCGACGACACCCCGCCGCCCGACGCGGCGGCACTCCAGCACACGGTCATCCGGCGCGGCCCGCCGGCCGCCGACTGCGTCCTCGCAGCCTGACGCGGACCGCTCACCGCTCATCACTCACGGGAGCGGGCCGCGAGCGTCCGCGCGCACCCGTCCGTGCGCCCGGCGTGCCTGCCTCTCACCTTCCCTCCCGAGCTGGAGTGTCTTCTGCCATGACCGTTTCCGCTTCCGCCTCCCGTACCGCCGTCTCCCGTATCGCCGTCGCCGGTGGCATCGCCCTGTCCTCCGTCGCCCTGCTCTCCGGCACCGCCTTCGCGCACGTCAGCGTGCAGCCCCAGGGCGAGGCCGCGAAGGGCGGATACGCGACCGTGAACATCAAGGTCCCCAACGAGCGCGACAACGCCTCCACCGTCAAGGTCGAGGTCAACTTCCCCACCGACCACCCGCTCGCGTCCGTGATGCCGCAGCCGGTACCGGGCTGGAAGGCCGAGGTCACCAAGGCCAAGCTCGCCAAGCCGCTGGAGCTGCACGGCAAGAAGATCAACGAAGCCGTCGCCAAGGTCACCTGGACCGCGGACGGCTCGAAGATCGGCCCCGGACAGTTCCAGCAGTTCCCGCTCTCCCTCGGGCAGCTGCCGGAGGACACCGACCAGCTCGTCCTCAAGGCCATCCAGACCTACGACAACAACGAGGTCGTCCGCTGGATCGAGGAGTCGAAGGAAGGCGCGGCCGAGCCGCAGAATCCCGCTCCCGTCCTGAAGCTGTCCGCGGCGACCGACGACCACCACGGCGGCGGCGCCAAGGCGGACGACAAGGCGGAGGACAAGGCAGAGGACAAGGCCGGGCACGGCAAGGCGTCGCACACCGAGGCCGCCGGCTCCCACGCCGACTCCGGCTCCTCCGGCTCCGACACCACCGCGCGTGTGCTCGGCGTCATCGGCATCCTCGTGGGCATCGCGGGCGTCGCCTTCGGTGTGCTCGCCGGCCGCCGCCGCTCGGCCTGAACCCTTCCGTAGAAAGAACGCCACTCATGTCAGTCCAGAAGTCGACCGACCCGAAGACCGATGAGCAGGCCCGGCCGAGCCGCCGCGCCCCCCTGATCGCCGCGTCCGCCGTGGCCGCCGCCGCCCTCGTGGTCACCGCCTTCGTCGGCCTCGGCGGAGGCGACGACAAGGCGACCGGCGCCGGCACCGGACCGGTCGCCGAGGTCTCCACCGACAGCGACACCACCAAGGCGGCGACGGTCCTCGACCGGCCGTTCACCAAGCCCGACCTCGTCCTCACGGACACCAAGGGCCAGAAGTTCGACCTCCGCGAGCGGACCAAGGGCAAGCCGACGCTGATCTACTTCGGCTACACCCACTGCCCCGACGTCTGCCCGTTGACGATGAGCAACATCGCCATCGCCAAGAAGCAGCTCCCCAAGGCGGACCAGGACAAGCTCCAGGTCGTCTTCGTCACCACCGACCCCGAGCGGGACACCTCGGCCGAACTCGCCAAGTGGCTGCCGGCCGCCGGTGACCCCTCCTTCACCGGTCTCACCGGCGACTTCTCCGCGATCCAGGCGGGCGCCCGCCAGATCGGCATCGGCATCGACCCGCCGAAGAAGGAGAAGAACGGCTCGGTCGTCTCCATGCACGGAGCCCAGGTGATCGCGTTCTCGCCCACCACCGACCAGGGCTACGTCCTGTACGGCGAGGACACCACCGTCGACGACTACGCCAAGGACCTGCCGAAGATCATCAAGGGGGAGAACCCGTGAACCGCCGCACCACCCGCGCCCTCGCCGTCGCCCTGACCCTCGTCTCCGGGGCGGCGCTGGCCGGTTGCTCCACCGACAGCACGCCCGAACTGAAGGTCTCCGGCGCCTTCATGCCGCAGCCGGTGGCGGACATGGCCGGCGGGTTCCTGACGATCACGAACGACGGCGACACGGCCGACAAGCTCACCTCCGTCACCAGCCCGATCGCGGACGACGTGACGATCCACGAGACGAAGGACCAGAAGATGCAGGAGGTGAAGTCCTTCGACATCCCTGCCCACGGTGAGCTGAAGCTCGAACGCGGCGGCAACCACATCATGCTCATGGGTCTCAAGGTCAAGCCGAAGCAGGGCGAGAACGTCAGCATCGAGCTGCACTTCGAGAAGGCCGACCCCATCACGGTCGACCTTCCCGTCGAGGCCGCCACCCACAACCCGAAGCAGCACTGAGCTACGTGAGGGACTGACCACACTCATGCCAGCCACCGCCCCGCGCCTCGGAACCGCCCTGGCCCGGCTCCTGCTCGTCACGGCCGCGCTCCTCGGCACCCTGCTCGCCGGCGCCGCGCCCGCGTCCGCACATGCCGCGCTCACCGGCAGCGACCCGAAGGACGGGGCGGTGGTCGCCACCGCCCCCAAGGACGTCAACCTCACCTTCTCCGAACAGGTCGCCATGAGCGCCGACTCCATCCGGATCCTCGATCCGGCGGGGAAGCGGGTCGACACCGGAGAGATCCGCGACCTGTGCAGCGGATCGATCGTCAAGTACGGGGTGGGGCTCCGCTCCGGCCTGCCGGAAGGCACCTACACCGTCGCCTGGCAGACCGTCTCCGCCGACAGCCACCCCATCGCCGGCGCCTTCACCTTCTCCATCGGCGCCCCCTCCCAGACCTCCGTCGCCCTGCCCGACCAGGAAGCCGGCGGCGGGCTCGTCGGCACGCTGTACGGCATCGCCCGCTACCTCTCCTACGCCGGCTTCGTCGTCCTCGTCGGCGGCGGCGCCTTCGTCCTCGCCTGCTGGCCGCGCGGCGCCGCCGTGCGTCCGGTGCAGCGGCTCGTGGTCCGAGGCTGGCTGACGCTCACCGCGGCCACCCTGGTCATGCTGCTGCTGCGCAACCCGTACACCGGCTCCGGCGAACTCGCCGACGCCTTCGACCTCGGCGGACTGAAGTCCGTCCTGGAGACGAAGACCGGCGCCGCGCTGATCTCCCGGCTGATGCTCCTGGGCGCGGCCGCGCTCTTCGTCGCCGTGCTGTTCGGTGCGTACACGAAGCGGACCGACGAGAAGGAGAAGAAGGACCTCACCTTCGGCCTCGCGATCGGCGGCTCCGTGGTGGCCGCCGGCATCGCGGGCACCTGGGCACTTGCTGAACACGCCTCGACCGGCCTGCAGCCGGGGATCGCGATGCCCATCGACATCCTGCACCTGCTGGCCGTGGCCGCCTGGCTCGGTGGCCTGACGGCACTACTCGTCGCGCTGTACCGGGCACCCGACATCGAGCGGGCGGCTGTCGAGCGCTTCTCGAAGGTCGCCTTCGGGTCGGTGGTCGTCCTCGCGGCCACCGGGCTCTACCAGTCCTGGCGACAGGTCGGCTCCTGGCCGGCCCTGACCGGCACGGCGTACGGACAGCTGCTGCTGGTCAAGGTCGGGCTCGTGGCCGTGCTCGTGGGCATCGCCTGGATCTCCCGCCGCTGGACCCAGCGACTCGGCGCACCGGCGGAGACGGAGAGCGCCGAGAGCGCCGAGGACACAGAGACCGACGACACGGTCTCCGACGACACGGACAGCGTCGGCGGGGACCGTGTGGAGGACGTCGACCCCGTACGGGCCGCCCAGCTCGCGCGCCAACGGGCCGCCGTCGCCACCGCCCGGAAGAAGCGCGACCGCGACGCCGACCCGGAACGCAGCGGCCTGCGCCGCTCGGTCCTCACCGAGGCCGTCGTCGCCGTCGCCCTGCTCGCCGTGACCACCGTCCTGACCTCGACCGAACCCGGTCGTACGGAGGAAGAGGCCGGGCGCTCCGCGTCCACGTCCGGCTCGGCCGCCGTACCCGAGCGGCCCATCGACATCCGGCTGCCCTTCGACACCGGTGGCGTGGACGGCAAGGGAACGGTACGGCTCAGCCTCGACCCCGGCCGTACCGGCGCCAACGCCCTGCACCTCTATGTCGACCGGCCCAACGGGCGCCCGCTGGACGTCCCCGAGATCAAGGTCGCCTTCACCTTGAAGGAGAAGAACGTCGGCCCGCTGCCCGTCGTACCCGACCGGATCCAGACCGGACACTGGAGCGCGAGCGGCGTCCAGATCCCGATGGCCGGTGAATGGCAGATCCAGGTGACGGTCCGTACCTCCGACATCGACCAGACCACCATCGACAAGAACGTGAAGATCGGCTGACCCGCGTGAGCGACAACGACAACCTTGAGATCTCCCGGCGACGGATGCTCGGCACGGTCGGCGCGGCGGGCGCGGCCGGAATCGCGCTCGGCGCCGCCGGCGGAGCCGGGGTGTACGCGGCGGTCGCCGACTCCGGCCCTTCGGCCACCGACGCGAAGGCACTGACGACGGTCGGGGCGACGGAGGCGATGTTTCACGGGAAACATCAAGCGGGGATCACCACTCCGCTTCAGTCGCGCGGTCATCTGATCGCCTTCGACCTCGCCCCCGGAGCGGGCCGCAAGGAGGCCGCCGCCCTGCTGCGCCGCTGGTCGGCGACGGCCAAGGCGCTGATGGCGGGCAAGCCGTCGACCGACGACACCGGCATCGCCCTGGACGCGGGCCCCTCCTCGCTGACGGTCACCTTCGGCTTCGGCCACTCCTTCTTCGGCCGGACCGGACTCACCGCGCGCCGCCCGACGCAGCTCGATCCGCTGCCCGCCTTCTCCTCCGACGCGCTGGACCCCAAGCGCTCGGAGGGCGACCTCTGGGTGCAGATCGGCGCGGACGACGCGCTGGTCGCCTTCCACGCACTGCGCGCCCTGCAGAAGGACGCCGGCTCGGCCGCGAAGGTGCGCTGGCAGATGAACGGCTTCAACCGGTCGGCGGGCGCGACCGCGCGGCCCATGACGGCCCGCAACCTCATGGGGCAGGTGGACGGGACCGGCAACCCGAAGCCCACCGATCCCGACTTCGACCAGCGGATCTTCGTCCCGGAGACCGCGGCCGGCGCGGGCGCCTCGGGCGCGCAGGAGTGGATGGCCGGGGGCTCGTACGCCGTCGTACGCCGGATCCGCATGCTCCTCGACGACTGGGAGAAGCTCCCGCTGGA
This sequence comes from Streptomyces sp. NPDC003035, assembly GCF_042888285.1. Lineage (NCBI taxonomy): Bacteria > Bacillati > Actinomycetota > Actinomycetes > Kitasatosporales > Streptomycetaceae > Streptomyces > Streptomyces sp. NPDC003035. Next base: position 536,919 of record NZ_JBIAPJ010000004.1, on the reverse strand, counting down.
CCAGCAGGAGAAGGTCATCGGCCGACGGAAATCGGACGGCGCCCCGCTCACCGGCGGCACCGAGACGACCGAGCTCGACCTGAACAAGGTCGGACCGGACGGCAAGCTCGTGATCCCCGACAACGCCCACTCCCGTATCTCCGCCCCCGAACAGAACGGCGGAGCGGCGATGCTGCGGCGGCCGTTCTCCTTCCACGACGGCATCGGGCCGGACGGCACACCCGACGCGGGGCTGCTCTTCATCTGCTGGCAGGCCGATCCGCTGCGCGGCTTCGTGCCCGTGCAGCGCAAGCTCGACCGGGGCGACGCGCTGTCCGCCTTCGTCCGCCACGAGGCCAGCGGCCTGTTCGCCGTACCGGGTGGGGCCGCGGAGGGCGAGTACGTGGGCCAGCGGCTGCTGGAGTCATGACCCCGGGCGGGCGTCGGGTCGACAGCTCCCGCGCCTATTAGGGTGACCGTATGTCAGCCACCCGGTATACGTATCTCGGTCCCGAAGGCACTTTCACGGAGGCCGCGCTGCGGACGCTGCCCGAGGCCGCGACCCGGGAGCTCGTCCCGATGGTCTCCGTCCCGGCCGCGCTGGACGCCGTACGCAACGGAGAGGCTGCCGCCGCTCTCGTACCGATCGAGAACTCGGTGGAGGGCGGGGTCACCGCGACCCTGGACGAACTGGCCTCCGGCGAGCACCTGATGATCTACCGCGAGGTGGTCCTGCCGATCGCCTTCGCCCTGCTCGTACGGCCGGGCACCGAACTGTCGGAGATCAAGACGGTCACCGGTCACCCGGTGGCCCAGCCGCAGGTACGGAACTGGCTGCGGGCGCATCTGCCCGACGCCCGGTGGGAGTCGGCCGCCTCGAACGCGGACGGGGCCCGGCTCGTGCAGGAGGGCCGGTTCGACGCGGCCTTCGCCGGGGAGTTCGCGGCGGCGACCTACGGCCTGGAGGCGCTGGTCACCGAGATCCACGACGCGGAGAACGCCGAGACGCGGTTCGTCCTGGTGGGCCGGCCGGCGCGGCCGGCCGCGCCGACGGGAGCGGACAAGACCTCGGTCGTGCTGTGGCTGGGTGATGACCATCCGGGTGCCCTCCTCGAGCTGCTCCAGGAATTCGCGGTGCGCGGGGTCAACCTGATGCTGATCCAGTCACGCCCGACGGGCGCGGGCATCGGCAACTACTGCTTCGCCGTGGACGCCGAGGGCCATATCTCCGACCGGCGGGTGGGCGAGGCGCTGATGGGTCTGAAGCGGATCTGCCCGAAGGTGCGGTTCCTCGGGTCGTACCCGCGGGCGGGCGTCGCGGTGAAGGACGTACGGGCGCTGCGGCGCGGGACCTCGGACGCGGAGTTCATGGCGGCCTCCGATTGGCTGGCGAGGGCCCAGGACGGTCGGGCCTGATCCGATGATGGCCCCTCGCCCCGTGCGCCGGGGCGCGGTCGTCCACAGGCGTGAACCACTAGTCCTACCTGCATATTTTCCGCTGAATCCCATAGTTATCCACAGGCGCTCGGTGCGACCTGGGGACAAGTCGATATGGCGCACGGGCAAGGTCGACAAATCGCCCCGGTCGCCTCGCGTTCACCCACAGAGCCCAGGCGGGCCCACGTCACCCCAATTCTCGTGATCACCCCTTAAGGCGGGGAATTCCCACTCGGAAGAGTGCACAGGGCGGGTTTGATCGCGATTGGCCGAGGAATGCGTTCGCGATCCACAGATTTTCCACACAGCCTGTGGAAAACAGCAAATCCCAATCCCGGCAATTAGGGCAAAGCGACACGCAAGGCTATATCCGGTTGGGGTGTCACGAGCCCGCACCGGTAGCCTGGTGGGGTGATTGACCTTCGCCTGCTCCGTGAGGACCCCGACCGTGTTCGCGCCTCCCAGCGCGCCCGTGGAGAGGACGTCGCCCTCGTCGACGCCCTGCTCTCCGCCGATGAACGGCGCAGGTCGTCCGGCGTCCGCTTCGACGAGCTCCGCTCCGAGCAGAAGGCGCTCGGCAAGCTGATCCCCAAGGCCACCCCCGAGCAGCGCGCCGAGCTCCTGCAGAAGGCCGAGCAGCTCAAGACCGACGTCAAGGCGGCCGAGGCCGAGCAGAACGAGGCCGACGAGACCGCCCGCGCCCTCCTGCTCCAGCTCGGCAACATCGTCCACGCGGACGTGCCCGTCGGCGGCGAGGAGGACTTCGTCGTCCTCGAGACGCACGGCACCATCCGCGACTTCGCGGCCGAGGGCTTCGAGCCCAAGGACCACCTGGAGCTGGGCGAGGCGCTGGGCGCCATCGACGTCGAGCGGGGCGCCAAGGTCTCCGGCTCGCGCTTCTACTACCTGACGGGTGTCGGCGCCCTGCTGGAGCTGGCCCTCGTCAACGCGGCGATCGCGCAGGCGACCGAGGCCGGGTTCATCCCGATGCTGACGCCGGCGCTGGTCCGCCCGCGCGCCATGGAGGGCACCGGCTTCCTCGGCCAGGCCGCGGAGAACGTGTACCACCTGGAGAAGGACGACTTCTACCTCGTCGGTACGTCCGAGGTGCCGCTCGCCGCGTACCACATGGACGAGATCATCGACGCCGACAAGCTGCCGCTGCGCTACGCCGGCTTCTCGCCGTGCTTCCGCCGCGAGGCCGGTACGTACGGCAAGGACACCCGGGGCATCTTCCGGGTCCACCAGTTCGACAAGGTCGAGATGTTCTCGTACGTCGCTCCGGAGGACGCCGAGAACGAGCACAAGCGGCTCCTGGACTGGGAGAAGCAGTGGCTGACCAGCCTCGAGCTGCCCTTCCAGGTCATCGACGTGGCCACCGGCGACCTCGGCTCCTCGGCCTCGCGGAAGTTCGACTGCGAGGCGTGGATCCCGACGCAGGGCAAGTACCGCGAGCTGACCTCGGCGTCGAACTGCGACGGTTTCCAGGCGCGCCGCCTGTCCGTGCGGATGCGTGACGAGCGGAACGGCAAGAAGGTCGTGCAGCCGCTGGCGACGCTGAACGGCACCCTGTGCGCCGTACCGCGCACGATCGTGGCGATCCTGGAGAACCACCAGCTGGCGGACGGCTCGGTGCGCGTGCCGGAGGTGCTGCGGCCGTATCTGGGTGGCCGCGAGGTCCTGGAGCCGATCTCCAAGTGAGCCCGTCCCCGTTCCCGTACAAACTCGTCGCGACGGACCTCGACGGCACGCTGCTGCGGTCCGACGAGTCGGTCTCGGAGCGTACGCGTGACGCCCTCGCCGCCGTGGTGGCGGCGGGGGCGGCGCACATCGTCGTCACGGGCCGCTCCGTGCCCTGGACCCGGCACATCCTCGACGACCTCGGCTACGAGGGGCTCGCGGTGTGCGGTCAGGGCGCGCAGGTCTATCACGCGGGTGAGCGCAGGCTGCTGACGTCGGTGACCCTGGACCGGCAGCTGGCCGGCCTGGCGCTGTCGAAGATCGAGGCCGAGGTCGGGCCGCTGGCCCTGGCCGCCAGCCGCGACGGCCTGGACGGCGAGGTGCTGGTCAGCGCCGACTACCGGCTCCAGGAAGGGCCGCTGCCGGTGGTCCTCTTCGAGGACCCGACGGAGCTGTGGTCCGCCCCGCTGAACAAGCTCTACATCCAGCACCCCACCCTGTCGGACGACGAGCTGGCGAGTGCCGCCCGGCAGACGGTCGGCAGCCTGGTGGACGTGGTCATGGCGGGAGCGGGGATAGTGGAGATCCTTCCGCTGGGCCTGACCAAGGCCACCGGTCTGTCGCTCGCGGCGCGCAGGCTGGGTGCGAAGGCGGCGGACACGATCGCCTTCGGCGACATGCCGAACGACATCCCGATGTTCGGCTGGGCGGCGCGGGGCGTGGCGATGGCGAACGCGCACGAGGCCCTGAAGGCGGTCGCGGACGAGGTGACGACGTCGAACGAGGAGGACGGCATCGCGGTCGTCCTGGAGCGTTTGCTCGCTCGGTAGTCCTGTACGGGGGTACGGGTCGGCTGGTACGGGCGCCACGGGCGCCACGGGCGCCACGGGCGCCACGGCGGAGGATGCGCGGATCGAACGCGCGCGGGGGTGACCCCGACGACGGCTTAGCAAGCCGCTGCCTTACCACTCGGCCAATCCTCCGGGTGGGCGGCCCGCGCGGAGAACGTCGCGCGCTCGAAGCGGCCGCCCCGGCGGCGCTAGGGGGCGCCGCCCTGCAGGGAGCTCGACGGACTCGAACTCCGGCTCGAACTGGTGTCGGTCATCGTCGCGCTCCTCCCCGGCCTCCTGGCGGGTGTCCCCCGCACAACCACTGTGCGCCCAGGGCTCGTTCGCGCGCCACCGAATTAGCCGAGCGGCCGGACATGCGTACCGGGTGACGAACGCGCCCACGACCTGGTCGGTCGGGACGGTCCGCCACCCGGAACCCGGAAGCCGGGAAGCTGGAAACCAGGAACCGCTAGAAACCAGGAACCGCTAGAAATTGATCATGTGTCCGGCCAGACCGTGGATCGCTTCCTTCACGGCCTCGCCCAGCGTCGGGTGTGCGTGGACGTTCCGCGCGACCTCGTGGACCGTCAGGTCCCACTGCTGCGCCAGCGTCAGCTCCGGCAGAAGCTCGGTGACGTCCGGGCCGATCAGGTGGGCGCCGATGATCTCGCCGTACTTCCCGTCGCTGATGATCTTGACGAAGCCGGTCGAGTCGCCGAGGCCGTGCGCCTTGCCGTTCGCCGTGAAGGGGAACTTGGCGACCTTGACGTCGAAGCCCTTCTCCCGCGCCTGCGCCTCGGTCCAGCCGAAGCTGGCGATCTGCGGCTGGCAGTAGGTGGCGCGCGGGATCATCGGGTAGTCCAGCTCCATGGTCTCGGCGTCCCCGATGGTCTCGGCGGCGACGACACCCATGGACTCGGCGGTGTGCGCGAGCATCAGCTTCGCGGTCACGTCGCCGATGGCGTAGATGTGCGGCACGTTGGTGCGGCAGCGGCCGTCCACCTCGATCGCGCCGCGCTCGGTCAGCGCCACGCCGGTGTTCTCCAGGCCGTAGCCGGAGACGTTCGGGGCGAAGCCGATGGCCTGCAGGACCTTGTCGGCCTCCAGGACCTTCTGCGCGCCGTCCTTGCCGGTGACGGTGACGCGGACCTGCGGGCCGGACTCGTCGATCGTCTCGACGCGCGTCGAGGTCAGGACGTCGATGCCGAGCTTGCGGTACTGCTTGGCCAGCTCCTTGGAGACGTCGGCGTCCTCCAGCGGCGCGATCCGGTCCAGGAACTCGACGATGGTGACCTTCACGCCGTAGTTGTGGAGCACGTACGCGAACTCGATGCCGATCGCGCCGGCACCGGCGATGATGATCGACTGCGGCACGTCCTCGGCGACGATCTGCTCCTCGAAGGTCACCACGCGCTCGCTGCGGGACGTGCCGGGCAGCAGGCGCGGGGTGGCGCCGGTGGCGATGATGCAGTTGTCGAACGTGATCGTCTGCGAGGTGCCGTCGGACGTGGCGACCTGCAGGGTGTTCGCGTCGACGAAGGTGCCGCGCCCGTCGAACTCGGTGATCCCGTTCTTCTTCATCAGGAAGTGGACGCCCTTGACCCGGCCGTCCGCGACCGTGCGGCTGCGGCGGAACGCCTCGCCGTAGTCGAAGGAGACCGTGCCGTCGACCTTGATGCCGAAGGTCTTCGCCTCGTGGTTGAAGATGTGGGCGAGCTCGGCGTTGCGCAGCAGCGCCTTGGTGGGGATGCAGCCGACGTTCAGGCAGACACCGCCCCAGTACTTCTCTTCGACGACCGCGACCCGCTTGCCCAGCTGGGCGGCGCGGATGGCGGCGACGTAGCCGCCGGGGCCAGCTCCGAGTACGACGACGTCGAAGCGGTCTGACATGACTGACTCCCGAAGGTGGTGAGGGTGTTCGTGTCCGCGTACGGGCCCCACAGTAGTCCGGTGCCCCTCGCGCGGTCAGTTGTAGGATGACTGGGCAACCGGGCGAATACTCAGGTGGAGTGGTGATGGCGCTGAAGGCCGCGGGGCGTACCTCGTTGGTGGACTCCGTGGTGGAGCAGCTGCGCGAGCAGCTCGCGGAGGGCGAGTGGCAGGTCGGGGACCGCATCCCGACCGAGCACGAGCTCGCCGAGCAGCTGGGCGTGGGGCGCAACACGGTCCGCGAGGCCGTACGGGTTCTGGTCCACGCCGGTCTTCTGGAGTCCCGCCAGGGCAACGGCACCTTTGTCAGGTCGACCGCCGATCCGGCCGCCGTCCTGCGCGGAGTACGCCACGCGGGCGCGCGGGACGTCATGGAGCTGCGGATGGCCCTGGAGGCGGAGGCGGCGCGCCTCGCGGCGGTACGGCGGGACACCCATGACCTGCTGCGGCTGCGGGCGGCGCTGACGACCCTCCGCGAGGAGGGCGACCGAGACGCGGACGCGGACATGGCCTTCCACCTCGCCGTCGTCGAGGCCACGCACAACACGGCCTTCATCGAGGTGTACCGCTTCTTCTCCACGCAGGTGCACGAGGTGCTGGTGGAGGCGCTCGGCGACCGGGAGATGCCGCCGGTCGACATCGACGCCCACGAGGCGCTGGTCGCGGCGATCGAGGCGGGGAACGCGGAGAGCGCGGAGGCCGGGGCGCGGGAGCTGCTGCGGGTCCCGATGGAGACGATCACGGCGCTGACGGGAGAGGCGACGGGCGAGGCCGGGACAGCTGGGGCGGCGCGGACGGGTGCGGCCTCGACGGGCAAGGCGCGGACGGATGCGGCGGCGCGGACGGGTGCTGGCTCGGCAGGCGAGGTCCGGACGGGTGAGGGTCTGTGAGGACCGAGTCCCGGCCGCCGGTCCTCGGGGCCGAGGCCGATGTCCTCCCTTCGCCCCGAGGAGCCGCCGGGCGAAGGGCGTTGCTCGCCCACCCCGCCCTGCTGCTGGTCGGCATCGTGCTGGCCTCGCTCAACATGCGGGCCGCGCTCGCCAGCGTGTCACCGCTGGTGGGCGAGATCGCGGCGGCCTTCGGCCTGTCGTCGACGGCCAGTTCGCTGGTGACGTCCGTACCCGTGCTCTTCCTGGGCCTCGGCGCGCTGGTGGCGCCCTGGCTCGGACGGCGCTTCGGCGTCGAACCGGTGCTGCTCGCCGCGCTGGTCCTGCTCGGCGCCGGCATCCTGGTGCGCGCCCTGCCCTCGGTGTACGCGCTGTACGGCGGCGGCGTCCTGGTCGGCACGGCGATCGCCCTGCTCAACGTTCTGATGCCGGGCCTGATCAAGCGGGACTTCCCCGACCGGGCCGCGTCGATGACCTCGCTCTACACGGGCGCGATGATCGCGGGCGCGACGGTGGTGGCGGCTGCCTCGGTGCCGCTGGAGGAGGCACTCGGCGGCGGCTGGGAGGCGTCCCTGGGGTTCTGGTCGCTGCTCGCGGCGCTCGCCGCGCTGGCCTGGCTGCCGCAGGTCCTGATCGCCAGGGGCCGTACGGAACATGAGGTACGGGCCGTCCCCGCGGCGCCCGCCAGGAGCGTCTGGCGCTCGGCCCTGGCATGGCAGGTCACGCTCTTCATGGGGCTGCAGTCACTCTGGTCGTACGTGCTGATCGCCTGGATGCCCACGATCTTCACGGACCACGGGATGAGCCGCTCGACGGCCGGTGTGATCTTCGCGTTCAACAACCTGATCCAGGTGGCGGGCGCGTTCGCGGTGCCGCTGCTCGCGGGCCGGATGCGGACGCAGCGCCCGCTGGTCGTCCTCGTCACCGCACTGGTCGCGGCGGGCTACGCGGGGCTGATGACCGCCCCGGTGCAGGGGGCCTGGCTGTGGTCCGCGCTCCTTGGCGTCGGGCAGGGCGGGGCGGTGGGCCTCGCCCTGACCCTGATCGTCCTGCGGTCGGGCGACGCGGTCACCGCCTCGCGGCTCTCCGGCATGGCCCAGACCGTCGGCTATCTGCTCGCCGCGGCCGGACCGCTGGCCGCCGGCGCGGTCCACCAGGCGACCGGCTCCTGGACGGTGCCGATCGTCCTGGTGCTGTGCGTCTGCGCGGCGGCCCTGGGGGTCGGACTGCTCGCGGCCAGGGACGCCAAGGTCTGAGGCCCGGCCCGGGGGCCTCAGCTCCTACTCCTCGCCCGCCAGCTTCAGCGTCCGGAGCTTCTGGCCCGCGTACCAGGTCGCGAGGACCGTCACACCGACCAGCAGCGCCACCGCCGTCGACAGGCCGACGTCCGAGGTGACCAGGCCCTCGCCGCTGACCTTCTGGGCGACCGCGAGCGCCCACTGCTGCACGCTGAGCGTCTTCGCCCCCGAGATCAGGGATCCGAACAGAGCCTCCCAGACCAGCGCGTAGACCAGCCCGATGACCACCGCATGGCGGCTGACCGTGCCGAGCAGCAGGAAGAGCGCGCTGTACGCGATGGAGGCCACCAGCGCCGCGACGGTGTACGCCACCGCCACCTGCTGGCCGTTGCCGTTGAGGATCAGACCGGCGACGAAGGTGGGGACCGCCGAGAAGACCATGGTCACCGCGATGGCGACGATCAGCTTGGTGAAGATGATCGTGGGCCGCTTCACCGGCTTGGAGAGCAGATAGACGATCGAACCGTCGTCGATCTCCGGGCCGATCGCGCCCGTACCGGCGATGACGCCGATCAGCGGGACCATCGTGGCGAGCGCGAAACCGCCGAGGACGTCGGCCGCGATCTGGTCGTCAGCGCCGTTGAACGCCCGTACCGCCGCGGCGATCAGGAGCAGCAGCGCGGGGAGCGCGAAGAGGATCAGCGCCCGCCGGCGGCCGAGCAGGGCCCGGTAGGTGAGCCGGGCGACTGTGGGGTTGTACATCGGTCAGGCTCCTTTCAGGCCGCTACGAGGTACGAGAAGACCGATTCGAGGGACTCGTCCGACGGCGAGACCGTCAGCAGCCGGACCCCCTGCTCGCGGGCGACCCGGGGCAGCAGTTCCGTGAACCGTCCGAAGTCCACCGCCTGGATGCGCAGGGCGCCTTCGGCGAGGTCGACCTCGATGCCGGCCGTGGACGGGTCGGCGATGAGCGCGGCAGCGAGCGCCCGGTCGTCGCTGGACCGTACGAGATAGCGGTGCGGCCGGTCCGTCATGAGCCGGCGGATCTTGCGGAAGTCGCCGGAGGCGGCATGGCGCCCGGCCACGATCACCTCGATGTGCGAGGCGAGCTGCTCGACCTCCTCCAGGATGTGCGAGGAGAACAGCACCGTGCGGCCCGCCGAGCCCATCCGGCGCAGCAGGTCCATCAACTGCATGCGCTGGCGCGGGTCCATGCCGTTGAACGGCTCGTCGAGCAGGAGCACGGCCGGGTCGTGGACGAGGGCCGAGGCCATCTTCACGCGCTGCCGCATGCCCTTGCTGTACGTGGCGATCTTGCGGTCCTGCGCGTACTCCATCTCGACCGTGGCGAGCGCGCGTTGGGCCTCCACGGCGCCCAGCCCGTGCAACTCGGCGTTGGCGACGACGAACTCGCGCCCGGTGAGGAAGTCGTACATCGCCTCCCGCTCGGGGACGACGCCGATCTTCCGGTAGACGGACTCGTTGCGCCAGATCGCCTCGCCGTCGAGGGTGACCGTGCCGGTGGAGGGAGCGAGGAAGCCGCCCATCATGTTGATGAGCGTCGACTTCCCGGCGCCGTTGGGGCCGAGAAGGCCGGTGACGCCTGGGCCGACGGTCATCGTGACGTCGTTGACGGCGACGACGTTGCCGAACCACCGCGAGGCGTGGTCGATGGAAAGAGTGCTCATGGGCGCGGCCCATCCTTTGGCAGGGTGGTGGTGGGCGACGGGAGGGCGGTCACGGTCACAGCCCGACCTTTCGGTAGCGGCGCATCAGGACTCCGTACGAGCCGGCGATGAGCGCGAGGACGACCAGCAGGTACACCACACCGACGCCGGCGCCCGGTCCGACTCCTTCCCCTCCGGGGAAGGAGGTGGTGGCGCCGAGGAAGGCGGTCTGCACTCCGTCGATGAGCGTGATCGGCGAGAACAGGCCCATCCACTGGATGGCGTCGATGTTGTCCGTGCCGTAGGCGATGCCCTGGAGTGTGGAGACCGCGCCGTAGGAGATCACCAGGGTGGCGATGACGGCGGCGACGCCGAAGCCGCGCCGCGGGGTGAGCGCGGCCATGACCAGGCCGATGCCGCCGAAGAGCAGGGAGAGCAGTGCCACGGAGACGAGCCCCTGACCGAACCCCTTGGCCTGGTCGGCGAAGTCCAGCTTCGCGAGCAGCGAGCCGACGAAGAGGATCAGCAGCGGCGCGGCGGTGAGGACGAAGAGCGCGGAGGCCATCGCCCCGTACTTGGCGAGGACGTAGTCGGTCCGCTCGATCGGCCGCGAGAAATAGAGCGGCACCGTCCGGAACCTCAGGTCCCGGGAGACGGACTGGGGGGCCTGGGCGGCCAGGTAGATGAAGATCACGAGCTGGAGGTAGATCGCGTAGGCGGTGTAGTCCACCGGCAGCTTCGACGCCTTGGTGACGACCGCCACCGCCACGATGATCAGCGCCGGAACGCACATCACGGCGAAGAGGATCATCGGGAGCACCTTGGACTTGGCGCTGCGGCCCAGTCCGTACGCTCCGCGCAGCGACTGCGAGAACAGCGCGCGGCGCGCGTACGCCCGGCCGAGGCGCGGCCCGTCGTAGCTGCGGTAGCCGATGTTGTGGATCTGAGTGGTCTCGGGGGCCTGGGAGCTCATCGCGCCGGCACCTCCTCCTGCTGCTGGGCGTCGGGGCGGAAGACCTCGGCGATGTGGTGGCGCCGCTGTTCCATCCGTACGAGTCCGAGGCCGAGGTCGGCGACGGTGTCACGGACGAGGTCGTACGTCTCCTCGCCCGCGGCCTCCAGGAGGAGGACGTGACCGGCGCCCGGCAGGCCGTCCTCCACGCCCTCGTGGAGGGTGACGCCCGCGGCGGCGAGCGCGGCACGCAGGGCCTGGGCGCCGTCGGGGTGGGTGTCGGAGTCGGTGACCTCGACCGCGAGGGTCGTGGTGGTCTGGGTGAAGTCGCTGGTGGAGCTGGAGCGCAGCAGCCGGCCGCCGTCGATGACGACGACGTGGTCGCAGGTGCGCTCGAGCTCGCCGAGGAGGTGGGAGGTGACGAGGACCGAGATGCCGAAGTCCGTCCAGACCCGTCGGATCAGGCCGAGCATCTCGTCGCGGCCCACCGGGTCGAGGCCGTTGGTGGGCTCGTCGAGGAGGACCAGCTGCGGGTCGTGGACCAGCGCCTGGGCCAGCTTGACCCGCTGCTTCATGCCGGTCGAGTAGCCGCCGATGGGGCGGTACCGCTCCTCGTACAGACCGACATGGCGCAGCGTGTCGGCCGTCCGCTCACGGGCGGCGGTGGCGGGCAGGCCCGACATCCGCGCCATGTGGACGACGAGCTCGGTGGCCGAGACGTCCGGCGGGAGGCAGTCGTGCTCGGGCATGTACCCCACGCGCTCACGGATCTGGGCACCGGAGGTGGCGACGTCCAGGCCGAGCACCTCGGCGCGGCCCTCCGTGGCGGGGGACAGGCCCAGCAGGATTTTGATCATCGTGGACTTGCCGGCTCCGTTGGCACCCACCAGTCCGGTCACACCGGGCCCGATGTCCAGGGAGAGCCGGTCGAGGGCGGTCACCCGGGGGAACCGCTTGCTGAGGCTTTCGGTGGCGATCACAGTCACGCTTCGACGGTAGTGGCGCACACCACAGCAGTCGTCAGCCCAACGGCTCGTTCCGTATCCGACTCCAGGTGTACGAACCCGTAGGGGAGTCGAGACCAAAGTCGTTTTCCACAGGTCTGCTGCACACCCCTTGACGCAGCCGCCGGGCATTGTCACATTCATCAGTGTCAAGTTACGACCGCGTAGCGCACACGCATGCTCACGGGACGGGCGGGTGGCATGACCTCAGCAGTGGCAAGCGAACTGACCGCGGAACTGCGGGGGTTCAGGGAAGTGCAGCGCCTCTCCTACGAGTGCGCGGAAGCCGTCGCGGCCCAGCTCAGACCGGGGGTGACCGAGCGCGAGGCCGCGAAGATGCAGCGCGACTGGCTGTACGAGCGAGGTGTACGGGACTGGTTCCACCGGCCCTTCGCCTGGTTCGGCGACCGGACGGCCTTCGTCGACTTCAAGATCCCTCTGCAGTTCTTCCCGACGAACCGCCGCCTCGAGGCGGGGATGCCGTTCATCCTCGACATGGCCCCCGTGTACAAGGGCTACACCTCGGACATCGGATACTCCGGCTGCCTGGGCCTCAACCCCGTGCACGACAAGCTGCTCGCCGATCTGAAGGCGCACCGCGAGCTGATCCTGAGCGAGGTGCGCCAGCGCCGCCCACTGCGGGAGATCTACGGGAGCGTGGACCGGCTCATGGTCCGCCAGGGGTACGCCAACCGGCACCGCGCGTATCCGTTCGGCGTGATCGCGCACAAGATCGACCGGGTGAAGGAGCGCCGCTGGTCGCCCACGCTCTTCGGCTTCGGCACCCAGTCGCTGAAGGGGCTCGCGAGCGACGCGATCCACGGCCACCGCGACGGCTGGTCACCGCTCTGGTCCCCGTACAAGTTCTCCGACCACCCGCCCCGGCCGGGGCTGTGGGCCGTCGAACCGCACCTCGGCTTCCGGGGCACGGGCGCGAAGTTCGAGGAGATCCTCGTCGTCACCGACTCCAAGGACCCCGAGCAGAGCGCGTTCTGGCTGGACGACGACCTGCCGCACGTGCGGCGCTGGAACGAGAGGGACGCGTGATGGCCGGGCTGAAGGGCGCGCGGGAGCGCTGGATCCGTACGGGCGGCATCGAGCTGTGCGTCGCCGAGCTGGGTGACGCGAGCCGGCCGACCGTGCTGCTCGTCCACGGATATCCGGACTCCAAGGAAGTCTGGTCGGAGGTCGCGCACCGGCTCGCCGAGCGGTTCCACGTGGTGCTGTACGACGTCCGGGGCCACGGCCGGTCCACGGCGCCGGCCCCGCTGCGCGGCGGGTTCACCCTGGAGAAGCTGACGGACGACTTCCTGGCGGTCGCCGACGCGGTGAGCCCGGACCGGCCCGTGCACCTGGTCGGGCACGACTGGGGCTCGGTGCAGTCCTGGGAGTTCGTGACCGTCCCGCGCACCGAGGGCCGCATCGCCTCCTTCACCTCGATGTCGGGCCCCTCGCTGGACCACTTCGGACACTGGATCAAGCAGCGGATGGCCCGGCCCACCCCACGCCGGGTCGGCCAGCTCCTCGGTCAGGGCGCCAAGTCCTGGTACGTGTACATGCTGCACACCCCCGTCCTGCCCGAGCTCGCCTGGCGCGGCCCCCTCGGCAAGCAGTGGCCGAAGCTGCTCCAACGGGTCGAGAAGATCCCCGCGGGCGACTACCCGACGCCGTCCCTGCCCAACGACGCGGCGCACGGCGCCTGGCTCTACCGGGACAACGTCCGCGCGCGACTGAGCCGTCCGCGCGCCGACGCGTACGCGCACGCGCCGGTCCAGCTGATCACGCCGACCGGTGACATCTTCCTGTCGGAGCGGCTCTACGACGACCTCGCCACCTGGGTGCCGGACCTGACCCGGCGCTCCCTGCCCGCCAAGCACTGGGTGCCACGGACCCGCCCCGACCAGCTCGCCGCCTGGATCACCGAGTTCGTGGACAGGAACGAGGACCCGTCGGTGAAGGCACCCGCGCCGGCGGCGAAGAGCCCGGCGAAGCCGGAGCACACCGAGCGGTTCGGTGGCCAGCTGGTCCTGGTGACCGGGGCCGCGAGCGGCATCGGCCGGGCCACCGCCTTCGCCTTCGCCGAGGCGGGCGCGCGGATCGTCGCCGTCGACCGGGACGGCGAGGGCGCGGCGCGCACGGCGGAGATGTCACGGCTGATCGGCGCGCCCGATGCCTGGGGCGAGACCGTCGACGTCAGCGACGAGCAGGCCATGGAGAAGCTCGCCGTGAAGGTGGCGAGCGAGTACGGAATCGTCGACGTCCTGGTCAACAACGCCGGCATCGGTCTGTCGGGCTCGTTCTTCGAGACCACCACCGAGGAGTGGAAGAAGGTCCTGGACGTCAATCTCTGGGGCGTCATCCACGGCTGCCGGATCTTCGGCGGGCAGATGGCCGCGCGCGGCCAGGGCGGGCACATCGTCAACACCGCCTCCGCCGCCGCCTTCCAGCCCTCCCGGGCCCTGCCCGCGTACGGCACCTCCAAGGCGGCCGTGCTCATGCTGAGCGAGTGCCTGCGCGCCGAACTGGCCGGCCAGGGCATCGGCGTCTCGGCGATCTGCCCCGGCATCGTGAACACCAACATCACCGCGACGGCCCGGTTCGCCGGAGTCGGCGAGGAGGAGCAGAAGCGCCGCCAGAAGGAGGCCTCCCGCCTCTACGGTCTGCGCAACTATCCGCCGGAGAAGGTCGCGGAGGCGATCCTGCGCGCGGTGGTGCGGAACCAGGCCGTCGTCCCCGTCACCCCGGAGGCGCGCGGCGCCCACTTCCTGTCCCGCTTCGCCCCGAGGACCCTGCGGGCGCTGGCCCGGTGGGAGCCGCCGGCGTGAGCGCCGGGGCGCGCCCGGACTTCCGGCGGCCGTACGATCCCTCCCGTGCCCCAGGGGGCACGGGGGAGGGCGCGGCGGGTCGCGCCGTGAGCGGGTAGCCGGAGCGAGCGGGTGGGAGCGGGTTTGTCGGAGCAGCCAACGGAGTACCGGATCGAGGATCTGGCCCACCACAGCGGGGCCACGGTCCGGACGATCCGCGCCTACCAGGACCGCGGCCTGCTGCCCCGACCGGAGCGCCGGGGCAGGTCCAACGTGTACGGGGACACGCATCTGGCCCGGCTGCGGCAGATCGCCGACCTGCTGGACCGCGGCTACACCCTGGCCTCCATCAAGGAGCTCCTGGAGGCCTGGGACGCCGGCCGCGGTCTGGGCGGCGTGCTGGGCCTGGTCGCCGAGGTCGACGGTCCGTGGACGGACGAGAAGGCCGACCGGATCTCCCGCGAGGAGCTCGACGCCACGTTCGGGGGCACACCCGACGAGGACGCGATCAGGGAGGCGATCGAGCTCGGCGTCCTGGAGCGGGTCCCCGGCCGCGAGGACGAGTTCCTCGTCCCCAGCCCCCAGGAGCTGGCGGTGGCGGCGGAGTTGTACGAGGCGGGCGTGCCGCTCTCCGCGATATCCGGTCACCTGAGGGAACTTCGCGTCCAGGTCGAGCACATCGCCTCGCGCTTCCTGGAGTTCACCACCGAGCACGTCTTCGCACGCTATCTGGAGCACCGACCGCCGACGGACGCCGACGCGGCCGCGGCGGCGACGATGGTGCGCAGACTTCGCCCGCTCGCCCAGCAGACCGTCGACGCCGAACTCGCCCGCGCGATGCGGCTCTTTGCCACCCGCCATCTCCAGCATCACCTGTCGGCGGAACCTCCGCCGGTACGGGACGACGAGCCGCGCCCCGTGGTGCTCCCGTCGGGGACGATTCGGGCCGTTCAGCAGCTTGTCGGCCCGGAGAACGTGGCGGCGTTCATCACGGCTGCCGCCGAACGAGAGGTGCACTCAAGGACATTGAACGCACTTGCTCCAAATCCCTTGGACGGCAGCTGAATAGCTCAAATACCCTGATATCACATGGTGGTTGTCCACAGAATCGCCAATTCCTCTGTGGATAACTTGAGTTACTTGTGGATCAAACATCCGTGCCGCAATTCAATGGCTCGCCCGACCGCCCTCCGGCATCCTGACGCCATGAACAGACCGATGGACGAGAGACGCACCGTGAAGGTGTCGAAGTACCTCTCGAAGCATCTGCGCCATCAGCCCGAGCGGATCGGGCTGGTTCTCGACGCGAACGGCTGGACCGAGATCGACACGCTCCTGCGGGCGGCGGCCGAGCACGGGTTCCCGATCAGCCGCGCCGAGCTGGACCATGTCGTCGCCGCCAACGACAAGAAGCGCTTCGCGATCGAGGGGACGCGGATCCGGGCCAGCCAGGGCCACACCGTCGCGGTGGACCTGGACCTTCCGCCCGCCGAGCCGCCCGCGTACCTCTACCACGGTACGGTCGCCGCCCACCTGGACGCGATCCGGGCCGACGGCCTGCGGCCCATGGCCCGCCACCACGTCCACCTCTCGCCCGACCGCGAGACCGCGACCCGGGTCGGCGCACGCCGTGGCCGGCCCGTGGTCCTGAGCGTGGACGCCGGCGCCATGCACCGGGCCGGGTACGTCTTCCACGTCAGCGCGAACGGCGTCTGGCTGACCGACGCCGTCCCCCCGCAGTTCCTCCGCTTCCCCGGCTGAGACCCCGACCTCCGAGCCGAGGCGTCGGCCGAACCGCCGCGAGGCCCGTCGCGAGGGAGACTCCCACGGCTTTCCGGGAGAGCCCCGGGATCGTCGTAAGGTCGAGTGCATGACCCTGCGCCTGAGCACCGTGATCCTTCCCGTCCATCGCTGGCACGAAGGCGGCCGCGAGCGCTGGCGGCGTGCCGAGGAGCTCGGCTTCCACGCCGGCTACACCTACGACCACCTGTCCTGGCGGTCCTTCCGCGACGGCCCCTGGTTCGGCGCCCTTCCCACGCTCACCGCCGCCGCGACGGCCACCGAGCGGCTGCGCCTGGGAACCCTGGTCACCTCGCCGAACTTCCGCCACCCGGTGACGCTCGCCAAGGAGCTCATCTCCCTGGACGACATCTCGGGCGGCCGGGTGACCCTCGGCATCGGTGCGGGCGGCAACGGTTTCGACGCCACCGTGCTCGGCCAGGAGGCATGGACCCCGAAGGAGCGAGCGGACCGGTTCGGCGAGTTCCTGCCGCTGCTCGACCGGCTGCTCACCGAGGACGCGGTGACCCATCGGGGCACCCACTACTCCGCGGACGAGGCCCGCAACATCCCCGGCTGTGTCCAGCGCCCGCGGCTGCCGTTCGCCGTGGCGGCCACCGGCCCGCGCGGTCTGAAGCTCGCCGCGCGCCACGGGCAGGCGTGGGTGACGACCGGTGACCCGAAGCTGTACGCGGAGGGAACGCCGGAGCAGTCGGTCGAGGCGATCCGCGGCCAGGTCGAGAAGCTCGGCAAGGCATGCGCGGACACCGGCCGCGACGTGACCGAGCTGGACAAGGTCCTGCTCACCGGCTTCACCCCGGACCGCGGGCGGCCGCTCTCGTCCCTGGACGCTTTCGTCGACTTCGCCGGCCGCCACCAGGCGCTCGGCTTCACCGAGATCGTGATCCACTGGCCCATTCCCGACTCGGACTTCGCCGCCGACCAGGCCGTCTTCGAGCGGATCGCCACCGAGGCCGTCGCACAGCTCGCCTGACCCGGGAGGCCGGAGCGGGAACGGGCGGAAACCATCTCTCAGATGTGCGCCCCCTCGCACGCCCGTGCATCGTGTGCGGAAGAATGGACCGGTGACCTCACCCCACTCCCCGCGCCCCGCCGCTCCGGCTCCCCGACTGATCGCCACCGACCTCGACGGCACTCTGCTGCGTGACGACAAGTCCGTCTCGGAGCGCACGGTCGCGGCGCTCGCCGCCGCCGAGCAGGCCGGTATCGAGGTCTTCTTCGTCACCGGCCGTCCGGCGCGCTGGATGGACGTCGTCAGCGACCACGTGCACGGCCACGGCCTCGCGATCTGCGCGAACGGCGCGGCGGTGGTCGATCTGCACGCGGGAGGTACGTTCCTCGAGGTACGCCCGCTGGAGCGGGCCGTCGCGCTCGAGGTCGTGACGACGCTGCGCGCCGCCGCCCCGGGCACCTCCTTCGCGGTCGAGCTCACCACCGGCATCCACTACGAGCCGCAGTACCCGCCCTTCTTCCTCGACCCAGGCGCGACCGTCGCCACCGCCGAGAAGCTCCTCTTCGAGGAGAAGCCCGGCGCCGCCGCCCCGGTGCTCAAGCTGCTCGCCCAGCACCCGGAACTCGACCCCGACGCCTTCCTGTCCGCGGCCCGCGCCGCCGCGGGCGATCTGGCCTCGTTCACCCGCTCCAGCCCGACGGCGCTTCTGGAGATCAGCGGCCTCGGCGTCTCGAAGGCGTCCACTCTGGCCCTGTGCTGCGCCGAGCGGGGCATCTCCGCCGACGAGGTCGTCGCCTTCGGCGACATGCCCAACGACATCGAGATGCTCGGCTGGGCCGGCCGCTCGTACGCGATGGGCAACGCCCACCCGGACGTGATCGCCGCCGCCTCCGGCCGTACGGTCGCCAACAACGAGGACGGCGTGGCCGTCGTCATCGAACGGATCCTCGCGGGCACGCTCGACGACGACTGACGGTCGGCCGGAGAGCACGACGGTCCAGAGGCACCACGGCCGGCCAGGACAGGCGGGCTGGGGCGGGCCGGTCCCGGGGCGGGCCGGGGCCTACAGCGGGGCCTGCCACACCACCGTCGTACCACCGCCGTCCTCCCCGATCCCCGGGCCGCACCAGCTCGACCCGCCCAGGGATTCGGCACGCCGCGCCAGGTTGCGCAGCCCGCTGCGCCGGCCGCCCTCGGGGATGCCGACCCCGTCGTCCGCGACCGACAGCCGGACCGCGGCGGTGCCGTCCGGCAGTTCGGCGCCCGCGTCGACGACGACCTCGATCCGGGTGGCCTGCGCGTGCCGGAAGGCGTTGGACAGGGCCTCGCGCAGGGCTGCGATGAGGTTCTTGCCGGTGAGATCGCCGACCGCCGCGTCGATCGCGCCCAGGAAGCGGTGCGCGGGGGTGAAGCCCAGCGGCACGGCCGCCATGGTGATCTCCCGCAGCACGCGGGTGCGCAGACCGGACGGCGCCTCGGCGGGTCCCTGCTGGAGCGCGAAGATCGCGGTGCGGATCTCCTGGATGGTCACGTCCAGTTCGTCCACGGCCTTGCCGACGCCCTCGCGGACCGCCGGGACGATCGACCCGCGCTGGGCGCTCTCCAGCATCATCCCGGTGGCGAACAGCCGCTGGATGACGAGGTCGTGGAGGTCGCGGGCGATCCGGTCGCGGTCCTCGTAGACCGCGAGCCGCTCACGGTCGCGCTGCGCGTCGGCCATCATCAGCGCGAGCGCGGCCTGGGACGCGAACTGGGTGGCCAGGGTCCGCTCCGTCTCGGTGAACGGCCGGCCGCCCCGGGCACGAGGCACGGCGAGCGCGCCGAGCACCTTGCCGCCGCTGTGCAGGGGCAGCAGCATGCTCGGTCCGTACGAGGCCGCCGGCCTGCTGATCATGCGCAGATCGTCGGAGGCGTCGTCCACGAAGACCGCCTCGCCCTCCAGCAGCCGCTCCACGACAGCGCTCCCGGACGGGATCACCACACCCAGCGACGTGCTAGGCCGGTCGGCGGAGACGGCGACGATCTCCAGACCGCCGCCCTGGGTGGGCAGCAACACGATCCCTGCGGCCGCGTCGGCGAGCCTGCGGGCCTGTTCGGCGACCACCGCGAGGGCGTCGTCCGCGTCACCGCCGGAGAGCAGGGCGGTGGTGACGGCGACCGAGCCGTCGATCCAGCGCTCGCGCTGGCGGGCGGCCTCGTAGAGGCGGGCGTTGCCGATGGCGATCCCCGCCTCGGTGGCGAGGACCCGGACCATGTGGACGTCGTCGTCGCTGAACTCGCCGCCGTTCTTCTCGGCGAGATAGAGGTTGCCGAAGTTCTCCCCCTGGACCCGGATCGGGACGCCGAGGAAGGTCCGCATCGGAGGGTGCCCCGGCGGGAAACCGGCGGCGCGCGGGTCGGTGGTCAGGTCGGTCAGCCGGATCGTCCCGGGTTCGCGGATCAGCGCGCCGAGCAGTCCGGCATCCCCGTCGGGGCGCCGCCCGATCCGGTGGGCGATCTCCTCGTCGTCGCCGAAGGTGACGAAGTCCGAGAGCCCTTCGCCGTCCTCGTCGACCACGCCGATCGCGGCGTAGCGGGCGTCGGCGAGCTCGGCCGCGGTCTCGCAGATGCGGTCGAGGGTCGCGTGGAGTTCGAGGCCCGTGCCGACGGAACGCATGGCCTCCAGGAGCTGCGGCACCCGTGCCGTGAGCTCGGTCGACAGGCCCTGGAGGCTGCGGGTGGCCTCGGTCGCGGCTTCCAGGGGGTCGGGCGGATCAGGCACGGCGGCGGTCATGACCTTGAGCCTAGTAAGTCCTATTTGGCGAGAAAAGTCGGACCTTCCGTCGTTCTCCCCGCGGAGAGCAGCAGATCACTCTCCCGCTCCTGCTCCAGCATCCGGCGCAAGGGGCCCTCGGTCCGCGCGAGCTCCGCGTACGGACCGCGCTGCACGGTCCGGCCCGCGTCCAGGACCACCACCTCGTCCACGGCGTCGAGGCCGCGCAAGCGGTGGGTGATCAGGAGGGTGGTACGGCCCTCGGTGGCTCGCAGCAGGTCGTCGGTGAGCGCGTCCGCCGTGGCCAGGTCCAGGTGCTCGGCCGGTTCGTCGAGGACGAGGACGGGGAAGTCGGCGAGGAGCGCCCGGGCGAGCGCGAGGCGCTGACGCTGACCGCCGGAGAGCCGTGAACCGTGCTCGCCGACCGGTGTGTCGAGACCGTCCGGCAGCCCGTCCACCCAGTCGAGGAGCCGGGCCCGGTCGAGGGCGGCCCGCAGCTCGTCGTCGTCGGCGCCGGTCCGCGCCAGGCGCAGATTCTCGCGGAGGGTGCTGTCGAACGTGTGGGCGTCCTGGGCGCAGAGCCCGACGAAGCGACGGACGTCGTCGCCGTCGAGCTCCGCCGCGTCCACCCCGCCGAGCCGGTACGTGCCGGCGTCGGCGTCCAGGAAGCGCAGCAGCACCTGGGCCAGCGTGGTCTTGCCCGATCCGGAGGTGCCGACGACGGCGACCCGGCGACCGGCCTCCAGAGTGAGGGTGAAACCGCCGAGCGCCTCCCTCTCCTGCCCCGCGTGGCGGGCGGAGAGGCCCTCGACCTCCAGCGGGAAGGGGCTCCGCGGCGGTGCGGCGGGTCGCGCGGGCTCCTGTACGGGCACGGGCGCGTCGAGCACCTCGTACACCCGCTCGGCGCTGCGCTTGACGCGCTGGCGGTACTGGACGGCCAGCGGAAGGCCGGTGACGGCCTCGAAGGCGGCGAGCGGGGTGAGGACGACGACGGCGAGCGTCACACCGTCGAGGCGTCCGTCGCGTACGGCCTGGATGCCGACGAACGCGGCGGCGGCGACCGTCAGTCCGCAGGCGAGCGCGGACAGCCCGGCGCCGAGCGCGGTGGCGGCGGCCTGCCGGGAGGCGATGGAGGTGAGCGTACGGTCGGCGGCCCTGGCCCGCTCGATACGGTCCTTCAGCGCACCGGCGACCGCCAGTTCGGCGCAGCCGCGCAGCAGGTCGACGACCGTGACGGCGAGCGCGCCCCGGGCGGGGGCGAGCCGTCGTTCGGCCCGGCGCGCGAGGGCCCCGCTCAGCAGCGGGACCGCCACTCCGGCGGCCAGCAGGCCCGCGGCGAGCACGGCCCCGGCCTCGGGCAGCAGCCAGGCGGTGAACCCGACGGAGCCGGCCCCCACCACGAGCGCGGCGCCCGCGGGCAGCAGCCACCGCAGCCAGTAGTCCTGGAGGGCGTCGACGTCCTGGACGAGCCGGGAGAGCAGGTCGCCGCGGCGGGTGCGGCGCAGTCCGGCGGGGGCGATGCGCTCCAGACGCCGGTAGACGGAGACCCTCAGTTCCGCGAGCATCCGCAGCACGGCGTCGTGGGACACGAGCCGCTCGGCGTACCGGAACACCGCCCGACCGATGCCGAACGCCCGCGTGGCCGTGACGGCCATCATCAGATAGAGCACGGGCGGCTGTTCGGAGGCCCGCGAGATGAGCCACCCGGACACTGCCATGAGCCCGACGGCGGAGCCCAGCGCCAGACTTCCGAGCAGCAGGGCGAGGCCCATCCGGCCCCTGAGTTCCCCCGCCATGGCCCGGACGCGCCCGAAGACCGAACGCCCGGCCGCAGCCGCTTCCGTATCCGTATCCGCCGCGTCCGTGCCGGTCACGGCGACCGCAGCCGCGGGCTTGGAAGGGGCGGCCGACACCGAGGGGGACCCGTCGGCGACGGTGCGCTCCGCCGCCTCCACGGCGGCGGTCCGCCGGATCTCCACCACACGGTCGGCGACCGCGAGCAGCGCCGGACGGTGGACGACCAGAAGCACCGTGCGACCGGCGGCGAGTCGGCGGACCGCGTCGACCACGGCCGCCTCCGTCTCGCCGTCCAGCGCGGCCGTGGGCTCGTCCAGGAGAAGCAGCGGCCGGTCGGCGAGGAACGCGCGCGCCAGGGCGAGGCGTTGGCGCTGGCCGGCGGAGAGGCCCGTACCGTCCTCACCCAGCAGCGTCTCGACACCCTCCGGAAGATCCCCGACGAACCCGTCCGCACCGGCGTCCCGCAGAGCCTCCCGTACCGCCTCGTCCGAGGCGTCCGGCCGAGCCAGGCGGATGTTCTCGGCGATGGTGCCCGCGAAGAGGTACGGACGCTGCGGCACCCAGGCGATCCGCGAGCGCCACTCCTCCACGTCCAGGGCACCGAGCTCCACGCCTCCGACGTGGACCGAGCCGCCTGCCTCCGGTCGCGCGAATCCCAGCACCACATCGAGCAGCGTCGACTTGCCCACGCCGCTCGGTCCTACCAGGGCCACCGTCTCGCCGGGTTCGACGACGAGCGAGGCGGCGTCGAGCGAGGGTTCCGTGCGCCCGGCGTGCCGGACGGTCACGTTCTCGAGCTCGATGCGCGCCGACGACGGCACGGCTCCCGCGCCACGCTCCGTCGCCGGTGTCTGAAGGACGTCGAAGATCTCCTCCGCGGCGGCCAGTCCCTCCGCCGCCGCGTGGTACTGCGCCCCCACCTGCCGGATCGGCAGATAGGCCTCCGGTGCGAGCACCAGAATGACCAGGCCGGTGTACAGATCGAGGTCCCCGTGGACCAGCCGCATACCGATGCCGACCGCGACCAGCGCCACCGACAGCGTCGACAGCAGCTCCAGGGCGAAGGACGACAGGAACGCGATGCGCAGCGTCCGCATGGTCGCCTGCCGGTACTCCGACGTGATGGCGCGGATCGACTCGGCCTGCGCCTTCGCCCGGCCGAACACCTTGAGCGTCGGCATTCCGGCCACGACATCGAGGAAGTGACCCGACAGCCGGGACAGCAGCTTCCACTGACGATCCATCCGTGCCTGGGTGTACCAGCCGATGAGGATCATGAAGAGGGGGATGAGCGGCAGGGTCACGACGATGACGGCCGCCGAGATCCAGTCCTCGGTGACGATCCTCGCCAGGACCGCCACGGGCACCACCACCGCGAGCCCCAGCTGCGGCAGATAGCGCGAGAAGTAGTCGTCGAGCGCGTCCACTCCCCGTGTCGCCAGCGCGGCCAGCGAACCGGCCTTCTGCCCGCTCAGCCATCCCGGGCCCAGGCCGGCCGCGTGCGCCAGCAGTCGGCCACGGAGTTCGGACTTGACCGCCGCGCTCGCCCGATGGGCGGCCAGCTCGGTCAGCCAGGACACCAGCCCCCGCCCGGCCGCCACTCCGGCGAGCAGCAGCAGGGGCGTGGTCAGATCGGAAACCGACAGGCCCTTCTGGAAGGCCCCCACCACGATCTCGGCGATGAGCATCGCCTGGGCGACGACCAGCGCCGCCCCGGCCAGGCCGAGCACCACCACGGCCGTGAGGAAGAGGCGGGTGGTTCGGGCGTACCGGAGCAGGCGCGGATCGATCGGTTTCACGTGAAACATCTCCCCCTAGTGAGCGGCTTCGGCGATGTGCTGCGTGCCGATGCGCTTGCGGAACACCCAGTAGGTCCAGCCCTGGTAGAGCATCACCAGCGGAGTGGCGATCACCGCCAACCAGGTCATGATCTTCAGGGTGTACGGGCTCGACGCCGCGTTCGTCACCGTAAGACTCCACGCGGGGTCGAGCGACGACGGCATGACGTTCGGGAAGAGCGTCAGGAACAGCATCGCGATCGCCGCCGCGATGGTGACGCCGGACAGCGCGAACGACCAGCCCTCCCGTCCCCGCTTGATCGCGCCGATGGCGGCGACGAGCGCCACCACGGCGACGAGCAGGGCGGCCAGGCTCCAGACATCACCCTTGTCGGCCTGGGTCCAGGTCAGGAAGACGAGGGAGAGGACGGCCGTGACCACGCCGAGCTTCAGGGCGAGCGCCCGGGCCCGTACCCGGATGTCCCCCACCGTCTTGAGCGCGGCGAAGACCGCCCCGTGGAAGGTGAAGAGCGTGAGCGTGACGAGGCCGCCGAGGATCGCGTACGGGTTGAACAGATCCCCGAGGGTGCCCACGTACTCCTTGTCCGCGTCGATCGCGACTCCGCGCACGATGTTGCCGAAGACGACGCCCCAGAGCACGGCCGTGATCAAAGAGGTCCAGAAGATGGCCTGCTCCCAGTTGTGCTGCCACTTCTCCTCCGGTCGCTTCACCCGGTACTCGAAGGCGACTCCCCGCACGATCAGGCAGACCAGGATGACCAGCAGCGGCAGGTAGAAGCCGGAGAAGAGCGTCGCGTACCAGTCGGGGAACGCGGCGAAGGTCGCGCCGGCGGCCGTCAGCAGCCACACCTCGTTGCCGTCCCAGACGGGACCGATGGTGTTGATCAGGACCCGCTTCTCGGCGCGGTCGCGCGCGAGCAGCTTGGTCAGGACGCCGATCCCGAAGTCGAATCCTTCGAGGAAGAAGTAGCCGATCCAGAGGACGGCGATGAGTACGAACCAGACGTTGTGGAGTTCCATGCCTCGATCTCCTCAGCCTCAGTACGAGAAGGCCATGGGCCGGTCGGGGTCGCGGTGGTCCCCGCCGATCTTGGTGGGCGGGTTGAGGTCGTCCTCGCTGAGCTCGGGCGGTCCGGCCTTGACGTACTTGACCAGGAGCCTGACCTCGATGACGGCGAGCACGGCGTAGAGGAGGGTGAAGACGATCATCGAGGTGAGGACCTCAGCCGTCGAGACACCAGGGGAGACCGCGTCCCGGGTGCGGAGCACGCCATAGACGACCCAGGGCTGACGCCCCATCTCGGTGAAGATCCATCCCCAGGAGTTGGCGATCAGCGGGAAGAGCATGGTCCAGAGAGCGACGAGCCAGTACCACTTCGTCAGGCGGGGGCTGAGCGCCTTCCGCCCGAACAGAACCAGGTTCGGCACCTCGTCCTCACCGGTCCGCATCCCCGGCGCCAGCATGAACTTCTTTCGCGTCAGCCAGAGACCGAGCACGCCCAGGGACAGCGAGGCCATGCCGAAGCCGATCATCCAGCGGAAGCCCCAGTACGCGACCGGGATGTTCGGCCGGTAGTCGCCGGGCCCGTACTTCTCCTGCTCGGCCTTGTTGATGTCGTTGATGCCGGGGACGTGCGAGGTGAAGTCGCCGTTGGCGAGGAAGGACAGCAGACCCGGGATCTCGATGGCGACCTTGTTGTGGCCCTTGTCGACATCGCCGTAGGCGAAGACCGAGAAGGGTGCGGGCGCTTCGCCGTCCCACAGCGCCTCGGCGGCGGCCATCTTCATCGGCTGCTGCTTGTACATGACCTTGCCGAGCATGTCACCGCTGATCGCCGTGCCGAGTCCGGCGATGATCAGCGTGATCAGACCCAGCCGCAGCGAGGTCCGCATCACCGGCACGTGCTTCTTGCGCGCCAGGTGGAAGGCCGAGATGCCCACCATGAACGCGCCGCCGACCAGGAAGGCGGCCGTCATGGTGTGGAAGAACTGGGTGAGGGCGGTGTTCTGGGTGAGCACCAGCCAGAAGTCGGTGAGCTCGGCCCGGCCCCGCTCCTCGTTGATGCGGTAGCCGACCGGGTGCTGCATCCAGGAGTTGGCCGCCAGGATGAAGTACGCGGACAGGATGGTTCCGATCGACACCATCCACATGCAGGCCAGGTGAACCTTCTTGGGGAGCTTGTCCCAGCCGAAGATCCACAGACCGATGAACGTGGACTCGAAGAAGAAGGCGATCAGCGCCTCGAAGGCCAGCGGGGCACCGAAGACGTCGCCGACGAAGCGCGAGTAGTCGGACCAGTTCATGCCGAACTGGAACTCCTGCACGATGCCGGTGACCACACCCATCGCGATGTTGATCAGGAAGAGCTTGCCCCAGAACTTGGTCGCCCTGAGGTACTTCTCCTTCTCCGTGCGCACCCAGGCGGTCTGCAGCGCGGCGGTGAGAGCGGCGAGGGAGATCGTCAGGGGGACGAACAGAAAGTGGTAGACGGTGGTGATGCCGAACTGCCATCGCGCCAGAGTCTCTGGCGCCAGAGCGAGGTCCACGTCGTCTTCTCCTTACATCGCCGTGGTCACAGGGGGCAGCCTGCCCCTTCATTCCCACCCATCTCGGGATGAACTGTGACACGCTTGTGAACGCGTTCACATTCACAAGCATTATGGCTCATACGAAATCCGTACGTAAGACCGGGGGTCCCCTACTCGAAGGTCACCTCTTCCCCAGACCTTCAACATATTGTTGAATCGGGGGTATGACCCTTCGGATCCGTATCTCCTGGCCGGCCGGGCACACCACGGCCACCCTTGACGAAACCCCCACGAGCAAGGCGCTCGCGGGGGCTCTCCCGATCTCCTCCACCGCCCGGACCTGGGGCGAGGAAGTGTATTTCGACACACCTGTCTCCGCCGCCGTCGAAGCCGACGCCGAGCAGGTGGTGGAGCCGGGCACGGTCGCCTTCTGGACCGAGGGCGACGCGCTCGCGCTCCCCTACGGCCCCACCCCGATATCGCGGGGCTCCGAATGCCGACTCGCGAGCCCCTGCAACCTCCTGGGCTCGCTCGACGGCGATCCGCGCGTCCTGGCCACCGTCAGGGACGGCGACCCGATCCGCGTCGAGCTCGTCGAGGACTGACCGGCCGCCCTCGACGCACGCTCACCCGGCTGATCAGCCGTCCTTGCGGAAGCTTTCCGCCGTCTTCAGGAACAGGTCGTTCGCCTCGCACTCACCGATCGTGACGCGCACGCCCTCACCCGCGAACGGCCGCACCACCACGCCGTGCCGCTCGCACTCCGCCGCGAAGTCCACCGTCCGCTCGCCGAGCCGCAGCCAGACGAAGTTCGCCTGGGTGTCCGGCACGGTCCAGCCCTGGGCCACGAGCCCCGCGTGGACCCGCTCGCGCTCCGACACCAGCGAGCCGACCCGTCCGAGCAGTTCGTCCTCGGCCCGCAGCGAGGCCACCGCCGCGTCCTGCGCCAGCTGGCTCACCCCGAACGGCACCGCCGTCTTGCGCAGCGCCGCCGCCACCGGCTCGTGGGCGATCGCGAAGCCGACCCGCAGCCCCGCGAGGCCGTACGCCTTGGAGAACGTCCGCAGCACGGCGACGTTCGGGCGGTCGCGGTAGAGCTCGATGCCGTCCGGGATGTCGGCGTCGCGGACGAACTCGCGGTACGCCTCGTCGATCACGACCAGGACGTCCGAGGGCACCCGGTCCAGGAAACGCTCCAGCTCGGCCCGGCGCACCGCCGTGCCGGTGGGGTTGTTCGGGTTGCAGACGAAGATCAGCCGGGTGCGGTCGGTGATCGCCGCCGCCATCGCGTCGAGGTCGTGCACCTCGCCGTCGGTCAGCGGCACCTGCACCGAGGTCGCCCCGCTGATCTGCGTGATGATCGGGTACGCCTCGAAGGACCGCCAGGCGTACATCACCTCGTCGCCCGGGCCGGCCGTCGACTGGATCAGCGACTGCGCGACCCCGACCGAGCCGGTGCCGGTGGCCAGGTGCGAGAGCGGGACCCCGAAGCGGTCCGAGAGCTCCGCCATCAGCCCGGTGCAGCCCATGTCCGGGTAGCGGTTGAAGGACGCGGCCGCGGCCAGCGTGCTCTCCATGACACCGGGCAGCGGCGGATACGGGTTCTCGTTGGAGGACAGCTTGAAGGCGACCGGACCGCCCGCGGCGGCCGGCTTGCCCGGCTTGTAGGTGGGGATGCCGTCCAGCACCGCGCGCAGCTTCGGGCCGCCCGCGCTCGCCCCGCCGGTCCCGCTCGCCCCGCCGGTCCCGCCCGCTCCGCCGGTCTCGCTCACTGCGCTCACTGTGGTCCTCCTCGACCGTCCGTACCACCAATACTCCTCACCTTATGAGGATTCCCCTCCGCTGCGAATGGGCTGTGGACAACAGGTGGGACAAGCTGTGGACAACGGAGGGAGCGCGGGCTTGGGTGGCGCGCGCCGGTGGCGAGCGCCGTGGCGCGCATCCCCCGTAGAGGTGAGTTGAGACCTCTTCGAGACATCGCCCCCGAGGCAGGCCCACGTACGTCGACAACCATAGATCACACATGATCCACCCCAACTACCTTGGTTTCCCAGGCAATTGGTCGTCCTTGATCATGCAGAAACGTGCCTGTCAACGAGTGCATATGCGACCGGCCCAACCACCCGACCTCGCCCTACTATCGGCTCGCCATGACAGCAGCAGGGAAGCACCAGGTGAGCCGGGCACAGACCCGGGGAAGCCGGCAGGGCCGAGCGGGCATCCGGGACGTGGCCGCGGCCGCCGGAGTCTCCATCACGACTGTCTCCGACGCGCTCAACGGCAAGGGCCGGCTCCCGGACGCCACCCGCCGCCACGTCCGCGAGGTCGCAGACCGGCTGGGCTACCGCCCATCCGCGGCGGCCCGCACGCTCCGTACCGGCAAGTCGGGCCTCATCGGCCTGACCGTGACGACCTACGGGGATGAACCTTTCACCTTCACCGAATTCGCGTACTTCGCGGAGATGGCCAGAGCCGCCACATCGGCCGCACTCGCGCGCGGCTATGCCCTGGTCATCCTCCCCGCCACCTCCCGCCATGACGTCTGGTCGAACGTCGCCCTCGACGGCACCATCGTCATCGACCCCTCCGACCACGACCCGGTCGTCACCGAACTCGTCCGGCAGGGCCTTCCCGTCGTCTCCGACGGACGCCCCGCCGGCACTCTCCCGGTGACCGCCTGGGTCGACAACGACCACGAAGCCGCCGTACTCGACCTCCTCGACCATCTCGCCGACGCCGGCGCCCGCCGGATCGGCCTGCTCACCGGCACGACCACCGACACATACACCCGCCTGTCGACCACCGCGTACCTCAACTGGTGCGAGCGGGTCGGACAGGACCCCGTCTACGAGTGCTATCCGGCGCACGATCCGTGCGCGGGCGCCGTCGCGGCCGACCGGCTGCTCGCCCGCCCCGACCGACCCGACGCCGTCTACGGACTCTTCGACCCCAACGGGACCGATCTGCTGGCGGCCGCCCGCCGCTACGGACTGCGCGTCCCGGAGGACCTGCTGCTGGTCTGCTGCAGCGAGTCGACCGTCTACGCCACCACCGAACCGCCCATCACGACGCTCTCGCTCAAACCCCGACGCATCGGCACGGCCGTCGTCCAGCTCCTCATCGACGCCATCGAGGGGAACGACACCGACGGACCGGTCGAGCAGGTCATACCGACCGAACTCATCGTCCGGACGTCCTCTCAGAGGCGTTCGCCGCGCACGACGGTCAGCCCGCCCAGGTCACCCTCGAAGGACTAGCGAAGGACCGGTACGCGCCGGATGCAACGGATGCCCGGATCGGGCCGGGCTCAAACCCGGCCCGGCCCGGCCCCGACCCTGGCCTAGACCTTCTCAATTCGGGCGAAACAACCGGTGAACCCGGAGTGGACCCGGATTCACCACCCCTGGTGCGTCACACAGGCGGACCCTCATTCCTATGATGGGCGCACGACACCGCGGACCACCCCGACCAGGCCGGTCCGCGATGTGCAGGGCATCGCGACGGTGGTGGAGGGGTCGATGACTCAGGGGGCCGGGCAGGAACCCGTGGTGCGCACGGCGACATTGCGTGACTTCCGCGTACCGCCGTACGCCCGGGTACCCGTGCAGGGCCATGCGGGCGAGCCTCCCTCCGAGGCCCCCGGTGGCCCGGTCGGCGCGTCCGTCGGGCCACTCGACCCCACCCTCCACCTCCCTCTGGCCGGCGGCGCGTCCTCCATCGTCGCCGTCGCCACCGGGCACCCCGGCAACGCCTTCCCGGACGGGGACCTGCCCGAGGGCTACACCCCCACCGAGCGTGACCTCCCGGTCATCAACCGGGGAGACACGGTGCAGGTCCGGGTCGACCCGGTCGCGGCTCCTGCCCCCGCGCCGGCCCCGGCAGGCGAAGGTCCCGGGCCGCTCTACGTGGTCGGCGACGTCCACGGCTATCTCGACGAACTCCTCGCCGCCCTGCACGCGCAGGGCCTCATCGACGAGAACGGCTCCTGGGCCGCCGGCAACGCCCGCCTCTGGTTCCTCGGCGACTTCACCGACCGCGGCCCCGACGGCATCGGTGTCATCGATCTCGTCATGCGGTTGTCCGCCGAGGCCGCGGCCGCCGGCGGCTACTGCAAGGCCCTGATGGGCAACCACGAGCTGCTCCTGATCGGCGCCAAGCGCTTCGCCGACACCCCGGTCAACTCCGGGGCCGGCACCGCCACCTTCCAGGCCGCCTGGCTGCTCAACGGCGGCCAGAAGCACGACATGGACCGCCTCCAGGACGTCCACCTGCAGTGGATGTCCCGGCTCGACGCCGTCGTGGAGGAGGACGGGCACCTCCTGGTGCACTCGGACACCACCGCCTACCTCGAGTACGGCAGCACGATCGAGGACGTCAACGAGACCGTCCACGAGATCATCAACCGGAACGACGCCGACGAGGTCTGGGACCTGTTCCGGAAGTTCACCAAGCGCTTCGCCTTCCGCGACGACGCCGGCCCCCAGGCCGTCCAGGAGCTGCTCGCCACCTACGGCGGGCGCCGGATCGTGCACGGTCACAGCCCCATCCCGTACCTCCTCGGACAGGTCGGGACGGAGGACGGTGAGGAGACGTCCGGTCCGGTCGTCGACGGTCCGCATGTGTACGCGGACGGCCTGGCGATCGCCATGGACGGCGGAGTGACCATGGCCGGAAAGTTGCTGGTCGTCCAACTCCCCCTGAACGGCTGACGCATAACCCTGCGCATCCGGGGAAGTCGATTTCGGGAAACCCCCTGTCACCCTGTGCCGTAACCGCAATACCATCGGCTCATCCGTAGCAGGCTCTCCTCCGTTTCCGCCCAACTGCCCGTTCTCCACGGACAATGCGGCCTTACGGAGCATCGGGGGATGCACATGAACGTGGCTCCGCACCTGCTGACCGAGGACCGCGCCGAGTACGAGCGCATCCTCGACGATGCACTGCGTCACGCGCACGACCGTCCGGATCTCGCCGAGATCGGGAAACGGCTCACGTCCGAACAGCTGCGCACGATGGCGCTGAGCGCGACAGCCCTGATCACCGCCGCGGCGGCGGTGGAGTACGACCACTTCGTCAAGGTCCGCGCGGAGGGCCGCTCGTCGAGCGGTACGAGCGTGATGGGCGCCGTTCTCGCGGCGGACGGGGAGGCGGCGGGCGGAGGTCCGGGCGCGGGCATCGTCGCGGTCGTCACGGTCCTCGCCCCGGTGCTCTCTGGCACGGCCGCGGTGATATTCCTGCTGGTCGGAGCCGTTCTCAAGGTGGTTTCCCCCACGCTCGTGTTCGCCGACACGCTGCTGACGGCGGGCTGGTTCTTCGGGGCCGTCGGCGCCGCCGGACTGCTCTGCGCGGCCGTCGGACTCCTCCTGACGGCCCTGCGCAACCGCTCCACGGAAGTGGGCGCCGGGGTCGCGGGCGAGCAGGACGACGAGCTCTCCCGGGCCCGCGACGCCTGGCGCCTCGCCCTGCTGGAACGGGGCATCCTGCCGTTCCTGCGGGAGGCCCTGGCCGACCCCGCCACGCGCCCGGCCCCGCCCCTGCCGCCGCAGCGCACGAACCGCATACCGAAGATCGGCTACAGCGGACCGAACTTCTCGAGCCCGAGCGAGGGCGCCTCGGGCACGCGCCCGAGATTCAGCAGCCCGGACTTCACCGGTCCCGACTTCGGGTCCCCGGAGAGCCGGTCCGCCGAGTGATCCGAACGAACACCGGCGGCGGGCACACGCGGGCCGCCGGGGCCGGGGGCGCCGTGCGCGTCCTGGGCGTCGTGGCGACCCTGGCGCTGCTGACCGCCTGCGGGGGCTTCGCGGGGTCCACCCGTCCGTGCACCTTGATCGGTTCGCCCGCCGGTATCCGGGTGGAGCTTGCTCCGGAACGGGCGGACAGGGCCACCGGTGCGAGACTCACGATCTGCTGGGACGACGTATGTCACCAGCGCACTCTGAGGCTCCGCACGGAAGCGCCGCCGGGCGACCCCGTGATGACGACGGAGAGCGCCGCCGCGGACCACACTCCCGAGCCCGCCAAGTCCATCGGTCTGCCCGGTTTCGCGGTCGTGACGGGCCTCCCCCAGAAGCCGGTACGGGTCACGCTGGTGCTCACGGACCGGCACGGCGCCGCGCTCCTCGACCGGCAGATCACCCTCACACCGAAGCCCACCCACCCCAACGGCCCCTCCTGCTCACCCGGCGGCCCGCAGGCCGGCCTGACGGTCACGAAGGACGGCTCACTGCTCCCCCTCTGAACGACGCACGGGACGCGTCTCTGGTCGCCGACTGTTGTCACGACTAGCGTCGGCTTCTCATCCACACCAGTACCGGGAGACTCATGCACGCCCGCGCACCACGGCTGACGACGACAGCCGTGACAGCTGTCATCGGAGTGTTCATCGCATCAGGGTGTGCCCCGGCGCAGGAGTCGAAGAACGACGGCGTAGCGCCAACCGCCACTCCTTCAGCCAAGGTTCCGGTGACACCCCTGACGGTGGCTCAGCTCAAGACCTTCGCCTTCAAGGACGGAGAAGTCCCGCAAGCCCACGAGCCCATCGAGGTGAGCGAACCGGCGCCCGAGGGCAGCGGGCGCAGCTTCCCGCCCATCTCCGAACCCTCTTGCCGGCCGCTCATCGACGTCCGCTCGGGCGAGGGTTCATTCGCTCATGTCTTCCAGACTTTCAACTGGAAGGAGAACATCATGGGCGGCGGCTCCACACTTGCCTCCTACCAGGCCGGCAAAGCCGAACAGCGCTTCGCGGAACTCAAGCAGGCCCTCGCCACCTGCCGGTCGTACGAGGGCGAGGGCTGGGTCGGGAAGTTCAAGGCGACAGTGAAGACGGAGGCACCGCCGCAGGTCGGCGACGAGGCCGTGGCCTTCCGCGAGATCATCCCCATGGGGCCGGAACAGCCCGGAGACCGGAACGAGCAGTTCATCGTGGTACGCACGGGGAACACCATCGCCACGTTCTCCGAGCTCAGCGTAGGCGCAGGCCTGTCGTTCCCCGCCGAGCTGGTCAGTCGCCAGGTGGAACGGCTGCGGAACGCTCAGCGGCCCTGATCACAGGCGAACGCGACCGGCCGACGACGCCCCCGTAGCCGTCGGCCGGTCACATCCCTCCCCGGTCAGTCCGCCAGCGGCAGGTAGACCCGGTTGCCCGCGGCCGCGAACTCCTTGGACTTCTCTGCCATCCCGGCCTCGATCTCCTCCGACTGGAGGTCGCCGCCGTGCTCGCGCCGGATGTCCTGCGAGATCTTCATCGAGCAGAACTTCGGGCCGCACATCGAGCAGAAGTGCGCGGTCTTCGCGGGCTCCGCCGGCAGCGTCTCGTCGTGGAACTCACGAGCCGTGTCCGGGTCGAGCGCCAGGTTGAACTGGTCCTCCCAGCGGAACTCGAACCGCGCGTCCGACAGCGCGTCGTCCCACTCCTGCGCCCCCGGGTGCCCCTTGGCCAGGTCGGCCGCGTGCGCCGCGATCTTGTACGTGATGACGCCGGTCTTCACGTCGTCGCGGTTCGGCAGGCCCAGGTGCTCCTTGGGCGTGACGTAACAGAGCATCGCCGTGCCCCACCAGGCGATCATGGCGGCGCCGATGCCGGAGGTGATGTGGTCGTACGCCGGAGCGACGTCCGTGGTCAGCGGGCCGAGGGTGTAGAACGGCGCCTCCTCGCAGATCTCCTGCTGGAGGTCGATGTTCTCCTTGATCTTGTGCATCGGGACATGGCCCGGGCCCTCGATCATCGTCTGGACGTTGTGGCGCTTGGCGATCGTGTTGAGCTCGCCGAGCGTCTTCAGCTCCGCGAACTGCGCCGCGTCGTTGGCGTCCGCGATCGAACCGGGGCGCAGACCGTCGCCCAGCGAGTACGTGACGTCGTACGTCGCCAGGATCTCGCAGAGCTCCTCGAAGTTCGTGTAGAGGAAGTTCTCCTTGTGGTGCGCCAGACACCAGGCGGCCATGATCGAACCGCCGCGCGAGACGATGCCGGTCTTGCGA
Source organism: Streptomyces sp. NPDC003035 (assembly GCF_042888285.1). NCBI lineage: Bacteria > Bacillati > Actinomycetota > Actinomycetes > Kitasatosporales > Streptomycetaceae > Streptomyces > Streptomyces sp. NPDC003035. The sequence goes on along the minus strand of NZ_JBIAPJ010000004.1, from coordinate 502,903 downwards.
CGGGCGGTCAGGGGCACGTACGGCAGCAGTACGCCGGCGTGCACCGTCATGTAGTCGACGCCCTGCTCGGCCTGCTCGATGACCGTGTCCTTGTAGATCTCCCAGGTCAGCTCCTCGGCCTTGCCGTCGACCTTCTCCAGGGCCTGGTAGAGCGGCACGGTGCCGATCGGCACGGGGGAGTTGCGCAGCACCCACTCGCGGGTGGTGTGGATGTTGCGGCCGGTGGAGAGGTCCATGACCGTGTCCGCGCCCCACTTGGTGGCCCAGGTCATCTTCTCCACCTCCTCCTCGATGGAGGAGGTCACGGCGGAGTTGCCGATGTTGGCGTTGACCTTCACCAGGAACCGCTTGCCGATGATCATCGGCTCGATCTCCGGGTGGTTGACGTTCGCCGGGAGCACCGCGCGACCCGCGGCGATCTCCTCCCGTACGACCTCGGGGGAGACGTTCTCGCGGATCGCGACGTACTCCATCTCCGGGGTGATCTCGCCCCGGCGGGCGTACGCGAGCTGCGTCACCGCCTGGCCGTCGCGCCCCCGGCGGGGAAGCCGCGGACGGCCGGGGAAGACCGCGTCGAGGTTCTTCAGCCCACCGCCGCGCGGCGAGGTGTGCTTGATGCCGTCGTCCTCGGGACGGACCGGGCGGCCCGCGTACTCCTCGGTGTCGCCGCGGCCGATGATCCAGTTCTCGCGCAGCGGCGGCAGGCCCCGCCGTACGTCGGTGTCGATGGTGGGGTCGGTGTACGGACCGGACGTGTCGTAGAGCGTCACGTCCTTGCCGTTGGTGAGGTGCACCTGCCGGACGGGCACTCGGAGGTCGGGGCGCGAACCCTCGATGTACCCCTTGTGCCAGCCCGGCTTGCGCTCGTCCTGGCTGGTGGCAGGCGTGCGTGCATCCTGAATGGTCATGAGACCGATCTCCCTACGCCGGCATTACCCGGTAACAGGTTCGGCGGTCGGCGCAGCCTCCTCCCGTACGTACGTCAGTACGCGCGTACGGTGATCAGCGCCCTCTCAGCCCGGTGCTCCGAGCTCCCGCGTGTGCAAAGGTGCCACCACGCTAGCGTCAATCCGGCCGTGCTGAACAGTGGGCCCCCACCGTTCTTGCGATGATCGGTCGGTGACTTCCTCGCAGCAGACCCCAGAACCCGACGGCCACGGCGGACATGGCGGACATGGCGACGCGGGCCACGGGCATGGCCACGCCCACAGCCATGGGCCGGCCGCGCCCGTCTCCCGCCATCTGCGCAGGGTCATCGCCGCGGTGCTGATCCCGTTCGCCACGGCCGTGGTGGTCGGTCTCGCCGTCCTGTGGCCGGGGGGCGCCCCCGAGCACGAGCGCACCGGCGTCGGTTTCGACCGGCAGACCTTCCAGGGCAAGGTCGTCGCGGTCGAGCAGGTCGACTGCAGGGACGTGAACGCCGCCCAGGTCCCACCGACCGGGGACACCTCCACGCCCGAGGGCCGTGAGGCCGTCAACGCCCAGCAGGGGAAGTGCGAGAAGGCGACCATCGAGGTCTCCGACGGCCCCGACAAGGGCCGTACCTTCACGGAGATCGTGCAGCCGGACGCGCCCCGTCAACTGGATCAGGGACAGGGCGTGGTGGTGGCGTACGCCCCCGACGCCCCGCGCGACCTGCAGTATTCGGTGACGGATGTGAACCGCAAGGTTCCGCTGACGGTCCTCGCCCTGATCTTCGCGCTCGCGGTCGTGCTCGTCGGCCGGCTGCGCGGCGTGATGGCGCTGATCTCGCTCGCCGTGAGCTTCCTGATCCTGACCTTCTTCATCCTGCCGGCGATTCTCCAGGGCTCGAATCCGCTGGTGGTCGCGGTGGTCGGGTCCAGCGCGATCATGCTGATCGCGCTCTACATGTGTCACGGCCTGTCGGCCCGTACCTCGGTCGCGGTGCTCGGCACGCTGATCTCACTGCTGCTGATCGGGCTGCTCGGTTCGCTCTTCATCGGCTGGGCGTCGCTCAGCGGCAACACGGACGACAACACGGGTCTGATCCACGGCCTCTACCCGGACATCGACATGTCCGGCCTGCTGCTCGCGGGCATCATCATCGGTTCGCTCGGTGTCCTCGACGACGTGACGGTGACCCAGACCTCGGCGGTGTGGGAGCTCCACCAGGCCGATCCCCGGATGGGCCCCCGTGCGCTGTACCGGGCCGGGATCCGGATCGGCCGCGACCACATCGCGTCCGTGGTGAACACGCTGGTGCTCGCCTACGCCGGTGCGGCCCTGCCCCTGCTGCTGCTCTTCTCGATCGCGCAGAGCAGCGTGGGGACAGTGGCCAACAGCGAGCTGGTCGCGGAGGAGATCGTCCGGACGCTGGTGGGATCGATCGGTCTCGTCGCGTCGGTCCCGGTCACCACCGCGCTGGCCGCCCTCGTGGTCTCCGCCGACCGGCCGGGCGACCTCGCTTCCGAGAAGCGATCGTCCAAAGGTGGGCGCCGCCGCCGGGCGAAGTGATCGGCCGCTCCGGGCGCTCCCGGCCGGGGAGCGCGCCGGGGAGCGCCGGGCTCCCGGGGCAGCACGCCGGGGCGCTCAGCCTGCGTTCTCCTCTGCCAGAATCCGGCCGAGAGCGGCTTCCAGATGGCCTTCGAAGTCGCCCAGCGTTCGTTCCTGACCAAGCGGAACCAACCTGTCCGTACGGTCGAGGAAGGCGACGAGCGGCGGAGCGCTGGCCCGGAACAGGGCCCGGTCGCTGCCGACCTGGAGCCGGATGGAGACGTCCGAAAGTGCCTCGGGTGCGGTCGGCGCGATGTGCACATCACCGTCCCCGCTCGGTCGGTTGATCCCGTCCAGCAGCAGTTCCCGTCCGAACGCCCAGGTCACGGGCGCGTCTCCGGGGAGATGGAAGGTCATCCGTACCGCGTAGGGGTCCCGGGTCTCGTACCGGAGTTCCACCGGGATCCTGAAGGAGAGCTCCTCGGAGACGAGGAAGCTCATCAGGACCTCGGCCTGAACCGACTCTCGCATCATGTACCCCGCAGTAGATGAAGCAGTTGTGTAAACACGGCTGCTGAAAGGTGATCAAAAAGGCCAGGAATGATCCCCCATGGCCCTCTTGACGCAATCGTGGTGGAAGCGCTAGCAGATCACAAGGAGTGATTTTTCAGATACTGATAGAGAAAGCGAAGGAGCTGAACAACCTCCCGATCTCGTTGCGTAGCTGATCGACTGCGGGCAGCAACCGTTCTTCCTGGTGAAGAGGGAGGGAAATCGCCATGGCGGCCGCCGTGGACCCGGCAGTGATCGGGATGGCGGCACAGACCGTGCCGAGCGCATATTCCTGACGCTCCACCAGGGGCTCCATTCGCCCCATACCGCCCAAACGCTCCAAAAGCACCCGCCGGTTACGCACCGTATACGGAGTGATGGTTTCCACCGGATGGCGGTCGAGGTGGTCTTGACGACTCTTCAGATCCAGTTGACTGAGCAGGCACTGCCCGATCGCATGGGCGTGTCCGGTCTCGCGGAAGTCGGCCCACTCGTCCACGGCGGGAGTGGAGGGGGTGTCGGCGACGGCGACGAGCTCGATCTCACCCTCGCGGTAGATCGCGAAGTAGACAGGGACGCCGATCTCGTCGCGCCAGTGCGCGAGGGAGTCTTCGATCTTGGTGCGACGATTCTGCAGAACTCCACCGCCGGCCAGTCGGCCCGCCGCGTCGCCGAACACGAACACACCCTTCTCGCGGCGCAGATAGCCCTCGTGCGTCAGAGTGCGGAGCAGGTGGTACGCGGTCGGAAGCGGGAGCCCCGCCTCGCGCGCGAGCTGTTTGGCGGGAGCTCCGTCCTCGTGGGAGCCCACGGCCTCCAGGAGTCTCAGCGCCCGCTGCACCGAGCCGATCAGGGTAGGAACAGCAGACTGCGAAGCCGTGGCCAAAGGTCACCCCCAGGCGTGACGACGGGTGCCGCGCACCCGCCCGCGGGGGCCGCCCCCGCGCGCCCGCCGCGGCCTGGGAACCGGTGGGGTCCGGTGGCGGACCCGCCCGGGACAGGTGAAGAACGGCTGGTCAGCGCTGAGGTCTACGCCAGTTTCCCCGGGGCGGCAGAGATTCCACTCTAATGGGAGGCCCAGGGCATGAACGCGGATTCAACCACCGCGTCCCTCGGCCGGGCTAACAGCGAGCGGTCGGCTCATACCGGCGGGTAGCTTATGCTACCAGTCCTCGCGCGAGGCCGACGAGGAGGTGAACTTCCGCACGACGTAGATCAGTCCGCCGACGAGGGCGACGAAGACCAGCGCCTTGAAGAGCAGGCCGATCACGACCATCGCGATGCTGGTGATCAGGCCACCGAAGACGAGCAGGGCGATGACCGGTATCGCCACCCACTTCACCCACCAGGGCATCCCCGCGAGAATCTCTCGTACCGCCATCGCGCTTACCTCATCTCCCGCAGACTCCGCTCCGCGCACTCTGCGCCGAACACTCCCGATGCTAGGGGCGGTACCGGGGCCCGCGGGGGCCTCGCGTCCCTTGCTGTCCCCTGATCCGACCCCTAGGGGAGGTCAGGACTCCGGCGGGGAGAAGACCACCATGACCCGGAGATCCTCGGTGATGTGGTGGAACTTGTGGGCCACCCCGGCCGGCACATAGACCACGCTGCCGCGCGCGACCTGTGTCGTCTCCATCCCGACCGTGATCGCGGCACGGCCGCTCACGACGAAGTACACCTCGTCCTGACCATGCGGCTGCTGCGGGTCGAGGGAGCCCGCGTCGAGCGCGTACAGACCCACCGACATGTTCCGCTCCCGCAGGAACTGGAGGTACGCGCCGTCGTTGGCGGCGCGCTCCGCCTCCAACTCGTCCAGTCGGAATGCCTTCATCGTGCGTCCGCCCCTGCCCTTGGCCCGATCATGTCTGCCACGATCAGACACATGAAGAATTTCGTAGTCAAGACGCTCGCGAACGCGGGCGCCCTGGGAGTGGCCATCTGGCTGCTCCAGGACATCACCTTGACCGGTGACAGCACGGGCAAGAAGGCCTGGACGCTCATCCTCGTCGCCCTGGTTTTCGGGCTGGTGAACTTCTTGGTGAAGCCGGTCGTCAAACTGATCTCGCTTCCGCTGTTCATCCTCACCCTCGGCCTGATCACCCTGGTGATCAACGCCCTGATGCTGCTGCTCACCTCCTGGCTGGCCGACCAGCTCGACCTCAGCTTCCACGTCGAAGGCTTCTGGACCGCCGTGCTCGGTGGCCTGATCATCTCCGTCGTCTCCTGGGCGCTCAACGTCGTTCTCCCCGACGGGGACTGAGTGCGGACGATGACGTACCGCATCTGTTTCGTCTGCACCGGCAACATCTGCCGCTCGCCGATGGCCGAGTCCGTCTTCCGCGCGCGCGTGGAGGAGGCCGGCCTGGCGGGCGCGGTGGAGGTGGACAGCGGGGGCACCGGCGGCTGGTACGAGGGCGAGGGCGCCGATCGGCGCACAGTCGCCGTCCTGGAGGACCACGGTTACGCCTCCGCCCACACGGCCCGCCGGTTCCGTGCCTCGTGGTTCCCGGCGCTCGATCTGGTGATCGCCCTCGACGAGGGGCATCTGCGGGAGCTCCGGCGGCTCGCCCCGACCCCGGACGACGCGGCGAAGATACGGCTGCTGCGCTCGTACGACCCGGCGGCCGACGGTCCGGATGTGCCCGACCCGTACTACGGCGGGACGGAAGGGTTCGAGGAGTGCCTGGAGATGGTGGAGGCCGCGAGCGAGGGACTGCTCGCCGCGGTGCGCGAGAGGGTGGAGGAACGAGCGGCATGAGCACGGACGCAGTGGGCGACGGACTCGGTGAGGGGACGCGGGCGGTGCGCGCCGGGCTTCCCGAGCCGGTGAAGTACGAGCCGACCCTGCCGGGGCCGGTGTTCGCCGCCCACTTCCACCTCCCGGGCGACCCCACCGGCCCCTACACGTACGGGCGGGACGAGAACCCCACCTGGACCCATCTGGAACGCGCCATCGGCGAGCTGGAGGCACCGGGGGAGCCGGGCGTCGAGACGCTCGTCTTCGCCTCGGGCATGGCGGCCATCTCCGCCGTCCTCTTCTCCCAGCTCACGGCGGGCGACACGGTCGTCATGCCGGACGACGGTTACCAGGCGCTGCCGCTGCTCCACGAGCAGCTCAGGGCGTACGGCATCGAGGTCCGTACCGCGCCGACGGGCGGCGACGCCCAGCTGTCCGTACTGGACGGAGCCCGGCTGCTGTGGATCGAGACGCCCTCCAACCCCGGGCTCGACGTCTGCGACATCCGTCGCCTGGTGCGCGCGGCGCACGAGAGCGGAGCGCTCGTCGCGGTCGACAACACCCTGGCCACCCCGCTCGGCCAGCGCCCCCTGGAGCTCGGCGCGGACTTCTCCGTCGCGAGCGACACGAAAGGCATGACCGGGCACGGCGACATCCTGCTCGGTCACGTCAGTTGCCGCGATCCGCGACGGGCGGCGGAGGTACGGCGCTGGCGGAAGATCGTCGGCGCGATCCCCGGCCCGATGGAGGCCTGGCTCGCGCATCGCTCCCTCGCCACGCTCCACCTCCGCATCGACCGGCAGTGCGCCTCGGCCCTCGCCCTCGCGAAGGCCCTGGACGCGCGCGCCGAGGTGGCGGGGCTGCGCTATCCGGGACTGCCCGACGACCCCTCGCACGCGGTGGCGTCGCGGCAGATGCGGCGCTTCGGGCCCGTGGTGTCCTTCGTCCTTCCCGACCGGGCGTGGGCGGAGCGGTTCCTCGACGGACTGCGCCTCGTGGACGACGCCACCAGCTTCGGCGGTGTGCGCTCCACGGCCGAGCGGCGCGGACGGTGGGGAGGCGACTCCGTCCCGGAGGGTTTCATCCGCTTCTCCGTCGGCGCGGAGGACCCGGAGGACCTGATCGCGGACGTGCTGCGCGCCCTCGACGAGGCCGAGAAGACCGCCGGCTGACCTGCTGACGTACGGCCACCGCAGGACGGCACACGGAACGGGGCGCTCCGAGCCTCCCCCCTCATGGCTCGGAACGCCCCGGTTCCACGCGCGGAGAACCGCCTGACCAAGGCTAGTTGACTCTGCGTCAGTGTCCAATCACGGTAGCGACAGAGGCCTATCGACTTATTTATAGTTGGACGGTCCTGAGGCGCCGTCAGCCGACCGCCTGAGTCGAACGGCCGCACGGCCGGGAGGGGGCGGACATGGATCTCGCCCTGCTGCGCACATTCGTCACGGTGCACCGGGCCGGCTCCTTCACGCGCGCCGCGGCGCTTCTCGGACTGTCCCAGCCCGCGGTCACCAGCCAGATCCGCACCCTGGAACGACAGCTGGGCCGCCCGCTCTTCCTCAGACAGGCCCGTGGCGTCACTCCCACCACCATCGGCGACGAGCTGGCCCACCGCGCCGCCCCGCATCTGGACGCGCTCGTCGAGATCGCCGAGACAGGCCCGGGCGAGGAGAGCGGCATCCGTACGCTCCATCTCGCCGGGCCTCCCGAGTTCACCTCGGTACGCGCACTGCCCGCCCTCACGCCCCTCGTCTCCCAGGGACTGGCCGTACGGGCCTCCTTCTCCGGGAACACCGAGGAGATCCTCGACGGCCTCGCTGCGGGCCATCACGACCTGGCCATCGCCACCGCCCGCCCGCGCGGCGGCCTGCTCACCTCCACCCCGCTCTGCGACGAGGAGCACGTCCTGGTCGCCGCCCCGCGGTGGGCCGCCCGGCTCGCACCGGAGGTGCTGCTGCGCAAGGGTGCCGTCGTCCTGGAGCAGCTGCCGGTGGTGGAGGTCCACGAGTCGCTGCCGTTCGTCTCCCGCTACTGGGCGGCCGTCTTCGAGACCAAGCCGGCCGCGGCCGCCACGGTCATAGCGCCCGATCTGCGGGCCGTCCTGGAATCGGCGGCCTCCGAGGCCGGCCTCGCCGTCCTGCCGCGCTATCTGTGCGAGGACGCCCTGGCGCAGGGACGTCTCGTGGCGCTGCTCGATCCGCCGGTTCCCCCGCTGCGGACGTACTTCCTCGTCGTCCGGGCCGGCACCCTTCCACTGCCCCACATCGCGCGGGCCCACGAGTGGCTCCTGCGCGCCTCTGGGGACTGGTGAGTTTCAGGACACCCCTGGCGGGCCATTTTCTTCCCATGACCGAACGCCCTGTGGTCAAGCGCACCGCACGCGCCATCCTGCTCGACGGAAACGACCTCATCCTCATCAAGCGCACCAAGCCGGGGATGGATCCCTACTGGGTGACACCCGGCGGCGGGGTAGAGGCCTCGGACCCCACCGTCGTCCAGGCCCTCCACCGCGAGGTGCACGAGGAACTGGGCGCCAAGATCACCGATGTGGTCCCCTGCTTCGTGGACACCGTGGAGCACATCGTCGACGGCGGCGTCTCGGGGGTGAAGGTCCAGCATTTCTTCGTCTGCCGGCTCGAGTCGATGGACCCCTCGTTGCGCCACGGACCCGAGGTCGAGGAACCCGTCGGCGAGTACGAGATCGTCCGGGTGCCGTTCACCCGGATCGGTATCGCCGCGGTCCATCTCGTACCGCTGTCCCTGCGTCACTACCTGGACGGCAACATCGAAGGCGTCCGCGCCATGCACGCGCCCGACCTGGGCTGACTACCCGCCGCCCACCGTTACCAGGTCCTCCAGCGAATCGTGGCGGATCCGCTCGGCGGGGATCCCGATGCCCCGCAGAGTGTCGACCCCGCGGCGGATCATGCCGGGCGGCCCCGACAGATAGGCCTCGTACTCGTTCCAGGGGCCGTACTGACGCACGGCGTCCAGCAACTGCGCCCTGTCCTCGGTGACCGGCCGCACCGACAGCCAGGGGAAGGTCTGCTGGAGCCGCATCATCGTGTCGATGTCGTAAAGGTCATGGCCGCTGCGCGCCCCGTAGAACACCTCCACGGGGCGCCGGGCCCCGTGTTCGGCCACATCCTCCACCAGCGCCTTGATGGGGGCTATCCCGGTGCCGCCGCCCAGGCAGAGCAGTCCGTTGTCCGTGGTGTGGTCTACCGTCATCGACCCGGCCGGCGGCCCGAGGCGCAGGACGTCACCGGGGCGCGCGTGGTGGACCAGGGCGTTGGAGACCCAGCCGGCCGGAACCGCCTTGACGTGCAGGGAGAGCAGTCCGTCGGGGCGGGCGCGGAGGCGAAGGAGTAGTGCCGCCATACGCGCGGCCACCAGGGTGCCTCCAGCGTCGTGTACTGGCCGGCGAGGAAGGGGTAGTGCTGGTCGGGGCGGAGTGTGATCACCGCGATGTCCGGGGTCCGTAGATCGTGCGAGACGACCTCGGCCTGCCACCAGGCGGGCGTGTGCCGCTCGGTCTCGGCCGCCGCGTCGATCATGATCTGCGAGATCGTGGTGTACGTCCTCACCCAGGCGGCTTCCGTCTCCTCGTCCCACGTCACCGTGGCGTACCGGATCAGCGCCCCGATCAGGGCCTCGCCGACGGCCGGGTAGTGAGCCGACTGTGTGCCGTACTTGCGGTGCCCGCGGCCCAGGTTCTGGAGGTACTCGGTGAGCACCGGGACGTTGTCCATGTGCTCGGCCGCCGTCAGCAGCGACGCGAGAAGCCGGTCCCGCTGGGTATCCATGGCCACGGGGAACATCGAGCGCAGCTCCGGGTGGCGGACGAAGAGCAGCGCGTAGAAGTACGAGGTGACCTTGTCGGCCACGGGGGCGATCTCCGCCAGGGTGCGGCGGACGAGGACCGCGTCGGGAGGGGATTCCGAGGGTATCCGGGGTGGTGCGTCGCCCTCAGCGGCCGACAGGGGGGTCGGAGCGTCCATCATGTGCCTCGCCTCGCGCAAGCGGCTCTTGTCGCCGCAGCGTGGCAGGTTCGGCCATCGGTTCGGACAGAAAGTGGAATTCTCGGGCATTAGCCCCCGGCGTACGACTAGGCTGCGCCCTTTTGAACCAGCTCGTACGCCTCTCGTAGATCGCCTCCCACGTAGGCATGGCGGGAGAGCCCGGCCAGATGACGGTCCGCGTTCACCGCCACCGCCAAGGGGACCGCGGCGAAGAGCTCGGCATCGGACATCGAGTCGCCGTAGGCGACACAGTCCTCGAACCCCATCCCGTACTTCGCGCAGAGGCGTCGCGCGATGCTCACCTTCGCCGCGGCATCGAGGATCCCCGGGCGATGGATGGGCGCCGTGAAGGGAACCGACGGCCATCGGGAACCATGCGCCGCATCGGCCCCCCAGTCGAGGAGCCGCTCGACAAAGAAGTCCGGCGAGAGCGAAATGACCGCACAGCGACCTCCCTGGGCCCGGATGTCCGCCCAGACCTCACGGATGCCGGCCAGCCAGGGCGCCCCCTCGAAGGCGGCCGTGACCTGCTCGGCGGTCAGGGCGGACCAGAGCTCGCGGGCTTGGACGGCGAACTCGTCGGGTGTCAGCCCCTCCAGCAGAAATCCCCGCTCCAGGGCTGCGATCTCCTCGCTGAGACCCAGCTGCCGGGAGATCTCCACGGCCGCGGCCGACCCTCGGATCAGAGTGCCGTCGAGATCGAAGAGATGGAGTCTGCCTCTGCCCTGGAAGGTCGTCATGTACGCCGAGGCTAGTACGTGTGGCTACTCCCCCGGTCAGACGCGGGATGGGAGCACCGAGCGGCACGGTGTTTCACGTGAAACATCTCAAGCGACCCGCTCGGCGGGCTCTCCTCGTGGTCCATGTCGCCGTCTCCGTGGCGTGGCTCGGGCTCAGCGTGGGACTGCTGGCGCTCGGCATCGCGGCCTGGACGACGGGCGATCCCTCCCTCACGGAAGCCTCCTATCGCGCGATGAAGGTGTTCGCCGACTGGCTCCTGGCCCCGGTCGCCGCAGCCACCCTGGTGAGCGGCCTGGTGCTGTCGCTGGGGACGCCCTGGGGTCTCGCCCACCATCGCTGGGTCTGGATCAAGTTCTGGCTCACCCTGGCCACCGCGGCCGCGACCGTCATCGCTCTGCGCCCGGAGATCGAGCACGCGGCGGCGGTCGGGGTGCCGGACTTCAGTCTGGTGGCGGCGCCGACGGTGTCGACGACGGCCTACCTCTTCATGACGGCAGTCTCGGTACTGAAGCCCTGGGGGCTCACGCGAAGGGGCCGCCGCCTGCGGGCACGGGCCGGTTCCCGTAAAGCGGTGGACGGACGATCAGTACGTCGGACAGCCTGAGCTCCATGCCGACCTCGCTCGCTCCGCTCGACCAGCTTCCCATCAGATGTCTCACGGCGGACGACCTCACCGCCTGCGCCGATCTCTCCGAGGACCGGGGCTGGCTCCGCGAGGAACACAAGTGGAGCCTGCTGCTCACCGCCGGGACTGGCTACGGCATCGACGATCCGGCCGGCAAGGGACTGATCGCGGCCTGTGTGGTCACGTCGTACGGGCCGGGGCTGGCGGCGATCGGCATGGTGCTGGTCGCCGAGCGGTACGCACGCCGGGGCGTGGGGCGCCGGCTGATGCTCCATGTGCTGGACAAAGCCGGGGACACCCCGATGACGCTCCATGCGACCCCGAACGGACAACCTCTCTACGAGCAGCTCGGCTTCATCCAGACGGGCCGCGCGGAGATGGTCGCCGGTCGCTTCACGGCTACGGACCCGGCTCCGGACATCCCCACCCGCCCCGCCACCGCGGAGGACCTCCAGGCGGTCCTGCGTCTGGACGCGGAGATCTTCGGCCTGGACCGGACCCATATGATCACCCGCCTGCCCGCCTTCGCGGACCAGCTCCGCGTCTCTGAGGTGGACGGAGAGATCACCGGCTTCGCGGCGGCCTGGCCGAACATGGAGACCCATGTCATCGGCCCCCTGATCGCCCGGGACACGGGGACAGCGCAGGCCCTCGTCGCCTCCCTGGCCACCGCCACGGACCGCCCCCTGCGCACGGACATCGATGTGCGCCACGAGTCGTTGCTGCGCTGGCTCAAGACGAACGGTCTCGCCCCGATCGCCTTCAACGCCGTCATGGTGCGCTCACTCACCGCTCTGCCGGGTGACTGGAACCGGAGGTTCGCCCCCCTCACGGTCGCGGCGGGATGAGAGCGAAGTGATTGCAGACGCGGGCTATTGCAGTCATCGTCTACTCTGGGAGGAGCCGCTCCGGACCGAGGAGAGACCATGACCGCGACCGACCCCGCACTCACCGCGCTCTCCCAGGGCTGGTGCGCGCTCTCATTGCTGCACGGCAGGATCGAATCCCACATCGAGCGCGCACTGGAGGCCAAGCACGGTCTGAGCATGCGCGAGTACTCGCTGCTCGATGTGCTCAGCCGCCAGCACAGCGGTCCCGGCGGGCACCTCCAGATGAAGCAGGTCGCGGACGCCGTCGTGCTCAGCCAGAGCGCCACCACGCGACTGGTGACCCGTCTGGAGGATCGCGGCCTCCTCACGCGCTACCTCTGCACCACCGACCGGCGCGGCATCTACACCGACGTCACCGAAGCCGGCATGAAGCTGCTCGAAGAGGCACGGCCCACCAATGACGGGGCACTGCGCGAGGCGCTCGACGAGGCGGCGAAGAATCCTGAGCTGGCTCCCCTGGTCCGCGTCGTCGAGGGACTGCGGGTTCCGGCCTAGCCCGAACAGCTCCCGGGCGTAGTCTGCGCCCCATGAGCGATCTTGAGATACGGCCCGCCACCGCTGAGGATCTCCCGGACATCGTCGCGATGCTCGCCGACGACCCCCTGGGCGCGCAGCGCGAGTCCCCGGACGACCTCACGCCGTACACCGCGGCCTTCGAACGACTGGCACAGGACCCGAACCAGCATCTCGTCGTCGCCGCGCGCGGGAGCAAGGTCGTCGGCACCCTGCAGCTCACGGTCATCCCCGGGCTCTCCCGGCGCGGGTCCACCCGGTCGATCATCGAAGGCGTCCGCATCCACGCGGAGGAGCGGGGCAGTGGCCTCGGCACCCAGCTCATCGAGTGGGCCGTCGAGGAGTCCCGGCGACAGGACTGCCAGTTGGTGCAGCTGACCTCCGACGCCACCCGTACGGACGCCCACCGCTTCTACGAGCGGCTGGGGTTCGAGGCCTCGCACCTGGGCTTCAAGCTGGCGCTCTGAAACCTTCGGCACACAGGCCGCCGAGGCACTTCGCCTTCGACGGCCTGTCGCCTGTCGTCGTGTCGTCCCGTTTCACGTGAAACAACCGGATCAGAGGCCGCGCCAGCCCGCTTCGTCGACCCCGCCGGGGACCGCATCGCCCCGCTCGTACGGCTCTCGGGTGAAGACGAAGGAAGCGAGATCCAGATGGCTCACCGAGCCGTCCGGCCGCCGCACCACGCGCAGCGTCTCCCCCGCGTAGTAGCCGGTCAGGCCGATCCACCCACCGTCGGTCAGCGCCCGGAAGGTCGCCCGCCGTCCGGCGCCGCGCAAGGGCTCGAGGACCACGCTCCGGTCGGACCCCAGGCGCAGCCCGAACGCGTACGTTCCCCAGTACCAGGGCCCGGTCAACTCCAGCAGCTCCTGATCGACGTCGGCCTCCGGCAACGGTCGCCACGGCTCGGGGAACCTGGGCTCGGCATCCGCCACGATCCGTACCAGATCCGCGGCCACCGCCGGCGTCAGCGGCCCCGAGGTGGCGTTGGCGAGCGCGACCGCCGCCACCCCGTCCTCCACACTCACCCAGAGGCACGCCACAAAGCCGGGCAGCGAGCCGGTGTGGCCGATCAGCGTCCGGCCGTCCTTGCGCAGCAGTTGGACACCGAGGCCGTAGCCGCCCTCCCATTCGCCCGCTCCCGGCGGCGCCGCCGGCGTCCGCATCTCCTCGACGGAAGCCGCGCTCAACACGCGGTCGTCGCCCCGCGCGAGGAATCCGGCGAAGCGGCAGAGATCCTCGGCCGTGGACCAGAGCTGTCCGGCCGGCGCCATCAGGCCCAGATGCTCGGTCGGTTCGGGGAGCATCACATCCGCCCAGGGGTGCACGGCCCAGCCACCGGCGTAGGGAGCCACCGGCTGCACGGTCGTACGCGTCAGCCCCAGCGGCTCCAGGACTTCGCCGCGCAGCGCCTCCTCCCAGGACATTCCGCGGACCTTCTCGACCAGCGAACCGAGCAGGGTGTAGCCGGGGTTGGAGTAGTGATACCGGCGCCCCGCGGTCTGGAGGAGGGGCTCCTCGCCCAGGACGTCGACCAGCTCCGGCCGGGTGGTCCCCGGTGTCCGCTCCCACCACGGCCCCGGCGTCTCGGCCGCGAGGCCTGCGGTGTGCCCGAGGAGTTGAGCGATGGTCACCTCGCCGACGCCCGTACCGGAAAGGTGCTTCTCCAAGGGGTCGTTCAGATCCAGGAGCCCCTCGTCCCGGAGCCGCATCACCAGAACGGCGGTGAACACCTTGGTGAGGGAACCGATCCGGTACTGCGTGTCGGCGTCCGGGGCGTGGCCGTCCACGCAGCTGCGCGACCCGCTCCACACCATCGCCCCATCACGGGCCACCGCACCGACGAAGGAGGGCGACCTCCCCTCGGACTGAGCGACGGCTACGCGGTGCGACAGAGCACGCTCGGTACTGGGAAGCAGCACATCGAAGGATGAGGGTGAGGTCATACACCGATCCAACGCCGTTCCCCCGCCGGAGTCGACCACATTTCGCGCGGGGCGGACGTCCCCGGCACCTGGCACGGAAGTCCTCGGGTTCTGCCGACGGTGAAGACCGGCCCGACCCGGGCTCGACCATCACTACAGTCCGGTCTCATGACGACGGTTACCACGCGCACGGTCGCCTACCCGGCCGACGGCCTCACGATGATCGGGCACCTCGCGCTCCCCGAAGGCGTCGACCGACGGCCCGCGGTCCTGATCGGCCCCGAGGGCGTGGGGCTCAGCGACGTCGAGCGCCGCCGGGCCGACGCCCTGGCCGAACTGGGGTACGTGGCGCTGGCCTTCGACCTTCATGGTGGGCGCTACTTGGGCGACCCCGAGGAGATGCTGGCCCGTTGCATGCCACTGCTCGCCGACCCCGACCGGATGCGGAGCATCGGACACGCGGCACTCGATGTGCTGCGCACCGAACCGCGGACCGACCCCGACCGGATCGCCGCCATCGGCTACGGCACCGGGGGCGCGATCGCACTGGAACTCGGGCGCGACGGCGTCGACCTGCGCGCGATCGGGACGGTCAACGCACCGACCACGGGCCGACCGGGCGAGGCGGCGCGCATCCGTTGCCCCGTGTGGGCCGGGGTCGGATCGGAGGACCCGATCATGCCCGCTGAGCAACGGGACGCCTTCGCCGCCGAGATGCAGGCCGCGGGCGTCGACTGGCGCCTCGTGGTCTACGGCGGAGCCGTGCACGCCTTCCACCACCCGCCGGTCGACCACACCGTGCTCCCCGGCATCGGCTACCACCCGCAGCACGCGCAGCGAGCCTGGCGCGACATCGTCGGCCTGCTCGCCGAGTGCCTGCCCGTGACGCAGTGAGCCACGCCGGTCAGGTCTGCGCCATGTCCACGAAGCGGGAGTAGTGACCCTGGAAGGCCACGGTGATCGTCGCCGTCGGACCGTTTCGGTGCTTGCCCACGATGATGTCCGCCTCGCCCGCGCGCGGTGACTCCTTCTCGTAGGCGTCCTCGCGGTGCAGCAGGATCACCATGTCCGCGTCCTGCTCGATCGAGCCGGATTCACGCAGGTCGGAGACCATCGGCTTCTTGTCGGTGCGCTGTTCGGGACCACGGTTCAGCTGCGAGAGCGCGATCACCGGCAGCTCCAGCTCCTTGGCCAGGAGCTTCAGGTTTCGCGACATGTCGGAGACCTCCTGCTGTCGGCTCTCGGCCCGCTTGGAGCCGCCCGACTGCATCAGCTGGAGGTAGTCGATGACCACGAGCTTGAGGCCGGCACGCTGCTTGAGCCGGCGGCACTTGGCACGGATCTCCATCATCGACAAGTTCGGGGAGTCGTCGATGTAGAGCGGGGCCTGGGAGACGTCCGGCATCCGACGCGCCAGTCGGGTCCAGTCCTCGTCCGTCATGGTTCCGGAGCGCATGTGGTGCAGCGCGACCCGGGCCTCCGCCGAGAGAAGGCGCATCGCGATCTCGTTGCGGCCCATTTCGAGGGAGAAGATGACGCTCGGCAGGTTGTGCTTGATGGAGCAGGCCCGGGCGAAGTCCAGGGCGAGAGTCGACTTACCCATGGCGGGACGGGCCGCGATGATGATCATCTGGCCGGGGTGCAGTCCGTTGGTGAGCTGATCGAGGTCGGTGAAGCCGGTCGGCACACCCGTCATCTCGCCGCTGCGCGAGCCGATCGCCTCGATCTCGTCGAGAGCGCCCTCCATGATGTCGCCGAGCGGCAGATAGTCCTCGGTGGTCCGCTGCTCGGTGACCGCGTAGATCTCGGCCTGTGCCGAGTTCACGATCTCGTCGACGTCTCCGTCGGCCGCGTATCCCATCTGCGTGATCTTGGTGCCGGCCTCCACGAGCCGGCGGAGCACGGCGCGCTCGTGGACGATCTCCGCGTAGTACGCGGCGTTGGCCGCCGTCGGGACCGACTGGACGAGGGTGTGCAGATAGGAGGCCCCGCCGACGCGGGTGATCTCGCCGCGCTTGGTGAGTTCGGCGCCGACGGTGATCGGGTCGGCGGGCTCGCCCTTGGCGTACAGGTCGAGGATCGCCGCGTAGACCGTCTCGTGGGCGGGCTTGTAGAAGTCGTGGCCCTTGATGATCTCCACGACGTCCGCGATGGCGTCCTTGGAGAGCAACATGCCGCCGAGAACGGACTGCTCGGCGTCGAGGTCCTGCGGGGGCACCCGCTCGAAGCCGGAGAGACCGCCGTCCCACGGGCCGCTGTCGCTGCCGCGGTCGTGCTGGTCCTCACGGCCCCGACCGCGCCCACGGCCCTCGGCGCGGGGTCGAGCGACGGGCAGCCGGTCACTCGGTCCGCTGTCGGCCCAGGGGTCGTCCAACGGCTCTGGAATGCTCATCAAGCCACCTCCTCCCGTCCGCTCCGCGGACCTAGCCCGTGCCACTCTTTCTTACGCCACGGCTCGGACAAACAAGAGGCTTTGACTCCGCTTCTGGCGCGTGGGGCGCCGGACCACGGTAGGCCCGCGGGCACCGTCAGCCAATCTGGTTATCCACAGGGCCTGTGGGTGAAGGACCAGATGCTGTGGAGAACTCCACAGAACCTGTGCACGGACCGGGGGACAGCCATGTGGACAAACTCATACCCCACCCCGGCACGCGCCCCTGACCTGGCCTTTTTCCATCCACCGGCTGTGGGGGAGAAAAACTTCTGACTCCGGGCCAAGATCAGAACAAACGGCGCACACCCGAAGCCCCACACCTGGAGAATGTAAGGGCCCATCCCCCATTGCATGTCTTACCTGTGGAAGATTAGATTGGCGTTCATGACCGAGGCTCCCCCGACCCCCAAGGCCGCCCGTCGGCAGCACGACCGAGAGATCATCTCGCTCGCCCTCCCGGCCTTCGGCGCGCTCGTCGCCGAGCCGCTCTTCCTCATGGTCGACAGCGCCATTGTCGGCCACCTCGGCACCCCTCAGCTCGCCGGGCTGGCCATCGCGGCAGCCCTGCTCACCACCGCCGTGAGCGTCTTCGTCTTCCTCGCCTATGCCACCACCGCCGCCGTCGCCCGCCGCGTCGGAGCCGGTGACCTCCAGTCCGCCATCCGCCAGGGCATGGACGGCATCTGGCTCGCGCTCTTCCTGGGCGGAGCCGTCGTCGCCCTGACGCTGCCCACCGCCCCCTGGCTGGTCGACGTGTTCGGCGCCTCCGACACCGCCGCCCCGTACGCCATCACGTATCTCCGCATCTCCAGCCTCGGTATCCCCGCCATGCTCGTCGTCCTGGCCGCCACGGGCGTCCTGCGCGGCCTTCAGGACACCCGGACACCGCTGTACGTCGCCATCGGCGGCTTCGCGGCCAACGCCCTCCTCAACGTCGGCCTGGTGTACGGCGCCGGCATGGGCATCGCCGGCTCCGCCTGGGGCACCGTGATCGCCCAGTGCGGCATGGCCGCCGCCTATCTCGTCGTCGTCGTCCGGGGAGCCAGGCGCCACGGCGCCTCCCTGCGTCCGGACGCGGCCGGCATACGCGCCAGTGCCCAGGCGGGCGTCCCACTCCTCGTCCGTACGCTCTCCCTGCGAGCGGTTCTGATGATCGCCACGGCCGTCGCGGCCCGGCTCGGCGACGCCGAGGTCGCCGCCCACCAGATCATCCTGTCCCTGTGGACCCTGATGGCCTTCGCCCTGGACGCGATCGCGATCGCGGGACAGGCCATCATCGGCCGCTACCTCGGAGCCGACGACGCCGAAGGCGCACGGCAGGTCTGTCGGCGGATGGTCCAGTGGGGCATGGTCTCGGGCATCGTGCTGGGCGCACTGATCGTGGTTGCCCGCCCGCTCTTCATCCCCCTGTTCACGAGCGACACGACGGTCCAGGACACCCTGCTCCCGGCCCTGCTGGTCGTTGCGGTGTCCCAGCCGATCTCCGGCGTGGTCTTCGTCCTCGACGGCGTCCTCATGGGCGCGGGTGACGGCCCCTACCTGGCCTGGGCGATGCTCCTCACCCTGGCCGTCTTCGCCCCGGTCGCACTCCTGGTGCCGGCCCTCGGCGGCGGACTGATGGCCCTGTGGTGGGCGATGACGCTCATGATGGCCGTACGGATGCTGACGCTCTGGCTGCGGTCGCGCTCCGGTCGGTGGATCGTCACAGGAGCCACGCGTTGACGTGTTTCACGTGAAACGGCGGAAGGGCCGCACCCCGAGGGGTGCGGCCCTTCCATACTGCTGAGAGCAGCGTTACGCGGCGACGACCTCGACGCCGAGCTTCGCGGCAACCTCGGGGTGCAGACGCACGGACACCTGGTGCGAGCCCAGGGTCTTGATCGGCGAACCGAGCTCGACGCGACGCTTGTCGACGTCGGGGCCACCCGCGGACTTGATCGCCGTGGCGATGTCGGCCGGGGTCACGGAGCCGAAGAGGCGGCCGGCGTCGCCGGAGCGAACGGCCAGACGCACCTTCACGCCCTCGAGCCGGGCCTTGATCTCGTTGGCCTGCTCGATGGTCGCGATCTCGTGGATCTTGCGGGCGCGGCGGATCTGCGCCACGTCCTTCTCGCCACCCTTGGTCCAGCGGATCGCGAAACCACGCGGGACCAGGTAGTTGCGAGCGTATCCGTCCTTGACGTCGACGACATCGCCGGCGGCACCGAGGCCAGAGACCTCGTGGGTCAGGATGATCTTCATTTTTCGGTCACCCTTCCCTTATCGCGCGGTGGACGTGTAGGGCAGCAGCGCCATCTCACGGCTGTTCTTGACGGCCGTGGCGACGTCACGCTGGTGCTGCGTGCAGTTGCCGGTCACGCGGCGGGCACGGATCTTGCCACGGTCGGAAATGAACTTCCGCAGCATGTTCGTGTCCTTGTAGTCCACGTACGCGGTCTTGTCCTTGCAGAACGCGCAGACCTTCTTCTTAGGCTTGCGCACAGGCGGCTTCGCCATGGTGTTTCTCCTGTGTGATCAAGAAGTGGGGGTACGAGCCCTCTTCGAGGGGAGTGCCCCTAGAAGGGGGGCTCGTCCGAGTAGCCGCCGCCGCTGGAGTTTCCACCCCAGCCGCCTCCGCCGCCCTGCGGCTGGCTGCCACCGGCCGGCGCGCTGGTCGCCCACGGGTCGTCGGCGGGAGCACCGCCGCCACCCTGCGGAGCGCCACCGGAGCTTCCGCCCCAGTTGCCGCCGCCCTGCTGGCCGCCACCGCCGCCGAAGCCACCCTGGCCACCGCGACCGGTGGTCTTGGTGACCTTGGCCGTGGCGTTCTTGAGGCTGGGGCCGACTTCGTCGACGTCCAGCTCGTAGACCGTGCGCTTGACGCCCTCGCGGTCCTCGTAGGACCGCTGCTTCAGACGGCCCTGCACGACGACGCGCATGCCTCGCTGAAGCGACTCGGCGACGTTCTCCGCCGCCTGACGCCAGACCGAGCAGGTCAGGAACAGGCTCTCGCCGTCCTTCCACTCATTGGTCTGACGGTCGAAGGTGCGGGGGGTGGACGCGATACGGAACTTCGCGACCGCCGCACCGGACGGGGTGAAGCGCAGCTCGGGGTCGTCGACAAGATTGCCGACGACCGTGATGACGGTCTCGCCTGCCATTGGGTGAACCTCTCGGCGGGATTGCTTCTGGCTGCTTACTGCTACTCGAACCCGATGACCTCTGAGCTAGATGCTCAGTGGGTCTCGGGACGGAGGACCTTGGTCCGGAGGACCGACTCGTTCAGGTTCATCTGGCGGTCGAGCTCCTTGACGACCGCAGGCTCGGCCTGCAGGTCGATGACCGAGTAGATGCCCTCGGGCTTCTTCTTGATCTCGTAGGCGAGACGACGACGGCCCCAGGTGTCGACCTTCTCGACCTTTCCGTTGCCCTCACGGACGACAGAAAGGAAGTTCTCGATCAACGGGGAGACAGCGCGCTCCTCGAGATCGGGGTCGAGGATGACCATCACCTCGTAGTGACGCATGTGGAACCCACCTCCTTTGGACTCAGCGGCCACGGTCGTTCCGTGGCAGGAGGGTCGTGATGCGTAAGCAACGGTATCGGCCACCACTGACAATCCCCCTCGGCGAGCGAGGAGGGAGTCGGGATCCTGGACGGACCTGGGCAGACACCGGTGCAGACCGTACAGACTACCCGCACACCGGCTTCCGGTTGAAATCCGGTGGTGGGGGGACGCAATCTGTACACAACGGATGTGGGCGGCGCTAGGATGCGCCGCCTTCCGGCAGGCACGCCAGGAGGTGCTCCATGGCACAGGCAATGCGACCCGACCCCGGACATTCCCTTCTCGCCACCGACGGCAAGCCCCACCCGCTCCAGGACACCCTGGTCGGGCTGACACTCGTCCTGGGCGTCCTCGCCTTCGTCACCGCGATGTTCCACAACCTGCACCTGCTCAGCTCCTGGGCAGGGCTGATCGGGATCATCGCGGGCGCCTACGGACAGTTCATCTCCGTCACCACCAGGGAACGCTTCGCACTGGTCGTCGGTCTCGGCGCCGCGGCGGTGGGCTTCTTCCTCGGCATGGCCCATGGCGGTCTCTTCGGAGGCTTGATCGGCTAGCCACTCGCCGAGGGCCCCATGCCCAATCGGGGCGCTCCCCGGTCGCAGTAGGCTTCGGCGCGAGAGCCGGAGCCCCTGTACCGATGGGGACACACCTGCCGAGGAGCGCCCCGCATGAGCCTGACCCTGAGGACCATCAGCCGTGAGCAGCATCTGGCATTCATCCAGAGTCAGCCCGCGGCGAGCCACTGCCAGGTCCCGGCGTGGGCTGATGTGAAGACCGAGTGGCGCTCGGAGAACCTGGGTTGGTTCGACAAGTCCGGCGAACTCGTCGGCGCGGGCCTCGTGCTCTACCGCCAGCTGCCGAAGATCAAGCGGTACCTCGCCTATCTGCCCGAGGGCCCGGTCATCAACTGGTACGCCCCCAACCTCGACGACTGGCTGCAGCCGATGCTCGCGCATCTCAAGCAGCAGGGCGCCTTCTCCGTGAAGATGGGCCCGCCGGTCGTCATCCGGCGCTGGGACTCGGCCGCCATCAAGGCCGGTATCCAGGACCCGGACGTCAAGCGCCTCAAGGACGTCGAGGCCACGCACATCGAGCCGCGCGCCTTCGAAGTGGCCGACCGGCTGCGGAAGATGGGCTGGCAGCAGGGCGAGGACGGCGGCGCCGGCTTCGGCGACGTCCAGCCCCGCTACGTCTTCCAGGTCCCCCTCGCGAACCGCTCCCTCGACGACGTCCTCAAGGGCTTCAACCAGCTCTGGCGCCGCAACATCAAGAAGGCCGAGAAGGCCGGCGTCGAGGTCGTCCAGGGCGGTTACGAGGACCTCGCCGAGTGGCAGCGGCTGTACGAGATCACGGCCGTCCGCGACCACTTCCGCCCGCGCCCGCTCTCCTACTTCCAGCGCATGTGGACCGTCCTCAACAGCGAGGACCCCAACCGGATGCGGCTCTACTTCGCGCGCCACAACGGGGTGAACCTGTCCGCGGCCACCATGCTCGTGGTGGGCGGGCATGTCTGGTACTCGTACGGAGCATCGGACAACATCGGTCGTGAGGTCCGGCCCTCGAACGCGATGCAGTGGCGGATGCTGCGCGACGCCTACGCGATGGGCGCGACCGTCTACGACCTGCGCGGCATCTCGGACTCGCTCGACGAGACCGACCACCTCTTCGGCCTGATCCAGTTCAAGGTGGGAACGGGCGGCGAGGCCGTGGAGTACGTCGGCGAGTGGGACTTCCCGCTCAACAAGCTCCTTCACAAGGCGCTCGACATCTACATGTCGCGCCGCTGACGGTTGCGTAGTCTCGCCCGTAATCTCGTACGTAATCTCGTAGGTCTCGTACATACCTTTGATACACCGCAGCCATCAGAAAGGTTCCGGGCCGGCCATGGCGCTCTCCCTCTACGTCGACACCGCTCGCTGGCGGGCGCACCAGAAGACCGTGATCGACCAGTTCCCCGGACTGATCCCGGTCTGCAAGGGCAACGGCTACGGGTTCGGCCATGAGCGGCTCGCCGACGAGGCGGCCCGCTTCGGCTCGGACATGCTCGCCGTCGGCACCACGTACGAGGCCGCGAAGATCAAGGACTGGTTCGGCGGCGACCTGCTCGTCCTGACCCCCTTCCGGCGGGGCGAGGAGCCGGTGCCACTGCCCGACCGGGTGGTCCGTTCCGTGTCGTCCGTGGACGGCGTGCACGCCCTCGTGGGCGCGCGCGTCGTCATCGAGTGCATGAGCTCGATGAAGCGTCACGGCATCCTCGAGGCGGACCTCGGCCGGCTGCACGCCGCCATCGAGGACGTACGGCTCGAGGGCTTCGCCCTCCACCTGCCCCTGGACCGAACGGACGGCACCGACGCGGTCGAGGAGGTCATCGCCTGGATGGACCGGCTGCGGACCGCCCGGCTGCCGCTGCACACCATGTTCGTCAGCCATCTGCGGGCCGAGGAGCAGGCCCGGCTGCAGCAGCAGTTCCCGCAGACCCGGTTCCGCGCCCGGATCGGTACCCGGCTCTGGCTGGGCGACCACGAGGCCACCGAGTACCGGGGCGCCGTGCTGGACGTCACCCGTGTCTCCAAGGGCGACCGTTTCGGTTACCGCCAGCAGAAGGCCGCCTCCGACGGCTGGCTGGTGGTCGTCGCGGGCGGAACGTCGCACGGAGTGGGCCTGGAGGCGCCCAAGGCCATGCACGGGGTGATGCCGCGTGCGAAGGGCGTGGCCCGGGCCGGCCTGGCGACCGTCAACCGGAACCTCTCGCCCTTCGTGTGGGCCGGCAAGCAGCGCTGGTTCGCCGAGCCGCCGCACATGCAGGTGTCGATCCTGTTCGTCCCCGCCGACGCCCAGGAGCCCAAGGTCGGCGACGAACTGGTGGCCCATCTGCGGCACACCACCACGCAGTTCGACCGCCTCGTCGAGCGCTGAGCCCCGCCGGGAGTTCCGCGTTACTCGCGCGGGACTCCCCACTCCACCCGCGGCCCGTCCACGGCCATGGCCGCGTGCCGGGCCGGGTGCGCGGCCCTTCCCCGTACGAAGACGTCCTCCGCGCCGTCCAGGACACCCCCTGAGGGGTCGTCCGAGCCGTCCTGCCGCACCACGTCCCGCTCGGGCGCGAGGATGTCGCGCACGATGACCGCGCACAGGTAGAGGGTGCCGACCAGGTGCAGGACGACGGCGAAGTGGTAGCCGTCCGTCGGAAGCCCCTGCTTGTTGCCGCTCATGGTGAACGCCAGGTACAGCCAGATACCCAGGAAGTACGCGACCTCGCAGGCCTGCCAGATCAGGAAGTCGCGCCACTTCGGCCGGGCAAGCGCGGCCAGGGGGATGAGCCACAGCACGTACTGCGGCGAGTACACCTTGTTGGTCAGCACGAACGCGGCCACGACCAGGAACGCGAGCTGGACGAAACGGGGTCGGCGGGGCGCCGTCAGCGTCAGGACCGCGAGGCCCGCGCAAGCGAGCAGCATCAGCAGGATCGCGAAGACGTTCGCCATGCCCGGCGGAATCGGCTCTCCGCCGCGCTGGCTGATCAGCAGCCAGAACGAACCGAAGTCGACGTTCCGCTCGGTGCTGAAGGTGTAGAACTGCTTCCACCCCTCGGGCGCGAGCAGCATGATCGGCAGGTTCACCGCGAGCCAGGCGCCCGCGGCGCCGAGCAGGGCCGCCCCGTACTCCCGCCACCGCCACGCGCGCCAGCAGAGCAGCAACAGCGGGCCGAGGAGCAGCACCGGGTAGAACTTGGCGGCGGTCGCCAGGCCGAGCAGGAGGCCGAAGGCGAGCGGCCGGCCGCGTGACCACATCAGCACGGCGGCGGATGTCAGGGCGACAGCCAGCAGATCCCAGTTGACGGTCGCGGTGAGCGCGAAGGCGGGGGCCAGGGCGACGAGCAGCCCGTCCCAGGGGCGGCGGCGGTGGGTTCGCGCGACGCAGACGGCCATGACGACGGCGCAGACCATCAGCAGGGCGGCGTTCACCATCCAGTAGGTCTGCTCGCGCTGCACCAGGTCGCTGCCACCGGGCGTGAGCCACGCCGCGACCTGCATGAACAGTCCGGTCAGGACCGGGTACTCCAGGAACTCTATGTCGCCGCCCAGGCGGTCGAAGTACGGCACCATGCCGTCGGCGAAACCACGCCCGGCGAAGAGGTGAGGGATGTCCGAGTAGCAGGCGTGGGTGTACTGGGACGTGGTGCCCCGGAACCAGGCCCAGTCGTAACACGGGATCTTCTGCACCATCCCGAGGGCAAACATCCCGATGGCCACCAGTGCGATCAACCGCACGGGGGTCAGGGGTCCGGTGCCGAGCAGCGCCCGGCGGCCGACCGGCCCACCGATCAGTTCGCTGCCCGCCGCCGCGACCTCGTCGCGGTGGGTGGGACAGACCACCGGCGGGTCCTGCGGCCGGTCCTGGGGCGGACTCGTCTTGTGGAGGCTCGGCATGGGGACATCCTGCCGTACGGCCCCGGGAAACGGTGAGGGCCGCCGTACCCGGCGACGTACCTGGGGTACGTGTCGGGTACGGCGGCCCTCACGGCCGTGCCGGGCGGGGCCCGGTGGGCGGGTCAGCCGCCGCCCAGCCAGCCGGTGCCACCGTTGGGCCTGCCTCCACTGTCATCCGTGTTCGTCGGTGTGGGTGTCGTCGGCGTCGGACTCGAACCGCCCTCGGTGGTCCCACCGCTGTCGTTGCCCGAGGTGGCGCCACCGTCCTGGCCGCCGTCGGTGGTGCAGTCCCAGTCCCATACGCCACAGCTCTTGTCCGGCTTGCCCGGCGTCCTGCTGGGCGTCGACGAAGGCGTCTGCGACGACGGGGTGCTGGAGGGCGTCTGGGACGGGGTCGCCGTCGGCGTCGGGGTCGGGCTCGGGGCGCCGCCACCGAAGACGGGCTCGGCGTCCTCGATCTTCTCCGGCTCCGGGAAGGGGATGACCTTGGCGCCGTCGAGTGCCTCGGTCATGTAGTCGTTCCAGATCCGGGACGGGAACGACGAACCGTGGATCTTCGGCTGATCGCCGGTGCCGAACATCGACTCGAACTTGCGCTTGGTGTTCTTCGCGTTGTCGTCGAAGCGGTACATGTCGATCGCGGTCGACAGCTGGGGGGTGTACCCCACGAACCAGGCGGAGTTGTTGCCGTCGGTCGTACCCGTCTTGCCGGCCACCTCACGGCCGTCGATGGCGGCCTTGCGACCGGTGCCCTCCGGGTGCTCGACCACGTCCCGGAGGACGTCGGTGACGTTGCTGGCGACAGCCGTGGAGAAGGCCCGCTTGGGCGCGGCCTTGTGCTTGTAGACCTCCACGCCCTTCTCCGTCACCTTCGTGACGGAGAACGGGTCGTTGCGCTCGCCGTTGTTGGCGAAGGTCGCGTACGAACCGGCCATGCGGATAGCGCTCGGGTCGGAGATACCGAGGGAGAACGACGGCACGTTGGACTGCACCAGCGAGCTGTTCAGCAGGCCCGCGTCGATGGCGGCCTGCCGGACCTTGTCGATACCGACGTCCATGCCGAGCTGCACGTACGGGGAGTTGGCCGACTTGACCATCGCGTAGCGCAGGCTGATGGGGCCGTAGTTCGCGTCGTCGTCATTGACCTGCAGCCACTCCTTGCCCTCCTCGTTGCGCCAGATCGAGCCGTCGTAGTCCTTGATCTTCAGCTCGTTCTTGCCGCTGTACCGGCTCTTGTCCGGGTCGACGCGGGTGCGGGTGGAGGCGTCCTGCACCTTGTCGCCCCTGGGGTCCCGCACGCCGTCCCGCATGGCCGCGGCCAGTACGAAGGGCTTGAAGGTCGATCCCACCTGCGCACCGGTCTGGTCCGCGTTGTTGGTGAAGTGCTTGGTGGCGTCCGTGCCGCCGTAGATGGCGACGATCGCCCCGGTTGCCGGGTCGACCGAAGCGCCACCGAACTGGACGTGGGTGTCCGTCTTCGGGCGCTTCTTCGGGTCGATGTATTCCTTGTAGATCTTCTGGACGGACTTCTCCAGGGCGTTGACCTTCTTCTTGTCGAAGGTCGTGTGGATCTCGAAGCCACCGCGGGCGAGATCCTCCGCGTCGATGCCCTTGTCGTTGTTGTTGATGAAGTACGCCTTGGCGAGGCTCACCAGATAGCCGGTCTGCCCGGACAGCGCCGCGTTCTTCTTGGGCGGCAGCGGCATCGGGAAGTCCTTGTACGTCGCCCGCTTGGCCGCGTCGAGGTGGTTCTGCTCGACCATCGCGTCGAGGATCGCGTTCCACCGGATCGTGGCCCGCCTGGTGTTGCCGTCCGCGGTCGCCTTCGAATCGATCTCGGGGGATCCCGCGGGGTCGTAGTAGGTCGCGCCCTTGAGGAGCGAGGCGAGGAAGGCGCACTCACTGACGTTGAGCTCGCCCGCGTCCTTACCGTAGTACGTACGGGCCGCGGCCTGGATGCCGTAGGCGCCGCGTCCGTAGTACGCGGTGTTCAGGTAGCCCGCCATGATCTCGGGCTTCTCCATCTCGGCGCCGACCTTTATCGAGATGAAGAGCTCCTTCACCTTCCGGCTGAGCGTCTGCGACTGGTCGGCGAGCCGGTTGTTCTTCACATACTGCTGGGTGATGGTCGAGCCGCCCTGGGTGTCCTCACCCTTGGCCATGTTCCACACGGCCCGCGCGATACCCATCGGGTCGATGCCCGAGTCCTCCCGGAAAGTCTTGTTCTCGGCCGAGATCACCGCGTTCTGCATGTCCATGGGGATCTTGCTGATCCCGATGATCTGCCGGTTGACCTCACCACCGGTCGCGGCCATCTGCGAGCCGTCGGCCCAGTAGTAGACGTTGTTCTGCGCCTTGGCGGCCTCGTCCTCCTTGGGGATCCCCACCTGGGAGTACGCGATTGTCGCCGCACCCATCAGACTGCCGATGAACGCGAGGAAGAGGCCGGTGACGAGCTTCCACGAGGGCACCCAGCGGCGCCAGCCGTACTTGCCGTACCGGGGGTAGTCGATCATCCTCTTCCGGCCCGGGGGCCGGCCGCCACCGTGGCCGCGACCCGGACCGCCCTGACCGCCGCCTCCGCCGCCGCGCCGACCACCGCCGTGGCCGCCGGCGCCGCCGCCTCCGTCAGGGGTACGCCGACGGCTGCCGCCGCGCTGTGCCGCGCGACGGGCCTCGGCCCGCCCTCCGTAGGGTCGCTCCTCTTCGTACCCGGACGAAGGGGATCCCGTACCGACATCCCGCGCCTGGGCCGACCTGCGACCCATGGGCTGCTGGGCAGCTCGTCGGGCCGCCGCGCGACCGCCACTCGGCGGCTGCGACTGCGGCATTTTGCGACGGTGCTCGCTCATCGAACGACTACTCCTCGGGCAGGCGATGACGCCTGGAAGCGGCAGTTGAGTTCCGGTCCCCCCGAAATGCGGACGGCTGAGCCTTGTCGAAGGCCCCTCCGTACCGCAGCCGGTCACCCGCAGCACTGACGCCCTGCGGCGTCGCTCGGTTCCCGGTGCTCTGCATGCCGCACAGACTACGCACGGTCAAAACCTGCCTAGGGCCGAAGTTCACCCCAAATCAGGCAAGTCAATTGCTGTGAATTGATGATGTGACGCCGGTCACTGCGGTCCCACTTGTCGCAGGAGAGCGCTCGTTCTATCGTCATGATGTATCGAGTCGATACATCAGTGCGGCATAAGGGCCCTGACGACGGAGGAGGAGGCGGATGAGCAGACGCTCGGGAATCCTCGAGTTCGCCGTCCTCGGCCTGCTCCGTGAAGCCCCGATGCACGGGTACGAGCTGCGGAAGCGGCTCAACACCTCGCTCGGCATCTTCCGGGCCTTCAGCTACGGGACCCTCTATCCCTGCCTCAAGACGCTGGTCGCCAACGGCTGGTTGATCGAGGAGCCGGGGAGCGCGCCCGAGGACGCTCTCGCCGCTTCACTCGCGGGGCGCCGCGCCAAGATCGTCTACCGGTTGACGGCCGAAGGTAAGGAGCACTTCGAAGAGCTCCTCTCCCACACCGGCCCGGACACCTGGGAGGACGAACACTTCGCCGCCCGCTTCGCCTTCTTCGGTCAGACCGAGCGCGAAGTGCGGATGCGGGTACTGGAAGGCCGCCGCAGTCGGCTGGAGGAGCGCCTGGAGAAGATGCGCGCCTCTCTGGCCCGTACGCGCGAGCGCCTCGACGACTACACGCTTGAGCTGCAGCGCCACGGTATGGAGTCCGTGGAGCGCGAAGTGCGCTGGCTGAACGAGCTCATCGAGAGCGAGCGGGCGGGGCGGGATCAGCGATCCGGCCCCGACGCCCCCGGGGACGCTGGGGGCGCCGCTCAGCACGACAACGATTCTGGAGAAACGGGCGGCCTGCCCCGGCACGGGGGCAGTACCCGGCCGGATCCGTCCGACGACACCGCCAAGTGAAACCCTGCATCTCGCAGGGCTTCCACGATCACACAGGGAGCAACCGGAAATGGGTTCGGTTCGCGTAGCCATCGTCGGCGTGGGCAACTGCGCCGCCTCGCTGGTGCAGGGCGTCGAGTACTACAGGGACGCCGACCCGGCGGCCAAGGTGCCCGGCCTGATGCACGTCCAGTTCGGCGACTACCACGTCGGTGACGTCGAGTTCGTCGCCGCCTTCGACGTGGACGCCAAGAAGGTCGGCCTCGACCTCTCGGACGCCATCGGCGCCAGCGAGAACAACACCATCAAGATCTGCGACGTCCCGAACAAGGGCGTCACGGTGCAGCGCGGCCACACCCTCGACGGGCTCGGCAAGTACTACCGCATGACGATCGAGGAGTCCGCCGAGGCTCCCGTCGACGTCGTCCAGGTCCTCAAGGACCAGCAGGTCGACGTGCTCGTCTGCTACCTGCCCGTGGGCTCCGAGGACGCCGCGAAGTTCTACGCGCAGTGCGCCATCGACGCCAAGGTCGCGTTCGTCAACGCTCTGCCGGTCTTCATCGCCGGTACCAAGGAGTGGGCGGACAAGTTCACCGAGGCCGGTGTCCCGATCGTCGGTGACGACATCAAGTCCCAGGTCGGCGCGACCATCACGCACCGCGTGATGGCGAAGCTGTTCGAAGACCGCGGTGTCCGTCTCGAGCGCACCATGCAGCTCAACGTCGGCGGCAACATGGACTTCAAGAACATGCTCGAGCGCGACCGCCTCGAGTCGAAGAAGATCTCCAAGACGCAGGCCGTCACCTCGCAGATCCCCGACCGCGAGATGGGCGAGAAGAACGTCCACATCGGTCCGTCGGACTACGTGGCCTGGCTGGACGACCGCAAGTGGGCGTACGTCCGCCTGGAGGGTCGCGCCTTCGGTGACGTTCCGCTGAACCTGGAGTACAAGCTCGAGGTGTGGGACTCCCCGAACTCGGCCGGTGTCATCATCGACGCCCTGCGCGCCGCGAAGATCGCCAAGGACCGCGGCATCGGTGGCCCGATCCTCTCCGCGTCCTCGTACTTCATGAAGTCCCCGCCGGTGCAGTACTTCGACGACGAGGCCTTCGCCAACGTCGAGAAGTTCATCAAGGGCGAGGTCGAGCGCTAAGGCGCTGATCGAGTTCATCGATGGAGGGCCCCCGGTCTACAGCCCGGGGGCCCTCTTCGTATGTGAGTCTTGCTGCCATGTCCGTCGTACGTGATCTGCGCGTACTCCTGCGCTTGACGAACTTTCGCCGCCTCCTTGCCGTGCGTCTGCTCTCCCAGTGCGCGGACGGCGTCTACCAGGTGGCGCTGGCCACGTACGTCGTCTTCTCCCCCGAGAAGCAGGCCTCCCCTGCCGCCATCGCCTCCGCCATGGCCGTGCTCCTGCTCCCGTACTCCCTCGTCGGCCCCTTCGCCGGGGTCCTCCTGGACCGCTGGCAGCGACGCCAGGTGTTCCTCTACGGAAATCTCCTGAGGACACTCCTCGCCTGCGGTACGGCGGTGCTGATCCTGGCCTCCGTACCGGACTGGCTCTTCTACGCCTCGGCCCTCTCGGTGACCGCCGTCAACCGCTTCGTCCTCGCGGGCCTCTCCGCCTCGCTGCCCCGGGTCGTCGACGCCGACCGGCTGGTCGTGGCGAACTCCCTCTCGCCGACCGCCGGCACCGTGGCCGCGACGGTGGGTGGCGGACTGGCCTTCGGAGTCCGGCTGATCGCCGAGGACTCCGACGCCGCGGTCGTGGTGCTGGGCGCTCTCCTCTATCTCTGCTCCGCCCTCGCCTCCTTGCGGATGCCCCGCGAGCTCCTCGGCCCCGACCCGGACGTGGTCCAGCCCCGCCTGCGCGCCGCACTGGCCTCCACGGCCCACGGCCTCGTGGGCGGGCTGCGCCATCTGGCCGAGCGGCCGCCCGCGGTCCGCGCGCTGGCCGCGGTGAGCCTGATGCGCTTCTGCTACGGCGCGCTGACGGTGACCGTCCTGATGCTCTGCCGCTACGCCTGGAGCTCCACGGAGTCCGAGGGACTCGCGCTGTTGGGGTTGGCCGTCGCCGTCTCCGGAGCCGGCTTCTTCGCGGCCGCCGTCCTCTCCCCCTGGGCGATCGGGCGCTTCGGCGTCTTCGGCTGGATGGCCGTGTGTGCTGGTTCGGCCGCCGTTCTGGAGCTCACGCTGGGGCTGCCCTTCGCGCAGACCCCTCTTCTGATCGCGGCCTTCGTGCTGGGACTCACCACCCAGGGAGCCAAGATCGCCACCGACACGGTGGTGCAGACGTCGGTGGACGATGCCTATCGCGGACGGGTTTTCGCCCTCTACGACGTGCTCTTCAACGTCGCCTTCGTCGGCGCCGCTGCCGTCGCAGCGCTGATGCTTCCGCCGGACGGCCGGTCGGCCCCGCTCATCGTGCTGGTTGCCGTCCTCTACGCCTCGACCGCGCTGCTCCTGGTGCGCGGACGGAAGGAGGGGTGATGTTTCACGTGAAACATCACCCCTCCGCGACGGGAATCCCCGTCGAATCCCTGCCTCGGATCCGTCGATGTTTCACGTGAAACATCGACGGATCCGGCTCAGCTCTGAGCCGCCCACCACTCCTTGAGAGCCGCGGCAGCCGCCTCACGCTCCATCGGCCCGTTCTCCAGGCGCAGCTCCAGCAGGAACTTGTACGCCTGCCCGACGGCCGGCCCGGGACGGATGCCCAGGATCTCCTGGATCTGGTTGCCGTCCAGGTCGGGCCTGATCGCGTCCAGCTCCTCCTGCTCCTGAAGCTGCGCGATCCGCTCCTCCAGCCCGTCATAGGCGCGCGAGAGGGCCCCGGCCTTGCGCTTGTTCCGCGTCGTGCAGTCCGATCGCGTCAGCTTGTGCAGCCGCGTGAGCAACGGGCCGGCATCGCGCACGTAGCGGCGCACCGCCGAGTCGGTCCACTCGCCGGTCCCGTAACCGTGGAAGCGCAGGTGCAGCTCCACGAGGCGCGAGACGTCCTTGATCATCTCGTTGGAGTACTTCAACGCCGTCATGCGCTTCTTGGTCATCTTCGCTCCGACCACCTCGTGGTGGTGGAACGAGACCCGGCCGTCCTTCTCGAAGCGGCGCGTACGCGGCTTGCCGATGTCGTGCAGCAGGGCCGCGAGCCTCAGCACGAGATCCGGGCCGTCCTCCTCCAGGTCGATGGCCTGGTCCAGGACGGTCAGAGAGTGCTCGAAGACATCCTTGTGGCGGTGGTGCTCGTCGCTCTCGAGCCGCAGGGCCGGCAGCTCGGGCAGGACGTGCTCGGCGAGGCCGGTGTCGACCAGCAGACCGAGGCCCTTCCGGGGGTGAGCGGACAGCAGCAGCTTGTTGAACTCCTCGCGGACCCGCTCGGCGGAGACGATCTCAAGACGGCCGGCCATGTCCGTCATCGCCGCGACGACCTCAGGGGCCACCTCGAAGTCGAGCTGGGCGGCGAACCGTGCGGCACGCATCATGCGCAGCGGATCGTCGGAGAAAGACTCCTCAGGGGTACCGGGCGTCCGCAGGACCCGGGCGGCGAGGTCGTCGAGACCGCCGTGCGGGTCGATGAACGCCTTCTCCGGAAGGGCCACGGCCATGGCGTTGACCGTGAAATCACGCCGGACGAGATCCTCCTCGATGGAGTCGCCGTAGGACACCTCGGGCTTGCGCGAGGTCCGGTCGTACGCCTCCGAGCGGTACGTCGTCACCTCGACCTGGTAGCCGCTCTTGTGGCAGCCGACCGTGCCGAAGGCGATCCCGACCTCCCAGACCGCATCCGCCCACGGGCGGACGATCTTCAGGACGTCCTCGGGGCGGGCGTCCGTGGTGAAGTCGAGGTCGTTCCCGAGGCGGCCGAGCAAGGCGTCCCGGACCGAGCCGCCGACCAGCGCGAGGCTGAACCCTGCCTCCTGGAAACGGACGGCGAGGTCGTCGGCGACAGGGGATACGCGCAGTAGTTCACTGACCGCGCGGCGTTGCACCAGGCTCAGTGCAGTCGGGGTGTCTTCGTTGGCGTTCGGCACAACAGAAAAGGGTACGTGCCCGGACCCACGGCGGCGTCACCGTTTTCCCTCCCTGCCCGCTCGTCACATCAGCTGGAGCAGTCCCCGGCACTTGGCCACAGCGTGCCTCGTTACCATGCGTGGACACAGCGACGGGCAACCACCGACACCACTGATACGACGAGGACGGGCGAACGCGTGGCCGAGGCGGCAGACATCCAGGGGACCCATCCCTCACCTGCCCGCCGTTGGCTGCGGCGCACGGCGTCGGTGCTCGCCGGAGCGCCCCTGCTGGCCGGCCTCCTGCACGGTGCCACGGCCCCGTCGGCGGCAGCCGCCGAGACCGCGACCGGCTCGCGCACCGTCGATGTGTCTCTCGACACGCTCAGCCCGAGCGCGCCGGTGGAGGGTGACACGCTCACCGTCTCCGGGACGGTCACCAACCAGAGCAAGCAGACGGTCACCGACGCCACGGTGAACGTCAGGGTCGGGCCTCGGATGACGAGCCGGAGCGAGATCGACGCCGTCTCGCGCCGTACCGGCTTCCTCCCGGGCAGCGATCCCGCGCCCCTGGGTGGCGGCTACAAGGTCCAGATCCCTCGGCTCGCAGCAGGGAGCAGCACGGACTTCAAGCTCTCCGTGCCGGTGGCCAAACTCGGGCTCGACGATGGCGGCGTCTACCAGCTGGGCGTCTCCCTCTCAGGACAGACGTCCCTGCAGTCGGGGGAGCAGGTTCTCGGGATCGAGCGGACCTTCCTGCCGTACCAGCCCGAGGCCGCGGAGAAGAAGACGCAGCTCACCTATCTCTGGCCGCTGATCTCCTCGGCCCATGTGTCGGCGGAGACGGGCACGGACGATCAGCAGACGCCGGTCTTCGAGAACGACGACCTGGCCGCGGAACTCGCTCCAGGCGGGCGCCTCGACCACATGGTCACGCTCGGCAAGGAACTCCCCGTCACCTGGGTGATCGACCCGGACCTGCTGGCCACCGTCGATGCCATGACGAAGAGCTACCAGGTCAAGAACGGCACGGAGACCGTGCCCGGCACGAACCAGGCCGTCGCCGAGCGATGGCTGGACTCGCTGGAGAAGGCGGTGGTCGGGCGCAAGGTCGTCGCCCTGCCGTTCGCCGACCCGGACATCGCCTCCCTCGCCCACCGGGGCAAGGACGTCCCCGGCTCCCTGAGCCATCTCCGGCCCGCCACGGAACTGGCCGGGTCGACCCTGGAGACCATCCTCCACGTGAAGCCGTCCACCGACTTCGCCTGGCCCGTCGACGGAGCCGTCGACCCCTCGATCATGGACGTCGCGACCTCGGCCGGTGCCCGCAAGGTGATCGCCCGATCGGACAGCTTCCAGGACGATCTCCCCTACACCCCGACGGCGGCCCGGCCCATCGGCGGCGGGACCACCGCCGTCGTCAGCGACGCCTATCTGTCGACGGCGTTCGAGGGCGACATGCTCACCGCCGGAAGCTCCACGCTCGCCGTCCAGAAGTTCCTGGCCCAGTCGCTCGCGGTCACCCTGGAGCAGCCCGACCGGCAGCGCAGCATCGTGGTCGCTCCCCAGCGAATGCCGACCACGGCCCAGGCACAGACCATGGCGACGGCGCTGCGCGGCCTGTCGGCCCAGCGCTGGACACAGTCCCTGGACCTGATCGCGGCCTCCGCCGTGAAGCCGGACCCGGACGCGGCCACCACGGTGCCCAGCGCCTCCCGCTATCCCCAGGCGCTGCGCAAGCAGGAACTTCCGGTGCAGGCCTTCCGCGACATGCAGGACACCCGTGGGCAACTGGACGACTTCAAGGTCATCCTGACCCAGCCGGACCGGGTGGTGACCCCGTTCGGCAACGCGATCAGCCGCGAGATGTCCACGTCCTGGCGCGGACAGGCGCCCGCGGCGTCGCTCTACCGGATCACGGTGCAGCAGTATCTGAAGAGCCTCACCAAGGGCGTTCAGCTGGTCGACAAGTCGGATCTCACGCTCTCCGGCCGCAGCGCCACCATCCCGGTGACCGTCCAGAACAAGTTGCTGCAGGGCGTGGACCACCTCGTACTGCGGCTGACCTCAGGCAACAAGACCCGTCTGAAGCTCAACGGCGGTGATGCCGTCGCCGAACTGCCGGTCAAGATCAACGGCGGGCACAGCCAGTCGGTGAAGTTCACCGCCTCGGCCAACGCCAACGGCCCGGTACCGATGACGGCCCAGCTGTTCACCCAGGACGGCACACCGTACGGGCAGCCCATGACCTTCACCGTGAAGGTCTCCGAGATCACCGCGACCGTGATGCTCGTCATCGCCGGCGGCGTGCTGCTCCTCGTCCTCGCAGGAGCGCGGATGTACACCCAGCGCAAGCGCGCGGCGGCCAGGAACGCCGAAGCGGAGGCCGCGGAGGACGACGATCCCGAGCAGCCGAGTGACCCGACGCCGGACACCGGTCCCGAAAGCGGCGACCCGTCGGGCGCGGGTGAGAAAGTGGACCGTTGAGCGATGTCGTGGCCGGTCGGCCGGGGACGATGAGGTGGGGTAACCATGAACGCGCCGTACGACGGTGACCGCGGCCAGGACGTGGGCGGCACCGGGCCGTCCGGTGGAACGCCCGCGGCGACCCCGGGACCCGGCCAGGCGCCGGTCCCGTCGCCGCAGCAGCCCGCCCCTGACCCGCACGACCAGAACCAGTACGCCCAGGACCCCTACGTCCAGGACGCGTACACCCACGATCCCTACCGTGCGCAGGATCTGTCGGCACAGGACCCGGTGACGGAGGCTCTCTACGACCGCGCGGCCCACCCGCCGCCCCCTCCGGGGACCTACCCGGAGCCTCAGCCGCTCTACCAGCAGCCGGCCGCTCCCCAGCACGCCCCGGACCCCCGGGTCTGGGCACAGACCCCGGCGCCCGAGCCGGACGGCCCCTCGCGTCATCTCCCCTACGGCGACGACGCCCGCACGGTCCAGTTCACCGGCGTGGACGACCTGGTGACCCGGGCCGGCGACGAGAAGCCCGAGCCGGACGCCTTCGCGCATCTCTACCGGGACCAGCAGACCCCCGGTCAGGTGCCCTCGCCCGCCCCGGAGCCGAATCCGATGCCCGCTCCAGCCCCGAAGAAGCCCGGTCGCGCCTCCGGGCTGCTGAAGTCGAGCGCGGTGATGGCGGCCGGCACGCTGGTCTCCCGCCTCACCGGCTTCGTCCGCAGCCTCGTGATCACCGGCGCGCTGGGCGCCGCGCTGCTCGGTGACACCTTCACCGTCGCGTACACCCTGCCGACGATGATCTACATCCTGACGGTCGGCGGCGGTCTCAACTCGGTCTTCGTGCCGCAGCTGGTCCGCTCGATGAAGAACGACGAGGACGGCGGCGAGGCCTACGCCAACCGGCTGCTGACCCTGGTCATGGTGGCGCTCGGCGCGATCGTGATCGTCGCCGTCTTCGCGGCTCCGCTGCTGATCCGGCTGATGTCGAACACCATCGCCGGCGACGCGGCCGCCAACAGCGTCGCCGTCACCTTCGCCCGCTACTGCCTGCCCACGATCTTCTTCATGGGCGTGCACGTGGTGATGGGTCAGATTCTCAATGCTCGGGGCAAGTTCGGCGCGATGATGTGGACCCCGGTCCTCAACAACATCGTCATGATCGTCACGTTCGGCCTGTTCATCTGGGTGTACGGCACGTCCGGCGAGTCCCACATGGGGGTCGACACCATCCCGGACGACGGCATCCGGCTGCTCGGCATCGGCACCCTGCTCGGCCTGGTCGTCCAGGCGCTGGCGATGATTCCCTACCTCCGTGAGACGGGCTTCCGCTTCCGCCCGCGCTTCGACTGGAAGGGCCACGGTCTCGGCAAGACGGTCAAACTGGCCAAGTGGACCGTGCTGTTCGTGCTGGCCAACCAGGCCGGTGTACTGGTCGTGACCCAGCTCGCCACCGCCGCCGGCGCGGAGTCCGGCAGGGACGGCGCCGGCTTCCTCGCCTACTCCAACGCCCAGCTGATCTGGGGCATGCCGCAGGCCATCATCACCGTCTCGGTCATGGCGGCGCTGCTGCCGCGCAT
Source organism: Streptomyces sp. NPDC003035 (assembly GCF_042888285.1). Taxonomy (NCBI): domain Bacteria; kingdom Bacillati; phylum Actinomycetota; class Actinomycetes; order Kitasatosporales; family Streptomycetaceae; genus Streptomyces; species Streptomyces sp. NPDC003035. The sequence continues at coordinate 466,070 of NZ_JBIAPJ010000004.1, read as the reverse complement.
CTCCCGCGCGGCCCACGACAACGACCCCGGCGCCGTACGCGACGACATCTCGCAGGGCCTGCGCAACTCCGCCGTCGCGATCGTCCCGGTCGCCTTCGCGTTCCTCGCCCTCGGCGTCCCGATGAGCACCCTGCTCTACGCCTCCAGCGGCTTCGAGGCGGCCCAGGGCATGGGCTTCATCCTGATGGCCTTCGGGCTCGGCCTCATCCCGTACTCGGTCCAGTACGTCGTCCTGCGTGGCTTCTACGCCTACGAGGACACCCGGACGCCCTTCTACAACACGGTCATCGTCGCCGCCGTCAACGCGGCTGCCTCGGCGGCCTGTTACTTCGTGCTCCCCGCCCGGTGGGCCGTCGTCGGCATGGCCGCCTCCTACGGCCTGGCCTACGCGGTCGGCGTCGGCGTCGCCTGGCGTCGCCTGCGCAACCGGCTGGGCGGCGACCTGGACGGCGCCCACGTCATGCGTACCTACGCCCGTCTCTGCCTCGCCTCCCTGCCCGCCGCGATCGTCGCCGGCGTGGTGGGATTCGCTCTTCTGAAGACCGTCGGGGACGGCGCTCTCGGCTCGCTCGTGGCCCTGTTCGTCGGCGGAGTGGTGCTGCTCGGCATCTTCTTCGTGGCGGCCAAGCGGATGCGGATCGCGGAGCTGAACTCCCTGGTCGGTATGGTCCGTGGGCGCCTGGGCCGGTAAGGAAACCGGTCCCGCACAACCATCGTCGACCGCCGCGTGTCGTGCGGAGCGGCCGACTGTGGGCACAATTGGCATGGCTGTTGGATGTGGCGCAACGGATGGGGAGGCAGGAACGACGGTGGCGGAACGTAGCACGGCTGCCGTCGACGTGGCCGACAACAGCGGTGACAACCCGCTGACCGCCAAGGCGGACAAGGCCGCGACCGACGGGGTGGCGGAAGCGCAGGACACGGCGGAGCAGTCCGCCGAGGTCACAGAGGACAAGGCCGGTAACCGGCAGAACGGCGAACAGCCCTCCATCGAGACTCCCGAACTGCACAGCGGGCACAAGCTGGCCAGGCGTTACCGACTGGAGGAGTGCGTCACTCGTCTGGACGGTTTCAGCAGTTGGCGCGCCGTCGACGAGAAACTGCGACGTGCCGTCGGTGTCCATCTCCTGCCGGCCGACCACCCCCGAGCCCGCTCGGTCCTCGCCGCGGCCCGTTCCGCGGCGCTGCTCGGAGACCCCCGGTTCGTCCAGGTCCTCGACGCCGTCGAGGAGAACGACCTCGTATACGTGGTGCACGAGTGGCTCCCCGACTCCGTCGAGTTGACGGCGCTGCTCGCCGCAGGCCCGCTGGAGCCGCACGACGCCTACCAGCTGGTCAGCCAGGTCTCCCAGGCCATGGCCGCCGCGCACCGCGAAGGCCTCGCCCATCTGCGCCTCACCCCGAGCGCCGTACTGCGCAGCTCCACCGGCCAGTACCGGATCCGCGGCCTCGCCGTGAACGCCGCGCTGCGGGGCATCAGCGCCGAGCGCCCCCAGCGCACCGATACCGAGGCGATCGGCGCCCTGCTGTACGCGGCGCTCACCCAGCGCTGGCCGTACGACAGCGATGCCTACGGGCTCTCCGGGCTGCCCAAGGGAGTGGGCCTGCTCCCTCCCGACCAGGTGCGGGCCGGGGTCCACCGCGGCCTGTCCGAGATCGCCATGCGCGCCCTGGCCAACGACGGAGCCACCGCCTCGCGCCAGGAGCCGGCGTGCACCACCCCGGACGAGCTCGCCAAGGCCGTGGCGGCGATGCCCCGCATCCGTCCGCCGGAGCCGGAGTTCCCGACCCCGCCCGAGTACCAGCGCACCACCTACCAGCAGGGCACCTACGGCCGCCCCCAGCAGCGCCCCGGTGCCGCGGTCACCCAGCCGGTGATCGCACCCCCGGCTCCGCTGGAGAGTCGTACCGGCAGGGCGCTGAAGTGGGCTGTGTCGGCGCTCCTCATCGCCGCCCTGGGCCTCGGCAGCTGGCAGATCGCGGACCGGCTGCTCGACCAGAAGAACGCGACTGAGACCCCGCAGCACACCCAGCCGCAGGACACCGAGGACGAGAAGAAGCCGGCGACGGGTGGGAAGCCGGTCGCGATCGTCGGCGCGCACGACTTCGACCCGGGGGGCGACGGCGCCGAGACTCCCTCGGAGATAGGGAATGCCTACGACGGGGATCCCTCCACGTCGTGGCAGACGTCCATCTACTACGGGTACTCGAACTTCGGCAGGTTGAAGGAGGGCGTGGGCCTCGTTCTGGACCTCGGATCGGTCCAACAGGTCTCCAAGGTCGAGGTCACCTTCCAGGGCAACACCTCCGTACAGCTGCGGACGGCGCCCGAGAACGCCTCGTCCCAGCCGGCGACGCCCGACGCCTACACCACCGTGGCCTCCGGCTCCGGTGCGCAGGTCCCCCTCACGGCCACCAAGCCCGTGAAGACGCGCTACGTTCTCGTCTGGCTGACCGACCTGCCCAGCAGCGGAGGCGGCTACCGCGGCAAGATCACAGACATCAAGATCACCAGCTGACGGCATGGGGGAGGGGGGCTCACCGTTGGACGAAGCCATAGGCAGCGGCATCAGCGACCAGGAACTCCTGGCGCGCCATGTCGCCGGCGACCCCGATGCCTTCGGTGAGCTTGTGCGGCGACACCGCGATCGGTTGTGGGCCGTGGCCCTGCGGACGCTGGGAGACCGTGAGGAGGCCGCTGACGCCGTCCAGGACGCCCTCGTCTCGGCCTTCCGGGCCGCGCACACCTTCCGTGGTCAGTCGGCGGTCACGACGTGGCTCCACCGGATCACGGTGAACGCCTGTCTCGATCGCGCCCGCAAGACCGCCTCCCGTAAGACCTCGCCCATGGACGACCCTGCGCGCTTCGAGCAGCTCCTCGAGCCCGCCGAGTCGGCCGAAGCGCCCGCCGAGCGCCAGGACCTCCACCGTGAGCTGCTGGCCGCCCTCGCCAAACTCCCTCAGGACCAGCGGGCCGCCCTCGTACTGGTCGACATGCAGGGCTATCCCGTGGCAGAGGCCGCCCGGATCCTGGACGTCCCCACCGGAACGGTGAAGAGCCGCTGCGCGCGCGGGCGGGCCCGGCTGCTGCCGATGCTCATCCATCTGCGCGCCGATACAAGGGGTAACGAAGCCCCCGACCGGGGAAGGAACCGGACGCCGGGGACATCCGTCCCACCGGTGTCGGGGCCAACGGATAACGGATCGAATGGTCCGGCTGCTGTGAAGGGCGGAGGTGGGCGCGCGTGACTTCCACGACCGGCAGGGCCGACACAACACAGCACCCGGACGTCTCGGAGATCTCCGAGCTCACCGAGGCGCTGCTTTCCCCCTCCCGCACCGCAGCCCTGCGACGGCACCTCGACGCCTGCTCGCTGTGCGCGGATGTGCGGACCTCCCTGGAGGAGATTCGGGGGCTGCTCGGTACCCTTCCCGGGCCGCCACGCATGCCCGCCGAGATCGCCGGCCGCATCGATGCCGCGCTGGCCGCCGAAGCGCTCCTGGACGCCACCACGCCGGACGTCGACGCGCATGTTTCACGTGAAACAGTGAGCACCCGCCTCGATACACGAACCAGCGCTACACCTGCCGTTGCAGATCGCCCTGCCGGCCGGCCTCGCGCGGCCACCGGTCCAGGCCGCTCCCGACCTGGACGCCGCCGCATCGCCGCCCTCGGCGCGGCCTTCGGCGCCGCAGCACTGGGCCTGAGTCTTTTCTTCGTCCAGGGCGGCGTACAGACACTCAGCGAGTCGGGCGACAAGAAGACGGACGGCGCCGCCAGTGGACTCACCGCGGGCCAGTTCGACGGCCGGCCGGTCGAAGCCCAGGTCCAGGACCTCCTGCATCAAGGCGCCGGCCTCAAGACCCCCGAGGGCACGCAACCGGAGTCGCTGACCGCCGAGAACGACGGCAACACCCCGAAGCGAGGCATGGCCGAGTCCCTGCCCAGCTGCGTCAAGGCCGGTACGGGCAGGACCGACGCGGTCCTCGCCTTCCAGAGGGGCGACTTCCAAGGCACTCCCGCCTATCTCGTCGTCCTGCCCGACGGCACCGAAGGCACTCGTGTGCAGGCCCTTGTCCTGGACGCCTCCTGCGCCGACGGTGGAGGACAGGCCAAGGCCGAGGTGCTGATGACACAGGTCTACCCCCGCTCCTGACCTCGTCGCCGTGCCGCACGGCGGTCGCGGGAATGCTCGCCCCGTAGGATCCGTTGGGTGGGGTGAGAGTCACCGACCGACCCCGTAGGCAGTAGGCAGTCTGCAGAGACGAGGAAGAAACCCGTGAGCGACGTCCGTAACGTGATCATCATCGGCTCCGGGCCCGCGGGTTACACCGCTGCGCTCTACACAGCGCGTGCGTCGCTGAAGCCGCTGGTCTTCGAAGGAGCTGTCACCGCTGGTGGCGCCCTGATGAACACGACCGACGTGGAGAACTTCCCCGGCTTCCGTGACGGCATCATGGGTCCGGACCTGATGGACAACATGCGCGCCCAGGCCGAGCGCTTCGGCGCCGAGCTGGTGCCCGACGATGTCGTCGCCGTCGACCTGACCGGCGAGATCAAGACCGTCACCGACACCGCCGGCACCGTGCACCGCGCGAAGGCCGTCATCGTCACGACCGGCTCCCAGCACCGCAAGCTCGGACTGCCCAAGGAGGACGAGCTCTCCGGACGCGGCGTCTCCTGGTGCGCCACCTGCGACGGGTTCTTCTTCAAGGACCAGGACATCGCCGTCGTCGGCGGCGGCGACACCGCGATGGAGGAGGCCACCTTCCTCTCCCGCTTCGCCAAGTCCGTCACCATCGTCCACCGCCGCGACACCCTGCGCGCCTCCAAGGCGATGCAGGAGCGCGCCTTCGCCGACCCGAAGATCACGTTCGCCTGGGACAGCGAGGTCGCCGAGATCCACGGTGACCAGAAGCTCTCCGGTCTGACGCTGCGGAACACCAAGACCGGTGAGACCAGCGAGCTGCCGGTGACCGGTCTCTTCATCGCCGTGGGCCACGACCCGCGCACGGAGCTCTTCAAGGGCCAGCTGGAGCTGGACGACGAGGGTTACCTCAAGGTCGACGCCCCGTCGACGCGGACCAACCTCTCCGGTGTCTTCGGAGCCGGTGACGTCGTCGACCACACCTACCGCCAGGCGATCACCGCCGCCGGAACGGGCTGCTCCTCCGCGCTCGACGCCGAGCGCTTCCTCGCCGCCCTCGCCGACAGCGACAAGCTCGCCGAACCGGAGAAGACCCCCGCGGTCTGACCCCGTCCCCACCACTCACACCCCGCAAAGTTAAGGGAGGTTGCCGTGGCCGGCACCCTGAAGAACGTGACCGACGCCGACTTCGACGAGGTCGTCCTCAAGAGCGACAAGCCCGTGCTCGTGGACTTCTGGGCCGAGTGGTGCGGGCCGTGCCGCCAGATCGCCCCGTCGCTGGAGGCGATCGCGGCCGAGCACGGCGAGATCGAGATCGTGAAGCTCAACATCGACCAGAACCCGGGCACGGCCGCCAAGTACGGCGTCATGTCCATCCCGACGCTGAACGTCTACCAGGGCGGCGAGGTCGTGAAGACCATCGTCGGTGCCAAGCCGAAGGCCGCGATCCTTCGCGACCTCGCGGACTTCGTCGAGACCACGGTCTGACCCCTCTGTTTCACGTGAAACACGAACGGTCCGCCTCCCTCGGGGAGGCGGGCCGTTGTCGTCTCTTCAGAGCGGCCGCAGTGCGGGCTCCTTCTGGACCGCGCCCAAGAGCCGGTCCAGTGCCAGCTCGACGTCTTCCTTCCAGGACAGCGTCGTCCGAAGCTCCAGCCTCAGCCGAGGAGAGGTGGGATGCGGGCGTACGGTCTTGAAACCCACCGCCGTGAGGTGGTCGGCCGGCAGGACACAGGCCGGCTCCTTCCACCGAGCATCACCGAACGCCTCGATCGCCTTGAAGCCGCGCCGCAACAGATCCTTGGCAACCGTCTGCACCATCGTCCGGCCGAGGCCCTGGCCCTGATACCCGGGCATGATCCAGGCCGTCATCAGCTGCACCGCGTCCGCGGAGACCGGACTCGTGGGAAAGGCCATGGAGCGCGGTACATAGGCCGGGGGTGCGTAGAGCACGAAACCGACCGGGACCTCGTCCACATAGACCACCCGGCCGCAGGAGCCCCACTCCAGCAGGACTGCGGAGATCCATGCTTCCTTCTCCAGCTCCGGCCGGCCCGCTTTCACCGCCGCTTCCCCACTCACGGGATCCAGCTCCCAGAAGACACAGGAGCGGCACCGCTTGGGGAGGTCCGGAAGGTTGTCCAGAGTGAGCGGTACGAGCCGACGCCCCACGGCTGTTCCTCGCTTCCCACGGCCATCGCAGTACGGATACGCCCTCACAGAATCGTATCGATGGGGCGATCAGGGCGATACCGCGCGCAGGCAAAGGGCGGGCCGTGTTCCCGCTTTCGCCGGAACACGGCCCGCCCTTCGGAACCCTGGAAACGTCGAACAGCTCAGCTCTCGGCGTCGCCCAGCTCGGAGTTCCCCTGGTCCAAGACCCGCCCCTCGCCCGGAGCAAGAGTCGAGAGAATCCGGTCGAGATCCTCCATCGAGGCGAACTCGACGACGATCTTTCCCTTCTTCTGGCCCAGGTCGACCTTCACCCGGGTCTCGAAGCGATCGGAGAGCCGCGTAGCCAGATCGGACAAGGCCGGGGAGACACGCGCCCCCGCCCTCGGCCCCTTCGGCTTGGTCGTGGACGTGGGCTCCGGGCCCATCAGGTTCACGATCTCTTCGACGGCACGCACCGAGAGACCCTCGGCCACGATCCGATACGCCAGCTTGTCCTGCGTCTCCGGATCGTCCACCGAGAGCAGGGCGCGGGCATGGCCGGCCGACAGCACACCGGCCGCGACCCGCCGCTGGACCGGAGGCGACAGCCGCAGCAGACGCAGCGTGTTGGAGACCTGCGGACGCGAGCGCCCGATCCGGTCGGCCAGCTGGTCATGGGTGCAGTTGAAGTCCTTGAGCAGCTGGTCGTAGGCGGCCGCCTCTTCCAGCGGGTTCAGCTGCGCCCGGTGGAGGTTCTCCAGGAGCGCGTCCAGGAGAAGCTTCTCGTCCTCGGTGGCCCGGACGATCGCGGGGATCCGCTCCAGGCCGGCCTCACGGCACGCCCTCCAGCGACGCTCACCCATGATCAGTTCGTAGCGCTCGGCTCCCACTTGCCGCACGACGACCGGCTGCAGCAGACCGACCTCCTTGATGGAGGTGATCAGCTCCGCCAGAGCGTCCTCGTCGAAGACCTCACGCGGCTGCTTCGGGTTGGGCGTGATGAAGTCAAGCGGCAGCTCGGCGAAATGCGCCCCGGCGGGGGATTCCGGCTCCACCACCGGAGCAGCCTCGAGCACCGGATCCATCGACATCACGGCGTCCGGGGACTGCGGGCTCTGCGGCAGGGTCGCCACCTTCGCGGCCGGCACGCCTCGCTCCGAAGACAGGGCGGGAACGGCCCCGGGGGAAGTGGAGCCCGCCCCCACACCGACAGCCGGCGCCTGCCGCTCCTGGGGAGCAGCAGGGATCAGCGCACCGAGCCCACGCCCCAATCCCCTACGTCGCTCACTCACTGGATCCCCTCCGACATGTTTCGCTGGCTGTTCTGGTGGCCCACATGATGGGCGTGCTGGGGGTCGTAGTGCATACCGACGCCCCGCAGCGCAATCTCACGGGCCGCCTCGAGATACGACAGCGAACCACTGGAGCCCGGGTCGTAGGTGAGGACGGTCTGTCCGTAGCTCGGCGCCTCCGAGATGCGCACGGACCTCGGAATGCTGGTCCGCAGCACCTCCTCACCGAAGTGGCTGCGCACTTCGTCGGCGACCTGCGAGGCGAGCCTCGTCCGGCCGTCGTACATGGTGAGCAGGATCGTCGAGACATGGAGCGTGGGGTTGAGGTGCCCACGCACCAGGTCCACGTTCCGCAGGAGCTGACCCAGGCCCTCCAGCGCGTAGTACTCGCACTGGATCGGGATCAGCACCTCGGCCCCCGCCACCAGGGCGTTGACCGTCAGCAGTCCGAGCGAGGGCGGGCAGTCGATCAGGATGTAGTCCAGTGGCTGCTCATATGCCTGGATCGCCCGCTGCAGTCGACTCTCCCGCGCCACCAGCGACACCAGCTCGATCTCCGCACCGGCGAGATCAATCGTGGCAGGGGCACAGAAGAGACCTTCGACGTCCTGGACGGGCTGGACCACGTCGGAGAGCGGCTTGCTCTCCACCAGGACGTCATAGATCGAGGGAACGTCGGCGTGGTGGTCGATGCCCAATGCCGTCGAGGCATTGCCCTGGGGGTCGAGGTCGATGACCAGGACCCGGGCCCCGTGCAGCGCCAAAGAGGCGGCAAGGTTGACGGTCGTGGTCGTCTTCCCCACGCCGCCCTTCTGGTTGGCGACCACCATCACGCGTGTCTGGGCCGGCCGAGGGAGGCCCTCACCGGCACGCCCCAGTGCCTCTACTGCCAGCTGGGCAGCACGACCAATGGGGGTGTCGTCCATGGGGGGCGGTGTTTCACGTGAAACATCCTCCCCCACCGATTCGGTTCGGGGACCGGGGACCGGATCGGTCATCGGTCCCGCGATGTTGGCGTCGGACCGCAAGGATTCACTCTCCTCGGCTTCAGGCTCGCGATGAACAGAGCCTGCCATGCTTTCGGGGTCGTGAACCAGCGAGGCCCGTGGTTCTGTGGATGAATCCACCTCTGTGGACAATCCCGTACCCCTCGCGAGTGGCTTCGCGAGGGGTTTGCGGTCCCGGGGCGTGGCAGCCGCGCGGCCGCGGCTGATGATCCCCTGCAGCAGTGAGCGACGTTTCACGTGAAACACGATGCACGCGCCGCCCACTCAGGACCGCTCGACACTCCGAAATACGTACGTATGGCAGCTTGTACGGATCAGTTGCGCCGCGTTGACGGCTCGTTCGCGCCGCATTGACGCTCAGCGGCGACGCCGCGTCCTGCTGGGGCGGGCGGCCTTGGCCCGCTTTGCGGCGAACCTCACACCACCCGGGCTCTCACCGACCTCCACGCGTACGACGGTCGACAGGGGGTCCACGATGCCCTCGCCGACCTGGAGCACGGAGGTCGCCACCACACCGAGCTTGGAGAGCGCGGCGCGGGCACCATCGATCTCCTCCTCGGCCGTGTCGCCCTTGAGCGCCAGCATCTCTCCGTACGGACGCAGCAGGGGGACACCCCAGCCGGCCAGCCGGTCCAGCGGCGCCACGGCGCGGGCGGTGACGACGTGCACGGGCGAGAGGGTACCGAGCACCTCCTCGGCACGACCGCGGACCACGGTCACATGGTCGAGCCCGAGCAGCTCCACGACCTCCTGGAGGAAGTTCGTCCGGCGGAGCAGCGGCTCCAGGAGCGTGATCTTCAGGTCCGGCCGTACCAGGGCCAGCGGGATACCAGGCAGGCCGGCACCCGAACCGACGTCGCACACGGTGACGCCCTCGGGCACCACCTCGGAGAGCACCGCGCAGTTCAGCAGGTGCCTCTCCCACAGCCGGGGAACCTCACGCGGGCCGATCAGCCCACGCTTGACGCCCGCGTCCGCGAGGAGCTCCGCGTACCGGACGGCCTCCGGGAAGTACTCACCGAATACCGTCCGAGCCTGTTCGGGCGCAGGGGGGAGCTCCGCTGCCTCCGTCACGGGAACCGTCCTTCCGTACCGCACGCATAGGTGCGAGCGCACTGTGGTGGCTGACTATCAGGCTGACAAGATCGGCCCCGCCTGCGAGCAGACGGGGCCGACACTGCGAGAGGGGTCAGGCAGGGAGAACGACGACGAAGCGCTGCGGCTCCTCGCCCTCGGACTCGCTGCGCAGACCGGCCGCGGCGACCGCGTCGTGCACGACTTTGCGCTCGAACGGGGTCATCGGGTCCAGCTTGACCGGCGCACCGGTCGACTTCACCTCGGACGCGGCCTTGGCGCCGATCTCGGCGAGCTCCTCGCGCTTCTTGGCGCGGAACCCGGCGATGTCGAGCATCAGCCGGCTGCGGTCGCCGGTCTCCCGGTGCACCGCCAGGCGGGTCAGCTCCTGGAGCGCCTCCAGCACCTCGCCGTCGCGCCCCACGAGCTTCTGCAGGTCGCGGCTGCTCGAGTCGCTGACGATCGAGACCGCGGCCCGGTCCGCCTCGACGTCCATGTCGATGTCGCCGTCGAGGTCGGCGATGTCGAGCAGGCCCTCGAGGTAGTCGGCCGCGATTTCGCCCTCCTGCTCCAGGCGGGTCAGGGTGTCGCCACCCTCGGCGGCGGCGGAGATGGTGCCTTCCGACACGGATGGACTCCTTCTACTTCTTGGACGACGGGTGCTTCGGGCGCTGCTGGCCCTTGCGCTGACCGGACTTGGCCTGACGGGATCCCCCGGAGTTGGCCCTCGGACGCGCGGGCTTGTCGCCCTGCGCCGAGTCCTTCGCCGAGTCCTTCGCCTCGCCCTTGGCCTCACCCTGCGGCTTCTTCTCCAGCGAGGTGGTGGGCTTCTCGTCGGACGCCTCGGGTTCCGCGTCCTCGGCGCCCTTCGCCGTGGAGTGCTGGGCCGCGGCCTGACGCTTCGCCTTGGTCTGGCGCTTGGGCTGCTGGCGCCTGGCCGCGGCACCGCCCTCGGCCTCGACGGTGACGGTGTCGCTCTTGATCACGGTGCCGTCGGCCTGGGGCGCGAAGCCGGCCTTGGCCAGGCCCGAGAAGAAGCGGCGCTCGTTCTCGTTGCGGTCGGCGCCCTTGGCGACGATGGCCTTCACGATGTTCTTCCGACGACGACCGCGGACCTCACCGTGCGACCCGACGCTCTTCAGCAGGCGCTGGAGGTAGGCGTCCTGGGCCTTGCTGCCCGGAGTGGGGTTCTGGCTGATCACGTACATCTGCTGGCCCATGGTCCACACGTTCGTGGTCAGCCAGTAGACGAGCACACCGACGGGGAAGTTGATGCCCATGACGGCGAAGATCACCGGGAAGATGTACATGAGCATCTTCTGCTGCTGCATGTACGGCGTCTTCACCGAGAGGTCGACGTTCTTCATCATCAGCTGGCGCTGCGTGTAGAACTGCGAGGCCGACATCATGATGATCATGATCGCGGTGACGATGCGGACCGAGGTCAGCGAGGCGTCGAGAGCGGCGACGTCGGCGGCGCTGTCGGTGAAGGTGGCGGCCAGCGGAGCGCCGAAGATGTGCGCCTGGCGGGCGCTCTCCAGCAGCGGCTGATCGATGACACCGATCGTCTTGCCCTCGGCGATGTGCGAGAGCACCGCGTACAGGGCGAAGAAGAACGGCGACTGCGCCAAGATGGGCAGGCACGAGGAGAGCGGGTTGGTGCCCGTCTCCTTGTACAGCTTCATCATCTCTTCGGACTGACGCTGCTTGTCGCTCTTGTAGCGCTCCTGGATCGCCTTCATCTTCGGCTGGAGCGCCTGCATGTTCCGCGTCGACTTGATCTGCTTCACGAAGAGCGGGATCAGACAGATGCGGATCAGCACCACGAGGGACACGATCGACAGGCCCCAGGCCCAGCCCGTGTCAGGGCCGAAGATCGCCCCGTACAGCTTGTGGAACTGGACGATCACCCATGAGACAGGTGTGGTGATGAAGCTGAAAAAATTGGCAATCGTGTCCACTAATCAGGCTCCTTGAGCATTGGGCGAGGTCTCTGCGGCCGGGCTCGTCTCGGCGGTGGACCCGCCCTTGTCGCCACGCAGCGCGTTCCGCAGCAGTTCGTGCCAGCGAGGACGCTTGCGCGGAGGCACGTGGTCCACGCCGCCGGGCGACCACGGATTGCACCGCAGAATGCGCCAGGCGGTCAGGGCTGTGCCCTTGATCGCGCCATGCCGGTCGATGGCCGTGAATCCGTAGTGGGAACACGACGGGTAGTACCGGCAGACGGGCCCGAGAAGCGGGCTGATCGTCCACTGGTACAGCTTGATGAGAGCGAGCAGCGGGTACTTCATCGCGTGCCCCCTCCCAGGAGCCGCTGAAGCGCGGTGTCCAGGTCTCGGGCCAGCTGTGCGTGGTCGGCGTCGCCGGCTCCGGGCAATGCCCGTACGACCACCAGGCTACCGGGGGGCAGCTCGGACAGCCGTTCGCGGACGAGGTGGCGCAGACGTCGCTTCACCTGGTTGCGTACGACGGCGCCGCCCACGGCCTTGCTCACGACGAAACCCGCACGCGTCGGGGGAGCGCTCTCCCCAGGCGCGTGCGGGTCCGTTGCACCGCTGCTTAGGTGGACGACGAGGAGCGGGCGACCGGCCCGGCGACCTCGGCGTACCGCGGTTGCGAAGTCCTCGCGCCGCCTCAGCCGATTCTCGGTAGGCAGCACGTCATGACCTGTTTAAGCGATCAGGCGGACAGGCTCGAGCGACCCTTGGAACGGCGGTTCGCCAGGATGGCGCGACCGGCGCGCGTGCGCATCCGCAGGCGGAAGCCGTGGGTCTTGGCGCGACGACGGTTGTTCGGCTGGAAGGTGCGCTTGCTCACTCGGGGGCTCCAGAAATGATTCGTAGATGGCGGGACATCGCCTGGCTGTCACCGTGCGCCCACGAGTAGCTCGCAATACGCCCGAGTGCACCGCTTCACGATCACAGACCGTGATCTTTGCCCATCGGAGGCAGGCGGCAGCAGCCATCGACAACTCGACCTGGTTACGGTACGCGCGGCTACGCCATCCGGTCAAACCGACCGATCAGCGGGGTCCATTGTGCACAGGCTGTGGACAACAACTTGAACGAGGTCAGCCGCCGCGACTACCGTGGCTGGACTCCTCAATCTTTTTCCGTTCTGTCCTCACCTGTCCTGACGGACTTCGACCAACCGTCCCGAGAACCACACCTTCGTGGGACCTGCGAGAAAGCGTGCCCTGTGGCTGACGTACCTGCCGATCTTGCCGCAGTGTGGCCACGCGTGCTGGAGCAACTCCTCGGAGAAGGCCAGCAGGGCATCGAGCCCAAGGACAAGCAGTGGATCGAGCGCTGCCAGCCTCTCGCACTGGTGGCCGACACCGCACTGCTCGCCGTCCCCAACGAATGGGGCAAGCGCGTCCTCGAAGGCCGCCTCGCGCCACTGATCAGCGAGACCCTGAGCCGCGAGTGCGGCCGCCCCATCCGGATCGCGATCACCGTCGACGACTCGGTCGGCGAACCGAGCCCCCTCGCGCCCCCGACCCAGCAGCAGCCGCGGTACGACGAGCGGCCGCCCTCGGAGCCGTACGACAAGTACGACGGCTACGGCCACCGGCCCATGCCCGACGACGGCCTGCCCACCGCCCGCCCCGCGTACCCGGACTACCAGCAGCAGCGGCCCGACCCGGGCTCGTGGCCGCGTACCCAGGAGGACCTCTCCTGGCAGCAGCCGCGGCTCGGTTCGTTCCAGGAGCGCGACCCGTACGCAGGCCCGAGGTCGCAGCAGTCCCAGCAGCCGCGGTACGACGAGCGGCCGTCCGCCTACGACCACCCGCAGCGGCCGGACCGGGCCGATCTGCCCGACGGACCGCGTCCGGGCGCCGGACCGGGTCCCCGCCCGGGCGGTCCGGCCTCGGGCCCCATGGGCGGCGGCTCCTCCGGGCAGGGGTCCACCTCCGGTGCCCCCGGCGAGCAGCACGCGCGGCTGAACCCCCGGTACCTCTTCGACACCTTCGTCATCGGTTCCTCGAACCGGTTCGCGCACGCGGCCGCCGTCGCGGTGGCCGAGGCGCCGGCGAAGGCGTACAACCCTCTCTTCATCTACGGGGAGTCGGGCCTCGGCAAGACCCACCTGCTGCACGCCATCGGGCATTACGCGCGGAGCCTCTACCCGGGGACCCGGGTGCGGTACGTGAGCTCGGAGGAGTTCACCAACGAGTTCATCAACTCGATCCGCGACGGCAAGGGCGACGCCTTCCGCAAGCGCTACCGGGATGTGGACATCCTGCTCGTCGACGACATCCAGTTCCTCGCGAGCAAGGAGTCGACGCAGGAGGAGTTCTTCCACACCTTCAACACGCTCCACAACGCGAACAAGCAGATCGTGCTCTCCTCGGACCGGCCGCCCCGGCAGCTGGTGACCCTGGAGGACCGGCTCCGCAACCGCTTCGAGTGGGGCCTGACCACCGATGTGCAGCCGCCCGAGCTGGAGACGCGCATCGCGATCCTCCGTAAGAAGGCGGTCCAGGAGCAGCTCAACGCCCCGCCGGAGGTGCTCGAGTTCATCGCCTCCCGGATCTCGCGGAACATCCGCGAGCTGGAGGGCGCGCTGATCCGCGTGACCGCGTTCGCGAGCCTCAACCGGCAGCCGGTGGACCTCGGGCTCACCGAGATCGTCCTCAAGGACCTGATCCCGGGCGGCGAGGACTCGGCGCCCGAGATCACAGCGCCGGCGATCATGGCCGCGACGGCGGACTACTTCGGGCTGACCGTCGAGGACCTCTGCGGGTCCTCGCGGAGCCGGGTCCTGGTGACCGCCCGCCAGATCGCCATGTACCTGTGCCGGGAGCTCACCGACCTGTCGCTGCCGAAGATCGGTGCGCAGTTCGGTGGTCGCGACCACACGACCGTGATGCACGCGGACCGGAAGATCCGCGCGCTCATGGCCGAGCGGCGCTCGATCTACAACCAGGTCACCGAGCTGACCAACCGCATCAAGAACGGCTGAGACCGAGGGGGAGCGCCGAGAGCCGCCCCGAGCCGCCGCGCACCCTCAAAGGGCGCCCTGGGACACCTCCTGGGGCGCCCTTCTCGTTCCCGGGCGCCTGTGCGCCGGCCTTCCACCCGCCCTCTACGCGGCTTCCCACACCCCTGTGCACGGCTTCCGGGCCGCCCGGGCGGGACAGCGCTGTTCGAATAGGACGAGCGGGTGGCCAGTTCTCCACAGATTGAGGGATGATCTTCCGTCCACAGGGTGGGACTGCTGAGTTATCCGGACTGCGTCCACAGGCCCACGGTCTGTGAGGTCATCACACCAGGTCAGGTGGGTGTGGATTTGTTGGCAACCTTGATCCACAGGCTGTGGACGAATCTTTCGTCCACAGGGCCGCCTCTCGGTTGTCCACCGGCAACCCACAGGGGGCGGTCAGTTGCCCACAGCTTCTCCACACCGCTGTCCACTGTTCGGCAACGAATCGCCCGAGCTCACCGCGTCGAGTGAAAGCGGTCACACCAACGGAGACGATTGGGCTGTGGGGAACACGGGTAAAGCTGGGGACAGCACTGGGGAGAACTCGGCCCTGCCTGTGTACCGGGTGTGCAGAACTTTCGGGCGTCCACAGAACCCCTGAGTTGTCCACCGGGTCCACCCACAGGGGCGGTGGACAAAAAACCGGCGTTGACCTGCGCATACGGGGTTATCCACGGTTTCCACAGGCCCTACTACTACTCCCACCTAGAGTTAGCCCGGAATCCGCTTCGAAGTGGGGCCTGTGCACAACTCGGCGCCGGAGCCTCGGCGGCCTCTTGTCGCGACTTGACCCCGAGCCGCACCGAGTGTCGGTGGCGTACGTCAGACTGGTTCCCGCAGTCGACGTAGAGCCAGCAACAGCAGGAGGCGGTTCCGGTGAAGATCCGGGTGGAGCGCGATGTACTCGCGGAGGCGGTGGCCTGGGTGGCCCGCAGCCTCCCGGCCCGTCCGCCGGCGCCCGTACTCGCGGGCCTTCTGCTGAAGGCCGAGGACGGCGCGCTGAGCTTCTCGAGCTTCGACTACGAGGTCTCGGCCCGCGTCTCCGTCGAGGCGGAGGTCGAGGAGGACGGCACCGTCCTGGTCTCCGGCCGTCTGCTCGCCGACATCTGCCGCGCCCTGCCCAACCGTCCGGTGGAGATCTCCACAGACGGTGTACGGGCGACCGTGGTCTGCGGCTCCTCCCGCTTCACCCTCCACACCCTGCCTGTGGAGGAGTACCCGGCGCTGCCGGAGATGCCCACCGCGACCGGCACGGTCCCCGGTGAGGTCTTCGCCTCCGCCGCCGCCCAGGTGGCCATCGCCGCCGGCCGCGACGACACGCTGCCCGTCCTCACCGGTGTGCGCATCGAGATCGAGGGCGACACGGTCACCCTGGCCTCCACCGACCGCTACCGCTTCGCGGTCCGCGAGTTCCTGTGGAAGCCGGAGTCCCCGGACGCCTCCGCCGTCGCCCTGGTGCCCGCCAAGACCCTCCTGGACACCGCCAAGGCGCTGACCAGCGGTGACACGGTCACCCTGGCGCTCTCCGGCTCAGGCAAGGGCGAGGGCCTGATCGGCTTCGAGGGCGCGGGCCGCCGCACCACCACGCGGCTGCTCGAAGGCGACCTGCCGAAGTACCGCACGCTCTTCCCGACCGAGTTCAACTCGGTCGCGGTGATCGAGACCGCCCCGTTCGTCGAGGCCGTCAAGCGTGTGGCCCTGGTGGCCGAGCGCAACACCCCGGTCCGGCTCAGCTTCGAGCAGGGCGTGCTGATCCTGGAGGCCGGCTCCAGCGACGACGCACAGGCTGTGGAGCGTGTGGACGCGCAGCTGGAGGGCGACGACATCTCGATCGCCTTCAACCCGACGTTCCTGCTGGACGGCCTGAGCGCGATCGACTCCCCGGTCGCCCAGCTCTCGTTCACCACGTCCACCAAGCCCGCGCTGCTGAGCGGAAAGCCGGCTCTGGACGCCGAGGCGGACGAGGCGTACAAGTACCTGATCATGCCGGTGCGCCTCAGCGGCTGACGGCCCTCGGGCAGGCGTCGACTGAGCGGCTGACCCCACAGGTGTGCACCCGGGTCCGGGCGTAGGCTCGGACCCGGGTAAACCGCACACGACGCTTAAGGAATCTCTGATGGAGCTCGGTCTCGTCGGTCTCGGCAAGATGGGCGGCAACATGCGTGAGCGCATCCGCCGCGCAGGCCACACCGTCATCGGATACGACCGCAACCCGGACCTCGCCGATGTCCACAGCCTCGAAGAGCTTGTGGGCAAGCTCAAGGGTCCGCGCGTCGTGTGGGTCATGGTCCCGGCGGGCGCCGCGACCCAGTCCACCGTCGACGAGCTGGCGGACCTGCTCTCTCCCGGCGACATCGTCGTGGACGGCGGGAACTCCCGCTGGACCGATGACGAGAAGCACGCCGAGGAGCTCGCCGCCAAGGGCATCGGCTTCGTCGACTGCGGCGTCTCCGGTGGTGTCTGGGGCCTGGAGAACGGCTATGCGCTGATGTACGGCGGCGACGCCGAGAACGTGGCGCGGGTCCAGCCGATCTTCGACGCCCTCAAGCCCGAGGGTGAGTTCGGCTCGGTCCACGCGGGCAAGGTCGGCGCCGGCCACTTCGCGAAGATGGTCCACAACGGCATCGAGTACGCGATGATGCAGGCGTACGCCGAGGGCTGGGAGCTCCTGGAGAAGGTCGACTCCGTCACCGACGTGCGTGAGGTCTTCCGCTCCTGGCAGGAGGGCACGGTCATCCGTTCCTGGCTGCTGGACCTGGCGGTCAACGCCCTGGACGAGGACGAGCACCTGGAGAAGCTCCGCGGCTTCGCGCAGGACTCCGGCGAGGGCCGCTGGACGGTGGAGGCCGCGATCGACAACGCGGTGCCGCTGCCCGCGATCACCGCGTCGCTCTTCGCGCGGTTCGCGTCCCGTCAGGACGACTCCCCGCAGATGAAGATGATCGCCGCGCTGCGCAACCAGTTCGGTGGCCACGCGGTCGAGTCCAAGAAGTAATCCACAGGCTGTGCACTCCCGGTGCACAGCGGCCGGGGGAAGGTCGGCGCACACCATGCATGTCACGCATCTGTCGCTGGCCGACTTTCGCTCCTACGCCCGGGTCGAGGTCCCGCTCGATCCGGGCGTCACGGCTTTCGTGGGCGCGAACGGCCAGGGCAAGACCAACCTCGTCGAGGCCGTCGGCTATCTGGCCACCCTCGGCAGTCACCGCGTCGCCTCGGACGCCCCGCTCGTGCGGATGGGGGCGGACCGGGCGGTCATCCGCGCCGCCGTCACCCAGGGCGAGCGCTCGCAGCTCGTCGAGCTCGAACTCAACCCGGGCCGCGCCAATCGCGCCCGTATCAACAGGTCCTCCCAGGTCAAACCGCGTGAC
Organism: Streptomyces sp. NPDC003035; assembly: GCF_042888285.1. Lineage (NCBI taxonomy): Bacteria > Bacillati > Actinomycetota > Actinomycetes > Kitasatosporales > Streptomycetaceae > Streptomyces > Streptomyces sp. NPDC003035. The sequence goes on along the minus strand of NZ_JBIAPJ010000004.1, from coordinate 448,038 downwards.
GTGCTGGGGATCGTACGGACCGTGCTGTTCGCGCCGGAGGATCTGGCCCTGGTCAAGGGCGATCCCGGGGAGCGCCGGCGCTTCCTCGACGAGCTGATCACGGCGCGCTCGCCGCGCATGGCCGGCGTCCGCTCCGACTACGAGCGGGTGCTCAAGCAGCGCAACACCCTGCTGAAGTCCGCCGCCATGGCCAGGCGGCACGGCGGTCGTGGCATGGACCTGTCGACGCTGGACGTGTGGGACCAGCACCTGGCCCGGGCGGGCGCCGAGCTGTTGGCGCAGCGGCTGGATCTGATCGCCGTACTGCAGCCGCTGGCCGACAAGGCGTACGAGCAGCTGGCGCCGGGAGGCGGACCGATTCTGCTGGAGTACCGGCCGTCGGCGCCGGGCCCGGGGCACACGCGCGAGGAGCTGTACGAGCAGCTGATCGCCGCGCTCGCGGAGGTGCGCAAGCAGGAGATCGAGCGGGGCGTGACGCTGGTCGGGCCGCACCGGGACGAGCTGCTGCTCAAGCTCGGTGAGCTGCCGGCGAAGGGCTACGCGAGTCACGGGGAGTCCTGGTCGTACGCGCTGGCGCTGCGGCTGGCCTCGTACGACCTGCTGCGGGCGGAGGGGAACGAGCCCGTGCTGGTCCTCGACGACGTCTTCGCCGAGCTGGACGCGCGGCGGCGGGAGCGGCTCGCGGAGCTGGTGGCGCCGGGCGAGCAGGTGCTGGTGACGGCGGCGGTGGACGACGACGTGCCGGGGGTCCTCGCGGGGGCCCGGTACGCGGTCGCGGGGGGCTCGGTGGAAAGGCTGTGAGGTCGTGAGCGAGAACGAGAGTCCCCAGGCCGCCCCTGCCCCCAAGGCGCCCGAGGTGTCCGGGGTGGATCTCGCGCGGGTCGCGCTGCGGGCCGCCAAGGAGCAGGCGAGGGCGCGGGGCGCCGCGGCCCAGCAGAAGAAGCAGGCCCGGCGGGGCGGTGGGCTGCGCTCGGGCGCGCACGCCGACGGGCGGGACCCGGTCGGGCTCGGTGCCGCGATCAACCGGCTCATCACCGAGCGCGGCTGGGAGACGCCGGCGGCGGTCGGCGGGGTCATGGGGCGCTGGCCGCAGATCGTGGGCGAGGACCTGGCGAAACACTGCGTACCGCTGAAGTACGACGAGGCGCCGGAGGAGCGGGTGCTCACCGTGCAGTGCGACTCGACTGCGTGGGCCACGCAGCTGCGTCTTCTCGCGCCGAGGCTGGTGGCGCGGCTGAACGAGGATCTCGGGCACGGGACGGTACGGGTGATCAAGGTGCTGGGGCCGTCGGCCGGGCTTCGGCGGGGGTACGGGCCGCTCAGGGCGCCGGGGTCCGTCGGACCCGGAGACACGTACGGATAGAGCGCCGGGCGGGGGCGTTCGTCACAGCGCGCGGGCCCGCGTGGTGGAGGCCGGGTACTGGTGCGGAGCGCGCTCGCGGAGCGCCGTTCCGCTGTGCCTACCCACCCACAGCGGGGCGTCACAGCCCGAAGCGCTGGGTGGCCGTCAGAACCCTTTGGAGCCCCTCCCTGGATATGGGGAGTCGTCTCGCTCCCGCTCAGGGCGGCACATGCGGACTCAGGTACCGGCAAACCCCCATGAGTGTCAGCGCTACCGGTAGACTGGAAGACAATCCCGCCACCCTGCGGAACATGTCGAACGACGCAGCCGCTCCGGTATGCCCGGAGAACGGCCTGTGCTGTGCCAGAAAGGGCGCTTCGTGGCCGATTCCGGCAACCCCAACGAGAACACCCAGTCCGCCAACGCTGCGTCCTACGACGCCAGCGCGATCACCGTCCTCGAGGGTCTTGACGCGGTCCGCAAGCGACCCGGCATGTACATCGGATCGACCGGTGAGCGTGGCCTGCACCACATGGTGCAGGAGGTCGTCGACAACTCGGTCGACGAGGCCCTGGCCGGTCACGCGGACACGATCGAGGTCACGATCCTCGCCGACGGCGGCGTCCGCGTCGTCGACAACGGCCGAGGCATCCCGGTGGGCATCGTCCCGTCCGAGGGCAAGCCGGCCCTCGAGGTCGTGCTGACCGTGCTGCACGCGGGCGGCAAGTTCGGTGGCGGCGGCTACGCGGTCTCCGGCGGTCTGCACGGCGTCGGCGTCTCCGTCGTGAACGCCCTGTCCACGAAGGTCGCCGTCGAGGTGAAGACCGACGGCCACCGCTGGACACAGGACTACAAGATGGGCGTCCCGACGGCCCCGCTCGCCCAGCACGAGGCGACCGAGGAGACCGGCACGTCGGTCACCTTCTGGTCCGACCCGGACATCTTCGAGACCACCGAGTACTCCTTCGAGACGCTCTCGCGGCGCTTCCAGGAGATGGCCTTCCTCAACAAGGGCCTGACCATCTCCCTCACCGACGAGCGCGAGTCCGCCAAGGCGACCGTGGGCGCCGACGACCCCGACGCCGAGGCGGCGGAGGAGCAGCCGGCGAGGACGGTGAAGTACCACTACGAAGGCGGCATCGTCGACTTCGTGAAGTACCTCAACTCCCGCAAGGGTGAGCTGATCCACCCCACCGTCATCGACGTCGAGGCCGAGGACAAGGAGCGGATGCTCTCGGTCGAGATCGCGATGCAGTGGAACTCCCAGTACACCGAGGGTGTCTACTCCTTCGCCAACACGATCCACACCCACGAGGGCGGTACGCACGAAGAGGGCTTCCGCGCCGCTCTGACGGGTCTGGTCAACCGGTACGCGCGCGACAAGAAGCTGCTGCGCGAGAAGGACGACAACCTCACCGGTGAGGACATCCGCGAGGGTCTGACGGCGATCATCTCCGTCAAGCTGGGCGAGCCGCAGTTCGAGGGCCAGACCAAGACCAAGCTGGGCAACACGGAGGCGAAGACCTTCGTGCAGAAGGTCGTGCACGAGCACCTCAACGACTGGTTCGACCGGAACCCGAACGAGGCCACGGACATCATCCGTAAGTCGATCCAGGCGGCCACCGCGCGCGTGGCGGCCCGCAAGGCCCGCGACCTGACCCGTCGCAAGGGCCTGCTGGAGAGCGCCTCGCTGCCGGGCAAGCTGTCCGACTGCCAGTCGAACGACCCCTCCAAGTGCGAGATCTTCATCGTCGAGGGCGACTCCGCCGGCGGCTCGGCCAAGTCCGGCCGTAACCCGATGTACCAGGCCATCCTGCCGATCCGCGGCAAGATCCTGAACGTCGAGAAGGCCCGGATCGACAAGATCCTGCAGAACACCGAGGTCCAGGCGCTGATCTCGGCCTTCGGCACCGGAGTCCACGAGGACTTCGACATCGAGAAGCTCCGCTATCACAAGATCATCCTGATGGCGGACGCCGACGTCGACGGCCAGCACATCAACACCCTGCTGCTGACCTTCCTCTTCCGCTTCATGCGTCCGCTGGTCGAGGCCGGTCACGTCTACCTCTCGCGCCCGCCGCTCTACAAGATCAAGTGGGGCCGGGACGACTTCGAGTACGCGTACTCGGACCGCGAGCGCGACGCGCTCGTCGAGCTGGGCAAGCAGAACGGCAAGCGGATCCGCGAGGACTCGATCCAGCGCTTCAAGGGTCTCGGTGAGATGAACGCCGAGGAGCTGCGCATCACCACCATGGACCAGGACCACCGCGTGCTCGGCCAGGTCACCCTCGACGACGCGGCGCAGGCCGACGATCTGTTCTCGGTGCTGATGGGTGAGGACGTCGAGGCACGGCGCTCGTTCATCCAGCGCAACGCCAAGGACGTTCGCTTCCTCGACATCTGAGTCGGCCTCAGCTGACCGTACGAAAGGACTGAAGACCAGCAATGGCCGACGAGAACACCACTGTGATGCCCGAAGAGGAGCCGACGGTTCCGGGCGTGGGCATGCGTGTGGAGCCCGTGGGGCTCGAGACCGAGATGCAGCGTTCGTATCTCGACTACGCGATGTCCGTCATCGTGTCGCGTGCGCTGCCGGACGTACGGGACGGTCTCAAGCCCGTCCACCGCCGCGTGCTGTACGCGATGTACGACGGCGGCTACCGGCCCGAGAAGGGCTTCTACAAGTGCGCCCGTGTCGTCGGTGACGTCATGGGTACGTACCACCCGCACGGCGACTCCTCGATCTACGACGCCCTGGTCCGGCTGGCCCAGCCGTGGTCGATGCGTCTGCCGCTGGTGGACTCCAACGGCAACTTCGGCTCCCCGGGCAACGACCCCGCGGCCGCCATGCGGTACACCGAGTGCAAGCTCATGCCGCTGTCGATGGAGATGCTCCGGGACATCGACGAGGAGACCGTCGACTTCCAGGACAACTACGACGGCCGTAACCAGGAGCCGACGGTCCTGCCGGCGCGCTTCCCGAACCTGCTGGTCAACGGCTCGGCGGGTATCGCGGTCGGTATGGCCACCAACATCCCGCCGCACAACCTGCGCGAGGTCGCCGCCGGTGCCCAGTGGGCGCTGGAGCACCCGGAGGCCACCCACGAGGAGCTGCTCGACGCGCTCATCGAGCGGATCAAGGGCCCGGACTTCCCCTCCGGCGCGCTGGTCGTGGGCCGCAAGGGCATCGAGGAGGCGTACCGCACCGGCCGTGGCTCGATCACGATGCGCGCGGTCGTCGAGGTCGAGGAGATCCAGAACCGCCAGTGCCTGGTGGTCACGGAGCTTCCGTACCAGGTGAACCCCGACAACCTCGCGCAGAAGATCGCCGACCTGGTCAAGGACGGCAAGATCGGCGGCATCGCCGACGTCCGCGACGAGACCTCGTCCCGTACCGGCCAGCGCCTCGTCATCGTGCTCAAGCGCGACGCCGTCGCCAAGGTCGTGCTCAACAACCTTTACAAGCACACCGACCTGCAGACGAACTTCGGCGCGAACATGCTGGCGCTCGTCGACGGTGTGCCGCGCACGCTCTCGCTCGACGCGTTCATCCGTCACTGGGTGACGCACCAGATCGAGGTCATCGTCCGCCGGACCCGCTTCCGGCTGCGCAAGGCCGAGGAGCGCGCGCACATCCTGCGCGGTCTGCTCAAGGCGCTGGACGCGATCGACGAGGTCATCGCCCTCATCCGGCGCAGCCAGACCGTGGACGTCGCGCGCGAGGGCCTGATGGGCCTGCTGGAGATCGACGAGATCCAGGCCAACGCCATCCTCGAGATGCAGCTGCGCCGGCTCGCCGCCCTGGAGCGCCAGAAGATCGTCGCCGAGCACGACGAGCTGCAGGCGAAGATCAACGAGTACAACGCGATCCTCGCCTCCGAGCAGCGCCAGCGCGCCATCGTCAGCGAGGAGCTGGCGCTGATCGTCGAGAAGTTCGGCGACGACCGCCGCTCCAAGCTGGTTCCCTTCGACGGTGACATGTCCATCGAGGACCTGATCGCCGAGGAGGACATCGTCGTCACCATCACGCGTGGCGGCTATGTGAAGCGGACGAAGACCGAGGACTACCGCTCGCAGAAGCGCGGCGGCAAGGGCGTGCGCGGCACGAAGCTGAAGCAGGACGACATCGTCGACCACTTCTTCGTGTCCACCACCCACCACTGGTTGCTCTTCTTCACGAACAAGGGCCGGGTCTACCGGGCCAAGGCGTACGAGCTTCCGGACGCCGGCCGGGACGCGCGCGGCCAGCACGTCGCCAACCTGCTGGCCTTCCAGCCGGACGAGCAGATCGCCGAGATCCTGGCGATCCGCGACTACGAGGCCGCGCCGTACCTGGTGCTCGCCACCAAGGGCGGTCTGGTGAAGAAGACCGCGCTGAAGGACTACGACTCGCCGCGTTCCGGTGGTGTCATCGCGATCAACCTCCGGGAGACGGAGGATGGCAGCGACGACGAGCTGATCGGCGCGGAGCTGGTGTCGGCGGAGGACGATCTGCTGCTCATCAGCAAGAAGGCGCAGTCGATCCGGTTCACCGCGACGGACGACGCGCTGCGTCCGATGGGACGAGCGACGTCCGGCGTCAAGGGGATGAGTTTCCGCGAGGGCGACGAGCTGCTCTCGATGAATGTCGTCCGGCCCGGTACGTTCGTCTTCACCGCCACCGACGGTGGGTACGCGAAGCGGACCAACGTCGACGAGTACCGCGTCCAGGGTCGCGGTGGCCTCGGTATCAAGGCCGCCAAGATCGTGGAGGACCGCGGCTCGCTCGTGGGCGCGCTGGTGGTCGAGGAGACGGACGAGATCCTCGCCATCACGCTGTCCGGCGGTGTGATTCGTACGCGAGTCAACGAAGTCAGGGAGACCGGCCGTGACACCATGGGCGTCCAGCTGATCAACCTGGGTAAGCGTGATGCCGTCGTCGGCATCGCACGGAACGCCGAGGCGGGCAGCGAGGCCGAAGAGGTCGAAGGTGCCGAGTACGTCGACGGCGCGGCCGATGTCGAGGAAGGCGTCGAGGTCGCGACCGCGGCCGAGGCAACAGCCGAGGGCATGCAGCCCTCGGCCGGGGAGCACGAGGAGTAGAGCGTGAGTGGAGCCACGGGCGCCGGATCGGCGGCTGCCGGAGCTTCTGCTGGTGCTGGAGCGAACGGTGCCCGTGGTTCCGCCACGGACTCCCAGGGGGTTGCGGTGACGGACACCCGAGGGCCCAAGCCCTCGTACGAGACGTACAACGGGCCGCTGCCCGGCGAACGCGCGGGAGCGCAGCAGCCGAGCGGGCCGTACCACCCGCCACAGGCGTACGGCGCTCAGGCGCCGGCCGCCGGGGCGGGCGGTGGAGCCGGCGCGGCCGGCCCTGCCGGTCAGAACACGGGCGCCGTGCGCCGCCCGCGTACCGGGGCCCGCACCACGCCCCGTACGCGCAAGGCGCGGCTGCGGGTGGCCAAGGCCGATCCGTGGTCGGTGATGAAGGTCAGCTTCCTGCTCTCCATCGCGCTGGGCATCTGCACGGTCGTGGCTGCGGCGGTGCTGTGGATGGTCATGGACGCCATGGGCGTCTTCTCGACCGTCGGCGGCACGATCAGCGAGGCGACGGGCTCGAACGAGTCCAACGGCTTCGATCTCCAGTCGTTCCTCTCGCTGCCGCGGGTGCTCATGTTCACCTCGGTGATCGCCGTGATCGACGTGGTCCTGATGACCGCGCTGGCGACCCTCGGGGCGTTCATCTACAACCTGTCGGCCGGTTTCGTGGGCGGTGTGGAGCTCACGCTGGCGGAGGACGAATGAGCTGCGTGGGGGCCTTGAGGAACCGATTTTGGGACTGGCCCCCACGTGCGCTAATCTTCAGGAGTCAGCGCGCGGGACATCCCGCAGAAGCGCGGCGGGGCTATAGCTCAGTTGGTTAGAGCGCATCCCTGATAAGGATGAGGCCACAGGTTCAAATCCTGTTAGCCCCACCAGCACGAAGACCCCCAACCGATCATGGTTGGGGGTCTTTGACGTATCCGGCGGACATCGAAGGAGCTGCCATGGGCGAGGACGCCCGTCGACAGTTCGCAGTGGGTGACGTTCTGCTGGTCAGCTGCCCGCCGACGCCGACACGAGTCGTTCATGCGACGCCGTTCGACATCACTGTCGCGTGGCCATGGGCAGAGATCGATCCGGAGTCCGCGTATCGATGGAACGGCCACAGGGCGATTCCGCGCACTGAGCGTCTTCATGAGTGGAGCGGGCTCTTTCGCACCGTCCCCGATCCCCGGCACCTCCAGGCCGGCGACTTCTGCACGGTGGGCATTCCCGAAACCCGCGTACGCGTCATCGACATCGGTCACTACGACCCGCCGGCCGACGTGGGGTGGCTGCCCAGGCCCCACACCATGGTGATCGTGGTGCCGGTCGATCACCCGCGCCATCCTCATGCGGAGGCGGAAGGCGACACCATCGACCTCGAATCCGCGGCTCCCCTCAGAATCGAGCGGGTGGCGGGCGGCTGACCGCGCCCGCATGGCCCAGGGCCGCCGACCGGTGGTGGTGCAGCGTCCGGGGTGATTGGTTTGAGCGGGGGAACGGCTGCTCGGGTAGGTCACCGATCGGTATCGGTCGGTGTGTAGAGTGGGCGTCAGAAGTCTCCTACGTCAACGAAAGACGAGGTCGCGCGGTGAAGAAGCTTCTCCTGGTCGCACTGGCCGCCATCGGCGGGCTCCTCGTGTACCGCCAGATCCAGGCGGATCGCGCCGAGCAGGATCTGTGGACGGAGGCGACCGACTCCGTGCCCGCAGGTTCGGGTGTCTGAGACGCAGCTTGTCCGAGGGTGAAGCCCCGGCCGCGATCGAGCGGCCGGGGCTTCACCCTGTTCGCGGCGTTGTTTCAGGACCGCGACACCACCCCTCTTGAGTTCACTCTCGCAAATGATTAAGTTGCGAGAGCAAAGTTGAGTGATCGCGGTCAAGGGGGGCGGTGGCATGGGAGTGCGACGAACAGCGGCGGGCTGGGCGGTGGGGGCGTTGCTGACGCTGCTCCTCGCGCCGGCGCAGGGAGCGGCCGCGGCCGAGGGAGAGGTCTCCGGCGGCGGCAGCCTGGTGATGGTGCTCGACTCGTCCGGTTCCATGGGCGACGACGACGGCTCGGGGCGTACGAAGATGGAGGCGGCCCGCGCCGCTGTCGGCACCGTCGTCGACGGCCTGCCCGACGGGCACCCCACCGGCCTGCGGGTCTACGGTGCCGACGGGCCCCAGGGATGCACGGACACGCGCCTCGTCCGGCCGGTCGCCCCGCTGGACCGGGCCGGGCTCAAGGCCGCCGTCGCGGCGGTGAAGCCCACCGGAGACACCCCCATCGGGCTGTCGCTCCAGAAGGCCGCCCAGGACCTTCCCGAGCCCTCCGGCGGCCTCATCGGCACGCGCACGATCCTGCTGATCTCCGACGGCGAGGACAACTGCGGCAGCCCCCCGCCCTGCGAGGCGCCCGGCACCCGGTCGGCGTCGGAACGGGCGAGTTCGGCTCCTCGACCACGTACGTGGGGCGTCCCGCCGCGCTGAGCATGGGGACGGTGCCGGTCGCGTGGACGAACCGGTACGAGAGCGACTCCAACGTCGTCCCGGTGCACGCCCCCGGTGGCTTCTCCATCGCGGTCACGCTCGGCGCGGAGGCCGCCGAGATCGCGCGGACCCCCCAGATCGCCGTGGTCCTGCGGGTCGCGGTCCTCGGTGAGGAGCTCGCCGGACCGGAGCACGGTGCGGCGCCGGTCGCCGGAGAGTCCGACAAGCGGGGCGAATCACCCGCCCGCGCAGACAGCGGAGGGACGGGCGGGGCAGGATGGACTGTCACCGCAGCCGCCTCGGCGGGCGGCGGAGCCGTCGTACTGATCGTGGCGGCGGTGTTCGTGGTGAAGCGGGTACGGGGCGGGACGGCTACGGACACGAGGAGAGGCGCGTGACAAGGCGCGTGAAGAGGCAGCGCGGGAGGATGCGGGCGGCCGGGTCCCCGGTCGCCGCGACGGGTACGGCGACGGGTACGGCGATGGCCGCGCCGGCCACGGCGGCGGTGTTCAAGGCCGCGGTGTTCAAGGCCGCGGTGTTCACGGCGGCGGTGTTCATGGCCGCGGCGCTGCCGGGCGTCGCGTGGGCGGCCGGAGAGAGCCCGTACGCCTTCGACGGTGGGGCCACGCGGGTCCAGGGCGCCACGACCAGCCTGGACGCACAGCAGTTGAAGGCCGGGCAGAGCTACCGCGACAGCATCAAGAAGGACGGCAAGCTCTACTACCGGGTCGATCTCGACACGAAGCAGAACGCGTACGTGTCGGTGGTCGCCGTGCCCAAGCCCGGCGGCAAGGCGGAGTACGGCGACGGCATCAAGGTCAGCCTCCAGGACGGCTCGGGCTCGCAGTGCGGTTACCAGGACGCGGCGTTCGAGTCCGCCGGGTTCACCCGGCCCATCACCGCGTACGCCCACCGCACGATCGAGCCCGACAGCTCCACCTGCCAGCGGGCGGGTGCCTACTACGTGCTGGTCGAGCGGACCTCCAAGGCCGTCTCCACGCCCGACGACTGGGAGCTGGAGATCCGGTACCTCGCCGAGCCGGGAGTGAAGCAGACCGGCCCCACGGCGCTGCCCGAGAACTGGCCCTCCTCCTCACCCCCGCCGCCCTCCGGCGGCCCGCAGAAGCGGCAGGGCGGCGCGGGCTTCCACGACGCCACCTCGCTGAAGCAGGGCGAGTGGCGCGCCGACATCAAGCCCGGGCAGACGCTCTTCTACCGGGTGCCCGTCGACTGGGGGCAGCAGATCTTCGCCACCGGGGAGCTCGGTAGCAGTCCCACCGGCGCCACCGAGTACGTGAGCAACGCGCTGGTGCTGTCGCTCGACAACCCGGCCCTCGGCCACGTCGACCAGGACACCATCAGTTACGACGGCAAGCCGGCGACGCTGGCGCTCGATCCGCACCGGCCGGTCGCCTTCGAGAACCGCTACTCCTCCAACAGCTACACGAACGCCATGCGGTTCGCGGGCTGGTACTACCTGTCGGCCACGCTCAGCCCGGAGATCACGAAGGCGTACGGGGACAAGCCGGTGCCGCTGACCCTGAGGGTGAACGTCACCGGCACGGCGAAGGCCGGTCCCGCGTACGACGGGGACGCCGGGGTCTTCAAGGTCACCGACGACGACCGGGACGCGGCGGCCAGCGGGGCGAGCGGGGCGCAGGCGCAGAAGAGCGCCGGCATGGCCCTGGTCGCGGCGGCCGGGATCGGCGCCGGAACCGTACTGATCGTCGGGCTCGGCCTGTGGACGTTCGCCGGGCGGCGCCGGGCGGCGCGGCAGGCGCCGCCCGCGTCGCGCGCGTCGCAGGACGGTCCGCCGCAGTTCGGCCCGCCGACGGCCTGGTAGGCCGTCGGGTCAGGTCTGGGTGAGTGCCCAGATGCCGACCGCGAAGCAGATCAGCGCGACGACCAGGACCGGGATCGCCACCTTCGGGGGCGGTCCCGGTCGCCGTGCCGGGGTGGCGGGCGTCGCGTGGGTGGGAACCTGTCCGGCCTGAGCGGTGTATTGACGAGTAGAGGCTTGTGGGTACGACACCGCGGCCGTCGGGGCCTGGGCGAAGTCCGGCGCGGCGGCGGAATGGGGGGAGGCCGTATGCGCGGAAGGGGCGGGGACCGGGGGCTGCGTGGGGGCGGCGACCGGCTGTGGGGGCGGGGACAGGTGGAAGCTGCCCGTCTCGGAGGGGCTCGGCACCGGCTGCTGTGGCTGTGCCAGGGCTTGTGCGTGTGGCTGGGGGTGCGGCTGTGGCTGTACGGGGGCAGGGGCGGGGGTGGCCTGCGCCTGGGCCGGGGCCTCGGGGCCGTTCGGGCCGAAACCGGCGGGCAGCGGGCCGATCTGGTCGAAGACCTCGACCGGCTCCTCGTCCGGGCGGGGCTCGGGCAGCATCTCGACCGCCGAGGTCAGCGCCTTGCGCACGCCCGTCGCCGTCTTGAAACGAGCCTGCGGGTCCGGCTGGAGCAGGCCCGCGAGGACCTGCCACAGCGGCTCAGGAATGCCCTCGGGGGCTCCCGGCGTCCCGTGCGTCATGAAGTACTCGATCAGCGCGCGGGAATCGGGCTTCTGGCCTTGGAGGAGATAGAGCGCGACCAGGCCGACCGCGAAGAGGTCGGCCGGGAAGTCCGGTTCCGCGCCCATCATCTGCTCGGGCGCGAAGTAACCGGGCGTCCCCACCACATAGTTGGTCTCGGTGAGCCGGGGCTCGCCCTTGCGCATCGAAATGCCGAAATCGGACAGCCGCAGATGCGGCCGCCCGGTTCCGGTGACATCGAGCAGGATGTTCGCCGGCTTGATGTCGCGGTGCACGACCCCCTCCGCGTGCACCGCGGCAAGTCCGGAGAGCAGCTGGTCGAGCAGGGTGCACACGAACCGCGGCGGCAGCGGACCGTAGTCGCCGATGACGTGCGCCAGAGATCCGCCGGCCACCAGATCCATGGTGAACAGCACCTTGTCGTCGTCGGCGGCCCAGCTGGCCGGGGCGAGGACATGAGGGTGGTCGATCCGGAGCGCCTGCTCCCGGACGAAGCGGAGCAGTGTGTGGGCGTCGCTCTGCTGGAGCACCTTGGCCGCCACATAGCGGCGCCGCCGGTGATCCCAGGCACGCCACACCGCGCCGACGCCACCGCGTCCGATCGGGTCGATCAGCTCGTACCGACCGGCGAAGACCTCACCCATTGCGCTGCGCCCGCTCCCCGTCGTCCCCGGCCCGTTCCGACGGACCGGCTGCTGTTCCGCGTCAGTTCTGGTGCGACTCGTAGTGCGCGACCGCGTCCGCCGTGCGCCCGGCGCCGTACACCCGGAGGAACTCTGCCAGTTCCGGGTGGGCGGGGGCGAGCGAGTCGGCCGCATCGATGATGTCGCCGGCGGCCGCGACCGAGCGGAGCAGCGACTGGATCTCGCGGACCACGCGACGGACGGTCGGCGCGCCCGAGCTGGTGGTGGTCTGGCTGGTGCCGGTCAGCACGGAGCCGCCCTGGGACTTCTTGATCTCGCCCATGCGGTCGGTGGCCTCGGCCGCGCTGACGCTGCCGTCGGCGACCTGCGAGGCGAGCTCCTGAAGGGCCTGGACGCGCTGCACGACGGCCGGGTTGCCGATCTTGGCCCGCTGGCCGCTCATCAGCTGGGAGAGCATGGGTGCCGACAGTCCGAGCACAGCAGCGAGCCTCGCCTGATTCAGCCCGAGATCGTCGATCAGGCGACGGAAGAGCGCCCCCAGCGGCTCTCCGTACCAACTGCGCTGAAGCTCCCTGGCTCTTGCCGTGGCTTCTTGCTGCACTGCGTCCATTACTTCTCCCCATCCCTGCGGTTCGCCACTGCGAACCTCGTCAGCATCTTACGGAGCGTGGTCGCGGACCGGGAGTCCCAATCCTTTTGCAGGAAAGAGGGTGTGACCCGGTACTCTGTTCTCGTTCCGGGGCCTTAGCTCAGTTGGTAGAGCGCTGTCTTTGCATGGCAGATGTCAGGGGTTCGACTCCCCTAGGCTCCACCGGTGAAATGCCCTCTGATCTGCGGAAACGCGGTTCAGGGGGCATTTTTGGTGTGCCCACGGCGGTGCGCGTGGGTGCGCACGCATGGCGGGCCGAGGGGCGGGGATGGTGGTGCGGGTGTCGGGGCCTGCGGTTGCCGCGGGCCCCGACACCTTCCCTTGTCTACGCCGTGGAGCACAGAAGCGGAGGCGCCAGGCGGCAGTGGATCAGCGTCCTGCGAGGTGTGGGCCGGGGAAGTCGCGCACCACGGCGGTGCCGTCGCTCGCGGGGTTCCCAGTGGACAAGGAGGAGCGCCGCGAGCATCGGCCCGCAGGTCAGGAGTATGAACGTCATGACGTGGCCGCTGCGGTCGGTGAGCCGGCCAGGGCCGTCCGCCGTCCCGATGCGGCAGCCGCGTTCAGGAGGCGCTGAACGGCCCGGGAGCGATGCACGAGTCTGAGGCGACGTCCGCGCCGGGGCCACCAGCCGACGGCGGCGAGGAAGCCGGAGTCGCAGAAGGTGACTCGGGAGGTGTCCAGGACGAGGCCGGTGCAGCCGTCGTCGGATGCCGAGGCCAGGAGCGCACTCAGCGGGGCGGCGCTGTAACGATCGATCTCCCCGGCGAGGCGGACGACCAGCGTGGTGCCGAGGGTGGTGCAGGAGTCGATGACTATGACGCCGGGCGCGGTGTCCGCGCCCGAGTCGTGCAGGAGGGGAGGGGCGGGAGTCGCGAGAGGGCGGGCCAGTATCGGGGCGGTGCTTGAGGTACTCACATCTCCCTCAACGGCGCCCCCCTGGGACCGGGGAACGAGTCACGCGGCCCTTTCACTCCATGTGACCAGCGCCGATCCCCGGGAAGAGGGAAAGAGTCCACCCGGACGAGGGTGCCAGGCACGTGTGGGCGACCGAGGTCCCACGGCCGCGCGGGGTGACGTCCGGAACCGGCCCGGCCTCTACTCGTTCTGCGAAGCCCGCTGGCGCAAAGCCGCTGAGCACGGGACTCCGGCGGAACAGCCGACCGGTGCCGCGGGCTCGGGGACACGCCCCGGAGCTCCCTAGCAAGGGGAACTCGCCTGGCGGCGTGGGTCGTTCGTCTCTGTTCGGGCGGTGGTGCCGCACGTCCCGCCGTGTGCGGGCCGGGCGCCGATGGCGCGCCGGCCGGGAGGCCGAAAGTGGCCCAGGCGCTGCTGGCGGGGCTGGTCGCCCCCTCGGCCCGTACGGAGGTGCTGGCACGCCTGCAGTCCACCCTCAACGCCGGCCTCGCCGTCGGCGCCGGGATCGGCGGCCTCGCCCTGCACGCGGGCACCCGTCACGCCTATCTGTCCCTCTTCGCGCTGGACGCGGCCGGGTTCCTGCTCTGCGCCCTGGTGCTGCGCGGCCTGCCGTCCGTGCCCGCCACCCCGGCCGCGACCGCCGGCGAACCCCGCCTGGCGGTGCTCCGCGACCGCCCGTACGCGCTGCTCACTCTCCTCAACGCGCTGTTGCTCCTGCGGCTCCCGCTGCTCAGCCTCGCCCTGCCGCTGTGGATCGTCGAGCGGACCACGGCGCCCGGCTGGATCGTCTCGGCACTGTTCGTGCTCAACACGGCGGCCGTCATGCTCCTCCAGGTACGGACGGCCAGGGCGGTGACCGGACTTCCCCAGGCCACGCGCGCGGTGGGCCGGTCCGGGGCCGTCATGCTCGCCTCCTGCGCCGTGTTCGCCGTGACGGGCACCGGCCTCGGGCCGTGGACGACCGTCGCGGTCCTCGGCCTCGGCGCCGTGCTCCAGGTCGCCGCGGAGATGCGCCACTCCGCCGGGTCCTGGCAGATCGGCTTCGCCCTCGCGCCGGCCGGCCGGATCGGGCAGTACCAGGGCTTCTACGGCACCGGCGTCCCGGTCGCGCGGACCCTCGGCCCGCTGCTCGTCACGACGCTCCTGGTGAGCTGGGGAACGCCGGGCTGGCTCGTCCTCGGCGCGATCTTCCTGCTGGCCGCCGCGGCGACGAGACCCGCGGTCCGGTGGGCGAGAGGACGCGCGCGCAGGCGCCCGCCACCGACGGGGCGACGCAGCTCGTCGGCGCCCGCTGAGCCGGACGGGTGGTGTTCATCGGAAGAACTGCGCGGTGACGGCGTCGCTCCGAGAAATCCCGGCACTGGTCCACATCATGAGGAAGGTACGAAAAGCGCGCAATTCGAAATGAACCATCCGAGAACGTCACGAAAGCGAGGGGCCATGGCCACCGCCAAGGTCAAGCAGTTCTGGACCGCCTTCATCTCCGTACTCTTCGCCCTGCTCGCCTCCGTCGGCCTGGCGAGCACCGCCACCGCCGCAAAGGCTCCCGCCGTCCAGCAGCCGGAGGAGCCGGCCTCCGCCACCACCGGCGCGCGCACCACCGCCGCCGTACCGGCACAGCGGGCGGCGTATCAGTGGCCCGCCGCGCGCGACCGCGCCCTGCCGCCCACGATCAAGCAGCGCATCCGCGCCGAGGCGCACAACTCCTCGCCCTCCGTCCGCCACCTGCGCGCCGACGCCCCGGTCGAGACCGCTCTCGCGGACCAGTCGGAGCTGTCGGACCTCGCACTCGCCGCGACGGCGAAGTAGGGCGCAGGGAGTCGAGATGCTCCCCGCGCCCCACGTTCCACCGCACGAGACCTCCCTGCCGGAGACGCCACCGCACCACGCGGAGGCAGCCCGCGGGCGGCGTCAGCGACGGTCGTCGCGATCCGTATCGGTCTCGGCTTCGCTTCCGGCTTCGGCCTCCTTGGCCTCCACCTCAGGATCGAGAGCCCCACTGCCGTCGACGGACGACAGCGGCGACGTCAGGGACGACGGTTCCGACAGGCCCTCATCGACCTCGGTGGGAGCGGGCGGTTCGACCAGCCAGTCCGGGTTGGCCTGCTTGTCCCACCACTTCCACGCGGCGAAGGCGCCGCCGGCCAGCACGCCGAGGACCGCCAGTCCCTTGGCGAGGCGTCCGGCCCTGGCCCGACGCTCGTGCTTCCTCACGATCTTCTGAATTTCCTTCGGTGTCACCTGTCCGCGCAGCGCGGCCCAGGCGGCCACCGAACGCGAACCCGCCTCGTCGAGGACGGGACCGGTCGCGGCGACCGCGTGCTCGACACGCGGAACGGTGTAGTCGGCCGCCTGACGGGCGGCCTTGCGGGTGACGTGCGCGGCACGCTGTGCGGCCTCGTCGACCCGCGGCGGTACATGCGGTGCGACATGGCAGGCGTACTGCATACGAGCCTGCTTACGGGCCCGCTGAGCCGCCTTCGAGACTTTCGGCGCGAGCCGGACCCGTGCCTCGTGCGCATAGAGCGCGGCGTGGTCCTTGGCCGTGCCGGCGTACTGCACGGCCTGGTGCTTGGCCGTGCCGGCGTAGGGCGCCACCACGTCCGCGGCGTGCAGCACGCTGTCCTTGGCCGAATCGGTCGCGGCGCGCACGCTGTCCATCCGGGTCACGGGATCCTCCTCGTCGGTGGCCTCATCGGTTTTTCGCCTTTCCACCCATTTCGAAATCATGCCTGCCGCGGCGCGGTCCGGCATGCGGGGCGGGCATCCGGGGCATTCCCCTGTCTCTTCCGTGCGAGGATGCGATGCGCGTCAGTGGAGACTTACGGAAGGCGGACCGTGGCCGAGCAGCTCTACGCCACCCTCAAGACCAGCCTGGGCGACATCGAGATTCGGCTGCTGCCGAACCACGCCCCGAAGACGGTCAGAAACTTCACCGAACTCGCGCAGGGCGAGCGGGAGTGGACGCACCCGGTCACCGGAAAGGTCGCCGCGGACCGTTTGTACGACGGCACCGTCTTCCACCGGGTCATCGAGGGCTTCATGATCCAGGGCGGCGATCCGCTGGGGAACGGCACGGGCGGGCCGGGGTACGAGTTCGCCGACGAGTTCCACCCGGAGCTCTTCTTCGACCGCCCCTACCTGCTGGCGATGGCCAACGCGGGTCCGGGCACCAACGGTTCGCAGTTCTTCATCACGCTCGGGGCGACGACCTGGCTGAACCGCAAGCACACGATCTTCGGCGAGGTCGTCGGCGCGGAGAGCAAGAAGGTCGTCGACGCGATCGCCGCGACGCCCGTCAACGCGAAGACCACGCGTCCCCTCGCCGACGTGGTCCTGGAGTCCGTCGTCATCGAGACCCGCTGACCGCACGGGAACCTTTCCGCCCCGCCCGTCCGTATCAGGAGGGCGGGGCGCTGCCTCGCCGCCCCATCTCCTCGGGAGGGATCTCCATGGAGCCGCAGTCCGGCCTGCCGCGCTGTTACCGCCACCCGGACGTCGAGACAGGCATCCGCTGCACCCGCTGCGACAAGCCGATCTGCCCGCAGTGCATGGTCTCCGCCTCCGTCGGCTTCCAGTGCCCGGACTGTGTGCGGAACGGCTCCGGCACGGGCCACGCGCCCGACGCCAACCAGCCCCGTACGCTCGCCGGCGGCCGGGTCGCGGCCGACGGGCGCTTCGTCACCAAGATCCTCATCGCGATCAACCTCGCCCTCTTCATCGCCGTCCAGGTGGCCGGCGACCGGCTCGTCGACGAGCTGACGCTGATCGGCGGCAACACCATCCTTCTGAACGGCGAAGTGGTGGGCGTCGCGGAGGGCGAGTGGTACCGGCTGCTGACCTCGACCGTCCTCCACCAGGAGGTCATGCACTTCCTCTTCAACATGCTGGGGCTGTGGGTCATCGGCGGGATCGTGGAGCCGGAGCTCGGCCGGAGCCGCTACGCCCTGCTCTGTCTGCTCTCCGGACTCTCCGGTTCCGCGCTCGCCTATCTGCTCGCGGCGCCGAACCAGCCCTCGCTGGGCGCCTCCGGCGTCGTCTTCGGCCTGATCGGCGCCTGGGCGGTGCTCACCCGCAGGCAGCGCTACGACATGCGGCCGGTGGTCCTCTTCGTGGCCCTGTCGCTGCTGCTGACCTTCACCCGCCCCGGCATCTCCTGGGAGGCGCACATCGGCGGCCTCGTCGGCGGCGCCCTGGTGGCCTACGGCCTGCTGCACGCCCCCCGGGCCCGGCGGAACGTCGTCCAGTACACGGCCTGTGGACTGGTGCTCCTGATCGACCTGGGCCTCATCCTCGCCCGCTCGGCCGCGCTCACCTGAGCGTCGAGGGCTGTGGACGAGCTCCCCGGTAAAGCTTTCCCCAGAGTTATCCACAGCGCGTGGCGGCTCGTGCGGATCCCCTGGGGAACGACTGCGCCCCTCGCCGCTGAGCTGGGATTTTCCAGCGGCGGCGAGGGGCGGGGCACTCTTTTGGCGGGCGTGCGGCAGTCACACCGGCGTCAACCTACCCTGGAGTTATCCACAGATCTTCGTAAGTTATCCAGTGCTGTGCACAACGCTGTGGATAAGTTCAGGGCAGGGCTTGACGAGCAGGGCGCGGAAAAGCTACTTCCACTGGGTGGAGACGCCGAACCCCGCGGCGATGAAGCCGAAGCCCACCACGATGTTCCAGTTGTTGAGGGACTTCACCGGCAGCGTTCCGTCGGTGACGTAGAAGACGACGATCCACACCAGCCCGATCGCGAACAGCGCCAGCATCACGGGAGCCACCCAGCTGCGGTTGGTCAGCTTGATGTTGGTGGCCTGCTTGGCGGGCGGGGGCGTGAAGTCGGCCTTCTTGCGGATACGTGACTTCGGCACGAGGGACTCTCCTGTCGATGCGCTGCGTGACCGCGCAGGGAACTGTGGCTGGCGCCGGGGCGGGACGGCTGGGTGACGTAGGAGGACCACTGCGTCCCCCGGGCGTCCGTTAGCGTAGTGGTTCCGCGGCACCGAAGGGGATCAGGGTACGTTGAGCAATTCCGCCGTCTCCTCCCCCGGGCCGGGCCGACCCACCAGGTGGCGCCCCGTCCGGGTGCTGACCGCTGCCGTTTTCGCCCTCGCCGGACTGATCTTCGTGACCAGTTTCAACACCGCGAAGGGCACCAACATCCGGACGGACGCCTCCCTGCTGAGGCTCTCCGACCTGATCCAGGAGCGCAGCCACAAGAACGCCGGCCTGGACGAGTCCACCGCCACCCTGCGCGGACAGGTCGACGCCCTCGCCGCCCGCGACGACGGCTCCACCCGCGCCGAGGACGAGAAGCTGCGCGCCCTGGAGACCGCCGCCGGGACCACCCCGACCTCGGGATCCGGCCTGACCGTCACCCTCAACGACGCCCCGCCGAACGCCCAGGCCGCCCCCGGCTACCCCGAGCCGCAGGCCAACGACCTCGTCATCCACCAGCAGGACCTCCAGGCCGTCGTGAACGCCCTGTGGAAGGGCGGGGCCCAGGGCATCAAGGTCATGGACCAGCGGCTGATCTCCACCAGCGCCGTGCGCTGCGTGGGCAACACCCTGATCCTCCAGGGCCGCGTCTACTCGCCTCCGTACAAGATCACCGCTGTGGGCGACCGAGGGAAGCTGAACAAGGCGCTCGCCGACTCGCCCGCCGTCCAGAACTACCAGCTGTACGTGAAGGCGTACGGGCTCGGCTGGAAAGTGGACGAGCACAGGGCGGTGACTCTTCCCGGCTACTCCGGCACAGTGGATCTCCACTACGCGAAGCCTGTGAGCTGACTGCTGTGAGCTGACTGCGGGGAGGCCCGGCCGGTGGCGGTGCGAATGATCGTCAGGACGTTCAGCGAACTGTGCATCACCGCCGGAGCCCTGATCGTCCTCTTCGTCGCGTACGTGATGTTCTGGACCGGCGTCCAGGCCGAGAGCGCCACGGCCGGCCAGATCGACACCCTGCAGCAGGAGTGGGTCGAGCAGCCCGTCCCCGACGCCACGGCGGCGCCCCCGCCACCCCCGAAGGCGTACACGCCGGGCCGGGGCATCGCCGTCATGTACGTCCCCCGCCTCGGCGGGAAGTGGGAGTGGCCCGTCCTGGAGGGCACCTCCCCGGCCGTCCTGAAGAAGGGACTCGGCCACTACGCCGCCACCGCCCGCCTCGGCGAGACCGGCAACTTCTCCGTGGCGGGGCACCGGCGCACGTACGGAGATCCGTTCAAGGACTTCCCCCGGCTGCGCCCGGGTGACGCGGTCGTCCTCACCGACGGCACGACCTGGTACACGTACCGCATCACCACGAAGCCGTACCGGACCGTTCCCACCGACGTCGGCGTGATCGACCCCGTGCCCCGGCCCCTGAGGAAGAACGCCGCCGGATTCGACCGGCCCGGCCGCTACCTCACCCTCACCACCTGCGAGCCCGAGTGGGGCAGCAGCCACCGGCTGATCGCCTGGGGGCGCCTGGACGCCACCCACCCTGTGACGCAGGGCAAGCCACCGGCTTTGGCCGGCTGACCCCTCAGGGCGCCGATGCCCCGTACTCTGGTGCCCGTAACGAACGGAAGGGGCAGTGGACGTCATGTACGGCTGGATCTGGCGGCATCTGCCGGGCAACGCGTGGGTCAGGGCGATCCTTTCGCTCGTCCTCGTCCTCGGGACCGTCTACGCCCTCTTCCAGTACGTGTTCCCCTGGGCGGAGCCACTGCTTCCGTTCAACGATGTGACGGTGGACCGATAGTGAGCGCGCGGATTCTCGTCGTCGACAACTACGACAGCTTCGTCTTCAACCTCGTCCAGTACCTCTACCAGCTCGGCGCCGAGTGCGAGGTGCTGCGCAACGACGAGGTCGAACTGAACCACGCCCAGGACGGTTTCGACGGCGTTCTGCTCTCGCCCGGCCCCGGCGCGCCCGAACAGGCCGGTGTCTGCATCGACATGGTGCGCCACTGCGCCACGACCGGCGTGCCCGTCTTCGGCGTCTGCCTGGGGATGCAGTCGATGGCGGTGGCGTACGGCGGTGTCGTCGACCGCGCCCCCGAACTGCTGCACGGCAAGACCTCGCTCGTCACCCACGAGGGCAAGGGCGTGTTCGCCGGCCTCCCGTCGCCGTTCACCGCGACGCGCTACCACTCGCTGGCCGCCGAGCCCGCGGCGCTCCCGGCCGATCTCGAGGTCACGGCGCGGACGGACGACGGCATCATCATGGGGCTGCGCCACCGTGATCTGGCCGTCGAAGGCGTGCAGTTCCACCCCGAGTCGGTGCTCACCGAGCACGGCCACCTGATGCTCGCCAACTGGCTGGAGCAGTGCGGCGACAAGGGGGCGGTGGGCCGGTCGGCGGGGCTCGCGCCGGTGGTGGGCAAGGCCGTCGCGTGACGGCGGGGTCGCCGTGGTTCCGGGCGACGAACCTGTCGGACCAGGAGCCCGAGCCGATACCGACGCCGACGCCGACGCCGGCACCTGCTCCGCAGTACGAGGCGCAGCAGTACGAGACGGCCGCGTACGAGCCGATACCGGCGCCTGAGGCGGGTTTCGCGACGTACGACGACGCGTACGGCACGACGTACGAGGCCGCGCCCGACATGACACAGGACGACACGCACGACGAGACGATGGCCCTGCGCACCGTGGAGCCCTCTCCCGCGCCCGTACCGGGCCCCGGCAGGGCCGAGCGCCGCCGCGCCGCCAAGGGCAGGGGCAAGGGGCGCAGGGGCGCGCCTGAGCCGGTCGCCGAGGCCCCCGCGGCCCCGCTCTCGCGCGTCGAGGCCCGCCGGGCCGCCCGGGCCCGCAAGGAGAGCGTCGGCGTCGTCGCCAGCCGCGTGGTGGGCGAGCTGTTCATCACCTTCGGCGTGGTCATGCTGCTCTTCGTCACGTACCAGCTGTGGTGGACGAACGTGCGCGCCGGTCAGCAGACCGACCGGGCCAAGGAGCAGATCGAGGACGCCTGGGCCAAGGGCCGCGCCCCCGGCGCGTTCGAGCCGGGGCAGGGCTTCGCCATCATGTACATCCCCAAGCTGGACGTGGTCGTCCCGGTCGCCGAGGGGATCAACAAGCCCAAGGTCCTGGACCGGGGCATGGTCGGCCACTACGCGGAGGGCGCCCTGAAGACGGCGATGCCCTCCGACAAGCAGGGCAACTTCGCGGTGGCCGGACACCGCAACACACAC
Organism: Streptomyces sp. NPDC003035; assembly: GCF_042888285.1. NCBI lineage: Bacteria > Bacillati > Actinomycetota > Actinomycetes > Kitasatosporales > Streptomycetaceae > Streptomyces > Streptomyces sp. NPDC003035. The sequence goes on along the minus strand of NZ_JBIAPJ010000004.1, from coordinate 426,272 downwards.
GGCGAACCCTTCCGCTACATCAACCGGCTGGAGCCCGGCGACCCGATCGTCGTCGAGACCCAGGACGCCTACTACACGTACGAGATGGCGAGCATCCTGCCCCAGACCTCGCCGTCGAACGTGTCGGTGATCGACCCGGTGCCGAAGCAGTCGGGCTTCACGGAGCCGGGGCGTTACATCACGCTGACCACCTGCACGCCCGAATTCACCAGTACGTACCGCATGATCGTGTGGGGCAAGATGGTCGAAGAACGCCCGCGCAGCAAGGGGAAACCGGACGCGCTCGTAGGCTGAGACCCTACGACCCCCACACTTCAGGACGGGACGACGTCAGTGGCACGTGCGCGCAACCGGATCGCCGGAGTCATCAGTTTCTTCGGTGAGCTTCTCATCACCGCGGGCCTGGTCCTCGGCCTCTTCGTCGTCTACTCGCTGTGGTGGACCAACGTCCTCGCCGACCGCGCCGCCGACAAGGAAGGCAACCAGGTCCGCGACCGCTGGGCGGACGGCCCGGGCGCCCTGGACACCAAGGACGGCATCGGCTTCCTGCACGTCCCGGCGATGGGCGGCGGCGAGATACTGGTCAAGAAGGGCACGGACACCGAGACGCTGAACAACGGTGTCGCCGGCTACTACCTCGACCCGGTGAAGTCGGCCCTCCCGCAGGACAAGCAGGGCAACTTCACGCTCGCCGCGCACCGGGACGGGCACGGGGCGAAGTTCCACAACATCCACAAGTTGAAGAACGGCGACTCGATCGTCTTCGAGTCCAAGGACACGTGGTTCGTCTACAAGGTCTACAAGTCCCTGCCGCAGACGACGAAGTACAACGTGGACGTCCTCCAGCCGGTCCCGAAGGTGTCGGGCAAGACCAAGCCGGGCCGCTACATCACGCTGACGACGTGCACGCCGATGTACACGTCGGACTACCGGTACATCGTGTGGGGCGAGCTGGAACGCACGGAGAAGGTGGACGCGGCGCGGACACCGCCGGCGGAGCTGCGGTGACCGGCTCCTACGAGGAGGCCGGTGGTCCTAGGACGGCCGAGGCCCACTCACTTCATGGCATGGATGGGCGCCGCGCGTGATCCCGCGCAGGCACAGAGCCCCGGCATCCTTCTGGATGCCGGGGCTCTGTGCATGGGGGGGCGGTGCGGCTAGTCGAAGAAGCCGCCGCCGTTGCCGTCGTTTCCGCCGTCGCCGCCCACCGTGAAGACGGTGACCGTCTGACCGGGGGTGGCCGGGCTGCCCTCCGGCGGGTTCGTGCCCATGACCGTCGCGTTGTTCTTGTCCGAGCCCTGCTGCTGCACGCTCAGGCCCAAGGCCTCGAGCTGCAGCTTCACTTCCTCGAACTTCTTGCCCGTGAGACCCGTCGGGATCGTCGTCTGGGTCTGCTGCGGGCCCTTGGAGACCTTCAGCGTGATCTGGACGTCCTTGGCCTGCTGCGTCTCACCGTCGGGGCTCTGGCCGAGGACCGTGCCGGCGGGCTGCTGCGAGTCCTCCGGCTGCTGGGTGATGTTGGTGAACCCGAGCTGGTTGAGCTGCTGGATCGCGAGATTGACGTCCCGGCCGGTGACGTCGGGAAGCCGTGTCTGCTTCTTCTTCGCCACCGTGATCGTGACCTCGGAGTTCTGCTCGGCCTTGGAGCCGCCCGGCGGGTTCTGCTCGAGGACGCGGCCGACCTCTTCGTCGGACTCCTGGTACTTGATCTTGACCTTGAAGCCCTTGTCCTTGAGGGACTGCTCCGCGCTCTCCTGCGACTTCTCGGTGACGTCCGGGACCTCGACCTGCGGCGCGCCCTCGGAGACGACGACGGAGATCGTCTCGCCGATGTTCATCTTGGCCACGCCGTCGGCCACGGGGGTCTGGCTACAGATCTTGCCCGCGGGCTGGTCACAGCGCTCGGAGCCCGACTGGGCCACCTTCACCTGGGCGTTGGTCGCCAGGCCCTCGGCTTCCTTGAGCGTGTGGCCGACCAGTTGCGGCACGGGCACCTGGTCCGCGCCTTCCTTGGTCTTGAACACCGCCTGGCCGATCAGGATCGCGCCGACCAGCACCAGGATGCCCGCGAGCACCAGCAGGATCGTCGAGGTGTTCGACTTCTTCTGCTGGCGGCGGCGGTCCGGACGGTCGTCGTAGCCATAGCCGCCGTCGTCCGGGTTCATCGGCGGAAGCATCGAGGTCTGGCCGGCCGGGTCGGTCTGGCGCAGCGCCGTCGTCGGCTGGTCGTCCGGCGGGTAGCCGCCGTAACCGTTTCCGTAACCGCCGCCGTACCCCGCCGCACCCATCGCGGCCGCTGCCGCGACCGGCTGCCCGTCGAGGCAGGCCTCGATGTCGGCCCGCATCTCGTCCGCGGACTGGTAGCGGTAGTCGGGGTCCTTGACCAGCGCCTTCAGGACGATGGCGTCCATCGACGGCGTGATCTCGGGGTCGAAGTTGCTCGGCGGCTGCGGCTCCTCCCGTACGTGCTGGTACGCGACCGCGACCGGTGAGTCGCCCACGAAGGGCGGCCGGACGGTCAGCAGCTCGTACAGCAGACAGCCGGTGGAGTACAGGTCGGAGCGGGCGTCGACCTGCTCGCCCTTGGCCTGCTCAGGGGAGAGGTACTGCGCCGTGCCGATGACCGCCGCGGTCTGCGTCATGGTCATGCCCGCGTCGCCCATGGCGCGCGCGATGCCGAAGTCCATGACCTTGACCTGACCGGTCCGCGTCAGCATGACGTTCGCCGGCTTGATGTCACGGTGCACGATGCCGGCGCGGTGCGAGTACTCCAGCGCCTGGAGGATGCCGACCGTCATCTCGAGCGTGCGCTCGGGCAGCAGCTTGCGCCCGGAGTGCAGCAGCTCACGCAGGGTCGAGCCGTCCACGTACTCCATCACGATGTACGGGATGGAGACGCCGGAGCCCCCGCCCGAGGCGCTGTCGTACACCATGTCCTCGCCGGTGTCGTAGACAGCGACGATCGCGGGGTGGTTGAGCGAGGCGGCCGACTGGGCCTCACGGCGGAACCGGGCCTGGAAGGACGGGTCGCGGGCGAGGTCGGCCCGCAGCGTCTTCACGGCGACGGTGCGGCCGAGCCGGGTGTCGTGGGCGAGGTAGACCTCCGCCATGCCACCACGGCCGAGCACCGAGCCCAGCTCGTACCGGCCGCCGAGGCGACGCGGCTCTTCCATAACTGATCCAGCCCTCTCCGTCTGTCCCGACCGCACCCGTGTGTGGTCCGGCGGTGTGCTGTTCGCGCATACGCTACCGGCCACGGGAAGGCGTTCCGCCCGCGACCGGCACCTGATACCTGACCGGTACCTGGCCGGTACTGGCCAGTGCCCGGCCGCAGGGTCAGCCCCTGCTCTTCACTACCGCCTTCATGACATCCCGGGCGATCGGGGCGGCGAGACCGCCACCGCTGATGTCCTCGCGGTTCGTGCCGGCGGAGTCCTCGACGATCACGGCGACGGCGACCGGGGAGCCCTGGTCGGTCTTGGCGTAGGAGATGAACCAGGCGTAGGGACGCTTGGCGTTCTTCTCGCCGTGCTGGGCCGTACCCGTCTTGCCGCCGACCTTCACGCCGTCCATGTTCAGATCGGCCTTGCCGCCCGTGCCGTTCTCGACGACGTTCTCCATCATCCGCTGGAGCTGCTGCGCGGTCTGCGCGGAGACCGGACGGCTCATCTCCTCGGGCTCGTTCTGCTTGATCACGTCGAGGTTCGGCGCCTCGAGCTTGTCGATCATGTACGGCTTCATCAGCTTGCCGTCATTGGCGATCGCGGCCGTGACCATGGCCATCTGGAGCGGGGTGGTCGCGGTGTTGAACTGGCCGATGGAGGACAGCGCGTTACCGCCGCGGTCCATCTGCTTGTCGTAGACGGAGGCCGCCGAGCGGACCGGGGTGAACTGCTCCGCGTTGAAGCCGAACTTCTCGGCCGTCTCGACCATCTTGTCGCGGCCGACGTCGTCACCGAGCTTGGCGAAGACGGAGTTGCAGGAGACCTCCAGCGCCTTGTTCAGGCTGGCGTTCTCACACCCGCTCGCGTGGTTGACCATGTTCTTCGTCGAAAGCGGGATCTTGTACGGCTCGGGGGTGTCCGTCGGCGCGTTGATGTCGGTGACCTTGCCGCTCTCCAGCGCCGCGGCCGCCGTGACGACCTTGAAGACGGAGCCGGGCGGGTAGATCTCGCGCAGGGCGCGGTTGAGCTTCGGCTTGCTCTTGTCCTTCTCCAGCGCGACCCACGCCTTCTCGTCCTTCGCGGAGTAGCCGGCGAAGGAGGAGGGGTCGTACGAAGGGGTCGAGGCGAGCGCGAGGATCTTGCCGGTCTTCGGCTCGATGGCCACGACCGCGCCCGTCTTGCTGCCGAGGCCCTCGAAGGCGGCCTTCTGGGCGGCGCCGCTCAGCGTCGTGACGACGTTGCCGCCCTTCTTCTTGTCGCCCGTGAACATCGACAGGGTGCGGTCGAAGAAGAGCCGGTCGTCGTTGCCGGTGAGGATGCCGTCCTCGATCTTCTCGAGCTGGTTGGCGTCGTACGCCTGCGAGGCGTAGCCGGTCACCGGCGCCCACATGGGGCCGTCGATGTAGGTCCGCTTGAACCGGTAGTACGGGTCCTGGGAGTCCACGGAGCCGGTGATGCGCTTGCCGTCCACGATGATGTTGCCGCGCTCGTTGGCGTACCGCTCGATCGTGACGCGGCGGTTCTTCGGGTGCGCGTTCAGCTCGTCGGCGCGGACGTACTGGAGCCAGTTGTCGCGGAGCAGCAGGGCGAGGACCAGCAGGCCGCAGAAGACGGCGACCCGGCGCAGGGGCTTGTTCACGGACGGACCACCTGGGTCATCTCGGCGTCGGGGGACGGTGCGGGGGCGGGCGCCGGGCGGCGCGCGGTGTCGCTGATCCGGATCAGGATGCCGATCAGGGCCCAGTTGGCGATCACGGAGGAACCGCCGTACGCGAGGAACGGCATCGTCATACCGGTCAGCGGGATCAGGCCCATCACACCGCCGGCGACGACGAAGACCTGGAGCGCGAAGGCGCCGGACAGGCCCATCGCGAGCAGCTTGCCGAACGGGTCGCGGGCCGCGAGCGCGGTGCGGACACCGCGCTCGATGATCAGGCCGTACAGGAGCAGGAAGACCATGACGCCGGCCAGTCCGAGCTCCTCGCCGACGGTGGCGAAGATGAAGTCGGAGTTGGCGGCGAAGCCGATCAGGTCGGAGTTGCCCTGGCCGAGGCCGGTGCCCAGGATGCCGCCGGAGCCGAAGGACATCAGCACCTGGGTCATCTGGTCACAGGCGGCGGCCATGTTCGATCCCTCGGGGGCCGTCTTCAGGCACTCGAAGGGGTCGAGCCAGGCGGCCACGCGGGACTTGACGTGGGTGGCGGTGGAGCCGACCACGACGGCGCCGGCGGTGGACATCAGCAGACCCATGACGACCCAGCTGGTCCGCTCCGTCGCCACGTACAGCATGATCACGAACATGCCGAAGAACAGCAGCGACGTACCGAGATCGTTCTCGAAGACCAGGATGAGAAGGCTGACGGCCCAGATGGTGAGGATCGGGCCGAGGTCACGGCCACGCGGCAGGTAGAGGCCCATGAAGCGGCGGCTGGCCAGGGCCAGCGCGTCCCTTTTCACCATCAGATAGCCGGAGAAGAACACCGCCAGGACCAGTTTGGCGAACTCACCGGGCTGGATGGAGAAACCGCCGACGTTGATCCAGATCTTGGCGCCGAAGACGTCGGCGCCGAGGCCCGGCACGAGCGGCAGCAGCAGCAGCACGAGGGCCGCCACCATCGAGATGTACGTGTAGCGCTGGAGGACCCGGTGATCCTTCAGGATCAGCAGGACACCCACGAACATCGCGACCGCGATCGCCGAGTACAGCATCTGGCTCGGGGCGTCCGGGCTGAAGGTCTTGTAACGGGCGATGATGCGCGGCGACTGGTCCAGACGCCAGATCAGCACCAGGCCCATGCCGTTCAGCAGGGTCGCCAGCGGCAGCAGCAGCGGGTCGGCGTACGGCGCGAACTTGCGCACCACGAGGTGCGCGACGCTCGCGAGCAGGCCGAGGCCCAGCCCGTACCCGAGCATGCCCGCGGGCACCTCGCCGTCGATCGCCAGGCCCACGTTGAGGTAGGCGAACACCGGGATGACGACGGCGAACGCCAGCAGCGCCAGCTCGGTGTTGCGCCGGCTCGGCGCCTCGATCGCGCCGATGGTGGTCGTGTTGGTGACAACGCTCATGGTGGTGAAAGGCCCCCTACGGGTGCTTACTGCTTGCCGCAGTTCGAGGCCAGCTTCTGCTCGTCCTCCGTGAGGGTGGGGCTCGGGGAGGGAGCGGCTGTGGTGGGCTTGGAGTCGGGGGTGGAACCGTCGGCGGGCGGCTTGCTCGCCTGGTCCGCGGCCTTGTCGGCGGCCTCGCGGCGCTGCTCGGCCTTCTTGCACGCCGACGCCTGCGCGGAGAGCTCCGCGATCTTCGTCTGCGCCTTGCCGAGGCTGCCGCCGGCGATCGTGTCCTCGACCTGCTTGCGCTGGTACGGCGGGAGGTACTTGAGTTCGATCTCGGGGTGGTCCTTCTGGACCTCCGAGAGCGAGACCCACGCCAGGTCCTGACTGATGCCCCGGTACAGCGCCACGTGCTCGTCCTTGGAGCCGACGTAGTACTGGGTCTGCGTCCAGCGGTAACCGCCGTACGCGCCGCCGCCGAGCACGGCGAGCGCCAGGAGCAGGAAGAAGCTCCGCTTCAGCCACTTACGGCCGGTGCGCGGCTTGGCGTACTTGTCGAGGTTCTCGTCGCTGTAGGCCCCGAAGGAGCCCTGCGGAGGCATCCCGCCGTAACCGTGGTCGTCGCCGCTGCCGGGCGGGCCGAAGCCGCCCGCGGGGGGCTGCTGGTGCGGCGCCGTGCGGCCCAGCCCGGAGGCCCGGCCGGCCGGGGTCTGCATCGCCCCGCCGTCGGCCTGCTGCACCTGGTTCTCGGCGACCGCGCCCACGATCACCGGGGTGTCGCTGAGCTGACCGGCGAGGGTGTCGCCGCCGTCGACGTCCAGGACGTCGGCCACGATCACCGTGATGTTGTCGGGGCCACCGCCGCGCAGCGCGAGCTGGATCAGCTCCTGCACGGTCTCCTGCGGGCCCTGATAGCTGGCGAGGGTGTCCTCCATCGTCTGGTGGGAGACGACTCCGGACAGCCCGTCGGAGCAGATCAGGTACCGGTCGCCGGCCCGCACCTCACGGATCGACAGATCCGGTTCGACATGGTCGCCACTGCCCAGCGCCCGCATGAGGAGCGAGCGCTGCGGGTGGGTCGTGGCCTCTTCCTCGGTGATCCGGCCCTCGTCGACGAGGCGCTGCACCCAGGTGTGGTCCTGGGTGATCTGCGTGAGCACCCCGTCGCGCAGCAGGTACGCCCGGGAGTCGCCGACGTGCACCAGGCCGAGGCGCTGACCGGTCCACAGCAGGGCGGTGAGCGTGGTGCCCATGCCCTCCAGCTGGGGGTCCTCCTCGACCATCATCCGCAGCTGGTCGTTGGCGCGCTGCACCGCGGCACCGAGCGAGGTGAGGATGTCCGAGCTGGGGACGTCGTCGTCGAGGGTGACGAGGGTGGAGATCACCTCGGAGGAGGCGACCTCACCGGCGGCCTGGCCGCCCATGCCGTCGGCGATGGCGAGCAGCCGGGGACCGGCGTAGCCGGAGTCCTCGTTGCCCTCGCGGATCATGCCCTTGTGCGACCCGGCGGCGAAGCGCAGTGACAGACTCATGCGCACCTGCCCTGTCGACGCCGCCTCGGGGTACAGCCGGTCTCGAGCCACACTGCCCACCCTCCGGTCGGGAGCCCGTGCCGGGACGCGGCCGGGACCTGGCGGTCCGCCGCGCGGCCCGCCGTGGGAACCGCCTCGGCCGGCTCGCTCCGCTCGCGCTCATTCATGACGTAGCACTACTTCCGCAGCTCGATGACGGTCTTGCCGATGCGGATCGGCGCGCCCAGCGGAATCGGCGTGGCCGTGGTGAGGCGGGTCCGGTCGAGATACGTGCCGTTGGTGGACCCGAGATCCTCGACGATCCACTGGCCGTCCCGGTCCGGGTAGATCCTGGCATGGCGGCTGGACGCGTAGTCGTCGTCCAGCACGATCGTCGAGTCGTGGGCCCGCCCCAGCGTGATGGTCTGCCCCTGCAGGGCGACCGTCGTGCCGGTGAGGGTGCCCTCGGAGACGACCAGCTTGGTCGGGGCGCCGCGGCGCTGCCGCCCGCCGCCCGTGTTCTGCTGTCCGCGCTGCTGAGGCGGCGCGGTGGCCGCCTGGCGTGCGTTCTGCTGCGGACGGGCGTCCTGGCGGCGCGAACCGCGCTGCGTGACACGCGTGCCGAACAGGTCGCTGCGGATGACCTGGACGGCCACGATCACGAACAGCCACAGAACGGCCAGGAAACCCAGCCGCATGACCGTCAGGGTCAGCTCTGACATTGCCCCCGCTTCACCCTTCGGCTTGCCGGTAAACGATGGTGGTGCTGCCCACGACGATCCGCGAGCCGTCGCGGAGCGTAGCGCGGGTGGTGTGCTGCCCGTCCACCACGATGCCGTTGGTGGATCCGAGATCCTGGATCGTCGAGGGCGTTCCGGTCCGGATCTCGCAGTGCCGGCGGGAGACGCCGGGATCGTCGATCCTCACGTCCGCGTCGGTGCTGCGGCCAAGGACCAGGGTCGGGCGGGAGATCTGATGGCGGGTGCCGTTGATCTCGATCCACCGGCGCACCTGGGCGCCGGAGGCAGGCATGGGGCCGGGGCCACCGGCCGTGGGACGGCCCGCGACGGGCGCATGGCCGGGTGCCTGGCCATGCGCCTGGCCGGGCCGGTGTGCACCGGCCGCGCCCGGCGGCGGGGCGGCGGGCATCGGCGGAGCACCGGCCGGCGGATAGCCGTATCCACCCGGAGCGCGGCCCTGCTGGTGGCCGGCGGCCGGGGACTGCTGAGGTGCGGAGTGCTGTGACGAACTCGACGCGAGGGTGCGACTGCGCACCCGGTACAGACCGGTGTCGAGGTCGTCGGCCTTCTCCAGGTGGACCTTGATGGGGCCCATGAAGGTGTAGCGCTGCTGCTTGGCGTAGTCCCTGACCAGGCCGGCGAGCTCGTCGCCGAGCTGGCCCGAGTACGGGCTGAGGCGCTCGTAGTCCGGCGCGCTCAGCTCCACGATGAAGTCATTGGGGACGACGGTCCGCTCGCGGTTCCAGATCGTTGCGTTGTTGTCGCACTCGCGCTGGAGAGCACCCGCGATCTCGACGGGCTGGACCTCGGACTTGAAGACCTTGGCGAAGGTGCCGTTGACCAGACCTTCGAGCCGCTGTTCGAAACGCTTCAGGACTCCCATGGGGCACCTCCTCCGTCGTTGTCGTCCTGGTACTGCTTACTGATCGTATCCACGCGTCGGGAAATCGGCTGGTTCCCCTTCTCTGCCCTGTGGACGAGTGTCACCTCTCACAGGCCTTCCCCATGGATCGTAGAGGCGGCCCCTGGACAGTGTCCCGCACCCGAGGAGCGAGCAGGGGGAGCGGGGCAGGGCGGCGAGGGTGGTCCGTCCCGTTCCTCCCGTTACCCGTGGGCTCGTCGTTCACGCCGAGTGTCCCTCCTTTCCCTGTGCGTCCGTCGATCTGTCCGTCGATCCGTCCGTCCATGTGTTCGCGCGTCGGTTCGTTCGGCTGTTCGCCCGGCTCTCTGTGGGTGCCCCTGTCTTCCTTGTTCGCTGTGGGAGGGGGGCAAACAACGGATGTGAATCCACGGTCTGCGACGTGCTAATCTTCTGATGTCGCCAGGCGATCGCACCGAAAGGTGAGGGAGCCCGGAGCACACCCAATGCGCGGGTGGCGGAATAGGCAGACGCGCTGGATTCAGGTTCCAGTGCCCGAAAGGGCGTGGGGGTTCAACTCCCCCCTCGCGCACCAGACGGAAGCCCCGTAGGTCATCGACCTACGGGGCTTTCGCGTGTGTGCGCGGTGCGTCGTGTGTGTTCGTGCGCGTTGAGGGCGTCGGGGTGAGGGCGTCGGGGTGAGACGTTCGTCGCGGTGGGACGAGACGAAAGAGAGCCGCGGGCCGGGCCGGGCGCTGCCTAGGGTGCGGGCGTGGACGCGACTTCGAAGATCAGGGTCCGGATCGGCGCCGGATGGAAATGGTTCGCGGCGCCCGCCATGTGGTCGCGGCGCAGGGTCGCCGGCGAGGCGGTGCTCGCCGTCGTCATGGCGCTGCTGGCCGCCGGTACGGAAGAACTGCTCGGCGGAGAAGGCTGGCAGCTCGCCGGGGCGGCGCTGGCCGCCGCCGTGCTGTCGGTGCTGCGCCGCCGGCTGCCCTCGACCGTCCTCATCGTCACCGGTGGGCTCGCCCCCATCGTCCCCGGCTTCCTTGTGCTGCTGATACTCGTCGGCTGGTCGGCCGGCAGGTACATCGCCGGCGCCGGGCGGGCCCTGATCGCGTTCACCGTCGCGTACGTACTGAACATCGCCGCGAGCCTGCTGGAGATCTGGGACCTCCACCGGTCCCTCACCGTCGTCTTCATGGCGACGCTGTACTACCTGGCGACGACGCTGGCGCCCGGCCTCGCCAACCGGTACTGGACCCAGCGCAGGAGCCTGCTGCACGCGCTGCAGGAGCGCAACGCCCAGCTGCTGCGGGAGCGCGCCATGGTGGCGGGGCAGGCACGGCTCCGCGAGCGGCAGCGCATCGCCCAGGACATGCACGACAGCCTCGGCCACCAACTGGCGCTGATCTCCGTGCACACCGGAGCCCTGGAGGTCGACCGCGAACTGACCGACCGGCAACGCGAGGTCGTCGGAGTGCTGCGGAACGCGTCGGTGACCGCGATGCACGAGCTGCGCGAGGTCGTCGGCATCCTGCGCGACGGCGTCGAAGCGCCGGCCGAGGAGCTCGCCGCACCGATACGGGCCGGCGACGAATCGGGACGGGCGGCGCGGGGGACCGCCGGTATCGAAGGGCTCGTCGAGGCGGCGCGGGCCGCGGGCAACCGGGTGGAGCTGCGGCGGCGCGGGGAGCACCAGCCCCTGCCGCCGGCCGCCGACCACGCCGCGTACAGGATCGTCCAGGAGGCCCTCACCAACGCCTACAAGTACGCGCCGGGCGCGCCGATCGACGTCGAAGTGCGGTACGAGCCGGACTCCTTCGTCATCGAGATCGTCAACGAGGCCGTGGCGACCCCGCCGCGGGACGTGGTGAGCGGCGGACAGGGGCTGACCGGGCTGTACGAGCGGGCCCGGCTCGTCGGCGGCATGGTCCACGCCGGCCCGGCCGACGGCGGCGGGTTCCGGGTGGCCGGCGTACTCCCCTACGGGGTGGTGGAGGCAGCGCCTTTGGTCGATGCGGCCGACGACTTCCGGCAGCAGTCGACGCGGCCTGTGGTGGGCGACGGTGGTCCGGTCGCGGTCGGACCGACCGACTGGACGTTCACGGAACGGGAGCTGGCGATGGCGTTGCGCGGGGGCAGGGGCAGGGGTGGCGGGGTCGCGCTGGGATGCGGGATCGCCTTCGCCGCGCTGGTGCTGCTGTTGGTGGCCGGGGGCTTCGGCATCTACTTCCTCATGGGATCGATGCGGGAGGGGATGATCGAACCCGCCGCGTACGACCGGGTCCAGGTCGGCACGGCCGAGCAGGAGGTGCGCGACCAACTGCCCTCCGGCGACACGATCGCCACCACCGGGCTGCACGGCAAGGGCCCGAAGGAGCCGGAGGGTTCGAAGTGCCTGGTCCTCATGTCCTCGGAGGTCGGCGACAGCCTGGAGACCGAGCCGGTTTTCCGGTTCTGCTTCAAGGACGGCAAGCTGATCGAGAAGAAGTCGTACGAGGTCGAGCGCTAGCGCTGACCCGCCCGAATCGGTAGCCGTGGGGGAGTAGCTGTGACAGGGCAGCGCATCAGGGTCGTGATCGCCGACGACGAACCGCTGATCAGGGCCGGGATCCGGATGATCCTCACTTCGGATCAGGACATCGAGGTGGTGGCGGAGGCCGCGAACGGCCGGGAGGCGGTCGAGCAGGCGCGGTCGCACGCCGCCGACGTCGTGCTCCTCGACATCCAGATGCCGGTTCTCGACGGGCTCTCCGCACTGCCCGAACTGCGCCGGGCGGCGCCCTCGACGAAGGTGATCGTGCTCACGACCTTCGGTGAACGGGAGAACGTGCTGCGCGCCCTCGAGCACGGGGGCGCGGGGTTCCTGCTCAAGGACACGGCACCCGCCGAGCTCATCCGGGCGGTACGGGCCGCGGCGGCGGGCGACGCCTATCTCTCGCCCGCGGCGACCCGGCACGTGGTGGAGCAGCTGGCCTCGGGGCGGGAGGTGGCGCGCGCCGAGCAGGCGCGGGGGCGGGTGGCGGCGCTGAGCGAGAAGGAACGCGAGGTGCTCGCCCTGCTCGGGGAGGGGCTGTCCAACGCGGACGCGGGGCGGCGCCTGCACATGAGCGAGGCCACCGTGAAGACGTACGTCAGCCGGATCCTGGCCAAGCTGGGGTGCGAGAACCGGGTGCAGGCGGCGCTGCTGGCGCGCGACGCCGGGCTCTAGCGGCCTGTCGTGGAGGCGCCGGGGCCGTCGGAGAGACCGGCCGTGCCGGCCGCGTTGTAGCGGAGCAGGTACGCGGCGAACCGGGCGAGGTCCTCGGCCGACCAGTCGTTGAGGCGTTCCTGGTAGGCGGCGAGACGGCTCGCCTGGGTGGAGGCCAGCAGACGGGTGCCCGCCTCCGACGGGTGCAGCACCTGGACCCGGTGGTCCTGGGGGTCCGGCCGGCGCTCGACCAGGCCGAGTTTCTCCAGGCCGGCCACCTGGCGGCTGACCGTCGACTTGTCCAGCAGGTAGTGGGCGGCCAGGTCGGTGGCGCGGCAGCCCCGCTGGTCCACGATGTGCGCGAGCAGGGTGTACGAGACGAGCGGCAGCTCCGGGTGAAGCCGGGCGGCCGTGGCGCGGGCCCGGCGGGCGAAGGCCGTCAGCTCCCGCTGGATGGTGTCGACCGATGTCTCGCGCGGGGCGTCGGTCGGGACGTCGGTCATGTGCGCTCCTCAGAGGCCCGCTGTGCTCGGGCGCTTTTCGGTTGTATAGTACAACGGTTGTTTAGTTGTAAAAGCCAACCATGGAGGGCTCATGTCCGCAGAAACGAGATCGCCAGCGCTGCGGCACGTGCTCGGGCACCTGCTCACCCCGCTGCTCATGTGCCTCGGCATGGGACTCGCCTACCTCGGCGCCTTCCACGCCCCCACGCCCCACGACCTGCGCGTCGACATCGTCGGCTCGGGGCCCACCACCCAGGTCCTCGCCCAGACCCTCCACGACAAGAGCGCCGGCGCGCTCGACGTCCGCACCGTCGCCGACCGGGAGACCGCCGTCTCCGCACTGCGCGACCAGTCCACCTACGGCGCCTACATCCCCGGCGCCCGCCCCGAACTGCTCGTCGCCTCCGCCTCCTCGGACACCAGCGCCATGGCCGTCGAGAAGGCCTTCACCAAGGTCGCGGCCGGACAGGACGCGCCCCTGAAGATCACCGACGTCGCGCCCGTCTCCGACGGCGACCCGACCGGGCAAGGCATCTTCTTCCTGCTGGTCGCCCTCAGCATCGGCTCGTACGCCTCCGTCGCCGTCATCGGCGGCGCGGGCGCCGTCCTCCCCCTGCGGATCCGCGCCCTCCTCGCCACCGGAATGTCGCTCATCGTCAGCCTCATCGGCACCGTGTTCGCCGGACCGATGTTCCACCTCGTCGACCGCGGGCTGGGCGGGATCTGGGCCATGTCGTGGCTGTACTCGGCCGGGATCCTGCTGATCGGCGTCGGACTCCACACCTTCCTGCGCCGCTGGACCACCCTCGGCGTGATGGTCCTGTTCGTCATGCTCAACTTCACCAGCTCCGGCGGCATCTACCGCCCCGAACTCCAGCCCGGCTTCTTCGCCGCACTGCATGCCTTCTGGAACGGCGCCGGCTTCGTCGAAGGCGTCCGCAGCCACGTCTACTTCGACGGCAACGCGCTCGGCGAACACCTCCTCGTCCTCGGACTCTGGTTCCTCGCGGGAGTCGCCGCGATGGCCCTCGCGGGCCTGGCGGAAGCACGTCGACGGCCTGCCGCCGCCGTTCCCGCCGTTCCCGCCGTTCCCACGGGGGCGGGGAGCATGGCCGAGGAGGAGAGGGAGCAGGAGGTGGAAGAGGCCGTCGGCGTCTGAGCTTCTGTTCGCAGAAGTCCGTCGTCCACAGGCCGTCGTCCACAGGCCGTTGTCCACAGGGGCAGACGGGCCGCCGAGCGCGGCGGTACCGTCAGGCCCAGTTGATGTTGGACAGCGTCACACGAGGTCGGGGGAGGACGTCCCATGGGCGAGATCCGGACACTGGTACCCGAACAGCGAGGCATGGCAGGGCGGCGCGTTCCGCACGTGCCCGGGTTCGCACAGCGGGCAGCCGCAGGGGCGACGAACGTCCCCAAGGAACAGGGAAAGATCCTGCGCGAGCGCGTCCCGCGCACCACCCACAGCACGCTGACACTCACCGGCGACCGGCCCGACGCCGTCCGGGCCGTCGAGGAGTCGAGCCGCGACCGCGTGCCGGGACTCGCACCGATGCGCGTCGGGAGGATGGCCGCCAGCCCCTTCGCGTTCCTGCGCGGCTCCGCCGGGCTCATGGCCCACGACCTCGCCGGCTCCCCCGTCACCGGCGTCGCTGCCCAGATATGCGGCGACGCGCACGCGGCCAACTTCGGCCTCTACGGCGACGCCCGCGGCCGCCTCGTCATCGACCTCAACGACTTCGACGAGACCGTCGTCGGCCCCTGGGAATGGGACCTCAAGCGGCTCGCCACCTCCCTGGTGCTCGCCGGACGGGAGGCGGGAGCGAGCGAGGACACCTGCCGGGCCGCCGCCTTCGACACCGTCGGCGCCTACCGCCGCACGATGCGCCTGCTCGCCAAGCTCCCCGCGCTCGACGCCTGGAACGCCATCGCCGACGAGGAACTCGTCTCGCACACCGACGCCCGCGACCTCCTCGGCACCCTCGAACGGGTCTCGGAGAAGGCCAGGAACAACACCAGCGCACGGTTCGCCGCCAGATCGACCCAGTCCGTGACCGACGCCGACGGCGGAGGCCGGCGCTTCGTGGACGCGCCACCGGTGCTGCGGCGCGTACCGGACCAGGAAGCGGCGGCCGTCGCCGCCTCCCTCGGCGAGTACCTGGCCACCGTGTCCGAGGACCGGCTGCCCCTGCTCGCCCGGTACGCCGTCCACGACGTCGCCTTCCGTGTCGTCGGAACCGGCAGCGTCGGAACCCGCTCGTACGTCGTGCTGCTCCTCGACCACCGAGGCGAGGCACTGGTCCTGCAGGTGAAGGAGGCACGGCCCTCGGCCCTGCTCCCCCACCTTCCGGCCGTCGGCTTCACCGCCCCGGATCCGGGACACGAGGGGCGGCGCGTGGTCCTGGGACAGAAGCGGATGCAGGTCGTCAGCGACATCCTGCTCGGCTGGACCACAGTGCAGGGGCGCCCCTTCCAGGTGCGTCAGTTCCGCAACCGCAAGGGCAGCGTCGACCCGGCCGCCCTCACACCGGACCAGGTCGACGACTACGGCCGCATGACCGGCGCCCTGCTGGCGCGCGCGCACGCCCACAGCGCCGACCCGCGCCTGATAGCCGGCTACTGCGGAAAGAACGAGGAGCTCGACGAGGCGATCGCGGCCTTCGCCGTCGCGTACGCGGACCGCACCACGGCGGACCACGCCGATCTGGTCGCCGCGGTGCGCGACGGCCGGATAGCGGCCGAGCTCGGAGTGTGACGGCCGACGCCTGCCCGCCACAGGGCGGCACCGGCCACGGGGGGACGGGGGCGGGGGGAGGGAGGGGGGAGGGGGCCCCCGGGGATCGTAGGCTGGTGGGGTGACGGACCGGAGCGAGGACGTGGGCGTGGACCAGGACGTGGACCCGGGCGCGAGCTCGGGCGCGGGTGGTGAGGCCGGTGCGGAGCGGCCCGAGGCACGGCTGGAGAAGGCCGTGCGGGCGGCCGAGCAGGCGCTGATCGAATTCGAGATCGCGGTGGAGACGTTCCGCGTCGAGGTGGACAACTTCTCCCGGCTGCACCACCAGAAACTCGGCCCGATGTACGCCCGGCTCGACGAGCTGGACGCGCAGATCGCCGAGGCGCGGGCGGCCAGGACCGGGGATCCGGAGGATCTGCGGCGGGCGGAGGAAGCGCGGGCGATCGTGATGCCGATGCCCGGCGTCGAGGAGCTCTTCCACGACTGGATCGACTCCGACGGGCTGTCCCCCGAGGCCGCCGCGATGCTGACCGAGCGGCCGGTGCAGCCGCCCAAGCGGGTGCGGCCCGGCGAGGAGGCCCGGAAGCTGTACCGGGAGCTGGTCCGTCAGGCCCATCCGGATCTGGCGCGGGACGAGGACGAGCGCAAGCGGCGTGACGCGTTCATCACGAGGGTGAACGCCGCGTACGCGCGCGGGGACGTGGCGCTGCTGCGCGAGCTGTCCGCGGAGTGGGCCGCTGGTCCCGCGCCGGAGGAGGAGCGGCTCAGCGAGAGCGAGGAGCTGTACGCGCGTCTCGAGTGGCTGTCGCAGCGCAAGGAGCTGCTGACGCTGGTGACGCGGGAGCTGGAGGAGAGTGCGATCGGCGCGATGCTGCGGATGGCGCCCGATGACCCGGACCGTCTGCTGGAGGAGATCGCCGAGCAGCTGCTCGCGCAGGTCTCCGAGCGTGAGGCGGAGCTGGCTTCACTGGTGCAGTAGGTTTTTCCGAGACCTCGGTTCTGATGAGAGAAGGCCTGTCCCATGAACTTCGCCTCGCTGCCCTCGGTGGACGCGGCCTCCGTGCCGGCCGATGCCCTGGTGCTGGATGTCCGGGAGGACGATGAGTGGGCGGCCGGTCATGTCGTGGACGCGCTGCATGTGCCGATGAGCGATTTCGTGGCGCGTTTCGGTGAGGTGACCGAGGCGGTGGCCGAGGGGCGGCGCGCGTATGTGATGTGCCGGGTCGGTGGCCGTTCGGCGCAGGTCACGCAGTATCTGGTGCAGCAGGGCATCGACGCGGTGAACGTCGATGGTGGGATGCTCGCCTGGGACGGTGCCGGGCGGCCGGTGGTGGCGAACGACGGCAGCCCGGGCTTC
Organism: Streptomyces sp. NPDC003035; assembly: GCF_042888285.1. NCBI lineage: Bacteria > Bacillati > Actinomycetota > Actinomycetes > Kitasatosporales > Streptomycetaceae > Streptomyces > Streptomyces sp. NPDC003035. The sequence goes on along the minus strand of NZ_JBIAPJ010000004.1, from coordinate 409,166 downwards.
GTCCTGTAGTCGGCCCTCAGCCGAGGGGGTGGGCGGCCAGGAGGTCGCCGAGGGCTTCCTCGTGGGCGGCGGCGGGGCCGAGGGCGAGTTCGAGCTGTTTGGCCCAGGCGTGGTAGCGGTGCAGGGGGTAGTCGGTGTCTGCGCCGAAGCCGCCGTGGAGGTGCTGGGCGGTCTGTACGACGCGGCGGACGCCTTCCGATGCCCAGATCTTGGCTACGGCGATGTCCGCGGCGGGGGGCAGTGGGCCGCCGGCTCCGGTGCTGATGCGCCAGGCCGCCTGCCAGAGGGTGGCTTCCATGGCGCGTAGGTCGATGTAGCGGTCGGCGGCCTGGACGGCGACGGCTTGGAACGTGGCCACGGGGTGGCCGAACTGTTCCCGTTGGCCGGTGTACCGGCTCGTCATGGCGAGGACGTTCTCGCCGAGGCCGAGGGCGAGGGCGCAGGTTCCGGTGGCGAGGACGCCGCGGAGCCATTCCCAGGCGTCATCGGTGTCGATGACGTCCGTGTGGTGGAGGCGGACGGAGTCGAGGTGGAGTTCGGCGAGGAGCTCGCCGTTCGTGGAGTACTGCTCGGCCAGGGTGAGGCCGTGGTGGGTGCGGGGGAGCAGGGCGAGGACGGTGTGTCCGTCGGTGGTGTGGGCGGGGACGGCGATGCGGTCGGCGCCGTGGGCCCAGGGGACGGCGCTCTGGAGGCCGTCGAGGATCCAGTGGGTGCCGTCGCGGTGGGCGGTGACGGCGAGTTCGGCGGGGTCGTGGCCGGTGCGTCCGTTGGAGGCGGCGGTGAGGACGAGTTCGCCGCGTCCGATGCGGGGGAGAAGGGCGGCGGCGGTGTCACTGGTGGCGTAGCGCTGGATGGTCATGGCGACCGCGCTGGTCTCCAGGAGGGGCACGCGGGCGAGGACGCGGGCTGATTCGCGCAGGACGAGGCAGAGGGCGATGGTGTCGAGGCCGGCGCCGCCGTGTTCGGGGGCGAGGACGAGGCTGAGGAGGTCGGCCGCGGCGAGGCGGGACCAGAGGGGTCGGTCGAAGTCGTCGGCGACGGCGTGGGCGGTGAGCGCGGGGCTCGGTACGCCGTCGGGTGTGACGTCGGCGAAGACTGCCTTGGCCGCCTCGACGGCCGCCTGCTGTTCTTCGGTGAAGGTGAAGTCCACGGCCATGCCCTCCCGTTGTCTATCTGACGGGTCGTCAAGATAGAACACGTTCTAGGGGAAGGGAATGGCCGCGGTGCCGAGGGGGCCGTCAGCGGTCGAAGTCGAGCTCCACTTCCGCGGTGGCCGGGTGGGACTGGCAGGCCAGGACGTAGCCGGCCTCGGTCTCTTCCGGTTCCAGGGCGAAGTTGCGGTCCATCCGCACCTCGCCGTCGACCAGGAAGGCGCGGCAGGTGCCGCACACTCCGCCCTTGCAGGCGTAGGGGGCGTCGGCGCGGGCGCGGAGGACGGTTTCGAGGAGCGTCTCGCCTTCCTGTACGGGCCAGTTGCCGGAGCGGCCGTGCAGGGTCGCGGTCAGGGTGGCGTGGACGGGGGCGCGGACGCCGGGTGCCGGGGTGGGTGTCGAGCCGTCGTCGACGTGGAAGATCTCCTGGTGGATCCGGGTGCGGTCGACGCCGAGTCCGCGCAGCGCGCGTTCGGCGCTCTGTACGAGGCCGAAGGGGCCGCACAGGAACCAGCCGTCGATGTCCGTGACCGGCAGGAGGGCGGGGAGCAGGCCGGTGAGCCGTTCCTGGTCGAGGCGTCCGGACGGGAGGCCCGCCTGCTGCTCCTCGCGGGAGAGCACGGTGACGAGTTGGAAGCGGTCGGGGTAGCGGTCCTTCAGGTCGGCGACCTCGTCGAGGAACATCGTGGAGGACGCGGTGCGGTCGCTCCGTACGAGGCAGAACCGGGCGGCCTGTTCCTGTGCGAGGAGGGTCGCCGCCATCGACAGGACCGGTGTGATGCCGCTGCCGCCGACGACGGCGGCGAAGTGGCCGGGGCGGGGGGCGAGGGTGAAGCGGCCCATCGGTTCCATGACGTCGACGGTGTCGTCGACGGCCAGTTCCTTGAGGGCGTACGTGGAGAACTCGCCGCCGTCGACGAGCCGGATGCCGACGCGCAGGACGGGCTCCTGGCCGGTGGGGGCGGCGGGGGCGCAGATCGAGTAGGTACGGCGGATCTCGTCGCCGTCCCGCCCGGAGCGGCGCAGGGCGAGGTGCTGGCCGGGGGTGTGGCGGTAGGTCTCGCGCAGCTCGGGCGGGACCGCGAAGGTGACGGCCACCGAGTCGTCCGTGAGCTGCTCGACGTCGCTCACCCGGAGCGGGTGGAACCCAGCCCGACCGACCTGTGAGGACGGCATCTACAACTCCTTGAAGTGGTCGAACGGTTCGCGGCAGGCCGTGCAGCGGCGCAGCGCCTTGCACGCGGTGGAGGAGAACCGGCTGAGCAGTTCCGTCTCAGTGGAGCCGCAGTGCGGGCAGCGGATCGCCAGGGTGAGGGGGACGGGTCCACCGGCGGGGCCTTGGGGGCGGGGCGGGGCGATGCCGAACTCGGCGAGCTTGCGCCGTCCTTCGTCGGTGATGTCGTCCGTCGACCAGGCGGGTGCGAGGACGGTGACGACGGAGACCTCGGGCACACCGTGCTCGTGCAGGGCGCGCTCGATGTCGCTGGACATCGCCTCGATGGCGGGGCAGCCCGTGTACGTGGGGGTGAGCTCGACCTCGACGCGGCCCGGGCCGAGGACCTGGACGCCGCGCAGGACGCCGAGATCCTCGAGAGTGAGGACGGGCAGCTCGGGGTCGGGGACGGCGCCGGCGATCCGGCTCAGCTCCCGCTCCAGGTCCGTCATGGTCACCATGTCGCCCCCGGGTGGCTGCGGTGCAGGTGCTGCATCTCGGCGAGCATGCGTCCGAAGGGCTCGGTGTGCAGGCCCTGTCGGCCGGCTCCGGCGGCCCAGGCGCCGGTGCGGGGCCCGCTGGGGACGGTGAGGGTGGCCTTTTCGAGGACGGTGGTGACGGAGTCGAGCCAGGCGCTCTGCAGGGCTTCGTGGTCCACGTCGAGGCCGTCGACGGGCTGGAACAGCTCGCCGGTGTAGCGCCAGAGCGCGTCGCAGGCCCGCTGCATCCGCTGGTGGCTCTCGGGGGTGCCGTCGCCGAGGCGGAGGGTCCAGTGCTCGGCGTGGTCCTGGTGGTAGGCGACTTCCTTGACGGCCTTCGCCGCGAGGCCGGTCAGCGGTCCGTCGCCGGTGGCCAGCCGGGCGTAGAGGAGTCGCTGGTAGGTGGAGAAGTAGAGCTGGCGGGCGATGGTGTGGGCGAAGTCGCCGTTCGGCTGCTCGACGAGCTGGGTGTTGCGGAAGGCCCGTTCTTCGCGGAGGTAGGCGAGCTCGTCCTCGTCGCCGACGAGGGAGAGCAGGATGCGGGCCTGGCCGAGGAGGTCGAGCGCGATGTTGGCGAGGGCGACATCCTCTTCCAGGACGGGGGCGTTGCCGGCCCACTCCCCCAGGCGGTGGGAGAGGACGAGGGCGTCGTCTCCGAGGGCGAGGGCGGCGGCCGTGGTCGCGGTGCTGTGTGCGGTCACAGGTGCTTCACTCCCTCGGGGATCTCGTAGAAGGTGGGGTGGCGGTAGGGCTTGTCGGCCGACGGCTCGAAGAAGGGGTCCTTCTCGTCGGGCGAGGAGGCGGTGATCTCGGCGGAGGGGACCACCCAGATGGAGACGCCTTCGTTGCGGCGGGTGTACAGGTCGCGGGCGTTGCGCAGGGCCATCTCGGCGTCCGGCGCGTGGAGGCTGCCCGCGTGGGTGTGGGACAGTCCGCGGCGCGAGCGCACGAACACCTCCCAGAGGGGCCATCCGTCGGTGGTCATGCGCCTGCCTCCCCGTGCTTCGTCTTCTGCTGTGCGTGCTTGTCGGCGTATGCCGCGGCGGCTTCCCTGACCCAGGCGCCGTCCTCGTGGGCCTGGCGCCGCCTGTCGAGCCGCTGCTCGTTGCAGGGTCCGTTGCCCTTGAGGACGTCCCAGAACTCGGCCCAGTCGATGGGTCCGAAGTCGTAGTGCCCGCGCTCCTCGTTCCACCGCAGGTCCGGGTCCGGGAGGGTGAGTCCGAGGGCTTCGGCCTGGGGGACGGCGATGTCGACGAAGCGCTGGCGCAGCTCGTCGTTGGAGTGACGCTTGATCTTCCAGGCCATGGACTGGGCGGAGTGCGCCGACTCGTCGTCCGGGGGGCCGAACATCATCAGGGAGGGCCACCACCAGCGGTTCACCGCGTCCTGGGCCATGGCGTGCTGGGCCTCGGTGCCGCGGGAGAGGGCGAGCAGGGCTTCGTAGCCCTGGCGCTGGTGGAAGGACTCCTCCTTGCAGACGCGGACCATCGCCCGGGCGTACGGGCCGTAGGAGCAGCGGCAGAGCGGGACCTGGTTGGTGATGGCGGCGCCGTCCACGAGCCAGCCGATCGCGCCGACGTCGGCCCAGGTCAGCGTGGGGTAGTTGAAGATCGAGGAGTACTTCTGGCGGCCGGAGTGGAGCTTGTCGAGGAGCTCGTCGCGGCTGGTGCCGAGGGTTTCCGCGGCGCTGTACAGGTACAGCCCGTGGCCGGCCTCGTCCTGGACCTTGGCCATGAGGATCGCTTTGCGGCGCAGTGAGGGCGCGCGGGTGATCCAGTTGGCCTCGGGCTGCATGCCGATGATCTCGGAGTGGGCGTGTTGCGCTATCTGGCGGACGAGGGACGCGCGATAGGCGTCCGGCATCCAGTCGCGTGGTTCGATGCGCTCGTCGGCGGCGACGGCGGCGTCGAACACCGCCTCGTAGGCGGCCTGGGTCGCTGCCGTGGCCGCGTCCCGCGCGGACTGTGTGTCTTCCGCGTCCGCGGTCACCGCTGTCGCTGACGTCCCTGTGGTCATCGGACCCCCTACCGACCGATCGTTCGGTTGAATGACTTCAATGGTCGGTCGACGGCCCGTATGGTGTCAACCCTGTGGATAACTGCGGTGGACCGATAGGGCGGGGCGGGGATGGACGCGTACGACGGCGTGCGGGGGCGCGAGGGGCGCCCAGCCACCGGATCGGGGGAACACGAAGGCGCCGGGATCGCCTCGCTCTCGCTCCCCTACCAGGTCGTCGCGGCCGTCGCGCTCGCCGTCGTGGGAGTCTTCACCTGTGTCCACCTCGCGATGGTGTTTCTGCACGTCGCACCCTCGAACACGCTGACCAAGCAGCACGGGGCGGCCGTCGACGACTGGATCTACCCCGAGTTCGAGCAGAACTGGAAGCTCTTCGCGCCCAACCCGCTCCAGCAGAACATCGCCGTCCACGTCAGGGCGCAGGTCGCCGGTGACGACGGCAGCCGGCGCACCACCGACTGGATCGATCTGAGCGGGCAGGACGCCGAGGCCATCCGCGGCAGCCTCCTTCCCAGCCATACGGAGCAGAACGAGCTCCGCCGGGCGTGGGACTTCTATCTGAACTCCCACACCGATGATCATCGGCCCAACGGCCTGCGCGGTGAGCTCTCCGAGAGCTACATCCGCCGGATCGTCATGCTCCGCCTCGGTGAGCAGCGCCTCGGCGGCACCGTGGAGCAGATCCAGCTCCGCTCCGCCGCCCGCGCCGTCCGGCCCCCGTCGTGGAGCAACGAGAAGACCGACACGGAGCCCGTCCACCGGGAGTTCCCGTGGTGGAAGGTGACAGCCGCCGATCTGCCCGGCGGCTCCGAGAACGACCGTACGGAGGCGGGCCGGTGAACCAGCCGTTCGCGAACCAGCCATCCGCCGAGCGGACCGCGGCGCAGGGCCCGGAGCAAACACCCGATCAGGCCCCCGATCAGGCCCCCGATCAGGCCCCCGAGCGGGCCCTCGATCACGACATCGATCAGGCTCGCGATCACGACATCGATCAGGCTCGCGAGCAGGCCCCGGACCGGGTCCCCGGCCGTGGTCGTTCCCGCGAGCCGTTCGACCGGCGGCTCGCGCGGGCCGTCCAGCAGGTCACGGCCCGCGCCCTCGGCCCGTACCAGAGCGCGATCATCCGCATCGGCTTCTCGCTCACCTGGCTGCTCTTCCTGCTCCGCGAGCTGCCCCACCGCCATGAGCTGTACGGCCCCGACGGCCCCTGGTCGTGGGAGATGGGCCGACGGCTGATCTCCGACAACGGCGCCTTCACGGCGCTGATGTGGTCGGACAGCGGGCTCTGGTTCGAGATCGTCTACGCGCTCGCCGTGCTCTCCGCCGCCCTGCTGCTGGTGGGCTGGCGCACCCGCGCCGTGTCGGTGGTCTTCATGGTCGGGGTGCTGTCCCTGCAGAATCGCTCCGTCTTCATGGGTGACGGCGGCGACAATGTCATCCACCTCGCCGCGATCTACCTCGTCCTGACCCGCTGCGGCCAGGTCTGGTCCCTGGACGCCCGTCGGGCCGCCCGGGAGGCGAGCCGGGTGTCCGACGGGTTGGCGCCCCGCCGCGACGTCGTCGGACCGCTGCTGTGGGTGGTGTGCGGCGGCTTCCTGATCGCCGCCACGTACTTCCTCGGCGCCACCGGCTCCCTGTGGCTGCTGGTATTGATGTGGGTGCTGTGGCTGTCGCAGGCGCTGTGGTGGGTGGTGTGCCGCTACGCCCCGGGCGAGCCGCGCACACTCCTCGACGTGTTCGCCAACCTGGCGCACAACGCGGCGCTCGTCGTGATCATGGCCGAGGTCTGTCTGATCTACGCCACGGCCGGCTGGTACAAGATCCAGGGTTCGCGCTGGCAGGACGGCACCGCGCTGTACTACCCGCTCAAGCTGGACTACTTCGCGCCGTGGCCCGCCCTGTCCGATCTGCTCGGCTCCAACGGCGTGATCGTGATGCTGCTGACCTACGGCACCGTGCTGATCCAGGTCGCCTTCCCCTTCGCCCTGTTCAACCGCAAGGTCAAGAACGTCCTGCTGGTGGCGATGATGCTGGAGCACGCCGGGATCGCGGTACTCCTCGGACTGCCCCTGTTCTCGCTCGCGATGATCTCCGCGGACGCCGTGTTCCTGCCGACGGCGTTCCTGGTGTGGCTGGGCGCACGAGTGGGGCGCGGCAGGGACCGGCTGCTGCCCCGGGCGCGTGCCGATGTGCCCGACCAGCGCCGTACGGGTGAGGAACCGGCCCCCCGTACCCTCGTGGGGTGAGCACCGCTGAACAGTCCGAGCCGATCCAGTACGACGAGGGGTACGCCCCCGAGGTCGGTGTCGGGCCGCATCCGCTGCCCTGGCCGGACGGTGAGCGCTACGACCCCGAGCTGCTGGCCGACGGGGACCGGCGCAATGTCGTCGACCGGTACCGGTACTGGACGCGGGAGGCGATCGTCGCCGACCTGGACACCCGTCGGCACGACTTCCACGTCGCGGTGGAGAACTGGGGCCACGACTTCAACATCGGGTCGGTGGTGCGGACCGCCAACGCCTTCCTGGCCAAGGAGATCCACATCGTGGGCCGGCGGCGGTGGAACCGGCGCGGGGCGATGGTCACCGACCGCTACCAGCATGTGCGTCACCACCCGGACACCGAGTCGCTGACAGCGTGGGCCGCGGCCGAGGACCTGCCCATCATCGGGATCGACAATCTGCCGGGCGCGGTGCCGCTGGAGCGGACCGTGCTGCCGCGGCGCTGTGTGCTGCTGTTCGGCCAGGAGGGGCCTGGCCTCACCGAGGAGGCTCGCGAGCACGCCGAGATGGTCTGCTCGATCGCCCAGTTCGGTTCGACCCGGTCGATCAACGCGGGGGCCGCGGCCGCGATCGCGATGCACGCGTGGGTGCAGCGGTACGCGGAGATCGGGGAGCCGGGGGCGATCGCGGAGGCCCCGTAGGGCCTCCGCGTCACCGTGGCTCACGCCTGGCGGTCACCGTGTGGCTCACGCCCGGCGGTCACCGTGTGGCTCACGCCTGGCGGCGGACCTCCACCACGCGGAAGCGGTTGGCGACGAACGCTCCGTCGCACAGTGCCGCGTTCGCGGCGGGGTTGCCGCCGGAGCCGTGGAAGTCGGAGAACGCCGCCGTCTGGTTGACGTACACCCCGCCCGTCAGGTTCAGCGAGAGCTGGGCCGACTCCTCCAGGCAGACCTCTTCGACGGCGCGCTCGGTGTCGGCCGAGGTGGTGTACGCCCCGACCGTCATCGCACCCTTCTCACGGACCGTGCGCCGCAGCAGCTCGAGAGCGTCGGCGGTCGAGTCGACGGAGACGGCGAAGGCCACCGGGCCGAAGCACTCGGAGAAGTACGCGGCCTCCGGGTCGGCCCCTTCCCAGTGCTTCCGCGAGCCGTCCAGCTTGACGATGACCGGCGTACGGACGACGGCGTCCGGGAAGTCCGGGTTCGCCACCTCGCGGGAGGCGAGCGCCACCTCGCCCAGGTCGGCCGCGGCCTCCAGACGCGCCTTCACGTCCGGGTTGACCAGCGCGCCGAGCAGGGCGTTCGCCCGGGCGTCGTCGCCCAGCAGGCCGCCCACCGCCGACGAGAGATCGGCGACCACCTCGTCGTACGACTTCGGCCCCGCGTCGGTGGTGATGCCCTCGCGGGGGATCAGCAGGTTCTGGGGGGTCGTGCACATCTGCCCGCTGTAGAGCGACAGCGAGAAGGCCAGGTTGGAGAGCATCCCCTTGTAGTCGTCGGTGGAGTCGACGACGACCGTGTTGACGCCGGCCTTCTCCGTGTAGACCTGCGCCTGGCGGGCGTTGGCCTCCAGCCAGTCGCCGAAGGCGGTGGAGCCGGTGTAGTCGATGATCCGGATCTCGGGGCGGACGGCCAGCGTCTTGGCGATGCCCTCGCCGGGACGCTCGGCGGCCAGCGCCACCAGGTTCGGGTCGAAGCCGGCCTCGGCGAGGACCTCACGGGCGACACGGACGGTGAGCGCCAGCGGGAGGACGGCCCGGGGGTGGGGCTTGACCAGGACGGCGTTGCCGGTGGCCAGGGAGGCGAACAGGCCGGGGTAGCCGTTCCACGTCGGGAAGGTGTTGCAACCGATCATCAGCGCGATGCCGCGGGCGACCGGAGTGAACTTCTTGGTCAACTCCAGCGGGTCGCGCTTCCCCTGCGGCTTGGACCAGGAGGCGGTGCCACCGGGGGTGCGGGTCTGCTCCGCGTACGCGTACGCCACCGCCTCCAGGCCGCGGTCCTGTGCGTGCGGGCCGCCGGCCTGGAACGCCATCATGAAGGCCTGGCCACTGGTGTGCATCACCGCGTGCGCGAACTCATGGGTGCGGGCGGAGATCCGGGCGAGGATCTCCAGACACACCAGGGCGCGTCCCTCGGGGCCGGCCTCGCGCCAGGCGCCCATGCCGGCGCGCATCGCGGGCAGCAGGACGTCGATGTCGGCGTGCGGGTACTCCACGCCGAGCGACGGGCCGTACGGCGAGATCTCGCCACCGGTCCAGCCGTCGGTGCCGGGCTGGTCCAGCTCGAAGCGGGTGTCGAGCAGTGCCTTGTACGCGTCGAGACCGGCGGCCGCGTCCAGCGAGCCGTTCTCTCCGTACGCCTTCGGGTGCTCGGGATGGGGCGACCAGTAGGCACGGGTGCGGATGGTGTCGAGAGCCTGGTCGAGTGTGGACCGGTGCTTCTCGGCCAGGGCGTCGGTGGTCAGCTGAGCGGTGGCCATTGCGGGACCAACTCCTCGTCGAGCTGGGCAGGGAGTGACTGACAGAGTTAGAGTAACCGAACGATCGGTCGGGACAAGGGGGTCTGTCGAAGCTGTGGACAACCCATCGGGGAGGATCAGTCGTATGACCGCCAATGTGAGCGACTCCGCGCCGGACGCCGACGCCATCGACCGGAGCCGGACCGTCGCCGTCGTCGGCACGGGGACCATGGGCCAGGGCATCGCCCAGGTCGCCCTGGTCGCGGGCCATCCCGTACGGCTCTACGACAGCGCGCCCGGCCGGGCCGAAGAAGCTGTGGCCGCCCTCGCCGCCCGTCTGGACCGCCTTGTCGAGAAGGGGCGGATGGACCGGGCCGAGCGCGACGGCGCCGTGGGCCGCCTGCACGCCGCGGCCGATCCCGCCGAGCTCGCCGACGCCGCGCTCGTCGTCGAGGCGATCGTCGAGAACCTCGCGGTCAAGCAGCAGCTCTTCGCCGAGCTGGAGAAGATCGTCGCCGACGACACTCTCCTCGCCACCAACACCTCCTCCCTCTCCGTCACCGCGATCGCGGGAGGGCTGCGGCTGCCCGGCCGGTTCGTCGGGCTCCACTTCTTCAACCCCGCCCCGCTGCTCCCGCTCGTCGAGGTCGTCAGCGGCTTCGCGACCGACGCTTCCGCCGCCACGCGCGCGTACGAGACCGCGAAGAGCTGGGGCAAGACTCCGGTGCGCTGCGCCGACACCCCCGGCTTCATCGTCAACCGGGTGGCCCGTCCCTTCTACGCCGAGGCGCTGCGGGTGTACGAGGAGGGTGCGGCGGACCCCGCCACCATCGACGCCGCCCTGCGCGAATGCGGCGGTTTCCGCATGGGCCCCTTCGAACTGACCGACCTCATCGGCCAGGACGTGAACGAGGCCGTCACCCGGTCCGTCTGGGACTCCTTCTACCAGGACCCCAAGTTCACCCCGTCCCTCGCCCAGCGGCGGCTGGTGGAGTCGGCGCGGCTCGGCCGCAAGTCGGGACACGGCTGGTTCCCGTACGGCGAGGGCGCCCCGGCCCCCGCGCCGCACACCGCGCCGCACGCCGAGCCGCCGGCCTCGGTGACGGTCCAGGGCGACCTCTACCAGGCGCGCGACCTGGTGCGGCGGATCGAGGGGTCCGCCGTCGCGGTCGGCTTCGGGGACGACGCCGTGCCCGGCTACCCGGGCTGGATCGAGCTGCCGAGCGGTACCCGGCTCTTCCTCGCCGACGGGACCTCGGCCGACGACGCCGAGATGCCGGTCGTCCACTTCGACCTGGCGCTGGACTTCTCCACCTGCGAGCGGATCGTGCTCGCGCCCGCCGCGACCGTGGACGACCGGTCCCTCCAGGAGGCGGTCGGCCTCTTCCAGGCGGCCGGCATGAAGGTCAGCGTCATCCGCGACGTCCCCGGCATGATCGTCGCCCGCACGGTCGCGATGCTCGCCGACTTCGCCTTCGACGCCGCCGCGCGCGCGGTGGCCGACGCCGACGACATCGACACCGCGATGCGGCTCGGTGTGAACTACCCCCGCGGGCCCCTCGCCTGGGGTGAGGAAGTGGGCGCCCACTGGGTCCTCGAGACGCTGTCGAACCTCCACGAGGAGTACCCGACGGGACGCTACGCGCCCTCGCAGGCGCTGCGCCGCCGGGTCGCCGCCGAGCAGGCCGCCGCCGAGCAGGCCGTGGCCGAGGAGGAGGCACCGGCATGACCACCGCGAAGCGCGACACGTACACCCCCGAGACGCTGCTCTCCGTCGCCGTACGGGTCTTCAACGAGCGCGGTTACGACGGCACGTCCATGGAGCACCTCTCCAAGGCCGCCGGGATCTCCAAGTCCTCGATCTACCACCATGTCGCGGGCAAGGAGGAGCTGCTGCGGCGGGCCGTGAGCCGGGCGATCGACGGGCTCTTCGGGATCCTCGACGAGCCGGGTGCGGGGCGCGGGCGGGCCATCGAGCGGGTCGAGTACGTCACCCGGCGCACCGTCGAGGTGCTGATGGCGGAGCTGCCGTACGTGACGCTGCTGCTGCGGGTCCGGGGCAACACCGACACCGAGCGGTGGGCGATGGAGCGGCGCCGGGAGTTCGACCACAAGGTGGCCGAGCTGCTGAAGGCGGCCGTGGCCGACGGGGACCTGCGGGCGGATGTGGACATCAAGCTGGCCACCCGGCTGCTCTTCGGCATGATCAACTCGCTGGTGGAGTGGTACCGGCCGCAGCCGGGCGCCGACGCCGTGCGCGAGCAGCTCGCCGACACCGTCGTGCACCTCGCGTTCGACGGGCTGCGTACGGCCCGCTGAGGCCCCTGGGCAGCCCTGGGGTCGCCCCAGGGCTGCCTAGGGCTGTGATCAGTGGTCCGGGTCGAGGTCCGTCTCCTCGAAGACCAGCAGGGTGCGGGTGGAGAGCACCTCGGGGATCGACTGCAGCTTGGTGAGCACCAGCTCGCGCAGGGTCCGGTTGTCGGGCGTGTGGACCAGCAGCAGAACGTCGAAGTCCCCGCTGACCAGCGCGATGTGCGCGGCGCCGGGCAGGGCCTGGAGCTGCTCGCGCACGGTGCGCCAGGAGTTCTGGACGATCTTGAGCGTGATGTAGGCCGAGGCGCCCTGGCCCGCCCGCTCGTGGTTGACCCGGGCGCTGAAGCCCCGGATCACCCCGTCGTCGATGAGCCGGTTGATCCGCGCGTAGGCGTTGGCCCGGGACACGTGCACCCGTTCGGCCACGGAACGTATCGAGGCGCGCCCGTCCGTCTGGAGGATGCGCAGGATGTCGCGGTCGATGGCGTCCAGCGGGCGCGCCGGGGGGCCCTGGGGCCCCTGGGACGCCCCGCCGGGCGCCGCGCCCGGCCCCGTGGAGAGCGCCCGCTCCCAACCCTCGGCCATTTGTTCATCCGCCATGTCCCCCCGCCTCTCTCCCATGGACGACATGCTCCTATCCCAGGCTGTGGAGAACCGATTGTCCACAGGCTGAGGGCGCCTGTAGCCAAAATGCCTCCACGACCGAACAATCGGTAGGTGAGGCGCGCCACACCCGCGCCACCCGCCTTCGGGTGTTATGCCCGCTCCCACGAGGAGGTGGACTCGTTGCAACAGCGCAGTTCGACAGTCCAAGAGCCGCCCGGTGCCGCTGCTGTCTACCGGCCCACCCCGCCCCCGGCGTGGAAGCCGCGTACCGACGCCGCGCCGCTGCTGCCCGACGCCGAGCCGTTCCGTGTCCTCGGTACGGACGCGGTGGCCGACGCCGACCCGGAGCTGCTGCGGCGGCTCTACGCGGAGCTGGTGCGCGGCCGCCGGTACAACGCGCAGGCCACGGCCCTGACCAAGCAGGGCCGGCTCGCCGTCTACCCGTCGACGACCGGCCAGGAGGCCTGCGAGGTCGCGGCCGCGCTGGCCCTGGAGGACCGGGACTGGCTGTTCCCCTCCTACCGCGACACCCTCGCGGCCGTCGCCCGCGGCCTGGACCCGGTCCAGGCACTGACCCTGCTGCGCGGCGACTGGCACACGGGATACGACCCGCACGAGCACCGCATCGCGCCGCTGTCCACGCCGCTCGCCACCCAGCTCCCGCACGCGGTGGGCCTGGCCCACGCCGCCCGGCTCAAGGGCGACGACGTGGTCGCGCTCGCCATGGTCGGCGACGGCGGCACCAGCGAGGGCGACTTCCACGAGGCGCTGAACTTCGCGGCCGTCTGGCAGGCCCCCGTGGTCTTCCTGGTCCAGAACAACGGCTTCGCGATCTCCGTGCCGCTCGCCAAGCAGACCGCGGCGCCTTCGCTGGCTCACAAGGCCGTCGGGTACGGCATGCCGGGCCGGCTGGTCGACGGCAACGACGCCGTCGCCGTCCACCAGGTGCTGACCGAGGCCGTGGCACGCGCGCGACGCGGTGGCGGACCGACGCTGGTCGAGGCGGTCACGTACCGCATCGAGGCCCACACCAACGCCGACGACGCGACCCGCTACCGCGGCGACAGCGAGGTCGAGGCGTGGAAGGCACATGACCCGATCGTGCTCCTGGAACGGGAACTGACGGAGCGCGGGATGCTCGACGAGGACGGAAGGCGGGCAGCGGCCGAGGCCGCCGAGACGATGGCGGCGGCGCTGCGCGAGCGGATGAACGCCGACCCGGTCCTCGACCCGATGGACCTGTTCGCGCACGTCTACGCCGAGCAGACCACACAGCTGCGCGAGCAGGCGGCGCAGCTGCGGGCCGAGCTCGACGCCGAGAGCGAGGCGTGATGACGACCAGCACGGCGGCCCGGAGCGGAGCCAAGGCCGCGGCCAAGCCGGCCACCATGGCGCAGGCGCTGCAGCGGGCCATGCGCGACGCGATGGCCGAGGACCCGACCGTCCACGTCATGGGCGAGGACGTCGGCACGCTCGGTGGTGTCTTCCGGGTCACGGACGGCCTCGCCAAGGAGTTCGGCGAGGACCGCTGTACGGACACCCCGCTGGCCGAGGCCGGCATCCTGGGCACGGCCGTCGGCATGGCGATGTACGGGCTGCGGCCGGTCGTCGAGATGCAGTTCGACGCCTTCGCCTACCCGGCGTTCGAGCAGCTGATCAGCCATGTGTCGCGGATGCGGAACCGCACGCGCGGTGCGATGCCGATGCCGATGGTGATCCGGGTGCCGTACGGCGGCGGGATCGGCGGCGTCGAGCACCACAGCGACTCCTCCGAGGCGTACTACATGGCGACCCCGGGTCTCCATGTCGTCACCCCGGCGACGGTCGAGGACGCGTACGGGCTGCTGCGCGCGGCGATCGCCTCCGACGACCCGGTCGTCTTCCTGGAGCCGAAGCGGCTGTACTGGTCGAAGTCCGACTGGTCGCCCGAGGCGCCGACGGCGGTGGAGCCGATCGGCAAGGCCGTGGTGCGGCGCCGCGGCAGCAGCGCCACGCTGCTCACGTACGGGCCGTCCGTACCGGTCTGCCTGGAGGCGGCCGAGGCCGCCCGGGCCGAGGGCTGGGACCTGGAGGTCGTCGATCTTCGCTCGCTGGTGCCGTTCGACGACGAGACGGTCTGCGCCTCGGTGCGGCGCACCGGCAGGGCGGTCGTCGTCCACGAGTCGGCCGGGTTCGGCGGACCGGGCGGGGAGATCGCCGCGCGGGTGACCGAGCGCTGTTTCCACCACCTGGAGGCGCCGGTGCTGCGCGTGGCCGGGTTCGACATCCCGTACCCGCCGCCGATGCTGGAGCGGCACCATCTGCCCGGCGTGGACCGCGTGCTCGACGCGGTGGCGCGGCTCCAGTGGGAGGCGGGGAGCTGATGGCCCAGGTGCTCGAGTTCAAGCTGCCGGACCTCGGCGAGGGGCTGACCGAGGCGGAGATCGTGCGCTGGCTGGTGGACGTCGGTGACGTCGTCGCCATCGACCAGCCGGTCGTCGAGGTCGAGACCGCCAAGGCGATGGTCGAGGTCCCGTGCCCCTACGGCGGGGTGGTGACCGCCCGCTTCGGCGAGGAGGGCACCGAACTGCCCGTCGGAGCACCGCTCCTGACGGTCGCCGTGGGTGGAGCGGAGGCCACGGTGACAGCGCCGGCGACGTCCGCGACGTCTCCGTCCTCCGCGTCGTCGGCGAAGTCCGCCGCGTCGGCCGGGGACGCCGAGTCCTCGGAGTACTCCGGCAACGTGCTGGTCGGCTACGGGACGGCGGGGCCCGCGGCGCGCCGGCGCCGAGTCCGCCGGGACACCGTTCCCACGCCCCCGCAGGCGGCGCCCCCGCAGGCGGCGCCCGAGAAGCAGGCGGTGGCCGAGAAGCAGGCGGTGCCTGCGCGGTCGGCGGTCGCCGAGGGTCCCGTGCCGGTCATCTCACCGCTCGTACGGAAGCTCGCCCGGGACAAGGGGCTCGATCTGCGCGAGGTGCGCGGATCCGGCCCGGACGGGCTGATTCTGCGGGCCGACGTGGAGTCGGCCCTGGCCGCCGCCGAGTCGGCCGCCGCGCGCCCGGGCCCGGCCGCCGCACCGGCACCGGCGTCCGCGGCCGTGGGTGAGAGGATTCCGCTGCGCGGAGTGCGTGGTGCCGTGGCCGACAAGCTCTCCCGCAGCCGTACGGAGATCCCGGACGCGACCTGCTGGGTCGACGCGGACGCGACCGAACTCATGGCGGCGCGGGCCGCGATGAACGCGGCCGGCGGACCGAAGATCTCGCTGCTCGCGCTGCTCGCTCGGATCTGCACCCATGCCCTCGCCCGGTTCCCGGAGCTCAACTCCACCGTGGACACGGCGGCCCGGGAGATCGTCCGGCTGCCGTCCGTGCACCTCGGGTTCGCGGCGCAGACCCCGCGGGGACTGGTCGTCCCCGTGGTCCGGGACGCGGGCACGCGGACCGCGGAGTCGCTGACGGAGGAGTTCGCGCGGCTGACGGAGTCCGCCCGGCAGGGCACGCTGACGCCTGCGGACCTGACCGGTGGGACGTTCACGCTGAACAACTACGGCGTGTTCGGGGTCGACGGCTCGACGCCGATCGTCAACCACCCGGAGGCGGCGATGCTCGGGGTGGGCCGGATCATCCCCAAGCCGTGGGTGCACGAGGGCGAACTGGCCGTCCGCCAGGTCGTCCAGCTGTCGCTGACCTTCGACCACCGGGTCTGCGACGGAGGCACGGCGGGCGGCTTCCTGCGCTACGTCGCGGACTGCGTCGAACACCCCGCGGTCCTGCTCCGCACCCTCTGACGGCCCGGCCACCGGCGCCGCCCGTCTCCCTGGGTGAGACGGGCGGCGATCTCCGGGGTCGTACCGGGCGGGCGCGGATCATACTGCTGGGATGACGACCGTGTATGACGCCATCGTGCTCGCCGGGGGCGCCGCGAAGCGCCTCGGCGGCGCGGACAAACCCGGGGTACGGGTCGGGGGCCGGGCGTTGCTCGACCGGGTCCTGGCGGGCTGCCGGGGGGCCGGGCGCACCGTGGTCGTCGGCGGGCGCCGGGCGACCGTGCGCCCCGTGGTGTGGGCCAGGGAGGAGCCGCCGGGCGGAGGGCCGCTGGCCGCGCTCGACGCCGGGGTGCGGGCGGTGGGTGCCGGCACGGTGCTCGTGCTCTCCGCCGACCTGCCGTTCCTCGACGAGCGGACCGGCCGGCAGCTTCTCGACGCCCTGTCCGCGGCGGCCGATGCCGAGGCCGCGCTGCTGGTCGACCCCGACGGCCGGGACCAGCCGCTCGTCGCCGCCTACCGCACCGAGGCGCTCCGGCGTGAGCTGGATCTCATCGCCGCCGCGCACGGCACCCTCGCCGGCCTCCCGCTGCGTCTGCTCACGCGGGAGTTGCGCATCGTCCGGGTCGCCGCGGAACCCCTCGCCTCCTTCGACTGCGACACCTGGGAGGACATTGCCGCGGCCCGGGCCCATATCAGGGAGCATGGGAACGTGCTGGATGAATGGATCACCGCAGTCAAGGACGAGCTGGGCATCGAGATCGACGTCGACACCGGCGTCCTGCTCGACCTGGCCCGCGACGCCGCTCACGGGGTCGCCCGGCCCGCCGCGCCGCTGACCACGTTCCTGGTCGGGTACGCGGCGGGGCGCGCCGCCGGTGGAGACGGTGGCCCCGAGGAGGTCGCCGAGGCCGCCCGCAAGGCCGCCGCCCTCGCCAACCGCTGGGCAGCCGAAGCGGAGCAGGGTGGAGCCGGGCAGGGCGAAGCGGGGCAGGGCGAAGCGGGGCAGGGCGAAGCCGGATGATGCCCCAGGAGCGCGCGGCCGAGCCAGGGACCGGGAGCGGCACCCGGAGCGGCACCGGGACGGGGAGCGGGACCGGGCCGGACACCGTGCCGGCGACCGCTCCCGTGCCCGAGAGCGACGGCGTGGACGAAGCCCTCGCCCTCGTCGCCCCGCAGCGCGCCGTCCGACCCCAGCCCGGCGACCGCGAGTCCCGCCCCGCCGAGCCCCCCGAGACCCGCCCCGCCGAAGCGCACCGTGCCACCGCGTGGCCCGCCGCCCGGGAAGTCGCCGCCCGTGCCGGGGCCGCGATCGGGGCGGCGCGCGAACCCCGCCGTACGCCCCTCGCGCAGGCGCTCGGCCAGGTCCTCGCCCAGCCGCTCCGCGCGCTCACCGATCTGCCGTCCTTCGACACCTCGGCCATGGACGGCTGGGCCGTCGCAGGCCCCGGCCCCTGGGCGATCCGGTCCGAGGGAGCGGTGCTCGCCGGGCACTCCGCCGCCCCGGCGCTGGAGGACGGGACCGCCGTACGGATCGCCACCGGCGCCCGCGTTCCGGCCGAGACCACCGCGGTCATCCGCAGCGAGCACTCCCGCACGGACACCGGCGGCCATCTGCACGCCCGCCGCGAGGTCGTGCCCGGCCAGGACATCCGCCCCCGGGGCCAGGAGTGCCGCTCCGGTGACCGGCTGCTGCCCGCCGGCACGGTGGTGACCCCCGCCGTCCTCGGCCTCGCCGCGGCGGCCGGGTACGACGACCTGCCGACCCCGCACCGCCCCCGTGTGGAGGTCCTCGTCCTCGGCGACGAACTCCTGACGGCCGGACTCCCCCACGACGGTCTGATCCGTGACGCCCTCGGCCCCATGCTCGGCCCCTGGCTGAACGCCCTCGGCGCCGACGTGCTCGCCACCCGACGGATCGGCGACGACGCCGAGGCCCTGCACACCGCGGTCACCGATTCAGCGGCCGATCTGGTGATCACCACCGGGGGCACGGCCGCGGGGCCTGTCGACCACGTCCACCCCGTCCTCGCCAAGGCCGGGGCCGTCCTCCTGGTCGACGGCGTGAAGGTCCGCCCAGGCCACCCCATGCTGCTCGCGCGCCTCGACGGCGCCCGGCACCTGGTCGGCCTGCCCGGCAACCCGCTCGCCGCGGTCTCCGGGCTGCTCACCCTTGCCGAGCCCCTGCTCCGCGCCCTGGCGGGCGCCCCGGTCCCGCCGCCGTACCGGGTGCCCGTACGGGACGAAATCCACGGTCATCCGCACGACACCCGGCTGGTCCCCGTCGTCCACCAGGGCGACGAGGTCGTGCCGCTGCACTACAACGGCCCGGCGATGCTCCGGGGCATCGCCGCCGCGGACGGGATGGCGGTGGTCCCGCCCGGAGGCGCCCGTCCCGGCGACGCACTGGAGATCCTCGACCTGCCCTGGTCCGGGTTCCCCGCTCACGGCGCGACGGACCAAGGAGCGTGTTTCACGTGAAACTTCCCAGTCGGGACGTCATGGCCCGGCAGGCGGACGAGAAGACGTCGCCCTCCCAGGTGCGGATGCCCCGGCAGATCGTCGAGAGGCCGCTGTGGCAGGTGGGCAAGCGGCTGCTGATGGCGCTGGGCGTGCTGGCCCTCACGACCGGCATCGTCTACGTGGACCGCGGGGGCTACCACGACAACGCCAACGGGACACTCGACTTCCTCGACTGCGCCTACTACGCGACCGTCACTCTCTCCACCACGGGCTACGGCGACATCGTCCCGCACAGCGACTCGGCGCGGCTCGTGAACATCCTGCTGGTCACGCCGTTGCGCGTGCTGTTCCTGATCATTCTGGTCGGCACCACTCTCGAGGTCCTCACCGAAAGGACCCGGGAGGAGTGGCGGCTGAACCGCTGGAGGTCCACCTTGCGCGACCACACCGTCATCGTCGGCTTCGGCACCAAGGGGCGTTCCGCGATCCAGACGCTCTGCGCGACCGGGCTGCGCAAGGAGCAGATCGTCATCGTGGACCCGTCCACGAAGGTGATCGACACCGCGAACGCGGACGGTTTCGTGGGCGTGGTCGGCGATGCGACCCGGAGCGATGTGCTGCTCCGTGCCGAGGTGCAGAAGGCCCGTCAGATCGTGATCGCCACCCAGCGCGACGACACGGCCGTCCTGGTCGCGCTGACCGCCCGGCAGCTCAACCGGGGCGCGAAGATCGTCGCCGCCGTACGCGAGGAGGAGAACGCCCCGCTGCTGCGCCAGTCCGGTGCGGACGCCGTGATCACCAGCGCCAGCGCGGCCGGACGACTGCTGGGTCTCTCGGTGCTCAGCCCCAGTGCCGGCACGGTCATGGAGGACCTCATCCAGCAGGGTTCGGGTCTCGACCTGGTGGAACGGCCGGTCATAAAGGCCGAGGTGGGCAAGAGCGTGCGAGAGACGGAGGACCTCGTGGTGAGCGTGCTGCGTGGCCACCGGCTTCTCGGTTACGACGATCCGGCCGCCAGCCCCCTGCAGTTGACGGACCGTGTCATCACGATCGTGCGCGCGGCCCCCATCACTCCGCTGTCGCCACCGCCCCACGACTAGCCCGCGGCCCCATCACTCCACTGACACCGCCGCACGACGAGCCCGCGGAGTAGCCTCGCCGCCATGCATGCGATCACGATTCCGGAACCCGGTGGTCCCGAGGCCCTCGTCTGGGCCGAGGTGCCCGATCCCGTGCCCGCCGAGGGCGAGGTGCTCGTCGAGGTGGTGGCGAGTGCCGTCAACCGTGCCGATCTGCTCCA
The DNA here is from genome assembly GCF_042888285.1 of Streptomyces sp. NPDC003035. Lineage (NCBI taxonomy): Bacteria > Bacillati > Actinomycetota > Actinomycetes > Kitasatosporales > Streptomycetaceae > Streptomyces > Streptomyces sp. NPDC003035. Next base: position 389,198 of record NZ_JBIAPJ010000004.1, on the reverse strand, counting down.
GCGGCAGGGCTTCTACAACCCACCGCCGGGCACGTCCCCGTACCCCGGTCTCGAATGCTCGGGCCGGATCGCCGCGCTCGGCCCCGGAGTGTCCGGCTGGTCCGTCGGCGACGAGGTGTGCGCGCTGCTCGTGGGCGGCGGTTACGCGGAGAAGGTCGTCGTGCCCGTCGGCCAGCTGCTCCCCGTTCCCGACGGGGTGGACCTGGTCACGGCCGCGGCGCTGCCCGAGGTGACCAGCACCGTCTGGTCGAACGTCTTCATGATCGCCCATCTGCGCCCCGGCGAGACGCTGTTGGTGCACGGCGGCGCGAGCGGCATCGGCACGATGGCGATCCAGCTGGCCAAGGCGGTCGGCGCGCGGGTCGCGGTGACCGCCGGCAGCCCCGAGAAGCTGGCGCGCTGCGCCGCGTTGGGCGCGGACATCCTGATCGACTACCGCGAGCAGGACTTCGTCGAGGAGCTGCACAAGGCCACGGACGGGGCCGGTGCCGATGTCATCCTCGACATCGTCGGAGCCAAGTATCTGGACCGCAATGTGAAGGCCCTCGCTGTCAACGGACGCCTGGCCATCATCGGGATGCAGGGCGGCGTGAAGGGCGAGTTGAACCTCGGCGCCCTGCTCGCCAAGCGCGCCGCGATCACGGCGACCACCCTGCGCGCCCGCCCCCTGGAGGAGAAGGCGACCATCGTCGCCGCCGTACGCGAGCATGTCTGGCCGCTGATCGGCGCGGGAACGGTCCGCCCGGTCGTCGACCGTACGGTGCCCATGCCGGACGCCGCCGAAGCCCACCGGGCGCTGGACTCGGGTACGCACGTCGGCAAGGTGCTGCTGCTGGCCCCACAGGCCTGACGCCGTCACACACGAAAGAGCCCGGGCGCACACACGTGCGCCCGGGCCCTTCCGTACGTACGGAGACGGCCTACAGATACGGCCCCGAGCGGACCGCGTGTCCGGGACCCTGGTCGTCGTCATCGTCGTGCGACGCACCGGGCGGCAGGGCCCGGCGCATCTGCTCCAGCTGGGCACGGGCCGCCATCTGCTGGGCGAACAGCGCCGTCTGGATGCCGTGGAAGAGGCCTTCGAGCCAGCCCACCAACTGGGCCTGCGCGATGCGCAGTTCCGCCTCGGAGGGGATCGCCTCGTCCGTGAACGGCAGGGAGAGGCGCTCCAGTTCCTCGACCAGCTCGGGCGCGAGCCCGTCCTCCAGCTCCTTCACGGAGCTCGCGTGGATGTCCTTGAGCCTGACTCGGCTGGCCTCGTCGAGAGGTGCCGCGCGTACTTCCTCCAGGAGCTGCTTGATCATGCTGCCGATGCGCATGACCTTCGCAGGCTGCTCGACCATTTCCGTCACCGGGACCTCGCGGGATTCGTCGTCACCCTGAGTGCCGCCGAGCGCCATCCCGTCCTGTCCCACGATGAGGACCTGGGGGCTCTCCTGCGACCGTTCATTCCTCGGCATCTCCATGCCGCCATTCTCTCGCACGCATGCCTCACCACACGGTGTGCCCCTGTACGAGAGTGATCCACCCTCGTACAGGGGCACAGGAACGCAACGAACCGGTCAGGTCGGTCAGATTGCGGCGCGGCGGGCCAGGGCCCCGCGCGAGCGGGTCACCAGCGCGGCCAGGAGCGCGGCGCCGATCGGCACGACCACCAGCAGCCCCACCAGCGTCTCCCAGGGGACGACGACCGGCACGTACGGCGGCGAGGACATCGCGCCCCAGCCCTCGTCCAGGGCCTGCTGGTAGAAGCGCAGCTGCTGGCGTTCCTCGGTGAGCCGCAGCCCTATCGCCGGCAGGACACCCGCCGCCGACCCGAGGACCACACCCATCGCGGCGACCACCCCGCACTGGAAGCCGCTCAGCGTGCGGCGGACCCGCGGGGGCGCTCCCACGGCCGAGAGCGTCTTGAGATCGGCCTCGGCGTCGGCCTGCGCCAGACCGGTCGCGATACCGGCGGCGCCGATGGTGACCAGGCCGGCGAAGACGGCCAGCGAGAGGAGCACGATGCTGCTGTCGTTGACGAAGCCGTCCTCCACGCGCAGCTCGACATCGCTGCCGATCTTGGAGATCTCGCCGTCGAGCTTCTGGCGCTGCTCGGTGCTCGGCATCGTGTCGGTGGAGAACAGCGAGCCCATCGGTACCGTCGTGAGACCGGCCGCCTTGGCGGCCGCCGGGCTGAGGAGCGCCTGGACGCCGTACGACTTCTCCTCGTCGGGCACGAGGTAGGCGGGCAGGGCCTTCATCTCGCCGGGTGCCGGCTTGCCCTCCTGCAGGGCCTGGTTCGCCTTCACGGTGTCGGTGATCAACTTGACGCCGACCTTGCCGTTCTGGTCGACCTGGGCCTTGGCGAAGGAGATGACCTTGCCCTCGGCGAGGGCCTTCTCGGCGCCCGGGTCCTTGATCCCGAGGACCTTCAGGATCGTGGCGTCACCGACCATCAGGCCGCCGTCGACGTAGATGCCGCCCTCGTCGTTCTGCTTGCAGCGCCAGTCGTCGGCGAGCTTGCGCCGCTGCTCCTTGGTGAACTTCGCCGCGGGGTCCTCGCCGCGGTCGGAGCCGGACCACAGCGGGCACTCGTTGGCCCGGGGAATGACGATCTCGTACGTGCCGCAGCCCGGGGACTCCTCGTGGGGCGAGCAGCCGGCCCTTCCGACCTGCACGCGGTCGACGTCCGCGCGGGTGTCGACGGGAAGGTGGCGCTGGACGGCGTCCCGGACGGCCGGAACGTCCCGGCCACCCTCCTCGACGACCAGGGCCGCGACCGCGCCGTGCGGCAGGCTCGCCCGGTACTCCGCCCGCTCCTGTGCCTCGGTGCTCGCCGCGTACGTGGAGACGGCGACCGTTCCGGCGACCGCGGCGAGCACGGCGGCGACGGCGGGGGCGGTACGGCCCCGGTTGCGCACGGCGTCCCGCAGGGCGAGGCGGGGCGACAGCGGCAGCCAGCGGCCGGCCCGGCCGAAGAGACCGACCAGCGCGGGGGTCATGGCGACGACACCGAGCTCGGCGAGGGCGCTGCCGCCCGCGACGATGGCGAACTGGTCGGAGACCACCGATCCGTACAGCGCGATCGCCGCGCCCAGGAGGAGGGCCGTCAGGCCGATCAGCGGCAGCACACGGCTGCTGCGGCGGACACCGCGGCGGCCGGTCAGCGAGGCCAGGACCGTCTGCCGGGACGCGGTGACGGCCGGGACGATCGCCGCCAGCAGGCCGGTCAGCACGGCGAGCAGCGCGATGGCGAGCAGTTCCAGGGGGCGTACGTCGAAGCTGCCGAACCGCTGCCCGAACGCGTCCTCGAGGACCGGCTGGAGGAGGAAGGTCAGGATGAGGGCGAGGACCGTGCCGGTGACCGCCGCGGCGACGCCGATGACGAGTCCGCCGCCGAGGACGATGGCCCGGATGTGGCGCCGGTCGCCGCCGTTGGCGCCGACGAGCCCCAGCTGGCGGCGCGAGCGGCGGGCGCCGACGGCGAACGCCGGTCCGGCGAGGAGGCAGATCTCCAGCATCGCCAGGCCGACGACCGTGCCGACAGCGGCGAGTTCGGCGGCCTCGGCCCCCGCACTGGACTCGAAGTTGGCCCAGCCGTCCTTCTGGTAGAGCGGGACCTCGGAGTCGGCCGGCGGGTTCATGAGCACGGCACGCGAGGTGACGACCACACCCTTGGTGTTGATCTGCTGGACGGTGTTCCACGTGAAACCACCGGGGGCCTTCACCAGATGGACGGTGGAGACCCCTCCCCTGGCCATACCGGCCTTCTCGGCCACCTTGGCGTACGGGGCGAGGAAGGCGCCGGGCAGGGCGTTGACCTGGTCGGCCTTCAGATCGTTGGGGAGCTCGTACGAGCCGACGATCCGATAGGTCCGGTCGTAGCCGCGCGCCGACAGGGTCGATCCGACCGACAGGCCACTGCTCTCCAGGAAGTGCGTGGTCGCGGCGACCTCGTCCGCCTTCTCGGGGAAGCGTCCCTCCAGCAGCGTCAGGATTCCCCTGGCCATCGGGTCGGCGGCCTTGAGTTCGCGGACCTCCGTCTGGAGCAGTCCGTGCGTGGTCGTGAGCTTGGCGCTGCCGGAGCTGTCCGTGAGGACGGTGGCGCCGGCCGGGAGGGTCTTGGTGACATCGGTGGAGCCGCTCGGCCAGACCGTGTCCCCGTAGTCCTTGGCCGGCGTATGCATCTCGCCGTCCGGAGACTGGAGGATCGGCACACCGCCCGCGCCGGCGTCGTTGAACCGGGCGTCGGCCGCGCCCATCATCCGGTCCAGCTTCTCCTCGGTGGAGAGCTCGGAGCTGCGCAGGGTCAGATCGGCGGCGCTGACGCCGAGGATGGGCAGGGCGATCATGGCCAGGACCAGGAAGCTGCGGCCCTTGTAGCGCCAGGCGTCGCGGCGGGCTATGCGGATGGCGGCGCGCCAGGAGTGGAACCAGTTGTTCACCGCTCGGCCGCCTGGACGGACAGGAGCGAGTCGGCCTCGCTGCGTACGGTCTGGTCGACGACGGCGCCGTCCCGCAGGAAGACGACGCGGTCGGCCCAGGCGGCGAACCGCGGCTCGTGGGTGACGAGGACGCCCGCGGCGCCGGCGTCGCAGCGCGAGCGCAGCAGGGCGAGGACGGACTCGCCGGTCTCGGAGTCGAGGGCGCCGGTGGGCTCGTCGGCCAGGACGAGGCGACGGTCGCCGACGAGGGCGCGGGCGATGGCCACCCGCTGCTGCTGACCGCCCGACATCTCGTCGGGGAAGCGGTCGGCGAGGTGGCCCAGCTCCATCTCGTCCAGCGCGGCGAGGGCCTCGCCCCGCGCCTTGCGGGCGGAGGTGCCGTCCAGCTCGCGGGGCAGGGCGACGTTCTCGGCGGCCGTGAGGGCGGGGATCAGGTTGTAGTCCTGGAAGACGTACCCGATGCTGCGGCGGCGCAGGGCCGCGAGGGCCTTGCGGCCGGCGGTGGTGATGTCGGTGTTCTCGACGATCACCCGGCCGGAGGTGGGGGTGTCGAGGCCGCCCGCGATGGTGAGCAGGGTGGACTTGCCGGAGCCGGACGGGCCCATGACGGCGACGAGTTCACCGGGGAAGACATCGAGGTCGATGCCGCGCAGGGCGTGCACCTCGGTCTCGCCGGAGCCGTGGACACGGGTCAGGTTCTGCAGTTGCAGCACGGGCTGCTGTGTGGACATGGAGGGGTCCCCCCTTGGGCGTACGCCGACGGACGGCCGTGTGACGTGTGGTCACGGGCGGTCCGGTGCCGTCTGGGTACGGAGCGGTCGAAGAGGTGGTGCGGGATGAAGAGGTGGTGCGGGATCTGGGGCCGCGTGGTCAGCGCAGCGGGGCCGGGCGGGCGTCCTGGGAGGACGTTCCGGCCGGGCCAGGGGCGGAGCCGGGCGGCCGCGCGTCCCCGGTGGCCGGAGTGGCCGGGCCAGGGGCGGAGCCGGTGACCGGGCCGGGGCCGCGGCCGGTGACCGTGGTGGAGCCGGATGCGGTGGAGGCGTCCGACGTTGCGGTGGCCGTGGCCGTGGCCGTGGAGAGGCGGATCAGCCGGGCCTCGCAGTGGTCCAGCCAACGGGCCTCGGCCTCGGTCCGGAAGATCAGCTGCTCCAGGACGAGGAGCCAGGCCACGTCGTCGCGCTCCCGGGACCCGCCGCTCTCCAGGGCGGTGAGTGCCTGGGCCTTGAGCCGGGTGTAGTCCTGCATCGCCTTCACGGTGTGCCGGCGCTGCGACTGGATGACGGCGCGGATGTCGACGCCGGGTGCCCCGACGGCCATGGCGAGCTTGATGGCGAGCTCGTCGCGGGCCGGGCTGGTGCGGTCCACGGGCTTCTCGAACCAGTTCCTGAGCTCTTCGCGACCGTCGTCGGTGATCGCGTACAGGGCGTGGCCGGCCTCGTCCTCCCCGCTCTGGGCGACCATGCCGTCCCGTTCGAGACGGTTGAGGGTCGTGTAGACCTGGCCGACGTTGAGGGGCCAGGTGGAGCCGGTGCGGGACTCGAACTCCGTACGGAGCTGCGAGCCGTAGCGTGGCCCGCGTTCGAGGAGGGCGAGGAGCCCGTGGCGGATCGACATACTCAGTATGTATACCGAGTATGTCCGAGCCGACAAGCGACCTGAGACGGAACCTCCGGGTCCGTCTCAAGGGGGACGGGGCGGGGATCCGCAGGGGACGGGCCGTCAGCGGCGGCGCATCCGGAGACCGAGGAACCCGATCCCGAGCCCCATCAGCGCGAGCCCCACGCCCATCGTGAGGACAGGAATCTGCCGGTCAACGGCGGATGTACCGGCCCGTGGGCTGAGTCGGGGAGCCGCGGCGGGCGCGGACGCCGGTGCGGTCGTGGTGGCCGCGGGGTCCGTCTCGGGTACCCCTTCGAGCACCTCGTCCGCCGTGTCCCGGTCGCCGGAGGGGTCGTCGGCTGTTGCCGTTTTGGTACGTGAGGGGCCGTCCGGCTCGGCGGAGTCGCTCGCTCCGGGGGGCGCGGGGGGCCGGCCGGGCCGCTCACGTCCCGCCCCGGCGGGGCGCCCCGCCAGGGAGCCCGCGGGGGAGGGCTCGGCGGTACGGGAGGCCCCGGGCCGTCCCGGGGCGGTCGCGGACGGGGTGGCGGCGGGAGGTCCGGAGGCCCCGGGGTCGACGGGGCCGACGGTCCTCGTGGGCGAAGGGGACGGCCTCGACGGCTTCCACGCTCCCGGCGGCTGCCACGCTCCCGGGGGCTTCGACGCTCCCGGGGGCCTTTGCGGCTTCTGCGACTTCTTCGACGGTCGTGACGGCTTCGTCGGCGCCCCCGAAGCCGAGGGGGCGGCCGTCGCCGCCTGGGCCCTGGGCTCCGCCGTCGGCCCTGTCCCGGCCCCGTACGCCACCGGCGCGGCACCCACCACCAGCCAGCAGGCGACCACCGGCCCGAGGGCCCGCGTCCGCGTACCGCGGAGTCCTGGAGTCACCGGGGACCCCCTCCCGTGCCGAGCCGCCGTTGTCGACTCAGCGTCACATGCCAGGACATATCCGGCATCCCGGATGGGAGGAGGGGGTGAGAACGCCGCCTGGGGGCGCCCGGAGGGTGCCTACTGCGGCGGGTTGCCCGTCGAGATCTCGAGCGTGAACTCGGCGTCATCCTTGGACGCGTCCTCACCGGCCGGCGGGTACTGGCTGAGGACCGTGCCCTCGCCGTACGTGTTCTCGTCCACCGGCGTCTGGGTCTTGATCTTCCAGCCCGCCGCCTGGATGCAGTCCTTCACCGACTGGATGTTCTTGTACGTGAAGTTCGGGATCTCGAACTTCGACGGGTCGTCGCTCGACTCGGTCGGCTCCGTGCACTTCTTCGTCGCGATGGTCTTGGTGAGGTCCGGGCCCTTGTGACCGGCGACCGCCGACTGGCTCTGGCTCGGATCGCCGCCGGCGTTGGTCCCCGGGTCGTCCTCCTTGAGGGAGATCGCGGTGATGACACCGCCGATCGCGATCAGCGCCACGACGATCGCGCCCACGATCACCGGCGTGTTCCGCTTCGACCCGCCGGAGCCGCCGGAGCCGCCGCTCGTCGTCATCGACGACTGCTGCGGCGACATCGTGTACGGCCCGGGGGCGGGCGTCTGGTACGCCGGGGCGGGGGTCGGGGTCGGGGCCTGCTGCGGGTAGCCGTAGGAGGGGGCCGGCGTCGGCGGACCGTACGGGCCCGGCTGCGGCGTCGGAGCCTGGTACGGCTGGTGGACGCCGTGCGTCGAGGGCGGCGGCGTCTGGCCGACCGGCGGGAAGACCGCCGAGCCCACGCCCGAGCCGCTGCTGACCGGACCGCCCGCCACGATCACCGGGGCGCCCGTCTGACCCGCCGACAGCACGCGCAGGCACTCGTCCTGCATCGCCGCCGCGCTCGGGAAGCGCTCGTTCGGGTTCTTCTTCAGCGCGCGGGCGACGAGCGCGTCCATCGCCGGCGTCACCGAGCGGTTGATGGAGGACGGCGCGACCGGCTCCTCCTGGACGTGCGCGTACGCGATGGCCAGCGGCGAGTCCGCGTCGAACGGAAGACGGCCCGTCAGCAGCTGGAACAGCATGATGCCGACCGAATAGAGGTCGGAGCGGGCGTCCACGGCGCGGCCGAGGGCCTGCTCGGGGGAGAGGTACTGCGGCGTGCCGACGACCATGCCGGTCTGCGTCATCGAGGTGACACCGGACTGCATGGCCCGCGCGATGCCGAAGTCCATGACCTTGACGACCCCGCGCTTGGTCATCATCACGTTGCCCGGCTTGATGTCCCGGTGGACCAGGCCCATTTCGTGGCTGGTCTCGAGCGCGGCCAGCACATCGGCCGTCACCTTCAGCGCCTTGTCGGCCGGCATCGCGCCGAACCGCTGGACGTCGGAGGCCAGCACCGAGCCGAGCGGCTGCCCCTCCACGTACTCCATGACGATGTACGGCATGACGGCGCCGTCGAGGGTGTCCTCGCCTGTGTCGAAGACGGAGACGATATTGGTGTGCGAAAGCTTCGCGACCGCCTGCGCCTCGCGTCGGAACCGCTCGCGGAACGACTGTTCCCGGCCGAGCTCCGAGTGCAGCGTCTTGATGGCGACCTGACGGTCCAGCGCGCTGTCGTACGCCAGGTAGACGGAGGCCATGCCGCCCTCGCCGAGCAGGTCGCGAAGCTGATAACGGCCGTTCGCGACCGAACCGCCCGCATAGCGGCCCTGTGCGCCGTCCTGGCTCATTCGTGCTCCCCCTACGCGCGCGTGGCGGCGCTGTTCCGGAATTTCCTGGCCAAGTCTGCCCCAGGGCAGTGACACGTCAAGCCAGGTGCCCGTTCCGTGACCGTCCGCGCAAGAAGCGTCTCGCAAGCGTTACAGGAACCGGCTGGAATTTGCACAGGCGTACGTGGACGGGGTTGGATGGCCGGTCCATCTCGAACCGTGATGTCCGACGAAGCCTGTAGCGTGACGGCGGTACGGCACTGCACGGTAGACATACGACGGCGAGGACTGATGGCACCCGAATCCGAAGCAGGCGGCGGCGGCCTGTCGGGCGCCGCCGCGGAGTCCTGGGGCATCGGCGGAGTGGTCGGTGACGGACGTTACCGCCTGACGCACCGTCTCGGACGAGGCGGCATGGCCGAGGTGTTCGCCGCCGAGGACGTCCGCCTGGGCCGCACGGTCGCCGTCAAGCTGCTCCGTTCGGACCTCGCCGAGGATCCGGTCTCCAAGGCCCGCTTCACGCGCGAGGCGCAGTCGGTCGCCGGCCTCAACCACCATGCGATCGTGGCGGTGTACGACTCCGGGGAGGACGTCGTGGGCGGCCACTCCGTGCCGTACATCGTGATGGAGCTGGTCGAGGGCCGCACCATCCGCGACCTGCTGATCAGCGCCGAGGCGCCGGGCCCCGAGCAGGCCCTGATCATCGTCTCGGGCGTCCTCGAGGCGCTCGCGTACTCGCACCAGCACAACATCGTGCACCGGGACATCAAGCCCGCGAACGTCATCATCACGGACACCGGCGCGGTGAAGGTGATGGACTTCGGTATCGCGCGCGCCCTGCACGGCGCACAGTCGACGATGACCCAGACCGGCATGGTCATGGGCACACCGCAGTACCTCTCCCCCGAGCAGGCCCTCGGCAAGGCGGTGGACCACCGCTCCGACCTGTACGCCACCGGCTGTCTGCTCTACGAACTGCTCGCGTCGCGGCCCCCGTTCACCGGCGAGACCCCGCTCTCGGTGGTCTACCAGCACGTCCAGGACGTTCCCGTCCCGCCGTCCGAGGTCGCCCAGGCGGCGCCGCCGGAGCTCGACGGGCTGGTGATGCGCTCGCTCGCGAAGGACCCGGACGACCGGTTCCAGAGTGCCGAGGAGATGCGCGGGCTGATCCAGTACGGCCTGCAGATGCTTCAGCAGCAGGGCGGCCACACCGGCATGTGGAACACCGGCCCGGTGGACATCCACGAGGGTGGGCACACGCCGGTCGGCGGCATGGCCGCGACGACGGCGATGGGCCACCCCATGCACCACGAGACGGCGCAGGGTCCGATCCTCCCGCCGATGAACCCGGACGACGGCGGGGTCGGCGGGTACGACGGCGGTGGCCACCACGGCCCGTACCAGGGGAACGGCAAGGGCGGTCGCGGCAAGCTCCTGCTGTTCGTGGCGCTCGCGGTGATCGCGATCGTCGCGGGTGTCGTCTACGCGCTGGACCGGCCGAGCGGCACGTCCGGCGGGACGACCGACAAGCCGACGGTCACCAACACCCCGTCGTCGCAGACGCCGTCCGAGCAGCCGTCGCAGGAGCCGTCCCAGGAGACGCACGAGCCGGACACCTCGACGGGCGGCACCCAGGACTCCTGGAAGACCCCGACGTACCGGCCCTCGTACCGGCCGTCGACGCCTTCCACGCCGTCTGGCGAGCCGTCGACGGAGCCGACGGGTACGGACGACGGCGGTACGACGGATGGGAACACCGGGGAGCCCACGGGTGAGCCGACCGGTGACCCCACGGGTGACCCCACGGGTGAGCCGACCTCGCCGACCGAGGGGGCGAACGGGGGCCCCGTCACGGCGGGCAACACCTCCACCGGGAACACCGGGAACACCGGGAACTGAACCGCCTCGCCCCGTCTGCCCCTGCTTCACCCCGTGAACGCGTCGCGCACCGCCTCGTACTCCCGGGTCCACCACACCGCCAGGGCCGACGCCGCAGGAAACTGCGGGTCGGCCCTTCGGTCGTGGAGCTGGTAGCGCCAGCGCAGTATCCAGAAGTCGTTGAGCCGCTCCCACCACACGCGGTGCACCGCCGACGCCAGTTCCGCCGCGTCCGCGCCGACCGCCCGCCGGTAGGCGCGCGCGTAGGCCCGCACCTTCTCCAAGGCCAGCTCACCGGCGGGGCGTACGAAGAAGATGGCGGCGGCCCTGACCGCCTCCTCCGCCCGTGGCTGGACGCCCAGGCGGTCCCAGTCGACGATCGCGGCCGGCTCCGCGCCCCGGTAGAGCAGGTTCAGCGGGTGGAAGTCGCCGTGCACCCAGCCGGCCGCGGCGGCGGGCGGGGGACGGCGGTGGGCGTGCTCGGCGAGGAGCACCCGGCGTTCGAGCAGCCGGTGTTCGGCGAGCGCGTCGAAGGCGGTGCGGGGGCGGCCGGCGCGGGCGAGCCGCAGCAGCTCGTCGATGAGCCGGAACGTGTCCTCGGGGCGTGCGCTCTCGTGCTCCGCGCCGGGCGGCGGGGACTCCATCACCTGCTCCAGACAGGTGTGGACGTGGCCGAGGAGCGCGCCCAGGCGCCGCGATCCGCCGGCGGAGAGCTGGGCGCCGTCGCGGTGGCGGCCGTCGATCCACGGGTGCAGGGCGTAGCAGCGGCCGCCGATGACGGCGACGGTGCGGCCGGTGGAGTCAGCGAGCGGCGGGGCGACGGGCAGTCCGAGGGCGTGCAGGCGCTGGGTGGCGCGGTGCTGGCGGCTGATGGTGTCCCGGTCGGCGGTCGGGGCGTCGAGGTGCTGCTTGAGGAAGTAGGCGCCGCGGGTGGTGGCGAGGCGGTAGCCGCGGTTGAGGAGGCCCTGGGTGACGGGTTCGCAGGAGAGCGGCTCACCGGCCTCCCGGTAGCGGCGCAGCAGGGCGCCGACGGGCGGAGCGAGCGTTTCAGATGAGCGCGGCACTCCCCAGATGTTAGATCACGCTACGTGGTGGAGATGTCGCTCCGTGGAGTAGTCCAGCTGGTGCACGGTTACGAACTGGGGTTCGATGCGCAGATAGATCGGGTCGAAGGGCTCGCCGTCCACGATCCGCGGGGCGGGGCCGAAGGCCGCCAGCTGCTCCTCGGTCGGCTCGACGACCTCCGCGGTGCCGGTGAACTGCACGGACCAGAGGTTCTCGGCGCCGGAGTCGAAGTTGTCCGCGCCATAGGCGACCACACTGCCCGCGCAGGCGCGGTGGTACCCGAGGCCCCGGTGCATCCGGAGCAGGACGCCGCCGTCGTCCACGAGGTGCCGGGCGGGAGCGACGAACGGCATCGCGCGCATGCTCGTCGCCACCCGGCCGTACGCCACACGGTTCAGCAGCTCGACGGCGCGGATCTCCTCGGTGGACATGGCTTCCACTCTCCGCCGCCGGCGCCTCGCCCGAAAAGGGCCCCCTGCCCCGGTTCGCCGGGACGTTGGTCCCGAATCTCGCCGGTCAGCGCCGCTCGGCCTGCATCCGGGCCACGTACGCCGCGGCCTGCGAACGTCGCTCCATGCCCAGCTTCGACAGCAGGCTGGAGACGTAGTTCTTGATGGTCTTCTCCGCCAGGTGGAGCCGCTCGCCGATGGCCCGGTTGGTCAGGCCCTCGCCGATCAGATCCAGGATCTTGCGCTCCTGCTCCGTCAGGTTGGCGAGCCTGTCGTCACCCTTCGGGTTGTTTCCGTCGCGAAGACGCTCCAGGACGCGGGCGGTCGCGACCGGGTCGAGCAGCGACTTGCCGGCCGCCACGTCCCGTACCGCCGAAAGGAGCTCGTTGCCGCGGATGGCCTTGAGGACGTATCCCGAGGCCCCGGCCATGATCGCGTCGAAGAGCGCCTCGTCGTCGGCGTACGAGGTGAGCATCAGGCACTTGATGTCCTCGTTCCGCGAACGGACCTCGCGACAGACCTCGACACCGCTGCCGTCCGGCAGCCGCACGTCGAGCACGGCCACGTCGGGACGGGTCGCCGGGATCCTGACCAGGGCATCTGCCGCCGTACCGGCCTCGCCGACCACCTCGATGTCGTCCTCCACGGTGAGCAGCTCGTGGACGCCGCGCCGGACGACTTCGTGGTCGTCCAACAGAAATACCCGGATTTTTCCCTCTTCGCGCACGCGGTCAGTCTCACATATTGGCTCTTCCCGTGCCCGGGGGTGCCGGGATACCGTGCCCGTGTTCCGGCGGCCTCGTGGCCGTTGCACCGCGCTGACCAGCTGTGTTCCCGCATTTCTCGATTTACTTGGAAATCCAAGCAAAATCGCAGGTCAAATGGGGTTTCGCAGGAATGCGGCGCACTGGGTAACGTGCCTATGACAGGGCGCTCGCCGGGGCACCTGTCACGCCTGACCCCGGCCGCGTCGCACCCACCCCGTGCGCGGGTACGGATACAGGCGGAGCCGCACTGGCCCACCCGGCGAACCCGGGGGCCGGACCGACGGAGGAGCACGCACGTGACCGTGGAAAGCACTGCCGCGCGCAAGACGACGCGACGCAGCAGCGGCGCCAAGCGCACCGCCAGCGCGGGCGTCAAGAAGGGCCAGGGCGCCGAGCCCGAGCTCGTTCAGCTGCTGACGCCCGAAGGGGAGCGCGTCCAGCACCCCGAGTACGACATCGACCTGAGCGCCGACGAGCTGCGCGGGCTCTACCGGGACATGGTCCTCACCCGGCGCTTCGACGCCGAGGCCACCTCCCTGCAGCGACAGGGCGAGCTGGGGCTGTGGGCCTCGCTGCTCGGCCAGGAGGCCGCTCAGATCGGTTCGGGCCGCGCGCTGCGGGACGACGACTACGTCTTCCCGACCTACCGCGAGCACGGTGTCGCCTGGTGCCGGGGTGTCGACCCGACCAATCTGCTCGGCATGTTCCGTGGTGTGAACCACGGTGGCTGGGATCCCAACACCAACAATTTCCACCTGTACACGATCGTCATCGGCTCGCAGACCCTGCACGCCACCGGCTACGCCATGGGCGTCGCCAAGGACGGCGCGGACTCGGCCGTGATCGCGTACTTCGGCGACGGCGCGTCCAGCCAGGGCGATGTCGCCGAGTCGTTCACCTTCTCCGCGGTCTACAACGCCCCGGTCGTCTTCTTCTGCCAGAACAACCAGTGGGCGATCTCCGAGCCCACCGAGCGGCAGACCCGCGTCCCGCTCTACCAGCGCGCGCAGGGCTACGGCTTCCCCGGTGTCCGTGTCGACGGCAACGACGTCCTCGCCTGCCTGGCCGTGACGCGGTCCGCGCTGGAGCGCGCCCGCCGCGGCGAGGGCCCGACGCTGGTCGAGGCGTTCACCTACCGCATGGGCGCCCACACCACCTCCGACGACCCGACCAAGTACCGCGCCGACGAGGAGCGCGAGGCCTGGGAGGCGAAGGACCCGATCCTGCGGCTCAAGGCGTACCTGGAGAAGGCCGGCCACGCCGACGCCGCCTTCTTCGAGGAGCTGGAGGCGGAGAGCGAGTCGCTCGGCAAGCGCGTCCGCGAGGCCGTCCGTGCCATGCCCGACCCGGACCACATGGCGATCTTCGAGAATGTCTACGCCGACGGGCACGCGCTCGTCGACGAGGAGCGCGTGCAGTTCGCCGCGTACCAGGCGTCCTTCGCCGACTCCGGCGCCGAGGAGGGCAAGTAACCATGGCCGTACAGAAGCTTCCCCTGGCCAAGGCGCTCAACGAGTCGCTCCGCAAGGCCCTGGAGACCGACCCCAAGGTCCTCATCATGGGTGAGGACGTCGGCAAGCTCGGCGGTGTCTTCCGCGTCACCGACGGGCTGCAGAAGGACTTCGGCGAGGACCGGGTCATCGACACCCCGCTCGCCGAGTCCGGCATCGTCGGCACCGCGATCGGCCTGGCCCTGCGCGGCTACCGGCCCGTCGTGGAGATCCAGTTCGACGGTTTCGTCTTCCCCGCGTACGACCAGATCGTCACCCAGCTCGCGAAGATGCACGCCCGCGCGCTCGGCAAGATCAAGCTGCCGGTCGTCATCCGCATCCCCTACGGCGGTGGCATCGGCGCGGTCGAGCACCACTCCGAGTCCCCCGAGGCGCTCTTCGCGCACGTCGCCGGCCTCAAGGTCGTCTCGCCGTCGAACTCCTCCGACGCGTACTGGATGCTCCAGCAGGCCATCCAGAGCGACGACCCGGTCATCTTCTTCGAGCCCAAGCGCCGCTACTGGGACAAGGGCGAGGTCGACACCGAGGCCATCCCGGGCGAGCTGCACAAGGCCCGCGTGACCCGTCAGGGCACGGACCTCACGCTCGCCGCGTACGGCCCGATGGTGAAGGTCTGCCTGGAGGCCGCCGCGGCCGCCCAGGAGGAGGGCAAGTCGGTGGAGGTCCTGGACCTGCGCTCGATGTCCCCGATCGACTTCGACGCCATCCAGACCTCGGTCGAGAAGACCCGCCGCCTGGTCGTGGTCCACGAGGCCCCGGTCTTCTACGGCTCCGGCGCGGAGATCGCCGCCCGGATCACCGAGCGCTGCTTCTACCACCTGGAGGCCCCCGTCCTGCGGGTCGGCGGCTACCACGCGCCGTACCCGCCGGCGCGCCTGGAGGAGGAGTACCTGCCGGGTCTGGACCGCGTGCTCGACGCCGTCGACCGCTCGCTGGCGTACTGAGGAGAGCATCGTGACGATCCGCGAATTCAAGATGCCCGATGTGGGCGAGGGCCTCACCGAGGCCGAGATCCTCAAGTGGTACGTCCAGCCCGGTGACACGGTCACCGACGGGCAGGTCGTGTGCGAGGTCGAGACGGCGAAGGCGGCCGTCGAGCTGCCGAGCCCCTTCGACGGCACGGTCCACGAGCTGTGCTTCCCCGAGGGCACGACGGTCGACGTCGGCCAGGTGATCATCTCGGTGAACGTGGGCGGTGCCGCTCCGGCGGCCGAGGCCCCCGCCGCCCGGGCCGAGGCGCCCGCCCAGGCCGCTCCGGTCCAGGCGACCGTGGAGGCCCCCGAGGAGGAGGCCGAGCCCACGGGCCGGCAGCCGGTCCTGGTCGGTTACGGCGTCGCCGCGACCTCCACCAAGCGCCGGGCGCGCAAGACCACGGTCGAGGCCGCCGTCTCCGTACCGGAGCAGCTGAACGGGCATGCTCCGGCGGCCGCCCGGCCACTGGCCAAGCCGCCGGTGCGCAAGCTCGCCAAGGACCTCGGAGTCGACCTCGCCACGGTCACCCCGACCGGCCCGGACGGGATCATCACCCGCGAGGACGTCCACGCGGCGGCCGCCCCGGCGCCCGCCGTCGAGGCACCCGCGCCGGTGACCGTGCCGGCCCCCGCGGCCGAGGCCCCCGCCCCGGTCGCAGCCGGCGCCGTCCCGGCGGGAGCCCGGGAGACCCGTATCCCCATCAAGGGCGTACGGAAGGCCACGGCGGCGGCGATGGTCGGCTCGGCCTTCACCGCGCCGCACGTCACCGAGTTCGTGACCTTCGACATCACGCGCACGATGAAGCTGGTCGAGGAGCTCAAGTCCGACAAGGACATGGCGGGCCTGCGGGTCAACCCGCTCCTCCTCGTCGCCAAGGCCGTCCTGGTCGCCGTCAAGCGCAATCCGGAGATCAACGCGGCCTGGGACGAGGCGAACCAGGAGATCGTGCTCAAGCACTACGTCAACCTGGGCATCGCCGCGGCCACCCCGCGCGGTCTGATCGTGCCGAACATCAAGGACGCGCACGCCCAGACCCTGCCGGAGCTGTCGCGGTCCCTGAGCGAGCTGGTCGCCACCGCCCGCGACGGCAAGACCACCCCGGCGGCGATGCAGGGCGGCACCTTCACCATCACCAACGTCGGCGTCTTCGGCGTCGACACCGGTACGCCCATCCTCAACCCGGGCGAGTCCGCGATCCTCGCGGTCGGTGCGATCAAGCTGCAGCCCTGGGTCCACAAGGGCAAGGTGAAGCCGCGTCAGGTCACCACCCTGGCCCTGTCGTTCGACCACCGTCTGGTCGACGGCGAGCTGGGCTCCAAGTTCCTGGCGGACGTCGCCGCGATCCTGGAGCAGCCGAAGCGCCTCATCACCTGGTCGTAACGGACCAGGCGTCGTTTCACGTGAAACGCCCGACCGGGCTCCCCGGTCGGGCGTTTTCGCTCACCCGCCCCTTTCCTACCGGAACGCGGCGACGTAGCGCTGCGCCCAGTCGGCGAAGGCGCGGGGCGCGCGGCCGAGGACCTGCTCGATGTGGGGGCTGACGCGCTGCTCGGCGGGGAGTGGCTCGCCGAGGATGGTCAGCGTCGTCTCGACCACGGGCTCGGGCATGAACCGCAGCATCTGCGCCC
Organism: Streptomyces sp. NPDC003035; assembly: GCF_042888285.1. Classification (NCBI taxonomy): domain Bacteria; kingdom Bacillati; phylum Actinomycetota; class Actinomycetes; order Kitasatosporales; family Streptomycetaceae; genus Streptomyces; species Streptomyces sp. NPDC003035. The sequence continues at coordinate 372,283 of NZ_JBIAPJ010000004.1, read as the reverse complement.
GGGCCTCGTCGCGGGTCTGTTCCACGAACCGGACGGGCTCGCCGAGGGCGTCGGCGATCGCCGCGGCCCGTTCCCGGGGCGTGCTGAGGCCGGGACCGGTCAGCTCGTAGATCCGCCCGTCGTGGCCGCCATCCCGCAGGGCGGCGGCACCGACCTCCGCGATGTCGTCCGGGTCGATGACGGGCAGTCCCGTGTCGGCGAACGGCGCGGCGATCTCCCTGCGGGCGCGGACCGACTCGACCCAGGCGAAGGCGTTGGAGGCGAAGCCGCCGGGCCGCAGGATCGTCCAGGCCGTGCCGGAGTCCCGGACGGCGTCCTCGATGGCGCGTGCCGTGTCCCCGTGGGAGGCCGAATCCGGCCGGGTCGCGACGCCCTGGGAGGACAGCAGGACGACCCGCCGGACGCCGCCGGCCTTCGCGGCGTCGAGAATGTCGTGCGGGCTCAGCAGATGCGCGCTGGGTCCCCCGCTCTGCAGGAACAGCGCGTCCGCGCCGTCGAGGACCGGCCGCAGGCTGTCGGCGTCGATCAGATCCGAGCGTATGTGCCGGACACCCGGCGGCACGTCCGTGGCCGAGATCCCGCGGGACGTCGCGGTCACCTGCTCACCGGCCGCCGCGAGCGCCTGTACGAGCGATCGGCCGACGTTACCCGTCGCCCCCGTCACCACCAGCATGAACAACTCCCTTGTGAGGTCGTGCGCTTGATGTCGAGGACGCTAACAGCCTCGGTATAGTAGGTACCTAGAGGAAAGTGACTATGCCCGAGGGGGAGCGCATGGCGACCGAGACGATGCGGACGGTTTCGGCGGACACCGCCCCGGAGCTCGCCTGCCCGGTCGCTCCCGTGGTGGACATCGTCTTCAGCCGCTGGACCACACCGATCCTGTGGACCCTCAACGCCCGTGGCCGGCAACGGTTCGTGGAGCTGGAGCGGGCGATCGGCAGGATCAGCCCGAAGGTGCTGACCCAGCGGCTGCGCCAGCTGGAGCGCGACGGCCTGGTCGTCCGGACGTACCACCCGGAGGTCCCGCCCCGGGTCGAGTACGAGATCAGCGACCTCGGCCGCAGCCTCGCCCCGCTCTTCGCCCATCTGGCCGAATGGGCCGCCGACAATCTGGAGAAGGTCGACGAGGCGCGCCAGGTCTACGACTCCGACCCGGCCCACTAGAACCCCCGCTTCCGCCGCCGGCCCGCTGGAGCCCAGCCCCGTCCGGATCGCGGACGGGGCCTCCTGTTGCACCCCTCTTGTATCTAAGCTGTGCGCATGGCATCCGCACCCCCAGCAGCCGACCGTGTCTACATGCACGTCAAGCAGGCCGTCCTCGAGCGCCGGTACGAGGGGGGCACGCTGCTCACCGAGGGAGAGCTCGCCCTGGCCGTGGGCGTCTCCCGCACTCCGGTACGGGAAGCGCTGCTCAAGCTGGAGATGGAGGGGCTGCTCAAGCTCTATCCCAAGAAGGGCGCCCTGGTCCTCGCCGTCTCCGCCCAGGAGATCGCCGACGTGGTCGAGACCCGGCTGCTCGTCGAGGAGTTCGCCGTCCGCCGCGCCGTGCCCGCGCCGGCCGTGCTGATCGAGCGGCTCGAAGAGCTCCTGGAGGAGCAGAAGCGGCGGGCCGAGGCAGGGGACCTGGCCGCGGTCGCCGTCACCGACCGGTGTTTCCACGCCGAGATCGTCAAGCACGCCGGCAACCAGATCCTCGCCCGCCTCTACGACCAGCTGCGCGACCGCCAACTGCGGATGGGCGTGGCCGTGATGCAGTCACAGCCCGACCGCATCACCAAGAACATCACCGAGCACGCCGAGATCCTGGAGCGGATCCGCGCGGGCGACGCCGAGGGCGCGGCGCACTGCGTCCGGCAGCACCTGAGCTGGGTCAAGGTCCTGGTCCGGGGTGAGGCGCGGTGAGCGGACGCGGCTTCGGATCGGCCGTCACCCTGCCCGGTGACCCTCCCGGCGGCAGGCGCGCCGCCCTCGTCTGGGGCGTCGGCGTCGCCGTCTACTTCGTCGCCGTCATCTTCCGTACGTCGCTGGGCGTCGCCGGACTCGACGCCGCCGACCGCTTCGACGTCAACGCCTCCGCCCTGTCCACCTTCTCCATCCTCCAGCTACTCGTCTACGCCGGGATGCAGATACCCGTCGGCCTCATGGTCGACCGGCTCGGTACCAAGAAGGTGCTGACCCTCGGCGTCGTGCTCTTCACCGTCGGGCAGCTGGGCTTCGCGTTCTCCCCCTCGTACGGCATGGCACTCGCCGCCCGCGCGCTGCTCGGCTGCGGCGACGCGATGACCTTCATCAGCGTGCTGCGGCTCGGCAGCCGCTGGTTCCCCGCCCGGCGCGGCCCGCTGATCGCCCAGCTCGCCGGCCTGGTCGGCATGGCCGGCAACCTCGTCTCCACGATCGTCGTCGCCCGGCTCCTGCACGGCGTCGGCTGGACCGCCGCCTTCGCGGGCAGCGCCGTCGCCGGTGTGGTCGTCCTCGTCCTGCTGCTGCTCTTCCTCAAGGACCACCCCGAGGGCCACGAACCCCAGCCCGTCCCGCACGCCGGCGCCGCCTACGTCCGCCGCCAGATCGCCGAGTCCTGGCGCGAGCCCGGCACCCGGCTCGGCATGTGGGTGCACTTCACCACCCAGTTCCCCGCCATGGTGTTCCTGCTGCTGTGGGGCCTGCCGTTCCTGGTCGAGGACCAGGGCATGAGCAGGGGCACCGCCGGAGAACTGCTGACGCTCGTGGTGCTCTCCAACATGGTGGTGGGGCTCGCGTACGGACAGATCATCGCCCGTCACCACGCGGCCAGGGCCCCACTGGCGCTCGGCACGGTCGCGGCGACCGCGCTGCTGTGGGCCGCCACCCTCGCGTATCCCGGTGACCGGGCCCCGCTGTGGCTGCTGATCACCCTCTGCGCGGTCCTCGGCGCCTGCGGCCCGGCCTCGATGATCGGCTTCGACTTCGCCCGCCCCGCCAACCCGCCGGAGCGTCAGGGAACGGCCTCGGGAATCGTCAACATGGGTGGTTTCACCGCCTCGATGACGACCCTGCTCGCGGTCGGCGTCCTCCTCGACGCCACCGGGGACAACTACCGGATCGCCTTCTCCTCCGTCTTCGTCCTGGAGGCGCTCGGCGTCGTACAGATCCTGCGCCTGAAGGCCCGTACGGCCCGCAGGGAGAAGGAACGCCTCGTCGCCAGCCGCGTCGAGGCCGTGCACGTACCGGCATAGCGGGACCCGGTCGGCGTCACCGGCCGGCCCGGATCAGCGGCCCGCAGTCAGCGGCCCGCAGTCAGCGGCCCGCGGTCAGCGAGGCGTCACGGTGAAGTTGTCCAGGATCGCCTGCGCCAGGTCGAGGTCGCCCTCGGTCTTGATCCGGTCGGCCACCTCGGCCGGCCGGACCCGGCCGCAGGCCAGGCGCACGTACGTCTCCCAGTCCAGCGCCAGCGTCGCCAGGGGGCCCAGCGAGGGCGCTCCGTCGACCGTCCCGCGGCCCTCCGCGTCCACCCGTACCGTCCGCAGGAACTCGACCGGCCCGTGCACGTCGAAGACGACCGCCGAACTCGCCGGAGCGCCCGCGTCCTTGGCGACCACCTTCGGCAGCGCCTCCAGGAGGACATCGCGGGTGACCTGGGCGCCGGGGGAGTCCAGGTTGCCCGGTCGGCCGAGCGCGTTGCGCAGGTCCTGCTCATGCACCCAGACGTCGAAGGCGCGCATCCGGTAGGCCAGTTCCAGGGTCTGCTCGGCGCCGAGCGGGGCGCGGATCAGGTGGTCGGGCTTGCGGTTCTCGTTGCGCAGCTGGCGCGCGCGGCGGATGAGGACGTACTCCAGCTCCGAGGTCATCTCGGGGCCCGTGTGGTGCCGCCGCACATCGACCTGCATCTCCATGTAGCGGGCGAAGTCACTGCGTACGTGGTAGAGGTCGCGGGGCAGCGAGTGGATCGGGCGCGGATCGCCGAGCATCTCGCACTCCATGCCGATCACATGGGACACGATGTCGCGCACCGACCAGCCCGGGCACGGTGTGGCACGGTTCCATTCGCCTTCCACGAGCGGCTGCACCAGCTCGGATATCGCTTCGATGGAGTGGGTCCAGGCGTCGGCGTAGGTCTGAAGGCTGGGATGGACGGTCACGGGACCCCTCGGCGGTTCTGCGGTGCGCGGGCTGAAAACAAGACTGCGTGGGAGGCTCGGACGCTAAGTTACGCTGCCCGAAGGCACCCCGGCAGTGCTTTCGTGTGACGATCGTAGGCCCGTGTTGACGGCTCGAATGCCAGGACGGTGGTAGTGTGCGCGCCTCGCTGATCCAGATCGCAGTAGACCCGGACGAATCGGTCGAATCTCGCCGGGTGCGGGTGGCCGATCTCGTACGCCAGGAGCGCGGCGCCGCAGACCTCGTCGTCCTGCCGGAGCTGTGGCCGATGGGCGCGTTCGCGTACGAGTCCTTCGCGGCGGAGTCCGAGCCGGTGAACGGCCCGACGTACGAGGCGATGGCGGCGGCGGCCCGGGACGCGGAGGTCTGGCTGCACGCCGGATCGATCGTCGAGGCGGCGGGAGGGGCGCTGTCGGCGGGAGGGGCGTTGTACAACACCTCGCTCGTCTTCTCCCCGGCGGGCGAGCCGGTCGCCACCTACCGGAAGATCCACCGCTTCGGCTTCGACAAGGGCGAGGCCGTGATGATGGCGGCGGGCGACGAGCTGGTGACGGTCGCGCTGCCGGGGCTGACGGTCGGCGTCGGCACCTGCTACGACCTCCGCTTCCCGGAGCTGTTCCGCGGGCTGGTCGACGCCGGCGCGCAGGCGTTCGTCGTCCCGGCGGGCTGGCCCGCCCGCCGGCGCTCGCACTGGACGCTGCTCGCACGCGCGCGGGCCGTGGAGAACCAGGCGTACATGCTGGCCTGCGGCACGGCGGGCACGCACGCGGGCGTGGAGCAGGCGGGGCACTCGATCGTGGTGGACCCCTGGGGCGAGGTCCTCGCGGAGGCGGGGCCGGACGAGGAGATCCTGCGGGTCGAGCTCGACCCGGCGAAGGTGACGACGACCAGGGAGCAGTTCCCGGCACTGAAGGACCGGGTGCTGGGGGTGGCACGGCCCCGACGGGACGGGTAGGCCTGGCGGCCTTGGCGGTTCTGACGGCGTGTTGATGGCGCGACCCCCGGTCGTCCACAGAGCGAGAGAGCGGCCCGGCCGGCGGACCAATCCGGTGGGATTGGTCCTGGGACCGCCGGCGCCGCCCCTGTTCACTGACGCCATGAGCGACGACACCGGAGCCCTCCGTCCCGAGACCCTCGCCGTCCACCCGCCCCAGCCGGAGATCACCGGCAGCAGGCCGATGAGCGTCCCCCTGTACCAGGGGCACGTCTTCTCCTTCGAGAGCGCCGACGCGATGGCGGACGCCTTCCACGCGCCCGACACCTTCCTGTACAACCGCTTCGGCAACCCCACCGTCCGCGCCCTGGAGGACGCCGTCGCCCGCCTGGAGGGCGGAGTCGCCGGGCTCTCGTACGCCTCCGGCATGGGCGCCATCAACGGCCTCCTGCTCGCGCTGCTCTCCGCCGGCGACCACGTCGTCGCCCAGCGCTGCCTCTACGGCGGTACGTACGCGGTCCTCAGCGACCTCACCGAGCGATGGGGCGTCGAGGTCACGTACGTCTCCGGGTCGGACCCGGAGGAGGTACGTCGTGCTCTGCGCCCCGAGACGCGCCTGCTGTACCTGGAGACCATCGCCAACCCGACCACCCGGGTCAGCGACCTGCCCGCCCTGATCGCCGTCGCCGCCGAGGCCGGCGTCCCGAGCGCCGTGGACAACACCTTCGCCTCGCCCCTGCTGTTCCGGCCGATCGAGTACGGCGCCGACATCGTCGTCCACTCGGCGACCAAGTACCTCGCCGGGCACGCGGACGTCCTCGGCGGCATCGCGGTCTTCAAGGACGCCGAGCTGTACGACCGGGTCCGGCACTACGCGATCGAACTGGGCGCCTCGACCGACCCGTTCGCCGCCTGGCTGTCCCTGCGCGGCCTGCAGACCCTGCCGCTGCGGATCGAGCGGCAGAGCGCGACCGCCCTCGACCTGGCCGGCCGGCTCGCCGCGCACCCCGCGGTGTCGGCGGCGCGCCACCCGGCTCTACCCGGACACCCGGACGAGGCCGTCGCCCGGCGGCTGCTGCGGAAGGGCGGCGGCGGAGTGATCTCCTTCGACCTCGCGGGCGGCCGCGAGGCCGGCCGCGCCTTCGTGGGGGCGGTCCGGGTGGCCTCGCTGAGCGCCTCGCTCGGCGATGTGAAGACCCTGGTGATGCATCCGGCCTCCACCTCGCACCGCCAGCTGGACGCGGCGGCCCTGAAAGCGGCGGGCATCGGCCCGGGGACGGTACGGATCTCGGTCGGCATCGAGCACGTCGAGGACCTGTGGGCGGACCTGGAACAGGCCCTGGAGGCGGCGGCGAAGGCCTAGTCCTCGCGTTCCCGCTCCGCCATCCGGATCACGCACACCGCGACCGCGATCAGCAGCGCCGTGTCGGCGTCCTCGCGGACGACGTTCACGGCGTAGGTGTCCCGCACGTGGAACCATTGCCGGGAGATGTGAGCGAGGAGTTCGCCGTCGTACTCGACGGTGAACTCCCGGTCCAGGATCCGGCCGCTGATGTCGAGCTCCGTGCCCTCGACCAGCGTGACCCGGTAGTGGTTGCGGAGCAGCGAGAGCCGTTTCCTGCGGATCGTGGCGAGCGGGCGGTCGTCCCGCTCGATCGTCATCGCGTCCCGCAGGCTGAACATCTTCTGCCGCAGCGTGACCAGGACCCGCCCCTCCGGATCCTTCAACTCCAGGGTGTCGCGCAGCCGCAGGGCCTTGCCGTCGACGAGGAAAGCGTGGCGACCGCGCTCGTCCTCGATCCAGTAGTCGTCGCCGACGGCGAAGATCTTGTCCCGTACGAGGTATTTCATGGGGTCAGGGCTTCCCCCGTGGGCCCCGTTTCACGCAGGCGCGAAGTAGCGGGTGAAGGGCTCGGCGGTGGCGCCGAGCAGCGCGCCGAAGGGGGCGTCGAGCTGGTGGATCAGGAGAACCGTGAAGGCGATGAAGCCCGACAGGCCCATCACCATCACCACATGGGTGAAGTTCCGCTTGATGCCGAAGAGGAACATGAAGGCCAGGGTCAGCGCGCCGCCCAGGAGCAGGCCCGCCCACAGCACGGGTGACAGCTGTTCCTGGGCCGCCGCCTCCCGGCCCCGCCGCGCCTCGTCCACGTAACCGAGCTGGGCGAGCACCTCCTGCGCGGTGAGCTGGTCGGGCATCGGGTCCGAGGCGCGCGCCTCGCCGGCGGCGCGGAGCCTTTCGAGGAGCTGCCAGCCTGTCTGGCCCAGGGGTTCGCGTTCGGCCATCCTCGGCCACTCGACGTCGACCACGTGGGTGGCGTAGGCGCGGGCGGCGTCGCGCACGGGCTGTCGCCGGTCGGCGGGGAGGACGTCGGCGAGCAGATACGTCTGGTGGAGGGCGCTCGCCTCGGCCTGGACGTGGTCGGCGGCCGAGGCACGGTTGTCCCAGACGGAGACCAGGCACAGGCCGAGCACGACGGCGTAGAGGACCGAGACCATCATCGCGATGTACTCGGCGACGTCCTCGCGCGACTCCTCGTCCTCCTTGGCCGGGAACAGCTTGGTCTTGACGACCACGGCGAGAGCGGAGGCCAGCGCGACTCCCAGGACGATGACGAGGGTTTCCAGCAGGGCCATGGTCTCTTCCGTGGTCAGCGGTCAGCGGTCAGCGAATGCGGGAGCCGAGGAGGGCGGCGGCGATCGCCGCCGGGATCAGGATCAGCAGCAGCATCAGAACGGGTCCGAGCTCAGGCAGTTCACGTGCCCGGCGGCGCAGACGGGGGAGAAGGCCTTCCGTCTCGTCGGTGGCGGTGGTGGTGGCGGGCGGTACGCGACCGGGCGGCACGACAGCGGGCGGTACGGCAGGCGTTGGCGGTACCGCAGGGGGCGGTACCGGACGCGGGGGTACGGGAGGGGGTGGTACGCGAGGGGGCACTGCGGCACCCGGACCCGTGCCGACGGGTGGGCCGACGGGTGGCTCGACGGGCGGGCCGATGGGCATGACGTACGCCCCCGGCGCCCCCGCCGCGGCAAGAGCCCCAGCGGCCCCAGCCACCCCAGCAGCCCCACCTGCCCCTACCTCCCCAGCGGATACCTCCTCCCCCGCCGGTCCCGCCGGCCCTGCCGCGCCTGGCGCCCCGGGAACGGCCCCGGGAGCACCGCTCCCCGCCGTCTCCCCCACTCCCGCCCCCGCTCCCGCCCCCGCTCCCGCCCCCGCTCCCGCCCCCGCTCCCGCGCCCGCCTCCGCCCCTGCTCCTGCTCCTGCTCCCGCCCCTGCTCCCTCCCCTGTCCCCGCCGTCGTCCCCGCCCTCGCCCCCGCGTCGGGGCCGGACGGTGCCCGCAGCGTGAAGGTCGCCGAGCTACGGGCCGTCAGGAGCGGCGGGGCCACCGGGCCGCCCGTGGCGCTCAGCGTCGTGACCCGGTCGCTTCCGGCGGCCAGCCCGCTGCTGCGGTGGGTGCCCGGCGGCCGGCGGACGTTCGCCGTGCAGCGGGCGGAGGCCCCGGGCGCGAGCTCGGGCACGGTGCCGGGCCGCCCCGCGCAGTCGATGCCGGTTGCCGCGAGCCCCAGGACCGCGTCGGTGAGCCGGATCGCGTGGACCGGCCGGTTGCCCCGGTTGGCGACCGCGTACTGAACGGTGGCCGTCTGCCCGGCCCCGACCCGTACCGTCTCGGTCAGCTCCAGTGCCCCGCCCACCCCCGTGTATCCGGAGCGGGCGGTCGCCGTGAGCCGTATCCGTAGCGAGGGAACCTCCCCCACGGCCGTCGCCGTCCCGCCGTGGTGCCCCGCCCGGGCCGGGAACCGGGCCGTGCACTCGGTCGAGGAGAGCGCGGCCAGCGGCCCGGCCGGACACCGCACGGTGACTCCCGGATCGCTCACGCGGATCCCGTACAGATGCGCCTCCCCGCTGTTCACCAGCCGGTACCGCTTCACCACCGCTTCCCCGACCCGCACGTCCGGCGGCCGGGTCCCGCTGCCGCCGCGCGTGTTGACGGTGACCGTGAGCCGCAACGCCCCGTCCCCCGTGCCGCCGGCCCGGGCGCCCGGACCGGGGAGCAGCAGGGCGCCCAGCGCCGCCAGGAGCGGCAGGGACACCGCGTATCGACGACGCATGGCACCTCACCCTCGGAGACGACGATCGGATGATCGTCACGCCATGCTTGCCAGCCGCCTGTCACATGCCAGCGGCAAGACACGCCCCCTCCCGCCCTCCGCCCCCCGGTTTCACCCTCCCGGTCCCGCCGCCCCGCGCTCCGTACGGCACCCTTGAACCATGAACGACTCCGCGCCCGCCGCACCCCGCGCCCGCGCCCGTGTCCGCGCCCCCGAGCTCATCGGCAAGGGTGGCTGGCTGAACACCGGCGGAGACGAACTGACCCTCGCCGATCTGCGAGGAAAGATCGTTCTGCTCGATTTCTGGACGTTTTGCTGCATTAACTGCCTGCATGTCCTCGACGAACTCCGTGAGCTGGAGGACCAGCACCGCGACACCCTGGTGATCATCGGTGTGCACTCCCCGAAGTTCGTCCACGAGGCCGATCACCGGGCCGTCGTCGATGCCGTCGAGCGGTACGAGGTCCATCACCCCGTCCTCGACGACCCCGAGCTCGCGACCTGGAAGCAGTACGCGGTCCGGGCCTGGCCGACGCTCGTCGTCATCGATCCCGAGGGGTACGTCGTCGCCCAGCACGCGGGCGAGGGACACGCCAACGCGATCCGGACGCTCGTCGAGGAGCTGGAGGCCGAGCACGAGGCCAAGGGGACGCTGCGGCGCGGGGACGGGCCGTACGTGCCGCCGGAGCCGGTCGCGACCGATCTGCGGTTCCCCGGCAAGGCGATCATGCTGCCCTCCGGGACCTTCCTGGTCTCCGACACCACCCGCCACCAGCTCGTCGAGCTCGCGGCGGACGGGGAGACCGTGGTGCGGCGGATCGGGGACGGCGAGTTCCGCGAGCCGCAGGGGCTCACCCTGCTCCCCGACGGCACGGTCGTCGTCGCCGACACCGTGAACCACGCGCTGCGCACGTACGACCCCGAGAGCGGCGCGATCGAGCTGCTCGCCGGCACCGGGAAGCAGTGGTGGCAGGGGTCCCCCACCTCCGGGCCCGCCCTGGAGGTGGACCTCTCCTCGCCGTGGGACGTGGCCTGGTGGCAGGGCAAGGTGTGGATCGCCATGGCCGGTGTCCACCAGCTGTGGACGTACGACCCCGCCACGCGGACGGTCGAGGTCGCCGCCGGTACGACCAACGAGGGGCTCGTCGACGGGCCGGCCGCCGAGGCCTGGTTCGCGCAGCCCTCCGGGCTCGCCGCGACCGAGGACCGGCTCTGGATCGCCGACTCTGAGACCAGTGCCGTGCGCTGGATCGACACCGAGGGCGTCGTCCACACCGCCGTCGGCACCGGGCTCTTCGACTTCGGCCACCGCGACGGCGCCGCCTCCCTGGCGCTCCTCCAGCACCCCCTGGGCGTGACCGCCCTCCCCGACGGCTCGGTCGCCGTCAGCGACACGTACAACCACGCCCTGCGCCGCTTCGACCCGGCGACCGGCGAGGTGACGACCCTCGCCACCGATCTGCGCGAGCCGAGCGACGCCGTGCTCGTCGGGGACGAGATCGTCGTCGTCGAGTCGGCCCGGCACCGGCTGACCCGCCTGCGGCTGCCCGAGGAGGCCGTCCAGGTCGAGGCGGTCGCCCACCGCACCCAGCGCGAGGCCACCGAGGTCGCCCCCGGCCGGCTCCGGCTGGACGTCGTCTTCCAGGCGCCGACGGGTCAGAAGCTGGACGAGCGCTACGGCCCCTCGACCCGGCTCCTCGTCTCCTCGACCCCGCCCGAGCTGCTGCTCGCCGGCGAGGGCACCGGCTCGGACCTCTTCCGGGAGCTGGACCTCAACCCGGAGGTCACCGAGGGCGTGCTGCACGTCTCGGCGATGGCGGCGTCCTGCGACGACGACCCGGCCAACGAGTACCCGGCCTGCCATGTGCACCAGCAGGACTGGGGCGTTCCGGTGAAGCTGACGGAGTCGGGCGCCCACCGGCTGCCGCTCATCCTCGCGGGGATGGACGCCTAGGGAGTGTCCTTGGCCTCAGGCGTACGCAGTCTCAGCGGACGAAGCCCTGGTTCCTCGACTGGCGGCCCGCCGCCCCGTCGAGGCAGCCGTCCACCCACGCCTCGGGGTCGTGGACGGCCCGGTCGCCGCCCATGCCCTGGCGCTCCATCGTCGCGCACTCGCCGGCCAGTAGCGCCCGGGTCCGCTCCCCTTCCCGGTCGGCCTTCCGGATTCGGACGGCCTGCAGATAGCCGCCCTCGTAGGCGATGTCCGTGCCCCAGGGCGGGCGTTCGTCGTACCGCGCGACGGCGAATCCGGCGACCGCCGTGCCGAGCAGCACGGCGACCGTGAGACCGGCGACGAACCTGCCCCGGGAGGGGCCCTCCTGGGCCTGGACCTTGTTGACCTGGGCCTTCTGACGCTCCATGAGGAGACCGTGTCAGGAGGGACCTTTCCCCGATGTTTCGCTCCGAATCCGGAGCCCCGGTCCGGGCCCCGGACTCAGCCCTCCAGGAACGCCACGATCGCGTTCGCGAGCAGGTACGGGTCCTCCGCGCCGCACAGTTCGCGGGCGCTGTGCATGGAGAGGATCGCGACGCCGATGTCGATGGTCGTGATGCCGTGGCGGGCGGCGGTGAGGGGGCCGATCGTCGTGCCGCACGGCATCTCGTTGTTCGACACGAACGTCTGCCACGGCACGCCGGCCTTGTCGCAGGCCGCGGCGAACAGGGCCCGGCCGCTGCCGTCGGTGGCGTAGCGCTGGTTGACGTTCACCTTGAGGATCGGGCCGCCGTTGGCGCGCGGGTGGTGCGTCGGGTCGTGGCGCTCCGCGTAGTTGGGGTGGACGGCGTGGCCGGTGTCGGAGGAGAGGCAGACCGTGCCGGCGAAGGCGCGGGCCTTGTCCTCGTACGCGCCGCCCCGGGCGAAGACCGAGCGCTCCAGGACCTGGCCGAGCAGCGGGCCCTGGGCGCCGGTGTCGGACTCGGAGCCGTTCTCCTCGTGGTCGAAGGCGGCGAGGACCGGGATGTACGCGAGGTCCGGCCGCGCCGACACGGCGGCCAGGGCGGCCACGCCCGCGTGCACCGAGATCAGGTTGTCCATGCGGGGGCCGGCGACGAGCTCGCGGTCGCGGCCGAGGTAGGAGGGCGCCTCGATGGAGTGGACCATGAGGTCCCAGCCGGCCACGTCCTCGGCGTCGACGCCGGCCTCCTCCGCCACGAAGGAGATCAGGTCGCCCTCGTGGACCTCGCCGAGGCCCCAGATGGGCTGCATGTGGCGCTGCCGGTCGAGCTTGAGGCCGTCGTTGACCTGCCGGTCGAGGTGGATGGCGAGCTGCGGGACGCGCAGCACGGCGCGGTCCACGTTCACCAGGTGGTGGCTGCCGTCCCGGAGGGTGAGGCGGCCGGCGAGGCCGAGGTCGCGGTCGAGCCAGGTGTTGAGCAGCGTCCCGCCGTACGTCTCGACGGCCACCTGCCGCCAGCCCTGGGCGCCCATGTCGGGCTGGGGCTTGACCCGTAGGTTGGGGGAGTCGGTGTGGGCGCCGACGATCCGGTACGGGGTGTGGGGGGCGGCGCCCTCGGGCACGTACCAGGCGATGATCGCGCCGCCGCGGATCACGTACTTCCCGCCAGACGTTCCGTCCCAGGCCGCGGTCTCCTCGACCTGACGGAAGCCGACCTTCTCCAGCCGCTCGGCGGTGTTCGCCACGGCGTGGTACGGCGACGGGGAGGCCGCCAGGAAGGTCATGAGGTCATCGGTGTGGCCGCGGTCGAAGCGGGCGGTGCTCGTCATGGGTTCACCTTACGCACGCCCCGGAATGCGGCGCCGCGACCCCGAAAGGCGGAACCATGGGCTCCCCGACAGGCGACGCAAAGGCGGAACGGCCCGCTCCCCTCCCCGGGAGCGAGCCGTTCCTCAGTGGACGGGGCGCGTACGAGAACGCGGCCTCGTCCAGGTCCATCAGTGGACGGGGCGCGTCCTAGAACGCGGCCTCGTCCAGGTCCATCAGCGAGCCGTCGACGGCCTCGGCGAGCGCGCGCTCGGTGCCGACGCCCGGCAGGATGTTGGCGGCGAAGAACTTCGCGGCCGCGATCTTGCCCTGGTAGAAGGCCTGGTCCTTGGCGGAGGCGCCGGCGGCCAGCTTCTCGGCGGCGACGGCCGCGCCCTTGAGGAGCAGGTAGCCGACGACCACGTCACCGGAGGCCATCAGCAGGCGGGTGGTGTTGAGGCCGACCTTGTAGATGTTCTTGACGTCCTCGCCGGTGGCGGTGAGGTCGGTGAGCATCGTGCCGACGATGCCCTCCAGGTCCACGGCCGCCTTGGCGAGCGCGTCACGGGCGCCGGCCAGCTCCTCGCCGCCGGTGCCGACCGCGAGGAACTTCTTGATCTCCTCGGCCAGCGCGTTCAGGGACGCGCCCTGGTCGCGGACGATCTTGCGGAAGAAGAAGTCCTGGCCCTGGATGGCCGTGGTGCCCTCGTAGAGGGTGTCGATCTTGGCGTCCCGGATGTACTGCTCGATCGGGTACTCCTGCAGGAAGCCGGAGCCGCCGAAGGTCTGGAGCGACTGCGCGAGCTGCTCGTAGCCCTTCTCGGAGCCGTAGCCCTTCACGATCGGGAGCAGCAGGTCGTTCAGGCCGATCTCGGCCTTTGCGTCCTCGCCGGCCGCTTCCTTGAGCTGGATCGCGTCCTGCACGGCGGCGGTGTAGAGGACGAGGGAGCGCATGCCCTCGGCGTACGCCTTCTGCGTCATCAGCGAGCGGCGGACGTCGGGGTGGTGCGTGATGGTGACCTTGGGGGCGGTCTTGTCCATGAACTGCGCCAGGTCGGTGCCCTGGACGCGCTCCTTGGCGTACTCCAGGGCGTTGAGGTAGCCCGTGGAGAGGGTGGAGATCGCCTTCGTGCCGACCATCATGCGGGCGAACTCGATGATGAGGAACATCTGGCGGATGCCGTCGTGCTTGTCGCCGATCAGCCAGCCCTTGGCGGGGTGCTGGTCGCCGAAGGTCATCTCGCAGGTGTTGGAGGCCTTGAGGCCCATCTTGTGCTCGACGTTGGTGGCGTAGACGCCGTTGCGCTCGCCCAGCTCGCCGGTCTCCCAGTCGAAGTGGTACTTCGGCACGAGGAAGAGGGACAGGCCCTTGGTACCGGGGCCCGCGCCCTCGGGGCGGGCGAGGACGTAGTGGAGGATGTTCTCCTCCATGTCGTGCTCACCGGAGGTGATGAAGCGCTTCACGCCCTCGATGTGCCAGGAGCCGTCCTCCTGCTGGATCGCCTTGGTGCGGCCGGCGCCCACGTCCGAGCCCGCGTCGGGCTCGGTGAGGACCATGGTGGAGCCCCACTGGCGCTCGACGGCGATCTGGGCGACCTTCTTCTGCGCCTCGTTGCCCTCGGTGAAGAGGATGCCGGCGAAGGCGGGGCCGGAGGAGTACATCCAGACGGCCGGGTTCGCGCCGAGGATCAGCTCCGCGTAGGCCCAGATGAGGGAGCGGGGGGAGGTGGTGCCGCCGATCTCCTCGGGCAGGCCCAGGCGCCAGTACTCGGAGTCCATGAACGCCTTGTACGACTTCTTGAAGCTCGCCGGGACCGGGGCGGTGTTCGTCTCCGGGTCGAAGACCGGCGGGTTGCGGTCGGCGTCGGCGAAGGACTCGGCCAGCTCGTTCTCGGAGAGGCGGGTCAGCTCCTCCAGGACGCTCTTGGCGGTCTCGACGTCCATCTCCTCGAACGGACCGGTGCCGTACACCTTGTCGCGCCCGAGCACCTCGAAGAGGTTGAACTCGATGTCGCGGAGATTCGACTTGTAGTGCCCCATGGCGACGGCTCCGTAAGGCTCGGGGAGGCAGGTTCCTCGTACACGTACCAGCGAGTAGCAAAACGCTCTCTCCGATGATGCTACCCACCGGTAATAAGAAGCAACCCCTAGCGGACATCTGTGACGTCAATCGCTGGCGTCAAGGCGGAGGCGGGGCTCGCCGACGGGAGGGTGAAGATCCTTGGCGGGCGGGGCGTGGCGCGTAACCGATCGATTACGGTGCGTGACGGAAGTGCCCGTTGTGATCTTGGCGGGCGGCCCCCCCTTTCTCCCGGAGGAACACTCACGTGTCACGTCTGACCGCACGCCTCGGCGCCCTCTTCGCCGGCACCTTGCTCGCCCTGACCGCCGCCGCCTCGGGCGCCCCGGCCGGCGCCGCCGACCCGGCGTACTTCGAGTTCACCGACTACAGCCAAGAGAGGTTCGTCTTCCGGCTCGACGACGGGGCGAAGATCGCCCAGGCCCGCGCGATCCTGAGCGGCACGGAGCGGGAGGAGGTCCACGTCCACGGCCGGATCATCAAGCGGACGCAGCCCTACAACACCAGGTGGAGCTACCACCTGGACCCGTCGACAGTGGACTTCTTCGCGTCCGCCATCGAGGTCTGCGACGCCTCGATCCCTTACGTCGAGGATCACCTCGACGAGGCCGGCGGCGCCTTCCTGCCCGGTAGTCACTGGTGCCCCTGGGAGTCGCGGCTGACCCGCGAGGTCACCGCCCCGTAGGGGTCCTGCCGGGGCGGTCCGCTCGATAGGCTGGGGGCCATGTACGGCTACGACCAGAATCAGGGCGCCCAGCAGCAGTACGCCCCGCCGCCGCAGCAACCCATGCCGGGCGGTGTGCAGGGCGGGATGCAGGGTGGGTACGGGCAGCAGCCTCCCCTGTACCCGGAGCCGTCGCCGCCGTCGCTCGCCGACGCCGTGCGGGCGTTCACGACCGGTTCTCTGGCGGCCGAGGACTTCCAGCAGATCTTCGCGACCTCGAAGGTCTACTGCCCGCGGGGTGACAACCCCGGCTTCCTCGCGCTGCACAACACCCAGCAGCCGGTCATCCCGATGTTCACCTCCCTGAAGGAGCTGCGGCGGTACGCGGGCAAGGAGTCGAAGTACTTCGTGATCACCGGAGCCGAGGTGATCGACCTGCTGCCGACCGGCTACGGCTTCGTCCTGGACATGGAGGGCGACCACCGGATGGTCTTCGACGCGAAGGCCGTGGAGCAGATGGTCGACTTCGCGATGCGGCGGATGTACGGCTGAGAGAACGGCTGAGCGGTCGGTTCCGATCGCGCCGGAGCCCGGTCGCGCGCCTGACGGTGCGCGGCCGGGCTCCGGCCGTTCCGGGTCCGGTCCCGGGCGGCTAGTCCTCCTCCGCCTTGACGAAGTCCGTGTACTCCTGGGCGCTGAGCAGCTCGCCGAGCTCACCCTTGGCGGAGATCCTGAGCTCGATCAGCCAGCCGTCGCCGTAGGGATCGTCGTTGATCAGCTCCGGCTCCCTGTCCAGCCGGTCGTTCAGGGTGGTCACCTGGCCGGAGACCGGCATGTAGGACTCCGTGACCGCCTTGACCGACTCCACGGAGCCGAAGGGCTCGTTCTGCCCGAAGGTGTCGCCCTTCGTGGGCAGCTCCACGAACACGATGTGGCCGAGCTGCCTCTGGGCGAAGTCGGTGAGGCCGACGCGGGCCGTGTCCCCGCTCACCCGCACCCACTCGTGTTCCTTCGTGTACTTCAGGTCGTCCGGGTTGTACGACACGGGGGCTCCTTCGCCGTGGGGGTGCCGAGTCGTGGTCGTCGATCGGCGGGGACAGCCTGCATGAGTGCGGGGGGCTGTGGCGGGCATTGCGCCCGAAAGGAGGAGCGGATTCCGGCCATGGAATGAAGGGGGGCGGGCGGGCGTTCCAGGTAGCGGAAAGTTCGAGATTCAACTAATCTGAAGGTACAAGGATGGAGGTCCTGACATGCCCGCCGTAACCGTCGAGAACCCGCTCACCCTGCCGCGCGTCAGCGCGCCCGCCGATGCCGTCTCGCGCCCGGTGCTCGCCGTGACCACGGCACCTTCCGGCTTCGAGGGCGAGGGCTTCCCGGTGCGCCGCGCGTTCGCCGGGATCAACTACCAGTATCTCGACCCGTTCATCATGATGGACCAGATGGGGGAGGTGGAGTACGCCCCCGGTGAGCCGAAGGGGACGCCGTGGCACCCCCACCGCGGCTTCGAGACCGTCACGTACATCATCGACGGCATCTTCGACCATCAGGACTCCAACGGCGGTGGCGGCACCATCACCAACGGCGACACCCAGTGGATGACCGCCGGGTCCGGACTCCTCCACATCGAGGCCCCGCCGGAGCATCTCGTCGTCAGCGGCGGGCTGTTCCACGGGCTCCAGCTGTGGGTGAACCTGCCGGCGTCCGACAAGATGATGGCCCCGCGCTACCAGGACATCCGCGGCGGCCAGGTGCAGCTGCTGACCTCGCCCGACGGCGGCGCGCTGTTCCGCGTCATCGCCGGCGAGCTCGACGGCCACGCCGGTCCGGGCATCACGCACACCCCGATCTCGATGATCCACGCGACGGTCCGGCCGGGCGCCGAGGTGTCCCTGCCCTGGCGCGAGGACTTCAACGGACTCGTCTACGTCCTGGCCGGGCGCGGCTCCGTCGGCGCGGAGCGGCGGCCGGTCCACAGCGGCCAGACCGCGGTCTTCGGCAAGGGCGGAGCGCTGACCGTCCGGGCCGACGAGAAGCAGGACGGGCACACGCCCGACCTGGAGGTCGTCGTCCTCGGCGGACAGCCGATCCGTGAGCCGATGGCCCACTACGGTCCGTTCGTGATGAACACTCAGGCCGAGCTGCGCCAGGCGTTCGAGGACTTCCAGGCGGGCCGGCTGGGCAGGATCCCGGCCGTCCACGGGATGGGCGAGTAGCGGTACAGGGTGTACGGGGCCGGGGCCGGGCACACACCCGGCCCCGTACCGCGTCTGCCTGACGGGGCGTCACTCGTCCGGCCCGTACCGCAGGACGCCACGCCGAACGGCGTGGTCCGGTGGACGGGTGCAGCCCCCACAGCCGCAACCCCGGAGCCCGCAGGACCCCCGGAGCCCGGGCCTCCAGAGCCCGCAGCGTCCGCTTCTTCCCGAGCCCGTCCGCCGGGTCGCCGCCTGGTGCGCCGTGCTGCTGCTCGTCGCGGGGGTCGCCGCCGTCGGCATCTGGCTGTGCGTCGTGTTCAAGACAGCCGTGACGCCCGTCCTGCTCGCCATCCTCGGCACCGCGCTCCTCGGGCCGCTCCACCGGCGCCTGCAGCGCATGAAGGTGCGGAAGTCGCTCGCCGCCGGGCTCACGGTCCTCGCCGTCCTCGGCTTCGTCGGCGGCGCCACCTACATCGTGGTCGTCGCGCTCATCGAGACCGGCGACCAGATCATCGCCTCCCTGCGGCAGGCCGCGGGCGACATCGCCGAGCACCTGGGCGCGGCCGGCACCTCGCTCGACGACATCGCCAAGAACGCCAGAGACCTGCTGGAGAAGTTCGGCGGGACCGCCGCCTCAGGGGTGATCTCGGGGCTGAGCGTCGTCGGTGAGGTGGCGGCCACCGCCCTCCTCGCCCTGCTGCTGATCTTCTTCTTCCTCCGCGACTCCGACAAGGCCGTCGGAGCCCTGCGCTCGCTCGCCCCACGCTCGACCGGCGACACCCTGGAGGCCATGGGCCGCCGCGCCTTCGAGGCCGTCGAGGGCTTCATGCGGGGCACGACCGTCGTCGCCCTGGTCGACGCCGTCCTCATCACCCTCGGGCTGCTGATCCTGCGGGTGCCCGGCGCCATCGGGCTCGGCGCGCTCGTCTTCGTCACGGCCTACATCCCGTACCTCGGTGCCTTCCTCTCCGGAGCCGTCGCCGTCCTCGTCGCGCTCGCCGACCGCGGCTTCGTCATCGCGCTGTGGGTCCTGGGTGTCGTCCTGGCCGTCCAGGTCATCGAGGGCAACGTCCTCCAGCCCGTGATCCAGAGCCGGACCGTGCAGATGCACCCGGCCGTCGTCCTGCTCGCCCTCACGGCCGGGGCGTCCGTCGCGGGAATCCTGGGCATGCTGCTCGCCGTCCCCGTGACGGCGGCCTTCTTCGGCGTGGTCGGCGAGCTGCGCAGCCGGTACGGGGACGGTGGCGCGGGCGCTCCACCGGCGCCGACCACCCCCGCCGCTCCGACCGCTCCCGCGGAGGACTGACCGGGACCGGCCAGGACCGGCTCTCAGGTCGCCGCCGGAATGCCACCCGGCTCGAAGGAGGCCAGCATCTGCTCGAGCGCCGCCTGGTCCGGGCCCACGAACGGGTCGGCGTCCGGGGCCATCGTGATCGTGTCGATCATCAGGTCGGTCATCCGTACCGCCGGCGGCAGATGCGTGGACAGCACGATCTCCGGATTCATCTCCCGCAGCGGTTCGATCGTCGCCCGGTACTTCGCCGGGTCCACGACGTGCACCCACGGGCTGTCCAAGGTCGCCCACAGCAGCTGCGCCTCCCGCAGTTGCTCGGGCTTGAGGTCGTTCGCGTGCCCGCTCTCGGCGAGCTCCCCGGTCGGCACCGGACCGCCGAAGCAGTCCGAGCTGAAGCAGATCCGGGTCTTCTCGTCGTAGAAGCCGACCGTGGCGGGGTTGTCGAAGAGCGGTGGCTTGAAGGCGCGCAGCATGCGGTCGCCGACGTCGAGGGACTGGCCGGGGTTGAGGAAGTAGACGCGGTCCATCGGCAGCGGCCGCTCGGTGGTCATGATCCCGGCGCCGATGAAGGTGGTCACGACCTTCGCCCGGGGCGCGGCCACCAGCAGGTCGAAGATCCCGCCCGTGTGGTCGCGGTCGGGGTGGGTGAGCCAGATCCAGCGGACGTCGGCGGGGTCCATGACCGCGCCGAGCGCGTTGACGAAGTTCCGGTCGGATATCGAGAGCCCGGTGTCGACGACGACCGGCTCCTCGGCGGTGACGACGTACGCGTTGATGGGGAGGTGGCCGATTCCCGGCACTTCGAGGCTGTCGGCCAGGACGGTGGTGTCGCTCCCGACCTTGTGGGTGTCCATGGCAAGCTCCGTGGTCCCCCCGGGCGGCCGTACGACACCAGTCTCCTCCGCCGCCGCACACCCCGCGAGACGGGCCCGCGGCCCAAGCGCCCTTGTGCGCGGCGGCCTTACGCGCCAGAGCCGGCCTCCCCGCACCGCCTCCCCGCACCGGCTTACGCGCCGCAGCCCTACCCCCGCACGAGCCCTACCCCCGCACCAGCTCTACCCCGCACCAGCCCTACCCCCGCACCAGCTCTCTCTACGTGCAGCAGCCCTTCCCCGACGCCGGTTCGTTCAGCTCGAACCAGATGGACTTGCCCTCGCCCCGCGGATCCACGCCCCACGCGTGCGCCAGCATCTCCATCAGCACCAGGCCGCGCCCCGACGACGCCATCTCGCCCGGATGCCGCTTGTGCGGCAGCTCGTCGCTGCCGTCGGAGACCTCCACCCGGAGCCGCCGCGCGTCGTCGTCGCAGGTCACCGAGGCGACCAGGAGCGCGTCACCGTCGGTGTGGATGAGGACGTTGGTGAGCATCTCGGAGACCATCAGGACCGCCGAGTCGACCTGGTCCTCGTCGGTCCAGTCGTGCAGCAACTGGCGCAGGTGCTGGCGGGCCGCCGCGACCCGCTCCGGTTCCGCCTGGGCGACGGTCATCATCGTGCGGCGCGGCGCCTCGCGGACGGCCGGGCCCTGGCGGGAGAGGAGCAGGACCGCGATGTCGTCCTCGCGCCGGTCCGCGAGCGGCCCGGTGGTGTGGTGGGAACCGGGGCCGTGGACGGCCTCGACGAGGCTGTCGGCGAGCTCCTCCAGGGAGTCTCCCTCATGCCCTTCGAGCAGTGCGCGGATGCGGTCCCAGCCGGTGTCGAGGTCGTGGCCGCCGGTCTCCAGGAGCCCGTCGGTGCACATCATCAGGGTCTCGCCGGGCTCCAGGGTGAACCGCGTGGTGGGGTAGTCGGTGTCCGGGACGATGCCAAGGGGCAGCCCGCCGGCGGTGGGACGCAGGAGAACCGTTCCGTCAGTCATCCGGACCGCGGGGTCGGGATGTCCGGCCCGGGCGATGTCCACGACGCCGGTCACCGGGTCGATCTCCAGGTAGAGGCAGGTCGCGAAGCGCGGCCCGCTGCCCACGACGTCCCCGCCACCCCGGTTCACCCCCTCCTCGTCACCGTTCTCGGTGCCCGTGCCCGTGCCCGTGCCCGTGCCCGGGCCCCCGCTCCCGCCCGCGCCCACGTCCCCGTCCCCGTCGGTGATCCCGTACAGGAAGCGCGAGGCGCGGGAGAGCACGGCGTCCGGCCGGTGACCCTCGGAGGCGTAGGCCCGCAGCGCGATCCGGAGCTGGCCCATCAGCCCGGCGGCGCGGACGTCGTGGCCCTGGACGTCGCCGATGACGAGGGCGATGCGTCCACCGGGGAGCTGGATCATGTCGTACCAGTCGCCGCCGACCTGGAGCCCCCCGCCGGTGGGGACGTACCGCGCGGCGACATGCAGGCCCGGGATGCCGGGGCCGAGGACGGGCATCATCGTGCGCTGCAGGCCGAGCGACAGCTCGCGCTCGGACTCCGCGACCCCTGCCCGGGCGAGGGCCTGGGCGAGCATCCGGGCGACGGTGGTGAGGACGGACCGCTCGTCGGGGGTGAAGGCGACCGGGTGCTTGAAGGCGGCCATCCAGGCGCCCATGGTGCGCCCGGCGACGATGAGCGGGAGGTACGCCCACGACTGCCGGCCGAAGCGCTGGGCGAGCGGCCAGGTCACCGGGAAGCGCCGCAGGTACTCCTCGGGCGTCGGCAGGTAGATCGCCCGCCCGGTCCGTACGACCTCGGCCGCCGGGTAGTCGGTGTCCACCGACATCGAGGTGAACGGACCCTCGTCGCCCGCGCTGTGCCCGTGGTGGCCGATGATCGTCAGCCGCTCGCCGGCGACGCCGAAGACGGCGAGGCCGTCGGGCGAGAAGCCCGGCATGGAGAGCGAGGCGGCGACCCGCAGCACCTCGGCGGTCGACCGTGCCTCGGCCAGCGCCCGGCCCGCGTCGAGCAGGAACGCCTCGCGCGAGCGGCGCCAGTCACCGGTGACGGGCGTACGGGCGGCGGTGCCGGGCTGGGGTTCGGCGACCTCCTGGAGCGTGCCGACCAGCTGGTAGTCGTTCCCCTCGATGAGCGGCTTCGACCTGCTCCGTACGGTACGGATCACCCGTCCGTGTCCGTCCATGATCCGCAGCCGGGCCTCGGCGAGTGTCCCTTCGGCGACGGCGAGGTTCACGACCCCGTCGATCTCGTTCCAGTCGACGGGATGAAAACGGGAGCGTACGGCCGCTTCCGTGAGCTGGGCGGGTTCGGCGGGCAGCCCGAGGAGCCGGGCCGCCTCCGCGTCGAGCGTGACGATCCCGGAAGCGTTGTCCCAGCGCCACAGGCCGGTCGCGATCGCGGCCAGGACGTCCTCGATGCGCATTGCCCTACTTTATGAATATCGGACTCCAGGTCGCCACTGAGAGTATTCGAAAAGGGATCTTGGGTCGCCCGGTACCCTTGACGGGCCTGGATACGTCCGGGCTCCCCACCGATTCCGAAGACTGGATGAACGACGATGCATCGGTACAGGTCCCACACCTGCGGCGAGCTCCGCGCCTCTGACGTCGGCACCGACGTCCGGCTGAGCGGCTGGCTGCACAATCGGCGCGACCTGGGCGGCATCCTCTTCATCGATCTGCGCGACCACTACGGCATCACGCAGCTCGTCGCCCGGCCCGGCACCGCCGCCGCTGAGGTGCTCGACAAGCTGACGAAGGAGACCGTCGTCCGCGTCGACGGCAAGGTCGTCTCGCGTGGCGCGGAGAACGTCAACCCGGAGCTGCCCACCGGCGAGATCGAGATCGAGGCCGCCGAGGTCGAGGTCCTGGGCGCGGCCAAGCAGATTCCGTTCACGGTCAACACGGACGACGGCGTGAACGAGGAGCGGCGCCTGGAGTACCGCTTCCTCGACCTGCGCCGCGAGCGCATGCACCGCAACATCATGCTGCGCTCCGCCGTCATCGCCGCCATCCGCTCCAAGATGGTGGCTCTCGGCTTCAACGAGATGGCGACGCCGATCCTGGCCGCGACCTCCCCCGAGGGCGCCCGTGACTTCGTGGTCCCGTCCCGGCTGAACCCGGGCAAGTTCTACGCCCTGCCGCAGGCGCCGCAGCAGTTCAAGCAGCTGCTGATGATCTCCGGCTTCGACCGCTACTTCCAGATCGCGCCCTGCTTCCGTGACGAGGATGCCCGCGCGGACCGTTCGCCGGGCGAGTTCTACCAGCTCGACGTCGAGATGAGCTTCGTCGAGCAGGAGGACGTCTTCCAGCCGATCGAGAAGCTCATGACGGAGATCTTCGAGGAGTTCGGCGGCGGGCGGCACGTCACGTCCCCGTTCCCGCGGATCCCGTTCCGCGAGTCGATGCTCAAGTACGGCAACGACAAGCCGGACCTGCGCACCGACCTGGAGCTCGTCGACATCTCCGATGTCTTCGAGAACTCCGAGTTCAAGGCCTTCGCGGGCAAGCACGTGCGGGCGCTTGCGGTGCCGAACACGGGTGACCAGCCGCGCAAGTTCTTCGACTCGCTGGGCGACTTCGCGGTCTCCCTGGGCGCGAAGGGCCTGGCCTGGGTCCGCGTCGGCGAAGGCAACGCCCTTACCGGCCCGATCGCCAAGTTCCTCACCGAGGAGAACGTCAAGGTCCTCTCCGAGCGCCTCGGCCTGGCCCCCGGCCACGCGGTCTTCTTCGGCGCCGGTGACTTCGACGAGGTCTCCAAGATCATGGGCCCGGTCCGGGTCGAGGCCGCCAAGCGCGCCGGCCAGTTCGAGGAGAACGTCTTCCGCTTCGCGTGGATCGTCGACTTCCCGATGTACGAGAGGGACGAGGAGACCGGCAAGATCGACTTCTCGCACAACCCGTTCTCGATGCCGCAGGGCGGCCTGGAGGCCCTGGAGACCCAGGACCCGCTGGACATCCTCGGCTGGCAGTACGACATCGTCTGCAACGGCATCGAGCTGTCCTCGGGCGCGATCCGGAACCACGAGCCCGAGATCATGTTCAAGGCGTTCGAGATCGCGGGCTACTCGCGCGAGACGGTCGAGCACGAGTTCGCGGGCATGCTCCGCGCCTTCGAATACGGCGCCCCGCCGCACGGCGGCATCGCCCCGGGCGTGGACCGCATCGTGATGCTCCTGGCGGACGAGCCGAACATCCGCGAGACGATCGCCTTCCCGCTCAACGGCAACGCGCAGGACCTGCTGATGGGCGCCCCGACGGAGCTGGACGAGGCGCGGCTGCGGGAGCTGAACATCCAGCTGCGCAAGCCGGTCGAGAAGGCCGTCGAGAAGCCGACGGACGGCCGCCCGATCACGGACGCGGTCCACCCGGACGCGGCGCGGTAAGCAAGCTCGGCGAGAGGGCCCGGGACCGTCTTCGGACGGACCCGGGCCCTTTTGTGTCACTCACCAGGGTGAAGGAGCAGCGGTCTACCGACCCACAGGCGTGGCATATGCCACGGTCGCCGCATGGCGACTGCGACGAAACCGACGGATGCCGCGGGCAAGCACGTACCGTGGGAGGCACCACCGATCCGGGAGGAGTCTGCCGTGAGCGTCCTGTCTCAGGAGGGGTTCGAGGAACTCGCCCGTCTTGGCGAGCGTGTGGACGAATCGCTGCGTCTGGAGTTCATCGGCGGGAAGATCGGGGAGAAGGCGTTGCCGGACGGGGACCACGGGCGGATCATCGCTTGGCTGACGCGACTGTGCATTCAGGCTGACGCGGGCTGGTGGCTCTACCCGGATCAAGGCTTGCGGGTCGAGAAGTACCGCAAGGGCAACGCCCGGCCCGACGGTTGTCTCGTTCCGGTGGACGCGTTCGTGGGTCAGGGCGAGTGGGCGAGCGCCGACGCTGTACTGATGGTCGTCGAGGTCACCTCCGGTGACTCCGACACCGGCCGCCGGGACCGCGTCGAGAAGCCCCGCGCCTATGCCGAGGCAGGCATCCCCGTGTACTTGCTGATCGATCGCACCACTTGCGAGGTCAAGGTCCACTCCCAGCCGGACGGCGAGCGCTACGAGATGGTCGCGACGGTGCCGTTCGGGAAGTCCGTCCCGCTTCCCGAGCCGGTGGGCTTCGAGCTGGACACCGAGCCGCTGAAGAACTGGGTGCACTGACCCGGCCGGTCAGCGATACCAGTCTTCGCCGTCGCTTCCCAGGGAGCTGCGCAGGTAGTTCTCCAGAGACGACGTGAGCCACGTCCGGCTGTCCGTCTCGTGATCCCACACGAACACGTCGTCGCGTTCTGGGGCGCGGACGAAGGCGAACTGATCACCGCCACCGTTGTCCCCGAAGAACATCAGCGTCTCGAACGGCTGGTAGAGCTTGCGGAACTCCTCCGAGCCACGGAACGCAAGGTTCTCACTGAGAATCTTCTCCGCATTCCAGACGGTCTCCGTGCCGTACTCGTCCTCGATCCCGTTCGAGCCGGGGATCGTGCTGGAAGATGCGGTGCATCGCTTCATGGGGCGAGCTGACCACGGGGTTCCTCGGTGTTCGAGGGCGTGTGTCCCGGCGGCGCGCACGCTCCGCAGACGCCCGGCTCGGGGGCGCGGTAGGCGCGGTCGCAGTGGTCGCAGTTCTGGAGCGGGTGTCTGGCGACCGGGGCGCGGAACGGTGGCAGGGGCGGGAGTTTGGCGGCGAGGCGGTGGGCCAGGAGTGCGGCCGGGCGGTGGAGGGGCTCCGCGGGAAGGCCGGAGGTCAGGGCGCTCTGGACGGCCTCCGGCGTGAGGTCGCGTTCGAGCCAGGCGACGACTCCGGGGGCGAGGTGTTCGGCGTCGGTGGCGGAGAGCAGGAGGCGCGGGTCCTCACGGCGGAGGCCGGAGAGGACTCCGAGGGCGATCTGGAGGAGGTCGGGGGTGGGGTAGGCGGGCCGCGGTACGGCGGGCAGGGCGCGCCGCTGCGGCTTGGCCTCCTGGCGGTCAGGGCGCTTGGGCTTCGGCTTCGTCTCGTCCGTGTCGCCGGACCGGCGGCCCGGCTGGTTGCAGGACACCGTGCGGGTGACGATGCGGCCGCTGCTGGTCCGTTCGCAGGTGCGGCGCAGATAGCCGTGGGCCTCCAACTCCCGCAGGGCGGAGGCGATCCGCGTCTTCCCCTCGGGGAAACGTGCGGCGAGGGTCCTGATGTCGATGGGAGCGCCGCTGGGCAGGGACTGGATGTGGGTGGCCAGACCGATGGCGTGCAGTGACAACTCGGCGTGCTGGGCGAGGTGGTTGCCGATCACTGTGAAGCGGGTGGTGTGCCGGGAGTTGTCGTGGATGACACCACCGACTCGCCGGGAGGGGTGGTTTTTCCCGCTGTTACGGGACTGGGCGTGCGGGCGCACGCTAGTGTTCTGGGTATCCATCGGGAAGGGGCTTTCTTCCTCGGTGGTCAGGCCCTCGCACTGGGATTCGCAGTCCCGGCGGGGGCCGACGCATGTCAGCAGTGATGTGGTGTGTCGCGCTGAGCGTAGATCATGCAACCCGTCCCGAAGCCAGCCAAGTTGGTGCTTTTCACCCGTGTGAGTGAGCGTGCGCCGTGGGCGGGAAGGGGTGGGGTTTGGTGCGGTCCTTTCACCTCATGTGTCTTGGTTCATGGGATCGCCCCTGCCACCGGAGCCCAGCCGACGGGCCTCCGGTGCGTGAACGATTTCCGCAGGTCAGGGGCGCGGAAGGTCGAGTTCGCCCATACGGTCTTCTGGGGGTACGGGACCGAGCCCGACGCCCCACCGGTCGGCGAGGGCCTCGACGAGGAGCAGGCCGCGCCCGAGCCCGCGCCGGGGGAGGTCATCGCCCGTGTCGGGCACAACACTGAAGTGACGTGTCTGCGAGCGAAGTTGGGCGGCATTCAACAGTGACGATGCCGCTGCGTAACGTGACTGTCCGGGGCTTGTCCACTGTTGTCCGGGCTGTCGGAACCCGTCCGATGGGTTGGGGCGTCGCGGCACGGAGGCGCGGACAGAGGGGTGCGGGCATGTCGGTGGACAGCGAGGCCGGAGTACGGCGGCTCAAGAGTGAGGCGGACGAGCCGGGCTGGGAGGTGGATCCGGACGACGACTGGGGTGTGGCCGTCGTCGCCACCGTGGGGCGGCAGTTGAGGCTGCGCAGGGAGGCGGTGGGGATGCGGGCCGCCGACTTCGGCGAGGCGGTCGGCTACGGCGAGGACATGGTCTACAAGATCGAGGGCGGCAAGCGGATCCCGCGCCCCGAGTTCCTGGACAAGGCGGACGAGGTCCTGGACGCGGGCGGGCTGATCGCGGCCATGAAGGAGGACGTACGGAAGGTCCGCTACCCGAAGAAGGTCCGGGACCTGGCGAAGCTGGAAGCCATGGCGGTGGAGCTCCAGCTGTACGACCCCCTCAACATCCATGGGCTGTTGCAGACACCGGAGTACGCGCGCGGGCTGCTCCTGATGCGACGGCCGGCGTACACGCAGGACGAGGTGGAGCGGATGGCGGCGGGTCGTATGGCCCGCAAGTCGGTGTTCGAGCGGGATCCCGCCCCCGAACTCAGCTTCGTCCTGGAGGAATGGACGCTCCGCCGCCCGCTGGGCGGCAGGACGTCGCTGCGCCGCCAGCTTGAACACCTGCTGGAAGTCGCACACATGCGGAACGTCGAGCTTCAGGTGATGCCGATGGACCGCGAGGAGCACGCCGGGCTGGCAGGTGGCATCGAGGTGCTGAAGTTCGGGGACGGATCGGCGGTCGGACGCTCGCCGGCCGTGGTCAGCGGCCGCCCCGTGACCGAGCCGCGGCAGCTCCGTATCCTTGAGCTGCGGTACGGCATCATCCGGGCTCAGGCGCTCACGCCCCGTGAGTCGACCGCCCTCATCGAGCAACTGCTGGGAGAGACATGATCCGCAACACCTCGGCCGGCGACGCCTCCGAACTGGCGTGGTTCAAGAGCAGTTACAGCAGCAGCAGCGAAGGCGACTCCTGCGTCGAGGTCGCCACCACCCCCGGCGCCATCCACGTCCGCGACTCCAAGTGCCTCGACGGCCCCCGGCTCGCGCTCACCCCGGGCGCGTGGTCGGGCTTCGTGACGTACGCATCAGCCAACTGACATCTCCAACCGCTCGCATCCCACGCCTGGTTGTCACCGGGTGTGGGGCGCGTGGTCGCTCACCGTCGGGGTTTCAGAACCGTATCGCCGTGTACTTGCTGATCGACCTGACGACCTGCGAGGTCAAGGTCCACTCGCAGCCGGACGGCGAACGCTACGAGAGCTGAAAAACTGGGTGCATTGACCTCGTTGATCGAATCGGATTCGAGTGGCCGGCTCGATTGGCCTCATGCTGACAAGCGTTGGACGGTTACGTAGCCGGAGTGGATGCAACGAAAGCCACGTACTCGTATTCCTCTTCGAAAAACACGAGCAAACGCCCGCTGCCTTGCGATAGCAAGGTGAGGTTCTTCCCCAATGTTTCCATCAGGGTTACACCCCATCCCATTTCAAGGTGTCGAAGTTTGATCCAGGGGAAGTTTTCCAAATTTGTCGCTGCCATGAGCGGAGCGCTCATTCCCTGCTCGGTCACAATCCTCTCGATCCAATGGCCCAGTTCTTCTGGGGTCGTCAACGGCGTGGAGAAGCTCGCACGTGTGTCACTGCGATAGAACCGAGACCGTTCTTCGACGGTCCAACGTGGCGGGACGAATTCTTCAAAGTAGGCCGCGAGACCTGCGGTGGCCAGGTGCTGCTCGATCCGGCGTCTCTCCTTGATCTCTCGCGCCGAGAGAAGTCGTCTCCGAAGCTCTTCGCTCATCTGTTGGTCACGCTCTCTCCCGTGTAATAGAAATGATGGTTTTCGCCGATCTGAACGTATCTTTTCCCCATCATGTCGACATTGAATGTGCCCTCTGGGGGGCGGCCCGCATGGAAATGCGGGTATGGAGCCTTAGGGTCGTTGGTGTGCTCAGCGATAACTCTTGTCCCATGAGGGGTTTCGTACTGATAGTATCGCCCGTGCGAGCCCTCATTCGTGCTGTACGCGTAGTTGCTGTAGCGCCGCTGCTTGCTCTCGTCGTCGCCGACTTCCCACTGCTTTGTCGGCTGCTGGCTATTGGGGATTCCTGCTCGCTCTCGAGCCGCATTGAAAGCTTCGGTCCGAGTTTCGAAGTACGTGTTACAAGCGGCCAGCCCCAACGGATCGCTCCACGTGTGGGGGTTGTGGACGTACGTGACCGGGTTGTCGGCCGGGGCGAGGCCCAGGGGGTCCGGGGAGAGGTAGCGCGCCGATTCCGGGTCGTAGTAGCGGAAGTGGTTGTAGTGGAGGCCCGATTCGGGGTCGAAGTACTGGCCCGGGAAGCGGAGGGGGGTGTACGCCGTGGCGTCTCGCGTCCAGGTGGTGGTGCCCCAGAGGGTGGCGCGGGTGCGCCAGGCCAGGGTGCCGGACTCGTCGACGAGTTCCGTCGGGGTGCCGATCAGGTCCGTGACGATGGCGAAGAAGCGCTCGTCCGTGGAGTCCGTGCGGCGCTCCGTCTGGGTCAGGGGGCGCAGGCCCGCGTGGTCCCAGGTCATGGTGAGCTCGTCCGTCGTCTGTTCGCAGAGGGTCGTGCCGTCCCACGTGAAGTGGACCGTTTCCAGCGGTGATCGCTTGGATATGCGGCGGCCCAGGGGGTCGTACGCGTATCGCCAGACCGTGCCGTCCGGGGTGGTGACGGAGGTGAGGCGGTCCTCGGCGTCCCACGCGTACCGCCAGGTGTCCGGCTTCCGTGACAGGCGGGTCTTCTGGCGCAGGACCGTCCGGCCCTGGGCGTCGTGTTCGTAGCGGACCGAGCCGGCCCGGGTGATGCGGGTGCCCTGGTACGTCCGCGTGCCCGTCGACTCGTGGGACGGGTGGGTGGACGGCCAGGATGCCTCCGACTGGTTGCCCGCCTCGTCGTAGGCGTAACGCTCCGTCCAGCGGTCCGCCCGGACCGCCGTGACGCGGCCCGCCCCGTCCAGGTCGAAGCGGCGTGTCCCCGACAGCGCGTCCGTGACGGATATCAGTCCCCCGTCGGGGCGGTAGCCGTAACGGCGGTGCTGGAGGTGGTTTCCCTGGGACGTGATCTCTTGAGTCGTCAGGCGGCCCAGCTCGTCGAAGGACGACGTCAGCGAGGTGAAGCCCCCGATGTCGCGGGTCACTTCGCGCCCCAAGGCGTCGAAGGAGAAGTCGAGTGTGCGGCCGGAGGTGGTGAGCCGGCTCCTGCGGCCCACCGCGTCGTACGACCACTCGCTCACCGAACCGGCCGGCGTCGTCCGCCCCACCCGGCGGCCGATCCCGTCGTACGCGTACGTCAGCGTCCGGCCGTTGACCGTCTCCGACTTCAGGCGGCCGTAGCGGTCCCGGAGGCGGATCAGCGTCGCGTCAGGTCCCGTCGCCGCCGCCAGTTCGTCGAAGATGTCGTACTCGTATGTGGTGACCGCCCCCTCCGCGTCCTTGCGCACGACCTGACCGAGCTCGTTGTGCTCGAACAGGACCGTCTGACCGAGGGGGTTGGTACGGGAGGTCAGCCGGCCCGCCCCGTCATAGCCGTACGTCAACGTCCGGTCGTCGAAGTCCGTCTCGGACAGCAGCCGGCCGGCCGGGTCGTAGTCGTAGTCCCACGTCAGGCCCTGGGGGTTGGTGACCTGGGTCAGCTGAAGCGTGGCGTCGTGGGTGAAGGCGTAGCGGACCCCGTCCGGCTCCGTACGGGACCTCACCACGTCGAAGTGGCCGTACTCGAAGCGCGTGGTGGCCCCCAGCGCGTCCGTGTGGGTCAGGCAGTTGCCCTCGCCGTCGTACGTCCACGACTCCTCCGAGCCGTCCGGCGCCAGGCGCCGCGACAGCCGGCCCTCCACCGTCCACTCGAAGCGGGTCACGGCACCGAGCGGGTCCGTGATCGCGATCGTACGGCCGAAGGCATCCCGCTCGTACCGGGTCGTCGCGCCGAGCGGATCGGTGATCTCGGTGGGGAGGCCGTGGCCGTCCAGGGCCAGCCGGGTGGTGTGGCCGAGCGGGTCGGTGATCGCGGTCAGACTCCCCGCGGCGTCGTAGGAGAACTCCGTCCGCGCCCCCGATGCCTCCGTCGCCGACGTGAGGTTGCCACGCTCGTCGTACGTCTGGCGGACCGTCGTGCCGTCCGTGCGCGTGACGCGGACCGGGAGGCCGAGGGCGTCGTACTCGGCCGTCGCGGTGCGGCCGTCCGGCCGGACCGCGGAGACGAGCCGGCCCTCCTCGTCGTAGGAGAAGCGGGTGACCGCGCCCAGGGGATCCGTACGGGACAACAGGCGGCCCCGAGCGTCCCGTTCGTACGTCGTGACGGCCCCGGTCGGGTCGGTCTCCGCGACGATCTGCCGCCGCTCGTCCACCTCGTACCGGGTCGTGCGGCCGAGGGCGTCCGTGATCGTCGTCAGGTCCTCGGCCCACGTGTACCGGAAGGCCATGACACCGTCGGCGCCCGACTGCGAGACGCAGCGGTGCTCCTCGTCGTAGACGTAGTCGTAGCGGCTGTCGTTGGTGTCGGTCCACGAGGTGATCCGGCCGTGCTCGTCGTAGCCGAAGCGCAGCGGGCGGCCCGAGGAGTTGGTCACGGAGGTCAGATGACCGTCGGTGTAGCCGTAGCGGAGGATCTCCTGCTCGCCCAGGTGCAGAGCGGTCACACGGGAGCCGTCGGTCGTCAGCCGCAGGTGGTAGCCGCCGTGATGGACGACGGAGGCCGGGACGCCGCCGGCGTCGTACTCGAAGGTGATCCAGTTGCCGTTGCGGTCGTCGATCTGGGAGAGAAGGGCGAGGTCGTCCGTGTGCAGGGTGAAATGCAGGACGCGGCCCGTTCCCGGATCGGTGACGGTGTACGTGTCCCCGTCGCGGTCCAGCGTCCAGCGCCGGC
Source organism: Streptomyces sp. NPDC003035 (assembly GCF_042888285.1). NCBI lineage: Bacteria > Bacillati > Actinomycetota > Actinomycetes > Kitasatosporales > Streptomycetaceae > Streptomyces > Streptomyces sp. NPDC003035. The sequence goes on along the minus strand of NZ_JBIAPJ010000004.1, from coordinate 340,445 downwards.
TGCCGTGCGTGGGCAGCACAGGGACGCCGGGAGCGGGGTGGGGATACGCGAGCAGGCTGGTGTCCTCGCAGAGAAGGACGACCCCCTCGGAGTCGATCTCCAGTCGCTGGTCGAGCGTGCTCGCCCACGTCGGGCCTCACCAGCGGCCCGCCCGGTAGGAGGACTCGAAGGTCCGCGCGAGGACCAGCGGCAGGGAGCCCGGCAGCGTGATGTCCGTCTGCGGCAGGATCATGCGGCCGGTCGCCATGTCGACGGGGTCGCCGCCTTTGCACTTCTCCCCGTCGGGGCGGCAGGTGCCGTGCGGGTCCGTCGTATGGCCCTGCCGGCCTTTGCCGTTCGGGCTGTCGACGAGGTCCTTCGCGCGGGCGATCGTCTTCAGACCGCCCGCACCCTTGGTTCCGGCCGCCTCGAGCACCGCGCGCCCCAGGAACTCCTCCGGGTCGCTCTTGGCCGCCTCCCACGCGGCCTGTAGCGCCCGGTCGGGGTGGGCGGCGGTCGAGACGACCCCGGCCAGGGTCATGTTGACGTTCTCGTAGTACTCGGCCGGATGGGCGCGGTTGTACGCGTCCCGTGGATCCATCGAGCGGATGAAGTTGGTGAGGCCGACGACACCCTTCACGGCGCCTCCGGCGAAGTGCAGCCGTGACGCGCCCGTGGCCAGGGCGTAGTCCATCGCGTCGTTCTTGAGCCGGTCACCGAGTGACGGCTCGGCCGGGGCGTGCGCCAGTGCGGACGCGATCGCCTTCTTCGCCGTATCCGCCGCCTCGTTCCGCTGGCGTCGCGCGTCGGCGAGGATCTCCTGGGCGCGGGCCCGCTGGGCGTCTCCCGGGTCCGTCCCGGGGGCGGGGCAGGGCAGTGGAGCATCACCGTCGAGCGATGCCTTGTAGTCGGCGACCTTCTTCTCGTACGCCGCCTGCGCCGATGTCGAGGATTCGTTTCCTCGCTTGTACAGGGCGATCGCCTCGCGCGCCTTGCCCTGCGCCCAGGTGACGGTCGTCCCGTACGCCTCCAGGGCGGCCGCCGCCGAACCGAAGGCATCGGACGCGTGCAGCCAGCTTGTCGGCAGGGCCCGGAACTCCTCCTGGAAGGTCTTCTGCGCCTCGCCCTTCCAACGGCCCGAGCCCTCCACGGCCTTCAGACCACGGCCGACGCTGTCGAACGCCGACTGGAAGTCACGCAGGTTCTTCGCCGTCGCGGTGATCTCGCCCACGTCGCCGTGCACGAGCTCGTTCGGCTCCTCGGACTGCCCGAGCTGAGCCTCCCCGACCTCCGCCCCGAGTGCGGACGCGGCCCGGTCGCCCCAGTCCTCGACCTTGTCCGCGGCCCCCTCGGCGCCCACGTGGTCCAGGCCGTCCCCGATGAGGTTCGTGGCGCCGTCGACGGTCTCTCCGAGCAGCCGCTTGCCGCCTTCGAACAGGTCCCCCCATTCCGGCATCTTCAGCGCTCCCGGGCTCGGTCGACGGCCGTCTGTGACGGGTCGAGCCCCTCACGCAGCTGCTCGTCCATCGCCTCACGCTGACGGGGATCGATGACGCCGGCGTCGCCCATCGAGTCGAGCAGCCCGTCCTCGACGTCGTACGCCGTGTCCCGCCACGTCTGCTCGACGTTGTCCTGGGCCCGGCGTATCGACTCCGGGCTGTGGTCGGGGTTGTCGGTCGGGCTCTGGTTCTTGATCTCGTCCCAGCTCTTCTGCTTGACCTCGTCCTCGGACAGGTGGGGATTGCCGTTGGCGGCGTTCGTCGCGATCTTGATGGTGTCCTTGATGTAGCGCTCCTGTTCGGCGAACGCGCCCGCCGACACCCCCAGAGCGGCCGTGAAGACGTTCGCCTTCTGCATCAAGTCCCGTACGCCCCAGCCCCAGCGGTCACAGAAGGTCTCGAACTGCTCCGCGAGCCCCTGATGCCCGAGCTTCACTCCGGACATCGCCAGCGTGGAGAAGCCGCGGCCCGTGATGGCCTGCTGGCCGATCGACAGATCCTTCAGCTCTCCGTGTGCCTTGTCGATGCCCTGCGCGATCAGTTCGAGCGCGCCCTCCGGCGCCGCCAGGTCCGGATCACTCCCGCTCATGCCCCACCCCCGAGATCCACCACCGCCGAGTCCGGGACGACGCCCTCGACCGGCGGGAACACCATTCCGTCGTCGCTGCCGGCATCCAGCGCCACCCCGGCGGGCACGCCGGACGCGGCGGTCAGCTTCGGGACGAGCACGTCCAGCAGCCGGGCGCCGAGGAGCGTGCGGTACTCCCACTCGCGGCCGGCGTCACCCTGTGCCCTCGCGAATCGCGCCAGGCACTCCTCGTTCGAGAAGGCGCATATCCAGCGCACCCCGCCGTGCTCGGCCGTCCACAGACTGCCGTACGGATCGATCGGGACGAGCACCGCCGTACGCCGGAACTCACCCAGCAGCACCGCGAATTCGCGCAGGGCGGCGACAGACGGCTCTGCCGGTGCCGGTGCCGGTGTCGGTGCCGACGCCCGTGCCGGTGTCGCCATCGATGTGTCGGCCAGGTCCGACAGTCGCATGTGCCCCTCCCCCGTCACGCACACGCGTGCGATCGTCACACACCGCCCTTCCCGACTGCAATCATTTTGGCCGAGAACGAACCTGCGGGGCGTCGTCCTCCGTTCCGCGGTCAGCCGAGCGGGCGGCGTGTCTCCTCGCGGACCTTGAGTGTGGTGTCGGCCGCCTTCGTCAGGTCGACGGACTCCGGGCTCAGGTCCGCGGATTCCGTCGTCATCTCGGCGACGGCGGCGTTCGTGTTGTCGTCCGCCCAGGCGCACATGGGGTAGGTCGCCCGGCCTCCGCCCGCCTGTTCCGTGGCGAGGACCTGGCAGGTCACCGTCGTGGTCGCGCCGGACGGGGTGACGTCCTTCGGGGCGACGAGCACGCTGGTGCCCGCCGCCTCGCGAGCGCCCTTGAGGATCCTCTCCCTCGCCAGGTCCGGGTCCTTGATCCGCCCGTACAGGCCGGAGACGACCAGGACCCCGGCCCCGTCCTCCCCGGCGGCCGCGTACTGGCCCAGCACGCCCTTCGGGTCGCGGACGACGGCCTCGCTCGCGTTCTTCAGCCCGGCGTCGGCCTGGCCCGAGCGGTCGTCGGCGAGGGTGTACCGGCCGTCCAGCAGTGTCTTGGGGAGGGTGAGCCGGTGCGTCGCGGCGGGGTAGGACCCGGAGCTCGAGCCGCCGCGCAGGCCTCCGTTACCGATCCACGAGAGCGTCAGAAGGCCGATGACGGACGCGGCGGCGATCCCCAGGATCATGCCGGTCCGGTTCTTCGGTGGCGGCGGGGGCGGAAGCGGGGGCGGGTACCCGCCCCAGGCACCCTGCGGCGGATAGTACGGCGAGGGGACGGGGCCGGGCCCGTACGCGCTTGCGTTCTGAGGGGGCCCGGGAGGCGGAGGCATGGACATGCCCCCGACCGTATGCCCACCGCCATGGTGACCGATCCTGTTCGGCCACCCGGTCGACGTGGTCCGCGTCCGTCCGCGTACGACAGTGGCCGCCCGCGTACGACGGTGGCCGTCCGCGTACGACGGTGGCCGCCGCCCCCTCGCCGGAGGGGGAAGCGGCCACGGTCGTGTGTCAGTCCTTCTTCGGCTCCTCCAGGCGCGGGAAGAGCACCGCGCCCTTCGTTACCGTCGCGCCCGGCGGGAGCTGGCCCCACGTGCCGGCGTCCTGGACGCGCTGGTCGGCCAGGGGGCCCAGGTCGGCGGCCTCGGCGCCGAGGGAGTCCCAGAGCTTCTGGGAGGTCTCCGGCATGATCGGGTTGAGGAGGACCGCGACGCCCCGCAGGGATTCCGCCGCCGTGTAGAGGATCGTCGCCAGGCGGGCGCGGCCCGCCTCCGACTCGTCCTTCGCGACCTTCCAGGGCTCCTGCTCCGTGATGTAGCCGTTGACCTGCTTCACGAAGTCGAAGATCGCCAGGATGCCGCCCTGGAAGTCCAGTTCCTCGCCGATCTTCCGGTCGGCCGTCGCGACCGCCTTCGCCAGGCCCTCGTGGATCGCCTTCTCCGCGTCGCCGTCGGCCGTCGCGGCCGGCAGGGCGCCGTCGAAGTACTTGCCGACCATGGCCGCCACGCGCGAGGCGAGGTTGCCGTAGTCGTTGGCGAGCTCGGAGGTGTAGCGGGCGGTGAAGTCCTCCCACGAGAACGAGCCGTCGCTGCCGAAGGCGATCGCCCGCAGGAAGTACCACCGGTACGCGTCCACGCCGAAGTGCGAGGTCAGGTCCTGCGGCTTGATGCCGGTCAGGTTCGACTTCGACATCTTCTCGCCGCCGACCATCAGCCAGCCGTTGGCGGCGACCTTGCCGGGCACCGGCAGGCCCTGCGCCATCAGCATGGCCGGCCAGATCACCGCGTGGAAGCGCAGGATGTCCTTGCCGACGAGGTGGACGTCGGCCGGGAACGTCTCGTCGAACTTCGCCTGGTTCGAGCCGTAGCCGACGGCCGTCGCGTAGTTCAGGAGCGCGTCGACCCACACGTAGATGACGTGCTTGTCGTCCCACGGGACCGGGACGCCCCAGTCGAAGGTCGACCGGGAGATGGACAGGTCCTGAAGGCCCTGCTTCACGAAGTTCAGGACCTCGTTGCGGGCCGACTCCGGCTGGATGAAGTCCGGGTTCGCCTCGTAGAACTCCAGCAGCTTCGGGCCGTACTCGCTCAGCTTGAAGAAGTAGTTCTCCTCCTTGAGGATCTCCACCGGCTTCTTGTGGACGGCGCACAGCTTCGTGCCGTCCTCCGCCTCGATGAGATCGCCGGGGAGCTTGTACTCCTCACAGCCCACGCAGTACGGGCCTTCGTACCCGCCCTTGTAGATCTCGCCCTTGTCGTACAGGTCCTGCACGAACTCCTGGACGCGGTCCGTGTGACGCTTCTCCGTCGTCCGGATGAAGTCGTCGTTCGCGATGTTCAGGTGCTCCCAGAGGGGCTTCCACGCCTCCTCCACGAGCTTGTCGCACCAGGCCTGAGGCGTGACGTTGTTCGCCTCGGCCGTGCGCATGATCTTCTGACCGTGCTCGTCCGTGCCGGTGAGGTACCACACCTTCTCGCCGCGCTGACGGTGCCAGCGCGTGAGCACGTCGCCTGCGACGGTCGTGTAGGCGTGGCCCAGGTGAGGAGCGTCGTTGACGTAGTAGATGGGGGTCGATACGTAGAAAGACTTCACGCCGTTCGCCCCCTGCTTCTCGGATCCAGTGGCCGCCATGGTCGAAATCCTAACGGGCAGTTCAAGATCCACTCACATCCATAACAAGGGGTGGGACGGGACGGGGGACGGAACGGGGGACGGAGACGTTCGCGAAACGTCGGCCCGCGTAGAAAGCGGGGGTGAGGGAGGACGAGGGAGGAACGTATGCGCGTACTGGTCGCCGAGGACGAGGAGGTCCTCGCGGAGCTCGTCGCCACCGGTCTGCGGCGGGCCGGATTCGCCGTCGACACCGTCTACAGCGGCGACGCCGCCCTCGCCTGTCTCGGCCTGCACGACTACGACGTCGTCGTCCTCGACCGCGACCTGCCGCGCGTCCACGGCGACGACGTGGCACGGGAACTCGTCGCCGGGGCGGCCCGGACCCGGATCCTCATGCTGACCGCGTCCGCGACGACGGAGGACCGGGTCGAGGGGCTCGACCTCGGCGCCGACGACTACCTCGGCAAGCCCTTCGAGTTCCCCGAGCTGGTCTCCCGGGTGCGCGCGCTGCACCGGCGCAGCGCCCGGCCCGTACCGCCGCAGCTGGAACGGGCGGGGGTGCGCATGGACACCGTACGGCGGACCGTGACCAGGGAGGGCCGCGTGCTCGACCTCTCCCCGAAGGAGTTCTCCGTGCTGCAGGTCCTGCTGGAGGCGGACGGAGCCACGGTCTCGGCCGAGGAGCTCCTGGAGCGCGCCTGGGACGCGCACACCGATCCCTTCACCGGCGCCGTACGGGTCTGCATGAGCAAACTCCGCGGAAAGCTCGGGGAGCCGGCGCTGATCCGCACGGTTCAGGGTGTGGGGTACGCGCTGTGAGCGGCGGCGGCGGCCGTCCGATCGGCGCGGGGTCCACGATCCGCACCCGGATCGCGCTCGTCTACGGGGGTGCCTTCATCGTCCTCGGCGGCTGCCTGCTGACCGTCGTGAACCTGCTCTCCCGCGCCGGTACGGAAGGGGAGGCGGAGGCCATAGCGGCGCGGGTCCGGGTGGTGGCGCCCTTCGAGACCGTCACCGCCTACCGGCTGAGCGACGACGTCAGCCGGGCCGCCGGCGAGCAGATGCTGATGTGGTCCTGCCTCGCCCTGGCCGTCATGGCCTTCGGCGCGGTCGTCGTGGGCTGGTGGACGGCGGGGCGGGTGCTGCGGCCGGTCCACGAGATGACCGCGCGGGCGCGACGGCTCTCGGAGCGGAACCTCCACGAGAGGATCGCGGCGGGCGGGCCCGATGACGAGCTGAAGGAGCTCGGCGACACCATCGACGCGCTGCTCGGCCGGCTGGAGGCCGCCTTCGACAGTCAGCGGCGGTTCATCGCGAACGCCTCGCACGAGCTGCGGACCCCGCTCGCCACGCAGCGCACCGCGATCCAGGTCGGGCTCGACGACTCCTCCGAGGTCAAGCAGGTCCTGCTGGATGCCAACCGGCGCAGCGAGCGGCTCATCGAGGGCCTGCTGCTCCTCGCCCGGAGCGAGCGCGGGCTGGCGGAGCGGGAGGACGTACGGCTGGGGGCCGTGGTCGAGGAGGAGTGCGAGACGTACGGGGTGGAGGCGGTGTCCGTGACGGGGGGTGCGGGGGGCGTCGTGCGGGGGAGCCGGGTGCTGCTGGGGCAGCTCGTACGGAACCTGGTCGCGAACGCGGTCGCGTACAACGTGCCCCGGGGGCGGGTGGAGGTGTCCGTCGAGGGGGGCGTGCTCACCGTCGTCAACACCGGGCCTGTGGTGGCGGCGGACGACGTGCCGGGGCTCTTCGAACCGTTCCGGCGGGGGGAGGGGCGCGACCGGATGGGGCCGGGGGCGGGGCTCGGCCTGTCGATCGTCCGGTCGATCGCGGTGGCGCACGGGGGGACGGTGGGGGCCGTGGCGCGGGGGGAGGGAGAGGGGGGCGGCCTGGTCGTGGGCGGGGGGCCGCCCCCCCCCCCCCGCCCCCCCCCCCCCGCCCGCCCCCCCCCCCCCCCCCCCCCCCCCCCCCCCCCCCCCGGGGCGGGGGCCGCGGGGGGGGGGGGCGGGGGGGGGGGGGGCGGGGGGGGGGGGCGGGGGGGGGGGGGGGGGGGGGGGGGGGGGGGGCCCCGGCGGGCCCCCGGCCCCCGAGGCCGGGGATCAGAGCTGCCAGTCCGCCAGCAGCCCGCGGTAGAAGGCGGCGTGCGCGGTCTCGGACGGGGTCGCGCCGGCGAGGAAGTGGCCGGTACGGGGGGCGGTCAGCTTACGGAGGTAGTCGAAGGCCTTGTTGTCCTCCTCGCCCCAGGCCACGAACTGCCAGTGGATCGGGCGGTCGGCGGCCTCGGCGAGGGCCTGGGTGGCCGCGGTCTTCGACTCGGGGGCGCCGTCGGTCTGGAAGACGACGAACGCGGGTCGGGTGGGGTCGGTCTTCTCGTGGTGGGCGAGGACCTCTTCGACGGCGCGGTGGTAGTTCGTCCGGCCGAGGCGGCCGAGGCCCGCGTTGATCTCGTCGATGCGGCCCTCGAGGCCCGCGGGGCGGAGTTCGGCGGTGCCGTCGATGTCGGTGGAGAAGAAGACGGCGGTGACGGTGGCGTCCTCGTCGAGGTGCGCGGCGAGGGCGACGGTCTGCTCGGCGAGGCGCTGCACGGAGCCGTCCTTGAAGTACCCGCGCATCGAACCGGACCGGTCGACGACGAGATACACGGCGGCCCGCGCCCCGATGAGCCCCTGCTTCTTGAGCACGGCCCCGGCGGCCTTGTACGCCTCGACGAGGTACGGGGCGTCGGCCTTGACCTGGGAGAGCGGGGTCGCGGTCGTGGCGGGGGCGCCGTGCGGCTCCGTGGCCGGGGCGTCCTCTGCCTCCGAGGCGGGGGTGCCGCCTGCGTCCACGGCGGCGGCGACCGGCTCGGGGGCGTCGGCGTCGGTCGCGGTGTCGGTCTCCGGCTCCGCCGTGTCAGCTGCCGCCGGCTTCGCGGCGGTGGCGTTGTCGGACGCGTCCGCGTCCCCGCGCTCGGCCTCCTCGGCGGCGGGTGTGTCCGCCTCACCTTCCGGCACGGTGACGTCGGCGTCGACCGTCTCCGCTTCGGCCTGCTCGGCCGGGGTGGTGGCCTCCTCGGCGGCGGGTGCGTCCGCCTGCGGTTCCGCCGTGTCGGCTGCCGCCGGTTCCACGGCGGTGGCGTCGTCGGACGCGTCCGCGTCCTCGGCGATGGGTGCGTCCGCCTCGCCCTCCGGCGCGCGGGCGTCGGTGTCGACCGTCGCCTCCGGCGTCGCGGGCTCGCCCTCCGTGACCTTCTCGGCCGTCGGCTCCAGGGCGTCCGGCTGCTCAACCGCCGTCTCCGACAGCTCGGTCGCCGCCGGTTCCGCCGTGGAACCGGCGGCAGCCGACACCTCCGTCGCCTCGGCCGCGGCGGCCACCTCGGTCTCCGGTTCGGCGGGCTCGGGGGTCTCGGCCGCGGCGGCCGCCTCGGTCTCCGGTTCGGCGGGCTCGGGGGTCTCGGCCGCGGCGGCCGCCTCGGTCTTCGGCTCAGCCGGCTTCTCCGGCTCCGCCGGCCTCGCGTTCGGGACCTTCAGGTTGTCGAAGGCCGCCGCCACCAGGTCGTCCGCGGCGCGCTTCGCCGCCGTGTCCGTTGTGGCTCGTTCGGTCGCGCTCTCCGCCGGCGTCGGGGACGGGAGCGTCACCGACGGGGGCTCCTCAGGCGTCGCGTTCTCCGCCGGGGTCGGCGACGGGAGTGTCACCGACGTCGCGCGGTCCGCCTGGGGCGGGACGGAGGTTGCCGGAGTTTCGTCGTGCTGGTCCGCACGGTCGCGTCCGAACACCTTGCGCAGCAAGCTCCGAATGCCCATGGGCGAGGCCTTTCGCATGAGTTGGGTGCGATGAATGTCCGTACTGGGAGGAATCATCCCTGGCCAGGGCGGACACGTAAGGTTAGCGGCCCCGGGTGTGTCGCCATCGGCGCCCCAAGCACCCCCCGAATGCCCCCGGTTTCCGCGCATTCATCCGACGTTCACTCCGGCGCCGCTCCGGTGCCGAGATACGCACATAGCGTCGCCGCCGGACGGAATTCCCGACGCCCTGTCGGGACCACGGCGGCGCACTGTGCGCCGGAGGAGGACGAAGTGCGCAAACTGCTGCCCCTGCTGAGCACCAACCCGCACGGAGGCGGCCGTTCCGCCCTCACCTGCCGGTTCCGTTGCGGTGACGCCTGCTTCCACGAGGTGCCCAACACCAGTGACAACGAGTACGTCGGCGATGTCATAGCGAGCGCCTACTCCCGCCGCTCCCTGATGCGCGCCGCCGCCGTCGTGACCGTCGCCGCCGCCGCCGGTGGCGCGGTCGTCGGCAACGCGCCGGTGGCCGAGGCACGTACCCACGGGCACAAGCCCGGACGGGTCGACGGCGCCCGCGGCCTGCGCTTCGCGCCCGTCGCGCCCAACACCGCCGACCGGGTCACCATCCCCACCGGCTACGAGCAGAACGTCGTCATCCGCTGGGGCGAGCCGATCCTCCGCGGCGCCCCCGCCTTCGACGCCGACAAGCAGTCCGCCGCGGCGCAGGCCGGGCAGTTCGGCTACAACTGCGACTTCCTCAGCCTCCTCCCGCTCCGCGGGGAGCGGGGCCGCCAGGTCCTCGTCGCGAACCACGAGTACACCGACGAGATCCTGATGTTCAAGGGGTACGACTCCGAGAACCCGACCCGCGAGCAGGTCGAGACCGCCTGGGCCGCCCACGGTCTCTCCGTCGTCGTCGTCCAGGAGGAGTACCGCTCCGGCAAGCTGACCCCGGTCACCCGGCACCCCCTCAACCGCCGCCTGCACACGACGTCCGAGTTCGAACTGACCGGGCCCGCCGCGGGCAGCGACCTGCTCAGGACCTCCGCCGACCCGTCCGGCCGCAAGGTGCTCGGCACGCTCAACAACTGCGCCGGCGGCACCACCCCGTGGGGCACCACCCTGCACGGCGAGGAGAACTTCAACCAGTACTTCGCCAACGGGTCGAGCCCCACCGACAAGCGGTACGGCATCGGCTCCGGCGCGTCCGAGCGTAAGTGGGAGCGGTTCGACAGGCGCTTCGACCTCAAGCAGGAGCCGAACGAGGCCCACCGCCAGGGCTGGGTCGTCGAGCTCGACCCGTACGACCCGGACTCCACCCCGAAGAAGCGCACCGCGCTCGGCCGGTTCAAGCACGAGGCCGCGCAGCCCCGCCTCACCGAGGACGGCCGTCCGGTCGTCTACATGGGCGACGACGAGCGCTTCGACTACTTCTACAAGTTCGTCGGCAGCAAGCGCATGAAGAAGGGCACCTCCCGGGCGGCCCGCGAGCACAACCTCACCCTCCTCGACGAGGGCACGCTGTACGTCGCCAAGCTGACCGGTGACAGCCCGCAGGACATCGACGGCACCGGCAAGCTCCCGAACGACGGCGAGTTCGACGGCTCCGGTCAGTGGATCCCGCTGGCCACGAACGACGTCTCGCACGTCCCCGGCATGACCGCCGAGGAGGTGTACGTCTTCACCCGCCTCGCCGGTGACAAGGTCGGCGCCACCAAGATGGACCGCCCCGAGGACGTCGAGCCGTCCCCGCGCACCGGCCGGGTCTACGTCGCGCTCACCAACAACAAGGACCGCGGCGCCGCCGGCAAGGCCCCCGCCGACGAGGCCAACCCGCGCAACGCCAACAAGCACGGCCAGATCCTGGAGCTGGCCGAGCACTGGGACGACCCGGCGAGCGACGGCTTCGCCTGGCGTCTCTTCCTCGTCGCGGGCGACCCGAACGACCCGGCCACCTACTTCGCCGGCTTCCCCAAGGAGAAGGTGTCGCCCATCTCCTGCCCGGACAACGTCGCCTTCGACCCGCACGGCAACCTGTGGATCTCCACCGACGGCAACCAGCTCGGCTCGCACGACGGTCTGTTCGGTGTCGCCACGCAGGGCGAGCGGCGCGGTGAGCTCAAGCAGTTCCTGACGGTCCCGGCCGGCGCCGAGACCTGCGGCCCGATCATCCAGGACCGCCGCGTGGTCGTCGCCGTGCAGCACCCGGGCGAGATCGACGGCGCGACCGTCGAGAACCCGAAGTCGGCCTGGCCCGACGGCCCCGGCAGGATCGTCCGCCCGTCCGTCGTCGCCGTCTGGCGCAAGGACGGACGCGACATCGGCGTCTGACCGGAGGAAGACCGTACAAGGACGGTGGTGTGAGGGCGCGGGGGGCGTCCTCACACCACCCCCAGGCCCTCCCGGAACCGTACGAACTGCTCCTCCGGAGCCCCGGTGTACGACCAGGGCACCCACGTCGCCCGCGCCCCGAGCATCCCGAGCACCTCCCGCGCCACCTCCACCTGCCCGGCATAACAGGCGGCATGGGCCAGGTAGTTGAGGTCCGGGACCTCCTCCGGGGCGACCGGGCGGCCCGGCTCGCGGCCGCCGATCCAGCGGGCGTGCGTCCGCCGCACCTCCGTCACCGCGAGCTCGTGCTTCCAGTGCTGGTCGAAGCCGCGCACCGGGCCCCGCCCGAGCGCCCCGTCCGCGATGTAGCGGTACTCCTCCACCCGCGCGACCTGGACGAGCACCGGCAGCGGCGACCCGGGCGGCGCCACGCCGGCCGCGTCCCGGGCGAAGTCGTACATCGCGCCGTGCGTGCCGTGCCACCGCGCCGACCAGTAGCGCAGCAGCTGCGCGTGACCCTCGGTGTGGTACGGGTCCCTCCGCCGCAACTCGTCGAACCACTGCCGCAGTTCGCGGCGCGGCACCCCGCCCTCGTAGAGCCGGGCGACCGAAAGGAGAGAGACCCAGGGCATCGGGTCGGTGGGTGCCGCCTGCGCCGCCGCGAGGCAGGCGTCGACGGTCGCGTCGAGCCGCCCCCGGTCCACGGTGCCGCCCCGGCCGGCCGCGATGGCCGTGTCGAAGACCCGGACCACCTCGGTCGCGGCCCGCAGCACCGCCGCGTCCGGGTCGTCCGGCTCGGCCGCCCGCCAGGCCTCGACCGTGGAGCTGCCCGCGGCGGCGTGCGCGAGGAGCCGCAGCCGGTGCGTGCGGCGCGGCCAGTCCTCGCCGGTGGCCCGCAGGAGGTCCCGTACACCCTGCCAGCGCCCGATGACCATGTCGTGGCGCGCCTCGGTGAGCGCACGGTCCCCGCAGTCCGGGTCGAAGACCGGGGTGAAGCGCGCCGGGCGGGGCCGTCGGCGAAGAGCGGCCATCCGGGTCCTCCCTCAGGGGTTACGAGCTGTTGGTTTGTAAGACCACTCTTGTGAGTGATGATGTGTTTTGGTGTGGGTGGCTACGGTCGTCTGTATGAGTTTCGAAGGGGTGGGCGGGCAAGGCGCTGGGGTGGCGGCCGGTGACGGCTGACCTGCCGGGGCTGCGCGCGATTGCTCCGACGTTTGTCGTCTCTGGCCCCACGGGTGTGGCGATCCGTGACCGGCTCAAGCACCTGACCGTGGGGGATGAGCAGGTTCTGCGGCTGGTGGGTGACTATCAGGGGATGCTCGCGTCCCGTGATCTGAAGGCCCGCTGCGCGGACGGCCTGGATCACAGCGCGGAAACCTGGGCCGCACGTAAACGGGAGCTGACCGGATTCTCGTCGTCGCGGATCGCGGGGTCGATCACGAAGGCCACCCACGACCAGTGGGCGCTCGCCCGGCGCTGCCTCGCCGCGCACATCAGGAATCTCGAAGCCGGTATCCGCATGCTGCGCCACCGGTTGTCCCTGCCCATCAGGCAGAGGTGCACCAAACGCGCGGCCGGTGGTTACCGATCGAAGAGCGAGTGGTTTCGCAAGTCCCGGCGGCTGGCTGCTCTGGAGGCTCGGCTGGAGGCGGCCCGCGCGGATTGGCAGTCCGGGCGGGTGCGTGTGGTGCGGGGCGGACGGCGTCTGCTCACCAGCCGTCATCACCTCGCCGACGCGCAGCTGACGGAGGAGCAGTGGCGGGAGCGCTGGGAGGCCGAGCGGTGGTTTCTGTCGGCTGATGGGGAGTCGGGGAAGCGGTTCGGGAACGAGACGATCCGTGTCACGCCCGACGGCGAAGTGTCGATCAAACTGCCCGCCCCGCTCGCCCATCTGGCGAACGCCACACACGGGCGGTACGTCTTCGCCTCCACCGTCACGTTCGTGCACCGGGGTGAGGAGTGGCGGGACCGCATCGAAGCGAACCGGGCCGTCGCCTACCGCATCCACCTCGATGTCGATCGCGGACGCTGGTATGTGACCGCGTCCTGGCAGCCTCCCGTCGTCCAGACGATCCCGCTCGAAGCCGCCCGAGCGAGCGGCATGATCGGCGTCGCGGCCATCGCGGTCGAGGATCTGGACTTCGCCGCGGAGAAGACCCGGGAGAAGCACGGCCGCCGAAAAAGGTTCCGGCAGTTGATCTCGGGGATCCCGACGGGCAAGCTCAAGGCCCGGCTTGTTTCCATGGCTGCCGAGCTTGGTCTGGCGATTGTCGCGGTCGATCCCGCCTACACCACCCAGTGGGGTGGCCGGCACTGGCAGAAGCCGCTGGTCACTCCGCGCCGCGAGATGTCCCGTCACGATGCCGTCGGTATCGCGATCGGACGACGCGCCCTCGGACACCCGATCCGGCGACGGACGGCACCGCCCCGTGACGACCAGAGCGATCGTCACGGGCATCGGACCGCCCAGGCCAGGCCGGGTGCCCGTGGGCGTGAGGGAACCCGCCCGCCCGTCACGGACCACGCCCCCACAGACGTGCCGCCGAACGGGAAGCGAAAGCGGAGACCCAGCGCATCCACAACCGTTCGGGATACGCGGAGTGACCAGCTGTGGGTCCAAGACTCACTCCTGCTCACTTAAAAGGAACGGTCAGAAGTCGGTCGCGAGCGATTCGTCCGCGCGGCGAGCGCGTGGGGTGGTCGGTCCGAACGGTCCCGCGGCGGCCAGCGCGCGGGCCGCGTCGAGCCGGGCGGGGCGGTAGTACGTGCTTCCCTTCCGCCAGTACACGATCATCGGTACGACTCCGGTGAGCAGCCCGCCGAGCCCGATGACCAGGGCCGTCGTGGACAGTTCGCCGAGCGACTCCACGAACGCCCACAGCATGAACGCGGCGCCGAGCAACGGCCAGGCGCCGCCGAGGAGGAAGTTCCGTACGGAGGTCAGGAGCATGCCCTTGTACGCGACGACGGCGGCGATGCCCGCGAGACCGTAGTAGAACGCGATCTGGAGGCCGATCGCGGAGACCGCGTCGCGCAGGACCGAGCCCACGGAGCCCGCGGCCGCCGCCGCGCAGAACATCAGCAGCGCGGCGGCCCCGACGGCGGCGATCGCCACCCACGGGGTGTTCCAGCGGCGGTGGACGGTCCCGAGCGCGGCCGGCAGCGTGCGGTCGCGGCCCATCGCGAACAGCGAGCGGGTCACCTGGATGAGGGTGGTCTCCAGGGTGGCGACCGTGGACAGCAGGACCGCCGCGATCAGCAGCTTGCCGCCGACGCCGGGCCAGATCTCCTGGCCGAGGACGGCGAGGACGTTCTCCCCGGCGGACTCGATCTGCCCGGCGCTCATCAGCACGTTGACCGCGACGGTGAACGCCTCGAAGAGCAGGAAGACGACGCCGACGCCGACGAGCGCGGCGAACCCGGCCGTGCGGCGGCTGTCGCGGGTCTCCTCGCTGAGGTTGCTGGTGACGTCCCAGCCCCAGTAGTAGAACGCGGCGATCAGCGCGCCCGAGGCGAAGCCGGCCGGGCCGTCGAAGTGGCCGAAGCCGAACCAGGACCAGTCGAAGGCGGTGGCGTGCCCCCGGTGCAGCACGGCGGCGAGGACGAAGACGAGGAGGATCACCATCTCGACGCCCGACATGAGCAGTTGGGCCCGGACGGTGAGCCGGGCGCCGCCCAGGACCACGAGCAGCATCATCAGGAACCAGCCGGCGCCGACGGCGGCGGCCAGCGGGGTGTTGCCGGCGAGGTCCGGATCGATCAGGGAGAGGGTCATCGCGCCGGCGGGCAATGAGCCGGCGACCATGAAGACGGTCGCGGAGACGACGAGGGCCCAGCCGGAGAGGAAGCCGAGGAAGGGGTGGAGGGTGCGGCCCACCCAGGAGTACCCGGCGCCGGCGTTGACGTCGATCCGGCCGAGGCGGGCGTAGGCGAGGACGATGCCGAGCATCGGTATCGCGCAGTAGAGCAGGGCCGCCGGTCCCGCGAGGCCGACCGCGCCGAAGAGGACGGCGGTGGTGGCGGCCAGGGAGTAGGCGGGTGCGCTGCCCGCGACGGCCATGACGACGGTGTCGAAGGTCCCGAGGACATTGGGCTGGAGCCCTCTGCCGGTGGTGGTGCGCATGGCGATGTCCTTGGGGGCACGGGAGGGGAGGCGCAGGACGAAGTGACCGCGTCGCCGGGTCACTTGTTCGCCGGAACGAGCACGGATCAAGGTGAATCGAGCGCATCGTAGTCGCACCCGTGGATTCCGGTAACGGCGGTATGGAGGGTTCCGTTCAGTGACCGCCGGTAAGGGCGTCCGTACGCCCCGCGCCGGGTGTTCAGTCCCTCTCGCGGCGGGGAGTGGCGATGGCCCGGGCCGCCCGTACCTCCTGGCGCAGGGGCGCGAGCACCCCTTCCTCGTCGCCGGTCAGCTCCGCCCGTACCTCCACCAGGACGGCGCTGCTGCGCAGCCCCTCCGCGAGCTCCCGCAACTGCCGCTCCACGGCTTCCGCTTCCGCCGGATCGGGCGCCGGTGCGCCGTGGTCGACCCGGACGCGGGCGGCGGTCGTCGCGTCGACGATGCGCTCCACGGCGACGACCAGCGGCCACCAGGCGGCGGCCACGGTGCCGGTCGGCGGCGGCTCGGTCAGCGCGCGCTGGAACTCGGACCGTACGGCCGACAGGTCGCGGTAGAGCGCGCGCCGGGCCCGGACCCGGGCGGCCGGGTCCTCCTGCGCGGGCGGGCAGAACGCCCGGTTCACGTACGCCGCGGAGTCGGCGACGGCGTCCGCGAGCCGGTCGCCGATCCGGCTGTGCCAGGACTCCGGCCAGAGCAGATAACCGGCGACCAGGGCGATCCCGCAGCCGATGAGCGAGTCGTACAGCCGCGGCAGCACCAGGTCGAAGCCCTGGCGGTTGAGGAGGTCGGAGAGCAGCAGGATGACGGGCGTGATCGCCGCGGTCTGGAAGGCGTACCCCTTCGCGGAGAAGGCCGGGATCAGCGCGGCCAGCACCAGCATCACCGGCACGTCCCACCACCCACGGGGCACCTGCGCGAGCACCAGCGCGGCGACGACAAGGCCGGCCGCGGTGCCGGCCGCGCGCAGCACGGCCCGGGAGAAGACGGAGCCGAAGTCCGGCTTCAGGACGAAGGTGACGGTGAGGGCGACCCAGTAGGAGCGGGGGACGTCGATGAGCGAGACGAGCGCCTGGGCGAGGCCGATGCAGAGCGCGAGCCGCAGCCCGTACCGCCAGGACGCCTCGGAGAACAGCACGGCGCGGGCCGTGCGGCGGGCCCGGACGCGCAGGGCGGCGGGCCGGCCGAGCCGGTCGTCCACGGCGAAGGGCTGGGGCTCCGCCTTGTGGACGACCGTCGCCGCGTGGCGCAGGGCCTGGTCGACGGCCTTCTCGGAGGGGCGGGTGGCCTCGGGCAGTTCCAGGACGGGGGTGCCCGTGCGGCCCTCCTCGATGGCGTCGGCGAGCGTCCGCACCGCCGCGGGGATCTCCGGGGGCGGCGGGCGGTGGAACCGCCGCGCCGCGAGGTGCGTGGCGGGGGCGGCCTCCACCAGCGGGATCACCACGTTCAGCTGGGCGAGCAGCCGGACGAGGGTGGGCGCGCGGCCGTGCTCGCGGGCGCGGCGGGCGAGGACGAGGTCGTAGGACTGGTTGAGGGAGGTGGTGACGGCCTGGCGCTTCTCGTCGTACGCGTCCGTGCCGGCGGCTTCGAAGAGGTCGGCGAGGGCCCGGTAGGTGCCGGCCACGGCCGCCCGCTCCGGGACGCCGCCGCGCAGCGGCCAGCCGAGCAGGGTCAGCACGAGGACGACGACCCCGCCGAGGGTGAGCAGCAGCGGCGCCTTCCACCAGGGTTCGGGCATGGGCAGTCCGGCGCCGACGACCGCGTTGAGGAGGAGCAGCAGACCGGAGACGGAGGCGACGGCGCCGATCGAGGAGATCATCCCGGAGACGAGCGCGACCAGGGTCAGCACGGCGACGGCGAGCCAGCCCTGGCCGAAGACGAGGGCGCCGAGGGTGACGCCGAGCGCGCCGAAGAGCTGGGGCACGGCGATGTTGTAGAACCGCATCCGGTACGCGTCGGCGGTGTCGCCGATGACGCCGGAGAGGGCGCCCATGGAGACCAGGGCGCCGTAGACCGGCTGGTCGACGGCGAGGCCGACGGCGAGGGGCGCGGCGAGCGCGATCGAGGCGCGGGCGACGGCGGCCCGGGGAATGGGCGCGGTGGCCGGTCGGAGCCCGGCGGTGAGCCAGGGGGGTGGGGAGAGCCGTGCGGGTCGTGCCATGGAGCCAAACTACGACCCGTCCGCCCGCAACCCGACGACGGCGCCGCACCCGGGTGGCCGTGCGGACCGGGAGACCGGGGCCGGCAAGGGCGCCGTCCGTCGCTAGCTGCGGTAGCTCTCGACCTCCGCCGCCGGGCGGACCGCCGCCGTGTCCGGGTCCTCGCCGAACTCGGCCTTCGCGCGGCGCTGGCGCAAGAGGTCCCAGCACTGGTCCAGTTGCACCTCCAGTTCGGCGAGCCGGGTCAGCTCCTCCGGGAGCAGTCCGCCGACCCGCTGCCGCAGGGCGCGCTCCTCTTCGACGAGGGCGCCGATGTTCGCCAGGATCTGGTCGTCGTCGTACATGTGGTCCATGTAATCCAGCGTGGCCGATCAGCGCCCCGCGTGCAGGTCGAGCTCGGCGAGCACGGCCCGGTGGTCCGTCCCCGCGAGGTCGAGGAACCGCACTGCGCGCACCCGGAAGTCGTCGCTGACCAGCACGTGGTCGATCTGGACGTACGGCGGCAGCCGCGCCTCCCGCGGCCAGGTCGGGGTCCGGGCGGCGCCCGCGAGCCGGGCGGCGTCGTGCAGCCGGCCGGCGTCGAGGAGGGAGCGGAAGGCGGCGTGGTCCTGGGAGGCGTTGAAGTCGCCGGCCAGGAGGACGGGGTCGCCGTCGCGGTGCGCGGCGGCGAAGTCCGCCACCCGCCGCAGCTCGCGCTTCCACCGGTGGATCAGGTACGGGACCGGCGGCACCGGGTGCGCGAGCCGGAGCTGTACGGTCCGGCCGCCGATCCGCGCGGTGGCGCCGGGCATCCCCATCGCGGCCGGGATCGCGGGCCGCGCGGTCAGCGGGTACGCGCTCAGGATCACCGAGCCCGTCGGCCCCTCGCCGTCCACGACGGCCCGATGGGGGTGGCTCGCGGCCAGGGCGGCGGTGAGGACGCGGACACAGGCGCGGTCGCACTCGGAGACGTACACGAGCCGCGGCCGCTCCCGCCGCACGGCCCGGACCAGGTCCTCGGTGGCCTGGCCGAACTCGACGTTGGCGGTGAGCACCCGGACCCGTTCGGCGACGGGTCCGCGGGCGGTGGTCGTGTCGGGGCCGTACGGCAGGACGAACCAGGCGGTCACCGCGACGACGAGCGCCGCCCAGCCGGCGAGCGGCCGCCGCCGGGCGGCCAGGGCGAGCAGCAGCGCCAGACCGGCCGGGACGGTCAGCCAGGGCAGGAAGGACAGCAGCTGCGGTACGGGGGTGAACGCGTCGGTGCCGAGGAGCCGGCAGCCGGTGACCACGCTCGGTACGGCGACCAGCAGCCCGGCGGCCCAGGCGGCGGGGCGCCGCCCGGGCCGTGAGGGCGCTGCGGGTTCGGGCGCGGGGCTCGGGGGAGCGATTTGGTCGTGTCCGGGGTGCACGCCGTCAGTGTCGCAGCGCCTGGCCGACCTCCGCCGTCGTCTCCCCGGACAGGGTGCGATTGCTGCGGGCCGTCCCGGTCTTGGACTTCCCCGGCTCGACGCCGCCGATGGTCACGACGACGGAGTCGAGCAGACCGCCGCCGCTGTCACGGAAGTTGACCATGATCGTGTAGTCGGCGTTCTTGTCCTGAGGGTTCGTGGCCGTGATCTCCGCGATGGTCCGGTCCCCGTCGGCCTTCGTCGGTCCGGCCTTCACGTCGCCGGCCGCGTTCACCCCGTCCTTGACCTGGTCCATCCTCTCCTGGGCTGCCGAGGCGACGGCCCCGGTGGCGGAGCCGACGATGTCCCCGGCCTTCTGCCGGTCCTCCTCGGTGCAGCCGGTGAGGGTCACCGTCAGGGCGAGGAGCACGGCGGCGACGGGTCCGCGGGTGCGGATCACACCGGGGCCCTTCCGTAGGTGTCGTCGGTGGCCAGCGCCCAGATCACGAAGATCGAGATGGCCATCGAGAACAGCGCCCACCACGGGTGGTACGGCAGGAAGAGGAACTGGGCGATGACGTTCAGGGAGGCCAGGGAGATGCCGGCGATCCGCCCCCACTCGGCGCCCGTGAGGATGCCGGCGCCCGCGGCGGCGACGACGAGGCCGAGGCAGAGGTGGATCCAGCCCCAGCTGGTCAGATCGAACTTGAAGACGTAGTCGCCGAGGCGGGTGTAGACGTCGTCCTCGGCGATGGCGGCGATGCCCTGAAGGACGTCCATGATGCCGATGACCAGCATCAGGACGCCGGCGAACAGCGTGCCGCCGGAGGCCCAGGCGGCGCTGGAACCGGTGCTCTGCTTGCGGGGTGCGGTGTTCTGGCTCATGGGCTTATCGTCCGGCGGTTTGTTCAGAAGCGAACGTTCAGCTGGGCCGGACGAGTGAGTCGAGGAACGCGCCGAGCGCCGCGTCGAAGTCCTCCGGCCGCTCCAGGTTCGGCAGGTGCGCGGCCCGTTCGACGACCACGAGCGTGGAGTGGGGAAGCAGCCCGTGCATCGCCTCCGCGTCCGCCACCGGGGTGTACGTGTCGTCGCGGCCGACGATCACCAGAGCCGGTACGGAGGCGGAGCTGAGCACGGACGTGTAGTCGGGGCGCTCGGCCCGGCCGCGCAGGGCCGCCGCCGCGCCCTCGGGGTCGGTGGCGCACATCATCCGGTGGACGTGGGCCGCCGCGTGGGTGTTGTACGGCGCGACCATCCGGTCCAGCACCTCGTCGGCGTACCCCTTCATGCCCTCGCGGACCAGCCGGTCGGCGAGGGCGCGGCGGCCGGCCTTCCCCTCCTCGGTCTCGGCGGCGGGGAAGGTGTCGGCGAGGACGAGGCCGCGGATCCGGCCGGGGAAGAGGCGCAGGCACTCCATGGCGATCTGGCCGCCCATGGAGAGCCCGGCGAGGACGAACTCCTCGATGCCGAGGTGGTCGAGGAGCGCGGCCAGGTCCTCGGCGAAGGTGGAGAGCGGGGTGATGCCGGGGACGACGCTGGTCGTTCCGTAGCCGCGCAGATCGGGGGCGACCACCCGGTGGGTGGCCGAGAAGCGGTCGATCTGGGGCTGCCACATGGTGCGGTCGAAGGGGTGGCCGTGGACCAGGACGAGCGCGGGGCCCGTGCCGTGGTCCTCATAGCCGATGGTCAGGCCGTTGATCTCTGCGGAGGGCATGTCCCGAGGCTAGGCAGGGCTCTTGGCTCGGTGCAATAAAATCTTTGCTCTCGGTGCAATGCGGGGAGGGGGTCGGTCCGGTGGAGGAGTACCGCAGGATCGCCGACCGGGTGGCGGAGCGGATCGCGGACGGGCGCCTGCGGCCCGGCGACCGGCTGCCGCCGCAGAGGGTGTTCGCCCGTCGGCACCGGATCGCCAACTCCACCGCGATCCGCGTGTACGGGGAGCTGGCCCGCCGCGGCCTGGTCGTCGGCGAAGTGGGGCGCGGCACGTTCGTGCGGGCGGCTCCGCCGCTACCCGGGCCGGCGCTCGCCGAGGCGACCGGGGACGCCCCGGTCGACCTCCAGCTCAACTACCCCGTGGTGGAAGGGCAGTCCGAGCTGATGGGGCGGGCGCTCGCCTCCCTCGCCCGCGCCGACGTCCTCGCCGGGGCGACGGTGCGTCCGGCGGCGGCCGTGGGTACACCGGAGGCGCGGGCGGCGGCGGTGCGGGTGCTCGCGCGGGCGGACTGGGAGCCGAACCCCGACCGGGTGCTCTTCGCGGGCAACAGCCGCCAGGCCATCGCGGCCGCGGTCTCCGCGCTCGTCCCGCCGGGCGGCGCGCTCGGGGTCGAGGCGCTGACGTATCCGCTGGTCAAGGCGGTGGCCGAGCGGCTCGGTGTACGGCTCGTGCCGATCGGGCTCGACGGGGAGGGGATGCGGCCGGACGCGCTGGCGGCGGCCCACCGCGCGGGCCCGCTCTCGGCCGTGTACCTCCAGCCGACCCTGCACAATCCGCTGTCGCTGACGGCGGGTCCCGGGCGCCGGGCCGAACTGGCGGACGTCCTGCGGGAGTCGGGTCTCCTCGCGATCGAGGACACCACCTGGGCGTTCCTGGTCCCGGACGGCCCGGCGCCGCTCGCCGCCCACGCGCCGGAGCGGGTGGTGCTCGTGGGCAGCCTCTCCAAGCGGCTCGCCCCCGGCCTGACCGTCGGCCATCTCGTCGCGCCGGCGGACCGGGTGGAGGACCTCGCGCGGGCGCTGCGCTCCGGCGCGTGGACGGCGGGCGGCCTGGCGCTCGCGGCGGCGACCCGGTGGGCGGCGGACGGGACGGTGACGGAGGTCGTCGCGGCGAAGCGCGGGGACGCGGCGGCCCGGCACGCGCTGGTGCGGCGGCACCTGGGGGCGTACGCGATCCGCACCTCGCCGTACGCGTACTACTGCTGGTGGGAGCTGCCGGCGCCGTGGCGGGCGGAGACCTTCGTGGCCGCGGCGGCGGAGCGGGGCATCGCGCTCACCCCGGGCACGGCGTTCGCGGTGGGCGGGCGGGGGCGCGGGCGGGGAACCGGGCAGGGTGGTGGAGCGGCGGACGCGGTCAGGCTGGGTCTCGCCTCGCCGTCCGTACGCGTCCTGGGGGCAGCCCTCGCGCGGCTCGCGGAGCTGGCGGAGGCCGGACCCGGCGGAAACGGGTTGCCCCGATGATCCTGGACATCTAGCATCCAGGATATGCGGATGAACGAGGGCGTCGAATGGGCGCTGCACAGCTGTCTCAACCTGGCCTGGATCGGGCCGGAGCGGGCGGTGACGGCAGCCCGGCTCGCGGCGTACCACGAGCTTCCCGCCGCGTACCTCAACAAGCAGCTCCAGGCCCTCTCCCGCGCGGGCATCGTCAGCTCGGTCTCCGGCCCCAAGGGCGGCTTCCGGCTGGCGCGGCCGCTCGACCGGATCACCCTCATGGACGTCGTCACGGCGATCGAGGGCCCGGAGGAGGCGTTCCGCTGCTCCGAGATCCGGCAGCAGGGACCCGGTGCCGGGCCTGCCGGGAGCTACGCCGCCGAGTGCGCCATCGCGGGCGCGATGGGCGCGGCGGAGCTGGCGTGGAGGCGGGAGCTGGCGGCGCGGACGCTGGACGACGTACGGGAACGGGCGGAGCGCCAGGCGCCCGCGGCTCCGGAGCGCATCCGCCGCTGGTTCGCCAACGCCTAGATCTTTTTTCGTTCGACGCGCCCTCCCGTCGGGAGGGCCTTTCAAGGAAGGGATTCTGGATGTTAGATGTCCAGATTGACGGAGGGGCGGGGTCGGGGGTGGGGGCGTGGGCGCGGGTCGGGGTGGTCACGCTCGGCATCTTCACCGTGATGACGGCGGAGCTGCTGCCGGTCGGGCTGCTCACCCCGGTCGCGGCCGAGCTGGAGGTGTCCGCCGGTACGGCGGGCCTCATGGTGACCGTCCCGGGACTCGTGGCCGCCGTCTCCGCCCCGCTGATCGCCCTCCGGGCGGCCGGTGCCGACCGCCGCACGGTCCTCGTCCTCCTGATGGCCCTCGTCGCCGCCGCCAACCTGGCCACCGCGACCGCCGGCCACTTCGCGGTCGTCCTCGGCGCCCGGGTCCTGCTCGGCATCGCCATCGGCGGCTTCTGGGCCCTCGCGGGCGGCCTGGCGCCCCGGCTCGTCCCCGCCGCCGGCGTGGGACGAGCCACCGCCGTGATTTTCGGCGGGGTCTCGGCCGCCTCCGTGCTCGGCGTCCCCGCGGCCACCACGGCGGCGGAATGGACCGGCTGGCGAGGGGCGTTCGCGGGGGTGGGGGTGGTGGCCGTGCTGGCGACGGCCGGTCTCCTGGCCCTGCTGCCGCGCCTGCCGGGTGAACGACGCGCCCCCGGACGTCGTGCCGCTCCCGGACTCCGTCCCGGCCTCGGACCCCGGCCCAGCTCCGGCCCCCGGCCCGGCCCCGGACTCCGTCCCGGCCTCGGACTCCGTACCGCTTCCGGACCCCGTTCCGCTTCCGGGCTCCGGCCCATCCCTGGACGTCGTACCGCTTCCGGCCCCCGGCCCGGCCCCGGACTCCGTACCGGCCTCGGGGCGCTGCTGCGGCTGCCGCGCGAGAACGTCCGCGTCCGTACCGGGCTGCTGCTCACCCTCCTCCTGGTGACCGGTCACTTCCTCGCGTACTCCTTCGTACGGCCCGTGCTCGCCGAGCACTCCCACGTCTCCGAGGACCTCGTCGGCATGCTGCTCCTCGGGTACGGAGTCGCGGGCGTGGCGGGGAACTTCCTCGCCGGACCCGCGGCCGGCCGCTCCCCCCGCCGTACCCTCGCCGTCATCTCCGCCGGCCTGACCGCCGCACTCCTGGCGTTCGCCCTCGCCGGCGTTACGACCCCGGCCGGTGCCGGACTGCTGCTCCTGTGGGGGCTCGCCTACGGCGGGGTCTCCGTCGGGCTGCAGTCCTGGTTCATGGCCGCCGCGCCGGAGGACGTGGAGACGGCGACCGGCCTCTACGTCAGCGTCTTCTGCCTCTCGATCGCGCTCGGCGCCCTCCTCGGCGGGCTGCTCGTCGACGCGACCACGCTCGTCGCGGTGCTCTGCTCGGGCGCCGCGCTCACCCTGGCCGCCTGCCTGGCGGCCGTACGTCCCGGAAGGACACACCTGTCATGACCAGCCGTGACCAGCGCACGTTCACCAACCCCGACACGCTCCACGACCCGTCCCCCTTCGGCTACAGCCACGCCGTCTCCGCCCCCGGCGAACTCGTCTTCATCGGCGGCCAGTACGCCTCCGACGGAACCGGCGCGCCCGTCCCCGGGGACTTCCCCGCCCAGGTCGAGCTGTCCTTCGCGAACCTCCGGCGCGCGCTGGAGGGCGTGGGGCTCGGCTTCGAGCATGTCGTGCGTCTCGGCTCGTACATCGTCGACCACGACCTCGCGAAGCTGGAGGTGCTGGGCAAGGCGCTGCACGGCGCCTTCGGCGACCGGCTGCCCGCGCAGACGCTCAGCGGGGTCGCGTCCCTGGCGCTGCCCGGGATGCTCTTCGAGATCGACGCGGTCGCGGTGCGGCCGGCGGTCTGAATTCCGGTTCCGGTTCCGGTCCGGTTCCGGTCCGGTCCGGTTGCGGGGGCGGGGGCTCCGGGTGTGCCCTGGAGGGTGCAGGGGGGTGAGAGCGAAGGGAGCTCCTGCCATGGCCGCACATGCTGCACTGCCGTCCCGTCGGCGTCCGAAGACCCACGGCCGGCATCTGAGGACACGCGGCTGGGGCCTGCCCGTCACGCTGGGCCTCGCCTACGGCATCTACGCGGCGGCGATCCAGCGCTCCGGCGGCGTCATCACCTGGGGCCAGGTCCTGCTCGGCCTGGTCTCGGGTGTCGTGCTCGCCGGAGCGGTGTACGCGCTGCGGCAGCGGGGCCGCGCCCTGCCGCGCGAGCTGCGGGCGACGGCGTGGGCGGTGCTCGTCGGCGGTGCGATCGGCTTCCTCTACAGCATCTCCGACGCCAGCGTGCTGTCGGCGACGGTGCTGGGCCTGGTGATCGCCGCGGGCACGTTCCTCACCGCGTTCTACCTCTTCTACACGCACGAGGACGCCACGGGTACGGAGCCGGCTCCCACCACCGGCGCGGCACGTCCTCACACCACGGGCACGGAAGGTGCTGCCGCGCGACGGCGGTAGTAGGCGATCGCGACGGCGGCGAGCAGCGGGGCCCACGCGAGCAGCGGCAGGTAGCAGGCGTACAGCAGGGCCTGCTGGACCGGCCCGTCCGTGTGCGTGCCGACGGAGTTCCCTCCGAGCCCCGCGTACGCCGCGTACGTGAACCAGCCCACCAGCGCGAAGAGCGCGACCGCCCCGCCCAGCGCGGCGGCGGTCGCGCCGCGCGGGGAGACGGGCCGCCCGCCGAGGAACGGCAGTCGGCGGGGGAACACCTCGCCCCAGGAGCGGACCAGGCCGAGCGTCAGGAAGGCGAGCAGCTCGGCGACGACGGTCAGCACGATCTGGTACACGTCCTGCCCGATCCCCGGGTCGTCGACCCGGGCGACGGGCAGCCCCAGCGTCAGGGCGATCCGCCAGATGCCCGAGGGCAGCACGATCAGCGGCACGGCGTGCGCGGCGAGAACGGCCCAACGGGGCACGTGGGGCAGGGCCTTCATGTTCAGCATGCCCACCAGCCTGCCGTCGGGGCCCCTCCGGGACGTCGCCCCGAAGGCCGACCCCCCTCCGCCACGCGGCGGACCCGGCCTCATCCACGGCGGCCCCTCGGCGCCGGCGCGGACCCTCCGGTTCCCCGGGCCGCTCGCCCCGCAGCGCCTCCGTCCCCGGGGGCCGGTCCGCCCTGCGGCGCTCCGGGCCTGGCCCGCCCCGCAGCGCCTCCACGGCCTCCGCGCCCCCCGCCCCGCGACCCCCTCCGCGTCCCCCGGCCCGTCCTCCCCCTGGCATCACGGCCGCCTCCGTCGGAGACTGGTCGGAGCGGAACCGACCCCGCCGGCCGGGAGGACAGCACATGACCGACCTCGCCATCGAGACCGAGGGCCTGGTCAAGGTCTTCGGCGCGAACCGTGCCGTCGACGGCATCGACCTGCGCGTCCCCGCCGGCACCGTCTACGGCGTCCTCGGGCCCAACGGCGCCGGCAAGACCACCGCCGTCAAGATGCTCGCCACCCTCCTCCGCCCCGACGGCGGCCGGGCCAGCGTCTTCGGCAAGGACGTCGTCAAGGACGCCGACACCGTGCGCGGCCGGGTCAGCCTCACCGGCCAGTACGCCTCCGTCGACGAGGACCTGACCGGCACCGAGAACCTGGTCCTGCTCGGCCGGCTGCTCGGCCACACCCGCCCCGCCGCCCGGGACCGCTCCGCGCAGCTGCTCGCCGCGTTCGGGCTCGCGGAGGCCGCCGACAAGCAGATCAAGAACTACTCGGGCGGCATGCGGCGCCGTATCGACATCGCCGCGTCCATCCTCAACACCCCCGACCTGCTCTTCCTCGACGAACCGACGACCGGCCTCGACCCGCGCAGCCGCAACCAGGTCTGGGACATCGTCCGCGCGGTGGTCGCCCAGGGCACCACCGTCCTGCTGACCACCCAGTACCTGGACGAGGCCGACCAGCTGGCCTCCCGTATCGCCGTCATCGACCACGGGAAGGTCATCGCGGAGGGCACCAAGGGCGAGCTGAAGGCGTCCGTCGGCTCCGGGTCCGTGCACGTACGGCTCCGGTACCCCGAGCAGCGCCCGGAGGCGGAGCGGGTCCTCCGGGAGGCACTGAAGGCGTCCGTGCAGCTCGACCCGGACCCGGTCGCGCTCACCGCCACCGTCAACGGCCACGGGACCGACCTGGGCGCCGCCGAGCAGGCCGCGCGCGCCCTGACGGAACTCGCCAGGGCCGGGGTCACGATCGACAACTTCGGGCTCGGGCAGCCCAGCCTCGACGAGGTGTTCCTGGCGCTGACGGACAGGACGCTGACGGACAGGAAAGGAACCACGGCATGACCACCGTCACCACCGGCAAGGACGGGCAGCCGGCCGACGCCCTCGAGTTCGTCGCCCCGAAGGCGGACGAGCTGGCGGCGCTGCTCGTGGGGCACTCCCGCCCGCCGCGCCCCAGCGCGCTCTCCGCGTCGCTGACCTTCGGCTGGCGGGCCATGCTCAAGATCAAGCACGTGCCGGAGCAGTTGTTCGACGTGACGGCGTTCCCGATCATGATGGTGCTGATGTACACGTACCTCTTCGGGGGCGCGCTGGCCGGCTCCGTCTCGGCGTACATCCAGTTCCTGCTGCCGGGCATCCTCGTGATGAGCGTCGTGATGATCACGATGTACACGGGCGTCTCGGTCAACACCGACATCGAGAAGGGTGTCTTCGACCGCTTCCGGACACTGCCGATCTGGCGGCCCGCGCCGATGGTCGGCTATCTGCTCGGCGACGTCGTCCGCTATCTCATCGCCTCGGCGGTCATGCTCACGGTCGGCATGATCATCGGCTACCGGCCGGACGGCGGGGTGGTCGGCGTCCTGCTCGGCGTCGCGCTGCTGCTGGTGTTCTCGTTCGCCTTCTCGTGGATCTGGACCATGTTCGGGCTGATGCTGCGCAGCGAGAAGTCCGTCATGGGCGTCTCGATGATGGTGATCTTCCCGCTGACGTTCCTCTCCAACGTCTTCGTCGACCCCAGGACGATGCCGGGCTGGCTGCAGGCCTTCGTCAACAACAGCCCGGTGACGCATCTGGCGACGGCGGTACGGGAGCTGATGGCGGGGAACTGGCCGGCGGCGGACATCGCCTGGTCGCTGGGGTGGTCGGCGGTGTTCGTGGTGGTCTTCGGGGCGGTCACGATGCGGCTCTACAACCGCAAGTAGAAACCGCAAGGAGAAGATCGCTGCGGTCAGTCCAGGCGCAGGTCGGCGAGCTGCCGCTCGAACGGTACGACCTCGTCGTCGTCCGCGTCCCCGGCCGGGCCCCG
Organism: Streptomyces sp. NPDC003035; assembly: GCF_042888285.1. Classification (NCBI taxonomy): domain Bacteria; kingdom Bacillati; phylum Actinomycetota; class Actinomycetes; order Kitasatosporales; family Streptomycetaceae; genus Streptomyces; species Streptomyces sp. NPDC003035. The sequence goes on along the minus strand of NZ_JBIAPJ010000004.1, from coordinate 312,616 downwards.
GGCCGCGACCAGGTCGGCGAGGTCGTGCCCGGCCCGGGTGATCCGGGACGGCAGGCCGTCCGTGTACTCGTCGCCGCCCGAACCCCAGTCCTCCGAGGCCGCGTACACGGCCGTCGGGACGACGAGCGCCCGCAGGTAGGAGAAAAGCGGTCGCAGGGCGTGGTCGAGGACGAGGGAGTGGCGGGCGGTCCCGCCGGTCGCGCCGAGCAGCACCGGCGTGCCGGTCAGCGCGTCCGGGTCGATCAGGTCGAAGAAGGACTTGAACAGACCGCTGTACGAGGCGGTGAAGACGGGGGTCACCGCGATGACCCCGTCCGCGCCCGTCACCGCGTCGATCGTGTGCTGGAGCTCCGCCGAGGGGAAGCCCGTGACGAAGTTCTTCGCGATGTCGACGGCGTGGTCGCGCAACTCGACGACCTGGACCTCGACCGCGTACTCCTGCTCGGTGAGCCGCTCCCGCGCCGCCTCGGTGAGCCGGTCGGCGAGCAGCCTCGTCGAGGACGGGGAGCTCAGCCCGGCGGACACGGCGACCAGCTTGAGGGTCTGCATGACTTACGCCTCCTGCGTACGTACGGCGGGGTGGAGCGGGGCCGTCTCCGGGACACCGGCCGGCCGCAGGTTGGCGAACTCCTTGCGCAGCACCGGGACGACCTCCTCGCCGAGCATGTCGAGTTGTTCCAGGACCGTCTTCAGCGGCAGACCCGCGTGGTCCACCAAGAAGAGCTGACGCTGGTAGTCACCGACGTATTCCCGGAAGGACAGGGTCCGTTCGATGACCTCCTGCGGCGAGCCGACGGTCAGCGGCGTCTCCCGGCTGAACTCCTCCAGGGACGGGCCGTGGCCGTAGACGGGCGCGTTGTCGAAGTACGGGCGGAACTCCCGTACCGCGTCCTGGGAGTTCTTGCGCAGGAAGACCTGGCCGCCGAGGCCGACGATGGCTTGTTCGGGGGTGCCGTGGCCGTAGTGCGCGTACCTCTGCCGGTAGAGGCGGACCATCTTCTCGGTGTGCTGCTTGGGCCAGAAGATGTGGTTGGCGAAGAAGCCGTCGCCGTAGTAGGCCGCCTGCTCGGCGATCTCGGGGGAGCGGATGGAGCCGTGCCACACGAACGGCGGGACGCCGTCCAGCGGGCGGGGCGTGGAGGTGAAGCCCTGCAGGGCGCTGCGGAACGTGCCCTCCCAGTCGACGACGTCCTCCCTCCACAGCCTGTGGAGAAGGGCGTAGTTCTCGATGGCGAGCGGGATGCCCTGCCGGATGTCCTGTCCGAACCACGGGTAGACCGGTCCGGTGTTGCCGCGCCCCATCATCAGATCGACGCGCCCGTCGGCGAGGTGCTGGAGGGTGGCGTAGTCCTCGGCGATCTTCACCGGGTCGTTGGTGGTGATCAGCGTCGTGGACGTGGACAGGATCAGGTTCTCGGTCCGTGCGGCGATGTGCCCGAGCAGGGTCGTCGGGGAGGACGGAACGAACGGCGGGTTGTGGTGCTCACCGGTCGCGAAGACGTCGAGCCCGACCTCCTCCGCCTTGAGCGCGATGGCGACCGTGTTCTTGATCCGCTCGTGCTCGGTCGGGGTACGGCCGGTGGTGGGGTCGGTCGTCACATCGCCGACGGTGAAGATGCCGAACTGCATCGGGCTCACCTCGTAATAGTTGAAACTTGAACGTCTCGTTCTGCCTCGCTCAACGGTCCGCCTCCGGGCCGTATTCCCGGGTGACCCGGCTCACCTCTGAGGTCATGTTCCGGTCACGTAGAGTTCCGGCGTGAGCTCCGCACCCCCGCAGCCGTCCCCGCAGCCGTCCCCGTTCCCGGTCTCGGTCGTCGGCATCGGCGCGGACGGCTGGGACGGGCTCCCCGAGGCGTCCCGCCGGGTGCTGCGCGAGGCCGAGGTGCTGATCGGCGGCCCGCGCCAGCTCCAGCTCGCGCCCGCCGACGCCTGCCCCGGCGAGCGCGTCACCTGGCCCTCCCCCCTGCGCGAGGCCGTCCCCGGACTGATCGCCGGGCACGACGGCCGCCGGATCGCGGTCCTCGCCAGCGGCGACCCGATGTTCTACGGCATCGGCCGCACCCTCGCCGAGACGATCGGTGCCGACCGGCTGCGCGTCCTGCCCCACCCGTCCTCCGTCTCGTACGCCTGCGCCCGCCTCGGCTGGCCGCTGGAGACCGTCGAGATCGTCACGCTGGTCGGCAGGCCCCGCGCCTCCCTCGCCGGAGCGCTGTACGACGGCCGTCGGCTGCTGGTCCTCAGCGGCAACCGCCACACGCCCGGGCAGGTCGCCGGCCTGCTGCGCGAGAAGGGGTACGGCGGCAGCCGGATGCGGGTGCTCGAACAGCTCGGCGGCCCGTACGAGCGGATCGTCGACGGCGCCGCCGACACCTGGGACGACGCCGTGCGCCTCGATGCCCTGAACGTCGTCGCCGTCGACTGCGTCCGCGACCCCGGCGCGCTCCGCCTCGGCGCCGTGCCCGGGCTTCCGGACGAGGCGTACGAGCACGACGGCCAGCTCACCAAGCGGTACGTCCGCGCCGCCACCCTCGCCGCCCTCGCTCCCGCGCCGGGCGAACTCCTCTGGGACGTCGGCGGCGGCTCCGGCTCCATCGGCATCGAATGGCTGCGCGCGCACCGCTCCTGCCAGGCGATCGCCGTCGAGAAGGACCCGGAGCGGGCCGCTCGGATCGGCCGCAACGCCGTCGCCCTCGGTGTCGTCCCCAGGCTCCGCGTCGTCACCGGACCCGCGCCCGAGGCCCTGGCCGGACTACCGGTCCCGGACGCGGTCTTCATCGGCGGCGGGCTGACCGCCCCCGGTCTGCTCGACGCCTGCTGGGAGGCGCTGCCGGCGGGCGGCCGGCTGGTGGCCAACACCGTGACCCTGGAGTCCGAGGCGCTGCTCGCCGACCGGTACCGCGCGCACGGCGGCGAACTGGTCCGGCTCGCCGTGGCCGCCGCCGTCCCCGTGGGCGGGTTCACCGGCTGGCGCCAGGCGATGCCGGTCACGCAGTGGTCCGTAACGAAATCAGGAGTTGGAGCATGACCGTCTACTTCATCGGCGCGGGCCCGGGCGCGGCCGACCTGATCACCCTGCGGGGCGCACGCACCCTCGCGTCCTGCGGCGTCTGCCTCTACGCGGGCTCCCTGGTCCCCCGCGAGCTGCTCGCCGAGTGCCCGCCGGACGCGCGCCTGGTCGACACGGCGGACCTGGACCTGGACCGGATCGTGGCGGAGATCGTCCGCGCCCACGAGGCCGGCCAGGACGTGGCCCGGCTCCACTCGGGCGATCCGTCCGTCTTCAGCGCGGTGGCGGAGCAGATGCGCCGCCTCGACGCGCTGGACATCCCGTACGAGGTCGTGCCCGGCGTCCCGGCGTTCGCGGCGGCGGCCGCGGCGCTCAAGCGGGAGCTCACCGTCCCGACCGTGGGCCAGACGGTCATCCTCACGCGCATCGCCCAGCAGGCCACGCCCATGCCGGAGGGCGAGGACCTCGCGACGCTCGGCCGCAGCGGCGCCCTCCTGGTCCTGCACCTGGCGGCCCGGTACGTCGACCGGGTCGTCTCCGAGCTGCTGCCGCACTACGGCGCCGACTGCCCGGCCGCGGTGGTGGCGATGGCGAGCCGCCCGGACGAGATCGTGCTGCGGGGCACGCTGGAGGACATCGCGGCCCAGATGAAGGAGGCGGGGATCACGAAGACGGCGGTGATCCTGGTCGGCCGGACCCTGGCGGCCTCGCAGTTCCGCGACAGCCACCTGTACGACCCGGCGCGGGAGCGGCACGTCTGCTGACGCGCCGAGTCAGGCGGGGACGCGGACGGGCCGGGCGCGAGAAGCGCGCCCGGCCCGTTCCGTTCCGGCTGTTCGGCTGTCCGGCAGGGCTCAGGCGTTCGGCCGCTTGCCGTGGTTGGCCTTCTTCTTCTTGCGGGCCCGCTTCTTGTTGCCGCGCTTCGCCATGGGACTCCCTCTCATTCGATCGGAGTTGTGCCGAGGCAAGCCTAGGGACGCGGGGGCCGGGCCGCATCCGCTGAACGGCTGTCGGTGGCGTGCGCTTGGATGGCCGCGTGACCGTACATGACGTGGCCCGGGCGCTTCCGGGCATCGGTGAGCTGCGCGACCACTGCCGGGCGTTGGCGCTGCTGGACGCCGTCCTGAGCCCGGAGTGGGACTCGCGGTACTACTCGTTCGACTCGCGCTGGTCCGAGACCGAGGACATGGCCTCGATGCGCGACGGGCAGGGGGACGAGTACGCGATCGTCTTCTCCCCGGCCGGGGCGTACGTGCGCGGCTTCGACCACGAGTCGGTCATGAGCCCGTACGGGCCGCTCGCGGACGGCGAGCCGTGGCCCGGGGTGCTCGACGAGGTGCCCGAGGTGTTCCGGCCTTACGTGGACGAGCCGGCGTTCTCGGACGAGAACGATGTACCGGTCGTGACCGCCTGCCTGTGGCGGGAAACGACGGACACAGCCTGGCGGGCGGGCACGATCGACTTCCCCGACGAGGGGGACGGCGAACCGGACGGCTCCGACCACCTCTTCGAGCTTCTCGTCGACCGCTCGGCCGAGGCGTACCGGGAGTGGGCCGCGGATTATTACGAGACGCCTGTCGACCTCGACGCGGTACGGCACGTCATGGCGCTGCGCCCGCTGACGAACGAGCTCGTCGCCGCCCTGAACCCGGACATCGGCCTCGCCGAACTCGCCGACGACATCGCGGAGATCGGCTACCCGACCGCCTGACGGGGAGCCGAGACGATCACGGTCACCGAGCCCGGCCGTCCGCCGGTGGCCGCCGTCACGGCCCCGCCGGCGTCGAGCGGCCCACCACCGTGCCCGCGCGGTCGATGCAGACGACGTCGACCGTGACCGGGGCGCCGCGCAGGACCGTGAGGGCCTCGTCGCGGGCGCGGGCGGCCACCAGGTCGCCGAGGGGGACACCGGCGGCCTCGCAGAGGCGGAGGGCCGCCAGGCCCGTGTTCGCTTCGGCGATCTCCGCGGCGAGGGCCTCGGAGGCGCCGCCCGTGCGGGCCAGGTCCGCGAGGAACGGCTTGTCGACCTGGGAGCGGGCCGAGTGGAGGTCCAGGTGGCCCGCCGCCAGCTTGGAGAGCTTGGCGAAGCCGCCGCAGACCGTGAGGCGGTCGACCGGGTGGCGGCGGACGTACTTCAGGACCGCGCCCGCGAAGTCGCCCATGTCGAGCAGGGCGATCTCCGGCAGGTCGTAGAGCGTCGCCACCGTCTTCTCGGAGGTGGAGCCGGTGCAGCCCGCCACGTGCGTGAGGCCGGCCGCGCGGGCGACGTCCACGCCGCGGCGGATGGAGTCGATCCAGGCCGAGCAGGAGTACGGCACGACGATCCCGGTCGTCCCCAGGATGGACAGCCCGCCGAGGATGCCGATGCGCGGGTTCCAGGTGGAGCGGGCGATCTCCTCGCCGTGGTCGACGGAGACCGTGATCTCCACGTCGCCCGTGCCGCCGTGGGCCGCGGCCACCTCCGCCACGTGCGCCCGCATCATCTGCCGCGGGACCGGGTTGATCGCCGGCTCGCCGACCTCCAGGGGCAGGCCGGGCAGCGTCACCGTCCCGACGCCCGGCCCGGCCCGGAAGACGACGCCCGAGCCGGGCGGGAGGATCCGTACCGTCGAGCGGACCAGCGCGCCGTGCGTGACGTCCGGGTCGTCGCCCGCGTCCTTCACGATCGCCGCCATGGCGTGACCCGCCGCCAGCTCCTCGGCCGCCAGCGCGAACGACGGGCGCCCGCCCTTCGGCAGCGTGATCGTCACGGGGTCGGGGAAATCGCCCGTGAGCAGCGCCGTGTACGCGGCCGTCGTCGCCGCCGTCGCGCAGGCACCGGTCGTCCACCCCGGGCGCAGACCCGTGTGCTTGAGTTGGGCGTCGCGCCCGCCGCCCGCACTCATGAAGGGACTCCCATGGCTCCCGTGCACGTACTCATTCTCGGCGGGACGACCGAGGCCCGCGCCCTCGCCGCGCTGCTGCACCCGGAGACGCGGGTGACCAGCTCGCTCGCGGGGCGGGTCGCCAGCCCCCGGCTGCCCGTGGGCGAGGTGCGGATCGGCGGTTTCGGCGGCGCGGACGGCCTGGCGGCGTGGGTGCGCGCGCACCACGTGGACGCGGTCATCGACGCCACGCATCCCTTCGCGGAGAACATCAGCTTCAACGCGGCCCGGGCGGCCGCCACCGCCCATGTTCCCCTGCTCGCCCTGCGCCGACCGGGGTGGGTCCCCGTCGAGGGGGACCGGTGGCACTCCGCCGCCTCCCTGGAGGAGGCGGCGGCCCTCCTCGACGGTCTGGGGGAGAGGGTGTTCCTCACGACGGGCCGGATGGGCCTGGCGGCCTTCGCCGACTGCCGACAGTGGTTCCTCGTCCGCTCCGTGGACGCCCCGGAGTCCCCGATGCCGGACCGCACGGAGGTCCTCCTGGACCGGGGCCCCTTCACCCTCGACGGCGAGCGCGATCTGCTCCACCGGTACGGCATCGACGTCCTGGTCACGAAGGACAGCGGCGGCGCGGCGACGGCCCCCAAGCTCCGCGCGGCGCGAGAGGCCGGCATCCCGGTGGTGATCGTCCGCCGCCCGCCGGTCCCGGAGGGCGTGGAAACGGCCGCCTCCCCGGAGGGGGCGGCGGCCTGGGTGCACGGCCTGGCCGAGGGCTGACGGACCGGTCGCGCACCGACTCAGGTCGCGGACCGACGGACCGCCCTCGACCAGGCGTTTCGGCGGCGCCCGCGCTGCCTGGGGCGGTGGCGCCCGCGACAGCCTCGGTCACCGCCGCACAGGTCCCAGCGCGCGGATGATGCGCGCCAGGTCGGCCGGGGCGGCCGCGAGGCGGACCGGGCGGCCCCCGTCGTCGAGTTCGGCGACGTGCCAGCTGGTGGGGACGGTGTCGCCGTCGCTGCCCCGGGGGCGCCGCACGTCCTTCACCGCGAGCCGTTCCACCGGGATCCGCTTGGCCGCGAACCTGCCCGGGCCGGAGTGCGGTGTGACCGCCGGCGGGCCGCCGCCGAGGACGATGTGGGTGCCGAAGCCGTACGGGTTGTAGTCCGCGTGCTCCAGGAAGCGGGCGGCCAGGAACACCGCTTCCCCTTCCTCCCCGGAGGGCGCCTCGGTCGCTTCGGTCTCTCCGGGCGTACGGACGCGGGTGGCGCGCCAGGCCCAGGCGAGGAGCCCCAGCGTGGCCAGGGAGCCCACGGCCGCCCAGGTGACCGCCACGGGAGAGGCGAGCAACGTCGTGGGGTGCAGGTAGCAAAGGGGCAGCAGCCACAGGGCGGTGCCGACGAGCACGCCCGCGTACGGAAGCGCCGACGGGAGGACCTCGTCGTCGGGCAGTCGACGTCCGCGCAGGCGCAGCAGCGCCCGGGCGCCGGGGTAGCCGGCGGCGAGGGCGCACATCGCCGCGATGACGGCCTGGCTCCCGGCGGTGGGCAGGTGCGCGCGCCACACGTACCGCTCTCCGGCGACCTCCCTCACCGTGCCACGCCACCAGGTCAGTTCGACATGGTCGCCGGGCTCGAACCCCAGGGCCGCCTCCATCGGAACGTCGAGTCGTTCCAGCGGACGACTGTCGGCGAAGTACAGGTGGCTCTTCTGCTTGGGCCGGTTGGCCTCGGTCCGCGCGATGACGGCGGGCAGCGTGGTCAGACACTCCGCGCGTTCCGCGGCGGGCGTCCCGGCGGCACACGGGAGGGCCGACCTCCACGCCCGTTCCTCCGCCGAAACGGCCGGTACGAACCACGCGGCCGCCCCCGCGCCCGCGAGCAGCAGCGCGCACAGGGCGAGCGAACCGGCCCAGGCGCGCCCGGCGGTGCGGTACGGGACGACGGGGAGGTGACTCGACTCCGGGGCCCCGTAACGACGGTGCAGCGCACGGAGCGCCGCCAGGCCACCCACCGCGAGGAGCAGGCCGGCTCCCGCGTACACGTCCGGGCCCCGGAACGCCACGCGCAGGGCGGCGCAGCCCGCCCCGGCCGCCCCGAGCACGACGAGGAACCACAGCGCGCGCGTCCGGAGGGGACGGCGGGTCACATCCTGGGCACCGTTCATGCGCGAAGGCTGTCATCGGCGGGGCGGGACTCGCCTGTGCGGTGTCCGGCAGTCTTTCGCCCCCCGACGTTGCCGAACTGGTACCAGGTCAGCCGCGCCAGGCGAGGAAGGGGGACGGTGTGGGGGCGAGAGGGCACGACCGGGGCGGAGGCCCTGTCACACCCCTCTCCCCTCTTCATTCGGCGAGGCTGTCGCGTGCGTACGCGCGCAGTTCGACGATCGGCTGCTCGGTCCGCTCATCCAGGCGGCTGATGAATGCCGAGACGAGGTCGACGCAGCGGGCCGCTCCTGAGCCGAGGGCGGTGTCGAGGGCGGCGCGGGCATCGGCGGCAGCAGCCGCGGCGTCTCGGCTGTGGAGTGCGCCTTCGGCCCGGTAGGTCAGGAACACTGCCTTGGTGCGAGCGCGGCGCGGATCGAGCTCGCGCAGTCCGGCACCGATCACCGTACCGGCGCGGGCCGGGTCGCCGAGATCGAGCCAGCACCGCCCTGCGTCGGCGTTGACATCCGCCACCGACATCCAGGAGACCACAGGAGGCGTCGACTGCGGACGTACCCGCTCCAGTTCGGCCTCCGCGGAGGCCAGTGCGCGCTGGGTGCCGGAGCGGTCTTGGAGCACCGCGCAGGCGCGGGCGCGGCGCACGTCGAGCAGGGATCGGGCGGCCGGTGCGCGGGTGCGGGAGCGTGCGTGTTCCAGGATGCGGACCGCGTCGGCGGGCCGGGAGAGCCAGGTGGCCTGATAGGCGAGGTCGGACAGCGCGACCGCGGCCAGGTCCCGGTCCCGGGCCTGGTGGGCAGCGTGGACGGCGGCTTGCCAGTGCCGTTGGGCATCGGCGTGCCGGTCGGCGTCGAAACGCAGCCAGCCGGCCACGTGCGCGAGGTCCGCGGCCACCGCGTGCAGACGCCGCCCCGCTTCCGGGGCGTAGCGGTCCTGGGCGATGAGATCGACCGTTGTGTGCAGGTGGGCGTCGATGAGGGAGGCGACGTGCGAGTGCGGCCCGGAGGACATCGTCCGCAGCTCGAGAGAGCGACGCTCCAACCATTCCAGCAGTTCGGTATCGACTCCCTGCCGCCCGCCGAGGGCCTGGTCCAGGTGGCGGGGCTCAATGCGGGCCCAGTCGGCCGCGAGATCCACCAGGGTGCTGCTGCTCAGTACCAGGAAGGATCGTCGATCCATGCGGGTGACCTGCACCTCTCTCAGGGCTGCCCGGCTTCCCGACGGGCTGAACGGGCGTGGTTGTTCGAAGGCGGGTAGCCAGTCGGGCCACCTGAGTTGCTCGGTGACGACGACGGGAACGCCGAGGAGGTCGGCCAGCAGGGTCTGGCTTTCCTCGTTGGGTGTGGTGCCGTTCTCCCAGCGCCAGACGCGGTTGCGGTCGATGCCGCTGCGCAGGCCGCGCGCTCGGGCCTGGGCGCGCAGAAGGTGGGCGAGGTCGGCCATGGACCAGTTGTGCTGTCGGCGCAGATGCGCCAGCGGATGCCGGTCCAGCTCCATGCCGCCCCCCGGGCCTCGGCGCCGATGCCTTCCCTTTCACCATGCCGCACTCGGCCGCGTCGCGGGGCCGGTTCACCGGGGCCGGGCACACACCGGACACACAGCCATCCCCTGGGGCGCCTGCGCGGCCGGTGCTGTCCTTGGCAGTGCCATGCCGCGCCTCCTGCGCGGCCCTGTCGAGAAAGGCTGACCTGCGTGAACACTCTGGATCGCTTCGCTGAGCTGTCCGGTGCCACCGTGACGGTGACCGGCGGCTTCGGGCTCGTCGGCAGCCGTATCGTGCACAAGCTCCGAGCGGTCGGAGCCCGTCCGCTCGCCGTGGGCCGACTGGACGCCTACGGCTCCTCCACCCACTCCTCCGTGTTCAACGTCTCTCCCAGAGACCCAGATGTGATCGCGGGTGACATCACCGACGCCGCGCTGATGGATGACGTCATCTCACACAGTGATTTCGTCATCCACGCCGCGGCCCTGGCCGATGTCGCCGAGTGCACCCGCAACCCCGCGGCGGCACTGCAGGCCAACATCCACGGCACCCAGACTGTGCTGGATGCCGCGGCCCGGCATGCGAGCACGCTGAAGCGGCTGGTCTTCGTCTCCTCGGCCAGTGTCTATGGCCTCGGTACAGGTGCCGTGGACGCCGGGGCCCGGTTCAGGGAAAGTGACCTGCTGACGCCCGGGTCGGTATACGCCAACACCAAGTTGTGGGGTGAGCACCAGACCGCCCTGACCTTGGGCCGCGAGGCCGACTCGTACGCGATCGTGCGGTACTTCTCCGTCTACGGCGAGCCGCAGGTGGTCAAGGAGAACAGCCACAGCTGGGTGGTGGCGTGGTTCTCCATGCGGGCCGCGCTCGGTCTGCCGCTGCACCTCAACGGCGGCGGCCGGCAGATCCGCGACTTCGTCCATGTCGACGACGTCGCTGATGCGACGCTGCTGGCCGCCGTCACCGCGCACGCGCACCGCGCGACGGTCAACGTGGGCACCGGCCGAGCCACGTCCATTCGTCAGGTCGCCGATCTGGTGCGCGGCCACTACCCCGGTGCGAGGATCACCGAAACGCCACGGCCGCAAGGCGATCCGCTCGGCGGCTGTGCCGACACCAGGGTGATGCGGGAGCTGCTGACCTGGGCGCCGCAGGTGCGCGTCGAGGACGGGGTCCGCCGGTATACGGCATGGCTTCGACGGACTCCCGAGGCGATCCCGGCGTGGCTGCGCACTCAAGCTGAGAAGACAGCCGCGTGAGGCGTTCAGATCACCGGGGGGCGCCCCAGACGGGCGAGGGTGGACACAGTGCGCCAGTGCATCGGCCGACGGGGCCCGCACGGCGTGCGCCAGCCCTCGACAAACCCGCCGAACCACGCCTTGAGACCGGAGAGGCTGCGGGTGCGGGCTACCGTGAGCGCCACCCACACCCCCAGATAGACCGGCACCAGCGTCATCGGAAGGTGCCGACGCGCCAGGTAGACCCGGTTGCGGGCGTTGACCTGATAGAAGAACGCGTGCCGAGCCGGGGACGTCGCCGGGTGCTGCAGCAGCAACCGCGGCTCATAGCGCACACGCCAGCCGGCGTCGATCGCCCGCCAGGCCATGTCGGTCTCCTCGTGCGCGAAGAAGAACGCCTCCGGCCAGTCGCCGACCTGAGCCAGCATCTTCGTGGACAGCACGTGCGCGCCTCCGAGGAACCCGGTCACCAGACCGCCGCGCATCGGATCCCCGGTCCGCAGCCTGGGCACGTGGCGGCGCTGGGTGAGCCCAGTCTCGTCCGCGATGCGAAAACCGACGATCCCGAGCTTGTCGTCCGCCTCGTACAGTGCGGCGATCGTGGCGAAGACGTCGTCCGCGACGAGCAGGCCGTCGTCGTCCAGGTCCAGCACCAGGTCCATGTCCCGCAGCTGCTCCAAGGCCGCGTTGCGGCCGCCCGTCACCCCCAGGTTCTCCGCCAGCTGCACGGTCTCAACCCACGGTGGCAGCTCCGGCAGCCCGCACCCGTTGGCGACCACGACGGTCCGCGCGGCCGGGACCGTCTGCCGCTCGACGGATGCCAGTAGATCCGCCAGCTCCTTGGGCCGTGTGCCCATGGTCAGGATCGCCACACCCAGCTTCACGCCCGCCGCACCCTCTGTCGTGTGTTGAAGGAAGCCATGTCCGAACGAACCCCGCAACCGAGCGCCAGCCTGCGAGAACTCGCCCAGGAGCGCCGCCTGCCCGCCCACCAGCCGATGGACCACGTAACGCTGAAGTGGATTGAGAGCAACCGGCCGGCGAACTTCGACGCCGCGCCCAGCCTCCCACGCGAAGGACGGATGCTCGTACCACCGGCATCCTGGTTCGCCCTCCCGTCCCTGGCCGACTCCAACCACGGCATCCGCCACAACGCCCGCGTCAGCCTGATCGCCGCGCTCCTCGCCGAGGAGTACGGGCTTGATGGCGAGGACGTCGCGGCAGTGTGCGCCGCCGGGGCGGTCCACGACTGTCGGCGCTGCGACGACCGAGGAGATCCCGGCCACGGACGGCGCGCCGCCGCCTGGTTCCTGTGCAATTCCGACGTGGTCACCGGTGCCCTCGGCCGGCAGGTGTCGCTGGCCGCGCTGCACCGGGCGGCGACGGCGATCGCCCTGCACGACGTGTCGTACGACACGTTCACCGGCCCACAGCGGCGTGCCTACCGAGCTTCTCCGCACCTGGTGGACGTGCTCAAAGCAGCCGACTGCCTGGACCGCTACCGCTTGCCGCTCAGGCGGTGGTGGCCGGACACCTCCCGCCTGCGCATCCCGCTGCCCGGCTGGCTCCCGGCGACCGCGTTCGCCCTCGTCGTACGCAGTGAGCGGGCCCGCCTCGACGGCGCCACCCAAACCGACGCACTTGTCACCGCCCGTCAGATGCTCACCCGCAGCCAGTAGGGGACCCTCCCGTGGACACCGAACTCGACGACGCCCACACCGACTACACCAGCGCCGCCACCCGACCGGTGCCCGCCTCTCTCGCCGAGAGCGAAGCCGACTGGCGCCGCCGCCTGCGGCACGACACCCCCCAGGGCTGGCTGCTGACGGAGAACACCATGACGCAGACGCTGGTCGGCGGCCGGGCCATCCACCTGATGCACACGACGACGGCACTGGACGCCATCCGGGCCAGCGGCCAGCTCTACGCCTCCTCCGGCTGCCTCCTCGCAGCGCTGTACTGTGCGCCGCTCACCCCCGAGGCCGGCGGCCTGCGCCCGCACAACCTCGGCGCCTACCTGCTGGAGACCAAGCCGCACACCCGCACGTTGGTCATCGAGATCACCCCAGCCGCTCCGCTACCGGCCAAGGGCATCGACTATCTGCGCCTGGGCCGCGTCCACCTACGGACCTACCTGCACCACCACAGCTTCCTCACCCAGGCCGAAGACGCACGGCTGAGGCACACCGTGCTCCAGCGGATTCGCACCGCTGCCCCGTTCCTGGACCTTGCCTTGGCCAACGCCACGGGGAGGCGGACGCTGCCGGAGGCGTTCGTCGATCGGCTTGCCGCCGCGGTGCCGCAGATGCCGTTCCTGGGCTACCTGTACTTCGAAGTGCTCTCCGAGTACCTGATGCTTCACTCCGCCGCGCGGGAAACCAGGATGTACGCCCAGGCCGGCGAAATGAACAACCGCCTATACAAGAAGTTGGCGTTCTCCGCGGTCACCGGCATGGACAAGCTGTTCGACCTGTCGCGCTTCCACCCTGGGCACGCCCGTCTGTACGAGCTTGTCGCCGACATCGAGCCCCGACTGGCGCCGGGCGCGGCGATCTACGCCCGGGACCGTCTGGCGCACCTGTTCGCCGCGCTCGCGCTCGACCCTCATCAGGACGCGATCGCCTTCAGCTTTCGCGAAGCGGACTTCGACGCGCTCACCGAGGCAGCGCCGTCCCTGCTGGGACAGGCAATCTTCCGTGAGATGCGGATCCTGGACCGCTACCCACAGCTCTACCTCGCCTTCGAGCAGGCAAAGGCCCTGCAGACGTGGAGCTATTGGAACGAGAAGGGGATCGCGACGCCGTTCAACGGCTTCCTCCCCAAGGGTGAGATCGGCGTCAACCCCGCCTACCCGGCGGCTGACTTCACGGTGTGGTTGGCGGAGACGTGTGAGCGGGGCCTGCTCCACCCGGTCGAGCAACTTGATGTCGCCTTCGTCCCCCGCCTGGCCGAACTCGGCATGACCGCCATGCGCAGGGACAACAGTGGCAAAGCCGCCGGGCATCCACCATCACGACGGACAACGCTGCACGGGGCACAGCCGTGAGTCGACAGCAGTCACGGTGCCCCATGGTGGACGGACAGGTCTCTCATCCGCTCGGCGTGGGCGCTTCCGGCTCCTGCTCGGCCACGTACGTACCGCGTCCCGACACCGCGTACACGAGCCCTTCCTCAGCGAGCACGGCGATCGCGCGGCGGACGGTGGGGCGTGACAGTCGGTACTCGTCGGCGAGGGCGTTCTCGCTCGGCATGGCCCGGTTGGGTTTCCAATCGCCCCGCTTTACGCGTGCGCGCAGGATTCCCGCGAGCTGCTGAAACGGCGCGGCGGGCGCGTCGCGCTCCACTTGGTCATCCGGCCCGTACTCCATGGGTCGACGGTATCCGGCCGACGACACAGCACGCCTCTTGACAGGTCTTTACAGGCTTTTACAGGTGATCTAGTGTCGGCCCATGAAAAGACCCCCGCGACGCGGCGAACGTCCGGGGGCGTGGTCAACGCTGCTAAGGAGCGTCAACACGATGAACTCTATCCATCGACTTCTGGAGCCGATGCTCCGGCTGTTACTCCCTCCGACGGGGCGCCGCAGGCTCACCCATCAGCGAGCCGCCTCCCCCCGACCGAGGCCGCCCGCCAACGTCGCTGTGTCGCGACGGTGTACCCCGCTGCGCGGGGAGGACAGTCGGCTTGTACGCCCCTACGTGACTGCGCAAGAGGAACGGGACAAGCGCCGGTCGCAGCGGCAACGGAGGAGGGCCCTGTGGCTTGCCCTGCATGGTGTCGACGTGGGCCCGCGCCTCATCCACGGGGTGGTGGTGACGGGATGAGCCAGCCGGTGACGGTCGTACGGCGCTGGCGGCAGACGGCCCGCTCTGTCGGTCACGCGCGTGCGGCGTTGCGTGCAGCATTGGCGGGGTGGGGCCTGGGCTGCATCGAGGATGCCGCATCACTCGTCCTCTCGGAGCTGCTGACCAACGCGGTACGGCATGGGCGTGTGCCGGGTCGGGAGATCGAGACCCGTTACATCCCCATGTCTGACGGCCTTCGGATCGAGGTGCACGATGCTTCGGAGGTGCGGCCGCTGATGGCGATGAGCGGCGAGGACGCGACCGGCGGGTGGGGGCTCCCCGTCGTCGACGTGCTGACGGAACGGTGGGGGGTGACCGCCAGGAAGGGGCCGGGCAAGTTCGTGTGGGCCGAATTGACGGCCAGGGCTCTGCATGACGATGAGGAGGAACCCCCGAACTGCTCGCCATGACCGTCGGTGACCCATGACCGGCCCCAGCCGTTCACCCCCACTCTTCAGGGGAAGCGGCTGGGGCCGCCCCGCTCTTGGAGGCTCCATGACGGCCCATCCGCGGCCGGCGGCCTACGCCTCCGGGTACCGCCTCGGCGTCCAGGTGATCGTCCGGCCGTCGGCGCGTTCCGCCGCCCGGGTCTGCGACGAGCCGATCAGCAGCAGGGTGCGCATGTCGACCTCGCTCGGCTCCAGTGTCTTGAGCGTCACCACCCGCACCGACTGCTCCGGGCCGCCCACGTCCCGCGCCACCACCACCGGCGTCTCGGGCGAGCGCAGTTCGAGCAGCAGGTCGCGGGCCGCCGCCACCTGGTGGGTACGGGATTTCGAGCCCGGGTTGTAGAGCGCGAGGACCAGGTCCGCCTCCGCCGCCGCGCGCAGGCGTCCGGCGATGACGTCCCAGGGCTTGAGGCGGTCGGAGAGCGAGATCGTCGCGTAGTCGTGGCCGAGCGGGGCGCCCGCCGCGGCCGCCGCCGCGTTCGCCGCGGTCACCCCCGGCAGGACCCGTACCGGAACGTCCGCGTACGCGGGCTCGCTCGCGACCTCCAGGACCGCCGTCGCCATGGCGAAGACACCGGGGTCGCCGCCCGAGACGACCGCGACCCGGTGTCCGCGCCGGGCCAGGTCGAGGGCGAACTCGGCGCGCTCGGACTCGACCTTGTTGTCCGAGCCGTGCCGGCGCTGGCCGGGCCGCAGCACCGGGACCCGGTCGAGGTACGTGGTGTAGCCGACCAGGTCGTCGGCGTTGATCAGCGCGCCGCGCGACTCCGGTGTCAGCCAGGGCGCACCCGCCGGGCCGGTGCCGACGACGACGACCTCGCCCCGCTCCCGTACGGCGGGAACGGCGTCGATACGGGAGGGCAGCACGGCCACCGAGAAGTACGGGACCGTCTCCGGGTCCACCTCGGACAGGGTCTCCGTCCGCTCGCCCGCCATGAACGCCCGCTCCACGTACCGCGCGTCCTCCAGGCGGCCCGCCCGCTCCAGGGCACGCCGCACGGTCGGGAACGTCCGGCCCAGCTTCATCACGACCGCCGAGTCGGTGCCCGCGAGGCGGGCCGTCAGCTCGTCCTCCGGCAGCGTGCCGGGAATGATCGTCAGGACCTCCTCCGCCTCGCACAGCGGCTCGCCGAGCCGGGCGGCCGCCGCGCTGACCGAGGTGACACCGGGGATGACGGTGGTGTCGTAGCGGTGCGCGAGCCGCTTGTGCATGTGCTGGTACGAGCCGTAGAAGAGCGGGTCGCCCTCGGCGAGCACGGCGACCGTGCGACCGGCGTCCAGGTGGGCGGCGAGGCGGGCCGCCGCCTCCTCGTAGAAGTCGTCGAGCGCGCCCCGGTAGCCGCCGGGATGATCGGTGGTCTCCACCGTGAGCGGGTACATCAGCCGCTCCTCGATGTGGTCCTCACGGAGGTGCTCCGCCGCGATGGAGCGCGCGATGGACCGGCCGTGGCGGGCCGAGTGGTACGCGACGACGTCGGCCGAGGCGATCGCCTTGACGGCCGCCACGGTCATCAGGTTCGGATCGCCGGGCCCGAGGCCGACCCCGTACAGCTTTCCGGTCACTGCTGGATCTCCGCTTCGTGAGCGATCGCGTTGATCGCGCCGGCCGTCATCGCGCTGCCGCCGCGCCGGCCCCGTACGACGAGGTAGTCGAGGCCCAGTTCCTGACCGGCGAGGGCGAGGGCGTCCTTGGACTCGGCGGCGCCGATGAAGCCGACCGGTATGCCGAGGACGGCCGCAGGGCGGGGCGCGCCCTTGGCGATCATCTCCAGGAGGTGGAAGAGCGCGGTGGGGGCGTTGCCGATGGCGACGACGGAGCCTTCGAGGCGGTCGCGCCAGAGTTCGAGGGCGGCCGCGCTGCGGGTGGTGCCGAGCTCGGCGGCGAGGCCGGGCACGGACGGGTCGGAGAGCGTGCAGATCACCTCGTTGTCGGCGGGCAGCCGCTTGCGGGTGACACCGCTCGCGACCATCTGCGCGTCGCAGAGGATCGGGGCCCCGGCGCGCAGGGCGGCGCGGGCGCGGGAGACGACCTGCGGCGAGTAGGCGATATCGCGTACGAGGTCGGTCATGCCGCAGGCGTGGATCATCCGTACCGCGACCTGGGCGACATCGGCGGGCAGATCCGCGAGGTCCGCCTCGGCGCGGATCGTGGCAAAGGACTGGCGGTAGATCTCCGCGCCGTCCTTCTCGTAGGCGAACATCGTGTCGTTCTCGCTCATCTCGTTGTGCGGGCGGTGGTGCGGGCCGTTGCGACTGCTTCGGTGAGGCTTGTACGGGAGGTGGGGACGCCGTCGACCAGGTAGGCGCCCTCGCCGGTGGCGACGACGTCGACCCAGGTGCCGTGCGGGCCCTGGGGGTGGCCGCAGCGGCGGGCGCACCCGGAGAAGTGGACGGGGAGACCGGAGGCGCGACCGGGTGTCGCGTCGGCGCGGACGTCGGCGAGGGACTTGGCACAGCCGGGACGCCCGGTGCAGGCGCCGACGCCGGCCCAGGGGGAGTCGGGGTCGGTGATCAGGCCGTACGCGTCGAGGGCGCGCAGCCGTCGCGCGGCGGCCGTGCGGTCCGGGAAGCCCGTGACGACGGCCCCCCGCCAGGGGGTGAGCCGCACCTCGCCGCCCGTGGCGGCCAGGGCGCGCAGCTGTTCGGCCGTCAGCCGGCCGAGGGGCGCGAGGACGTGGAGGGCGGTCTCGCCGAGCACCCCGGGTGCGGGGGGTTCTCCGTGCGGGGGTTCCGTCGGGGGTACGGGCTCCGCCGCGATCCCGGCCCGGGCGAGCGCCCCCACCAGATCCGGCTCGTGCCCCTCGGGCAGCTCACGCACCCGCCAGGCACCGTTCCCCGCGCCATGGGCGGCGACCAGGAACGCCTCCGCGGCGGCGACGGCGGCGCGGGGCGCGTCGGTAGCAGCGACCCGGAAAACCTGGGCGCCGACGCGGAGGTGCGCGTCGGGGCGTCGGGGGCCGTCCGCGCCTGGCGCGCGGGGGCCGTCTTCGCCGGGGCTGTCCGCGCCCCGCGCGCCGGGGCCGTCTGCGCCTGGCGCACCTTCGCCGGGGCCGTCCGTGCCTGGCGTGCCTTCGCCGGGGCTGTCCGCGCCCCGTGCGCCGGGGTGCTGCGCGCCCACACCTCCCCTGGACGCCGGGGCCGCCCGGTCGGCCGATCCGTCCGAGGCCCGGGATCCGGCCGTACCCTCGTCGCCGGCCGCCCAGGCCCCCGCTGCGATCAAGGTCACATCTCCGCCGAGTCCGGCCACGTCCCCCCGGCCGTCGTCCAGGACGAAGAGGAAACGGCCGGAAAGGGCCGCCGTCCCCTCCCGCGCGCACAGCAGCGCGTCCAGCTCGCGCGCCCACAACTGCACGTCACCGCCGCCGAGTCCGTCCAGCCCCGCGGTCGGCGAGGCCACCACGTTCCGGACGCGTTCGTGGGTCGGGGACGGCAGGAGACCGGCCGGCGCCAGCAACTCCGCGAGCTCGGTGCCGCAGCCCTCTCCGAGGCCCCGCAGCTCCACGTTCCCCCGCGAGGTGACACTGACCCGCCCGTCGCCCAGCACCTCCGCCGCGGTGGCCAGGACCCCGACCTGACCTGCAGTCAACAAGCCTGCGGGCAGGCGCAGTCGGGCCAGACGCCCGTCGTCGGCGGCGTGCAGCCGGAGCGCCCCGGGGCAGGCGTCACCGCGGTCCCGTATGAGGGGTTCGCCCGGGTTGGGCGTGGTGGGTGGGGTGGGCGGCATGGCGGCGAGCATACCCACGTGAATCCGCGTGACCACCGGGTGTGATCCGGCCAACCCCCCAGTCCGGCGGGGGCAGGATCTACTATGCAGAACGGCATGGGGTCCCAGGGCCCCGGGGAGGAAGCCCGGTGAGAATCCGGCGCGGTCCCGCCACTGTGAGCCAGGTCGCACCCGCGTCCCGGTGAGTCAGGAACTCCCGCCGTCCACACGACCACCCGGGGCGCGGACAACCCCGAGGAAGGCCTGCGCTCGCATGCGAATTCTGTTGCTGTCGCACTCCGACACCGACCTGCTCAGCGCCCGCGCGGCCGGCGGTCCGGTCGCGTACCGGTTCGCCAACCCCTCCCGCCTCGGCCTCGACGAGCTGCCCGCGCTCCTGGACGGCGCCGACCTCGTCCTCGTACGCCTCCTCGGCGGTCTGAGGGCCTGGGAGGACGGCCTGGACGCGTTGCGCGCCACCGGCAGGCCGCTGGTCGTGCTCTCCGGCGAACAGGCTCCCGACGCCCAGCTCATGGAGGCCTCCACCGTCCCCATCGGTGTCGCCACCGAGGCCCACGCCTACCTCGCGCACGGCGGCCCGGCCAACCTGGAGCAGCTGGCGCGCTTCCTCTCCGACACCGTGCTGCTCACCGGGCACGGCTTCGAGGCCCCGGCCGCCGCGCCGACCTGGGGCCCGCTGGAGCGCGAGCCGCGGCGGACCGACGGCCCGACGGTCGCCGTGCTCTACTACCGCGCCCACCACATGAGCGGGAACACCGCCTTCGTCGACTCCCTCTGCGAGGCGATCGAGGACGCCGGTGCCCGCGCCCTGCCCCTGTACGTCGCCTCCTTGCGCGCCCCCGAGCCGGAGCTGCTGGAGACGCTGAGGTCCGCCGACGCGATCATCACCACCGTCCTCGCGGCCGGCGGCACCAAGCCCGCCGAGGCGCAGGCGGGCGGCGACGAGGAGGCCTGGGACGCGGGCGCGCTCGCCGCCCTCGACGTACCGATCCTGCAGGCGCTCTGCCTCACCGGCTCGCGCGCGGCCTGGGAGGAGAACGACGAGGGTCTCTCCCCGCTGGACGCCGCGAGCCAGGTCGCTGTCCCCGAGTTCGACGGCCGGCTCATCACCGTCCCGTTCTCCTTCAAGGAGATCGACGAGGACGGCCTCCCGGCGTACGTCGCCGACACCGAGCGTGCCGCCCGCGTCGCCGGGATCGCCGTGCGCCACGCCCGTCTGCGGCACATCCCGAACGCCGAGAAGAAGCTCGCGCTCGTCCTCTCCGCGTACCCGACCAAGCACTCCCGGATCGGCAACGCGGTCGGCCTCGACACCCCCGCGTCGGCGGTGGCCCTGCTGCGCCGTCTTCGGGAGGAGGGGTACGACTTCGGGCCCGAGGACGAGATCCCCGGCCTGGTCTCCGGCGACGGTGACGAGCTGATCTACGCCCTGATCGAGGCCGGCGGCCACGACCAGGACTGGCTGACCGAGGAGCAGCTCGCCCGCAACCCGGTCCGTATCCCGGCCGCCGACTACAAGCGCTGGTACGCGACCCTGCCGGAGGAACTGCGGACGCACGTCGAGGAGCACTGGGGCCCGCCGCCCGGCGAGATGTTCCTCGACCGGTCGCGGAATCCCGAGGGTGACATCGTCCTCGCCGCGCTGCGCCGCGGGAACCTGCTGATCCTCATCCAGCCCCCGCGCGGCTTCGGTGAGAACCCGATCGCGATCTATCACGACCCCGATCTCCCGCCCTCCCACCACTACCTGGCCGCCTACCGCTGGATCGCGGCGCGCGCCGAGGACGGCGGCTTCGGGGCGGACGCCATGGTCCACCTCGGCAAGCACGGCAACCTGGAGTGGCTGCCGGGCAAGAACGCGGGCCTGTCCGCCGCGTGCGGCCCGGACGCGGCGCTCGGCGACATCCCGCTGATCTACCCCTTCCTGGTCAACGACCCGGGCGAGGGCACCCAGGCCAAGCGGCGCGTACACGCGACGCTCGTCGACCACCTGGTGCCGCCGATGGCGCGGGCCGACTCCTACGGCGACATCGCGCGCCTGGAGCAGCTGCTCGACGAGTACGCGCAGATCTCCTCCATGGACCCGTCCAAGCTGCCCGCGATCCGCGCGCAGATCTGGACGCTGATCCAGGCCGCGAAGCTCGACCACGACCTGGGGCTCGAGGACCGTCCCGAGGACGACGGCTTCGACGACTTCCTGCTGCACGTCGACGGCTGGCTCTGCGAGGTCAAGGACGCGCAGATCAGGGACGGTCTGCACGTGCTGGGCGGGGCGCCGACCGGCGAGGCCCGGGTCAACCTGGTCCTGTCGATCCTGCGCGCCCGGCAGATCTGGGGAGGTACGCAGGCCCTGCCGGGTCTGCGCGAGGCGCTGGGCCTGGACGAGTCGGCCGCGACCCGTACGACCGCCGACGAGGCGGAGGCGACGGCGCGCGAGCTGGTCGAGGCGATGGAGGCCGCGGACTGGTCCGTGGACGCGGTCCCGACGGTCGCCGAGGCCCACGGCCCGGATGTCGCCGCCGTGCTCCGTTTCGCCGGTGAGCAGGTCGTGCCCCGCCTGGCCGCGACGACCGACGAACTCACCCACGCCGTCCACGCGTTGGACGGCGGGTTCGTGCCGGCCGGACCGTCCGGCTCGCCGCTGCGCGGTCTGGTCAACGTGCTGCCGACCGGCCGGAACTTCTACTCCGTCGACCCCAAGGCCGTGCCCTCCCGCCTCGCGTGGGAGACCGGCCAGGCGCTCGCCGACTCCCTCCTGGAGCGCTACCGCTCCGACAACGGCGAGTGGCCGACCTCCGTGGGCCTGTCCCTGTGGGGCACGAGCGCGATGCGCACGGCGGGCGACGACGTCGCCGAGGCGCTGGCCCTGCTGGGCATCCGCCCCACCTGGGACGACGCCTCGCGCCGGGTGAACGGCCTGGAGGCGATCCCCCTGGCGGAGCTGGGCCGCCCGCGCATCGACGTCACGCTGCGCATCTCGGGCTTCTTCCGGGACGCGTTCCCGCACGTCATCGGTCTCCTGGACGATGCCGTACGGCTGGCGGCGTCCCTGGACGAGCCGGCCGCGGAGAACTACGTACGCGCTCACGCGCAGGCCGACCTGGCCGAGCACGGCGACGAGCGGCGGGCCACCACCCGTATCTTCGGCTCGCGTCCGGGCACGTACGGCGCGGGCATCCTGCAGCTGATCGACTCGCGCGACTGGCGCACGGACGCGGACCTCGCCGAGGTGTACACGGTGTGGGGCGGGTACGCGTACGGCCGCGGGCTCGAAGGCCGTCCGGCGCGCTCCGAGATGGAGACGGCGTACAAGCGGATCGCCGTCGCCGCGAAGAACACGGACACGCGTGAGCACGACATCGCCGACTCCGACGACTACTTCCAGTACCACGGCGGCATGGTGGCGACCGTCCGCGCGCTGACGGGCACGGCCCCGGAGGCGTACATCGGCGACTCGACCCGCCCGGAGACGGTCCGCACCCGGACGCTGGTCGAGGAGACGTCGAGGGTCTTCCGCGCGCGGGTGGTGAACCCGAAGTGGATCGAGGCGATGCGCCGCCACGGCTACAAGGGCGCGTTCGAGCTCGCGGCGACGGTCGACTACCTCTTCGGCTACGACGCGACGACCGGCGTGGTCGCCGACTGGATGTACGACAAGCTGACGGAGACGTACGTCCTGGACCCGGAGAACCAGGCCTTCCTGAAGGAGGCCAACCCCTGGGCCCTGCACGGCATCGCGGAGCGCCTCCTGGAGGCCGAGTCCCGCGGCATGTGGGAGAAGCCGGACCCGCAGACCCTGGCGGCGCTGCGCCAGGTGTTCCTGGAGTCGGAGGGCGACCTGGAGGACGACGGCTCCGAGGGCTGACCTCGGCGCTGTACGGCCCCGGCACCCGGGTGACGATCCCGGCCGCACGCGTGTGCGGATCGGAACGTCACCCGGGGTGTCGAGATCCCCGTGCCCTGGTAGCGGGCGAGCGCTGCCTCCACTTCCTCCACCAGGCCCGGGGACAGGCGGTTCGTCGGCGCGCGCTCGCCGAGCTGCCGCAGGGTCGTCTCGACCCTGCGGTCGCCGTCCGGGCCGCCGCGTACCCGTCGAGGTCCCCGGTCTCCCGGAGGCTCGCCTCGGCCCGCAAGACGTTGCGTCTCGTTGTTTTTCCGCCGCCTCACGCGGAGGTGATCCGCAGCACGGCGGCGGCCACCGCGACCAGCGTCAGCACCACCGCCGGCGCCATCGCGTAGTCCTTGGCCCGTATGTGCGTGACCACCGCTCCGGCGAAGTAGAGCGCCACCCCGACCGCCGCGGCCGTGCCGAGCGGTGCCACCACCAGTCCCGCGAGGAGGCCCACCGCACCCGCCGCCTTCGCGGTGCCCAGCCAAGGGAGCCAGGGGCCCGGGACGCCGAGCTTGGTCATGCTCTCGATGACGTCGGCGTTGCGCGTGAGGGTCAGGAAGGCGGAGGCGGAGATCGCCAGGGCGAGGATCGCGGCGACGACGGCGTAGGCGATGAACATGGTGACGCTCCAACTATATTCAGGGACTAATCATTGAACGGTATCAACGATCCCACTCGTTCCACAATGGAGTCGCTGTTACGGTGAGTGGTATGGCAGCTTCACCGTCCGACAGCCTCGGCTTTCTCCTCTCCTTCCGCGGCGAGCTCACCGGTGCGCGCATCCGGGCCGCGCTCGGCGTCGCCGGGCTGCATCCGCGTCACGCGATGACCCTGATGCAGCTCGCCCCCGGAGCGATGAGTCAGCGCGAGCTGTCCGCCGTGATGGAGGTCGATCCGAGCCAACTCGTCGCGATCCTCAATGAGTTGGAAAGTTCGGGGCTCGCGGAGCGGCGCCGCGATCCGGCCGACCGCCGTCGGCACATCGTGGAGATCACCCAGGCCGGCGCGGACGCGCTCGAGCGGGTCGACGCGGCGGTGAGCGCGGCGGAGCGCGAGCTCTTCGCCGATCTGTCGGAGGCCGAACAGGCCATGCTGCGCGCGCTGTTGGACCGGGTCAGCGTGGACGGGAGCGCCCACGACTGCGCGGCGGAATAGCGCCGGGCCGGCGCGGGACGGCAGGCCCCGGTGCCGCGCCAAGCGTCAGGCGCGCCGGCCCAGGGTCAGGCGCGCTCGCCCAGGACCCGTACCGCCTCGACGATCAGGTCCCAGAAGCGGGGTACGTCGACCTCCATCCCCACCTCCACGGTGGCCGGGCGGCCCGTCACGCCGTCCAGGTCCACGACCGTCGCGCCCCGCGTGTACGTACCCGTCAGCTCGACGGCCACCGCCGCCCGCACCAGGCTGATCAGCGACGGGTCGATCAGATGCGCCACGGTCAGCGGGTCGTGCAGCGGCGGCGCCTCGAAGCCGAAGACCTCGCGGTAGGTGCCGGCGAAGTAGGTCAGCAGCTCGGTGCAGAGCCTGGCGAGCGGGGTGCCGAGCGCTTCGATACGGGAGATCACGTCCGGGGTCGCCCGGACCTGGTGGGTCGCGTTGAGCCCGAACATCGTGACCGGCAGCCCGCTGCTGAAGACGATGTCCGCCGCCTCCGGGTCGCACAGGATGTTGAACTCCGCGGCCGGGGTCGTGTTCCCGCGCGCGGTCGACCCGCCCATCAGCACGATCCGCTCGATCCGGCGGGTCAGCTCCGGATGGGCGAGCAGCAGCGTCGCGATGTTGGTCAGGGGTCCCGTCGGGACGAGGGTCACGGGCGCGGGCTGCGTGAGCAGGGTGTCCCGGATCAGGGTGAGGGCGTCGCGCGGATCCTGCGGGACGTCCGGCTCGGAGTCGCCGAAGCCGGGCCCGTCGAGGCCGGATCCGCCGTGGATGTTCTCGGCGACCAGCGGCGCGCCGTGCAGGGGGCGGTCCCGGCCCGCCGCGATCGGTACGTCGCGGATCCCGGCGACGGAGCAGACACGGCGGGCGTTGAGGGTGGTCTTCTCCACCGTCTGATTGCCCGCCACGGTGGTGATGGCCAGCAGGTCGACGGCCGGATGCGCGGCGGCCAGCAGGATGTTGAAGGCGTCGTCGTGACCGGGATCGCAGTCGAGGATCACGGGTACCGGCATACGTCCACCGTCCCACAGGGCCGCCCGGTCGTCACTTGTCCCCGTTCTCGTCCCCGTTTACTGGTTCTCCTTCGCCGCGCTCACGGCGGCCGCCGCGTCCACGTTCCCGAGCCCCAGCTTGGCGAGCTTGTCGGGGTTGGTCGCCGTGTCGCGGATCGCCTTCGTGATCGCCGCCGGGTCGAGGCCTTGCTGGTGCAGGAGCGCGGCCACGGCGGAGACGTACGGCGAGGCCATCGACGTACCGTCCAGCTGTCCGTACCCCGAGGTGTTCTTCAGGGTCTCCCTCGTCGTGTACGTCGGGAGGGTGGACAGGATGCCGACGCCGGGCGCGCTCACGGCGTTCTGCGCGCCGAAGTTGGTGAAGGAGGCGGGCTGCCCGTCGCGGTCGGCGGCGTTGACGACCAGGACCGGGGTGTCGAGCTTGTACGGCTGCAGGGCGGTCGCGTCGTTGCCGGCCGCCGCGATCACCACCGCGCCCCTGGCGTCGGCGGCGGAGATGGCCTGGTTGAGGACGCCGCCTTTGAGCAGTCGGGCCATCAGGCCGGATTCGCCGAGGGAGAGGTTGATGACGTCGGCGCCGTGCTCGGCGGCCCAGACGATGCCCTTGGTGATGTCCGCGTCACTGCCGCTGCCGTCGGCGCCGAGGACCCGGACGGGCATGATCTTCGCGCCCGGGGCGCCGCCCGCCACCCCGACGCCGTTGTCGGTGTGAGCGGCGGCGATGCCGGAGACGTGGGTGCCGTGGCCGTTGAGGTCCTTGGGTTCGTCGTCGTTGTCGACGAAGTCGTATCCGTCGACCAGTCGGCCCTTCAGGTCGGGGTGGTCGAGGTCCACGCCGGTGTCCACGACGGCGATGACGGTGTCCCCGCCCTTGGAGGAGTCCCACGCGGCGGGGAGCTTCAGCGCGTCCAGCCCCCACTGCTGGTCGCGGAGGGGGTCGGGCTCGGGGTCGCCGCCGCAGCCGGTGACCAGGGCGGTTACCAGGGCGGTGGTGAGGGCGGCGAAGGTGACGGTCGTGACAGGCCGACGACGCATGAAATATCCCCTTGTGTACGCGTTTTGCCCAGTCAACAGTCGACGGCGAGGAGCCGCATCCCGGGCGGCCTGAGGGGCTCCTTGGCGGCCGACAAGGGGCGGCGCCGGGCCCGGGGCCGGTCCCGCGGGTCACCCGCGGCGGCGGCCCCGCGGGTCAGCCCAAGGCGGCAGCGCTGGGCCCAGAAACGTTGCCCCAGATCGCGCCCGGAGGCAGCCACGGCGCCACCCCAGGCGCCAGCCTGCGGCCGCCCAGGGAACCACCCCTGAGGGCACCCCCCGAGGCCGGCCCGAGGACAGCCGGGGGCCGCCCAGGGAACCATCCCAGGGCGGCAGCCGGGGGCCGCCCAGGGAACCACCCCAGGGCGTCAGCCCAGCGTCCGTACCGGCGAGCCCGCCAGGAACGCCTCGATGTTCTCGACCGCCTGTCCGAAGTAGCGGCCGTAGTTGCCCTCCGTCACGTACCCCAGGTGCGGCAGCGCCAGGACGTTCGGCAAGGAGCGCAGTGGGTCCTCGGGAGCGAGCGGTTCGGTGGCGAAGACGTCGAGGCCGGCGCCCGCGATCCGGCCCTCGCGCAGCGCCCGCAGCAGCGCCTCGCCGTCGACCAGGTCCGCGCGGGACGTGTTCACCAGGTACGCGGACGGGCGCATCGCCCCGAGTTCGGCCTCTCCGATCAGCCCTCGGGTGCGGTCGGACAGCACCATGTGCAGCGAGACGATGTCACTGCGCTCCATCAGCTCCCGCTTTCCGGGCGCGAGGGCGACCCCGTGCTCCGCGGCCCGCGCCTCCGTCAGGTTCGGGCTCCAGGCGAGGACGTCCATGCCGAAGGCGAGGCCGACACGGGCGACCCGGCCGCCGATCTTGCCGAGGCCCACGAGGCCCAGCGTCCGCCCGGCCAGGTCCGTCCCGACGGTCGACTGCCAGGGCCCGCCCTCGCGCAGCGCCTGCGCCTCGGTCCGCACGTGCCGGGCGAGGCCCAGGATCAGCGCCCAGGTCAGTTCGGCGGGCGGCTCGGAACTGCTGGCCGTACCGCAGACCGTGATCCCGAACCCGGCCGCCGCGGCCAGGTCGATCGACGCGTTGCGCATCCCGGACGTGACGATCAGCCGCAGCCGCGGCAGCCGCTTCAGCACCTGCGCGTCCATCGGCGTCCGCTCCCGCATCACGACGACGATCTCGCAGTCCTCGATCGCGGCGACGAGCGCGTCCCGGTCGGTCAGATGCTCGCGCAGCACCCGTACGTCGACCCGGCCGGCGAGCGGGCTCCAGTCGGCGGACGAGAGGGCGACGCCCTGGTAGTCGTCGAGGACGGCGCAGCGCGGCTTCGTGACCATGGACCCGTTCATGGCCCCATGATCGCGCGGCCGGCGACCGTACGACAGGGGTCCACGGCCCGCGCCCCACCGGGTACGTCCTCGCGGACTCCCCGGCATGCGGGGTGCCGTCCGCCGACGCAGGCTGGTGCTGAGCTGCCTGTCCGCGGAGGAAAGGACGTCCGTCGATGTTCGCGAGGCTGAGCACGTACCAGGGGTCACCGGTTCCGGCGGAGGGCGATCTGGCCGCCAAGTCGGAGGCCATCGTCCGGCAGGTGGAGACGCTTCCGGGGTTCCGGGGCGCGTACTACCTCGTCGACCGGGCGACAGGGAAGGCGAGGTCGCTGACCCTGTGGGAGGACGAGGCGTCGATGACGGCCAGCGAGCAACGGGCGGCGCAGGTACGGGACGAGTCGGCGCAGCGGGAGGGGCAGCGGGTGGTGTCGGTCGAGCACTTCGAGGTGGCGTTCAGCCGACTGGCACCGTAGAAAGACATCCCATATCTGAGATATCTTCTCAGGTATGGGAACAACGTCAGAATCCGAGCCTCACGAGCTCGACGCCCGCCTGGCGAGCCGCCTCGCCGAACTGCGGACCGAGCGCGGCTGGTCGCTGGAGGGGCTCGCGGGCCGTACGGGCGTGAGCCGGTCGACGCTGTCCCGCCTGGAGCGCGTGGAGCTGAGCCCGACGGCGGTCCTGCTGGGCAAGCTGTGCGCGGTGTACGGACGGACGATGTCCCAGCTCCTCGCGGAGGTGGAGTCCGAGCCGCCGCTGGTGATGCGCGCCGAACGGCAGGCGGTGTGGCGCGACGAGTCCGTGGGGTTCACCCGGCGCTCGGTGTCGCCCCCGCATCCGGGACTGCGCGGCGAGGTCGTCGAGGGCCTGCTGCGCCCGGGGGCGGACATCGCGTACGACGATCCTCCGGTCGACGGCATGGAGCAGCACATCTGGGTCCTGGAGGGCGCCCTCGAAGTGACCGAGGGCGGCCGCACGCACGAACTGGGGGCGGGGGACTGTCTGCGGTTCCGGCTCTGGGGGCGCTCCCGGTTCCGCTGCCCGGGACCGGACCCCGTCCGCTACGCGCTGCTGATCGTCCTGCCCTGACCGTCCTGCCCTGACCGTCCCGTACGGCGACCCGCCCTGAGCAACCTGCTAACCGAGCGACCGACTAACCGACTTACCGAGCGACCGAGCAACCGAGCAACCGAGCAACCGAGCGACCGAGCGACCGAGGCACTGAGGAACCAGGACATGCCCACCATCACGCACCTCTCCCCCGAAGGATTCGGCGCCGCGGTCAAGGGCCTGGCCGACGTCCTGGTCGACGCCGTCGCGGACGGCGCGTCGCTGGGCTTCCTCCAGCCCTTCGACCACCAGGAGGCGGCCGCCTGGTGGGAGAGCCGGCAGCCCGCGGTCGACGTCGGCACGCTGAGGGTCTGGGCCGCCGAGACCCCCGACGGCATCGTCGGCACCGTGAGCCTGGCCCTGGAACCCAGGGCCAACGGCCGCCACCGCGCCGAGATCGTCAAGCTGATGGTCCACCGCACGGCCCGGGGCCGCGGCCTGGCCCGCCGTCTGCTGTCCACGGCCGAACAGGCCGCCCAAGAGGCGGGCGTCACCCTGCTGTTGCTCGACACGGAGGCCGACAGCGCGGCCGACCGCCTCTACGCCACGACAGGCTGGACCCGCTTCGGCACGGTCCCCGCGTACGCCGCCGACCCCGCCGGCGTCCTCCAGGACTGCAGCTTCTTCTACAAGAACCTGGCCTAGCTCCGCGCTCCGGTGCGACCTGGGAGACGTACGTCACACAACCGTCCTGTCACAGCCCGCCGAGCCGCACTGTCCAAGAGGTGTCATCACCGACGACGACACAGGAGTGCACCATGGAAGCTCGGTTGAACATCATGGCCAGCCCCGTCGCTGCCCAGGCCCTCAAGCACCTCGTCGCCGCGGGCAAGGCGCTCGGGGAGTCGACGCTGCCGGCCGCGACGCGCGAACTGGTGATGCTCCGCGTCAGCCAGATCAACGGCTGCGCCGGATGCATCGACATCCACACCAAGGAGGCCACCGCGGCCGGGGAGACCGCGCAGCGCCTCCACCTGGTCGCGGCCTGGCGCGAGGCGAAGGTCTTCACCGACGCGGAGCGCGCCGCGCTGGAGCTGGCCGAGCAGGGCACCCGCATCGCGGACGCGGCAGGCGGCGTCACGGACGAGGCGTGGGCCGACGCCGCCAAGCACTACGACGAGGACCAACTCGCCGCCCTGGTGACCCTGATCGCCGTCATGAACGCCTTCAACCGCGGGAACGTGATCACGCAGCAGCCCGCGGGTGATTACCGGGTCGGCCAGTACGCCTGACCGGAGGGCCTCCGCCGCCGGTGCCCTCCGGCACCGGCGGCAACCCTGGTTCCAGCCCGAGCTCCAGCCCGGGCTCCAGCCCGGGCTCCAGCCCTGGTTCCAGCCCGGGCTCCAGCCGGCTCAGGCCCCAGGGCGGTGTTCATGGCCTCAGGGAGCCATGGTGCACGCCGTCCAGGCGGGCGCCGGTCAGGATCGTGCCCTCGGTCCTGGCCGCGATCAGCACGGCGTCCGACAGATCCGCGTCCGTGAGATCCGCGTGCGTCAGGTCGGCACCGACGAGCCTCGCGCCTCGCAGGGACGCACCCCGCAGGGTGGCGCCGGCCAGGCGGGCGCGCGAGAGCACGGCGTCGTCGGCGCGGGCGCCGGAGAGGTCGGCGCCGGTGAGGTCGCAGAGGCCGCCGTTCACCCGGGTCAGCGTCGCGTTCACCAGGATCGCCCCGTTCAGGTCCGCGCCCGTCAGCGACGCGTCCGTGAGGTGACAGCCGCTCAGGTCGCAACCGCGGAGGTCGGCGTAGCCGAGATGAACACCCGTCAGATCCGCGCCCGTGAGTTCTGCCCCGACCAACGGGACGCCGGCCAGATCGTGGTCGATGCCCCACGGCCGGGTCCACGTACGCACCATGCCGCGCCAGTCTCCACCACCGGTCAGCGCGTCACGGATTCCGGCGAGGACGGCGGCGTTCTCCGGCCGGTTCCACCGTTCCCGTACCTCGGTCGCGTGGCCGTTCCGGTCACCGTTCTCGTCGGTCATGGGCACGGTGTCCGTTTCTGGGAGCGGCCACGGCCGCTGATTCTCGCTCCGGTGCGGAAAGCCTTCCACATCGGTCCGTGCTCCTGCGCCTCTCCGTCTCCGCGGGCGGCCGCCAGACCGATCAGGAATCGAGAAGCACCCATGGGGGTGCGGCCGTTAGCGTCGCGGTCATGGACATCAGCATTCACACCACCGCCCTTCCTCACGACGACCCGGACGCGTCCCTCGCCTTCTTCCGCGACGCCCTCGGCTTCGAGGTCCGCAACGACGTCGGCCAGGGCAAGATGCGCTGGATCACGGTCGGCCCCGTCGGTCAGCCCGGCACGTCCATCCTGCTGGCGCCGCCGGCCGTCGACCCCGGGATCACCGAGGACGAGCGCCGCACCATCGCCGAGATGATGGCCAAGGGAACGTACGGCTGGATCCTGCTGGCCACCCCGGACCTCGACGGGACGTTCGAGAAGGTCCAGGCCGCCGACGCCGAGGTCGTGCAGGAGCCGACCGAGCAGCCGTACGGCATCCGTGACTGCGCCTTCCGCGATCCCGCGGGCAACCTCATCCGCATCCAGGAGCTTCGCTGAGAAGAGAGGGGTCCTCCGATGTGTCACCCCGCGTGGGCGCGCGCGCTGATCGCGGCGCAGCGCCTGACCGACTTCGCACGACTGCGCCGTGTCCGTGACCGGATCGACCGGGAGTACGCGCGGCCGCTGGACGTCGAGGCCCTCGCCCGCGGCGCGGGCATGGCGGCCGGGCACCTCAGCCGCCAGTTCCGGCTCGCGTACGGCGCCTCGCCGTACGCCTACCTGATGGCGCGTCGCATGCAGCGGGCGACGGTGCTCCTGCACCTTGGCGAGCTCAGCGACGCCGAGGTCTCCGCCGCGGTCGGCTGCTCGTCGCCGAGTGCCTTCCGTACGCGCTTCACCGACCTGGTCGGCATGCCGCCCAGCGTCTATCGGGGGGTACCGCCGCACGTGCCCCACCAGGCGCCGGGACCGGCGGCCGAACCGGTCGCCGAGCCGCAACCGGCATGACCCGGGCCCGGCCCCACGTCCGACGACCGACAGGGCCCCTCCCTCCAGGGGACGGCATCCGATCAGTTTCGGAGAAGCGGCCGCCGGGCCGGAAACCTAGTCTGAAGTGGTCCCGATCAAGCCCTGAACATTGCACGAGGGGAAATCAGCGATGAGCGACACCAAAGCGTCCGACAAGAGCGGCTACGACGGATTCACGGCCGAAGAGCGGGACGCCATGAAGGAGCGCGCCAAGGAGCTGAAGGCGTCCGCGCGCCGCGGCTCGCGCGCGACCAAGGCGGACACGGAGGGCGAGGTGCTCGCGAAGATCGCCGAGATGCCCGACGAGGACCGCGTCCTCGGTGAGCGCATCCACGCCATCGTCAAGGACTGCGCGCCGGACCTCACGCCGAAGCTCTGGTACGGGATGCCCGCGTACGCCCGGGACGGCAAGGTCGTCTGCTTCTTCCAGAGCGCCCAGAAGTTCAAGGCGAGGTACGCCACGCTCGGCTTCAACGACCAGGCGCGCCTCGACGAGGGCACGATGTGGCCGACCGCCTTCGCCCTGACGCGGCTGACCCCCGCCGACGAGGAACTGGTCGCCGCACTCGTCAAGAAGGCCGCGGGCTGAGATCGGCCCGGCCTCGGCGGCATCCAGTCCCGCTTCACGGCCCATTCGACGAGCTGGACGACGATCCCGTTGGCCTCGGCCATCTGGAACAGGTGCCTCGGTGCCCTTGCGGAGCAGGACGATGTCGACGGTGACGTCCTCGCGGGTCAGAGAGGCGAAGCCGTCGTCGGTCATGGCCACCTGGTAGCCGAGGTGGGTGCAGAGGAACGCCCGGGAGGCGTCGACGTCGGCGATCGGGGAGAGGATGGAGGCCGAGACGGCAGCTCTTGCCCACGACCCCGACGCGCGGGCCCGGCCACGGTGTCGTCCTGCCGGCCGGGTCGCACGCCCATGCCGTGATCGCCGCCCGTTCGCCCCCGATTGCCACGCCCGTCCTGCCGCGTTCGTGAAATCACCTTGTCGGCGGTACGGCTCGGTGTGCGCGGGGGCGGATTTATTGCGCACATGTGCGGTGCTGATTCAGATGAGCGCATCGAACTCCGCCTATCCGGGGGATACGTCGGACGATCGACGATGCGAGTTCGAATATATTCATCCCGCTCCACGTCTGCACATGTGTTTATATTAATCCCCCCTTTTTCGCTCCTGCTCAGTGTTGGTGCGTAAAAATTCCTGCGTAATATGCGGCTGACAACCACAAGGCTTCCCGGGTGATCGGTAGGGCCCGGTACGCCACGGCCCCCACAGGAAATTGACCTCTTGATGAAGCTGAAAATGAGTCAAGCGGCTCAGCGCCGCGTTTTGTCCGGCGGGCTCGCCTCGACCCTCGCCGCAACGGTTGCCGCTGTGATGGTCGCCGTAACGCCGACGCAGGCACTGGCCATTGCGACACCCGTGCCTCTGGCCACAACGGCCAGCTACTCCGTGCTGGCAGGTCAAGGGGTCACCAACACCGGCCCCACGGTGATCGACCACGACCTCGGGACGCACCCGAACGGGGCCATCACGGGATTCCCGCCCGGCCGCGTGCTCGGGGAGGTGCACGCTGCGGACGCTGCGGCCCTCCAGGCCAAGAGCGATCTGATCGAGGCGTACAACAACGCGGCCGGCCAGGCCGAGGACTTCGACCTTCCGGCGGCAATCGGCACGGGGACGTCCGGCCCCACAGAGCTGATTCCGGGCGTCTACAGGAGGGACCCCGCCGGCAGTGTCGGACTCACCGGCGACCTGGTGCTGAACGCCGGAGGAAACCCCAGCGCGGTCTGGGTGTTCCAGATTCCCACGGCCCTGACGACGGCAACCTCCAGCCGGATCCTCCTCACGAACGGCGCTTCGCCGTGCAACGTGTTCTGGCAGGTCGGGAGTTCGGCGGAGCTCAACACCAACACCACCTTCGTGGGCACCATCATGGCTCTGACCTCGATCTTCTTGCGAACGGGGACGAACATCGAGGGCCGGGCGCTCGCCCGTAACGGCGAGGTGACGATGGACAGCAACAAGATCTTCCTCGGTGGCTGCGCCACCGGTGGAACGACGACCGGCACGACGACCGGGGCGATCGCTGGAGCCACGACCGGAACGACCACCGGGGCGACGGTCGGCGTGACGACGGGCACGACCACCACTGGTGCGACCTCCGGCACGACCTCCGGTACGACGCTCGGCCTGACCACCGGCGTGACCACGGGCACGACCGTGGGACTGATCGGAGGCGGCCTTCCGGATGTCGGCCTCGTGACCGGGGGGACGTCGGGGAACGTCATCGCCGGGCCCACCACTGGGGGGATCGTGGGCGGCGGGATCGGCGGCCAGCCCGGCAAGCCGGACCACGGCAAGCCGGATCACGGCAAGCCGGATCACGGCAAGCCGGATCACGGCGGTCCGGGCCATGGGCACGACGAGGGACCCGGTAAGCCGGGTCACGACCAGGGTGGCCACGACGGCCACGGCGAGAAGCCCGGTGGCCACGACGGCCACGGCGAGAAGCCCGATGGGCACTACGGCTACGCCGACAAGCCCGCCGACCATGAGGGTCATGTAGGCCACGAGGGCTAGGTAGCGGGCTGCACGAAGCCCGTTCATCAGATGACGGCGCGCGGCGGAATCCTCACCGACTCCGCCGCGCGCCGTCGGTGAGAGCCGCGGAGATCCCCGGCGCGAGCAGCACGGACGAGAAAGACAGGGTGGGCGGTGTCGAGCGGGATGGACTCAGCAGCCGTGGAGGAACTTCAGCAGCGCGATTCCGGTACGGCCGCCCCGCCTCGGGATGACGGAACGGTCATGTCGGGCAGTCGGCCCCGAGGCGCCCTCGCCCTGAAGGCAGGGCTGTACACCGCTGTCGTCGTGTGTCTGGTGACGACCCTGGTCCACGTCGTCATGGTGTTCCTTCACGTGGCCCCCTCCAACCCGGTGTCACAGCGCTACAACCCCCATGTCAACGGGTGGGTGTACCCCCTCTTCGAACAGAATTGGCGGCTCTTCGCGCCGGACCCCGAATCGTTCAACCGGCAAGTCCTGGCGAGGACCGCGCACACGGAATCCGACGGATCGGTTCGCGTGAGCCCCTGGTTCGACCTGACCGCCGTCGATAATTCCGCGGTCGAGCACAACGTATTTCCGAGCCATACGTCCCAGAACCTTTTGCGCCGTGCCTGGAGCTCCTATGTGGAGGCACACGGAGGAAGCGACACGGCGCGCTCGGACCGGGCCGTGATGCTGCAGAAGTATCTGAGGAACATCGCCGCGGACCGTGTCGCCGCACAGAACGACGGCGGCACATTCGACTTCGTTCAGCTGCGGGTCATCACCCTGCCCGTGGCCGCGCCCGCCGCGCGCGCCGAGAACCGCCCGCCGGTGCCCACAGAGAACCGGCTCCTGCCCTGGTGGAAGGTGACCCCCCATGGGAAATGAGCAGACCCCCCAGCTCCCCTCCACGGCGGCCTCATCCGACCGGGCCGAGGGTCGGGAGACGTCACTCTCCGGCGCCGCCCGCCGATGGCTCCTGGACCGGATCAGCGCCCTGTGGACGCTTCTCACCGGTCGGCCGGTGTCCCTGTACGCCGCCTCGGTCCTGCGCATCGGCTACGGGCTGCTCTATCTGGTCTTTCTGCTCCGCGAGTTCCCGCACCGTGACGAGATCTGGGGCCCCCACGCGCCCTGGACGCCCGCGCTGGCGCAGCAGCTCTTCGACCAGACGGGCTGGTACAGCATCCTGGTCCTGTCCGACAGCCGTGCCTACTTCGAGCTCTGCTACGTGCTGGCCGTCATCACGTCCGCGCTGTTCATGCTGGGCTGGCGGACCCGCGTCCTGTCCCTTCTCTTCGCCGTCGTGGTGACCTCGTTCCATGCCCGGGCGATCTTCGTGACGGACGGAGGCGACAACCTGGTCCTGCTGATGTCCCTCTACCTCGTCCTCACCGCGTGCGGTAGGCGTTGGTCCCTGGACGCACGCCGGGCCCGGCTCAGGACCGCTCGTGCGGGCAGCGCGCAGGAGCCGGTGAGGAGCTTCGCCGCACAGCAACTCCGGGATGCCCGCACCACCCTGACCACGGTGCTGCACAACTGCGGCCTCTTCCTCATCGCCGTACAGGTCTGCTTCCTGTACGGATCAGCCGGCCTGTACAAGATCCAGGGCACCACGTGGGGCGGCGGCACCGCTCTCCACTACGCCTTGAACCTCGAACTGTTCCAGCCCTGGCCAGCGCTCTCCCACCTCGTGGTCGGGTACCCGATGGTGATCGCGATCGCCGGCTACGTGACGGTGCTCCTGCAGGTCGCCTTCCCGTTCGTGCTCTTCGGCAGGCTCAAGTACCCCGTTCTGACCGTGCTGCTCGGCATGCACATCGGTATCGCCGTCCTCATGGGGCTCCCCCTCTTCTCCGGCGCCATGATCATCGCGGACGCCGTGTTCCTCCCGGACCGCTTCTACACCTTCCTGCCTCAGCTCTGGCGACGCGCGACACAGCGCACAGGGGCACGACGGCCGGTCCCCGGCCGAGCGGTACGACCCGGATCCGTACCATCGCAGGGCGGTCCCGGCCTGCCCCACCCACGCCCGTGACGGGCGGACGCCCTGGCGAATAGAATCGGCTTTCATGTCGAAGCCTGACGAGTTGCTCGTTGACATCGCCGCCAAGGTCGAGTCCGGGCAGAGCAATCAGATGTCCCTGACCGTGATCACGGGCGGGGCTGTCATCACGGGGCGTTTGGCCCCCGAAGCGGTGTGGCGCCAGCGCGTCACGGAGGTCCTGACGGACTCGGCCCAGCTGGCCGAGTTCGCCGACGCCTTCAACAAGCCGGCCGGGCAGGACGGCCCACCCACGCATCTGCACTTCCACGTCGCCCGGATCATCCAGGGCACGGTGGGGATCCCGGAGACGGGTGGGATGTACCGCGTATCGATCGAGGACGTCAACGCCTGGACGGTGGGAGACTTCAGCTACTCCGACCACTGAGTCGAAGAACACGCGAGGAGGGCCCGACCGGTGCGCACCGGTCGGGCCCTCATGCTCTCTTCGCAGAATGGCGGGACGGGCGAATGGAGTCCGTACGAAAACGGATTCACCTCCGCCCCCCAGGGCACGAATCCTGCGGATGCACACCTCCGGATTCCACCTGCGGAATCCGCCTGCGGTGGAAGTGCTGCGGAAAAGCACATGCAGCTGGGGTCCGCACCCCGAAGGATGCGGACCCCAGCTGCGTACTACGCGTCAGCGTCAGGCGGGAACGATGTTCTCCGCCGTCGGGCCCTTCTGGCCCTGCGCGATGTCGAAGTTCACCTTCTGGCCTTCCTGCAGCTCACGGAAGCCCTGGGCGGCGATGTTCGAGTAGTGGGCGAACACATCGGGGCCGCCACCGTCCTGCTCGATGAAGCCGAAGCCCTTTTCCGCGTTGAACCACTTCACGGTGCCAGTAGCCATGTCATATCTCCTTTGGGGCACATCGGTACCCGCACTGCGCGGATGCCGTGTCGCCGAGATGATTACCCCGCCGGAAAGAGACCGGAGATGA
Source organism: Streptomyces sp. NPDC003035 (assembly GCF_042888285.1). Classification (NCBI taxonomy): domain Bacteria; kingdom Bacillati; phylum Actinomycetota; class Actinomycetes; order Kitasatosporales; family Streptomycetaceae; genus Streptomyces; species Streptomyces sp. NPDC003035. Next base: position 275,740 of record NZ_JBIAPJ010000004.1, on the reverse strand, counting down.
AAAAAAGCACTCCCAGCGACCCTGGGGTCGGATGGAGGCACTTGAAGTTTCGGGAACCACAACTGCAACTGAGATCGAGACTAGCATGCCCGAGCGGCCGAGACCGGTTGTATATCCCAGCTCTTTTTGTGCGGTAAAAACCCTCACCGCGCGGCCTTTTAAATCCTCACCTCGCCGGCGCAGATTTCGGATTCACCCGTACGGCGGTTTTTGGGAGCAGGGCCTCGGGCTCTCGCCCCGACTGGCTGCGGAGGGTCGGCGTCCGAGGGGTGGTCACGAGGATCAGAGCGGTGTGACCGTCGGTTACGCTCCCCGGCGTTTTGACGTGATCCGGGTGTGGGGGTTCGGCGATGGAGTACCGGTTCGGGACCGGCCAGGGGCAGGGGCAGGGGCAGGGGTCGCGGGGGAGCGACCCGGAGGCCACCGAGGTCATCCCGCGCTTTCCCCACCCGGCGGCGGAGGGGTCCGCCGCTCTGCCCGACGAGGTGTCGTCGACCAGGCCCCTGCCCCGGATCGACGACGGACACCCGCCCGTCCCGCGCTCCGCCCGACCGCGACGGGCTCCGTCCCGCGCGGTGGTCGCCGGCGCCGTGCTGCTGGCCTGCGCGGGCGCGGGTCTGTTCGTCGGCGGACTCGTCTCCGGCCGGGAGGGCGACGACCGGGAAAGGGCGGGGACGGCGCAGGACGGTTCCGAGCGGACCGCTCCCCGTACGGAGAGCGCGGACGCGCGTGATGCCGCACCGAGCGCGGCGGCGGCACCGGAGGCACCGGAGGGGACCGGGACGCGGACGACGAGCTACCGGTTCACCATCGAGACCTCCGACGTGGACGGCGCCGGTACGGACAGCGATGTGCAGGGCCGTCTGACGGACGCGCAGGGCCGCACGTCCCCGTGGACGGTCCTCGACACCCCCGGTCACAACGACTTCGAGGCGGGCGGCGAGGACACGTACACCATTACTGTGCCGGCGGACTTCGGCCGGCCGGTGAGGTTCCAGCTGTGGAAGGCGAAGGGCGACGACTGGGCGCCGCGCGCCCGCACCCGTATCACCGGCCCGCACGGCTTCGAGGGTCTCTGGGGAACCGACAGCGACACGGACCGGTACTGGCTCACCGACACCCCGCAGGCAGGGGGCGAGGACGACGACCGGGAGAGCCCTTCCTACGGGCCGTACAGCCCGGAGTGGGCAGTCACCTCGTCCTCGGACTGAGGTCTACGTCCACGCCTGCTCCGCCGCGCGAGGTGGGTTTGTCCCGCGCGGGCACGAGGGATGCATTCGTCCGTGTTGTCGTTGCCCTCGTTCTCGCGCCGGGAGTCGCTGCGCCGGCGGTTCTCCGAAGACGGGTATGTCGCCCTGCCCCAGCTCGTCAGCCCCGCCGGGCTGACGGCGCTCGGAGCGGAAGCGCGCCGGCTGGAGGCCGATGCGGTACGGCGTGACTTCCGCATGTCCTGCATGGCGGACAGCCCCCGGCACATGACCACGCTCGGCGGACACCGCATCGCCGACGCCTCACCGGTCATCGCGCGTCTCTACGCGGACCGGGAACTGACGCGGCTGCTCTCCTCCCTGCTGGGCGAGACGGTCGTCGCCGTGCACGACCCCGTCGAACGGCACGTCCTGAACGTGCTGCACCGCCCCGGAGACACCCACGGCGCGCACACCGACGACTACCCGCTCGCCCTCGTCCTCTTCCTGGAGGCCCCGCCGCACGCCGCCGACGGGGGACTGCTGGAGTTCCATCCCGGCCGCGGAGACCTCGACGCCCTCGACGCACCCGGCGCCCGGCGCGCGCACCACCGGCCCGGCGACGGTTACCTCCTGCGGAGCGACCGCACCGCCCACCGCGTCTCCCCGCTCACGCGGCCGGGGCTCCGGCGCACGGTGCTCAACTTCGCGTACACCACACCCGGCCGCCAGGGCGCGACCACCTCGTCCGCGTCCCTCCTCTACGACTGAAGCGCCCTCCCGTCGGGAGCGGACGCGGCGGCGGCCCCCGCCGCGCTGTCTTGCGGGGGCCACCGGCGGCTTCTCAGCCTCCCAGGGCGTGGTCGATCACGTTGCCGTTGCCGCAGTCGCTGTCGTCGTCGGACTGCGCCGGGGCCGCCATGCCGACGATCGCGAGCGGCAGGGCGGCGAGCATGATGATCTTCTTCATACCCGGAGCAACGAGCGCCCCGCCCCAGGATGCGCCCGTTCTCGCGCACTCACCGCACTCACCCGCGCTGTGAGGGCGGGTGGACACTACGCCGCCAGCTGCAACGCCTTGTTCTCCACGCGCAGCCGTACGGTCAGGAGCGCCGCGTTCGCCGCGGTGAAGAGGAGGGCGGTCAGCCAGGCGTTGTGGACCAGGGGCAGGGCGATGCCCTCGGTCACGACGATGACGTAGTTCGGGTGGCGGAGCCGGCGGTAGGGGCCACGGGTCTCCAGGGGCATGCCCGGGACGACGATGACGCGGGTGTTCCAGCGCGGGCCGAGGGACCGTACGCACCACCACCGGGCCGCCTGGCACAGGGCGGTGACCGCCAGCGCCGCCCAGCCGATCGCCGGTACGAACCGGCGGTCGGCGGCCGCGACCTCGGCGAGGATGCCGACGAGCAGGCCGGCGTGGAGGACGACCATGACCGGGTAGTGCCGACGGCCGTACTCCACCCCGCCGTTGGCGGACGCCCAGCGCGCGTGCCGCCGTGCCACCACGAGTTCGAAGCCGCGCTCGACGGTGATCACGGCGATCAGGACCAGCAGCCCGGTGGGCAGCTGCTCGGAACCCAGAACCATCACGCTGGCACTCCTGTCACATCAGTGCGGTCGGAAGGCGGAGGGGGCGGGACGTCGGCGGATCACCAGCGGATCAGGGCCAGTTCGATGGCGAACCCGGGACCCATGGCCGCGACGAGCCCCGGTGTACCGGCCTCCGGTGGCGTCTTCATCGTCGTGTGCAGCACGTCCAGGACGGATACGGACGAGAGGTTGCCCCGCTCCGCCAGGGAGCGACGCGTGGGCTCCAGAGCCGCGGGCGGCAGGTCGAAGGCCCGCTCGACAGCGGCGAGGACCTTGGGACCACCGCCGTGGACGATCCAGCTCCCGACCTGGTCGGGCAGCAGCCCGTACGCGCCGAGGATGTCGTGGACGGCCTTGGGCAGGTGCTCCTCGGTGAGGGCGGGCACCTCGGGAGCGAGGAGGATCCGGAAACCGTGGGATCCGATCTCCCAGCCGAGGACTTCCTCGCTGTCGGGGACCAGCCAACTGCGGGAGTCCACGAGTTCGGGGCCCATGAGGTCGGGGCCCACTGGCTCTGCGCACCGCTGCCCGCCGACGGCCACGACCGCGGCCGCACCGTCACCGAAGAGGCTGCCGGCGACGATGTTCGCCATCGACGTGTCCTGCGTCTGGTACGCCAGCGAGCACAGTTCCACCGCGAGCAGGACGGCCACGTGGTCCGGGTGGGCGCGCAGGTAGTCGTTCAGCCGGGCGAGTCCGGCGGCTCCTCCGGCGCAGCCGTTCCCGAAGAGAGGAATGCGCGTGACGTCGGGCCGTAGCCCCAGCCGGTGGGCCAGCCGGGCCTCCAGTGACGGCACGGCCAGGCCCGTCACGGTGGTGCTGATCACCGCGTCGACCTCCCCCGGCTGCACCCCGGCCGTCCGCAGGGCATCGGTCAGCGCGCGCTCCCCGAGCTCGAGAGCGGCTTCGCGCCACAGGCGGTTGGTCTCGGTGAAGTCGTCGAGCTCCACGAGGTCCTCCAACGGCAGGGCGAAGTGCCGCGTGGCGACCCCGGCGTTGGCCTGGATCTTGCGCCGTATCAGCGTCCTCGTCCGGGACTCCATCAGCGTGGCGCGCCCCAGTGCGGCCATGATCTCTTCCTGGCGATACCGATGCAGCGGTACGGCCGTCTCGATCGCCGTGACCCGAGGCAAGGGCGTGTCCGGTCCCCAGGCGACGCGCTCCGCGGCCCGACTCATCGACGCGCCCTCCATGGCATGGGCCACACCTCTCACCTCCGCCGTCTCGTCATATCCGTGGGCCGCCGTCCGAACGCATACGTGCGGCAGAGGATGTTTTCACCCGATCGAGGGGAGGTGAGGGAGGCGGAAGGTCTACGGACCCCGGCCCCTCCGTGTCGTTCCACTCGTTCCACGAGGTCGACGATCGCCGACGGGCCGGCGCCGCACACGCGCAGGGCGCTCCTCCAGGGCCTCCCTTACCTCTGACGTCATCGACCGCACTCGCCTGCCGCGGCAGTGTGGTGCACATCAGCGAGATCCCCGAAGACCACAGGCCCGAGGAGCGCACCCATGACCGCGAATTCCGCCGACACCACCCGTCGCGTCGTCCAGGAGTTCCTCGCCGCCCGAATGGCCGGGGACGTCGAGCGGCTCGTCGCGCTCTTCGCGGACGACGTCGACTGGCTGCTCGCCGAGAACCCCGCCGTCCCTTGGATCCGGCCGCGCTCCACCGGAACGGAATGCGCCGCCCAGTTCACGGAGCTGTCCGAACACACGGTGGCCGAGGACGCACAGGCCTCCATCGACACGTTCCTGGTCGACGGCACCGACGCCGTCCTGATGGGCCACCTCTCCGGGACCGTACGCGCGACGGGAAAGTCCTTCGAGGGCCCCTTCGCGCTGCGCCTCACCGTCGAGGAGGGCCGGATCACCCGGCACCACCTCTACGAGAACAGCGTGTCGATCGCCGAGGCGTGCACCGCTTCCTGATTCGGCCCGGCCTCGGCCTCAGCCCGCGCTCGCCCGGACTGCCGTCGACCGGCTGCCCCGGGTACGCGCGCCGCGCGGACGTCGACGGGCCACGCCCGGCCGGCAGGTCGCCCTTCAGCAATCAGTCCGAGGTCCGGGCCAGGCCGGAGGAGGTACGGAAGACGGCGTCGGCACCGAAACGACCGGTTTCATGGCACGTGAGGGGCGCGGCCGGCCCCTGAGAGCAACATTCGGAGCCTTCGCCTCCACGCGGCCGGAGGAACCGGCCGAACCGCGCTGCTCCGACGTCGACCTCGACGCCGGAGCGGTGGAGGTGACGTGGACGCTCGATGTGCGTCTCGACATCAGAGAGCGCCAACGGCACCCGAGCCCCAAGGGTCTGGACGGCTTCCGGCCTGCGGTCTTGCTGCGGGGTGGTGCTGCCCCCGGCCGACGCCGGGACGGCGAAAGCACTGGTGTGCGGGGTCGACGGGACCGGGTAACGTCGTTGTCATGTTCTTCCAGACGCCGATTTACGAGTGAGCGCGTGATGGGCCCCTGCTGACGTCCTTCGACGTCGCCGCCCGTCGCCCACCGATGAATCCGTAGATCACTCACCTCTATTACCGGGAGAACCCGTGACCGACAGCAAGAACATCAACAACCCCGTGGGTCAGGGCGGCGGCCAGCGCAAGAAGCTGTCCCGCGCCGAACGCCAGAACAACGGTCCGCACCGCAACCTCGACCGCCAGAGTGCCGCCGACCGGAAGGCGGAGTTGGTGCGCAAGATGCGCGAGAAGACGGGCGCGACTGAGGGCGTCGGGCAGACGGGCGACGACACCGCACAGAGCTGACGCACCGCCGCCGCAGGGCGGCGCCGCACGGGGCAGGCCCGAACTGCCCAGGATGCCCGAGGCCTGGTCGCCATCGCAGTGGTGCGCAAATGGTGCGGGACTCCGGAACAGGGTGAGCCGACGACGTGCTGCATTGCTGCCCGCGCGCAACCACTGGCCCCGGCTGGGCCGGGTTTCCCTCTCCCTCCGATGCCGGATCAGTCCCCGCACCCGCTACGCCTTCCGCGCGGATGTCCAGCCCTGGCGGCGGAGGCTTTCGAAGCCGTCCAGGAGGAGATCCAGGGCGAATTCGAACTCGAACTGGTCGTCGCAGCCGCCACCGACCGTGGAGCCCTCGTCGTGTGCGGCCGTCGCGGCCAGTTCCGCGATGTGCGGGTAGCGCGCCGCCAGCCCGGGGTCCGGTGGGCCGGAGGGGCCCGAGGTGTCGAACAGTTCCTGGCTGAATCCGAGGAGGCGGCTGCCCATCGCGTGCATGACGTGGTGCGTGAGGTCGGCGGAGAGGCCGCCGTCCCGGAAGCTCCCGGCCATCGAGTCCAGGTAGGCAAGCACGGCTGGGGTGGGGCCGGTCCGCGACTCGATGACCCGGACCGCCCAGGGGTGGCGCAGCAGGACCCGCCGGGCCGAGAGGATCCGCCCGCGGACCACGCGCTGCCAGTCGGGGCCTGCGGCCGGCGGGTCGATCTCGCGGACGACGGCGTCGGCCATGCCGTCGAGCAGCTCCTCCTTGTTGGCCACGTGCTTGTAGAGGGCCATCGGTACGACGTCCAGCTCCTGCGCGAGCCTGCGCATGCTGAGCGCGTCGATGCCGGTGACGTCGGCGATCGCGACGGCGGCGCGCAGGATGCGGTCCCTGTTCAGGGGGATCCGTTGCGCGCGCGTGGCTTCCTGCCGGGTCATCTCGCTTCGGCCCTTCTCTCCTCGACAGCGCCTCTCCTTGACGAGTGTACGCCGTACACCTATGGTCACTGCCAGGTGTACGGCGTACACCACACCGAGCGAGGGGTGCCTAGATGAGTCCGGACCGGAGAACCGCGGTGGCCGCCGGGTCGCTGTTCCTACTGACCGAGGCCGCCGCGATAGCCGGGGCGGTTCTGTACCGCCCCCTGCTGGGCGCGGCGGACGGCCGGCTCGCGCAGGGCGCCGACACGCGGGCACTGCTCGGGGCGCTCTGCGAGGTGGTGCTGGTGGTGGCGGTGGCCGGCACCGGGGCGGCGCTGTTCCCCGTCCTGCGGCGCCACGGTGAGGGGCTCGCGCTCGGGTACGCCTTCGGGCGGCTGCTGGAGGCGGCCGTCATCGCCCTCGGGGTCGTCGCCGTCCTGGCGCTCGTCACCCTGCGGCGGGACGCGGGGGCGGCGGACGGCGCCGATGCCGCACTGGTGGCCGTGCACGACTGGACGTTCCTGCTCGGGCCCAACATCGCCCTCGGCCTGAACACCGTCCTGCTCGCGTACCTGGCGTACCGCGCGCGGCTCGTACCGCGCTTCATCGCCGTGCTCGGGCTGGTCGGCGGACCGCTGATCTGCGCCTCGGCCGTCGCCGTGATGTTCGGGGCCTACGCGCAGCTCTCCGTGGCGGGGGCGGCCGCCGCGCTCCCGGTATTCGCCTGGGAGCTGGGGCTGGCCGGGTGGCTGATCGTCAGGGGGTTCCGGCCCGGCTCGGGCGCCGCGTCCGGGGCAGACGGAGAAGTGACTGATCCGGCACTGCGAGATCTGGACAACGAACAAGCCCCAGGTCGCTGACCTGGGGCTTTGCTATGGAGCGGATGACGGGAATCGAACCCGCGCTCTGAGCTTGGGAATCACCGACGCGCGAAGGTGGGTCGACGCGCCCCTGAACTGCGGAAACACCCGTTGGTGGCACTCATCCCGCAGGCTTCTGGGAATCCGTGCCGACCACTGCTGTCCGCTGTGAAGGGCACGGCCGGGGCACGAGTGAGCCGACGGCCCACAAACCGCGGTCGGCCTTCCGGGCGGCCGCGACTCCCTCCGGACGAGCGAGGCGCGGCCATCAAGGCTCGGATCAGACGCCGGACAGCGTCGTCGCCACCGACTGGAACCAGGCGCCGTAGGAGAACGGCGCGGGCGGGCCGACCTCCATGCCGAGTTCGACGGCGGCCAAGGCGTAGTCGCCTTCGTCCAGGGGGAGGGCGAGCAGTTCGTGGAGTTCGCCGACGAGGCGGGCGACCAGCTGGGGATGGGTGGTGGCGGCGTAGTCGGCGACGGCGGCGTCGTGGTCGGGGAACTCGTCGACGATGTCCTGGGAGAACCAGCCGCCGAGCAGTTGCGCGGTCTCCGGGAAGCGGGCGTGCCACTCCCAGTGCGTCTGCGGGGACGACGGTTCCGGGGCGTCGCCTTCCTCGATGCTCTTTTTCAGGTGGTCGGCCAGGACCATCAGCCAGTCGCCGATCTCGGACTGGGGCATCCCGGTGTCCGGGATCGCGTAGAACTCGCCCAGGTCGCGCCGGATGCGGCCCGGAGGGTTGCGGCTGTACTCGCGCAGCTGCCGCTCCGCCTCCGCGATGGCGGCGGGGCGGGTGTGCCAGGTGTGCCGGAGGTACGCGTCCAGAGCGCGGCTGCGCCGCTCCGGGGTGTCGTCGGCCGGCTGCCCCAGGTACGCGCGCATCACCTGGTCCAACTCGCCGTACCGGCGGTCGTGTTCGAGGGGCTTCATGGACATCGGCGTACGCCCCTACAGGTAGAACGGAAAGGTCGTGTGGACGACGAAGCCGTACGGGCTCGACGCCTCCCGGCGCAGCACCACGCGCGCCGCCCGGACGTCGACCGGCCCGAGGCCGGCCAGCAGGTCCCCCTCCAGCTGCACCCGCCCCACGGGCTCCTCCCGCGAGGGCCAGGCCGCCTCGATGGTGAGCCGGGGCCGGGTGCCCTGGGCCAGCCAGCGGTGGATGACCTGCTCGTTGGCGGTCACCACCTGCTGGGTCGCCCACTGGGCGGTCTCCCGGTCGGAGTAGGAAGCGGAACGGGTCAGCACGGGGGCATCCTCTCAAATCGCCTGGTCGGCGGCTGGGTCGTCAGTCGGAGAACGTCCAGAACAGCCCGACCTCGGTATCCGACACGACGACGAGGCCGCAGTCCTCCATCAGGACGCTCAGCGGGTTGTACCCCAGGCTCTGCAGCGTGAAGTCGAGGGTGCCGGGTGCGCTGCCGGTCTTGCTGACGTTGGTGTGATAGGTGGCCTTGTCGCCGTAACGGGCCAGGATCGTGCGCGCCATCGCCCTCAGCTCGTCCTCGGACTCGTCGAAGTACCGGAGGTTGTCCAGGGTGCAGCCGGCCTCGGTGAGGGCCAGGAGCAGGTTCTCGGCACTGTCCCTGTCGATCTCCTTGAGGCGCGGCGCGACGTACTCCGGGGGGTGACCGGCGAAGGGCCACATCGGGTTCGCCTCCCGCTCGGGGTCCTTCTCCGCGTCATCGACACGGGCCCACTCCCGAGGGTCCGGCACCGCCCGGGCCATCAGCGCGAGGACATCGAGAGTCCAGTCCTGGTGGCGGCGCGGTCCGGTGGCGATGTATGCGTACGCGTCCCTGTACAGGTGGCGTACCGCGGCGTCCCAGGAGATCCGGTCGGTGAACATGAGGTGCGAGCCTTCCTCAGAGGGCTAGGGCTTGTAGGGCATCGACGTCATGACCGTGAAGGGCGGGTTGCGACTGCTGTCGTACCGGATGCGCGTGTCGATGCCGGTCACGTCGTACGCCTTGGCCTCCATTCCGCCCTCTTTGTACCCGGACTTCGGGTCGTTCGGGTCGACCGGCTGCTTGAACACGCTTCTGCCGCTGGTCTCGCCGTTCGGCGCGGTCGAAAGGAACTTCTCGACCTTGCCGTCCTCCGGCGGCGGCGGGCCTTTGATCCACGCCTCGATGGCGGCCTTGTTCTGGTTGAGGTTGTACTCGGTCAGCTGCTCCGCCCGCTGGTAGTTCGGGAAGGATGAGGCGGCGCCGGGGTATGGCTTGCCGTACGGCCAGGCCTGGGTCGGCCCGGCCGTCTGCTGGTCGCGCAGGCGCTGTGTCAGCTGCTCGTCCGTCTTGCCGACGTGCTTGTCGAGGGTGTGGCCGTGCTCGAAGTATTCGTTGGCGGCGAGGTTCAGGTCGTACTTGCCGGCCGAGTCGACCTTCAGCCAGACCTGCGACTCCTTGAACTCCTCCAGGGCGCGCATGCCGAAGCCCTGGGCGCGGGCGACGCCGGCCTCGAACTTGGGGGCGCTCAGGTACGCCTCGTCCAGCGGCCCCTTCAGCGCCTCCATGCGGGTGGTCAGCCCGTCGAGGATGCCGGTGTACGTGTCCACGATCCGGTTGAGCTTCGCCGTGTTGATGTTGAGGACGGTCTTGACGTCGAACGAGAGGACCAGGCCGGCGCCCTTGCCGATGAGGGAGGTGACGCCGGTGAGGAGGCTCTTGGGGCCCTTGGGCCTGGCGAGGTCGTCGATGATCTCCTTGGCGGCCTCCAGCATGGCGCGGTGGATCTCGTCGATGACGTCGCGGTTCAGGTCGACGGCCGCCTCGGCGTACTCGCGCAGGATGGTGGCGATGTCGTCGGCCGTGTCCTTCAGTACGGCCAGGACCGGCTGGCTGCCGGTGGGGGTGTGGGGCGTGCCCGGACCGGAGTTGGCCGTCTGGCCCCACTGCTTGCCGTGCCGCGACCGACCCCAGGAGGTCGCGCCCCACAGCGCGCTGCAGAACGTCTTCATGGCGGCTTCCCACTCCGCCTGCTGGGGGTTGGTGATGGCGCCGACGGCCTGGGTGAGCTGGTCCGCGCCCGTCGTCGCGGCGATGGAGACGTTCATCCAGCTGTGGCACAGGGAGTTGAGGTAGTGCTGCTGGGGGTACGGGAAGACGTCCGCGACCCGCCCGATCCGGAACACGTTCCGGCACAGCGGCTGGAGGACGTCCCGGACGATCTCGGGGATGCCCTCCATGATGCGCCGCTCGATGTCGTCGCCGCCGTCGTCGTCGCCCCACTTGATGAGGGGCATGGGGCCGAAGTCGGGGGCCTTGTCGATGACCGCGGGCCGCGGGCGCTGCTCGGCCGTCTTCCCCGGCTTGGGGTGGGCGGCCGCATCGGCCCTGGTGTAGGCGTTGGCCGTCTCGGTGAACCCGACCGCGACGCCGCCGACGCTGAGCACGGACCGGCCCCAGACCTCCAGCCAGCGGTCGCCGATCTTCTTGTACGCCTGGGCGAACCTCTGGGCCTCGGTACCGGCGCCTCCGGCGTCGGGGTACTTGCCGAGCTCCTCCATGAGCCTGTTGGCGGCCCGCACCAGGAAGTCCTGTTGCGCGGCGACCCGCCCGGAGGCCGCCCACAGGTCGCTGGGCTTGACGTCGATGGTGCCGTTGCCGCCAGGCGACTGGGCGGGCGTGGAGGGCCCTGCCATCAGGCGCCGCCTCCCCAGCCCTCGAGTACGGACCTGTTGGCCGCTGCGTAGTTGAGGTGCCCCGTGACGACGACCTCATGGAGCCAGGCCTGGGCGGCCTTGAGGTCGTCGGCGGAGCGACTCCACTTGTCCAGTTCGTCTATGAAGGCCTCGCGGGCCTCGCCGTCCCAGGTCAGTACGACCTTGGTGACGCGCCCGTACAGCGTCTCCAGCTTCCCGTTGAGGGTACGGAGGATGTCCTCCAGGTCCCCCGAAAGGCGCTGCAGGGTGGCGAAGTCGACGGTGATCCGGTCTTCGTCGGGCATGGTGCTGATCCCCCGTGGTTCAGACGTCCAGAATGCGGCTCTTCGGCTGGCCGGCGTCCTGCGCGGGCGCCGGGTCGGGCACGGTGAGGGCGCGGGCGGCGGCGGACACGTCCTCCCCGTCCTGCATCCGCCGGATCCGGGCGAGGGTGTCGAGCTCCTGCTCGGTGAAGCCGTCGCGCGAGGCGCGCATGGCCGCTTCGAGGAGGACCATCACCTGGCGGATGCGTACGGCGTCCTCGGCGACGCCGGTGTGCAGGGAGCGGTACGCGGTGGCGGTGGGTCCCTGCCAGCCCGCGGCGATCTTGTCGACGACCCCGTCCATGGTGCGGGTCTGCTGTTCCAGATAGCGCTGCATCTCGTCGAGGTCGTTGGCCAGCCTGGTGAGGCCGTCCTCCGACACGTCCAGATCGGCGTTCCGCATCCTGAGCCCCCGCTCGGCGCACTGTCGCACGCGTGTTTGCCTGTACGACTGTTCACCCTATGAGGTGTGCCCTCTCGATCGAAGGCGGGGGCTGTGTAAGGGCTGGACAACGACGAAGCCCCAGATCGCTGACCTGGGGCTTTGCTATGGAGCGGATGACGGGAATCGAACCCGCGCTATAAGCTGGGGAATCACCGCCGCCCGCCTGATCATCCGGCCTCTGACCTGCGGGAACATGCTCTGGTGGCACTCATTCCACAGGCTCGTGGACACCCGTGTAGACCGCTGTTGTCCGTCCTGAGGGGCACGGGTGGGGCACGAGGCGCCGACGGCCGCCCTCACCCATCGACCGCCCACCGCGCGGCCGCGATCGCGCCCAGAAGGAGCGGGCCAGGCCCTCAAATGCGCCCTCGCACGCCCCGCGGATGCCCTCCGGGCCTTTCTCGCTCGTACTCGGCGGGCTGGATGAGCCGACGCCGTGCGCCTCCTGCCTTATGCCCTGGGGAGAGACCTCACTTTGGCTCGTACGAGCAATGCCCGGCTGCGTGGAAACGGTCGCACGCGTGCCGCTCTCGCGCCGGCGACGCTGACAGCGTCGGCATCGGGGGCGCGACGGCATGCGCGACTCGCCGGTCCGATCAGCCAGGGCTGTCCCGTACCTCACCCTCGCCCATGACCAGACCGGCACCGGAGCCGGCCCTGCCCGGACACCCCCTTCCGCAACACGCTTCAGGTAAGTGCTGCTTGATCCGGACAACGACGTAGCCCCAGGCCGCTGACCTGGGGCGGGGCTGCGACGATCCGACGGTGAGCCCGGGCTGTGTGAGGTTCGCCCACGACAAGGCGCTGGTGAAGCAGTGCCCTTCGATCGGTACGGACGACGTACTGCCCGCCGGGCACGAGGAAGCGGTCTTCCGGCACTACGAACTCCCCTACAAGCCCGGGGCGAACAGCGAACACCAGCTGGCCCGCCGCTGAGCCCCCACCGACCGAGGAGGCAGCACTCAAGACCTGGCTGGCGTGGCTGGGGAGGATTTCGGCCGGCCGCCGCCGTGACGGACCGGTGGCCTTCATGCGCCGGCAGAGGCGGTCCTCGGGCCGTTGGGCGGGCCGTACACTCGGCCCATGGGTCGCACACGTTCCTCGAGGCAGTGCCTGCAGCAGGCCGCCTACAAGATGCGCCCGGCCGCCGGGGTTCCGACCGTCGTCGGCCCGACCGGCGCGGCCCTCGCCACAGTGCCCAAGACGCGCCGCACCGCCCTGCACGGCCACGGCTAGCGCATCGCGCCTCCGGCTCCTCCGCTCCACATCACCACAGCAGCTTCCCGGCATGCCGCCGGCACTGCCGCCTGGCTACGGCCGCACGCCCGGGCCCGAGCCCCCTCGAAGGGATCATTGTGAAGCTGAGCGCATTGCTGGCCGGGCAGGAACACCACGTTCTCCTGGGTGATCCGGACACGACGTTGATCACCGCGGGAATCACCTTCGACGCCGACCGGGTGACGCCGGGCTCGCTCTTCATCGCCGTACCCGGACACCGGGAGGGCGGCCCGGGCTCCGTCTCGCCCGCCTTGGCCCGAGGCGCCGCCGCCGTGCTCGTCGACAGCAGCGAACCCGCCCTGCCGGCCGGGGTATGGCCCGCGGGCACCTGCGCCGTCCGGGTACCCGACGCGCGGACGGCCGCCGCGGTGGTCGCCTCCCGCTATTTCGGCGAGCCCGGGCGGCAGATGGAGATGGTGGCGATCACCGGCACCAACGGGAAGACCTCCGTCTCGTACATGGTCGAGTCCGTCCTGCGGATCGCCGAGGGCTCCAGGGTGGGGGTCATCGGCACCGCCGGAAGCAGGATCGGCGACGAGCCGATCCCCATGCCGCCATCAGTGCTGACCACGCCGGAATCCCCCGACCTGCAGTACCTCCTGGGGTGCATGCGCGACCGTGGGGCGGACGGCGTGGTGCTGGAGGCAACCTCGATGGCGCTGCTGACACACCGGGTGAACCGTACGTTCATCGACGTCGGGGTGTTCACCAACCTGACGCAGGACCATCTGGACGACCACGGGACGATGGCGGACTACCGGGACGCCAAACTGCGACTCTTCCAGGGCCTGTGCCGGCGCGCGGTGGTCAATGCCGACGACCCGGTGGGCGCGTCCATCGTGTCGATGATGCCGGGTGACGTGACCACGTACGCCCTGGATCGCCCGGCTGACTATCGGGCCACCGACCTCGTGGTGAGTGCTTCGGGTACGCGGTTCGCACTCCACCACGACGGACACGCCTACCCGGCCTCGATCCCCGTCCCCGGCCGGTTCTCGGTGGCCAACGCGCTGGCCACGGTGGCAGCCTGCCACGTGCTGGGGCACGAGCTGGGCCCGCTGGTCGACGCGCTCGACCGGATGCCGCCCGTCCCGGGCCGGATGGAACGCTTCCGAACCCCGCCGGGCACGTCGGTGATCGTGGACTACGCCCACTCGCCGGACTCCCTGGACAAGGTCCTGGCCACCATCCGGGGCTTCGCCCGCGGCCGGGTGATCACGGTCTTCGGCTGCGGCGGAGACCGCGACACCACCAAACGGGCCGAGATGGGCCAGATCGCCGGGACCCATTCCGACCTCTGTGTCCTGACCTCGGACAACCCCCGCAACGAGGACCCTGAGGCCATCCTGGACCAGGTCGCCCCCGGCCTCACGGCGACCGGAACCCCCTTCCGGCGCTACACCGACCGCCGCCAGGCGATCGCCTTCGCCCTGTCCGCGGCGGGCCCCGACGACACGGTCCTGATCGCCGGCAAGGGCAGCGAACCACACCAGATTGTCGGCGAGAAGCTGCTCCCCTTCAGCGATATGGCCACGGTGCGCGAACTGGCCCAGACCCAGGCCGTACGCAGTACCGGGCGCCCCGCGGCCGGACCACCGCCGCTGTCGAAGTGAACCCCGTGCGGACGAGCACGCGCGGCACCTTCAACGGCGCCGGAACCGGACGCTTGGTGCTGTGACCGCGTGCTCGTTGTGCTGGGTGGAAGCGACGACACCTCCACCCAGGACGCTTGTGGCTGCCACCGCGGTGGCGCCGTTCCTGAACCTCGATACAGACAACGAAGAAGGCCCAGGTCGTCGACCTGGGCCTTCTCTCAAGAGCGGATGACGGGAATCGAACCCGCGCTATAAAGCTTGGGAATCACCGCTGCTTCGGCCGCCCATACGGCCTCTGACCTGCGGACAAGCCTCTTCGCGGGTCCTTCCGGGAGGCTCTGCTCCCACCCGTGGTGACCGCTGTTCACCGTTCTGGAGGGCACGGATGAGGCACGTGCCGGCCCCCGCTCGGCGGTCCGGTGCGGCTGGACGGGTGTAGTTCGGCGCCTGACTCCGGCGCCGTCCGCCGGGAGCGCCGCTCGGCCGGATTACATGGGCCTGCGCCTCGGCGTGGGGCGTGCCGGTGCCCTTCACGGTCCCGGACCCGACGACTGGAAGAGCACCATGGCAGAGCGCCACCCTCGCAACCGCACCGGCCGCGGCCCGCTACGTCGCGGGCTCGCCGCCGCCGTGCTCGCGGTCGGCATGCTGACGGCTTCGACGGCACCCGGATACGGGACCGGCCCGACCACGCCGGCGCCCGGCCCCCAGTTCACGCCGTTGACGGCGGCCGTGATGACCGAACCGGCGCCGTTCCGCGCCACGGACGGCAAGACGCACCTCTCGTACGAACTGCTCACCACGAACGCGCTGCCCAGCAGCGCACGGGTGCGGCTGGACCGGGTCGAGGTCAGGGACGCCCGCACGCACCGGGTGGTGGGCTCGCTGAGCGGGCAGGCGCTGGCCGACGCCGCCAACCCGGTGGGCGACCCCCTGCCGGGTGCGGACGGGTACACGCCGGCGCCCCCGGGGCCGACGCCGACCGTCATCCCGGGCTCCCAGCAGTGGGTCGTCTGGCTCGACCTGGTCCTCGACCGTGGTAAGCGGGTGCCCAAGGTCCTCGAGCACCACCTCTCGGGTTCCGTCCTCACCGCCTCCGGCTCCTCCCCGTTCGAGGAGACGGTCCAGATCACCCCGACCGACCGCACCGCGCCGCTGAACCTGGACGCGCCGGTCCGTCCCGGCACCTGGTACTCCAGCGAGTCGTGCTGCGGCAACACCCACCACCGGCGCGGCCTCGGCCCGATCAACGGCCGCTTCTACGTGCCGCAGCGCTTCGCGATCGACTGGTACCGGGTCGGCGAGCAGGGACAGACCTGGGAGGGCGACCCCGCGCGGCTCACCAGCTACCTGAGCTACCGGCAGCCCGTCGTGGCGGCGGCCGGCGGCAGAGTGGTGGAGGTCCAGGACGGGATCCCGGACAACACGCCGCCCGTTACGCCGCCGGTCCCGCCGATCGAGCAGACCGTCGGCAACCACGTAACCGTGGAGGTCGCGCCCGGCCGCTACCTGCTCTACGCCCACCTGACGCCCGGCTCGCTCAAGGTCCGGGAAGGCGACCACGTCGAACCCGGCCAGGTCCTCGGTCTGATCGGCAACAGCGGCAACTCGACCACGCCACACCTGCACTTCCAGGTGATGACCACGCCCGAGTTCTTCCCGACCGACAGCCCGCCGTTCACCTTCCGGAAGTTCCGCGTCGTCGGGCAGGTCGAACCCCGCCTCTGGGACGACAACCTGGGCACCCAGCCGACCGGCGTCCTCCCGATCACGCCCTCGCCGTACGACGGCCCCCACCACGCGCGCTATCCGCTCGACCGTGAGGTGCTGGAGTTCTGACCGCTCCCGGCCGGCCCCGACGCGTGACGCCCGGAGAGCCCCGGACAACGACGAAGGCCCTGGTCTCTGACCAGGGCCTTCGTTCACGAGCGGATGACGGGAATCGAACCCGCGCTATAAGCTTGGGAAGCTCATGTTCTACCATTAAACTACATCCGCGCAGCGGTCCGAAGATCAGTACCGCAGACTCCGACACTGTACCTCATACCGCAGTCGAGGCGTACCGCCCCGTGACGGAGTGCCGCCTGGAGTGGTGTCCCGTTGATCCCCTAATGTGGCTGTCTCGTCCACCACTTGTCGGGGAAGGGACTTGATGGGTTCGATGGAGCGCACCGTCGTCCGCTGTGCCGAAGGGCATGTGTTCAGTACCGCTTCGTTCCCGCTGCAGCAGCTCGGTGCCGGGCGGATCGGGCCAGGGCGGCTCATTCGGTGTCCACGGTGTGCGCGGTTGCGGCATGCGGTGCCCGTGGAGCTTGAGCGGCGCTGATGGCGTCCGGGGCGTGGAGTCTTCCCGATTGGGGGAGCTCCGCGCCCTCTGCGTATCGTGGGGGCGTGCTTCTCTCAGACAAGGACATCCGGGCCGAGATCGATGCCGGACGGGTGCGCATCGACCCGTACGACGAATCCATGGTGCAGCCCTCGAGCATCGACGTGAGGCTTGACCGCTTCTTCCGGGTGTTCGAGAACCACCGGTACCCCCACATCGACCCCGCCGTCGAGCAGCTCGACCTGACGCGCGAGGTCGAGCCGGAGGGTGACGAGGCGTTCATCCTGCACCCCGGTGAGTTCGTGCTCGCCTCGACCTACGAGGTCATCACGCTGCCGGACGACATCGCCTCCCGCCTGGAGGGCAAGAGCTCCCTCGGGCGGCTCGGGCTCGTCACGCACTCCACCGCCGGGTTCATCGACCCCGGGTTCTCCGGGCACGTCACCCTGGAGCTGTCGAACCTCGCCACCCTGCCGATCAAGCTGTGGCCGGGGATGAAGATCGGGCAGCTGTGCATGTTCCGGCTGAGTTCGCCCGCCGAGTTCCCGTACGGCAGCGAGCGGTACGGCTCGCGCTACCAGGGGCAGCGGGGGCCGACGGCCTCGCGCTCGTTCCTGAACTTCCATCGGACCCAGGTGTGAGGCGGCAGTCGTCATGAGTGAAGTACGCGAGAACCTGACGTACGAGGGCTTCGGGCGCGCGATCCGCGAGCTCGCGCAGACCATCGCCGACGACGGCTACGAGCCCGACATCGTGCTCTCCATCGCCCGCGGCGGCGTCTTCGTCGCCGGCGGCCTGGCCTACGCCCTCGACTGCAAGAACATCCACCTCGTGAACGTGGAGTTCTACACCGGCGTCGGTACGACGCTGGAGATGCCGGTCATGCTGGCGCCCGTGCCGAACGCGATCGACTTCTCCGACAAGAAGGTCCTGATCGCCGACGACGTCGCCGACACCGGCAAGACCCTCAAGCTCGTCCACGACTTCTGCGTCGACCACGTCGCCGAGGTCCGCTCCGCCGTCGTCTACGAGAAGTCGCACTCCCTCGTGAAGTGCGAGTACGTGTGGAAGAAGACCGACGAGTGGATCAACTTCCCCTGGTCGGTCGAGCCGCCCGTCGTGAAGCGTGAGGGACAGGTCCTCGACGCCTGACCACTGCGAGCGGGAGCCGGCCTCGGTGCTCCTCGTCGACATGGGCGTGAACGGCCCGGAGAATCGCCCGCAGCACCGGGCGTGAGGCCCAGGGGGCCGTCTCGGCGAGGCCGGCGACCGGCTGTGCCGCTCCGGTCGGATCCGGCAGTGCGGATCCTGCCGAACCTCGGCTCGGCCTCCCAGGCGGCCATCGGAAGCCGGTCGAAGTCCGGGACCGGTTCCCGGCTTTGTAGGCGGAGCATCGCCGACAGGAGCCGGAGGAACTCGGGCCCGGGTACGTCCCCGCCGACAGTGTCGCCGGGTCCCTGTCCGCCACCTCGTCCGAGACGAGGTCGAGCAGCGCGGCGACGGGGGCGAGGGGCATGGCCCACTCGGCCTGCGGCGCGTTTCTGATCGTCCGGCAGAGCCGCGCCAGTTCGTCCTCGAGTGTCCGTACGGGAAAGGCCCCCGCCGTCGCCCGGCGGGGGCCTCTCTCGTACGTACGTCGTTACAGCGTGCCCAGCTTGATGAGGGACAGCAGCGCGACCAGCTGGATCGACGAGGCGCCCAGCGCCTTCGGCCACGGCAGGTCGTGCGAGCGGCTCACCATCGTCGTGAACAGCGCGGCCGCCGCCAGCCAGGTGATCCAGCCGAGAACCTGCACCAGGCCGTTCTCGCCGCCCAGGAAGAGCGCGAAGACCAGGCGGGGCGCGTCCGTGATCGACATGATCAGCATCGACAGGCCCACGGTCGGCTGCCAGGTGCCGTCACCGCCGAGCTGGCGGGCCAGCGTGTGCGTGACCGCGCCCAGGATCAGACCGGCGATCACGAAGCCGACGCCCGTCATCAGGACGTACGGGATCGCCGTCGAGAGCGTCGCGTTGATCGCCTCTTCGCGCGCCTGGTCGAAGCCGAAGATCGCCAGCAGGCCGTAGAGGAAGGTGACGACCAGCGCAGGGCCCCAGACGGCGTGGTCCCGCATCTGCAGGAACGTCGGCGCCGGGCGCAGGACGATGCCGCTCAGGAGGGCCTTCCAGGGCAGGCGGGGGCCCGTGGGGACGGGGGTGGCGCCGGCCTGGTACGTCGCCCCGCCGCCGTAGGGGTCCTCGTTCACGCTGAACATCTGCGTGTGCCCCGGGGTGTTCGCCGCGTAGTGCTGCTGCTGGTGCTGCTGCTGCGCCCCGTGCGGGTCTCCGAAGTACTCCGGCTCCCCGTATCCGCCGCCGCCGTGCGAGCCCTGCGAGCCGTGCGAGGCCTGCGGGGGCCACTGCTGCTGCGGGTGGGGCGGCGGGGCCGCGTTGTACCCGTACGGCGCCTGCTGCGGTTGTTGTTGCGGGGGGCGGTTGTCCCGGCCGCGTCCGTTCCTGAATCCAGCCACGTCATCGAACGTACCCGGTCCCGCGGTGAGGGGCTCAATCGCCACCGAGCTTGCCGCCGAGCTGTGACATCCCCTAGGGGGTGTCAGGGACCCGGACGCCGCCTCGTACGCCGCCTCACGCGTACGATAAGGGCCGCCCCGCGAGCATCGCGGGGCGGCCCTTCTCGTACGTACGCGGCCGGACTACTCGGCCGACACCGGCTCCGCCACGGACTCCTCCGGCTCCGGCTTCGCCTTCACCGAGTCGAGGAGCAGCTGCGCCACGTCCACGACCTGCACGGACTCCTTGGCCTTGCCCTCGTTCTTCTTGCCGTTGACCGAGTCGGTCAGCATGACCAGGCAGAACGGGCAGGCGGTGGAGACGATGTCCGGGTTGAGGGACAGGGCCTCGTCGACGCGCTCGTTGTTGATGCGCTTGCCGATCCGCTCCTCCATCCACATCCGCGCACCGCCGGCGCCGCAGCAGAAGCCGCGCTCCTTGTGGCGGTGCATCTCCTGCTGACGCAGGCCCGGGACGGCCGACATGATCTCGCGCGGAGGCGTGTAGACCTTGTTGTGGCGGCCCAGGTAGCAGGGGTCGTGGTACGTGATCAGACCGTCGACCGGGGTCACCGGGATCAGCTTGCCCTCGTCGATGAGGTGCTGGAGCAGCTGCGTGTGGTGGATGACCTCGAACTCGCCGCCCAACTGCGGGTACTCGTTCGCGATCGTGTTGAAGCAGTGCGGGCAGGTCGCGACGATCTTCTTGGCCGACTTCGGCTTCTTCGTCGACTCGTCCTCGTCATCCTCGCCGAACGCCATGTTCAGCATCGCGACGTTCTCCTGGCCGAGCTGCTGGAACAGCGGCTCGTTGCCGAGGCGGCGGGGCGAGTCACCCGTGCACTTCTCCTCGCCGCCCATGATCGCGAACTTGACGCCCGCCATGTGCAGCAGCTCCGCGAAGGCCTTGGTGGTCTTCTTGGCCCGGTCCTCCAGGGCGCCGGCGCAGCCGACCCAGTAGAGGTAGTCGACCTCGGTGAGGTCCTCGACGTCCTTACCGACGATCGGGACCTCGAAGTCGACCTCCTTGGTCCACTCGACGCGCTGCTTCTTGGCCAGGCCCCAGGGGTTGCCCTTCTTCTCCAGGTTCTTGAGCATCGTGCCGGCCTCCGAGGGGAAGGCGGACTCGATCATCACCTGGTAGCGGCGCATGTCGACGATGTGGTCGATGTGCTCGATGTCGACCGGGCACTGCTCGACGCAGGCGCCGCAGGTGGTGCAGGACCACAGGACGTCCGGGTCGATGACGCCGTTCTCTTCGAGCGTGCCGATCAGCGGGCGCTCGGCCTCGGCGAGCGCGGAGGCGGGCACGTCCTTCAGGGCCTCGGCGGACGCCTTCTCGTTGCCCTCCATGTCCTTGCCGCCGCCAGCGAGCAGGTACGGCGCCTTGGCGTGCGCGTGGTCGCGCAGCGACATGATCAGGAGCTTGGGGGACAGCGGCTTGCCCGTGTTCCAGGCGGGGCACTGCGACTGGCAGCGGCCGCACTCGGTGCACGTGGAGAAGTCGAGGATGCCTTTCCAGGAGAACTGCTCGACCTGGGAGACACCGAAGACGGCGTCCTCGGCCGGGTCCTCCCAGTCGATCTCCTTGCCGGCGGTCGTCATCGGCTGGAGCGCGCCGAGGGCGGTGGAGCCGTCGGCGTTCCGCTTGAACCAGATGTTCGGGAAGCCGAGGAAGCGGTGCCACGCCACACCCATGTTGGTGTTGAGCGAGACCGTGATCATCCAGGTGAAGGACGTGACGATCTTGAGCGCCGCGAAGAAGTACGTGAGGTGCTGGATCGTGCTGAGGTCCAGGCCGTCGAGCAGCGCGATCAGCGGGTACGAGGCGAAGAAGCCGGGCTCCCAGCCGGTGACGTGGTGCTGGACGCCCTCCAGGGCGCGCAGCGTCATGATGCAGACGCCGACGATCAGGATGACGGCCTCGACGAAGTACGCCTGGCCGGTCTTGGAGCCCGCGAAGCGGGACTTGCGGCCCGCCCCGCTCGGCCGGTTCAGCTGCCGGATCACGATGAGGGTCAGGATGCCGAGCACGGTCATCAGGCCGAGGAACTCGGTGAAGATCTCGTACGGCAGCCAGTCGCCGATGATCGGGATCAGCCAGTCGGCCTGGAAGAGCTGGCCGAAGGCGTTGACGATCGTGAGCAGCAGCGAGAAGAAGCCCACCGCCACGAACCAGTGCGCCACGCCGACGACGCCCCAGCGGTTCATCCGGGTGTGGCCGAGGAACTCCTTGACCAGCGTGATGGTGCGCTGTGTGGGGTCGCCGGTGCGCGTGCCCGCGGGCACGGGCTGGCCGAGCTTCACGAAGCGGTAGATCTGCGCGATGGCGCGGCCGAACAGCGCGACGGCTACCACCGTGATGACGATCGACACGATGATCGCGGCGAGTTGCATGAAGGGCTCCTCGGGCGGGCCTGCGAGGCGGAGTACCGACACTGCCGAGTGTGGCACTACTAAGCGGTAACTTATTCAGTCCGTGCTGAGATTACCGTCTCGCGGTGCCACGCTGTAGCGGCGCTCGCGGTGATCTGTGTCGCTCAGGCAAGCCTTGCCGGTCGGGTGTGCCCCGCCGCCGCGCGACGTCTTCGGACTGCTGGAAGCGTACGCGCCAGGATGGCGAGATCCATCCCCAGCCAGTGATGGTCCACATAGTGGAGATCGAGCAGCTCACGCTCCTCCCAGGGCAGCTCCGAGCGCCCGCTGATCTGCCACAGCCCGGTGACCCCCGGTCGTACCGAGAGCCGGCGGCGCGCCTCGCCGGTGCACTCGCGGTGTCCGGGGGTGAGGGGGCACGGCCCGACCAGGGACATCTCGCCCCGTACGACATGGAGCAGGAGCGGCAGTCCGGCCAGCGGGCTCTTCGTACGGAACGTGACCATCGTGAAGGCGCGACCGCCCCGGCCGGCGACGCTCCGGCGGCGCACCACCCCGCCCGCCCCGGCCGTGGAGAGGGCGAGGGAGAGGGCGACGGCCGAGATCAGCGGGGACAGGACGGCCAGCAGGAAGAGTCCGCCGAGGAGGTCGAGTGCGCGCTTGGCCGTCATTCCCCACACCCTTTCGAGGGACATTCATGGGATATTCGTGGGATATGCCCGCTATGCCCGGCAAGGGCACTCCGGACTCTCTCATGAGGAGAGGGGCCCGGTCCGGGAATGACGCGCCACCGGCTTCTCTTTGAGCGGGCGGCAGGGCGAAGAGTTGAGTCGCCTCGACTCAGGTCTGTTGACGGGTTCGGATCCGTCATGCATCCTTGAGTCAGTTCCACTCAAGTCGGTCAGCTGGAGGAATCGAAATGGCACGTGCGGTCGGCATCGACCTGGGCACGACTAACTCCGTCGTCAGCGTTCTGGAAGGCGGCGAGCCCACCGTCATCACCAACGCCGAGGGCGCCAGGACCACGCCGTCCGTCGTCGCCTTCGCGAAGAACGGCGAGGTGCTCGTCGGCGAGGTGGCCAAGCGTCAGGCGGTCACCAACGTCGACAGGACCATCCGGTCGGTCAAGCGCCACATGGGCACCGACTGGAAGATCGAGATCGACGGCAAGAACTTCAACCCGCAGCAGATGAGCGCCTTCATCCTGCAGAAGCTGAAGCGCGACGCCGAGGCGTACCTGGGCGAGAAGGTCGTGGACGCGGTCATCACCGTCCCGGCGTACTTCAACGACTCGGAGCGTCAGGCCACCAAGGAGGCCGGTGAGATCGCGGGCCTCAACGTCCTGCGGATCGTCAACGAGCCGACCGCGGCCGCCCTGGCCTACGGCCTGGACAAGGACGACCAGACGATCCTCGTCTTCGACCTCGGTGGCGGCACCTTCGACGTGTCGCTCCTGGAGATCGGCGACGGCGTCGTCGAGGTGAAGGCCACCAACGGTGACAACCACCTCGGTGGTGACGACTGGGACCAGCGCGTCGTCGACTACCTGGTGAAGCAGTTCGCCAACGGCCACGGCGTCGACCTGGCCAAGGACAAGATGGCTCTCCAGCGTCTCCGCGAGGCCGCGGAGAAGGCGAAGATCGAGCTGTCGTCCTCCACCGAGACGTCGATCAACCTGCCGTACATCACGGCCTCCGCCGAGGGCCCGCTGCACCTGGAGGAGAAGCTCACCCGGGCTCAGTTCCAGCAGCTGACCGCGGACCTCCTCGAGCGCTGCAAGACGCCGTTCCACAACGTCATCAAGGACGCGGGCATCAACCTGTCCGAGATCGACCACGTCGTTCTCGTCGGTGGCTCCACCCGTATGCCGGCCGTCGCCGAGCTCGTCAAGGAGCTGACCGGTGGCCAGGAGGCCAACAAGGGTGTGAACCCGGACGAGGTCGTCGCCATCGGCGCCGCCCTGCAGGCCGGTGTCCTGAAGGGTGAGGTCAAGGACGTCCTGCTCCTCGACGTGACCCCGCTGTCCCTCGGTATCGAGACCAAGGGCGGCATCATGACCAAGCTGATCGAGCGCAACACGACGATCCCGACGAAGCGTTCGGAGATCTTCACGACGGCCGAGGACAACCAGCCGTCGGTGCAGATCCAGGTCTACCAGGGCGAGCGCGAGATCGCGGCGTACAACAAGAAGCTCGGCATGTTCGAGCTGACCGGTCTGCCGCCGGCCCCGCGTGGTGTCCCGCAGATCGAGGTCGCGTTCGACATCGACGCCAACGGCATCATGCACGTGACCGCGAAGGACCTGGGCACGGGCAAGGAGCAGAAGATGACCGTCACCGGTGGCTCCTCGCTGCCGAAGGACGAGGTCGACCGGATGCGCCAGGAGGCCGAGCAGTACGCGGACGAGGACCACCGTCGCCGCGAGGCCGCCGAGACCCGTAACCAGGGCGAGCAGCTCGTCTACCAGACGGAGAAGTTCCTCAAGGACAACGAGGAGAAGGTCCCGGGCGAGGTCAAGACCGAGGTCGAGACCGCCGTCGCCGAGCTGAAGGAGAAGCTCAAGGGCGACGACACCGCGGAGATCCGTACCGCCACCGAGAAGGTCGCGGCCGTCTCCCAGAAGCTCGGCCAGGCCATGTACGCCGACGCCCAGGCCGCGCAGGCCGCCGGCGGCGACGCCCCGCAGGGCGAGGCCAAGGCCGATGACGATGTCGTCGACGCCGAGATCGTCGACGACGAGCCCAAGAAGGGTGGCGCTGCCTGATGACGGAGGAGACCCCGGGCTTCGAGGAGAAGCCCGACGTCCCCTCCGGCGCCACCCCTGACGACGCCGCCGACGCCGTCGAGGCCGCCTCCACGGAGGACGGCCCGGCGGCCCCGGCCGGGGACGCAAGCAGCAAGAGCTCGGCCGAGACCGCTGGTCTCACCGCCGCGCTGGACCAGGCCCGCAGCGCGCTCTCCGAGCGCACCGGGGACCTCCAGAGGCTCCAGGCCGAGTACCAGAACTACCGCCGCCGCGTGGAGCGGGACCGGGTCACGGTCAAGGAGATCGCCGTCGCGACCCTCCTGACCGAGCTCCTGCCCGTGCTCGACGACGTCGGCAGGGCCCGGGACCACGGCGAGCTCGTGGGCGGGTTCAAGTCGGTGGCCGAATCGCTGGAGACCGTCGTCGCCAAGATGGGTCTGCAGCAGTTCGGCAAGGAGGGCGAGCCCTTCGACCCGACGATCCACGAGGCCCTGATGCACTCGTACGCGCCGGACGTCACCGAGACGACCTGCGTGGCGATTCTGCAGCCGGGGTATCGGATCGGCGAGCGGACCATCCGGCCCGCGCGCGTGGCGGTGGCCGAGCCCCAGCCCGGGGCGACGCCGGCCGCGAAGGAAGAGAAGTCGGCCGACGAGGAGAGCGGTGCCCCCGAGGACGGTGCGTGACCTGGTCCCACGTGGGACCGGGGCACGTGCCCTGCGGGGTGACGCAATGATCGTCCGGGAGGAGGGACGTCGATGAGCACGAAGGACTTCGTCGAGAAGGACTACTACAAGGTTCTCGGCGTCCCCAAGGACGCCACGGACGCCGAGATCAAGAAGGCGTACCGGAAGCTCGCCCGCGAGAACCATCCGGACGCCAACAAGGGTGACGCGAGCGCCGAGGCGCGCTTCAAGGAGATCTCCGAGGCGAACGACATCCTCGGTGACCCCAAGAAGCGCAAGGAGTACGACGACGCCCGCGCGCTCTTCGGCAACGGCGGCTTCCGGGCCGGACCGGGCGGTGCGGGCGGCACGTTCAACTTCGACCTGGGCGACCTCTTCGGCGGCGCCCAGGGTCCCGGCGGCCCGGGCGGGGCGGGCGGCTTCGGCGGCGGCCTCGGCGACGTCTTCGGCGGCCTGTTCAACCGGGGCGCGGGCGGCGGCGCGGGTCCGCGCACGCAGCCGCGCCGCGGTCAGGACATCGAGTCCGAGGTGACGCTCAGCTTCACCGAGGCCGTGGACGGCGCCACCGTGCCCCTGCGGATGTCCTCCCAGGCGCCCTGCAAGGCCTGTTCGGGCACCGGCGACAAGAACGGCACGCCCCGCGTGTGCCCGACCTGCGTCGGCACCGGCCAGGTCTCGCGCGGCGGCAGCGGCTCCTTCTCGCTCACCGACCCGTGTGTGGACTGCAAGGGCCGCGGCCTGATCGCGGAGACCCCCTGCGAGGTCTGCAAGGGGAGCGGACGGGCCAAGTCCTCCCGCACCATGCAGGTTCGTATCCCCGCCGGTGTCTCGAACGGGCAGCGGATCCGGCTGCGCGGCAAGGGCGCTCCGGGCGAGCGCGGCGGCCCGGCCGGCGACCTCTATGTCGTCGTCCATGTCGACGCCCACCCGGTGTTCGGCCGCAAGGACGACAACCTGACCGTCACCGTGCCCGTCACGTTCGACGAGGCGGCGCTCGGCGGCGAGATCAAGGTGCCGACCCTGGGCGGTCCGGCGGTCACGCTGAAGCTGCCCGCCGGCACTCCCAACGGCCGGACCATGCGCGCCCGCGGCAAGGGCGCGGTCCGCAAGGACGGCACGCGCGGCGACCTGCTGGTGACGGTGGAGGTCGCGGTGCCCAAGGAGCTCGACGACAAGGCCCGCGAGGCCCTCGAGACCTACCGTCAGGCGACGGCGGGCGAGGATCCCAGGGCAGAGTTGTTCCAGGCCGCGAAGGGAGCTTGACGCGATGGACCGACCAGGACGTAGCCGTAACCCCTACGAGCTGACCGACGAGAGCCCGGTGTACGTCATCTCGGTGGCGGCCCAGCTCTCGGGCCTGCATCCGCAGACCCTCCGGCAGTACGACCGCCTCGGTCTGGTCTCGCCCGACCGCACAGCGGGCCGGGGCCGGCGCTACTCGGCCCGCGACATCGAACTGCTGCGCACCGTTCAGCAGTTGTCGCAGGACGAGGGCATCAACCTGGCGGGCATCAAGCGCATCATCGAGCTGGAGAACCAGGTCGCGGCGCTGCAGCAGCGCGTCGCCGAGCTGTCGGCGGCCGTCGAGGGCGCGGCGGCGACGATGCGCCAGCGCGAGGCCCAGGTGCACGCCTCGTACCGGCGCGATCTGGTGCCGTACCAGGACGTGCAGCAGGCGAGCGCGCTGGTGGTCTGGCGCCCGAAGCGGCCCGGCGTCGAGTAGCCGGCTGTTCCCGTACGTGACGAGGCCCCCTCCGCTTCCTGGCGGAGGGGGCCTCGCCGTCGCCCGGGTTACGGGATGAGCTCGCCGACGATGTCCCCGACCGTCTCCCACCACGGCGAGGCGCCGGTCCCGAACGCGGCGGCCAGCGCGGTGCCGACGGCGCGGTCGCGGGGGGTCGCGCCGGGCTTCCAGTCGTCGATGACCCGGCCGTTGCCGGAGGACAGCAGGTCGCCGATCTTCCGGCCGCCGCGGGTCAGCCGGCTCTTGTCGTACCCGCTGGGCACCAGGCGGTAGCGCGTCCCGTCGACGCGGGCGTCGACCCGGTAGGACCACCGCAGCAGCCGCCCCCGCGCGGGCCGGATGCGGGCGGGCCGCCCGTCGACGGTGAGGGTGAGCAGGGCGGGTTCGCGGGTCCCGATGGGGACGTGCGGGTTCACCGGGGCCCCCGGGGCCCGGACGAGCTCCACGGTCGGCATTCCGTACCCGGACACCCGCAGGGTGCCGGCCGGGCCATCCAGGTCGATCTGTACGTCCATGGGTGTCAGTGGTCCCGGTCCAGGATTCCGGACTGGGCGATGAGATAGCCCAGTTGGGCCCGGCTGCCGCTGCCGAGAGCGGCGGCGAGCTTGGCGATGTGGGCGCGGCAGGTACGGACGTTCATGCCGAGCCGGCGGGCTATGGCCTCGTCGACGTGGCCCTCGACGAGGAGTTTGGCGATGGAGCGCTGGATGCCGCTGATGCCGTCGTGGGTCTGGGCGTACGGCACCTGCTCGCCGAAGGGGGTCGCCCGGGCCCAGGACTGCTCGAAGACGGTCGCCAGGTACTCGACGAGGCCGGGGTGGCGGAGCTCCAGGGCGACCTGGCGGTCCTGGCGGGCGGGGATCAGGGCCACCGAGCGGTCGATGATGATGAGCCGCTCGATGCTCTCCTCCAGGGTCCGCACCTGCAGCCGGTCCATGCCCGCCTGTTCGAGGTAGACCTGCATGCCGTGGCTGTGCCGCGCCGTGTGCTGGTAGAGGGTGCGGACGCGCACCCCGCGTTCGAGGAGCGGCTGGATGCGGTGGAGCGCGGTGTTGAGGGTGTGTTCGCTGCGTCCGCCGCCGGGCTGGATGGTCAGCAGCTCCTGCGAGCACTCGGCGGTGGCGCGGCCGAGGACGGCGTCGATGCGGTTGATGCCTTCGAGGACGGTGATCGCGTGGGTTGTCGAGGGGTCCTGCGCGCTGATCGCCATGAACGGCTCGAAAACGCTGGAGAGGCCCATGGCCAGCGTGCGGCGCTCCTGGATTTCCCGCTCCAGGGGGTGGACGAGCCGGGCCAGTGCCGCCGAGGGTGGGACGGGCCGCAGCCACGTGGGGTCGTCGGCGTCGGGGTGGAGAAGTGCCAGGTCCATGAGGCAGGGTGCCGCTTCTGCCTCGCTCCTGGTTATTCGCCCGGTACGCAACGCACTGGCGTACAAGTCCGATCCGGCTGCACAGAGATCGACATGACCGTGGGGATGTGTCGCTTCTGATTCGTTCTGCGCCATTTGAACACCCCCCAGGATCCTGTATTTCAGGAACATGATGCATTGCCCTGGTGGTGGAAGCGCAAAGACTGAGCCATCGTCTTGTACGCGGGGGAGAGGAAACCATCAAGTGAGGTCGAAGCCGCTCATGTCCAGAAAACTGCTTCGCTCGGTACTTGCTTCCGTCTTCATAGGGGCGGCGGCGGTAGGAGCGCTGGCCACCAGCGACCCGGTATGGGACAGCGCTCCTGCGGGCGTTGTCGCCGCTCCCAGTGACCCGGTGTGGGACCTCGTCCCGGCCGGCGAACGCGACCCGGTGTGGGACGTCGCCCCGGCGACCCAGATCGACCCGGTGTGGGACGCGTCCCCGGCGGCCCAGGCCGACCCGGTGTGGGACTCTGCCCCGGCCGGCACGGACGCATGACCGTGCCGCCGGACGACCGGGTCTTCCGGCGAGAGATGGCCTCGGCCTATCGATCCGGGTGGCATTTCATCGATCTCGTCACGGCCATCCCCCACCGTGGTGATTCGTTGATGGTCACCCTCTTCGGAGAGCCGATCGTCGTCGCTCGTGAGCAGGACGAGGACGTTCGCGCCTACCGGTGCCTGCGCCGGCCCCGCGGTGCCCCGCAGCCCGTTCGCTGTGCCATCCGGTACGGCATGATTTTCGTCAATCTCGACCAGCGGGACCATCAGCTGGTCGAGCCCGAGACCCTCACCGCCACCCCCCGCAGTGCCTGAGCGGTTCCCCCGTCGTTGTAGATCGCTCAGGTGCTTCCCCCACACAGCGGCGCCATCGCGGACCTGAAACGCGATGGCGCCGCTGTGCTGTGCGCGTGTGCGCGTGCGTGCGGGTATGTGCGCGTCGCGCGGGGGCGCGCTACGCCCGGCCCATGGCCCGCGTCAGCGCGATCTCGATGACCACCCGGTCCGGGTTCGGCGCCGGGACCCGGCCGTAGCGTGTCGCGTAACGGTCGACCGCGTCCGCGACGACCTCCGGCTCCGTGCGGATGCGCGCCACGCCCTCCAGCGTCGCCCAGCGTCCCTTGTCCACCTGGCAGACCGCGACGCGCGCGCCCTCCGGGCCCGCCGCCAGGACGTTGGCGACCTTGTGGCTGTGCTTGTTGGTGATCACCCGGGCGATGCCGTTGTCGCCGCCCTCGGGGTCGTACGTCACGCCCACCGCCACCACATGCGGAGTGCCGTCCGCGCGCGGGGTCGTCAGCGTGCACATGTGGTACTCGCGCCAGAAGCTCAGATACGAGTCGTCCGGGTTCCTCGGGTCAGTCGCCATGCCGCGAAGCCTATCCTTGAGTGGAATAGACTCAACTTTGTGTACGCTGGATGAGTCATAGGGATGGGTCTTACGCCAAGCGAGCACGCTGTGACAGGAGGAGAGACCGCACGTGGACGCCGAACTGACCAACAAGAGCCGGGACGCCCTCAACACGGCCACCAGCCGAGCCGTGTCCGGGGGCCATGCCGACCTGACCCCCGCGCACCTTCTCCTGGCGCTGCTGGCCGGTCAGGACAACGAGAACATCACCGATCTGCTCGCCGCCGTCGACGCCGACCAGGCCGCGGTACGGTCCGGTGCGGAGCGGCTGCTCGCCGCCCAGCCCAGCGTCACCGGCTCCACGGTCGCGCCGCCGCAGCCCAACCGCGAGCTGCTCGCCGTCATCGCGGATGCCGCCGAGCGCGCCAAGACGCTCGGGGACGACTATCTGTCCACCGAGCACCTGCTCATCGGGATCGCGGCGAAGGGCGGACAGGCCGGCGAGGTGCTGGCCCAGCAGGGGGCGAGCGCCGCGAAACTGCTCGACGCGTTCGAGAAGGCAAGGGGAGGACGCCGGGTGACCACACCCGACCCGGAGGGTCAGTACAAGGCGCTGGAGAAGTTCGGCACGGACTTCACGGCCGCCGCGCGGGAAGGGAAGCTGGACCCCGTCATCGGGCGCGACCAGGAGATCCGGCGCGTCGTCCAGGTGCTCTCCCGCCGCACCAAGAACAACCCCGTCCTCATCGGCGAGCCCGGCGTCGGCAAGACCGCCGTCGTCGAGGGCCTCGCCCAGCGGATCGTGAAGGGCGACGTCCCCGAGTCCCTGAAGAACAAGCGCCTGGTCGCGCTCGACCTCGGCGCGATGGTCGCGGGCGCCAAGTACCGCGGCGAGTTCGAGGAGCGACTGAAGACCGTCCTCTCCGAGATCAAGGCGAGCGACGGCCAGATCATCACCTTCATCGACGAGCTGCACACGGTCGTCGGCGCGGGCGCCGGCGGCGACTCCGCCATGGACGCCGGCAACATGCTCAAGCCGATGCTGGCCCGCGGCGAGCTGCGCATGGTCGGCGCGACCACCCTGGACGAGTACCGCGAGCGGATCGAGAAGGACCCCGCCCTGGAGCGCCGCTTCCAGCAGGTCCTGGTCGCCGAGCCCTCCGTCGAGGACACCATCGCCATCCTGCGCGGACTCAAGGGCCGGTACGAGGCCCACCACAAGGTCCAGATCGCCGACGCGGCGCTGGTGGCCGCCGCCACCCTCTCCGACCGGTACATCACCTCCCGCTTCCTGCCCGACAAGGCCATCGACCTCGTCGACGAGGCCGCCTCCCGGCTCCGTATGGAGATCGACTCCTCGCCCGTCGAGATCGACGAACTCCAGCGCGCCGTGGACCGCCTCCGCATGGAGGAGCTGGCGCTCAAGAACGAGTCCGACCCCGCGAGCAGGCAGCGCCTGGAGAAGCTCCGCCGCGACCTCGCGGACCGGGAGGAGGAGCTGCGCGGCCTGACCGCCCGCTGGGAGAAGGAGAAGCAGGGCCTCAACCGCGTCGGTGAGCTCAAGGAGCGCCTCGACGATCTGCGCGGCCAGTCCGAACGCGCCCAGCGCGACGGCGACTTCGACACCGCCTCCAAGCTGCTCTACGGCGAGATCCCGGCCCTGGAGCGGGAGCTGGAGGAGGCGAGCGAGGCCGAGCAGGAGGCCGCCAGGGACACGATGGTCAAGGAGGAGGTCGGCCCCGACGACATCGCGGACGTGGTCGGCTCCTGGACCGGCATCCCCGCCGGCCGCCTGCTGGAGGGCGAGACGCAGAAGCTGCTGCGCATGGAGGACGAGCTCGGCAAGCGGCTGATCGGCCAGACCGAGGCCGTACGGGCCGTCTCCGACGCCGTGCGCCGTACGCGCGCCGGGATCGCCGACCCCGACCGGCCCACGGGCTCCTTCCTCTTCCTCGGCCCGACCGGTGTCGGCAAGACCGAGCTGGCGAAGGCGCTCGCGGACTTCCTCTTCGACGACGAGCGGGCCATGGTCCGCATCGACATGTCGGAGTACTCCGAGAAGCACTCCGTCGCCCGGCTCGTCGGCGCGCCTCCCGGCTACGTCGGCTACGAGGAGGGCGGCCAGCTCACGGAGGCGGTCCGCCGCCGCCCGTACAGCGTGGTGCTGCTCGACGAGGTGGAGAAGGCCCACCCGGAGGTCTTCGACATCCTGCTCCAGGTCCTCGACGACGGCCGGCTGACCGACGGCCAGGGCCGGACGGTGGACTTCCGCAACACCATCCTGATCCTGACGTCGAACCTGGGCAGCCAGTACCTGATGGACCCGCTCTCCTCCGCGGAGACGAAGAAGGAGCAGGTCCTGGAGGCGGTGAGGGCCTCCTTCAAGCCGGAGTTCCTCAACCGGCTCGACGACCTGGTGGTCTTCTCGGCCCTCGCCAAGTCCGAGCTGGGGCGCATCGCGGAGCTCCAGATCGACCGGCTCGCCAAGCGCCTGGCCGAACGCCGGCTCACGCTCGACGTCACGCCCGCCGCGCTGGAGTGGCTCGCCGACGAGGGCATGGACCCGGCCTACGGCGCCCGGCCGCTGCGCCGCCTGATCCAGACGGCGATCGGCGACCGGCTGGCGAAGGAGATCCTCGCGGGCGAGGTCACGGACGGCGACACGGTCCGGGTCGACCGCTTCGAGGACGGCCTGATCGTGGGCGCGGCGCAGTGACCGGCTAGTGGTCGGAGGCCGTGAGGCGTACGAGGACGGTGTCACCGTCCTCGTACGCCACTCCCACGTGCACCGACTTCGCCTCGCCGTACTCCACGGTCACGCACCCCGTCAGCCCGTGCTCGCAGTACGCCGCGGGCCGCCGCGACGGATAGGTCGCGGTCAGCCAGGGCTCGTACTCCTCACGCGGCATCCGGAAATCCGCCGTGACCCGGGTCTCCTGCCAGTAGGCGTGGGTGCACCGGGCGTCCGCGGCGTTCGCCGGCAGCGCCCCCCGGGCGAACTCCATCGCCTCCGCGCAGTCGACCGGCTGCGGTTCGCCGGTCTCGCTCCAGGCCATCGCGCCCCAGACCAACAGGGCGATCGGACCTCCGCAGAGGAAGGTCATCAGCACCGACGCCCAGACCCATGTCGCCGGGCGCGGGCGCACCGGTCTCGGTTTTTCCGCCATGGGAGCCAGATCTTGTCAGCTCGCAGCGGATCGCGGGAGGTGGGGCTTGCGCCGTACCGCCCGGCATGGGAGAGGATGGCGGCAACCGTACGAAGGGATATTCACGGTGAGCATCGACCCGTCCTCGATTCCGAATTTCGGGGGCCAGCCCCAGCCTCAGGCCGCAGGACCGGCGGGCCCCGTCGTTCCCGACCAGGATCTCGTCAAGCAGCTCCTGGACCAGATGGAGCTGAAGTACGTCGTCGACGACGAGGGTGACCTCGCGGCGCCGTGGGAGGAGTTCCGGACGTACTTCATGTTCCGCGGCGAGGAGGACCAGCGGGTCTTCTCGGTGCGGACGTTCTACGACCGCCCGCACTCGGCCGACGACCGCGCCAAGGTCCTCGACGCGATCGACGACTGGAACCGCCGCACCCTGTGGCCCAAGGTGTACACGCACCTGCATGAGGAGGAGGACGGCTCCGCCACCCTCCGCCTCATCGGCGAGGCCCAGATGCTGATCGGCACCGGCGTCGCGCTGGAGCACTTCGTGTCCTCCACCGTCAGCTGGGTCCGCGCGTCCATCGAGTTCGACAAGTGGCTCGTGGAGCAGTTCGGCCTGGAGTCCCCGGCGGACAAGGAGACCGAGGGCGAGTAGTCCCTCTGGTCCTCACAGGGCCATGCGCGCGAGCGTCAGCGCGTACACCCCGTAGCCGAACGAGAGCCCGGCCAGAGCCGTGATCACCACGATCGCGGCTCTCGGCCGGGCTTTCGTCAGTGCGTGGGCCACCGGCAGCAGCAGCGGGAACGCCGGCAGCAGGAAGCGCGGCTTCGACTCGAAGAACCCCGATCCGCAGACCGTGATGACCACCAGCACGCCCGTGTAGACCAGGACGGGCAGCGGTGGCCGCTCCACCAGGGCGAGCAGCGCGAACAGCAGCACACCCGCGCCCGTGATCAGCAGCGCCATCGCGAAGCCGAACTGTGTCGGCCCCCGCAGCATGTCCCGGACGAACACCAGCGTGCCGACCCCGAAGTCGAAGCGCGAGGTCCAGCCGTCCTGGACGGCGAAATAGCCGCCGAGCGGGTCGCCGCGCCGGACACCGACCCAGAGCACGTACGAGAGCCAGCCGGCCGGAGCCAGCGCGGCCCCGGCCCACAGCCGCCGGCTCCCTTCACGCCGCCACAGTGCGTACGCCACCGCCGCCAGGACCGCCGCGGCGACGGCGATCCCGTTGGGGCGGGAGAGGCCGGCCAGGGCGGCCAGCGTGCCCGCCCACAGCCAGCGCCGGGTGAGCAGCGCGTCCAGCGACCAGGCGGCGAAGGCCGTCATCAACGGCTCGGTGTACGCCATGGACAGCACGATCGAGTGCGGCAGCAGGCCCCACAGCAGCACCAGGACGACGGCGGTGGGCCGTCCGTACAGCCGCTCGCCGACCCGGTGGATCCCCCAGGCCGCGGCGCCCGCCGACAGCCAGGACAGCAGCAGCCCGGCCGTTCCGCCGGTGACCGGCAGGACGGCGGTGACGGCCCGTACGAGCCCCGGATAGAGCGGGAAGAAGGCCAGGTCGGACTGGACGACGCCGTCGGGCCAGTGGAGCGTGTGGCCGTAACCGTGGGCGGCGATCCGGGTGTACCAGTCGGAGTCCCAGGACGACGCGAGCAGCGCGCGCGGCGAGCGTCCGATGTGCCAGGCCCAGCCCGCGAGGACGAGCGTCCCGGTCAGCCGCGCGGCGGCGAAGAGCCCGAGCGCGGGGGCGGCGCGGTGCAGCGAGGCCCGCCAGCGGGGGACGCTCCGGACACCGGCGGGCGAGGCCGGGCGGTCGAGAGTCTCGGCGGACAGGGTGCACCTCCGTGCGCACGGGAATCAGGTCGGCCCGACAAATCGGTCTACCCGACCATCGGCGGGGCACGGAGGGGGCGCGCGCGAGGGGTGGACCCACACGGGTGAAAAACGCCCGGGGCGGAGAGGTGCGGTGACGGCCCGAGGGCGGGTCGGTCCGGGGCGCCCTGGGGGTGGCGAGGTGCCGGCCGCGGCCCGGGGTGGTTCGGTCCGGGGCGGCAATGGGGTGGCTTGGTCCTGCGGCGGCCCCGGGCGTCTTCCGGGGCCGCCCCAGGGCCTCCCTCAGGGCGCCAGTGCCTTCAGTCGCGCCACCGCCTCCTCCAGGACATGGCGCTGCTTGCAGACGGGCAACGCGTGAGCACCTACGGTGGCTCGGAGACTGGCACTCAGACTGTAATCTGAGTACAGTCTGAGTATGAGCCTTGCCTACCTGGGGGCCGACCCTGAATCGGTCTCGTTCACCGATCTGTCCCGAAACCCGAAAGCTGTGGCGGCACGTGCGGCTGCCCTCGGGTCTCTTCGTGTCACGCATCGGGATGCACCCGACATGGTGCTGTCGACCGCTGTGCACGCGGAGCGCACCGAGGAGAACCTGACGACGGCGTCGCGGCTCTTCCTCGCACTCATGAAGCACGATGACGGAGCCCGATCGCTGCTGCTGGCGCTGCCAGAGGTCTTTCCGTGGGTGCGGCATCTGGATGACGAAGAGATGCGCGCGTTCACCGTGGACTTGCTCGAAGCGCTGTCCGACGCGGCTGAGCTGGGGGCCAGAGAGGCTGTGCATCGCACCCTCGTGTCCTGGCGGGCGACTGCGCGCATCAATGCAGATCCGGAGCAGCTTAAGGAAGCTCTGCGGCCTCTTGCGGGTGACGATCTGGGCCCGGTAGAGGTGAGTGGGTGAGTCCGAAGAAGGGCGATCGCGTCAGCGTCCCACCCTTGAACGGGTGGAACGTGGTGTTCGGGGCCACAGAGGCGGTGACGGGCTGGGAGGAGCTGTGCCGGGTGGCACTTTCGAGTGCTCACCGTTGCCTGGAGGCGCTGCGCACCGACCCGCTGTCGCGTGAGAACTGGAATCGTCAGCACCAGCTTCGCGGGCGACTCGCCACCAAGGAGTGGAAGGGTTCCGAGCTGGAGCAGTGGGAGTACGAGATCACGAGTGGTGGCAGGGTCCGCTACCTCGTCAGTCCGGAAACTTCGACCGTCATTCTGGTCTACGCGTCCACTCGGCATCCCAAGGACACTGAGTAGTTCATCTGTGGGGAACAGGGCCCAGTTGAGGTCAGGCCCTGTTTCCGCACTTCCATCTGGCGCGCTTTTTCAGCGAGTCAGCCGCCCGAGGCGTTCTACCGCCTCTTGCAAAACCGCCGTCCGCTTGCAGAACGCGAAGCGCACGAAGGGCGCTCCCGCTTCGCGGTGGTCGTAGAAGACCGCGTTGGGGATGGCGACGACGCCGGCGCGCTCGGGGAGGGCGCGGCAGAACGCGATGCCGTCGGAGGTGCCGAGGGGGCGGATGTCGGCGGTCACGAAGTAGGTGCCCGCCGGGCGGTAGACCGTGAAGCCCGCCCCGGCGAGGCCGTCGCTCAGCAGGTCGCGCCGGGCGAGCAGATCGGCGCGCAGGTCGTCGAAGTACGTGTCGGGCAGGCGCAGTGCCTCGGCGACGGCGTACTGGAACGGCCCGGAGGCCACGTACGTCAGGAACTGCTTGGCGGACCGGACCGCGGCGGTCAGCTCCGGGGTGGCGGTGATCCAGCCGACCTTCCAGCCGGTGAAGGAGAAGGTCTTGCCGGCCGAGCCGATGGTGACCGTGCGTTCCCGCATCCCGGGCAGGCTCGCGATCGGCAGGTGCTCGGCGCCGTCGAAGACCAGGTGCTCGTACACCTCGTCGGTGACGACGAGCAGGTTTCGCTCCTGCGCCAGCTCGGCGATCACGGTCAGTTCGGCGCGGCTGAGGACCGTGCCGGTGGGGTTGTGCGGGGTGTTGAGGAGGATCAGCCGGGTCCGGTCGGTGACCTCCGCCCGCAGCTCGTCCAGGTCGAGGCGGAAGGCGCCGTCGTGCGGGCGCAGGGTGACCGGCACGCGGGTGCCGCCCGCCATCGCGATGCAGGCGGCGTACGAGTCGTAGTACGGCTCCAGGGCGATCACCTCGTCGCCCGGTTCGAGGAGGGCGAGGAGCGAGGCGGCGATCGCCTCCGTCGCGCCGACCGTGACCAGGACCTCCGTGTCGGGGTCGTAGGTGAGGCCGTAGTGCTTCAGCTGGTGCTCGGCGACGGCCTCGCGCAGCTCGGGGACGCCCGGTCCCGGCGGGTACTGGTTGCCGCGCCCGTCGCGCAGGGCGCGGACCGCCGCCTCCCGGATCTGTTCCGGGCCGTCGGTGTCGGGGAAGCCCTGGCCGAGGTTGATCGCCCCGGTCCGGAGGGCCAGCGCGGACATCTCGGCGAAGATCGTCGTCCCGAACGCGGCGAGCCGGCGGTTGAGCAGCGGTCGTGTCATGACGGCCATCCTGGGCCGAAGCTCTGGAGTTCCTCAAGTGCGCTTTGGGCGTGAGTCGGCAGGGGCATCCCACCCTCACACAGACCTACGGGGGGTGACACGGATGGCAGTACTGATCATCGGATTCATCGTTCTCGTCGTCGCGATCGGCCTGCTGGCCGGCCGGAGCGGTGGCCGGGGCGGGCGAGGCGGCTGGTCGAGCGGTGGGGGCGGCTCCTCCTGCGGTGGCGGTTGCGGCGGTGGGGGCGGCTGCGGCGGGGGTGGCGGGGGCGACTGACACGGCGTGACCGACATGGGGGGTGACCGACATGGAGTGACCGACACGGGGTAAGCGAGACGGGGCGGTCGGCCTCGCGGTCATGGGGTGCCCGGGCGGTTCAACACCCGCCGGGCACCTTCGTGTTGCAGGCCACGCTGCGAGTCCGAGTGAACAAGTGAACTGTGGGGTCCCCGAAGGGGATGGAAACCGATGCAAGTTGGGTAAAAACGCTGCGAGTCGCTCGAAGTCCATGATTCCCTCGCTGTTGTTCAAGACAGCCCTCGGACCGTGTGTGGACCCGAGCGGCGATCCCCCACTCCCGTTGAACCCTTTCTCCGGGGCGCCCCCGGCCCACCCGTCAAACCGTGTTTGCGGAGCCGACCCATGCTCACGACCCTGAAGACCTCCTATACCGACACGCGTGCGGCCGACCTGGCCTGGGCACTGGGGCGCGAGCCGCTGCCCGCCCTCGCCGTGCTCGACCTCGAACTGACCGGCGCCAGGCTGCAGTTGCGGCTTCTCGGCGCCTCCCATCAGGTGCTTCTGGAGGAAGAGAAGCACAGCTGCTCGGAGACCGTCGCCTGCATGCCCGGCAGCAGTACGCCGCTGCCGCTGGGCGTCTCCAGGCGCGTCGGCGCGTGGGAGTACGAATTCGCGGCGCGCGTCGAAACGTTGTCCCACGGCTCGTTCGCGGGGCGCGCGCAGGAGTTGCTCGCGCTCGTCGCCGACCATCCCCACGGCCTCGCGGGGACGTTCCCCGGCTCCCCGCACGCCTTCACGGCGATGCTGGCGCAGCGCCACGAGGGTCAGGTGCGGTGGCGCACCTGGCACGCGTACCCGCAGGAAGGGCAGTTGGTGGTCACCAGGACGCGGATCGGCATTCGTATGCCCGCAACGCGCTGACGCGCCACCCCAGTGCCTCAGGTGCACTCGTGTGGGTGACAGATGGCGACAGATGTGTGACGTAGCGTTACGAGCATGATCGATCCGCCCGTGACCATGCCACCCAAGAGGGTGACGCGGCTGCCCGTGCGGCCGAGCGCGGTGCGGTATCCGGTTCTCGCCGTGGTCTTCGTCTGCGCCGCGTGCGGACTTGTCTACGAGCTGGAACTGGTCGCGCTCGCCTCGTACTTGATCGGCGACTCGGTCACGCAGGCTTCCGTCGTGCTGTCCGTGATGGTCTTCGCGATGGGCGTCGGCTCGCTGCTCGCCAAGCGGCTGCGCTGCCGTGCCGCCGTCGGCTTCGGCCTGGTCGAGGGCGGACTCGCGCTGATCGGCGGGTGTTCCGCCCTGGTGCTGCACGCCGCCTTCGCGTGGCTCGGGGAGGCCCGGTACGTCCTGGTGGGGTTCTCGCTCGCCATCGGGGTGCTCATCGGGGCGGAGATCCCGCTCCTGATGTCGCTGATCCAGCGGGCGGAGTCGGCGCGCGCCACCGGCGCGGGGGAGAAGGACGGGCACGCCGACCCCGCCGACCCCGCCGGGACGGTCGCCGACCTGTTCGCCGCCGACTACGTCGGCGCGCTCGTCGGCGGCCTGGCCTTCCCGTTCCTGCTGCTGCCCTGGCTCGGGCAGCTCACCGGAGCGCTCGTGACCGGCGCGGTGAACGCGGTGGCGGGCGGCGCCCTGGTGCTCTGGCTGTTCCGGCGCGATCTGACGGCCCGGTCCCGGGCGTTGCTCATCACCGCGAACGTGGTGGTGCTCGCCGTCCTCGCCACCGCCACCGTCCTCGTCGACGACTTCGAGCGGGCGGCGCGACGCGCGGTGTACGGCGACAGCGTGCGGGTCGCCGTCCACACCGACCTGCAGGAGGTGGTGCTGACGGGGGAGCCCGGCGGACCGCCGGATCTGTTCGTGGACGGGCGGCTGCGTGTCGGCGGACAGGACGAGTACCGCTACCACGAATCGCTGGTCCACCCCGCGATGAACGGGCCGCACGCGCGGGTGCTGATCATCGGCGGCGGCGACGGCCTCGCCGCGCGCGAGGTGCTGCGCTACCCCGGGGTCCGCTCGGTCACGGTCGTGGAGCTCGACCCCGGGGTCGTACGACTCGCCCGGAACAACCCCGAGCTGGCCACCCTCAACGGCCATGCCTACCGGGACCCGCGGGTGCGGGTGGCGTACGCGGACGCGTTCCGCTGGCTGCGCGGGGCGCCGGAGGGCCGGCGGTACGACGTGGTGATCTCGGACCTGCCCGATCCGGGGATCTCCGCCAGTACCAAGCTGTACTCGGAGGAGTTCTACGGGCTCACGTCCCGGATCCTCGCCGACGGCGGACGCCTCGTCGTCCACGCGGGCTCGGTCTCGGCGCGCCCCCGCACCTTCTGGACGGTGGACTCCACCCTGCGCGCGGCCGGCTTCGCGACCCGGCCCTACAGCGCGCGGGGCCGGGGCGCGAGCTTCGCCGCGGGACCCGACCGGGCCGAGCGCGTACACCGCTCCGGCGCCGCGGACGCGGGAACGGACCGTGGGACGGGGGACTGGGGATACCTCCTGGCGGTCGCGGGCACCTATCCGCCCGACCTGGGCCTCGCCCCCGACGCGCCCCGACTGCGGTCCCTGACGGCGGACGCCCTGGCGACGGGGGCGCGCGCCGCGGAGCTGAGCCGTGACCCCGAGGGGCCCGGGCCGCCACCCTCCACGCTGGTGCACCCGCGCTACGACGGTTGAGCGCCGCCGCAGGCGCAGCCGGACGACCAGCGCACGCCGACGACAAGGGCACGCCGACGACAAGCCCCACGCCGAAGCCCCACGCCGGCGACAAGCGCAGCCGGACAAACAGGCGACGCCGGGGCCCGGTCTGAGTAGGCTCGGCTTCCATGGAGCATGAGGTGTTCGTTCCGGTACCGGCCGACGTCCTGCGCGAAACGCTGACGGACCCCGCACGGGTGGCGCGCTGCGTCCCCGGTCTCCAGCAGGACGCCGACACCGAGGCAGGACCGCTGTCGGGCCGGCTGAGAATCCGTGTCGGCGGCAACACGATCACCTACCGCGGCGCACTGCGGCTGACCGAACGGGACGGCGTCTTCGCCGTCGAGGGCAAGGGCAGCGAGGTGCGCGGCAAGGTCGCGGTGGAGCTGTCCCTGACGATCGCGCTCACCCCGGTGGCGGACGGGACGACGCTCACCTTCACCGGCACCGTGAAGCAGGCCGGTCGTCTCGCGGACCTCTCCGAGCAGGCGCGGGAGTCGGCGGCGCTGCGGCTGATCGAGAAGTTCGCCGAGGGCCTGACGGCCGTCGCGGATGTGGAGAAGGCCGTCGACGAGGATGACGAGGACGCCGAGGGGGACGAAGAGGCCGACAGCGACAGCGACGGCGTCGACGACGGCGTCGAGGAGCCCCACCGCCCGTCGGTGTTCGAGACGCCCGTCCCGCCGCCGTCCCTCGACCCCTTCGTCGGCGGCGACTTCGACGACACGCCGGTCGAGTACCCCGCCGAGCCTCCCGCCGCCGAGGCCGCCCACGCCCGGCGGACCATGATCGGGCGGAGCGCCGAGGAGGTCGACCACGCCCCGCCGCGCGGTCGGTACGCGCCGGTCCCGGCGCCCGAGTCGTCCACCGCGGGCGCCACCCTGCGCTGGG
This sequence comes from Streptomyces sp. NPDC003035, assembly GCF_042888285.1. NCBI lineage: Bacteria > Bacillati > Actinomycetota > Actinomycetes > Kitasatosporales > Streptomycetaceae > Streptomyces > Streptomyces sp. NPDC003035. The sequence continues at coordinate 234,670 of NZ_JBIAPJ010000004.1, read as the reverse complement.
TCGCCCCCGCCGCCGCGCTCGCGATCGCCTCCGCGGTCGTCGTCGGCCGGGCGCTGCGCCGTCGGCGCTGATCCCCGTCTACTGTCGGGGACGTGAGCGAGCTGACACGACTGACGGCGGGCGACGCCGAGTTGACCATCAACCCCGAGAACGGCTGCCGGATCGAGAGCCTGCGCATCGGGGGAACGGAACTGCTGCGCCAGGGCGAGCGGTACGGATGCTTCCCGATGGTGCCCTGGTGCGGACGCACGGCGCACGGGCGCTTCCAGGACGGCGCGGTGAGCCACCAGCTCCCGCTCAACTCGCCGCCGCACGCGATCCACGGCACCGGCCGCGACACGGCGTGGAAGACCGCCCGCGCGGGCGAGCGCGAGGCGGCCTTCACGTACGAGCTGGGGGACCCCTGGCCGTACGAGGGACGGGTGACGCAGCTCTTCGAGCTGACCGAGGACGGGCTCACGCTCACCCTCGGCGTGGAGACGTCCGGCGCCTCCTTCCCCGCCCAGGCCGGCTGGCACCCCTGGTTCAACCGGAGTCTCGACGGCGGCGCCCCCGTCCGTATCGACTTCACCCCGGACTGGCAGGAGGAGCGCGGCGCCGACCATCTCCCCACCGGGCGCCGGATCGGTCCCACCCCGGGCCCCTGGGACGACTGCTTCGGCATGCCCGACGGCGTGGACGTCACCCTCACCTGGCCGGAGCAGCTGGAGCTGAAGGTGACCAGCCGCGCGGAGTGGGTGGTGATCTACGACGAGCAGGAGGAAGCGGTGTGTGTGGAGCCGCAGTCCGGCCCGCCGAACGGGCTCACCACCCATCCGCGGTACGTGACGCCGATCGAGCCACTGGAGATCGCGGCCACGTGGGCCTGGCGGCGGCTTCGAGCGCCGTCGGCTCTAAGCTCATGAGCATGACTGACGTACGCGCTGACCTGCTCCAGCAGATCAAGGACAAGGCCGTGGTGCACGGCAAGGTGACCCTCTCCTCGGGTCTTGAGGCCGACTACTACGTTGATCTGCGCCGGATCACGCTGGACGGCGCCGCCTCCCCGCTGGTCGGTCAGGTCATGCTCGATCTGACCGCCGACCTCGAGTTCGACGCCGTGGGCGGTCTGACCCTCGGCGCCGACCCGGTCGCGACCGCGATGCTGCACGCCTCCGCCGCGCAGGGGAAGCGCCTCGACGCCTTCGTCGTCCGCAAGGCCGCCAAGGCGCACGGGATGCAGCGCCAGGTCGAGGGCCCGGAGATCAAGGGCCGCCGGGTCCTGATCGTGGAGGACACCTCCACCACCGGGGGCTCCCCGCTGACCGCCGTCGAGGCGGCGCGGGCGGCCGGTGCCGAGGTCGTCGCGGTCGCCACGATCGTGGACCGGGCGACGGGCGCGGGCGAGAAGATCAGCACCACGGCGGGCGTGCCGTACCTGTACGCCTACGCGCTGGACGAACTGGGTCTCGCCTGACCGACGCGAAGTCGTGACGTAGGTCCTGGGCCGCCCCTGACACGGCTCTGACCTGCGGTTTCGGCAAGAGGCGGAGTGTTTGCCGAGTGTTTCACGTGAAACGCTCCGCCTCTTCCTCCTGGTGTCCGCGCGGGAGTCTGGAAAGATGGGCCCCGACGATGACGTCGCCCCAGGTCAGGGCCAAGCAACGCACACACCCGCACATCACAAGGAGCGGACGAATGCCCATCGCAACCCCCGAGGTCTACAACGAGATGCTCGACCGGGCGAAGGCAGGCAAGTTCGCCTACCCGGCCATCAACGTGACCTCGTCCCAGACCCTCCACGCCGCCCTGCGCGGCTTCGCGGAGGCCGAGAGCGACGGCATCATCCAGATTTCGACCGGCGGCGCCGAGTTCCTGGGCGGCCAGTACAACAAGGACATGGTCACGGGCGCCGTCGCCCTGGCCGAGTTCGCGCACATCGTCGCCGCCAAGTACGACATCACGGTCGCGCTGCACACCGACCACTGCCCGAAGGACAAGCTGGACGGCTACGTCCGCCCGCTGCTCGACATCTCCGCCGAGCGCGTCAAGGCCGGTCAGAACCCGCTGTTCCAGTCCCACATGTGGGACGGCTCCGCCGAGACCCTCGCCGACAACCTGGCCATCGGCCAGGAGCTGCTGGCCAAGGCCGTCGCCGCGAAGATCATCCTCGAGGTCGAGATCACCCCGACCGGTGGCGAGGAGGACGGCGTCACCCACGAGATCAACGACGAGCTCTACACGACCGTCGACGACGCGATCCGTACCGCCGAGGCCCTGGGCCTGGGCGAGAAGGGCCGCTACCTGCTGGCCGCCTCCTTCGGCAACGTGCACGGCGTCTACAAGCCGGGCAACGTCGTGCTCCGCCCCGAGCTGCTCAAGGACCTGCAGGCGGGCGTCGCCGAGAAGTTCGGCAAGGCCTCCCCGTTCGACTTCGTCTTCCACGGCGGCTCCGGCTCCACCGCCGAGGAGATCGCCACCGCGCTGGAGAACGGCGTCGTGAAGATGAACCTCGACACCGATACCCAGTACGCCTTCACGCGTCCGGTGGCGGACCACATGTTCAAGAACTACGACGGTGTTCTGAAGGTCGACGGCGAGGTCGGCAAGAAGTCCACCTACGACCCGCGCACCTGGGGCAAGCTGGCCGAGGCCGGCATGGCCACGCGCGTGGCCGAGGCGTGCGCCGCGCTGCGCTCGACCGGCACGAAGCTGAAGTAAGCGTTCGTACGACGAGGGGCCCGGCACCACAGTGGTGCCGGGCCCCTTCCGCGTATCTCCATCGCCGCCGGGAGGTCCGGCTCGTACGGGATCATCGGCGACCCCGGCTCTCCAGCGGGAGCTGGTGGACCGAGGCCGGTGCGGGCGGCGAGCAGGCTGCGGACCGCCTGAGAGGGGCAAGGGGATACCGGGAGGCGCGTTGTCGGGGGCGTGATCTAGTCTGCGCTCACCGTGCCTCCGTTTGTGAGAGGCCGGAGACTCAATTGGGGGGTCTCTTTCATCGTGCGTAAGCGCACTCTCTCGGCCGCGACGGCGCTCGCGGTCCTCTTCAGCTCCGCGGCACTGGTCGCGGGTACGGCGAGCCAGGCGGCCGCCGACAGCAGCAAGGTTCTGCCCGTGTCGTCCGTGGGCGACATGGTGGTGGACGGCGTCCACCAGAAGATCTTCATCAGTGACCCGAGCGGCGGCAAGCTCGTGGTCACGGATTACGCGGGCACGGTCCTCGCGACCGTCCCGGACCTGCCCGGCGTTCGGGGTCTGGAGATCGCGGCCGACTCGTCGCGCGTCTACGCGACCGTGTCGGGCAACGACACGATCGTCTCCGTGAACACGGAGACGCCGTCGGAGGTCGTGTCCTACGCCCTGGGCGCCGACATGCCCGGCGACCTCGCCCTGGCGGGTGGCAAGCTCTGGTTCGCGTACGCGGACGCCCAGATCGGCTCGCTCGACGTGTCCGGCGCGGAGCCCGTCGTCGCGCTCGCCCAGGCCGGCGGCATCGACTGGCACCCCGCCGCCGTGCTGCTGCTCGGCTCCGACCCGAGCGCCCCGAACGTCCTCGCGATCGGCGACCGGGACTCCAGCCCCAGCACGCTGGGCGTCTACGACGTCACCACCGGGACCCCGGAGCTCAAGGTCAGCAAGCGGGGCGAGTACGGCAGCCTCCAGGAGCTGGACGTCACCCCGGACGGGCAGAACGTCATCACCTCGAGCGGCAGCCCGTACTACCACCCGGCGTTCTCCACCACGGACCTCTCCGAGGCGACCCGGTACAACAGCAACACGTACCCGAACTCCGTCGCGATCGCGCCCGACGGCACCATCGCCGGTGGCACGTTCTCCTGGTACGACCCGGACGTCCACGTCTTCAAGCCCGGGATGGCGGAGCCGGTCCGCACGTACGACTTCCCGAACACGGGCAGCAGCAGCGGCGCCGACACGCTCGACGCCGGCGCCCTCGCCTGGGCGCCCGACAGCAGCAAGCTGTTCGCCGTCTCGAACAACACGGCGGGCGTGCGGACCCTGCGGGTGTACGACGGCCCCACCAAGTCCGCCCCGACGATCACGGTCAAGGCTCCCGCGACCGCCAACCGGGCCCAGCCGCTCACCGTCTCCGGTACGGTCACGGCGTCCGTGCCCCTCCCGGCCGGTACGCCGCTCACCGTGACGCGGTACGACGTCGAGGCCCCGCAGGGCAAGGCGCTCGGGACCAAGACGCTCGGAGCGAACGGGGCCTTCTCGTTCACGGACACGCCCACCGCGGGCGGCGCGGTGACGTACAAGGTGGCGTACGCCGGGAGCGACACGCACACCGCTGCCTCCGGGACCGCCAGGGTCGAGGTCTCGCGGAACAAGGCCACGCTGACGCTGGACCGCAACGGGCTCAACGTCGACTTCAACACCTCCGTCTGGTACACGGCCACCCTCGGCCCCACGTACAAGAACCGCGAGGTGGAGATCTGGGCCGACCCGTTCGGACCGGAGCCCAAGCGGCTGCTCCGGCGCGGCACGGTCAACTCCGAGGGCAAGCTGGCGGTCCAGCTGAAGATGACCCGGGACACCCGGGTGGGCGCGTGGTTCGCCGGCGACTCCCGCACCGCCTCGGCCATCGCCTGGTCCAACGTGTACACGCGGGCGGGTCTGGCGACCAAGATGTCGCGCCACTACAAGTGGACGAAGATCGGCAACACCTGGTACCGGACCTACCACCAGACGGCCGACCCGCTGATCGCCGCCTGGCACAACTCCTACCCGAACCGCAGCACCCGGCTGGACCTTCAGATCTGGTACGGGGGCGCGTGGCAGCACGTCGCCTCGGACTACTTCCAGCTGAACCCGAACGGCGTGGCGTACGTGTCGGTGGACGGCGACGGGGCGGCCGGCTACCGCTTCCGGGTGCGTTCGTCGTACATCGACGGCGCGGCGGGAGACAGCGTGAACACCACGGCCTACGGCCAGTGGCAGTACTTCAACTTCACTCGCTGAGTCACCCCTGAGTCAGCGCTGAGTCAACGCTGAGTCACCCGCTTCGGCGATCCCGAGCGACCTGACGAGCCCCGTCCGCCATCCGGCGGGCGGGGCTCCGCCGTTCGCGGGACGATGGCACGCATGGACATCAGGCTCGCCTCCGGCACGGGACGGTGGATCGTGCTCACCACCGTCCTCGGCTCCGGGATGGCGCTGCTCGACTCCACCGTCGTCAACGTCGCCCTGCCCCACATCGGCGCGGACCTCGGCGCCGACATGGCCGCGCTCCAGTGGACCGTCAACGCCTACATGCTCACGCTCGCCGGTCTGATCCTGCTCGGCGGGGCGCTGGGCGACCGCTACGGGCGGCGGCGGGTGTTCGTGGTCGGAGTGGTCTGGTTCGCCATCGCCTCCCTGCTGTGCGGGTTCGCGCCGAACGCCGGTGTGCTGATCGCCGCCCGCGCCCTCCAGGGCATCGGCGGCGCGCTGCTCACCCCCGGCTCGCTCGCGCTGATCCAGGCGAGCTTCCACCCCGACGACCGGGCGAAGGCCGTCGGGCTGTGGTCCGGGTTCGGCGGGGTCGGCGCGGCGATCGGGCCGTTCGTCGGCGGATGGCTGGTCGACGGGCCCGGCTGGCGGTGGGTGTTCCTGCTGAACGTGCCGCTGGCCGCGCTGTGCGTCCCCGTGGCGCTGCGCCATGTGCCCGAGTCGCGGGACGAGTCCGCGCACGGCCGGTTCGACGTCCTCGGGGCCGTCCTCGGGGCGGCGGCGCTCGCCCTCGTCACGTACGCGCTGATCGCCGAGGCCTGGTGGACGGCGGCGCTCGGACTCGCGGTCGGGGCGGCGTTCGTCCTCGTGGAGCGGCGGCGGGACCGGGCCGCGATGGTGCCGCCGTCGGTCTTCGCGTCCCGGCTGTTCACCTCGGTCAACCTGGTGACGCTGTGCGTGTACGCGGCGCTCGGCGGCTTCTTCTTCCTGGCCGCGCTCCAGCTCCAGGTGGTGTCCGGCTACTCGGCGCTCGCGGCGGGGACGGCGCTGCTGCCGACCACCGTGCTGATGCTGCTGCTCTCGGCGAAGGCGGGGGAGCTCGGCGAGAAGATCGGGCCCCGGATTCCGCTGACCGTGGGGCCGCTGGTGTGCGCCGGCGGGATGGTCCTCATGCTGCGGGTGGGCGAGGACGCCTCGTACGTACGGGACGTGCTGCCGGCGATGCTGGTGCTCGGCATCGGCCTGACCGTCCTGGTGGCGCCGCTGACGGCGACCGTCCTGGCCTCGGTGGAGGTGGCGCGCGCCGGTCTGGCGAGCGGGATCAACAACGCGGCCGCCCGCGCGGCGGGGCTGCTCGCGGTCGCGGCGCTGCCGACGCTGGCGGGGATGGGGCCGGAGGCGTACCGCTCGGCGGAGGAGTTCGGGGAGACGTTCCGGCGGGCGATGCCGATGTGCGCCGGCCTGATGGCGGCGGGCGCGGCCCTGGCCTGGGCGATGGTGCGGGCGCCGGCCGGGAAGGCGGACTGCCACCCCGAGTGCAAGGTCCACTGCGGGGTGACGTCTCCTCCGCTGGACCCGGGAGAGCGTTCGGCCCGGGGGGAGGAGAGGGAGGGGCTCTGAGGCAGACTGGCCTCATGGCCATCCACGAGAACCTCCTGGGGGGACCGCCCCCCACCCACCTGCCCGACGACCCGGAGCCGCGCGAGCTGCTGGCGAACGGCGCGGCGCCGGCGGACGTCGCCGCGAAGTACCCGACCTCCTCGCTGGCCTGGGCCCAGCTCGCCGACGAGGCGTACGAGGGCGGTCGCGTCATCGAGTCGTACGCGTACGCCCGTACCGGCTACCACCGCGGCCTGGACGCGCTGCGTCGCAGCGGCTGGAAGGGACACGGCCCGGTGCCGTGGGAGCACGAGCCGAACCGCGGCTTCCTGCGGGCGCTGCACGCGCTGGCGCGGGCCGCCGGCGACATCGGTGAGAAGGACGAGTACGAGCGCTGCTCGACGTTCCTGCGCGACTCCTCCGAGACGGCGGCCGAGACGCTCGGCTGAGGCTCGGCCAAGGCGTCGGTTGACGCTCGGCTGACGCACCCCTCCGGCGCGCGGTTCCGGTGCCCAGGGGTCTATGACGCACCTTCTCCGGCGCGTGGTTCCCCCCGTCCCCAGGGGCGGGGGGAAAACCGGTCATAGTCCTGAGGGCGTTCGAAGGCCGTTCGAGGGGCGGTTACGATCCTTCGGACCGTTGTACCGAGCCGCCGGCACAGAGGCCCCAGCCTCTCCCCCCACTCCGGCCGACGCAGGGGAGAAATCTGTCTTGGGCAAGCGTGCCGCCGCACCCACAGGACGGGGACGCACACAGAGCCGCCGGCAGGGCCGGGGGCGGGGCCGAGGGCGGTCCAAGCGCCGTCCCGGGAGTCCCATAAGACGCTTGTTCCTGCCCACGCTCGCCCTGATCGCGCTCTCCCTCGGCGCAGGCGTCGCACTCGCCCACTACAACAGCGGCGAGAACCCGGACTCCGCCGAGGCCGCGGCCCCCGCCGCCCGGACGACCACGCCGCCCCCTCCGCCGGCCACGACGCCGCCGCCGAAGCCGAGGCAGACCACCCTCAAGCCGAAGCCGCCGCTCACGCCCAAGAAGACGACCGTGCCGGCCTCCGGCGCCGGTACCTTCACCACGGCCCAGGCCTCCGGCGACATCGTCGGCACCGGCGGCACCCTGCGCCGCTACCGCGTCCAGGTCGAGGACGGCGTCGACCTCTCCGCCCGTCAGGTCGCCACCGAGATCGAGCAGATCCTCGACCACCCGCGCGGCTGGGCCGCCCACGGCCGTGGCCGGTTCCAGCTCGTCTCGGAGAACGCCGACTTCGTCATCCGGATCGCCACCCCGACGACCGCGGACAGGCTCTGCCTCGCGCAGGGCCTCAACACCCGGGGCGAGCTGAACTGCGAGACCGCCCAGGGCGTCGTGGTGAACCTCAAGCGCTGGATGCTCGGCTCCCCGACCTTCGCCGGCACGCCTGCCGAGTACCGGCATCTGATCATCAACCACGAGGTCGGGCACGAGATCGGCATCCGGATGCACATGACCTGCCCCGGTCCGGGCAAGCCCGCACCGGTGATGATGCAGCAGATCAAGGGCCTCAAGGGCTGTCGTTCGAACGCGTTTCCGTATGACGAAGACGGTAGCTACATCGAGGGTCCGATCGTGCCATGATGCGCATGGGGCCGCATGCGACGAAGCGTGCGGACCCGAGGGGACCGGGGCTCCACTTGCCACACGGAAGGAGCGGACCGCTACCCGGTAGTTGCGTATCGAGGAGACAGAAATGTCCACCTTCCCCGATGCCTCCGAAGCCGGTTCGGTCGAAGACCCGAACCTCGACTTCGCGGGCACGACGCCGTACGAGGACTATGTCCAGGCGGACGTCCTGACCCACCTCCAGCACCTTCGCTCGGACGATCCGGGCGAGATGGTCTTCCTGGTCACCACCCAGGTCATGGAGCTGTGGTTCACCGTCATCGTCCACGAGTGGGAGACCGCGAGCCGCGCGCTGCGCGAGGACCGCGTCCCGGTGGCGATGGACGCGCTCAAGCGCTCCGTGCGCGAGCTGGAGGCCCTGAACCACTCCTGGCGACCGCTCGCCCAGCTCACCCCGGCGCAGTTCAACGCCTACCGCGGCGCCCTCGGCGAGGGCTCCGGCTTCCAGTCGGCGATGTACCGGCGGATGGAGTTCCTGCTCGGCGAGAAGTCCGCGTCGATGCTGGTGCCGCACCGCGGCGCGCCCCGGGTCCACGCCGAGCTGGAGAAGGCGTTGCAGGAGCCGAGCCTGTACGACGAGGTGCTCAGGTTCCTCGCCCGGCGCGGGCTGCCCGTACCGCAGGCCGTGCTCGGCCGCGATCTGGCGAAGAAGTACGAGCCGTCGCCCGAGATCGAGGAGATCTGGGCCGGCATCTACGCCGACGCCGACCAGAACGCCGAGCTCGTCCGCCTGGGCGAGGCGCTGAGCGACGTCGCCGAGCTGGTCTGGCGCTGGCGCAACGACCACCTCGTCGCCACCCGCCGCGCCATGGGCTCCAAGACCGGCACCGGCGGCTCGGCGGGCGTGGCCTGGCTGGAGAAGCGGGCGCAGAAGAACGTGTTCCCCGAGCTGTGGACGGCGCGCAGCCATGTCTGAGACCTTGCGCGAGAGGGCGCTGCGGCTCGACGCCGAGGACCCGCTGGCCAAGCTGCGCGAGAAGTTCGCCCTCGACGACGAGACCGTCTACCTCGACGGGAACTCGCTCGGCGCCCTGCCCGCCCACGTACCCGCCCGGATGGCCGACGTCATCACCCGCGAGTGGGGGCAGCTGCGCATCCGCTCCTGGGACGAGAGCGGCTGGTGGACCGCGCCCGAGCGGATCGGCGACCGGATCGCCCCGCTCGTCGGCGCCGCCGCGGGACAGATCGTGGTCGGCGACTCGACCAGCGTGAACGTCTTCAAGGCGGTCGTGGGCGCGGCCCGGCTGAGCGCGGACGACCGGGACGAGATCCTCGTCGACGCGACGACCTTTCCCACGGACGGGTACATCGCGGAGTCGGCGGCCCGGCTGACCGGCCATCGGATGGTGGTCCTCGACCCCGCCGACATACCGGACGCGGTCGGTCCGCGCACGGCCGCCGCGCTGGTCAACCACGTCGACTACCGCACCGGCCGCCTCCAGGACCTGCCCGGCATCACGGCCGCGCTGCGCGCGGCGGGAGCGCTCGCCGTCTGGGACCTGTGCCACAGCGCGGGCGCGCTGCCCGTCGGTCTGGACGAGCACGGGGTGGACCTGGCCGTCGGCTGCACGTACAAGTACCTGAACGGCGGCCCCGGTTCGCCCGCGTACCTGTACGTCGCCGAGCGGCACCAGGCCGCCTTCGACTCGCCGCTGCCCGGCTGGAACTCGCACGCCGACCCGTTCGCGATGACCCCCGGCTACCGGGCGGCGGACGGCGCGCTCCGCGGCCGCGTCGGCACCCCGGACATCCTGTCCATGCTGGCGCTCGAATCGGCGCTGGACGTCTGGGACGGGGTGGACATCGAGGACGTGCGGGCCAAGTCCCTCGCGCTGACGGACTTCTTCCTGGAGTGCGTACGGGAGCACGTTCCGGCGGGCCGGGTCGAGTCCCTCACGCCGGGCGCGCACGCCGAGCGCGGCAGCCAGGTGGCGCTGCGCTGCGCCGAGGCGCCGGCAGTGATGGCCGAACTGATCGCGCGCGGTGTCGTGGGTGATCTGCGCAGACCGGACGTGCTGCGTTTCGGCTTCACCCCGCTGTACGTCGGTTTCGCCGACGCGGAGCGGGCGGCGCGGGCCCTGGCCGACGTCCTGGCCGAGGTGCCTGGTGACCTCCTGAGCTCGTAGGTCCGATGATCGCTTGATCTGTGGGGGCGTCAGTCCTGGTACCGTCCCCGCAGGTCAGGCCAATTCGGCCCCGTCCTCAGGAGGTTGGAACAGAATGCCGGACCCCGCCGCGCGCGACGCCGCCGAAGAAGCATCGGCCTTCTCGCACCCGGCCGTCGCCCCTGACGTGTCCGCCGCGTACGGCGAACACCCCGACCAGGTCGTCGACTTCTACGCACCGCGCGACGGCCGGCAGCGGGCCCCGCTCGTCGTCGCGCTGCACGGCGGTGCCTGGCGGGCGCCGTACGACCGGCAGCACCTGACTCCTTTCGTGGACTTTCTGGCCCGCCGCGGCTTCGCCGTCGCCAACGTCGAGTACCGGCGCGGCAGTGCCATCCCCCGGCAGGGCGGGACCGCTCCCGTCGCCGGCCGCTGGCCGGAGACCTTCGACGACGTGGCGGCGGCGCTGGACGCCGTGCCGCGGCTGGCGGCCGAGCATCTGCCGCAGGCCGATCCGCGCCGGATCGTGCTCACCGGCCACTCCGCGGGCGGCCATCTCGCCCTGTGGGCCGCCGCCCGGCACGTACTCCCCCCGGACGCGCCCTGGCGCCTGCCCGTTCCGCCCCCGCTGCGCGGGGTGGTGGCGCTGGCCCCCATCGCGCACTTCGACCGGGCGGTGGAGCTCGGGGTGTGCGGCGGTGCGGTGACCGAACTTCTCGGTGGGGAAGGAGAGTTCGACGTACGGGCGCGGCATGCCGACCCCGCTCTGCTGCTGCCGACCGGGATCGCCACCGCGGTCGTCCAGGGCCGGGAGGACGTCGTCGTCCCACAGGCCGTGGCCGACGCCTATGTGGAGGCGGCGGCGAAGGCGGGGGAGATGGTCGGCCTCACGCTCCTCCCGGACGTGGGCCACTTCCCGCTGATCGACCCGGCGGCGGACGCCTGCGCGGTGGTGGCGGAGGAGATCGCCCAGCTCGCGTTCTGACGAAGGGGGCCTCGGACCGTACCTACGGGGCGGTGGACCACGCGGACGCGTTCCGCGCGTAGGCCCGCGTAGTCCTTGGGACGGACGCGGGAGGATCCGTATTCATGGTGACGACCGCGTCCGCCCGCCCCCGTACCGTTGCTGACGTGACCGACACCCGTGCATCGAGCCGCAGCCCCGAGTTCCGCCTGGCCCAGGGCGCGCTCGGCGGGCTGCGCGAGGACCTCTTCCACGACGCGTTCGCCTACCGGCCGCTGGGGCCGATGTCGGTGGACGGGCCGGTGACCCGGCGCCTTCCGGAGCGGATACGCCGCAACGCCCGCTGGACCCCGCACGCGATCGTGGGGGCGTTCGCGCTCTTGGTCTTCGCGGTCGGGTCGGACATCGGTTCCGGCAGCGGCCTGTTCCTCCTCGCGTTCGCGGGTCTGCCGGCCGTGGCCGTGCTGCTGACCCTGGTCCGCCCGGTCCTCGCCTTCTGGGCGTCGCTGGCGATGACCCCGTTCATCACCGCCCTCGGCTCGTACAGCGACGGCTCGCCGTGGGGCCCGACCTCCGGCACCGCCCATGTGGTGATCATGACGGTGGTGGCCGCCCGGACCCGGCCGCGTACCGGCGCCTGGATGTGGCTGGTCAGCGCCGTCTACGCCTTCTTCGCCACCGGTCTCCTCGGCCGGGGAGCCGGCCCCGACGCCTTCGCGGTCCTCTTCCCCTCCGCGCTCGTGCTGCTCGTCGTGACCGTCCTCCAGGTCCGCCGCGAGGCCAAGGAGACCGTCACCGCCCAGCAGACGGTGACCGCCGTGGAACGCTCCAAGCGGACCCTCCTCGAGGAGCGCACGACCATCGCCCGCGAACTGCACGACGTCGTCGCCCACCACATGTCCGTGGTCGCCATCCAGGCGGAGGCCGCCCCCTATCGGGTCGAGAACCCGCCGCCGGAGCTGGAGCAGGCCTTCGTCACCATCCGCGAGAACGCGGTGGCTGCCCTGACCGAGCTGCGCCGCGTCCTCGGAGTCGTACGGGCGGAGGACTACGAGGCCCCCGACGCCCCGCAACCCACCCTCGCCGACCTGGAGGGGCTGATCGGCAACGTCCGCGAGGCCGGGCTCGACGTCGAGAAGACGGTGACCGGCGCGGTGCGGGAACTGCCGCAGGGCGTGGAGCTCTCCGCGTACCGGATCATCCAGGAGGCGCTGAGCAACGTACTGCGCCACGCGCCGGGCGCGGGGGCGAAGGTCGAGGTCAGCTATGTCCTCGGCGGGCTCGGACTGCGGATCGTCAACGGCCCCGCGCGCGGCCTGCTGAAGCCCTCGCAGGGCGCCGGACACGGCATCACCGGGATGCGCGAGCGGGTGTCGATGCTGAACGGCGAGATGACGGCCGAGCCGACCGAGGACGGCGGCTACGAGGTCACCGCGTTCATCCCCGTGACCCGCGAGGAGACGGACCAGTGATCCGGGTACTGATCGTCGACGACCAGATGATGGTCCGCGAGGGGTTCTCCGTGCTGCTCGGCGCGATGCCGGACATCGAGGTCGTCGGCGAGGCCGTCAACGGCCGCGAGGCGATCGCCCAGGTCGCGGCGCTGCGCCCGGACGTCGTCCTGATGGACATCCGTATGCCGGAGCTGAACGGCATCGAGGCGACCCGCGAGATCGTGGCCGCGGACGCGGACGCGAAGGTGCTGGTCCTGACGACGTTCGATCTCGACGAGTACGTCTACCAGGCGCTGCGCGCCGGCGCCTCGGGCTTCCTCCTGAAGGACGCCTCCGCGCGGCAGCTGGCCGAGGGCGTACGGGTGGTGGCGGCCGGCGAGGCGCTGCTCGCGCCCACGGTGACGAAGCGGCTCATCACCGAGTTCGCGAAGGCGGCCGAGTCGCCGAGACCACCGGCGCTGGCGCAGATCGGGGACTTGACCGAGCGGGAGACCGAGGTGCTCGTGCTGATCGCGCAGGGCCTGTCGAACGCGGAGATCGCCGACCATCTGGTGGTGGCCGAGTCGACGATCAAGACGCATGTCAGCCGGATCCTGGTGAAGCTGGGGCTTCGGGACCGGACGCAGGCGGCGGTCTTCGCGTACGAGGCGAGGCTGGTGCAGGTCGGCGGGTAGGGGCTGCGGAGGTCAGCGGGGGTCTGCGGGGCTGCGGAGGCCAGCGGGGGTCTGCGGGGCTGCGGAGGTCGTGGCCGCGGGCCGCGGCGCCGGTGCGGGCCCTGCCCCTCCCGTGGGCGGCCCGGCGCGGGTAGCGTCCGCCCATGGACGTTCCTTTCGAGCCCTGGTCGCCGGACTTCGTCGCGGACCCGTACCCCGCCTACGCCGAACTGCGGGCGCGGGGCCGCGCGCACTGGTACGCGCCGACCCGGCAGTGGCTGATCCCGCACCACGAGGACGTGTCGGCGCTGCTGCGTGACCGGCGTCTCGGCCGGACGTACACGCACCGGTTCACGCACGAGGAGTTCGGCCGCACGGCTCCTCCCGCGGCGCACGAGCCGTTCCACACCCTGAACGACCACGGTCTGCTCGACCTGGAGGCGGCCGACCACACCCGGATCCGGCGGCTGGTGTCGAAGGCGTTCACCCCGCGGACGGTGGAGAACCTGGTGCCGACGGTGGAGCGGCTCGCCCGGGAGCTGGTGGGCGGTCTCGTCGCGCGGGGCGGCGGGGACCTGCTCGCGGAGGTGGCGGAGCCGCTGCCGGTCGCCGTGATCGCGGAGATGCTGGGCGTCCCGGCGGAGGACGAGGAGCGGGCGCGGCTGCGGCCCTGGTCGGCGGACATCTGCGGCATGTTCGAACTGAACCCCTCGGAGGAGACGGCGCGCCGGGCGGTCCAGGCGTCGATCGAGTTCTCCGCGTACCTGCGGGAGCTGATCGCGCGGCGGCGGAAGGACCCGGGGGAGGATCTGATCTCGGCGCTGGTGGGTGTGGAGGAGCTGACCGAGCAGGAGATGATCTCCACGTGCGTGCTGCTGCTGAACGCGGGGCACGAGGCGACGGTGAACACGGCGGTCAACGGGTGGTGGACGCTGCTGCGGGAGGGCGTCCGTCCGGATCCCGAAAAGTTGTCCACAGCTGTGGAAGAAATCCTGCGGTACGACACCCCGCTGCAGATGTTCGAGCGCTGGGTCCTCGACGACATCGAGGTCGGTGACGTCGTGATCCCGCGCGGCTCGGAGGTGGCCCTCCTCTTCGGCTCGGCCAACCGCGACCCGGCGCGCTTCGGCCCGACCGCCGACGTGCTCGACCTCACCCGGGCCGAGAACCCCCACATCACCTTCGGCGCCGGCATCCACTACTGCCTGGGCGCGCCCCTGGCCCGCCTCGAACTGACCGCTCTCTTCGGGGAGGTGCGGCGCCAGGCCCCCGGCCTCCGGCTCGCGGCGGAACCGCGCCGCAAGCCGGGCTTCGTGATCCGTGGCGTGCACGAGTTGCTCGTGGAGGTCTGACCCCATGGCCGCGGAGCCCCGTCTCCGGGCCCCGCGTTCCGGCGACGTCAGGCGGTCGTCACGTCCCGGCGGCCCAGCCTCCACAGGCCGGCCGCGACGAGGGCCGCCGCGAGGGCCGTCAGGACGAGGACCGGGCCCCACGCCATCGCCGCGCCCGGCAGCTTCGGCAGGTGACCGAAGGGGGACAGGTCCAGGACCGACCGAGGCAGGTCCAGCGCCGGGCCGATCCAGCCGAGGGCCAGGGCGAGCCCCGCCGCCGCCCACCCCGCGGCCGCCGCCTTGGGCAACGCGCCCCACAGCAGGACCGCGAGCCCCGCCAGCGTCCAGATCGCCGGGAGCTGGGCCAGCGACGCGCCCAGGATCGGGCCGAGGTCCTCGCCGTACGAGACGTACAGGCCGAGGCCGCTCAGCAGCATGATCAGCGCCGCGCCGCCGAAGGCGATCAGCAGGTGTCCGGCCGCCCAGCGCAGCCGCCCCACCGCGTTCGCCAGGATCGGTTCGGCCCGCTGCGAGGTCTCCTCGCCGTTCAGGCGCAGCACCGACCCGACCGCGTACAGCGCCGCGACCATCCCGAACAGGTTCACCATCGTCGCCAGGAAGGCGTCCGTCAGACCGGTCCGACCGCCCATCCGCTCGAAGATCTCCCGGGCCTGCTCGTTGTCGCCCACGAGGTCGGCCGCGCCCGCGACCATCCCGCCGAAGACGATGCCGCCGAGCAGGAAGCCGGTCGACCAGCCGAGCACGCTGCCCCGCTGCAGCCGCCAGGCGAGCGCGCCGGCCGTTCCGAGCCGCCCTTCCGCCGGGCCAGGC
This sequence comes from Streptomyces sp. NPDC003035, assembly GCF_042888285.1. Taxonomy (NCBI): domain Bacteria; kingdom Bacillati; phylum Actinomycetota; class Actinomycetes; order Kitasatosporales; family Streptomycetaceae; genus Streptomyces; species Streptomyces sp. NPDC003035. Next base: position 219,145 of record NZ_JBIAPJ010000004.1, on the reverse strand, counting down.
CGGGTCGGCAGGAAGCTCATACCCACGTCGCGCCGCCCGGTCAGCTCGTACGCCACCACCGCCTGGACGAGCACGGCCGCGGCGATCAGGAGCAGCACCCACCACCGTTCGCCCGCGAAGGCGCGGACGTTCTCGGCCCAGCCGACCGGCGAGAGCCAGGTCAGCACCGACCCGCCGTCGGCCGTTCCCGCGTCGCCGGCCGCCCGCAGGACGAAGGCGAGGCCCAGCACCGCCGCCGTCAGGCCCTTGGCGAGCCGGGCGCTCTCCGTCAGCTGCGCGACGATCGCCGCCGTCGTGGCGAAGAGCATCCCGGTGCCGCCGACCGCGAGACCGAGCGCCGCCGCACCGCCCGCGCCCTGGCCGGCGAGACCGGCCGTGATGACGAGCGCGACGGCCGCGTTGGCGGTGAGCGCCGTGAGGAGTGCGGCGGTCAGCGGGGCCCGGCGGCCCACGACGGCGGAGGAGAGCATCTCCTGACGCCCGGTCTCCTCTTCCTCCCTGGTGTGCCGCACGACGATGATCAGGCTCATCACGGCGGCGAGGACGGCGGCGAAGGTGCCGAACCGCCAGGCCACGAGCCCGCCGAGGGAGTCGCTGAACACCGGCCCGTACAGCGAGCGCATCGAGCTGTTGGCGGTCATCGACGCGGCCAGTTCGGCGCGCTGCTCCTGGGTGCCGTACAGGCCCTCCAGGGAGCCGACACCACTGGCGACCATGCCGCCGGTGACGACGGCCCAGACCGGCAGCATCAGCCGGTCGCGGCGCAGGGCGAGCCGGGTGAGCGGGCGGGTGCCCGCGAGAGTCGAGGTGCTCATCGCGCGTTCGCCCCGTCGGTGGCGTAGTGGCGGAGGAACAGCTCCTCCAGGGTGGGCGGGGTGCTGGTCAGGCTCCGTACACCGGATTCGGTCAGGGACCGCAGCACGGCGTCGAGCTTGTCGGTGTCGACCTGGAGCCGGACCCTGTGGCCCTGGACGGCGAGATCGTGGACGCCGGGGAGGTGCGCGAGCCCGTTGGGCGGCCCGGCGAGTTCGGCGGTGACGCTGGTACGGGTGAGGTGGCGCAGCTGCGCGAGCGAACCGCTCTCCACGGTCCGTCCCTTGCGGATGATGCTGACCCGGTCGCAGAGCGTCTCGACCTCGCTGAGGATGTGCGAGGACAGCAGGATCGTGCGTCCGCGCTCGCGCGCCTCGGCGACGCAGCTCTGGAAGACCTCCTCCATGAGCGGGTCGAGACCGCTGGTGGGCTCGTCGAGGACGAGCAGGTCGGCGTCGGAGGCGAAGGCGGCGACCAGGGCGACCTTCTGGCGGTTGCCCTTGGAGTACGTCCGCCCCTTCTTCGTCGGGTCGAGCTCGAACCGCTCGATCAGCTCGGCCCGCCGGGCCTTGTCCAGGCTTCCGCGCAGCCGTCCGTAGAGGTCGATGACCTCGCCGCCGGAGAGGTTGCGCCAGAGCGTGACGTCACCGGGGACGTACGCGATCCGGCGGTGCAGCTCGACGGCGTCGTGCCAGGGGTCGCGGCCCAGGAGCTGGGCGGCGCCGGAATCGGCCCGCAGCAGCCCGAGGAGGACGCGGATGGCGGTGGACTTCCCGGCGCCGTTGGGGCCGAGGAAGCCGTGGACCTCACCGGTCTCGACGGTCAGATCGAGGCCGTCCAGCGCGTGTGTCCGCCCGAAGGACTTGTGCAGTCCGGCGATGGTGATTGCCTTCGTCATGCTTCAGAACATACGGTAGTTTCACAAACTTGTGAAGTTAAGGAAGCGTATAAAGTTGGGGGATGAGTGAGTTGACGGCCCGCGAGGGCAATGACGAGGCCGTGTCCCGGTTCGTGGAGCGCTTCGCCGCCGAACTGACCGAGGCCGGCATGCAGCGGATGGCGTCGCGCGTCTTCGCGGCCCTGCTCGCCTCCGAATCGGCGTCCATGACCTCCGCCGAGCTCGCCGAGCAGCTGCGGATCAGCCCGGCCGCCGTCTCCGGGGCCGTCCGCTACCTCACCCAGGTCGGCATGGTCGGCCGCGAGCGCGACCCCGGCTCACGCCGCGACCGCTATGTCCTCCACAACGAGGTCTGGTACGAGACGCTCACCCGCCGCGACCAGATCCTGACCCGCTGGGAGAAGGTGCTCCGGGACGGCGCGGAGATCCTCGGCACGGACACGGCGGCGGGGAGGCGGACGGCCGAGACGGCGGAGTTCCTCGAGTTCCTCCAGAAGGAGATGCTGAGCCTCCTGGACCGCTGGCGCGCCCACAAGGCGTCCCAGCGTGAGGCCCAGCGTGACTAGAGGCGGGCTCCCTCACGTCCTCGGCAGCGTCAGCCCCCATGCCCCTTCCCGCACCGTCCACGTCCTGCGGCGGACCGGGCCCGTCACCACCGTGTCCGCGCGGTAGCGGAAGTCCGGGCCCGAGATCGTCAGCGTGCGGGCCGTCGTGTGGAAGGCGGGCGCGGACGGCGGGTGGAGGGTGATGTCCGCCACACCCGCCAGGGAGCGGACGCTCACTCCCGCCAAGGGGGCGCTCATGTCGCTGAGCAGGATGCCGTCCGCCTCCACCCGGAGGCGGTGCGTGCGGAGCACGAGCGCGGAGGGGGCCGGACGGACCAGGGTGCGGACCAGGGAGCGGCAGGTGCCCCAGACGGTCGGCGGGACGACCGCCTCCGACCGGGCCGCCGGGATGCTCAGGTCGCCGAGCACGACCCCGTCGCTGTCGTCGACCAGCAGGTCCAGACGGTGTACGGACCCGTCGAGGACCGCCCGGGCCGCCGCCACCGCGTTCTGCGGCACGCCGAGCGCGTGCGCGACTTCCAGCGAGCCCGGGGCGCCGATCGGGACCAGGGAGAGCGCCCCGCCCGCGAGGTCACGCTCCCGGTGCAGCAGCCTCACCGTCCGTAGCAGCGCACGGTCGTCGCCGATCACCACGGGGCGGCGGGAGCCCCGCCGGGCAAGGGCCCGGGAAAATTCCTCCAGGCTGTCCGGAAGGCAGATCTTCGCCTCTGCTCCCGCGCACAGCACATCTTTCGCGATCCGTACGGACTCGCCGTCACTTCGGCGGGCGACCGGGTCGATGACCACCAGCAGCTGGTCGTGAGCCGACACCTCGGTCCTTCCTCGGGTAGCATCTTTGTGCAAGAGCCCCTTGCGCTATTGCGCCAGGGGCTTCGTCTATTCCGGGGCACACCGGTGAGGCGGCGGACGCCCGCTGACCTTGACATGCCCCGCCCGGAAGGGGTGTACGCCTGTGCCCGCACTTGTGCTGCTCGGTGCTCAGTGGGGTGACGAGGGCAAGGGAAAGGCCACCGACCTCCTCGGTGGATCCGTTGACTATGTGGTGCGTTACCAGGGCGGCAACAATGCCGGCCACACCGTCGTCGTAGGCGACCAGAAGTACGCGCTTCATCTTCTCCCTTCCGGAATCCTCTCCCCGGGGTGCACCCCGGTGATCGGAAACGGTGTCGTCGTCGACCCCGCGGTCCTGCTCTCCGAGCTGAGCGGACTGAACGAGCGTGGCATCGACACGTCAAAGCTCCTGATCAGCGGCAACGCGCATCTGATCACGCCGTACAACGTCACCCTCGACAAGGTGACGGAACGGTTCCTCGGGAAGCGCAAGATCGGCACGACGGGTCGCGGCATCGGCCCGACCTATGCCGACAAGATCAACCGCGTCGGCATCCGGGTCCAGGACCTGTACGACGAGTCGATCCTGAACCAGAAGGTCGAGGCGGCGCTGGAGGGCAAGAACCAGCTGCTCGCCAAGCTCTACAACCGCCGCGCGATCGACGCCGCCCAGATCGTCGAGGAGATGCTCCAGTACGCGGAGCAGATCAAGCCCTACGTCGCCGACACCACCCTGATCCTCAACAACGCGCTGGACGAGGACAAGGTCGTGCTCTTCGAGGGCGGCCAGGGCACGCTCCTGGACGTCGACCACGGCACGTACCCCTTCGTCACCTCCTCGAACCCGACCGCGGGCGGCGCCTGCACCGGTACGGGCGTCGGCCCGACGAAGATCAGCCGGGTCATCGGCATCCTCAAGGCGTACACGACCCGTGTCGGCGCCGGTCCGTTCCCGACCGAGCTCTTCGACCAGGACGGCGAGGACCTGCGCCGCATCGGTGGCGAGCGCGGTGTGACCACCGGCCGTGACCGTCGCTGCGGCTGGTTCGACGCGGTCATCGCCCGCTACGCGACCCGCGTGAACGGCCTGACCGACTTCTTCCTCACCAAGCTCGACGTGCTGACGGGCTGGGAGCAGATCCCGGTCTGTGTCGCGTACGAGATCGACGGCAAGCGCGTCGAGGAGCTGCCCTACTCGCAGACCGACTTCCACCACGCGAAGCCGATCTACGAGATGCTGCCGGGCTGGTCCGAGGACATCACCAAGGCCCAGACCTTCGCCGACCTGCCGAAGAACGCGCAGGCGTACGTGAAGGCCCTGGAGGAGATGTCGGGCGCCCCGATCTCCGCGATCGGCGTCGGCCCCGGCCGCACCGAGACGATCGAGATCAACTCGTTCCTGTAGGGGTTCCTGGAGGAACACGCGCTGGAGGGCCCGTACCCCGGACATCCGGGGTACGGGCCCTCTCGCATGCCCTACGCGTCCAGCTTGGTGTCCCGGCCCACCTTCTCCCAGGCTGCCAGGTCACCCCGCACCTGCTCCAGGTGGCCGTAGATCGTGTCGATCGAGTCGTCGCCCAGCGCCAGCCGCAGCGGCGTCTCCTCCGCGTCGAGCGCCGCGAGCACCGCCGCCGCGGCCTTCGCCGGGTCACCGACCTGCGTGCCGGCGCCCGTCTCGACGTACGCGCGCGTCGCGCCCACCGTGTCCGCGTAGTCGGCGATCCCCTCCCCGCTCAGGCTGTGGTTGCCGAACAGGCTCGTACGGAAGGCGCCCGGCTCCACGATCAGGACATCGATGCCGAGCGGGCGGACCTCCGCCGCCAGTGCCTCCGACATGCCCTCCAGGGCGAACTTCGTGGCGCTGTACGCGCCGAAGCCGGCCATCGACATCTGCCCGCCCACACTGCTGAGCTGCACGATCGCGCCCGAGCGGCGGGCCCGCATGGACGGGAGGACCGCGCGGGTCAGCGCCGCCGGGCCGAAGACATGCACGTCGAAGAGCGAGCGGAGCTCGGCGTCCCCGGTCTCCTCGACCGAACCGACATGCGTGCGGCCCGCGTTGTTCACCAGGACGTCGATACGGCCGTGCCGCTCGGTCACATCCCGGACGACCCTCTCGATCGCGGCCGTGTCGGTGACGTCGAGCGCCACCGCGTCGACCTGGTCGGGGTGGGCGGCGACCAGGTCGTCCAGGGACCCGACCCGGCGGGCGGCGGCGACGACCACGTCGCCGGCCCCGATCGCCGCCTCCGCGAAGGCGCGTCCGAAGCCGCTGTTGGCGCCCGTGATCAGCCAGACCTTGCTCATGTCCGTGACTCCCTCTCTCGGTGACACAACAAGCCTGTGCCACAAGGGCGTTGCCGGTCCAAGATCTGTCGTGATAGCCCATGGGCATGACCATGGACGTGCACGGGCGGGACCTCAGATACTTCGTCGCCGTCGCCGAGGAGCTGCACTTCACCCGCGCAGCCGAGAAGCTGTACGTCTCCCAGCCCGCGCTGAGCAAGCAGATCAGGGCCCTGGAGCGGCAGCTCGGCGCCCCGCTCTTCGACCGCGACCGGCGCGGCGTCCGCCTCACCCCGGTCGGTACGGCGCTGCTGCCGCACGCCCGCGCCGTGCTCGCCGCCTGGGAGGAGGCGGGCGGCGCCGTGCGGCGGGCCCGCGCGGCCGAACAGGCCACGCTCGTCGTCGGGATGTCCACCAGCCCCGGCCGGGGCGGGCTGCTGCCCGCGATCCGCTCCCGCTTCACCGAGGCCCATCCGGAGATCCGGCTGAAGTTACGGCAGGTGGGCTGGGAGGACCCCACGGCAGGGCTCGCGGACGGGACGAGCGACGTGGCCTTCGTCTGGCTGCCCCTGGCGGACGCCGAGCGCTACCGCTGGGTCGTCGTGGCCACCGAGCCCCGCCTGGTGGCCCTTCCCGAGACGCATCCGCTCGCCGGGCGCGAGAGCATCGACTTCGCCGAGCTGCTCGAAGAACCCTTCCTCGCGCTGCCCGCCACCAGCCCCGCACTGCGCGACTTCTGGCTCGCCGTGGACTCCCGCGCCGGACGCCCGCCGGTCGTGGGCGGGGAGATCGCCAGCACGGACGAGACGTACGAGGCGCTCGTCGACGGCCTCGGCATCTGCCTGGTGGCCGCCGGCAACGCACCCCTGCTCACCCGCGGCGGGGTCGTCGTCCTGCCCGTCGACGGGGTGTCCCCGAGCCGCTTCGCCCTGGCCTGGCGCGCGGACGACACCCGCCCCTTCGTCCGGGACTACGCCCGCGCCGCGGCCGCCCGCTAGCGCCGCTGGTACTCGCCCGGCTCCCCGTCGAGCATGGGGAAGACAAGCAGCCGCTCCTTGCCCTCCGAGCGGACGAGCGTCAGGTAGCCGGAGTTGCCACCATGGGTGCAGTCGGCGTCCGAGGAGTCCGGGTCGGGGGTTCCGGGGCCGATGACCAGCGGGGTGCCGGACCCGGCCAGCAGGGCCGTGAACGTGCAGCTGACCGCGTCGCCCGTGAGGTTGCCCTCGTCGTCCTGGCGGGGGTAGACCTGCACGTTCCGGTAGACGGTGGCGCCGATGGGGCCCTGGGTGATCGTCACCTCGTCGGTGTAGCGGTCGGCGTTCTCGCCGTAGATCAGCGGATCCTTCTTCATCTGCCAGGTGCCGACGAGCGTCGCGGGGACGATGTCCGTACCCGTCCTCGCCTTGCGGAAGGTCGCCTTCGCGGCGCCCGAGGTCCACTCCAGGACGTCCGGGGAGCGCAACGCGAGGGTCTGATGGGCGGCGGGAGTGCAGCGCTGGGCGGGGACGCTGGTGGTGACGTCGGACTCGCCGAGGACCACCTTGTCCTCGTCGGCCGAGACGAGCCGGGACCGGCCCATGCACAGGCGCTCGTCGGTCACCTGGACGTACGTGGACACCTTCGAGCCCGCGGCGCCCTGCGTGAGTTCGATCCGGACGGTCTCGCGGGGGTGGTCGGCCGAACCGCGCAGGACGCCCTCCCAGGCGCCGAGGAAGGACGCCGGAACGATCCCGGCCGGGCGGGCCGCCACGCTGTCCGTCTCGCCTCGGGCGCGGTTCTTCTGCTCGTCCCGTCCGGTGTCCGGATCCGGCCAGAACGTGTACGTGAGGGCGGCCGCGGCCGCCACGACGAGCGCCGTGGCGGCGGCGATCAGCCCGGTACGGCGCCGGCGCGGCGGCTTCGGTGCCGGTGCGGGCGTGGGGTCCCCGGCCGTGTCGTTCGTCCCGCCCGCGCCCGTGCCGGCAGGGGTGGCCGTCGCATCCGTCTCCGTCTCCAGCAGCCGGGCCGCGTGGCGGCCGAGGCGGGCCAGCACGTCCGCCGGGAGCCAGGGATCCGTGACCGTGATCGTCTCGGCGAGCTCGGCGGCCGACGGCCGGCCGGCCGGGTCCTTCCCGAGGCACGCCCGCACCAGGCCGGCGAGCTCGGGCGCGAGGCCCGTCAGGTCGGGCTCGTCGTGCGCGATGCGGAACATCGTGGCGTGGACGCCGCTGTCCGCCGTACCGAACGGGGAGCGGCCGGTCGCCGCGTAGACGAGGACCGAACCGAGACAGAAGACGTCCGAGGCCGGAGTCAGCTTCTCACCGCGCACCTGCTCCGGGGACATGAAACCGGGCGAGCCGACCACCGCGCCGGTGCTGGTCAGCCCCCCGTCGGTGATCGTGTCGACGGCCCGGGCGATGCCGAAGTCGATGATCTGCGGACCGTCGACGGTGAGCAGGATGTTGGACGGCTTCAGATCGCGGTGGACGAGCCCGGCGGCGTGCACATGGGTCAGCGCCCGCGCGATCCCGGCCGCGAGCGCGCGTACGGTCGCGGTCGGCAGCGGCCCGAACTCGTCACCCACCACCGTGCGCAGCGACGGCCCCGGTACGTAACCGATGGCCACCCACGGGGCCTCGGCCGCCGTGTCCGACCCGAGGACCGGAGTCGTGCCCGTGCCGCCCACGCGCTCCAGGGCGGCGACCTCGCGGGCGAACCGGCGCCGGAACTCGTCCTGCACGGCCAGCTCCGCGTGCACGACCTTCACCGCCACCGTCCGGCCGCCCGCCGAACGGGCCAGGAACACCCGTCCCATGCCGCCGACGCCCAGCCGGCCGAGCAGTCGGAACGGGCCGATGCTGACCGGGTCTTCCGCGTTCAATGGATCCACGTCGACAGAGGATGCCAGACGGGCGTTCACCCGTCGCCGCAGATCCGCAGGCCCTTGGGCGTCGCGCACGGCAGGTGGCCGTGGGTGCGGATGACGTCCTGGCCGCTGCCCCGGCTCAGGTAGGCCAGGAAACTGGAGGTCAGCGAGTCGGCCGGGGGTTGTCCCCAGGTGTAGGCGTACTCGATCTCCCGGTACGGGTACGTCGAGTCCCCGATCTCGTCCACGTTCGCCATCCGGCCGTCGATGGCCACCCGGTGCGCGCCCTTCAGCCCGCTGCCGGACCGGAGTTCGGTGTAGCCGATGGCGCCCGGAAGCTTGGCGACCGTCGTCAGCACCTGTTCGGTGCTGTCGAGTTCGCAGCGCACGACGGGAGCTTCCCGGTCGTCCTTCGTCACGCAGTCCAGGGAGGAGTTCGCGGGTTCGTTGCGGCCGAGCACCCGGCGTTGGAAGACCTCGCGGGTACCGGAATTGGCGTCCCGGCTGACCAGCAGGACCGGACGGTCCGGCCCGCCGGGTATCTGGTTCCAGTTGGTGATCCTGCCCTGGTAGAGGCGGCGGACCTGGTCGAGGGTGAGGTTCGTGACCGGTATCTCGTCGTTGAGGACCAGGGTGAAGAGGGAGACGGCGACCATGCTCTCGCGCAGCTGCGGGTAGCCGCCGGGCTTGCGCCCGTCGGAGAGCGCCAGGACGCCGGGGGAGCCCTTGCCGCTCGTTGCGCCGGCCGCCGCCAGGGCCCGTATGCCCGCCGTCGAGCCGTGGGCGTCCACCACGATCGTGGACCCGTCGCAGTCCTGCTCGTACTTCTTCGCCAGCTCGCGCACGGCCGGGGCGAACGCCGTCGAGCCGGTGACCGTGAGCGTGCCCCTGGCACAGCCGATCGGCGGCGGGGTCTCCGTCCGGACGATGATCGTGGCGAGGACGACCACGCAGGCGGCGAGGACGAGGGTGATGTTCCGGGCGGCGGGGCTGAAGGTCGGCGTCTTCTCGTCGACGCTCCGGCTGTGGTTGCGGTGGATCTCGGTGTCCTTGAGCGTCCTGTCGAACTCGATCTCGTCCTCGGCCACCCGGGCCGAGAGCAGCACGAGCAGCTTGAAGTACTGCCTGCGTGCGAGCGAGACCTTGGGCATCAGGACCGCGTCGCCCTCCTTGCGCAGCCCCGGAGGCGCCGCCAGGTGGCGCTTCACCCGGTCGAATTCCCGGGGGACGGTGGCGACGACCGCCTGCACGGTCCTGCCGTCGAACGTGACCTTCAGCCCCTCGAACACGTCGGACTGCTCGTAGTCCGCGTGGCCGATGTCGCGGGCGCCGTCGTTCTCGATCCGGATCAGGACGAGGGTGGAGCCGTTGGAGTCGCCGATGTCACCGACCCGGAGCGTCAGATCGCCGACGGTCTCGTCCCCCTCGCGCAGGGGCGTATTGAGCTGCACGCGGTAGCCGAGCCTCCTGCCCCGCTGCAGGATGCGCTCGTACGCGACCACGCCGGCGGAGACGAGGACACCGAGGAGCGCGGTGACCACGGCGATGACGTTTTCGGCGGTGACCCAGTCCACGACCGAGACGGTACGGACGGGTGTGCGGTTCTGCGGGGGAGGTCGCATGTCGCCACCTGGAGTTCTCTCTTCGTTCAGCGGGGCACGGGTTGGCGGAGCATCTGTTGCCGGGGGTGAGGTCCGTGGGTGTAATGGCCACGAGGGGGCCCGTCGGAGAGGAACCCCATGCGTGTCGTCGAAGTGACCGCCTACGGTGGCCCTGAGGTCCTGAGCATGGCCCGCCGGCCCGAGCCGGAGGCCGGAGACGTCCCGGGTCGGGTGCGGGTGCGGCTGAAGGCCGCCGGTGTGAACCAGGCGGATCTGCGGATCCGCTCCGGGAGGTACGCCGACGAGGTCGGCGATCTCCGGCCCCCCTTCGTCCTCGGGACGGACTTCGCCGGCAAGCTCCTCGATCCCGTGCCCGGCATGCCCGCCGGGACCCGTGTGGCCGGTTTCGTGCCCTGGTTCGAGGAGCTGACGGGCGAGGGCACGTACGCCGAGGTCCTCCGGGCCGCCCCCGAATGGCTGGCCCCGATCCCGGACGACGTGGACTTCACCGTGGCCGCCTCCGTCCCGCTGGCCTCGGCCACCGCCCAGCAGGGCCTCGACCGGATCGGGCTCCCGCCGGGGGCGATGCTGCTCGTGACCGGTGCGAGCGGGGTGGTGGGCCGCCTCGCCGTCCAGTACGCCTCGGCCGCCGGACTGCGCGTGGTGGCCGTCGCCCACGAGGGTGACGAGACCGACCTGAAGTTCCTGGGCGCGGAGCACAGCGTCACCCGCGGCACCCCGGCGGAGGTGGTCCGGAAGGTGCTGGAGTTCGCCCCGGATGGGGTGGACGCGGTCTTCGACGGGGCGTTCCTCGCCGACCCGCTCCTGCCGGTCCTGAAGGACGACGGCGCGTTCGTCGCGCTCGCCGCCGACCGGGCGCCGGTCGGCGAGCGGAACGTCCGCGTGGAGACCGTCCGGGGGAAGCCGGACGCCGCCCGCCTGAAGGAGACCCTGGAGAAGGTGGCGGCCCGCGAGCTGATCACCCGGGTGGCTGACGTCATGCCCCTGGAAGAGGTCGCGGAGGCCCACCGCAGGGCGGAGGCGGGGCACCGCCCGGGCCGCATCGTGCTGCTGATCTGAGGCGGCTGGGCGCTGGCCGCCGGCCGGTGTGCGCCGGCCGCCGGAGATCAGGGGGGCCGTGGCCGGCCGCGCGGTCATGCGATCGCGGTCAGGCGGTCAGTGCCGCAAGCTCCGCGTCGGCGCGCTCAGTGACCAGGGCGAGGACGCGTCCGGCGGCGGCCAGGTCCTCGACGGGTATCCCGCCCCAGATGCGAGCGGTCATGGGGGCGGTCTCCGCGACGACGGCGGGGAGAAGCTCGCGCCCCGCGTCCGTGGGGCGGAGGTGCGGGCCGTCCGCGACGAGCAGCTGCTTGCCCACCAGCTCGTCGAGAGTGGCGTGGATGTCGGCCGGATCGGCCTTGAGAGAGCCCCGGACCTGGGTGACGAGATCGTCCCGCGTCCGCGGGGTGTCGGCGGTGACGGCGGCACGCAGGGCGATCTGCTGCTGGAACGTCATGCCGTGCCGGGCCAGGACGGGCTCCAGGACGCTGCGGGCGGCGTAGTGGGCCAGGCCGACCGCACGGGCGTCCGCGAGGGGCGCGGTGGTGGCGGTGGTGGCGGTGGTGGCGGTGGTGGCGGACGCGGTCGCGGACGCGGTCGCGGACGTGGCGGTGGATGCGGTGCTGGTCATGGTGTTACCCCCTCGGTGCGAGACGACGTTCGCCGTTCGCTCATCTAACGTTCATTGCTCTAACGTTTATGACGCTAACGAAGCTACATCGTTCGGAGCACTAACGCAAGAGGTAATCTGCGGGCATGACGACGGACAGCGGAGGCGACGCCTCCGAGATGGATGAGCGCGAGACCCCGGCCCGCCTCCGCGCCCTGCCCAGCCGCCTCCTGGCACTGACCGCCGCCCGCGCGGACCGCCTGGTCAGCGCCGGTCTCGCGGAGGAGGACGCCCGCAAGTGGCACTACGCGGTGCTCGCCACCCTCGACGAGTACGGCCCGACCAGCCAGGCCGGTCTGAGCCGTCGCACCGGCATCTACCGCAGCGACCTCGTCGCCGTCATCAACGAACTGGCCGAACGCCGCCACGTCGAGCGCACCCCCGACCCCGAGGACCGCCGACGCAACGTCATCACCCTGACCGAGCAGGGCGGCAGGCATCTGGAGCGCCTGGACGAGGTGCTCGCGGAAGCTCAGGACGAGCTCATGGAACCCCTGTCGAAGCTCGAACGAGAGCTGCTCACGAGCCTGTTGGGGCGCATGCTCAAGCGCTGAGGGGCGGGAGGGGGCGGGTGCCCACCGACTGTCACAAGAGCTGGTCTAGACCTTGACAGGTCCAGACCAAAGACGCTTCGCTTGCCTTCCCCCACGGAAGGACGGGCGCATGCTGCGACGTCTGCTCATTCTCATGTCCGCACTCTGTACGGCCGTCGGGCTGGCCGTGTTCCTCCCGGCGGCCACGGCCGGCGCGGCACCCGCCTGCGTGACCGCCTGGAACTCCGGGAGCGTGTACACGGGCGGCATGACCGCCTCGTACAACGGCCGCAACTGGTACGCCAAGTGGTGGACCCAGAACGAACGCCCCGGCTCCGCCGACGTCTGGCGCGACGAGGGCACCTGCGGTGGCGGCGGCACGACCCCGCCACCCACGTCCGGATTCGTCGTCTCCGAGGCACAGTTCAACCAGATGTTCCCGAGCCGGAACTCCTTCTACACCTACAGCGGTCTCACGGCCGCCCTCAGCGCCTACCCCGGCTTCACCAACACCGGCAGCGACACGGTGAAGAAGCAGGAGGCCGCCGCCTTCCTCGCCAACGTCAGCCACGAGACCGGCGGCCTGGTCCACATCGTCGAGCAGAACACCGCCAACTACCCGCACTACTGCGACAGCGGCCGGCCCTACGGCTGCCCCGCCGGCCAGGCCGCCTACTACGGCCGCGGTCCCATCCAGCTCTCCTGGAACTTCAACTACAAGGCCGCGGGCGACGCCCTCGGCATCGACCTGCTCAACAACCCGTACCGCGTCGAGCGTGAGGCACCCGTCGCCTGGAAGACCGGCCTCTGGTACTGGAACACCCAGAACGGACCCGGCACGATGACCGGCCACAACGCCATGGTCGACGGCGCGGGCTTCGGCCAGACGATCCGCTCGATCAACGGCGCGCTGGAGTGCGACGGCAAGAACCCGGCACAGGTCCAGAGCCGCGTGAGCAAGTACCAGCAGTTCACGCAGATCCTCGGAGTACCGACGGGCGCGAACCTGTACTGCTGAGGGCGTGAGCGTTCCCGGGGCCCCTCGACGGGGCGCCCGGGAACCGTGCGTGCGATCAGCAGGGTGCGCTGATGTTCCCGCAGTAGATCCAGCCGGTCGCCGGGGACGTCACGTGGTACCAGCGGTTGCCCGCGGAGTTGATCCTGCTGTAGTCCCAGTACACGTCCTGCCCGTACGACGTCTGGTAGACGACGCCGCAACTGGCGGCCGCACAGCTCCTGATGGGCCCGCCGATCGACATGGCCCAGCCGGCCGCTGCCTGGGCGGAAGCCGCCTGGGCGGGCGCTGCCTGGGTGGGCGCCGCCTGAGCGGGGGCCACGACGGTGGCGGTGAGTGCGGCGCCGGCCAAGACGCCCGCCGCGGCGAGCATACGGATGCGCATGAAGGCTCCTCTGTCGCGAGTGGGGCCCCGGTGGATGCCGGGGCCTGACAGAGCGCCACTCTTCTCGGCCGCCGGGAGGCCGCTCAAGGCCGATCCCGTCCGGGACGTGTCCGGGACCGGTCCCGGACACGTCCCGGACGGGGCGTCAGCCGCGCCAGGACAGGAAGACGGACCAGGCGGCGGGGGCGACGGCGAAGGTGGGGCCGTCGCTGACCTTCGAGTCCCGCAGGTGGACGGCGTGGGCGCAGGTGGCGACCTCGACGCACTCCTGCCGGCGGGCACGACCGCCCGCCGATCCTGGCCGCGTGGCGTCACGCGCTTCAATGCCGGTCCCGCCCACGTGAGTGACGTACCGGTGCCGGCGTTGACAGGGTGCACCTGGCCGCTCGCGTGGCGGTTCCCGCTGGGGCGTCAGCCCTCTGGCACTGCAACAACGGCTGGAACCAGGTCTGGGAGCACCGGAACCTGTCCTACGTCAACCCGACGACCGGTCACGCCGTCGACGTGCCGCAGGGCACGCGCACCTGGGGCACCCAGATGATCGCCTGGCCGTTCAACGGGAACAACAACCAGCGTTGGGGTTACTACCCCAGCACCGGCTGGTAGCCCGTCACTCCGGCGCGCCGTCGAGCGCGTCCAGCGCCCTGGAGAGCCGTTCCAGGACCCGTACCGTCTCGTCGAACGCCTCTTGGCCGCCCAGCTCCCGCGTGAGCCGGGCGGCCAGGTCCGCGTGGCCCGGGTCGATGCGGCGGATGGCGGCGCGGCCTTCGGGGGTCGGGGTGAGGAGTTTGGCGCGGCGGTGGGCCGGATTCGGCTCGTACGCGGCGAGGCCCCGCTCCACCAGGAGGTCCGCGATCCGCTGGACGCTCTGGCGGGTGATGCCCATGACGCGGGCGATCCCGGCGACCGGCAGCGGCTCGGGCAGGACCGCGCCCAGGACCTGCCACCAGGCGGCCGTGAGGCCGGCCGGCTCGGCCAGTTTCTCGGACACCGCGAGCAACTGGCCGTTCAGGCGGAAGACGCCGAGGGCCGTGCGGGAGAGGGCGTCCTGCTGCTCGCGGCTCACCCGTTGAGCTCTTCGTACGCCGCCGGGTCCGAGTCGTGGAAGAGGCGGTACCAGGCGTCCAGCTTGGCGCCCTCGAAGGCGCCCATCTTTCCGAGCACCTCGCGGGCGAAGGCGACCGGCTCGGTCGGGCCGGCCGTGATCAGGTCGCCGTCGGTGACGGCGTCGGTGTCGACGTAGTGCTCGCCGCCCTTGTAGCCGGTCGCGGCCAGGTAGAAGGAGACGGCGCTGGTGTGCGCGCGGTCGTCGAGGAGGCCTTCGCGGGCCAGCCCCGCGGTGGCGCCGCAGATGGCGGCGACGGGGACGCCCGCGTCGAGGAAGCGGCGGGCCGCGACCGCGAAGGGGGCGAGGTCGTCGCCGGTGTCCCAGAGGTCGGCGCCGGGGAGGATCAGAAGGGCGCTGTCCTCGGGGCGGAGGTCTTCGAGGGGGAGGCCGGGGGTGATGCGGAGGCCGCCGATGGTGGTGACCGGGGCGGTGGTCGGTCCCACGGTCTTCACCATGAAGCCGGAGCGGGCGAGCCAGGCGGTGGTGTGGCCCGTCTCCCAGTCGGCGAGGGAGTCGTAGACGGCGAGGTGGACGGTGCGGGGCATGTCGGGGCCTCCTGCGTAGTGTCGGTGCCGTTCTCTTATGACAGAAGGCTGTCATGTCGACAGCATGCTGTCAAGATGCTGGTGCCCGGGGAGGTCGACGGGGAGGGGCGGCCGGGCAGCCGGGGGCGCGCGGTCCACAACCTGTCGCGTCGGCGACGGTCTCGGTGGACAAGATGGTCATGGCCGCTCCGACCTGCACGTCCTTACCCTGGCCGCATGACCCCTCATGTCGTACCCGATCCCCAGGCCGGCGCCGCCGTGAAGGCCGCCGACCGTGCGCACGTGTTCCACTCCTGGTCCGCCCAGGGCCTGATCGACCCGCTCGCCGTCGCCGGTGCCGAGGGCTCGTACTTCTGGGACTACGACGGCAACCGCTACCTCGACTTCACCAGCGGCCTCGTCTACACCAACATCGGCTACCAGCACCCCCGCGTGGTCGCCGCCATCCAGGAGCAGGCCGCGAAGCTCACCACCTTCGCGCCCGCCTTCGCCATCGACGTCCGCTCCGAGGCCGCACGCCTCATCGCCGAGCGCACGCCCGGCGACCTGGACAAGATCTTCTTCACCAACGGCGGCGCCGAGGCCGTCGAGAACGCCGTACGGATGGCCCGGCTGCACACCGGCCGTCACAAGGTGCTCTCGGCCTTCCGCTCGTACCACGGCGCCACCTCCACCGCGATCAACCTCACCGGTGACCCGCGCCGCTGGGCCTCCGACACCGGTTCCGCGGGCGTCGTGCGCTTCTGGGCGCCGTTCCTCTACCGCTCGCCGTTCTACGCCGAGAACGAGCAGCAGGAGTGCGAGCGCGCCCTCGCGCACCTGGAGGACACCATCGCCTTCGAGGGTCCGGCCACCATCGCCGCGATCATCCTGGAGACCGTCCCCGGCACCGCCGGCATCATGACCCCGCCGCCCGGCTACCTCGCCGGGGTCCGCGAGATCTGCGACAGGTACGGCATCGTCTTCGTCCTCGACGAGGTCATGGCCGGCTTCGGCCGTACGGGCAAGTGGTTCGCCGCCGAACACTTCGACGTCGTGCCCGACCTGATCACCTTCGCCAAGGGCGTGAACTCGGGCTACGTACCGCTCGGCGGTGTCGCGATCAGCGCCGAGATCGCCGCGACCTTCGACAAGCGGCCCTACCCGGGCGGACTGACCTACTCCGGTCACCCCCTCGCCTGCGCCGCCGCCGTGGCCACCATCCACGTCATGGAGGACGAGAAGGTCGTCCAGCACTCCGCCCACATCGGCGAGACCGTCCTCGGCCCCGGCCTGCGCGAGCTCGCCGAGCGCCACCCGTCGGTCGGCGAGGTGCGCGGCATGGGTACGTTCTGGGCGCTCGACCTGGTCAGGAACAAGGAGACCCGCGAGCCCCTCGTCCCGTACAACGCGACGGGCGAGGCGAACGCCCCCATGGCGGCCTTCGGCGCGGCGGCCAAGAAGCACGGCCTGTGGCCCTTCATCAACATGAACCGCACCCACGCCGTCCCCGCCTGCAACGTCTCCGAGGCCGAGGCCAAGGAGGGCCTCGCCGCCCTCGACGCGGCGCTGAGCGTCGCCGACGAGCACACCGCATAGCGAGCGCACCGCGGGGCGAGCGCACCGCGGAGCGAGCACATCGCGGAGCGCACATCGCGGAGCGCACATCGCGTGGGCGAACGTCACGTAGCGCGAGCGACGTCACGGAGCCGTCCCTCCCGTCTGGTCTAGGGTGTCCGAAGCCGGACGGAGGGGGCCACCACATGCCCGCGAGCGGAGCTGTCACCCGCAACACCCTGCGGCGGCAGATCGCGGACGCGCTCCGTGACGAAGTGCTCGCTGGGCGTTTGCAGCCCGGTGAGGAATTCACCGTGAAGCAGATCGCCGAGCAGTACGGAGTGTCGGCGACGCCCGTGCGCGAAGCGCTCGTCGACCTCTCCGCCCAGGGGCTCCTCGACTCCGACCAGCACCGCGGCTTCCGGGTGCACGAGTTCACGATCGACGACTACCGCGGCATGGTCGAGGCCCGGATGCTCGTCGTGGACGGCATCTTCCGCCGCCGCACCCCCCTGTCCGTCCCGCCCACCGAGCCCGACGTCTCGCGCGGGGTGGCGCTCGTCTCCGTACGGCGCCGGGGCGAGGCGGCGGCGCGGGCGGCCCGCGCCGGCGACCTGGACGTCCTCATCGGGTACGACATCCGCTACTGGCGCGAGCTGGCACGGCTGGTCTCCGCCAACGACTACATCGCCGACTTCCTGCACCGGCTGCGGGTCCAGGCGTGGGTGTTCTCCGTGCCGTACCTGCGCTCCGACCGCGATCTGCTCGGTTGGCTGTGGAGCGGGCACGTGGACCTCGTCGACGCGGTCACGCTCGGGGACGCGGAGGCGGCGGTCGCGGTGGTCCAGGCGTACAACACCCAGTCGCTGGCCTGGGCGGACCGTCTGGAGCGGCTCACGGGGTGACGCTGTCCCCGCCGGTGGTGGTCGCCGGTCGCGCAGGCGACGGCGAGCGGCCGGGGGTGTCGACGGTGGTGTCCCGGGGCAGGTCCCCAGCGGGTGTGCGGCGCGGACGGCGCCGACTACCCTGGCCGTCCCTGCAACTGACGGAGAGAGAGCCTCCCTTGGCCTGTGACCTGTGGCTGGTCCCTCTTGTCGACGTGCTGTGTCACAGCCCCGACAACCCCTTCGCCGAAGAGATCGCCGCCTACGACAAGGCCCTGACCGCGTCCGGTCTGCCGACCGTTCCCGTCTTCGCCTACATGCCGGGGCTCTCCGGCGACGTGGCGCCCGTCGCCGGATTCGACTACGAGGCCCTGCACTTCCTCCGCCGCGCCTACCTGCTGCTGATGTGCGGGCTCGCCGTCGAACCGGTCGACGAGCTCGGCGGGGACTACGAGCAGCTCCTCGAGATGTTCGAGGCGACCGCGCAGCAGTCCCACCTCGTCTGGCACTACGACCACGCCGGCGCGTACGTCCCCGTGGACTTCCCGGTCCCGCTCTCCAGCGACGAGCTCCTGGAGGGCGGCGGTCCGCTGGGGTCCTCGCACGGTCTGCTGCGGGAGCTGGAGTTCGTCGCCCCCGCGATCGGCATCGACCCGGCCAATCCGCCTGCCGCGCCGCTCCCGCCGGAGCGGCCGACCGCGCTGGAGGAGCCGGCGGCACCCGTCGCGTACGACGACAGTCCGTTCGCGCGCGAACGCCATGTGTGGCTCGGGCTGCACGCGGCGGCGACACGGAGCCTCGGACAGGGCTCGATGATCGTCCTGAGCTGACGCGAGAGCAGCGCGTGGACCGACGCGTGGACCGACGCGTGGAGGCGGGCGCCCCTCGATCATGGAGAGGCGCCCGCCTCAGCGCGGTTCCGGCGGGCGCTGCCGCGGCATGTTGGGGCGGGTGCCCGGGGGGAGCGGGAAGCGGGTCGAGGGGTGCGTGCCGCCTTCCGGGCGGGGCGGGCCCGCGCTCACGGACGGGAGGGCCGGCGGCGTGGGGCCCCCGCGGAAGTCGACCATCCAGTCCGCCGTCTCGGCCCGTACGAGCTCCGTCACGTCCTCCGAGAAGCGCCGCAGCACCCCGAGACATCGCTCCGCGGCCTCGCTCGCGGTCCCCTCCGTCGGCCCCAGCACCTCCCGTACGCTCTCCGACGCCCAGTCGAACTGCAGGGCCTGGAGTCTCCGCTGCACCGCCTGGGCCGTCGCCACGTCCCTCATCCAGCCCGACGTCAGCCCGAAGTACCGGTCGCAGGCCATGCAGGCGGCGCCGAGCAGCAGGGACAGGTACCCCCACCCCGTCGCGCCGTCCGGCGCGACACCGGTGAGATCGAGCAGCGGCAGCGCCGCGCCGGCGATGACGCCCAGCGCCGTGCCGACCCGCAGGGCGCGGGCACAGCGGCGCTTGCGGACCCGGTCGGACAGGTACCACTCCACCGTGCGCAACGCCTGGGACTCGACCCAGCGATAGAGCTCGTCGAGGCGGTCGGCGGGCTCACCCCAGTCGCCGAGAGGGAACGGCGTCCCGGTCAGGTCACGGTTCGCGGCCGAACCTGCGGTATTCCCCGGTTGCGGCTGCATCTCCGGCTGCTGGCTCACCGGGGCACTCCTCTGTTCAGCTCAGCGCTCGTGGCCTTCTGTGACGTGCGGTGCACGTGGTGCCTGCCCTTCCTACCGCCGAATGGTGGGCTGTGGGCCCGGAAAGCCGGGATTTCCGCCCACAAGGGGGTCTTGATCAGGTAGAGGAGCCCGCAGTTTCTCACTCGAAAGAGTTGTGGCGGCAGGCCGGGCATGGACCACGTAGGCTCGGCGTACCGACATACCGAACATCAGGAGTGACCGTGATTCCCGGTGGTGGCCAGCCCAACATGCAGCAGCTCCTCCAGCAGGCCCAGAAGATGCAGCAGGATCTCGCGCGCGCTCAGGAGGAGCTCGCCGCGACCGAGGTCGAGGGCCAGGCGGGCGGTGGTCTGGTGACGGCGACGGTCACCGGCTCCGGCGAGCTGCGCGGCCTGGTGATCGATCCCAAGGCCGTCGACCCGGAGGACACCGAGACGCTGGCCGACCTGGTCGTCGCCGCGGTCCAGGCCGCCAACGACAACGCGCAGCAGCTCCAGCAGGCCACGCTGGGCCCGCTGACGCAGGGGCTGGGCGGCATGCCGGGCCTGGGTTTCTGAGCCCGTCGGCCGAGCCCGTCGGCCGAGCCCTCGGACCGGTGGCCTCGCGGCCGCTTCCGGCCCGCTCCCGGCCCGCGGTCGGCACCGCTTCACGCGCCGGGCTTCTAAGGGGCCCCGGCAGCCACTACCGTAAGAATCAAGCACTTCTCAGAAGGGCGTTCCGTTGTACGAAGGCGTGGTTCAGGACCTCATCGACGAACTGGGCAGGCTGCCCGGCGTCGGTCCCAAGAGCGCGCAGCGGATCGCCTTCCACATCCTCCAGGCCGAGCCGACCGACGTCCGTCGCCTCGCGCACGCGCTCCTGGAGGTCAAGGAGAAGGTCAGGTTCTGCGCGGTCTGCGGCAACGTGGCACAGCAGGAGCAGTGCAACATCTGCCGCGATCCGCGCCGGGACCTCTCGGTCATCTGTGTGGTCGAGGAGCCGAAGGACGTCGTGGCGATCGAGCGGACGCGTGAGTTCCGCGGCCGCTACCACGTGCTCGGCGGCGCGATCAGCCCCATCGAGGGCGTCGGCCCGGACGACCTGCGCATCCGTGAGCTGCTCGCGCGGCTGGCGGACGGGTCGGTCACCGAGCTGATCCTGGCGACCGACCCCAACCTGGAGGGCGAGGCCACCGCGACGTACCTGGCGCGGATGATCAAGCCCATGGGGCTCAGAGTCACGCGTCTGGCGAGCGGGCTGCCGGTCGGTGGCGATCTGGAGTACGCCGACGAGGTCACCCTGGGGCGTGCCTTCGAGGGGCGGCGACTGCTAGATGTATGACGACAGGGTCTGCGCGCCGGCCGCGCTCGAAGGAGGCACCCGCGATGTCTGACGCCACACTGCACGCGATCACGCAGGATCCGGACGACTTCGCGGTCCAGATCGCCGACTCGATCGAGTCCTTCATCGTGGCCACCACGGAGGTGGCCAAGGGGGACGAGCCCGACAGCACGGTGCCCTTCCTGCTCCTGGAGATCTCCCAGCTGCTGCTCGCCGGCGGTCGGCTGGGCGCCCACGGAGACTTCCTCCCGGACGAACGCTACGAGACCGATACGGGTCCCGAGCCGGACATGGACGACCTGCGAGAGCGCTTCGCGGTGATGCTGGACCCGGTGGACGTCTTCTCGGAGGTCTTCGACCCCTACGAGCCGCGCAAGGCGCCGGTGCCGGCCCGGATCTCCGACAACCTCGCCGACATCGTCGCGGACCTGCGGCACGGTCTGGCGCACTACCGGGCCGGGCGCACGAGCGAAGCGCTGTGGTGGTGGCAGTTCTCCTACTTCTCCAACTGGGGTCCGACGGCCTCGGCGACCCTGCGGGCGCTGCAGTCCCTCGTCGCCCACGTCCGCCTCGACCAGCCGCTCGCGGAGCTGGACGGCCTCGACACGGACGAGGACCTGACGGAGGACGACCTCGCGGAGGAGGCGGGGCGGGTCATGGCGGAGGAGATCGCGGGTCCGCTGGGCCTGGGCACGCTGAAGAAGTAGCCGCCTCCGCCCGTCGCTCTCCTGCCATCATGGGTCCATGGCAGGCCAAGGGCAGTCAAAAGCGTTGCGGTGGACCGGCGTTGGCGTCGGGGCGGCCGGGGTCCTGGCGCTGGCCGTCGTGGCCGTCGCCGACCTCGGGAAGGCCGACCAGATCGCGAGCGTGGTGGGGGCCGTGCTGGCCGCCGCCGGGCTCGGGCTCTCGCTCTGGGCGCGCGGTGGGGGCGGGGTGACCGCCTCCGGGGAGCGATCGGTGGCCGCCGGCGGGAACATCGGGTCCGCGACGACGGGGAACGGCGCGCAGGCGCCGACAGCGCCCCCGATGCCGGGGGCCGGTACGTCGTCCGCGGGATCCGCCGGGCCCGCCGCGCCGACCGCCGGGCCCGTCAC
Organism: Streptomyces sp. NPDC003035; assembly: GCF_042888285.1. Classification (NCBI taxonomy): domain Bacteria; kingdom Bacillati; phylum Actinomycetota; class Actinomycetes; order Kitasatosporales; family Streptomycetaceae; genus Streptomyces; species Streptomyces sp. NPDC003035. The sequence continues at coordinate 197,492 of NZ_JBIAPJ010000004.1, read as the reverse complement.
CGCCTCCGGTGACCGTTCCGTCGCCGCCGGTGGTGACATCGGGAGCGTGTCGACGGGCGACGCGTGAGCGGGGGCGTCGAAGCCGCCGGGGAGCGGTCGGTCGCGGCCGGCGGGAACATCGGGCGGGTCACGACCGGGGACCACGTCACCCAGATCGAGCACGCGGTCCTGCTGCCGCCGGAGGCCCTGGCGACGGCGTCGTGCCCGGGCGGACTGGCCAACGTCCCCCGCCGCCACGCCCATTTCGTCGGCCGGAAGCGCGAGATCTCCTTCCTGGACGAGGAGTTCGACATCGTCGTGATCTGTGGACTCGGCGGGGTCGGCAAGTCCACGCTCGCCGCACGCTGGGCCGCCGGGAAGACCAGTGAGCGCACCCTGGTCTGGTGGATCACCGCCGAGAACCGGTCCGAACTCGACGCGGGCCTCGTCGGCCTCGCCGTCGCCATGCAGCCCGCCCTCATCGACGTACTGCCGCCCGAGGCGCTGCGGGAGAGGGCGCTGCAGTGGCTGTCCACGCACGACGAGTGGCTGCTCGTCCTCGACAACGTCTCCGATCCGGCCGACATCGAGCCCTTGGTCGCTCGGGTCCGCCGCGGCCAGATTCTGATCACCACCCGGCAGACCGGCGGGTGGTACGGGGTCGCCAGGGTCCTCACCCTGGACGTGCCCGACGGGGCCGAGTCCGTCGAGATGTTCACGCGGATCCTCACCCATGCCGGGCCGCGCGCCGCCTCCGGCGCCCGGCATCTGTGCGCGGCCCTGGGGCAGTTGCCGCTCGCCGTGGCGCAGGCGGCCGCGTACTGCGCGGAGACCAGTACGGAGCCCTTCGACTATCTGGAGCAACTGAGGCAGTATCCGGGCGAGTTGTACGAGATGCCGGTCGAGGGCGGGGTCGACGGTGGTCAGGCCGTCGCCTGGACCTGGCGTCTGACCCTGGACCGGCTCGCCGCGGCCGATCCGCTGACCGGCACGATCCTGCGGACCCTCGCCTGGTGGGGGCCGGACCGGATCCCGCGCGCCCTCCTCGACCGGATCGCCTCACCCTTCGCCGTACGGCGGGCGCTCGGCCGGCTCGCCTCGCACAGCATGCTCACGCTGCACGAGGACGGTGCCGTGTCGGTGCACCGCCTGGTGCAGGCGGTGGCGCGCACCCCGCACGGGAGCGACCCGCACCGGCGGGCGGAGGACATCGCAGCGGCCCGCCTCCTCGCCGAGGAGGCGCTGGCGTCGGCCGCGCCGTCGAGGGCCGGGGGCGTGGCGGAGTGGGGCGTGTGGCGTGAACTCTTTCCCCACGTCGAGACGTATGTCCACCACACCGACCCGTCGGCGGACACCGCGCACACGGCGGCCCTGCTGGACAGGGCGGCCCGGTTCCTGCTGGAGCACAGCGACACGGAGCGGGCGGCCGCCTGGTTCGAGCGGGCTGTTGAGTGCCGGCAGCGGGTGCTCGGGGAGGATCACCCGGAGACCGCGGGCAGCCGCGAGGGCGTCGCCGAGTGCTGGGCGATCCAGGGGGAGCTGGGGCCCTCGGCCGAACTCCAGGAGCGAGCCGTCGCGGACCTGGAGCGGGTACTGGGGGAGGGCCGGGCGGAGACGCACATGGCCCGGTGCCGGCTCGCGGTCACCTGGCGCCATCTGGGGGACAAGGAGGCCGCGGTCACGCTGCTGGAGGGGGCGCTGGCCGGTCTGGAGCGGATCCTCGGGCCTCGTCACCGGGACACGCTGTGGGTGCGGAGCAATCTGGGCGTCGCCTATCAGGACGCCGGGCGGCTGGAGCGGGCGATCGCCCTGCAGGAGCGGACGCTGGGCGAACGCCGGGGGCTGCTCGGCCCCGACCATCCAGAGACGCTCACCTCGCGGCTGAACCTGGTCCGGCTGTACGAGGCGGTGGGGCAGCTGGAGCGGGCGACGACGGAGTTCGACGCGGTCGTCGGCGACGGCGTACGGGCGCTGGGAGAGGAGCATCCGTTCGCGGTGCATCTGATGCACGTGCGCCCGCCGAGGGCGTGGTGAAGCGCGGCCCGCGGTGGACGGCGCCCTCTCGCGGGGAGCCTCCCGCATGTGAGCCCGGGCACACCCCGGCGTACCTCCTCCCCTCCCGGGCAGGGTGTCTCCCACGGGCGGCCCGGGCTTCCGGCCGAGATCACGTCGTGAGCGGGACATCTCAGGATGTGATATACGGTCGGTGATTCCGGGCCGCTCGTTAGACTGAGCCGACCGCAGTAATGACTGCGGCAGAGACCTGAGCGAGGAGCGCACGTGGGCCTTGTCGTGCAGAAGTACGGAGGCTCCTCCGTTGCCGATGCCGAAGGCATCAAGCGCGTCGCCAAGCGGATCGTGGATGCCAAGAAGAACGGCCACCAGGTGGTCGTCGTGGTTTCCGCGATGGGCGACACGACGGACGAGTTGATCGATCTCGCCGAGCAGGTATCCCCGATCCCTGCCGGACGTGAGTTCGACATGCTGCTGACCGCCGGAGAGCGGATCTCCATGGCCCTGCTGGCCATGGCGATCAAAAACCTGGGCCACGAGGCCCAGTCGTTCACGGGCAGCCAGGCCGGTGTCATCACCGACTCGGTCCACAACAAAGCGCGCATCATCGATGTCACGCCGGGCCGGATCCGTACCGCCCTCGACGAGGGCAACATCGCGATCGTGGCCGGCTTCCAGGGTGTGTCCCAGGACAAGAAGGACATCACCACGCTGGGGCGTGGCGGGTCCGACACCACGGCGGTGGCGCTGGCCGCCGCGCTGGACGCCGAGGTCTGCGAGATCTACACCGACGTCGACGGTGTGTTCACGGCCGACCCGCGTGTGGTGAAGAAGGCGAAGAAGATCGACTGGATCTCCTTCGAGGACATGCTGGAGCTCGCCGCCTCGGGCTCCAAGGTGCTGCTGCACCGGTGCGTCGAGTACGCACGCCGTTACAACATCCCGATCCACGTCCGCTCGTCCTTCTCGGGCCTGCAGGGCACCTGGGTCAGCAACGAACCGCAAGGAGCCCAGAAGGTGGAGCAGGCCATCATCTCGGGTGTCGCCCACGACACCTCCGAGGCGAAGATCACCGTCGTCGGCGTGCCGGACAAGCCGGGCGAGGCCGCGGCCATCTTCCGGGCTGTCGCGGACGCCGAGATCAACATCGACATGATCGTGCAGAACGTGTCCGCGGCCTCCACCGGTCTGACGGACATCTCCTTCACCCTCCCCAAGGCCGAGGGCCGCAAGGCCATGGACGCCCTGGACAAGGCGAAGGGCGCGATCGGCTTCGACTCGCTGCGCTACGACGACCAGATCGGCAAGATTTCCCTGGTCGGCGCGGGTATGAAGACGAACCCGGGCGTCACCGCGTCCTTCTTCCAGGCGCTGTCCGACGCCGGTGTGAACATCGAGCTGATCTCGACCTCCGAGATCCGCATCTCGGTCGTGACCCGCCAGGACGACGTCAACGACGCCGTGACGGCCGTCCACACCGCCTTCGGTCTCGACAGCGACTCGGACGAGGCCGTCGTCTACGGCGGCACCGGCCGATGACGGACCGGTGACGGACGGGTGACGGACCGGTGATTCGCCGATGAGCCGCAAGCCGACGCTCGCGGTCGTGGGAGCGACCGGAGCCGTCGGCGCGGTGATGCTCCAGCTCCTGTCGCAGCACGCCGACGTCTGGGGCGAGATCCGACTCGTGGCCTCCTCGCGCTCGGCCGGCCGCAAGCTGGCCGTGCGCGGGGAGGAGACCGAGGTCCTCGCGCTGAGCGAGGACGTCCTGGAGGGCGTCGACCTCGCCCTCTTCCTCGCGCCGGAGGAGATCGCGGCACGGTGGGCGCCGATCGCCGCGGCCAAGGGCGCGGTGGTGGTGGACACGTCCGTGGCGTTCCGGGCGGATCCGGACGTGCCGCTGGTGGTCCCGGAGATCAACCCCCATGCCGTACGCCTCCGGCCCCGGGGCATCGTGGCGAGCCCCGGCTGCTCCACGCTGGCCTTGATCGTCGCCGTGGGCGCCCTGCACGCGGAGTTCGGGGTCGCCGAGCTGGTGGTGACCGCCCAGCAGGCCGCGAGCGGGGGCGGGCAGGCGGGTGTCGCCGCCCTGCGCGAGCAGCTGTCGCTGGTGGCCGGGACCGAGCTCGGCAACCATCCCGGCGACGTACGGCGGGCCGTCGGGGACGACACCGGGCCCTTCCCCGGGCCGGTCGCGCTCAACGTACTGCCGTGGTCCGGCGCCCTGGGAGAGGACGGCTGGTCCTCCGAGGAGCTGCGCATCCGCGAGGAGACGCGCAAGATCCTCGGCCTTCCGGGGCTTCCGGTCGCCGCCACCTGCGTGCGCGTTCCCGTCGTCACCGCGCACTCCGTCTCCGTCCACGCGCGGTTCGAGCGGCCCGTGAGCGTCGCGCGGGCGCACGAGATCCTGGCGACCTCGCCGGGAGTGGTGCTGTACGACGATCCGGCGGCGGGCGACTTCCCCACGCCGGCCGACGTCGTGGGCACGGACCCGGTCTGGGTGGGGCGGGTACGTCGCTCGATGGACGACGAGCGCGCGCTCGAGTTCTTCGTCTGCGGCGACAACCTGCGCAAGGGCGCGGCGCTGAATGCCGTACAGATCGCGGAATCGGTCATTCGCCCTGAGCGTCCGGAAATCGGCGACGCTTGACCGCTCCGCCGCACGGCATCGGTGAACGACTTGTGAGCAAGTCGGCGGCATAAGTCCCTTGAACTGGGGTGACGCCATGTTCGACGATGCTCTTCCCTCTTACTGCAACCGGTAGTTGGGTGGGGGGCGTCTCTGCGTGCGCCTTGGTGGTGTAGCGCGCGAGGTGCTGTCAAAACGGGGCATGGGGGGAGATCGGGTACGCATGATGACAATTGGATCACCGTCAAGAACGGTGGCGTACTCGTACAACCCTGACGGGGGGACGTGTGTCCAACAGGCGTGGCAGAGGTACTCGACATCCCAGCGGTCGTCCCGCTCCGTGGCACGGCAGTCGTCCCCGGACGGGGCGCGCTCGCGGTCCCCGTACGGGGCACCATGGCGCGCCCGCTCAGGCGCCCGCGTCCGTCCGGCGGCATGCCGGTGATCACTCCCGTGCCCGCGAGAACGCGGACGGCCGGTGTGGTCGGTATTCCCTCGCCACGCGAGAGCACTGAAGGCATCGTGGCCGCGGGCACCACCGTCGATCACCTGACCGAGACCTACCGGGCGCACTACCGCTCGCTCCTCGGCCTCGCCGCGCTGCTCCTCGACGACACGGCCTCCTGCGAGGACGTGGTCCAGGAGGCGTTCATCCGGGTGCACTCCGCCCGCAAGCGGGTCCGGGACCCCGAGAAGACCCTGGCCTATCTGCGGCAGACGGTCGTCAACCTGTCCCGTTCCGCGCTGCGCCGCCGCATCCTCGGACTCAAGCTGCTGTCCAAGCCGATGCCGGACATGGCGAGCGCGGAGGAGGGCGCGTACGACCAGCTGGAGCGGGACGCGCTCATCAAGGCGATGCGCGGGCTGCAGCGGCGACAGCGCGAGGTGCTGGTGCTGCGATACTTCGCGGACATGACGGAGGCGCAGGTCGCCGAGACGCTCGGCATATCCCTGGGCTCGGTGAAGGCGTACGGCTCGCGTGGCATCGCGGCGCTGCGCGTCGCGATGGAGGCGACGGCATGAGCCCCGACGACATGAGCTCCGGCGGCATGGGCCCGGATCGCGAGGGCCCGGACCGTGAGGATCTGGACCGCGAGGGTCTGGACCGTGAGGGTCTGGACCGCGAGGACGCCCGCCGTCACGACGGCCCGGGACACGAGACGGCGAGCGATCCCTTCGCGGGCGACGAGCTGGCGCTGCGGCGCCTGCTCCACGGCGCCGTGGGGGACCTCCAGCCCTCCGAGGGCGCACTGGACCACCTGCGCCGCGCGGTGCCCGTACGGCGCACCCGCAAGCGTCAGGCCATCGTCGGCTTCGCCGCGGCCGCCGTGCTGATCGGCACGGCCGTTCCCGCCTTCGTCCACGTCGCCAACTCGGGCGGCATCACCGCCGGCCAGGCCGTGAACGCCGGCCACGGCGAGCAGGCCCAGGGCGGCACAGGCTCCGAGACCGGGGTCGAGGGCGGCCAGCAGGGCGCGGGCACGCCGACCGGCACCGCGAGCCCCAGCCAGGGCGCGGGCGAGGGAGCAGGCAAGCCCGAGCAGCCCGGGGCCGGCAAGGCGGGCGGCACGGGGACCGATTCGAAGCCGCCGACGGACTCCCCGCCGGACTCGGTGCCGGCGTGCGAGGCCGCACAGCTGGGCGTCAGCGCGGTACAGGCGGGCGGACCCGATGCCGAGGGCAAGGTCTACGGCACCTTCCGCATCGCCAACGTCTCCGGCAAGGAGTGCGTGGTGAGCGGCGACGGCAGCGTCGGCTTCCAGGCCATGGGCGCGGCCGACAGCTCCAAGATCACGGTCCTGGCGCACACGGCCGGGGACGCGGCGAGCGGCCTTCCCGACCCCTCGCAGGAGTCGCCCACGCTGGTCCTCAAGCCGGACAACGCGTACGAGGTGAAGTTCGCCTGGGTCCCCTCGGAGACCTGCCCGACCACGCCTCCGTCTCCGGACCCGAGCACCTCGACGGACGGTGCCGGCGGTACGTCGACGGGCTCCACCGGTTCGACGGGCGACAACACCACCGACGGCACGTCTCCCCAGCTCCGCACGGACGGGACGCCGGAGGACGGCAGCGTCTCGGTCAGCCACACGGCGGAGCCGGGCGCCCCGCAGGCGGCGACGACGATCTCGAACGCCTGCGCGGGAACGATCTACCGCACGGGCGTACTCGACGCGTCCTAGGGCCCGGAGGGTGCCCCCGGGGCGGCTCGGCCAGGCCCAGGGCCGGGAAGGGCCCGTCGGGTGTCCCGGAGAGGCCGGGAAGCGTCCGTGCGCTCAGGGCGGCCGGCTCGTGGGTCCGAGGGCCAGAGCCCTGGAGAGCCCGGCCGCTGCCCCGGCTGGTGGGCCCTCGGTCGAGGGCCGGAGCCCAGTAGGCCCGGGGCCCGGCCTAGAGGCCCAGGGCCTCGTCCTGTTGGGCCTCCGCCTCACGGCGCAGGAGGCGGAACCACATGAAGACCACGAAGCCCGCGAAGACGAACCACTCCGCCGTGTACCCGAGGTTCTGGAACGCCTTCAGGTCCAGCGACGTGCCCGCCGCCGCGGCCGCCGGAACCGGCGTCAGGCCGGCGGGGGAGTCCACGACCGTGACCCACGCGTCGTAGACCTCGTCCGGGACCAGGTTCACCAGGGCGCTCGCGCTGATCATGCCGAGCTGGCCCTCCGGGAGACCGCCCGCCGCGTGGACGCCCTTGGTCCCCGTGTTCTCCGACGCCTGGAGGGCGCCCACCACGGTGACCTCGCCGGACGGCGGGGCCGGCGCCTTCGCGCCGGCCGGCAGCCAGCCCCGTACGACGGGCAGGGACTTGCCGCCGTCCGTCTTCAGCAACGTCAGCACATAGCTGCCGGTGCGCCCGTCCAGCTCACGGTCCGGCACCAGGAACTGCGCTCCGTACCGGCCGCTCGCCTCCGCGTGCCGGCCCGAGGTCTCCTTGTCCACCGGCAGCAGCTCGTCCAGCGGCTCGGTCCTCAGCGTGCCCGGATCCGGGGCCCGCTCCGCCTCCCGGTGGGAGTCGACGCGGTCCTCGAACTTGCCCATCTGCCAGGTCCCCATGAACAGGCAGAACGGGATCGCCAGCAGGACGAAGACGTTGATCCCCCACCAGCGGGGCGTTTTCAGGAACCGGTACACCCCTCCACGGTACGCAGCCGCCTCACCCCCCGACCGGCCGGGTCCCCAGGTGACGCGCCGCGAAGTCCAGCTCCAGGCGCACCTGCTTGATCCGCTCCTCCACCACCAGGGAGCCGTGCCCCGCGTCGTACCGGTACACCTCGTGCGCCGCGCCCCGGGCCGCCAGCCGGTCCACGTAGTTGTCGATCTGCCGGATCGGGCAGCGCGGATCGTTCACACCCGCCGAGATGTACACCGGCGCCGTGACCTCGTCCACGTACGTCAGGGGCGAGGAGATCCGGAACCGGTCCGGCACCTCCTCCGGCGAGCCGCCGAACAGCGTGCGGTCCAGCGCCTTCAGGGCCTCCATCTCGTCCTCGTACGCCGTCACGTAGTCCGCGACCGGGACCGCGGCGAGCCCCAGCGACCAGGCCCCCGGCTGCGTGCCGAGCCCGAGCAGCGTCAGATACCCGCCCCACGAGCCGCCCGACAGGACCAGCTTCTCCGGGTCGGCGAGACCCGAGGCGACCGCCCACTCGCGGACCGCGGCGATGTCCTCCAGCTCGATCAGGCCGACCCGGTGCTTGAGCGCGTCCGTCCACTCCCGGCCGTAGCCCGTCGAGCCGCGGTAGTTGACCCGGACCACCGCATAGCCGTGGTCGAGCCAGGCCGCCGGACCGGACGCGAAGGCGTCGCTGTCGTGCCACGCAGGGCCGCCGTGCACCTCGAAGATCGTCGGGAACGGGCCCTCGCCCTCCACCGGCCGCTGCACGAGGGCGTGGATACGGCCGCCGGGCCCCTCCACCCACACGTCCTCCACCGGCACCGACCCGGGCGCCTTCGCGCCCGGCGGCTCCAGGACGACCCCGCCGGCCGTCGAACGCACCACCGGCGGCTGCGCGGCCGAGGACCAGAGGTACTCCACGCTGCCGTCCGGGCGGGCCGTGGCCTCCGACACCGAACCGGCCGGGGTCTCCACCCGCACCAGCGCGCCGGTCGCGATGTCGTACCGCCACAGCTCGCTGCGCGCCTCGAAGCTGTGCACGACCAGCAGGCCCGTGCCGTCCGCGTACCACTCCGCCGACACGTCTCCCGGCAGGTCGAGCCGGAGATCGGTCTCCTTGCCCGTCGCCACGTCCCACAGCAGCGGCTCCCAGCGGCCCCGCCGCTGGTGTCCGACGAGCAGCCGGGTGTCACCGTCCACCGGCGCGAAGCCCAGCACCGCCAGGCCAAGCTCCTCCGTCCCGCCCTTGGAGTCGTCCAGCTCGGCCACCACCGAGGAGTCGGCGGCCCGCAGCACCCGCAGCGCCGAGTGCATGGCGTCCCCGTGCTCGGTGTGCTCGATCGCGATCAGCGAGCTGTCGTGGGAGAGGTCACCCACCCCGGCCGACTCCCGGTGCCGGTAGATCTCCACCGGCTCCGCCCCGGCGCGCACGAGATGGATCGTCGAGCCCTCCTCGTCCGTCGAGCGGCCGACGACCACCGTGCCGTCCCGGCCGATCGCCAGACCCGCCGGGTACGAGGGCGCGAGCCCGGGCACCGCGGGCTCGTCCACGCCGCCGCCGAAGGGCTGGCGCATCCACACCCCGAACTCGTCCCCGTCCTTGTCCGAGAACCACCAGATCCACTGTCCGTCCGGCGACAGCGTGCCGTCCGTCGTGCCGTTCGGCCGGTCCGTGACCTGCCGCCGCACGCCGGTCGCCCGGTCCCAGGCGTACAGCTCGTACGTCCCCGTCGCATTGGACACGAACAGCGAACGGTCCGGCGCCTCCTCGGCCCACTCGGGAAGCGACACGCGCGGCGCCCGGAACCGCTGCTCCCAGACGGGGACCTCCCGCGACGGGCTGTCTGTGATCTCGTTGGTCTCAGTCATGGCCCCCATGATGCTCCGATCCGCCGACAATCCGTTCGCATCCCCCGCAACCTGTGGATAACCTCCCGGGCATGTACTCACCGACGCCCGACGACTGGCACGAGGGCAACCGCGCTCGCTGGGACGAGAGAGTCCCGATCCACGCGGCCAGCGCGTACTACGACCTCGACGCGTTCCGGGCCGGCAAGGAGGCGCTGCGCGACTTCGAACTCGCGGAGGTCGGAGACGTCACCGGCCGCTCCCTCCTCCACCTCCAGTGCCACATAGGCCTGGACACACTGTCCTGGGCCCGGCACGGCGCCTCGCACGTCGTCGGCCTCGACTTCTCCGAGCCCGCCGTCGAGACGGCCCGCTCCCTCGCCGCCGACCTCGGGTTCTCCGCGGACCGGGCCGCCTTCGTCGCCGCCGACGCCTACGACGCCGCCGAGGCCGTCCCGGACTCCTCGTACGACATCGTCTACACCGGCACGGGGGCGCTGAACTGGCTTCCCGACATCGAGCGCTGGGCCGAGACCGCCGCCTCGCTCGTCGCCCCGGGCGGATTCCTCTACGTCGCCGAGTTCCATCCGCTCACCGACTCCCTCGACGACGAGACGGGCAGCCGGATCGTCCACGACTACTTCGTGCGCGACCCCTGGGTGGACACCAGCTCGGGCACGTACGCGGACATGGACGCCGCCACCGTCCACAACCGGAGCGTGGAGTGGGTGCACCCGGTCGGGGAGGTCGTCACGGCGATCGCCAGGGCGGGGCTGCGCATCGAGTTCCTGCACGAGCACGAGGTCTCGCTCATCCCCCGGTACGGGACCCTGAAGCGGCAGGAGGACGGGTACTACCGCTTCCCCGCCGACCGGCCGCGGATCCCGCTGATGTACTCGATCAAGGCGTCCCGCCCCCGCTGACACGGATTCAGGAGAGCCCGCCCGCCGGATCCACCGTGGACCTACGATGACGAGATGATCGCCTTCGCCGTGGCCATCGCCTTCCTGGCGCTCTTCGGGGCCGGCGTGCTGCGCGACCGCCGGCGTTTCGGCAACGCCGTCTACCTCGGGCTCGCCGTCACCTTCCTCGGCCTCGGGCTGCTCGCGGAGATCGACACGGCACCGCCGGGCGTCGCCGCATCGGCGATGGTCGTCGTGCTGCTCGTGCTCGGCCTCGGTCCGGTCGTGCTGGCGGGCCTGCTGTGCGCGAACGGCGTGCAGATGGTCCGCAAGGAGGGCAGGAGCCCCGCCAACCTGCTCTCGCTCCTCGCCGGGCTCGGCATGTTCGGTGTGATGGGCCTGATGGTCGCGGCACTGGTCACCCACTCGTGGACGCTGGGCCTGATCGTCGGCACCCTGCTGCTGGTCCTCGGCTACATCTCCTTCCTCTTCGTCTGTTTCGTCGGATACGCCTTCCTCTACGGGCGGATGCGGCTGCGCCGCGACGCGGACTTCGTGGTCGTCCTCGGCTCCGGGCTGATCGGCGGGCGGCGCGTACCGCCGCTGCTCGCGAGCCGGCTGGAGCGCGGGCGCGAGGTGTACGAGTCGCTCGCCGCGCGGGGCGGGCGGCAGCCGGTCCTGATCACCTCGGGGGGCCAGGGCCCGGACGAGGAAGTGCCCGAGTCGCATGCGATGGCGGAATATCTCGTGGAGCGCGGCTTCCCGGAGGGCCGGATCGTGCGCGAGGACCGCTCGCGGACGACGGAGGAGAACATGCGCTTCAGCAGGCAGCTGATGGAGGAGGCCGCCGGCCCGGGCGCGGAGTGCGTGATCGTGACGAACAACTTCCACGCTTTCCGGGCGGCGCTGATGGCCCGTCGGGTGGGGGTGAACGGTCAGGTGGTCGGCTCGCCCACCGCCGCGTACTTCTGGCCGAGCGCGACCATCCGCGAGTTCGTCGCGGTCTTCCTCCAGTACAAGGCGGTCAACCTCGGGGTCTGTCTGACGCTGATTCTGATGGGGGTGCTTGCCTGGGCGGTCCGCTGATCGTCTTCGACATGCGGCTGCGGACGACGGCGGTGCCGATGGCACCGGCGAGCGCGGCGGCGCCGAGGCCGAGGGCGATGGCGGAGGGGCCGGAGTCGGAGACGACCTCGGCGGGGACGGTGGCCGCCGCCTCGGCGGCTGTCTGGAGGGGGTGCATGTCCCCAGGGGAACGGAACGGGGCGGGGAGGGCCACCCGGCGGGCCCCGTTCGGGGCGGGGAGGTCGGGGACGGGGTCCTGAGGGAAGGTCGGGAATCGGGTCGTACGGGGGCGTGCGCGGGCGGCTGACCCGACGTACGGCTGACGCCGGGGGCGTAGGTCGTACGGCTGACCTCGCGGCTCAGGTCGTACGGTGGGACGGATCCCGGAGTCGGGCCTCGAGGCCGTCGAGAGGGCCTCCACACCGAACTCGAGCGCGTCGCTCGTCGTCGCGGCCGGGTCGGCGCCCTGCCGTTCCTGGAGGCGGGCCGGCAGGCGGGGGCACGGGGACGCGATCCTGTACGCCCAGTCGGCGACTCGCCCCACACCGCGTCGGCGGCGAGGACGTTCGAGGCTGTCCTTGCTGCCGACGTGCCAGTACATGGCGGTCCCCGCCGCGCCCAGGCGCCGGCCGAGGCGGCGCATGCGCGGCCCGTCGATTCCCACGCTGTCGAGCGGCTCGACGGCGGCTCGACGGCGGCTCGGACGATCAACCCCGACGTCTACGACAGCCAGGACATGCCGATGAACAGGAAGACCACGAAGGCTATGACACCGGCCACGGCAGCGGTCTTCCGGGGACGGCGCCGGGACAGGGCCGCAAGACCGCCCTCGCTCCGGCGCGTCTGCCGTCGCGGAGCGGTGGCGGCCTGAGGTCGGGGCCTCGTGTGCGGTACGGGGCGTGGCTGCGGGTGCGGTGCCGAGTGCCGGGCTTGCGCATGCGGCTGCGCGTGGGCGTGGGCGTGGCCGCGGCCGTGGCCGTGCGGTGCCGGTGGGAGCGGCCGGGAGTGGTGCTGGGAATGGGGTGGGGAGTGGGTGTGGGAGTGGGGCTGAGGATTCGGCAGGGGGTGCCCCCGCCAGGCGCCCGAGGCGAACCAGTCCGCGATCGCCTGGGCGGGCGGTCTCTGCTCGGGCTCCTTGGCCAGCAGCGTGAGGAGGTACGCCTCGAACGCGGCCGGCAGTCCTACCCCGAGCTGGCGGGGCGGAGCGGGCGGCGTGTCGATGTGTTGGTACAGCAGGGCGGTCGCGGTGTCACCCTGGAACGGCGGGCGGCCGGTGAGCAGTTGGTACAGGACGCAGCCGAGCGAGTACACGTCCGAGGCCGACGACGCCGGCCGGCCGAGAGCCCGCTCGGGCGCGAGGTAGAGGCCGGTGCCGACGATCTGCCCGGTGGTGGTGAGCCCGGCGGAGGGGTCGTCGACGAAGCGGGCGATGCCGAAGTCGGCGAGCTTCACCGTCCCATCCCCGTCGAGCAGCAGGTTCCCGGGCTTGATGTCCCGGTGCACGACCCCTTCCCGGTGCGCGGCGGCCAGCCCGGCGGCGGCATGGGCGGCGACGACGGCCACCCGCTCAGGGGGCAGCACGCGTGGGGTCCCCGAGTCCCCGGCGAGGCTCTCCCCGTCCACCAACTCCATGACGAGGAACAGCTTTCCGTCCCACGTACCGAAGTCGAAGACGCCCACGACATGCGGATGACTCAGCCGCGCCGCCGTCTGCGCCTCCAGCCGGAACCGGTCGGCCGCCGAGGGATCGGTGCCGTGCCCGAGCATCAGCTTCACGGCCACGTCCCGCCCGAGTACCTCGTCGGTGGCCTGCCACACCTCGCCCATACCGCCACGCCCGACACACGAGTGGAGCCGATATCGGTCCGCGACCAGCACCTGAGAACCCAGCCTTTCGACGGTCAGTCACCTGACAGGAAGCACGCGTCGCCGTACCCCGCTGTCCGGCGCGTCCGATGCCGTTCAAGAGTAGAGCCGCTTGATCGACACCCCGCGCCGGGATGGCCCGTCCGCCGTCAAGTCCGCCGCCTCACGCGGTCTTCAGCTCCTCCGCCGCGTTCTTGGACAGGCTGACGCGCACGAGGGCGGCCGACAGGCGCGCCAGATCCTTCGGCGGTACGAGCTCCGCAAGGCCGCTCGCGGAGCGCGGAAGCCCGAGCCCGGCGGCGGTCGCGCGCGAGCGTTCGTCGAAGAACGGACGCAACTCCGGCCAGACAGCCTGGACTTCCCGGCAGAAGATGTCCGCACCCACCGGCCCGATGCGAGGCACGTCCTGCAGCAGCGTGCGCAACTCCTCCGTATCGCCCCCGGCTTGCTCGCGAAGCTTGCGCACATCGCCGTGGAAGCGGTCGAGCAGCAGCTCGGCACCGTCGCCGAGCGCGGTCGCGGTGCTCTCGTCGTAACGGACGTAGTGCGCCCGCCCGAGGGCGTCCACGCGCTCCTGCCAGCCGGACTCCGCCATGGCCCGGGGTGTCCGCAGTCCTGCCGCGAACAGCTCCCGGGCGGCGGCGGTGGCCGTCTCGGCCCTGATCCGGATAGAGCACAGAACCGTGAGGACCAGCAGTTGGTACAGGGGAGCGGGCTTGTCGCGAAGGGCGATGCCGGCTTCGTCGGCGTAGGTCCGCCCGTGCTCACGCAGCAGTCGGCTGATCACCTCGGAGGTGTCCATCGGAGCGCTCCTTCCGACTCCGCCTGCCCTGCCGTCATTCGCCGAAGTGGAAGGGGCGGCGGGGATGGCGTCCCGGGGCGGTCGAGGGGTCGTCCCCCGGAGCGGCCGGCGCGTCCGACCTCGTGTACGGGCCATCCTGGGCGCCGTAGCCGCCCTGGCCGCCATGACCGCCATGACCGCCTGGAGCGTCCCATTCGCCCGTCTCTCGGTCCGCCGGGGCCGGCGCCTCATGGGCGCGTTGCCGTCGGCGCCGGGAACGAGTGACGCCCGCCTTGATCATGGCCAGGGCGAGGCCGAGGATCAGGGTCAGCGCGATGCCCGCGAGAAAGATCCCGAGGCCGTCGAGGGTGGCGATCTCCTTGTCCAGGACCGTCACGGTGTAGTCCGGGCCTCCGGTGTTGTCCGCGATCAGCAGCCCGATGAAGGCCCCGGTCGCCCCCAGAAGCAGCAAGCCCAGCAGCAACAGCATGGCCGCACGTCCTTCCGTGAACCGTCCCCCCTTCCTCCCCCCGCACCTACCCGCAGGACGCGCATCTGACCCGCCCGCGCGTCACCGGCTCACCGGCTCACCGGCTCACCGCCCACGACGCACCCCGCTCACGGACGAGCGCGGAGGCCGGAGCGGCGGAGGCGGTCCGCCGCCGCGGTGAGCGAGCGCGGCCGCGGGGCGGGACTCCAGGGGTCGTCCTCCAGGAGCCGGCTCGCGTCCGCGAGGCCCCACCGCCGCGCGTCGAGTTCCGGATCCTCCAGATCGGCCCAGGCGAGCGGAGCCGCGACGGGCGCTCCGGGGCGGGCCCGTACCGCGTACGGCGCGACAGCGGTCTGACCGTAGGCGTTGCGCTGGATGTCGAGGTAGAGGCGCCCTGCCCTGGCCTTCTTACGGGCCTCGGTGGTGAGCCGGTCGGGATGGCGGTCGGCGAGCACGGTGGCGACGTCGGTGGCGAAGGCGCGTACGTCGGCGAAGGGAGCGCGCCGGTCCAGCGGAACGATGACGTGCAGGCCGCGGGATCCGGTGGCCATCAGCTGGGACGGCAGTTCCAGCTCGTCCAGCAGCTCGTGGAGCCATCGCGCGGCCTCGCGGACCCGGGCGAAGTCGTCGTCGGGCGGGTCGAGGTCGAAGACCAGCCGGTCCGGATGGTCGGGCCGGTCGGCCCGGGAGAGCCATCGGTGGAGGGTGGTGCAGCCCTGGTCGGCGAGGAGGACCAGGGTGGCGGTGTCCTCGCAGACGACGTACGTGACGCTCCCGCCCTCCTTGGGCAGTTCGGCCCGGTGGACCCAGCCCGGGAAGTGCTCCGGGATGTCCTTCTGCATGAAGCCGGGATCGCCGATGCCGTCCGGGTGGCGCTCCAGCATCAACGGCCGGCCGCGCAGGTGGGGCAGCATCCGCCGGGCGACGGTGCGGTAGTACGCGGCGAGGTCGGCCTTGGTGATGCCGTCCTCGGCGAAGAGCACCTTCTCCGGACGTCTGACCTCGACGGTGTGCCGGCCGGCCCGAACCGTGTGCGCGGCGCTCATCGGGAACCCGGACCCGAATCCGAACCCCATGGGCGGTACTCCGTCAGCGCCGTCACGCGTGGCGTCATGCCTGTCTCCTGCCGTCGGAGGACATCAGCTCGCCGTGCGCCTGCCCTCTTCCCTGCCGGCCATGCGCGCGGACGCGGCCCCCGGCCGTCGACGGCTCGGCGGAGGTCGTGGTGATCGAGCCAACCTGACGGCGCCCCGCACCCCTCTCCGCGCCGGTGGCGCGGCTCAAAGATCCCCACTCCGCGAGCCGGCGCGCTGGTGACCACCATCATCCGCTCCGATGGTCCCGATCGCGTGGCCTGTTACCGCTCGGCGGGGAATGTCCGGACTTCCCGGTTACCACCGACTCCCGGCACCGCTAGCGGCATTGGCACCCCGTTCCGCCCTCTCCATCATCGTCCGCGGGTGCGACGATCGATCGACGGTGAGGACACGTCCATGGAGAGAATCGACGGGGTACCACGTGGAGGCAGCGGAGGTAAGGGTGGCCGCCCTCGTGTGAGCGTCTACACCGGCCGCCGCCTCGCCCGGCTCATCGCCGACCGCACCGGCCGTCCCGACCTGGCCCACGACGCCGAAGTCGTCGGCCACGTGCTGCCCTTCAAGGTCAGCGCCCACGTGACCGACCAGCTCATCGACTGGTCCCGCGCTCCCGACGACCCCCTCTACCGCCTCGTCATGCCGCACCGCGACATGCTCGCTTCCGCCGACTTCGCCGCCGTCGAGGCGGCACGCGACGCGGGCGAGCAGCGGTTGCGCCTGACCGTGTCCGGCGTACGCGACCGGCTCGACCCCTACCCGCAACCGAACCCGTACCCGCAACCGTCCGGCCGACCGCGGCGCGACACGCCGGAGGACGGCCAGGGGCTCCAGCAGGAGGACGCCGAGACGCTGCTCGTCTTCCCCCGGCAGGGCCAGACCTGCCACAGCTACTGCGCCTACTGCTTCCGCTGGCCGCAGTTCACCGGCGAGACCGCGACGAGGCCGCCCGTCAGCGGCCCCGAGGCGATGACCGCCCATCTGGACCGGCACCCCGAGATCACCGACGTCCTGCTGACCGGCGGCGACCCGCTCGTGATGCGCACCGAGCTCCTCGACGCGTACGTCGCCCCGCTCCTCGCCGAGGAGCGACGCGACCGGATCCGTACGGTCAGCATCGGCACCAAGGCCGTCTCCTTCTCCCCGGAACGCTTCCTCACCGCCCCCGACGCCGACGACCTGCTCCGTCTCTTCGAACGCGTCGTCGCCTCCGGCCGTCGTCTGGCCCTGACGCTCCACGTCTCCCACCCCCGCGAGCTCCATCCCGAGCCCGCTCGCCACGCCCTGCGCAGGCTGCGGGACACCGGCGCGGTCCTGCGCAGCCAGGCCCCCGTCGTCCGGCACGTCAACGACGACCCGGACGTCTGGGCGCGGATGTGGCAGGAGGGGGTGGAGCTGGGCATCGTCCCCTGCTCCATGTTCGTGGAGCGGGACGCGGGTCCCCGCCGGTACTTCGGCCTTCCGCTGTCCCGAGCCCTGACGGTGTACGCGGACGCCCTGCGCCAGGTCTCCGGGCCGGCCGGGGCGGCCAGGGCGTCCCGCGGCCCGGTCATGTCCACCGAGCTCGGCACGATCGCGATCGAGGGGATCGCCCATCTGCCCGACGGCCCCGCGTTCGCGCTCCGCGTCCTCCGGGCCCGCGACCCGGCCCTCGTCGGCACCCTCGCGCACGCCCGCTACGACCCCGTCGCCCAGGGGTGGAGCGACCTCGTCCCGTACGCCCCGCACGACCGGCGCGTGATCCCGCACGAGCCACTGACCCTGAGTGCGCTGCTGCCCGGACTGGGAGGGGTGTGGGGCGACTGAGTCCCGGTCCGATCCCGGTCCGATCCCGATCCCGGTCCGATCCCGGACCGGTCCTGGACCGATCCCGGATCGGACCCGTCAGTGCCCGGCTGCGAGTTCGCCGCTGAGCTTGCCGTGGAGGTCGGCGCTGGGGTCGTTCAGGCCGGTGATCTCGACTGTCTTGCCGCGTTGGGCGTACTTGGTCTCGATGGCGTCGAGGGCGGCGACGGAGGAGGCGTCCCAGATGTGGGCGGCGGACAGGTCGATGACGACCCGGTCGGGGTCGGTGGCGTAGTGGAACTGTCCGACGAGGTCGTTGGAGGAGGCGAAGAACAGCTCGCCGGTGACGCGGTAGACGACCGTCGTGCCGTCGGGGTCGGTCACGGCGGTGACCTCGGCGAGACGGGCGACGCGCTTGGCGAAGATGACCATGGCGGTGACCGAGCCGACGACGACGCCGATGGCGAGGTTGTGGGTGGCGACGACGCACACGACGGTGATCACCATGACGGCGATCTCCCCGGCGGGCATGCGTTTCAGGGTCTTCGGGGCGAGGGAGTGCCAGTCGAAGGTCGCGAACGACACCATGATCATGACGGCGACCAGGGCGGCCATGGGGATGTCGGAGACGACCGGGCCGAAGACGATGCACAGCACCATCAGGAGCGCGCCGGCCAGGAACGTGGACAGGCGGGTGCGGGCACCGGAGACCTTCACGTTGATCATCGTCTGGCCGATCATCGCGCAGCCGCCCATGCCGCCGAAGAAGCCGGTGACGACGTTCGCGATGCCCTGGCCGATGGACTCGCGGGTCTTGTTCGAGTGGGTGTCGGTGATCTCGTCGACGAGCTTCGCGGTCATCAGCGACTCCATCAGGCCGACGAGCGCCATGGCGAAGGCGTACGGGGCGATGGTCGTCAGGGTGTCGAGGGTGAACGGCACGTCGGGCAGACCCGGAACGGGCAGGGAGGAGGGCAGGTCGCCCTTGTCGCCGACGGTCGGCACCGCGATCGCCGCGCCGAGGGTGATGACGGTGAGGATCACGATGGAGACCAGCGGCGCGGGGATCACGGTGGTGATCTTCGGGAAGAACACCATGAGCGCCAGGCCGCCGACGATCAGCGGATACACGGCCCAGGGCACGTCCCGCATCTCCGGGATCTGGGCCATGAAGATCAGGATGGCGAGCGAGTTGACGAAGCCGACCATCACCGAGCGCGGAATGAACCGCATCAGCTTCGCCACGCCCAGCGCGCCCAGGATCACCTGGAAGCCCCCGGCCAGGATGACGGCGGCGACCAGGTACCCGAGGCCGTGCTCACGGTTCAGCGGCGCGATGACGAGCGCGACGGCGCCGGTGGCGGCGGAGATCATCGCCCGCCGGCCGCCGACGACCGAGATGACGACGGCCATGGTGAACGAGGCGAACAGGCCGATCGCCGGATCGACACCGGCGATGATCGAGAACGAGATCGCCTCCGGGATCAGCGCGAGCGCGACGACCAGACCGGCCAGCACCTCGGTGCGCCAGACCTTGGGGTCGGTCAGCCAGTCGGGCTTCATGCCCCGCAGACGCGCGGCCGGGGAGACGGTGGAAGCAGCAGAAGACAAGGGGAAGGAACCTGTCGTGCTCGGGCACACCCCGTTCGACGGGTGGGGCGGGCGGAGGGGCGCGGGGCGTGGAACCGGAAGATCGGGAAGGAACGGAGCACACCCGCGCGAGGGCGGCGGGGCTCACATCCAGGGGTGAGGCGTCACGGTGGGCAGGCGGCGGCGCCGGGCGTCATGGGCTCGCGCACGCTTCTCTCCTGCAAGAATCGGAACTTCACCGGGGCAGGGCGGCACGCCGTCCTGCCTCCAGCAACCCTACCCTAACGTTAGAGTAGAGATCGGCGGTGCCCACCTGGGCCGAGACCGCCGAACAGTCGAGGCTGCCGTGGCCGGCAGGGACGAGAAGGGCCAGAGGATCACGGGCGTGGACGGCAAGCACATGCAGATCGGCGAGGTCGCCGCGCGGACCGAACTGTCCCTGCGCACCATCCGCCACTACGAGGAGACCGGCCTCGTCGTCCCCTCCGCCCGCTCCCAGGGCGGCTTCCGCCTCTACACCGAGACCGACGTGGCCCGCCTGATGGTGATCCGCCGGATGAAGCCGCTCGGCTTCACCCTGGATCAGATGCGCGACCTGCTGGACGCCACCGACCGCCTCGACGCCGAAGCCGACGCCACCCTCGACGCCGACGAGCGCGAGGCTCTTCTGGCGCGCGTGCGCGACTATCAGCAGGCCGCCGCCGAACAGGTCGAGAAGCTCCGCGTCCAGCTCATCCGCGCCGAGGACTTCGAAGCCACCCTCCGCGCCCGCCTGGAGCAGAACACCCCCGCCACCCGCACCTGAGACCCCTCCCGCGGACGGCCCGCGCCGCGCCGTCCAGCGCACGCGCGGCTCTCTGCGCGGACCTCCCGCGCCCGCCGAGGTGGGCGCCGAGCGGCAGCAGGGGGCTCTTGGCGTTCACGCGACGAGACGCTCAACGGCCAATCGCCGCCAGGGCAGTTGTCAGTGCCTGCGTCTAGGGTCTCAAGCGCGCGGTCGGCTTCCGGGGGTTCCAGCTCTGAAGGGAATGGTTGCATCCCCGGCCTGTCTGGGGGCGGCCCGGAGACTCGTCCTAGACCTAACCGACGGTCGGGCTTCGTCGATGGCCAGGAGATGACCTGCCAGAGCCGACCGCGCACCGCCTCTCGCGTGGGCGCGGGCGGGGCACGCGGTGCCGTGGTCATGGACGGGGAGGAGCGGTAGCCGCGCAGATAGACACACAAACACAAACAGGTGAGGCACCTACCAAAAATGGTAGGTGCCTCACCTGGTGTTTCAGCTGTCGGGGTGGCGGGATTTGAACCCACGACCTCTTCGTCCCGAACGAAGCGCGCTGCCAAGCTGCGCTACACCCCGATGTCACTGCTCTGTTCTTCACGTCGCGGCGACATCGATTACTTTAGCCCACCCACGCCCGGAGACGAAATCCGGTTTTCGCGCCCTCGCGCCGCAGGTCGGATGCGGTCCAGGGCGACGATCGCCAGGCCCAGCGCGTAGAAGGCCGCCCCCAGGACGAGCACGTTGACGAGGACGCCCCCGTAGCCGAGCTCGGTGACGTCGATGAAGGGGTACGTGTAGCGGCTCGGTACGTCGGGGGAGAGCAGGGCGCCCCGGATCAGGGCGAAGGTCAGATACGCGGCCGGGGCGGCGAGCCACTGGGCCGCGTGGCGTGGGCGCAGGGCGCCCGGGAGGGTGAGCAGGAGGAAGTCCAGGGCCGCACCGATCGGGGTGACCGTGTGGAGCAGCTGGTTCGCGACGGCCTTGGCGCCCGAGAGCTTGGCCAGCTCGTCCACCACGTTGAACTCGCTCGACCCGTTCGCCAGGACCAAGTGGAAGACGAGCCCGACCACCGAGATGCACAGCAGCACCCCGCCCGTCCACAGCGCCGGCAGCGGCGGGCGGCGCGTCCAGGCTCGTCGGGCCGACAGCGTGAAGACGACCGCGACCAGGATGTTCGACCAGATCGTGAAGTAGCTGAGTACGACCGGCACGCTCCCGTGCACGCACTCGATCACCACGCCCGTCGCCGCGGCCAGCGCGATCAGGGCGCGGAAGGCCGCCGCGTACGGCCGGCGCGCGACGGGTATGACGGCGGAGGCGGGCACGGCCGCGGTGCGAGGCGTGATCATCCCCCCACCGTAAAGGGACGAACGTCAAAGGACGACCGTAAGGGGCGAACCGCCCAGTCGCGCGCCGCCCAGTCGGGCGCCGCTCAGTCGCGTGCCGTCAGCGTCAGCAGCGTCGCCTCCGGCGGGCAGGCGAAGCGCACCGGGGTGTACCGGTTCGTGCCGCAGCCCGCCGAGACGTGCAGGAACGAGGTCCGGCCCTCCACGGTGTGCGTGGAGAGGCCCTTCACCCGGTCCGTGTCCAGGTCGCAGTTGGTCACCAGCGCGCCGTAGAAGGGGACGCACAGCTGTCCGCCGTGCGTGTGCCCCGCCAGGATCAGCCCGTAGCCGTCCGCCGTGAACGCGTCGAGGGTGCGCAGGTACGGGGCGTGGACCACGCCCATGGAGAAGTCCGCCGACACGTCCGGGCCGCCCGCCACCCGCTCGTACCGGTCCCGCTTGATGTGCGGGTCGTCCAGGCCGGTGAAGGCCACCTCCAGATCGGGCAGCTTCAGCCGGCCGCGCGTGTTGGTCAGGTTCACCCAGCCCGCCTCGTCGAAGGCGTCCCGCATCCCCTCCCACGGGTTGTGCACGACGCGGACCGCCGGGGCGTTGCCGTTGAGGCCGTGGCGGCCCTGGGCCCTCTCCTTCAGATAGCGGGCGGGGTTGCGCAGCCGCGGCCCGTAGTAGTCGTTGGAGCCGAAGACGTACACGCCCGGGAACTCCATCAACGGGCCGAGCGCGTCCACGACCTCCGGGATCGCGTCCGTGTCCGAGAGGTTGTCGCCCGTGTTCACGACGAAGTCCGGGCGCAGCCCCGCCAGCGACTGCAGCCAGGCCCGCTTCTTGCGCTGGCCGCAGACCATGTGGATGTCGGAGACCTGAAGCACCCGCAGATCCCGCATCCCGCGCGGGAGCACCGGGATCGTCACCCGTCGGAGGCGGAACGAGCGGGCCTCGAAGCCCGCCGCGTAGACCAGTCCGGCCGCCGCCGTCGCCGTGAGGCCTGCCGTGATCTTCAGGGGGATCCCGTACCGTGCGCGCATCCCCCCATCGTCGCAGACCCGACGGAGGGAAATGCGCGGGCGGGTCGGTAGGGGCACCTGACACACTTGGGTCATGACCACGCTCAAGGCCAAGCTTCAGGACGACCTCAACGCCGCCATCAAGGAGCGCGACGAGCTGCGCTCCTCGACGCTGCGGCTCACCCTCGCCGCGATCACCAAGGAAGAGGTCGCGGGCAAGACCAAGCGCGAGCTCTCCGACGACGAGGTGCAGAAGGTGATCGCCAAGGAGGCGAAGAAGCGCCGCGAGGCCGCGGACGCCTTCGCCCAGGGCGGTCGCGCCGAGTCGGCCGAGCGCGAGAAGGCCGAGGGCGTCATCCTCGACGCGTACCTGCCGCAGCAGCTGAGCGACGAGGAGCTGGAGCAGATCGTCGCGGCGGCCGTCGCCGAGGCCACGGGCGCCGGCGCCGAGGGGCCGCGCGCGATGGGTGCCGTCATGAAGATCGTGAACCCGAAGGTCGCCGGGCGGGCCGAGGGCGGGCGCGTGGCGGCCGTCGTGAAGAAGCTGCTCGCGGACTGAGCGCCCGTACCGACGCCGCGCCCCGGCGACCGAGGGCGCCAGTAGCAACGACCGAGGGCGCCTCCCGCACGCGGGAGGCGCCCTCGCTCATGTCCTCACTTCTGCCCTACCGGCCGTTTCCGCCACCGCCGCCGTTGCCGTTTCCGCGGCCGCCCGTCCCGCCGATCAGGTCCGGTGGGATCGTGATCCCCGGGAACATGTCGTCGCCCTCGTCCCCGTCGCCCGGCTTGTTGTCGTCGCGGGGCTTGTCCTTGTCCTTGTCCTTGTCCTCCGGCTTCTCGCCGCGCGGGACCGCGATGGGCGCGAAGGACGGCGTCTCGGAGGCGCTCAGCGCCCCGGTCATCGCGATCTTCCAGATCGGGCCCGGGAGGCAGCCACCGCAGACCTTGTCGTACGTCACGCCGCCGATGACGATGTCGTACATCGACTGCTTCTCGCCGACGTCGTCACCGACCCACACCGCCGTGGACAGGTTCGGGGTGTAGCCGACGAACCAGGCGTCCTTGCGGTCGTTGGTCGTACCCGTCTTGCCGGCGTTGTCGCGGTCGCTCAGACCCGCCTTCGTACCGGTGCCGTCCTCGACGACGCCCTTCAGCATCTGGTTGATGGTGTCCGCGGTGCGCTCGCTCATCGCCCGCGAGCACTCCGTCTGAGGCACCTTCAGGCGCTCGCCGTTCGCCGTCTTGATCGACTCGATGGCGATCGGCGTGCAGTACGTGCCGCGGTTGGCGAAGGTGGCGTAGACGGCCGCCATGTCGAGCGGGGTGGCCTCGATCGCGCCGAGCGTGATGGAGGGGCTCTCCTTGACCTGCTTGCCCAGCTCCCGCTCGTACCCGACCTTCTTCGCCATCTGCACCGTCTCGCACAGGCCGGCCATCTGCTCCAGCTTGGCGAAGTACGTGTTGATGGACTTGCCGAGCGCGCTCGTCATGTCCCAGGTGCCGGTCTCGGACTTGAGCTCGTTGCCGACCTTCCAGTCGGCGTACCCCGCCGGCTTGCCGTCGCAGCGCGTGAAGGAGTCCTCCGGCACCGTGATCTCGTACCCGGAGGAGAAGCTCTGCGCCGGGCTCAGGCCCTTCTCCAGGGCGGCCGCGGCGGTGATCGGCTTGAACGTCGAACCGACCTGGAAGCCGTACGTCGTGCCGCCCATCTTGCTGCCGACGGCCAGGTTCAGCGTGGTCTCGTGCTTCTTCTGGTCCAGGCCGTACGGACGCGACTGCCCCATCGAGAGGATCTTGCCGCTGCCCGGCTGGACCTGGACCACCGAGGCGGCGACCTTGTCGTTCTTGTAGATCTTCGCGACGGCCGCCTCGTTGGCCGCCTCCTGCGCGCGCGGGTCGAGCGTGGTCCGGATGGTCAGGCCGCCCAGGTTCCACAGCTTCTGCCGCTCCTCGACCGTCTTCCCGAAGACGGGGTCGGTGAGGATCGTCTTGCGGACGTAGTCGCAGAAGAAGCCGGCGCCGTCGACGGCGGTGATGCAGCCGTTCTTCGGGCTCTTCACCTTCAGCTTGATCGGGGTGGCCTTCGCCCGGTCCGCCTCGGCCTGGCTGATGTCCTTCACGTCGGCCATCCGCTGCAGCACGATGTTGCGCCGCTTGGTGGCTTCCTGGGAGTCGTTGACCGGGTCGTAGCGGCTCGGCGACTGGACGAGGCCGGCCAGCATGGCGGCCTCCTCCAGCTTGAGGTCTGCGGCGGGCTTGGAGAAGTAGCGCTGGGACGCCGACTCGATGCCGTACGCCTGCTGGCCGAAGAAGGTGATGTTCAGGTAGTTCTCGAGGATCTTCTTCTTCCCCAGCTCCTCCTCGACCTGGATCGCGTACTTGAGTTCGCGCACCTTGCGGCCGATGGTCTGCTGGGTGGCCTGGGCGACCTTCTCGGGGTCGTCGCCGGCCTCCTCGACGAAGACGTTCTTCACGTACTGCTGGGTGAGCGTCGACGCGCCCTGCGCCACGCCACCCGACTGGGCGTTGCGGTTGATGGCGCGCAGCACGCCCTTGAGGTCGATCGCTCCGTGCTCGTAGAAGCGGGAGTCCTCGATCGCGACGATCGCCTTCTGCATGTACGGCGAGATCTTCTCGATCGGCACGACCTTCCGGTCGCGCGAGTACACGGTGGCGAGGTGGCCGCCCTCGGAGTCGAGGATCGTGGTGCGCTGACTCAACGGCGGTGTCTTGAGATTGGACGGGATTTCGTCGAATCCCTCGACCGTGCCCTTGGCCGCCAGCCCGAGCGCTCCGGCCGCGGGCAGGGCGATACCCGCCAGCACGGCTCCGGAGAGCACACTGACACCGAGGAACTTGGCGGCCTGCTGGGTCCCGGTCAGACCTCCGCCCGAGCGCTTGTTTGCCATGGGGGCAGCCTAATCCGTAGTGATGAGCGTTCCGTAGGAGCGGGGGCTTCTCGGAGCGTTCGCGTACCAGACCGTGACATCCGGAGGCAGCAGGGCCGTTGCCCCGAACGGATGCCCCGGCGGAGATCGGCGCGAGGCCGAGCCCGTCAGCGGGGCAGGGCGAGTCAGGAGAGCGGAGGGAGTGAGGCAAGCCTCGAGAGCGGCCCGCTGCGGCGGGGGAAGATGGCCGCCCAGGGGCACCCTGGTGCGCGGGCCAGAAGGCGGGCTCATCCAGGAGCGGATGCCCGTCCACGACGGGCGAGGAGGAGTACCGGTGCCGTGCCATCACATGCCGGGATTCTCCCCGCCCCCGCCCCAGCCCTGTCCCAGCCCCTGCGCACACCGGCATGAGGTGTCTACGTTCCCATTCGCCGGACACACGGACAGGCCTTGGCCTAAGCTGCTCCCAACTGTCACAGCAGTGTGGTTCTGCATCAAGACCCGGGTGTGACATCGGCAGGAATTCCCTTGACCCCGAAGCCTGGGAAACCCTGCCCGATTCCGCCCCATGCGTCACTCGACGCCCCAAGTGACTCCGTCACAGTCGGGCGAACTGTACCGGTTCGCCGGGTTCGACACGCATGTCCTCCGGTCACTCCCCTGGGTGATCTGCCGCGTACGCATAGTCCGTTCGGGCCATTCAAGATTGGGCCCGAAGGGGGTGTTGCGCTGTGCCCACCTTCCGTAACGTCACCAACTGGCAGCGGTGAATATGCCGCTACCGCCGTGGGGGAGCCTCGATTCGGGAGAGGACGGCGCCGGTATGGGCTGGGTAGCTGACTGGAGTGCGCAGGCGGCCTGCCGCACTACCGATCCGGATGAACTTTTCGTGCAGGGAGCGGCACAGAACAGGGCCAAGGCGGTGTGCACCGGATGTCCGGTGCGGACCGAGTGCCTGGCCGACGCCCTGGACAACCGCGTGGAGTTCGGCGTGTGGGGCGGCATGACGGAGCGCGAGCGCCGTGCCCTGCTGCGCAGGCGGCCGACCGTCACCTCGTGGCGGCGACTGCTCGAGACCGCGCGCACGGAGTACGAGCGGGGAGCGGGCCTGCTGCCCGTGGCGATGGAGGACGACGCGACGTACGAGGCGTACGCGGCGGTGGGCTGACCCGCCCGGCACGTCGTACGAGACGCGCGACAAGTACCACGCGTACGAGGCGCACGAGGCGTACCACGCGCACGAGGTCGGCCTACGCGGCGGTGGGTGGCACCCCCGCCGGCGTTCGCACGGCTCAGGCCGACGGCATCCGGCCCGTCCCGGCCGTGAGGCGATCGCCGATGGCCCGAAGCCCCGCGAGATCGTGTACGTCACCGGGCAGCGCGGCCACTTCCGCCACAGCCACCTCGGGGTGGAGCGCCGTGAAGCGGTCACGCGTGCGCTGTTCGCGCGCGAGCACCTGCATCCGCTCGGCATGGAGTCGGAGCAGTCCTGCGGTCACCTGCTGAATGTCGTACGGTGCGTCGTCGGCTGTGGGGGCAGCCTCGTCGTGCGAAGAACGTGCGGCGGCGGTGGCGGTGTCTGACGGCTCGGCGGATGTGGCCCGGGAGCCACGAACACCAGTCTTCCCGGCCCCCTGATCCACAATGCGCCCCTCGTCAAGATTTTCCGCGGCGGCCCGCGCACGCTCGGCCGACAGCCCGGCGGCGCCGCTGCCGTGGACGCGGTTGAGGACGAGGCCGGCCAGCGGCATCTCCTCGGCGGCCAGCCGCTCCACGAAGTACGCGGCCTCGCGCAGCGCGTCCCGCTCCGGGGTGGCCACCACGAGGAACGCCGTGCCCGGGGCCTGGAGCAGCTTGTACGTCGCGTCCGCCCGGGTCCGGAAGCCGCCGAACATCGTGTCCATGGCGGCGACGAAGGTCTGCACGTCCTTGAGGAACTGACCCCCCAGCAGCTTCCCCAGCGTCCCGGTCATCATCGACATGCCGACGTTGAGGAACTTCATCCCCGCGCGGCCGCCCATCTTCGCCGGGGCCATCAGCAGCTTGATGAACTTCCCGTCCAGGAAGGACCCGAGCCGCTTCGGCGCGTCCAGGAAGTCGAGCGCCGAACGGGACGGGGGAGTGTCGACGATGATCAGGTCCCACTCCTCGCGGGCCCGCAGCTGGCCGAGCTTCTCCATCGCCATGTACTCCTGCGTACCGGCGAAACCGGCCGACAGGGACTGGTAGAAGGGGTTCTCCAGGATCGCCCGGGCGCGGTCGGAGTCCGCGTGCGCCTCGACGATCTCGTCGAAGGTCCGCTTCATGTCGAGCATCATGGCGTGCAGTTCACCGCCGTCCGACCCCTTGATGCCCTCCACCTTTCGGGGGATGTTGTCGAGCGAGTCGATCCCCATCGACTGGGCCAGCCGGCGCGCCGGATCGATCGTCAGCACGACGACCCTGCGGCCGCGCTCGGCCGCCCGTACGCCGAGCGCCGCCGCGGTCGTCGTCTTGCCGACGCCACCCGCGCCGCAGCAGACGATGATCCGCGTCCCCAGGTCGTCGATGAGCGGATCCAGGTGCAGGACGGGCGCGGAGTCCAGCCCGTTCGCGGCGGACACGGAGTTGAGACCGCTCAGGGCGGGCGGGGACTCGGGTTCGTCCACGGCGGGTGGGGAGTCGGATCCGTCCACGGCGGGTGGGGAGTCGGATCCGTCCACGGCGGGCGAGGAGGCAGGTCCGTCCACGGCGGGCGAGGACTCGGGTTCGTCCACGGCGGGCGGGGAGTCGGATCCGTCCACGGCCGGCGCGGCTTCGACGCCGTCCACGGCCGGCACGGAGTCGAGACCGTTCACCGCGGCATCCTTCTCCGTCACGCGCCCACCCCTTGCTTCCGCAGGTCCTTCGCCAGCCGGTACAGGCCCGCGATGTCCGCCCCGTCCCCGAGGAACGGGAGTTCGTACGTCGGTACGCCGAGTCCGCGGAGCACCGCCCGCTGCTCGCGCTCCAGCTCCACCCGCTGCGCGTGCTCGCCCGCCTGCTCCAGGAGCGGCTCGACCAGCCTCGTGCCCCCGGTGATCCCCGCCGCCGCCAGCGTCCTCGCGACCGCCTCCCGGTGGTCGCCGGAGGCGGCCCGGACCGCCGCCTCGTCGAGGACGTGCGGACGCACCATGTTCACGATGACCTCGCCCACCGGAAGTCCGGCCGCCCGCAGCTCCGCGATGCCGTCCGCGGTCTCCTGGACCGGCATCTCCTCCAGGAGGGTCACCAGGTGCACCGCCGTCTCCGGGGACTTGAGCACCCGCATCACGGCCTGCGCCTGATTGTGTATCGGGCCGATCCGGGCCAGCCCCGCCACCTCGTCGTTGACGTTGAGGAAGCGGGTGATCCGGCCGGTCGGGGGCGCGTCCATGACCACGTGGTCGTACGTGTACCCGCCGTGCTTCTCGCGCCGGCGGACCGCCTCGCACGCCTTGCCGGTCAGCAGCACGTCCCGTACGCCCGGCGCTATCGTCGTCGCGAAGTCGATCGCGCCGAGTTTCTTCAGGGCCCGGCCCGCGCTGCCCAGTTTGTAGAACATCTGGAGGTAGTCGAGGAGCGCGCGCTCGGCGTCGATGGCCAGCGCGAACACCTCCCCGCCGCCCGGTGCGACGGCGATCTTGCGCTCCTCGTACGGAAGGGCCTCCGTCTCGAAGAGTTGTGCGATGCCCTGTCTGCCTTCGACCTCGACGAGAAGGGTGCGCTTGCCCTCCGTCGCGAGGGCGAGCGCGAGGGCGGCGGCGACCGTCGTCTTACCGGTACCGCCCTTGCCGCTGACCACCTGGAGCCTGCTCACGTCTTCGAGCCTAACCACTGCCGCGCCGCCCTAAGCAGGAGGTGTGTGTGGCAGCGGATACAGTCGGCTCCATGACCAAGTGGGAATACGCGACCGTGCCCCTTCTCGTGCACGCGACGAAGCAGATTCTGGACACCTGGGGCGAGGACGGGTGGGAGCTCGTCCAGGTCGTTCCCGGACCGAACAACCCCGAGCAGCTCGTGGCCTACCTGAAGCGGGAGAAGTCCTGATGAGCGGCGCCGTCGAGGCGAAGCTGGCCGAGCTGGGCCTGACCCTGCCGGAGGTCGTGCCTCCGCTGGCCGCCTACCAGCCGGCCGTGCAGTCCGGCGCGTACGTCTACACCTCGGGCCAGCTCCCGATGGTGGCGGGCAAGCTTCAGCTGACCGGCAAGGTCGGTGGCGAGGTCACCGCCGAGGAGGCCAAGGAGCTCGCGGCCACCTGCGCGCTGAACGCGCTCGCGGCCGTGAAGTCGGTCGCCGGTGACCTGGACCGGATCAAGCGGGTCGTGAAGGTCGTCGGCTTCGTCGCCTCGGCCCCCGACTTCACCGGGCAGCCGGGCGTCGTCAACGGCGCCAGCGAGCTGCTGGGCGCGGTCCTCGGCGACAAGGGTGTGCACGCGCGCAGCGCGGTGGGTGTCGCGGTGCTGCCGCTTGACGCCCCGGTCGAGGTCGAGGTCCAGGTGGAGCTCGTCCAGGACTGAGGCCTCGTACGGGGACTGGTTCGCCCGACTCCGTACGACTCCGTGTGAAGAGAGCCGGTTCTCCCGTCCAGGGTGAATCGGCTCTCGTGCGTAGGAGTCGTTGCGCATACCATCCGGCCATGCCGAATGGTCAGTGGTACCCACCGGAATGGCCCGACCGCATCCGCGCCCTTGCCGCGGGCGAGCTCACCGCCGCGACACCCAAGCGGGCGGCCACCGTCCTGCTGCTGCGCGACGGCGCCGAGGGGCCGAGCGTCCACATGCTGCGACGGCGCGCCTCCATGGCCTTCGCGGGCGGTGCGTACGCCTATCCCGGTGGCGGAGTCGATCCGCGGGACGAGCACCTCGTGCGCTGGGCCGGCCCCTCCCTGGAGAGCTGGGCCGAGCGCCTCGGCGTCACGGGTACGGAGGAGGCGCAGGCCATCGTCTGCGCGGCCGTGCGGGAGACGTACGAGGAGGCGGGCGTCCTCCTCGCCGGGGAGACCGCCGATTCCGTGGTCGGTGACACGACGGGTGACGAGTGGGAGAAGGACCGGGAGGCGCTGGTCGCCCGCGAGCTGTCCTTCGCGGACTTCCTCGACCGGCGCGGCCTGGTGCTGCGGTCGGACCTGCTGGGCGCGTGGGCGCGGTGGATCACGCCGGAGTTCGAGCCCCGGCGGTACGACACCTGGTTCTTCGTGGCCGCCCTTCCGGCCGGTCAGCGCACCCGCAACGCCTCGACCGAGGCGGACCGCACGGTCTGGATCCGCCCGGCGGAGGCGGCGGCCGGGTACGACCGGGGCGAGCTGATGATGATGCCGCCGACGATCGCGACCCTGCGGGGCCTCGAGCGCTTCGGCACGGCCGCCGAGGCGCTGGCCGCGGCGAGGGAGCAGGACCTGACTCCCGTACTCGCGCAGGCGCGGCTGGACGGTGACGCGGTGATCCTGAGCTGGCCGGGCCACGACGAGTTCACCAAGCACATCCCGGCGGGGCCGGCCGGAGGTGCGCGATGAGCGACGCCGCCGCGCTGCCCGGACAGCCCCGGGGCGGGGTCCTCTCGGGTCCCGCGACCGAGCGCGCCGTCAACGTCCTCGCGCCGAACCCGTCCGCGATGACTCTCGACGGCACCAACACCTGGATCGTCTCCGAGCCGGACTCCGACCTCGCCGTCGTGGTCGACCCGGGCCCGCTCGACGACGGCCATCTGAAGCATGTCGTCGAGACCGCGGCGAAGCTCGGCAAGCGGGTCGCGCTCACCCTGCTGACGCACGGACACCCCGACCACGCCGAGGGCGCGGGCCGGTTCGCCGAACTGACGGGCACGCACGTACGGGCCCTGGACCCGGCCCTGCGGCTCGGGGACGAGGGACTCACCGACGGGGACGTCGTCACCGTCGGCGGCCTGGAACTGCGGGTGGTGCCGACGCCCGGCCACACCTCGGACTCGCTCTCCTTCCATCTCCCCGCGGACCGAGCCGTCCTGACGGGCGACACGATCCTCGGCCGCGGCACGACGATCGTCGCCCACCCCGACGGGCGGCTCGGGGACTATCTGGACTCGCTGCGGCGGCTGCGCTCGCTCACGGTCGACGACGGGGTCCACACGGTGCTCCCGGGTCACGGCCCGGTCCTGGAGGACGCGCAGGGCGCGGTGGAGTTCTACCTGGCCCACCGGGCGAGCAGGCTCGCCCAGGTGGAGACGGCCGTCGAGAACGGCCACCGGACCGCGCAGGAGGTCGTCGCGCATGTGTACGCGGACGTGGACCGCACGCTCTGGCCGGCCGCCGAGCTGTCGGTGCGGGCGCAGCTGGAGTACCTGCGGGAGCGCGGCCTGATCTGACGTACGCCCCCGACCCCGCCTCCCCCTGGGGCCTCTGCGTGCTTTACGCTCCGTTTACTTCTGGCCGTAGTTCTCGGGGGGAACGCCCGTGTTCGTCATATCCATCCTGTTGCTCATCGCCGCGGCGGTGCTCTTCTTCGTCGGTCGCGCCCAGGACACCCGTGGGCTGAAGCTGGGTGCCCTCGGAGCGCTCATCGCCGGTGCCTTCGCGATGCTCGGCTCCACGCTCTACGTGGTCAGCGCGTACGAGGTCGGTGTCCCGGTCGCCTTCGGCAAGGTCGGTACGCCCATGACCTCGGGCATGCACGTCAAGTCGCCGTTCACGAACGTCACGACGTTCTCCACCCGCCCCGTCGACCTCAACCTCTCCGACAAGGACGTGGTCGAGGTCCGCTCCTCGCAGGGCGGCGTGATGGAGGTCGAGGTGACCGTGAAGTGGGCGGTCACGCCGGCCAAGGCGGTCGAGCTGTACCGGCTCGCGGGCAGCGAGGAGGCCATCCAGCAGCGCCTGGTCTACCCCGACAGCCGCGAGATCGTCCGCAACGTCTTCGCGCGCTACACGAGCGAGCAGGGCTACGCCACGGACCGCGAGAAGATCAACGCCGAGATCGGCACGCTCATCAAGGAGCGGCTGGCCCCGCGCGGGATCGACGTCACCGCCGTCAACTTGCGCAATGTGAAGCCCTCGGCAGCCCTGCAGGACCAGATCGACCGCAAGATCCAGCAGCAGCAGGCGACCGAGCGGGCCACCGAGGCCTCCCGTACGGCCAAGGCGGAGTCCGACCGGCGCCGTATCGAGGCGGAGGGCATCGCCCGCGCCAACAAGATCCTGAACGAGTCGCTGACCGACAAGGTCCTGATGAACCAGTGCATCGACGCGTACAAGGAGGCCGCGGCGAAGAACCCGGTCTACGCGGTGCCCTGCGGCAGCGGCAGCGGGAACCCGCTGATCGTGGACGGTACGAAGCGGTAGTCCGCCTCCCGTACGTACGAGAAGGGCCGCCCCGGTTCGACCGGGGCGGCCCTTCTCGTACGTACGGGACTGCGCGCTTCCTACCGCGAGCGCTTCGCGAGGCGTTCCACGTCCAGCAGGATCACGGCGCGGGCCTCCAGGCGCAGCCAGCCGCGCTGGGCGAAGTCCGCCAGGGCCTTGTTGACCGTCTCGCGGGAGGCGCCGACCAGCTGGGCGAGCTCCTCCTGGGTCAGGTCGTGGACGACGTGGATGCCTTCCTCGGACTGCACACCGAAGCGGCGCGACAGGTCGAGGAGCGCGCGGGCGACACGGCCCGGAACGTCCGAGAAGACCAGGTCGGACATCTGGTCGTTGGTCTTGCGCAGCCGACGGGCGACCGCGCGCAGCAGGGCGGTGGCCACCTCTGGGCGGGCGTTCAGCCAGGGCTGGAGGTCGCCGTGGCCCAGGCCCAGCAGCTTGACCTCGGTCAGCGCGGTCGCGGTGGCGGTACGCGGACCCGGGTCGAAGAGCGACAGCTCACCGATGAGCTCACCGGGGCCGAGGACGGCCAGCATGTTCTCCCGGCCGTCGGGCGAGGTGCGGTGGAGCTTCACCTTGCCCTCGGTCACCACGTACAGGCGGTCGCCGGGGTCGCCTTCGTGGAAGAGCGCGTCGCCACGGGCGAGCGTCGCTTCACTCATCGAGGCGCGCAGCTCCGCGGCCTGCTCGTCATCGAGCGCCGCGAAGAGCGGGGCGCGCCGCAGAACGTCGTCCACGAGTTCTCTCCTATGTCGACCTGCTCAGGGGACCTTGATCCCATGATGCCGGACGTACAAAACAGTGCGATCAATCACAACAAGTTTGACGTACCGAACCACCCCTCCGTACGTCAGGGCCCCGATTGGGTCGTGATCGGCCGTGCCCGGGGCGGATGTCGGTGGTGGCGCTTAGGCTGGCCGGGTGTCCAACTCGCCGGTGAGAGCGCAGGCCAAGGGGGCTGGAAGAGTGTCGGCCAAGGGTTATTCCGCTGTGGGCGAACAGGGTGCGCCGAAACGGGCGAATGCCGCAAAACGCCCAGTGAAGGCCACGTCCACGTCGGCCCCGAAGGCTTCCGAGTCCGCGGCCAAGGCCACGGGATCGGGTGGGAAGCGGGGTGCGAAGTCGGCCGTGAAGCCGGGTGCGGCGCCGGAAGCGAAAGCCGCGAAGCGGACTCCCGCATCCACGAAACCCGCGAAACCGGAATCCCGGCTCGCGATGGTCCGCAGGGCCCGGAAGATCAACCGGGAGCTGGCCGAGGTCTATCCGTACGCCCACCCCGAACTGGACTTCCGGAACCCCTTCGAGCTGCTCGTCGCCACGGTCCTCTCCGCCCAGACCACCGACCTGCGGGTCAACCAGACCACCCCCGCGCTCTTCGCGAAGTACCCGACCCCCGAGGACCTGGCCGCCGCCGTCCCCGAGGAGGTCGAGGAGCTGATCCGGCCCACCGGCTTCTTCCGCGCCAAGACCAAGTCGATCATGGGCCTCGCGACGGCCCTCCGGGACGACTTCGGGGGTGAGGTCCCCGGCCGCCTCGACGACCTGGTGAAACTGCCCGGAGTGGGCCGCAAGACCGCGTTCGTCGTCCTCGGCAACGCCTTCGGTGTGCCCGGCATCACCGTCGACACCCACTTCATGCGCCTCGCCCGCCGCTGGAAGTGGACCGAGAGCGACGACCCGGTCAAGATCGAGGCGGAGATCGCCGCGATCTTCCCGAAGGCCGAGTGGACGATGCTCTCGCACCGGGTGATCTTCCACGGCCGCCGGATCTGCCACGCCCGCAAGCCCGCCTGCGGCGCCTGCCCGATCGCCCCGCTCTGCCCGGCGTACGGAGAGGGCGAGACCGACCCGGAGAAGGCGAAGAAGCTCCTGAAGTACGAGAAGGGCGGCTTCCCCGGCCAGCGACTGAACCCGCCCCCGGACTATCCGGGCCGCCCGGCCCCACCCGCCCCCGGCGTGGCCCCAGGGGCCGAGGAGGCCGCCGAGTGAGCCCAGGGAGCCAGGCCATGAGGGAACGAACCCAGACACCGACGGCGTTGTGAACCACGGGGGTGCCTATGACGCGCACTGAAGAGACCGAAGCGACCGAAGAGACCGCGGCACACGCCGAGGCGCACACCGAGGCCCCGACCCACGGCGTCGGGACCGGCGGCCTGCTGAGCCGGAACGGCCTGCCGGACTGGCTCGCCCCCGTCGACCGTGCCGCCCGCGTCGTCGCGCCCGAGCAGCTCAGTCGCTTCCTGCCGCCCGCGAGCGGCGCCGGCCGCCAGTCCGCCGTCCTCATCCTCTTCGGCGAGGGCGAGCGCGGACCCGAGCTGCTGCTCATGGAGCGTTCCGGCTCCCTGCGCTCGCACGCCGGGCAGCCCTCCTTCCCCGGCGGCGCCCTCGACCCCGAGGACGGCGCCCCGGCCGACGGCGGCCTGCTGCGGGCCGCGCTGCGCGAGGCCGAGGAGGAGACCGGGCTCGACCCCTCCGGCGTCCAGCTCTTCGGCGTGCTGCCCCAGCTCTACATCCCGGTCAGCGGCTTCATCGTCACCCCCGTGCTCGGCTGGTGGCGCACGCCGTCCCCGGTCGGGGTCGTCGACCCCGCCGAGACCGCCCGGGTCTTCACCGTCCCCGTGGCGGATCTCACGGACCCCGCGAACCGCGCGACCGCCGTCCACCCCAGCGGTCACCGGGGCCCCGCATTCCTCGTCGCATCCGCTCTGGTCTGGGGATTTACGGCCGGAGTGATCGACAGGCTGCTCCACTACGCGGGCTGGGAGCGGCCCTGGGACCGGGCCAGGCAGGTCCCACTGGACTGGCGGTCATGACAGGCTGACCTGCGGGGCCGGGGCGACCGAAGACGAATCTGCGAGGCTATTGACGGTGAACGTGCTGGACATCTTGTTGCTGCTCGCCGCCGTGTGGTTCGCGGTCATCGGGTACCGCCAGGGTTTCGTGGTCGGCATCCTGTCGGTCGTCGGCTTTCTCGGCGGCGGCCTCGTCGCCGTCCTGCTGCTCCCGGTCGTCTGGGACTGGCTGACGAACAACTCGCAGGTCTCCACCACGGCGACGGTCGTCTTCGTGGTCGTGGTCATCGTCTGCGCCTCGGTCGGCCAGGCGTTCACCACCCACCTCGGGAACAAGCTGCGCCGGCACATCACCTGGTCTCCCGCGCGCGCCCTGGACGCCACCGGCGGCGCGCTGGTCAACGTCGTCGCGATGCTGCTGGTCGCCTGGCTGCTCGGCTCGGCACTCGCCAGAACCTCCATGCCCACGCTGGGCAAGGAGGTGCGCAACTCCAAGGTGCTCCTCGGCGTCGAGCAGGTGATGCCCGATCAGGCGTCCGCGTGGTTCTCGAACTTCACCTCGACTCTCGCGCAGAACGGCTTCCCGCAGGTCTTCAGCCCGTTCGCCAACGAGCCCATCACCGAAGTACGGCCCCCGGACCCGGCGCTCGTCGGCAGCCCGGTCGCCGCCCGGGCCCAGCGCTCCATCGTCAAGGTCGTCGGCACGGCGCCGAGCTGCGGCAAGGTCCTCGAAGGCACCGGCTTCGTCTTCTCCGACCGCCGCGTCATGACCAACGCCCATGTCGTCGGAGGCGTCGACGAGCCGACCGTCCAGATCGGCGGTGAGGGCAAGTTGTACGACGCGAAGGTCGTCCTCTACGACTGGCGGCGCGACATCGCCGTCCTGGACGTGCCGGACCTCGACGCCGAGCCCCTGCGGTTCACCGACGAGGACGCCCGCAGCGGAGACGACGCGATCGTCGCGGGCTTCCCCGAGAACGGCTCGTACGACGTCCGCTCGGCGCGCGTCCGGGGCCGTATCAACGCCCCCGGTCCGGACATCTACCACCGCGGCGAGGTGCGCAGGGATGTCTACTCCCTGTATACGACGGTCCGTCAGGGCAACTCCGGCGGCCCGCTCCTCACCGCCGACGGCAAGGTGTACGGCGTGATCTTCGCCCGCTCGCTCGACGACCCGAACACCGGTTACGCGCTGACGGCCGACGAGATCCGCGACGACATCGCCCAGGGTCGCGCGGCCACCCAGCAGGTCGACAGCCAGGGGTGCGCGTTGTAGGTGCCGACCGAGTGCCGGTCGGGTGCGAGTCGAGCGCGGGACGTCGGCGCGCACGCGAGCGGGTGCGTTTCGTAGCCGAACGGACGAGTACGGTCAGTCCCGGAGGTCAGTCACGGGTGTGCCTGAGCCGCGCGGAGACCCAGCGGGCCCGGCGGCGCAGAATGCGCGGGATTCCGATCCCCTCCGCGGTATGAGAGCGGCCCTGCTCCTGCGGACCACCTCTCTCATGCGTGCCCGGCCCAGCGGTCGAGCGGCGGTTGCGTGCTGTGTCACCGTAGTCGTGCGTCCAGCCCATACCCCGACGTCTGCCCGGGGCCCAAGGTCGGTAACCGCCCAGGAGCCCGCCAATTGGAGTATGCGCCGGGCACATGGCCGTTCGTCGAACGGGAGTCCGGTCAGCGGTCGGGCTCGGGGTCCTTGAGCCAGTTGATGAGCTCCGTGGAGAACGCCACCGGGTCCTCCTCGTGGGGGAAGTGCCCCAGCCCGTCGAAGAGTCGCCAGCGGTACGGCGCCTCCACGTACTCGCCGGAGCCCGCCGCGCTGCGCGTGCGCATCGCCGGGTCCATCGAGCCGTGCAGGTGCAAGGTGGGTACCCGCACCGGGCGCTTCATACGCCGGTTGAACTGGATTCCGTCCGGCCGCGCCAGGGACCGCACCATCCACCGGTACGGCTCGATCGAGCAGTGCGCGGTCGACGGGATGCACATCGCCCGGCGGTACACCGCGAGCGCCTCCTCGTCCGGCAGCCCGGGGCCCGACCAGTCCTCGATCAGCTTCCCCACCAGAGCCGCCTCGTCCGCGACGAGCTGACGCTCCGGCAGCCAGGGGCGCTGGAAGCCCCATACGTAGGAACCGGCGCGCGACTGCGAGAAGTCGGAGAGCATCGCCGAACGCCAGCGGCGCGGGTGCGGCATCGAGGAGACCGCGAGCCGGCGGACGAGCTTCGGCCGCATGACGGCCGCGGTCCAGGCGAGATAGCCGCCCAGGTCGTGTCCGACCAGCGCCGCGTCCGGCTCGCCGAGGGAGCGGACGACGCCGGTGATGTCGAGCGCCAGGTTGGCGGGGTCGTAACCCCGGGGCGTACGGTCGCTGCCGCCCACGCCCCGCAGGTCCATCGCCACGGCCCGGAAGCCCGCGTCGGCGAGAGCGGGCAGCTGGTGGCGCCAGGTCCACCAGAACTGCGGGAAGCCGTGCAACAGCAGCACGAGCGGCCCGTCACCCATCTCGGCGATGTGGAAGCGCGCACCGTTGGCGGCCACGTCGCGGTGGGTCCAGGGGCCTTCGATCCGTACGGGACTGCCGCTGCCGTTGCTGCTCTCGGGGACGGTCATGCAGACGAGCGTCCCACAACAACGGCCTTGTCCTGGACCGTGCCGGGCAGTGCCGCCCGTTCGGGGCGCGGGTGCGGCTTGGCGTTCTGCAGGACCGCGGCCGTCCGCTTGGCCGAGTTGATGGACTTCTCCGGCTTCTTGACCTTCTTGAACTTGGCGTAGGCCAGCAGCCCGAGCAGCCCCGCGAGCAGGACGTTGGCGGCGAAGGAGAACAGGAAGCACCAGGCGAGGTTCCAGCCGCCCTCACCGTTGTGGCCGCCGGTCCAGGCGTTGATGCCGTACGCGAGCGCGAAGCTCAGCATCGGCAGCGAGAAGAGGAGCACCGTGGCGGCCGTCACGCCGGCGGCGCCGCCCATCGCCCCCCGCTTGACGTCCTGTCGGATCTCGGCCTTGGCCAGGGCGATCTCGTCGTGCACCAGCGCGGACATCTCGGCGGTCGCCGAGGCGACCAGCTGACCGAGGCTGCGCTCGGTTCCGTCGATCGGGTCGCTCATCGCTGCTCCCTCTTCTCTTCTACGGTCCGACCTCAGATCATGCCGGACTGTCGCCGCCATCGCGCGATGCCCCCGCCAGTTGGGCGCGCTCACGGTGCTCGGCGGCCTTCTTCTCGTAGATCTCGGCCATGCGCAGGTGGTACGCCGGGTCGTCCTGCTCGTACATGTCGGGGATGCCGTCGTGGTCGTCGTCGCGCTCCTCCTCGGCGCACAGCGCCTGGTACCTGCGGACCCGCAGCTTGAGCAGGACCGTGGCGAGCAGGGCCGCGATCAGCGAGCCGATCAGGACGGCTGCCTTGACCTCGCCGGTCAGGGCCGCGTCGCCCTCGAAGGCCAGCTCGCCGATGAGCAGCGAGACGGTGAAGCCGATGCCGGCGAGGGCGGCCACGGCGAAGACGTCGCCCCAGGCCAGGTCCTTGTTGAGCTCCGCCTTGGTGAAGCGGGCGGCCAGCCAGGTGCCGCCGAAGATGCCGACCGCCTTGCCGACCACCAGGCCGAGGACGACACCGAGGGTGACGGGCTGGGTGAAGACGTCGGTCAGCGAGTCTCCGGTGACCGCGACCCCGGCCGAGAGCAGCGCGAAGAGCGGGACGGCGAGCCCGGCGGAGAGGGGGCGGACCAGGTGCTCGATGTGTTCGCCGGGGGAGTGGTCCTCACCTTCCTTCCGCGTGCAGCGCAGCATCAGGCCCATGGCGACACCGGCGATGGTGGCGTGGACGCCGCTGTTGTACATCAGGCCCCAGATGACCAGGGCGAGCGGGACGTACACGTACCAGCCGCGGACGCCCTTGCGCAGCAGCAGCCAGAAGACGGCGAGACCGGCGACGGCGCCGCCGAGGGCGGCGAAGTTCAGGTCGCTGGTGAAGAAGACCGCGATGATCAGGATCGCGAACAGGTCGTCGACGACGGCGAGTGTCAGCAGGAAGGCACGCAGCGCGGACGGCAGCGAGGTGCCGATGACGGCGAGCACGGCGAGCGCGAAGGCGATGTCGGTGGCGGTGGGGACGGCCCAGCCGTCCATCGAGCCGCCGCCGACGGCGTTCGTCAGGACGTAGACGAGCGCGGGCGCGGCCATGCCGCAGAGGGCGGCGACGACGGGGAGCGCGGCGGCCTTGGGGTCGCGCAGCTCGCCCGCGACGAGCTCGCGCTTGAGCTCGATGCCGGCGACGAAGAAGAAGATCGCGAGGAGGCCGTCGGCCGCCCAGTGCTGGAGGGAGAGGTCGAGCCCGAGGGCCGCGGGGCCGATGTGGAAGTTCCGTACCGACTCGTAGCTGTCGCCGAGGGTGTTCGCCCAGACGAGTGCGGCGATGGCGGCCACGAGGAGGAGCACGCCGCCGACGGTCTCGGCGCGCAGCGCGTCGGCGAGGAAGCGCCGTTCGGGCAGCGACAGACGGCCGAGGAAGGTGCGATCGGTCGGGGTGGGCGCGGGCACGGCAAGCAACCTCCGGTCGGTTTGGGCAGGGCGAAGCACATGCCGACCAGACTTCCCGGCGCACCTAGGTTTTTCTGTCACGTCTCTGACGCGATCTTTACTTTACCTAACGAGCCGGGGTTGTGTCCGGTGACCGTCACTTTAGGGACAGAACTCCGCTCCGGCCCGTTGTGCCCCCGACCGGCCACCGGAAACGAGGGCGCCCGCCCCGGGGATCCCGGAGCGGGCGCACACGGACGTTCAGTCCTCCGTCAGTCCTCTGTCAGTCCTCCGAGGACGCGCTCGGCAGCTTCGTCTGGATGAGTGCCATGACCGAGGAGTCGGTGAGGGTCGTGACGTCCCCCAGCTCCCGGTTCTCGGCCACGTCCCGCAGCAGCCGTCGCATGATCTTCCCGGACCGCGTCTTCGGCAGCTCCGCCACCGGCAGCACCCGCTTCGGCTTCGCGATCGGGCCGAGCGTCGTGCCGACGTGGTTGCGCAGCTCGGCGACGAGGCTCTCGTCCTCGCTCGCCGTGCCCCGCAGGATGACGAAGGCGACGATCGCCTGCCCGGTCGTCTCGTCGGCCGCGCCGACCACGGCCGCCTCGGCGACGGACGGGTGCGAGACGAGCGCGGACTCGACCTCGGTGGTGGAGATGTTGTGCCCGGAGACGAGCATGACGTCGTCGACCCGGCCGAGCAGCCAGATGTCGCCGTCCTCGTCCTTCTTCGCGCCGTCGCCGGCGAAGTACTTGCCCTCGAAGCGCGACCAGTACGTGTCGATGAACCGCTGGTCGTCGCCCCAGATGGTGCGGAGCATCGACGGCCACGGCTCGGTGAGGACCAGGTAGCCGCCGCCTCCGTTCGGCACCTCGTGGGCCTCGTCGTCGACGACGGTGGCGGAGATGCCGGGGAGCGGGCGCTGGGCTGAGCCCGGCTTGGTCTCGGTGACGCCCGGCAGCGGCGAGATCATCATCGCGCCGGTCT
The DNA here is from genome assembly GCF_042888285.1 of Streptomyces sp. NPDC003035. Lineage (NCBI taxonomy): Bacteria > Bacillati > Actinomycetota > Actinomycetes > Kitasatosporales > Streptomycetaceae > Streptomyces > Streptomyces sp. NPDC003035. Next base: position 156,701 of record NZ_JBIAPJ010000004.1, on the reverse strand, counting down.
CGGTCTGCCACCAGGTGTCCACGATCGGGGTCTTCCCGGCGCCGATGTGCTCGCGGTACCACATCCACGCCTCGGGGTTGATCGGCTCGCCGACCGAGCCCAGGACGCGCAGGCTCGACAGGTCGAACTTCGCGGGGATGTCGTCGCCCCACTTCATGAACGTACGAATCGCGGTCGGCGCGGTGTAGAGGATCGTGACGCCGTACTTCTGGACGATCTCCCAGAACCGGCCCTGGTGCGGGGTGTCCGGGGTGCCCTCGTACATGACCTGCGTCGCGCCGTTGGCCAGCGGTCCGTACGTGATGTACGAGTGGCCGGTCACCCAGCCGATGTCGGCGGTGCACCAGTAGACGTCGGTCTCCGGCTTGAGGTCGAAGACGGCGTGGTGGGTGTACGCGGCCTGGGTGAGGTAGCCGCCGGAGGTGTGCAGGATGCCCTTCGGCTTACCCGTCGTACCGGAGGTGTAGAGGATGAAGAGCGGGTGCTCGGCCTCGAACGCCTCGGGGGTGTGCTCGGCGGACTGACGGGCGACGATGTCGTGCCACCACACGTCCCGGCCCTCGGTCCACGCCACCTCCTGGCCGGTGCGGCGCACGACGAGCACGTGCTGGATGCGGTCGACCCGGCCGAGGGCCTCGTCGACGGCGGGCTTGAGGGCGCTCGGCTTGCCGCGGCGGTAGCCGCCGTCGGCCGTGATGACGAGCTTGGCGTCGGCGTCCTCGATGCGCGTGGCGATGGCGTCGGCGGAGAAACCGCCGAAGACCACGGAGTGCGCGGCGCCGACGCGGGCGCAGGCCAGCATCGAGACGACGGCCTCGGGGATCATCGGGAGGTAGATCGCCACCCGGTCGCCCTTGGTGACGCCCAGTTCGGTCAGGGCGTGGGCGGCCCGGGAGACCTCGTCCTTGAGCTCGGCGTAGGTGAGGGAGCGGCTGTCGCCCGGCTCGCCCTCGAAGTGGATGGCGACGCGGTCGCCGTTCCCGGCCTCGACGTGCCGGTCGACGCAGTTGTACGCCACGTTGAGCTCGCCGTCGGCGAACCACTTGGCGAAGGGCGGGTTCGACCAGTCGAGGGTCTCGGTCGGCTCGGTGGCCCAGGTGAGCCGCTTGGCCTGCTCGGCCCAGAAGCCCAGCCGGTCCGCCTCGGCCCGCTCGTACGCCTCCGCCGTCACGTTGGCGTGCGCGGCCAGCTCGGTCGGCGGCGCGAACCGCCGCTCTTCCTTGAGCAGGTTGGCCAGGCTTTCGTTGCTCACGACATCTCCCTTTCCCAGGGCGTCCCATGTGCCTATGTGTCCCGCGTCATAGCTCATCAGTCAGATGCCCGGGTGACAAGAGTCTCCAGGAAATTGGTTTAGACCTATGAGGCGGCGGGCGTGCGGTGGCCCCTCCCTCCCGAGCGGTGGGAAGAAGGGGCCATACAGTCTCACGGACGCCCGGACGGGAAGGTTCAGGACGCGCGGGCTTCCTGCAGCGTCGTGGGCGGGACCAGGTCGAAGACGTCGTCGTACCCGTGCGGTTCGTCGGAGTCCGCGAGCAGATACGCCTGGGCCTCGCCCACGTGGAAGTACATCCCGTGCAGCGTGAGCGTCCCGTCGGCGAGCCGCCGCGCCACCGCGTCGTACGCCCGCAGGTGTTCGAGCTGCTGCACGACGTTGGTCAGGCAGAGCTGCTCGACCGCGTCGGCCGGCAGCCTCCCGGAGATCCGGGCCCAGGCGTGTCTGCGGCTCGTCATGCGCTCCAGGCTCGGCAGTCCGTGCCGCAGCCAGCGCCGCAGTGGCGTCGGCGGGTCGTCCGGCGTACTGCCGAGCAGGGCCTGCATCGCCCCGCAGCCCGAGTGCCCGCAGACGGTGATCGACTGCACGCGCAGCACCTCCACCGCGTACTCGATCGCCGCCGCCACCGAGTCGTCCCCGTTCCCCTCGCCGGGCAGCGGGACCAGATTGCCCACGTTCCGTACGGTGAAGAGGTCGCCGGGCCCGCTGGCGGTGATCATGCTCGTGACGAGGCGGGAGTCGGCGCAGGTGAGGAACAGCTGGGACGGGCTCTGGCCCTCACGCGCCAGGCGGGCGAGCTCGTCACGCACCAGCGGGGCCGTGTTCCGCTGGAACTTGCCGATGCCGCTCGCCAGTTGGTGCCCGGTCTCGCGTCGCGTCTCGTCTGCCGGATGGTTCTCCCCGCAGTGGTTGCGCCAGGGCGTCCAGGGGCGGCAGCAGGCGTGCGACTCCGAGGTCGGCTCGGTGATCCGGGCACCGGAGGGGCCGGTCATCTCCACCGTGGCGCCGTGCGACGCCTGCCAGTCGTGCAGCGCCTCGTACGCCGCATGGTCCATGAAGGACCCGTCCAGCTCGATCACCACCTCCGACGCGTCGGGGATCGTGTGCAGGATCCGGCTCAGCCGCGGCACGGCGAGAAAGGTCAGCTGGCCGCGGACCCGGACCAGATAGCGGCCGTCCTTCTCCTCGTGGGTGATGCGGGTGCGGGCGAGCCGGTGCAGGGCGACGGCCGTGGCGACCGCGATGCCGAGGGCGACGCCCTCCAGGATCCCGAACAGGACGACACCGGTGACCGTCGCCGCGTAGACGAGGGCTTCACGGTGCCGGGTGACCGTGCGGATGTGGGTGATGCTCACCATCTGGACGCCGACCACCATCACGAGCGCGGCGAGGGCCGGCAGCGGGATCAGGTCCAGGACCGGCACCAGGAGGAACGCGGCCAGGATCACCCACAGGCCGTGCAGCATCGTGGAGTTGCGGCTGACGGCGCCCGCGGAGACGTTGGCGACGCTGCGGACCGCCACTCCGGCGACGGGCAGCCCTCCGAGCGCGCCGGAGACCATGTTCGCCGCGCCCTGGCCCGCCAGCTCGCGGTCGAGGCGGGACCGGGGGACCCCGACGCCGCGGTCGGGCCGGGCGGACACCAGCTTGTCGACGGCGACGGCGGAGAGCAGCGACTGGACGCTGGTGACGAGCGTGATCGTGAGCACGCCGGCCGCGATGCCGAGCGCCGGACCCTCGGGCAGCCCGACGAGGGCGTGGCTGCTCCAGGAGGGCAGGTCGACGCGCGGCACATGCAGCCCCGCGACGACGGCCACGAGGGTGGCCAGGGCCACGGAGGCGAGAGCGGCCGGTGCCTTCCGTACGAGCCGGCCCGCCCGGCCGGGCAGGCGCGGCCACAGCAGCAGGACGGCGATGGTCAGGGCACTGACGGCCAGTCCGGTGAGGTGCGGGGCGGCCAACTGAGCCGGAAGGGCGATGACATTGGCCACCACGGAGCTCTGTGGCGTACCGCCGAGGACGATGTGGAGTTGTGCGAAGGCGATGGTCACGCCGATACCGGCGACCATGCCGTGCACGATCGCGGGGGAGACGGCGAGGGCTGAGCGGGCCACCCGCAGGGCGGCCAGGCCGAGTTGGGCGAGTCCGGCGAGGACGGTGATGGCGCAGGTGGTGCGCCAGCCGTACCGCTGGATCAGCTCGGCGGTGACCACCGTGAGGCCCGCGGCGGGGCCGCTGACCTGGAGCGGTGCTCCGCCGAGCCGGCCGACGACGATGCCGCCGACGGCGGCCGCCACGAGGCCGGCCTGGAGTGGGGCTCCGGTGGCGAGTGCGATGCCGAGGGAGAGCGGCAGCGCGATCAGGAAGACGGCGATCGACGCGGACACGTCGGCGCCCGCGATTCGGAAGCGTGGCCGGCGGCCGGGCGGGCTGTGGGGCCGCTGGGTCGGGGTACGGCGGATGGGCATGCAGACAGTCATGGTTCCCGTCTCCTCCGGGGCAGCGCGGTCGCGGCTCGTGCGGGACGAACGTGGGGGTCGCGGCCGTGGGTCACGGCGTGCAGCGGCGGGATTCCGAGCGTGGATCCTGATCGCCAGGATCAACACTCAGTAAATGGATCGTAATGCAGAGTAAAGTCTGCGGCATTATTTTCGGGGCAAACAGGGCAATGATTCACCGGTTCCGGTGAATGGTGTGCAGAGTTCCGCTTGTCGTTTCATCTCTTCGACGGTCGTGGTGCGACGTTGACGCCGCTCGCACGGAACCGAGGAGAGGTGGGCGGATGACAACCGCCGGGAGAAGGACCACTGCCCGCACCAGGACGCTCGCCGTCGGCGCTCTCGCCGCCGCCCTGATCGCCGGCCTCGCCGGTTGCTCGGACTCCGGCGGACCGGGCGGCGACCAGGGCGCGCCGGGCGCGAAGAAGGACCCGGCCGCGGCCCCGGAGAACGCTGTACGGCTGATCGGCGACGGCTCCACCGCCTTCACCGGCGCCCAGCCCCACCAGCCGGTCTGGCAGAAGCTGAAGCCGGGCGAACAGCCGCCACAGTTCGTGGTCTTCTCGTGGGACGGCGCGGGCGAGGACAGCCAGAAGCTCTTCTCCCACTTCCGCAAGGTGGGCAAGAAGTACGACGCGACCATGACGTACTTCCTCAGCGGCGTGTACCTGCTGCCCGAGGAGAAGCGGAAGCTCTACAACCCGCCCCAGCACGCGGCGGGCCGCTCGGACATCGGCTTCAACGACACCGAGGGCATCCGGGCCACCGTCCGCGAGCTGCGCGGCGCCTGGCAGGAGGGCAACGAGGTCGGCACGCACTTCAACGGCCACTTCTGCGGCAAGGAGGGCGGCGTCGGCAACTGGTCGGTCGAGGACTGGAAGAGCGAGATCATCCAGGCCAAGTCCTTCGTGAAGAACTGGAAGACCAACTCCGGCCTCACCGCGGAGCAGCCGCTTCCGTTCGACTACGACAAGGAGCTGGTCGGCGCCCGCACCCCGTGCCTCGAGGGGCGCAAGAACTTCGTCCGGGCGGCGTCCCAGATGGGCTTCCGCTACGACACCAGCGGCGTCAACGACCAGATCTGGCCCAAGAAGGACCACGGCCTGTGGGACCTGTCGATGCAGCTCGTGCCCGTCCCGGGCCGTGCCTTCCAGACCCTCGCCATGGACTACAACTTCCTGGTCAACCAGTCCGGTACGACCAAGGGCGACCCGTCCATGCACAAATTCTGGGGCAACCAGATGCGTGACGGCCTGGTGCAGGCCTTCAACCGCTCGTACCACGGCAACCGCGCGCCGCTGATCATCGGCAACCACTTCGAGTCCTGGAACGGCGGCACGTACATGCGCGCCATCGAGGAGACCATCGCCACGGTCTGCGTCCAGAAGGACGTGAAGTGCGTGTCCTTCCGGCAGCTCGCGGACTGGCTGGACGCCCAGGACCCCGCGGTGATCGAGAAGATGCGGACCCTGAAGGTGGGCGAGGCTCCGAAGGGTGGCTGGGCGACCTTCCTGGTTCCCCAGCCGGCGGCCCCCGCGCAGCCCGCCGGCCCGCAGCCCGCCGCCGCGCAGCCTGCCGCCGCGCGGGCCGAGCGCCGCTGAGTCCCTCGCTCGACGTCACGCCGGGGCCGACCCGCGCGGGCGGGCCGGCCCCGGGCCTCTCTTCAGCTGGGCTGGGGCACCGCGAGTGCCTCGTCGAGCACGAAACCGGGGTCGACCTGAGCGGCCAGGTCCGCCCCGGTCTTGGCGTTGCCCCAGCTCTCCGCGTTCTTCAGGTGGAAGTGGACCATCTGGCGCGTGTACCGCTCCCAGTCGCGGTGCGCGTACGAGTCGTCCGCCGCGTTCTGGAGGGCCTGGAGCGCCATCCGGTTGTCCGCCTCCAGGAGTTCGAAGCGGGACGGGCGGCCCTTCTCCATCCCCCGGACCCAGTCCGAGTGGCCGACCGTCACCAGCAGGTCGTCGCCCACCTCGGCGCGCAGGAAGTCCACGTCGTCCTGACCCTGCACCTTGTTGCCGACGACCTTGAGCGCGACACCGAAGTCCCGTGCGTACTCCTTGTACTGGCGGTAGACCGAGACCCCCTTGCGGGTCGGCTCCGCGACCAGGAACGTCATGTCGAAGCGGGTGAACATCCCGGACGCGAAGGAGTCCGAGCCCGCCGTCATGTCGACGACGACGTACTCGTCCTCCCCGTCGACCAGGTGGTTCAGGCACAGCTCCACCGCGCCGACCTTGGAGTGGTAGCAGGCGACGCCGAGATCCGACTCGGTGAACGGCCCCGTCGCCATCAGCCGGATGTCCCCGTCGTCGAGGCGCACGGTCCGCGCGCACGCCTCGTAGACCGGGTTGTCCTCGCGGACCCGCAGCAACCGCGAGCCCTCACCGGGCGGGGTCGTCTTGATCATCGTGTCGGCGGAGGCGATCCGCGGGTTCGAGCCCCGCAGGTATTCCTTGATCAACGGCAGGTGCGCCCCCATCGCGGGCAGCGCCGCGGCCTCCGCCTCGTCGAGACCCAGCGCGGCCCCGAGATGCTGGTTGATGTCGGCGTCCACCGCGACGACGGCGGCCTCATTGGCGGCGAGGTGGCGGATGAAGAGCGAGGACAGCGTGGTCTTCCCGCTGCCGCCCTTCCCTACGAAAGCGATCTTCATGTTCACCTAGCGTAGTGGTATGACTGCCGCGTGTGGTCAAGGGGCGTGAAGAAGACCACTCCAACGTGGGGTGGCGGCCCAGGGCGCGTAGCCTCGCTACTTATGAGTACGCACGCCTCTGACCCCCTGGCCGCCCTCGGCTCCCTGCCGGGCGTCGCCGAATCGGTGGACTCCGTACGCAAGGCCGTCGACCGGGTCTACGGGCACCGCGTGATGCGGCGCCGCAGCAACGAGATCACCTCCGAGGCGGCCCTGCGCGGCGCGCGGGGTTCGGCCGCGCTCTCCGGCGCCGACTGGGCGCTGGAGGAGGTCCGCCGACGGACCGACTTCGGTGGGGACGCCGAGGCGCGGACGGTGGGCGCGGCCCTGCGGCTGGGTGCCGAGGCCGGTCAGCTGCTCTCCATCTGGCGCCAATCGCCGCTGCGCGTGCTGGCCCGCCTGCACCTGGTCGCGGTGGGCGACAGCGGTGACTTCGTGGACTCCGTCGGCAGGCCCCGGCAGGCCGGCGAGGCGGTCGACGAGCCGCTGATCGAGGCGCCGCTGCCGGACCCGGCCGAGGTCGCCGGCCGGCTCGAGGGGCTCTCGGAGCTGATCATCGCGGGCGGTAAGGCCCCGGCGCTGGTGACGGCGGCCGTGGTGCACGGCGAACTGCTCGCGCTGCGGCCGTTCACCTCGTACAACGGGCTGATCGCGCGGGCCGCCGAGCGGATCGTGCTGATCGGAAGCGGGCTCGACCCGAAGTCGATCTGCCCGGCGGAGGTCGGGCATGCCGAGCAGGGGCGCGCCGCGTACGTCGCGGCGTTCGACGGATATCTGTCGGGGACCTCGGAGGGCATGGCCGCCTGGATCGCTCACTGCGGGCGGGCCGTGGAGCTGGGTGTCAGGGAGTCGACGGCGGTCTGCGAGGCGCTCCAGCGCGGCGCCGCCTAGGAAACCGCCGGAACGTCGGGAAGCCGCCTCGGTAGTCACCTGAAAAGGGTTGCGGCGGTACCAGTTCTGGTACCGCCGCTGGCACGTCTGCCGAGTTACCAAGCGTCCTCGATATGTGCCCATCAAGCGGGGAGCTTTGCCCTTCGCCTGGTGCGGCTGGCCCGTAATCGACGGGTCGACGTCGCGTGGGTGCCCGGCTTCAGTGCGTGGTCCGTGGGGCCTTCTTGCTCAACAGGTGATCCTCTCGGATGTCCTAGGTCTCGCGGGCCTGATTCCTTTCTACTCCTGTCGAGAGGGATGCGAAAGCCCTGGCCGCACTTCTTTACTTTCCGCTCAAATCCGGGCAAAGCGATCGGCAAGAGCGGTCTGCCGTCGGCGGTTGGCGTACCAGACGAGTCCGGCGGTCGCCGCGGCGGCGCCCACGGCGGCCGCGGCCACGAGCGCGGGGCGCGGAGGCATCCGGAACGCCGGCAGGCGCTGCTTGAGCCGGACCGGCTTCTCGAAGGCCAGGATCGGCCAGTCCCGGGCGAGGGCCTCGCGGCGGAGCGTCCGGTCGGGATTGACCGCGTAGGGGTGACCCACGGTCTCCAGCATCGGTACGTCGGTCGCCGAGTCGCTGTACGCGTAACAACGCGAGAGGTCGTAGCCCTCCGACTCCGCGAGCTCACGGATCGCCTCGGCCTTGGTCGGCCCGTAGGCGTAGTACTCCACCTCCCCGGTGAAGCAGCCGTCGTCCCCGACGACCATCCGCGTGGCGACGACCCGGTCGGCGCCCAGCATCTCGCCGATCGGCTCCACGACCTCGGCGCCGGAGGTCGACACGATCACGACGTCGCGGCCGGCGGCGTGGTGCTCCTCGATGAGGGAGGCCGCCTCGTCGTAGATGAGCGGGTCGATCAGATCGTGCAGGGTCTCGGCGACAAGCTCCTTGACCTGCGACACGTTCCAGCCTTTGCAGAGCGCGGAAAGATATTCGCGCATCCGCTCCATCTGATCGTGGTCGGCCCCGCCCACGAGGTAGACGAACTGGATGTAGGCCGTCCGCAGGACGGCGCGGCGGTTGATCAGTCCTCCTTGGTAGAAGGACTTGCTGAAGGTCAGCGTCGACGACTTCGCAATGACCGTCTTGTCCAGGTCAAAGAAGGCGGCTGTGCGCGGCAACGAGTGGTTTTCCACGAGCCGAGCATAGGTGCCCGCCATTCGGCGTACGCTCGGGCGTGTGGGTTTGCCTGAGAGGGCTCTCGGGTACACCATGGAAGTCACGGATCGTTCGCGACCGTGCTAACCCGGTCCGGCTCCTCCCCCCCCGAGTCGGCCGGAGAGACGACCCCCGCTCTCCCCCCCGGCGGGGGTCGTCGCATGTCCGGACGCGTTTTCACCCGCTGGATCTTCATCTCTCCTCCTCCGTCGGCCGCACGGCCGAGGCTGCGTGATGCCCTCAGTTCGTCACTCAGCGTAGTGCTCGGACTGCTCTCCGGACATCCCCGGTAGGGGGCACGGGGATATTCACAACCGGTGAGTTATCCACAGTTTTTGAGCAAGATCCGCACGATTTCCCGTACGGCGCCACGGTGATTCCCGCCGCGAACTCCGCGGACGGAAGGAATCACCGATCTCGGCGGCGCGACGGGCGCTGATGGGATCGCACGGACAGGGGGCGTGCGCTGTGGCGGGAACCATGACTTTCAGAACTTCGCGGGGCCGCGGGGCCGCGCGGGCCGTCGGCTCTTCGGGAACGCCCGAGGGCGTGACGGCCGGAGGCGGACACCGGACCGGACCGCTGATCGTGACCGAGGACCTCGCGTTGCTCGACGACCTGCTGAGGCTGTGCGCGGCCGCGGGTGCCGATCCCGAGGTGCACCACACGGTGCCGGAGCACCGCGCGAGCTGGGCCGATGCCCCGCTCGTCCTGGTCGGCGAGGATGCCGCGAAGCGGTGTCGCGGTGCCGCGCGCCGACAGGGGGTGATCCTCGTCGGCCGGGGCGCCGAGGACCGCGAGGACCCCGAGGTGTGGCGGCGGGCCGTCGAGATCGGCGCCGACTGTGTGCTGCGGCTGCCCGACGCCGAGAGCTGGCTCGTCGACCGGATCGCCGACGCGGCCGAAGGCGCCGGGAAGCAGGCGCTGACGGTCGGCGTCATCGGGGGTCGCGGTGGGGCCGGTGCCTCGACACTGGCCTGCGCCCTCGCGCTGGCCGGCGCCAGGACCGGGCGGCGCACCCTGCTGGTGGACGGCGACCCGCTCGGCGGCGGACTCGACGTCCTCCTCGGCGGAGAGCGGGCCGAGGGCAGACGCTGGCCGGACTTCGCCGCCTCCAAGGGGCGGGTGGCCGGCGGCGCCCTGGAGGAGTCGCTGCCCTCGGTGCGCGGGCTGCGGGTGCTCAGCTGGGACCGGGGGGACTCGGTGCTCGTGCCGCCCGAGGCGATGCGCTCGGTGCTCGCCGCGGCGCGCAGGCTGGGCGGGATCGTCGTCGTGGACCTGCCTCGCCGGATCGACGCGGCGGTGACCGAGGCGCTGGCGCAGCTGGACCTCGGACTGCTCGTCGTCCCGGGCGAATTGCGGGCCGTCGCGGCGGCCCAGCGGGTCGCCTCCCTCGTGGGTCTGGTGCTGGGCGATCTGCGTGCGGTGGTGCGCGGGCCGTACGCGCCGGGGCTCGACGAGCAGTGGGTCGCGGACGCCCTGCGGCTGCCGCTCGCCGGAGAACTGCCGCACGACCCCGGCCTCCTGACGGCCCTCGACAGCGGCGCGCCGCCGGGCGGTGAGGTGCGGGGACCGCTCGGCCGCTTCTGCGCGCAGTTCTGGGACCGCGCCCTGGCCCCGGAAGGGACGTCATGAACGGCGGGGCGCCCCTCGCCGGCGGGGGTGGCGGCGCTGGGCTTCTGGAGGCCGTGCGGCAGCGGCTCGCGGAGAGCGGCGCCGACCCGACGCCGGCGCGGGTCGCGGCGGCGCTGCGGGCCCAGGGGCGACTGCTCGGGGACACGGAAGTCCTGGGCGCGGCGGAGGCGTTGCGCTGCGAGCTGGTCGGCACGGGCCCACTGGAACCGCTGCTCGCCGATCCGGACGTCACCGACGTGCTGGTCTCCGCGCCCGACCGGGTCTGGGTCGACCGGGGAGCCGGTCTCGAACTCACCGAGATCCGCTTCGCGGACGCGCCCGCCGTACGCCGACTGGCGCAGCGGCTCGCGGCGGTGGCCGGCCGGCGGCTCGACGACGCCCGGCCCTGGGTGGACGCCCGGCTGCCGGACGGGACCCGGATGCACGCCGTGCTGCCGCCCGTGGCGGTCGGTTCGACCTGCCTGTCGCTGCGGGTCGTGCGGCCGCGGGCCTTCTCCGTGGGGGAGTTGACCGCGGCGGGCACGGTCCCGCCGGGCGGCGAGCGGGTCCTGCGGGCGCTGATCGAGGCCCGCGTCTCCTATCTGATCTCCGGCGGCACGGGCTCGGGAAAGACGACCCTCCTCTCCACCCTGCTCGGCCTGGTCGGCGAGCGGGAGCGGATCGTCCTGGCCGAGGACTCGGCCGAACTGAGGCCGGACCATCCGCATGTGGTGCGCCTGGAGGCGCGCCCGGCGAACCAGGAGGGCGCCGGTCTGGTGACCCTGCGGGACCTGGTCCGGCAGGCGCTGCGGATGCGGCCCGACCGTCTGGTGGTCGGCGAGGTACGGGGCGGGGAGGCGGTCGATCTGCTGGCCGCTCTCAATACGGGCCATGAGGGCGGTTCCGGGACGGTCCATGCCAACACGGCGGCGGACGTACCGGCCCGGCTGGAAGCGCTCGGGACGGCCGCCGGTCTCGACCGGGCTGCGCTGCACAGCCAGTTGGGGGCCGGACTCTCGGCGGTGCTGCACCTCGCACGGGACCGGGCGGGGCGCCGGCGGATCGCCGAGATCCACGTCCTCGAAAGGGACCGGGAGGGGCTGGTGGTGACCGTGCCCGCGCTGCGCTGGGGAGCGGCCGGGTTCGTGCGGGATCGGGGCTGGGAGCGGCTGCGGTCGCTGATCGGGGGCGAGTGGTGAGGGCGGAGCAGTGGGCGCTGGCCCAGAGTGCGGCGGTGTTGTGCGCCGGGGCGGCGATGTGGCGGCTGGCCGAGCGCGAGCGGGGGCTGCGCCGGGCGCGGACGGTGCTGGCGGGTGTGGGGGCCGTAGGAGCCCTGAGGGGCCCAGGACGGGGCCTGCCCGCGCTGCGGGCGGTGGGTGAACGGTGGTGGGCCGTGGTGCGCGGGCGGCGCGCCTGGTGGTGCCTGCCGGTGGCGGGGGTGCTCGCCCTCCTCGGGGAGTCGCCGCTCCCGCTGGTGGCGGGGGCGCTCGCGGTGCCGCTGGTCGGGCGCAGGCTGCGCGCGGCGGCGCTCCGCAAGGAGCGGGAGGCGCGGTCCGACGCGGTGGTGGCCCTGTGCGGCACGGTCGCGGGTGAGCTGAGAGCGGGTCGGCAGCCCGGCCAGGCGCTGCTCTTCGCGGTCGGGGCCTCCGGGGCGCTGGGGGCGCGGGAGGAGGCGGAGGTGCTCGCCGCGGCCCGGTTCGGTGGGGACGTGGCGGGAGCGCTGCGGCGGGCGGCGCGGCAGGACGGTGCCGACGGCCTGGCCGGTCTGGCGGCCTGCTGGCAGGTCGCGGTGGACGGGGGTGCGGGACTGGCCGCGGGGCTCGACCGGCTGGAGGGCGCGCTCCGGGAGCACCGGGACCAGCGGGAGCGGTTGAGGGCCCAGCTGGCCGGGGCCTGGGCGACGGTGACCGTCCTCGCGGTGCTCCCGGCGGTGGGGCTCGTGCTCGGTTCGGCGATGGGCGCTCGACCGTTGCACGTGCTGCTGCACTCGCCGGTGGGGTGGGGGTGTCTGGCCATCGGCGGAGCCCTGGAGGCGGCCGGTTTGTGGTGGGCCGCGCGGATCGTCAGGGGAGGCGAGCGGGGGTGAGCGGTCCGATGTGGCTCATGGGCGAATTCGTCCACCGGCTGGGGATGGCGGTCGCGGCGGCCGGTTCGGTCGTCTGGGTCGCCTGGACCGTGGCGGATCGCCGACGGGAGCGGCGGACGCGCAAGCGCGTGGCGGCCTTGCTGGAGGCCGAGTTCGACCGTCGAGGACGGAGCGGTCCGAGGATTCCGCCGTGGCTGCGGAGCTGGGCGGGGCCGCTCGCGGGGGCCGTCGCCGGCTGGGTGCTGATCGGTGGTGCGGCCGGTCTGTCGGCGGGTGTCGCGGCGGGCTGGGGCGTACGACGCTTCCGAGCGCGCCGGGCCCCGGCGGCGGGTGACGAGGGTGCGGTCGCACGGCAACTCCCGCTCGCGGCCGATCTGCTGGCGGCCTGTGTGTCGGCGGGGGCGGGGCCCGGCGAGGCGGCGGAGGCGGTGGGCCGATCGCTGGGCGGACCGGTCGGCGATCGGCTGACCCGGACGGCGGCCGAGCTTCGCCTCGGCGGTGAACCGGCCGACGTATGGCGGAGGTTCGGCGCGATACCGGGCGCCGGGGGCTTGGCCCGCTGCCTGGAACGGGCCGGCTCCTCCGGGGCGCCCGCCGCGGAGGCCGTCTCGAAGCACGCGGCCGATCTGCGGGCGGACCGCGCGCGGAAGGCGGCGGCCCGGGCACAGCGGGCGCAGGTGCTGATCACCGCGCCCGTGGGCCTCTGCTTCCTGCCCGCGTTCCTGGCCGTGGGGGTGGCCCCGGTGGTGATCGGCCTCGCGAGCGGGCTGCTGCGGCACTGACGGAAGACGAACACGCCGACGCCACAGGGCGATCGGCCTCACTTGGGGGTTGGCATGAAGAGGATGAACGCGTGGTGGCGAGCCCGGTGGGCGGCCCGGAGCGATGCGGGGATGACCACGTCCGAGTACGCGATGGGGACGATCGCCGCCGCGGCCTTCGCGACCGTGCTGTACAAGATCGTGACCAGTGGTTCGGTGTCCGGAGCGCTGGAGTCCGTGATCGGGAAGGCGCTCGATGCGCCGTTCTGAGGACCGCGGCGCCGTGACCGTGGAGGCGGCGATGGCCCTGCCGGCCCTGGTGGTGTTCACCATGGCCCTGGTCTGGGCGCTCGCCGCCGCGGCGGCGCAGATCCAGTGCGTGGACGCGGCGCGGGCCGGGGCGCGGGCGGTGGCCCGTTCGGAGCCGGTGGCAGGCGCCGAGGCGGCCGCTCGGGCGGCCGCGCCCGAGGGCGCCCGGGTCGACGTCACCCGGTCGGGCGAGCTGTGGCGGGTGACGGTGGAGGTGGTGGCGCCGGGACCGGGCGGAATGGGGCTCACGCTGCGCGCGGGGGCGGTGGCGCTCGCCGAGGACACGGTGGGGGTGGCGGGGCCGTGAGCAGGGCAGGGAGGGCCGCGGTGACCGGGCTGCGCGGAGACCGCGGGTTCGCGACGGTGTGGACGGCGTTCGCCGCCTGTGTCCTGTGCGTGGTGTTCGGGGCGGTGCTCGCGCTGGGGCAGGCGGTCGCGGCCCGGCACCGCGCGGGCGGTGCCGCCGACCTGGCGGCGCTCGCAGCCGCCGACCGTGCCTTGTGGGGCGAGGAGACCGCCTGCGCGGCGGCGGCCCGGGTGGCGGATGCGCATGGGGCGTCCGTGCTGCGGTGCTCGGTGCGGGGCGACGTCGCGGACGTGACAGCGGCGGTGCGGCTGGGGCCGTACGCACCGGCCGTCAGGGCGAGGGCGGGGCCTTCCGAGGCTCTTCCGGGGCTTCCCGCAGCAGCTCCGTGAGGAGGCGCACGGCGCCGCGCTTGTGGAGGGGGTCGTTGCCGTTGCCGCACTTGGGCGACTGGATGCAGGAGGGGCAGCCCGCCTCGCACTCGCAGGAGGCGATCGCCTCACGCGTGGCCGTCAGCCAGGCACGGGCGGTGTGGAAGGCCCGTTCGGCGAAGCCGGCGCCGCCCGGGTGGCCGTCGTAGACGAAGACGGTGGGCAACAGGGTGTCGGGGTGGAGCGGGATCGACACCCCGCCGATGTCCCAGCGGTCGCAGGTGGCGAAGAGCGGGAGCATGCCGATCGAGGCGTGTTCGGCGGCGTGCAGGGCGCCTCCGAGGATCTCCGGGTTGATTCGGGCGGCGTCCAGCTGGTCCTCGGTGACCGTCCACCACACGGCCCGGGTGCGCAGGGTGCGGGGCGGCAGGTCGAGCTTGGTCTCGCCGAGGACCTCGCCGGTGATCAGACGGCGGCGCAGGAAGGAGACGACCTGGTTGGTGACCTCGACGGAGCCGTAGCAGAGGCGGCCGGCTCCCCAGGGGATCTCGGTGTCGGTCTCGAGGACGGAGATGGAGGTGGTGTCCCGGGCGGTGGTGGAGTACGGCGGGGCGGCCTCCTCGACCAGGGCCACGGAGTCCTTCAGGTCGAGGGTCTTCACCAGATAGGACCGGCCCTGGTGCAGGTGGACGGCGCCCTCGTGGACGGCCGTGTGGGAGGCGGCCTCGTCGACCGTGCCGAGGAGGCGGCCGGTGGCGGCCTCCACGATCTGGACGGGGCTGCCGCCCCCGCCCCGGATGTCGGTCAGGTCGGCGGCCCGCTCGCGGCGGGTCCAGTACCAGCCGGTGGAGCGCTTGCGCAGCAGGCCGGCGGCCTCCAGCTGGGGCAGCAGGTCGGGGACGGCCGGGCCGAAGAGGGCCAGGTCGGGTTCGGTCAGCGGGAGCTCCGCGGCGGCGGCGCACAGATGGGGGGCGAGGACGTACGGGTTGTCGGGGTCCAGGACGGTGGACTCGACCGGCTGCTGGAACAGCGCCTCGGGGTGGTGGACCAGGAAGGTGTCCAGCGGGTCGTCACGGGCGACCAGGATGGCCAGGGCGCCCTCGCCGGAACGGCCCGCGCGGCCCGCCTGCTGCCACAGGGAGGCCCGGGTTCCCGGGTACCCGGCGATCAGCACGGCGTCCAGGCCCGAGACGTCCACGCCCAGCTCCAGGGCCGTCGTGGCGGCCAGGCCGAGCAGCTCGCCCGAGTGCAGGGCGCGCTCCAGGGCCCGGCGCTCCTCGGGCAGGTAGCCGCCGCGGTAGGCGGCGACCCGGCGGGCGAGGGAGCGGTCGACCTCGGCGAGGCGTTCCTGGGCGATGACCGAGATCAGCTCGGCGCCGCGCCGGGAGCGGACGAAGGCGACCGAGCGGACGCCCTGGACGGTCAGGTCGGTCAGCAGATCGGCCGTCTCGGCGGTGGCCGTGCGGCGTACCGGGGCGCCCTGCTCGCCGTGGAGCTCGGTCAGCGGCGGCTCCCAGAGGGCGAAGACCAGTTCGCCGCGCGGGGAGGCGTCGTCGGAGACCTCCGTGATCGGCAGGCCGGTCAGCCGGCCGGCGGCGAGGGCGGGCTCGGCGGAGGTGGCGGAGGCGAGGAGGAAGACGGGATCGGCGCCGTACCGGGCGCAGACGCGGCGCAGCCGGCGCAGCACCTGGGCGACGTGGGAGCCGAAGACGCCACGGTAGGTGTGGCACTCGTCGATCACGACGAAGCGCAGGGAGCGCAGGAAGGAGGACCACCTGGGGTGGGAGGGGAGTATGCCCCGGTGCAGCATGTCCGGGTTGGTGAGCACGTAGTTCGCGTACTGGCGGACCCACTCGCGCTCCTCGACCGGCGTGTCGCCGTCGTAGACGGCGGGCCGGATCCGGTTGCCGAGCGGGGCGGCCAGCTCGCGCACGGCGCGGCGCTGGTCGGCGGCCAGGGCCTTGGTCGGGGCCAGGTACAGGGCGGTGGCGCCCCGGCCGTTGGCGGCTTCGGAGCCGTCCAGGAGCGCGGACAGGACCGGGGCGAGATAGGCCAGCGACTTTCCCGAGGCGGTGCCGGTCGCGATGACCACGGATTCGCCGTCCAGGGCGTGCTCGGCGGCCTCCGCCTGGTGGGCCCACGGATGCTCGATGCCCGCCGCCTGGATCGCGCCGATCACTTCCGGCCGGATGCGATGCGGCCAGACCGCATGACGACCCTCTCGGGCGGGCAAGTGCTCCGTATGAGTGATGCGCGCGGCCCGGCTCCCACCCGAGGAGAGCCGGTCGAGGACCATGCCGGGAGAGGGGCGGCTGCCCATGTCCCCGGCAGGTCGACTGGGGCGCTGATTCTTGGCCATCGGCACCGAGTGTGTCACTGGCCTGACGGACAATGCTCCCAAGGCGTCGTGCATGGCTGCTGGTAAGTGATTGAATGCCATCGCGGCTGGCGTTCCGTCCCCCGACTCCGCCGGGGAGACCCGAGGGGCGACCGCTCGATAGCAAGGTGCTGGAGGATCCGTGGACCTGTCCCTGTCGACTCGCAATGTGTCCGGCCCGAGTGGCGACCGTACGGTCGTCGAGGTCGGTGGCGAGATTGATGTGTATACCGCGCCCAAGCTGCGCGAGCAGTTGGTCGAGTTGGTGAACGACGGCAGCTACCACCTGGTTGTCGACATGGAGGGCGTGGACTTCCTCGACTCGACCGGCCTCGGCGTGCTGGTGGGTGGCCTGAAGCGCGTGCGCGCGCACGAGGGCTCGCTGCGCCTCGTCTGCAACCAGGAGCGCATTCTGAAGATCTTCCGGATCACCGGTCTGACCAAGGTGTTCCCCATTCACACCACGGTCGACGAGGCCGTCAACGCCACGGACTGAGGCCGTCGGCGTCGGAAGAAGGAGTGGAGAACCGGGCCGGGAGGCCCGGTCCTCCGAGTTGCCCGCCCATACGTTCCTAGGGGGACCGCATGGCCACCGTTGAACTCCGCTTCAGCGCCCAGCCCGAGCACGTCCGCACGGCCCGCCTCGTGGCGGCCGCGGTGGCGCGCCGGGCCGGGGTCGACGAGGCGGTCCTCGACGAGGTCAGACTCGCCGTCGGCGAGGCGTGTTCCCGTGCCGTCGGGCTGCACCGCAGCAGCGGTGTCACCACCCCTGTCCGGGTCGTGCTGACCGAGGAGGAGAAGACGTTCTCCATCGAGGTCGGCGACGGTGCCCCGGGCACCGGGGCGGCGGCGGATGCCGCCGGTGTACCCGGCGCGCGGGGCGAGGCACCGGCCGAGGGGTTCGCCGAGACCGACGTCGAGGACGAGATGGGTCTCGCGGTGATCCGCGGGCTCGTCGACGACGTCGAGGTGCGAGCGGGCGAGGAGGGCGGGGTCATCAGGATGACCTGGCCGATCACGCCGGCGGTCGTGCTCCCCTGAGCGCTTTTCCCCCGAACGGCCCACACCGATCCATCGAGATCATGAAAAAGAGGCCCTGCTGAGCAGGGCCTCTTTTTCATGTGTCCAGATCATCGATCATGTGTAAATGCTTTTGCCCCATTACCGCTTTCGGTGGGAAGATCGGGGCAATGGGGAAATCCGTCTGCGGCGCCCTGTTTTGATCAGGTTCCGCTCCCTACAATCCGTCCACATCTTGAGCTCGCAACGTCAAGGAGGACGAATGGCGGGGCTCTTCAACCCAGAACTGACCGGACACCCCACTTCTCTCGCCGCGGCGGTACTCACCGACGAGAACCGAACCATCGTGATCGTCATCGCGGGCGTCGCCCTGGCGGCGCTCGTCGTCGCCCAGCTGCTGGTGCGCCAGGTGCTCGCGGCCGGTGAGGGCACCGAATCGATGAAGAAGATCGCCGCCGCCGTGCAGGAGGGCGCGAACGCCTATCTGGCGCGGCAGTTGAGGACCCTCTCGATCTTCGCCGTCGTCGTGTTCTTCCTGCTCCTGCTGCTTCCCGCCGACAACTGGTCGCAGCGTGCCGGGCGTTCCCTGTTCTTCCTGGTGGGTGCGCTTTTCTCGGCGGCCACCGGATACATCGGAATGCGACTCGCCGTTCGGGCGAATGTGCGAGTGGCCGCGGCCGCTCGTGAGGCGACTCCCGCGCCCGGCGAACCGGAAAGGGATCTGACGTCCGTCGCGCACAAGGCGATGAAGATCGCTTTCCGTACGGGCGGAGTGGTCGGCATGACCACCGTCGGCCTCGGCCTGCTCGGCGCCGCCTGCGTCGTGCTCGTCTACGCCGCCGACGCGCCCAAGGTTCTGGAGGGCTTCGGCCTGGGTGCCGCGCTCATCGCGATGTTCATGCGCGTGGGCGGCGGCATCTTCACCAAGGCCGCGGACGTCGGCGCCGACCTGGTCGGCAAGGTCGAGCAGGGCATCCCCGAGGACGACCCGCGCAACGCCGCCACCATCGCCGACAACGTGGGCGACAACGTCGGCGACTGCGCGGGCATGGCCGCCGACCTCTTCGAGTCGTACGCCGTCACGCTCGTCGCCGCGCTCATCCTCGGCAAGGCGGCCTTCGGCGACCTCGGCCTCGCCTTTCCGCTGATCGTCCCGGCGATCGGCGTGGTCACCGCGATGATCGGCATCTTCGCGGTCGCCCCGCGGCGCGCCGACCGCAGCGGAATGACCGCCATCAACCGCGGCTTCTTCATCTCCGCGGTGATCTCGCTCGCCCTGGTCGCCGTCGCCGTCTTCGTCTACCTGCCGTCCTCCTACGCCGACCTCAAGGGAGTCACCGAGCCCGGCATCCAGAGCCACCCCGGCGACCCGCGGATCCTCGCCCTGGTCGCCGTCGCCATCGGCATCGTCCTGGCGGCGCTGATCCAGCAGCTCACCGGCTACTTCACCGAGACGACCCGGCGCCCGGTCAAGGACATCGGCAAGTCCTCGCTCACCGGCGCCGCCACCGTCGTCCTCGCCGGCATCTCCATCGGGCTGGAGTCCGCCGTCTACACCGCCATGCTCATCGGCCTCGGGGTGTACGGCGCGTTCCTGCTCGGCGGTACGTCGATCATGCTGGCGCTGTTCGCGGTCGCCCTCGCCGGCACCGGTCTGCTCACCACCGTCGGCGTGATCGTCGCCATGGACACCTTCGGACCGGTCTCCGACAACGCCCAGGGCATCGCCGAGATGTCCGGGGACGTCCAGGGCGCGGGCGCGCAGGTCCTCACCGACCT
This sequence comes from Streptomyces sp. NPDC003035, assembly GCF_042888285.1. NCBI lineage: Bacteria > Bacillati > Actinomycetota > Actinomycetes > Kitasatosporales > Streptomycetaceae > Streptomyces > Streptomyces sp. NPDC003035. Next base: position 137,531 of record NZ_JBIAPJ010000004.1, on the reverse strand, counting down.
CGACGCCGTCGGCAACACCACCAAGGCCATCACCAAGGGCATCGCCATCGCGACCGCCGTCCTGGCGGCGGCCGCGCTCTTCGGTTCGTACCGCGACGCGATCGCCACGGCGGTCTCCGACGTGGGGGCCAAGGCCACCGAGACGAACCTGTCGTTGGACATCTCACAGCCCAACAACCTCTTCGGCATGGTCCTCGGCTCCGCGGTCGTCTTCCTGTTCTCGGGGCTCGCGATCAACGCGGTCTCGCGCTCGGCGGGCGCGGTCGTCTACGAGGTGCGGCGGCAGTTCCGCGAGCACCCCGGGATCATGAACTACACCGAGAAGCCCGAGTACGGGCGCGTGGTCGACATCTGCACCAAGGACGCGTTGCGCGAACTCGCCACGCCCGGGCTGCTCGCCGTGATGGCACCGATCGCGGTGGGCTTCGCGCTCGGCGTGGGCGCGCTCGGCTCGTACCTCGCCGGGGCGATCGGGACGGGCGCGCTGATGGCGGTCTTCCTCGCCAATTCCGGCGGCGCCTGGGACAACGCCAAGAAGCTCGTCGAGGACGGCCATTACGGCGGCAAGGGCAGCGACGCCCATGCCGCGACCGTCATCGGCGACACCGTCGGCGACCCGTTCAAGGACACCGCGGGACCGGCCATCAACCCGCTGCTGAAGGTGATGAACCTGGTCGCGCTGCTGATCGCGCCCGCGGTGGTGCAGTTCAGCTACGGGGACGACGCGAGCGGCGGGCTGCGGGCGATGATCGCGATCCTCGCGACCGTCGTCATCATCGGCGCCGTCTACGTCTCCAAGCGGCGTTCGGTGGCCGTCGGTGACGAATCGGGTGACGAAGGCAACGCCGCGCGGCGGGCGGAGGCTTCGCCGGACGCGCCCGTGACGTCGTAACACCTGGTCATGTGAGGGGCGGGCGGCGCGTGCTGACGTGCCGTCCGCTCGTCGCGTACGGGGACGTGAGGCGTGTCTCCCTTGGTGCGAACGGTTGCAATATGGGATGAATCGGTCGCACGACAGGTGGATGGCGCCCGCTCGGCGTGTATGTTCCGGGGCCGAGAGCCTTGGAAGGGACCGATCCGGTGAACAAGAAACTTGCGGCCGTGCTGTCCGGCGGCGCGGTACTGGTGCTCGCGCTGTCCGGTTGCGGCGACGACGGTGACAAGGTCAACGACTGGGCCAAGACGGTCTGCGACCAGGCGAAGCCCCAGATCCAGAAGCGGGCGGACGCCCAGCAGCTCATCATCTCGACGGCGGCGGACGGAAAGCCGGCCGACATCCAGGCGGCGGACTCGAAGGCGTTCCAGGACATCGCGGACGCCGACCGGGCGCTCGCCAAGGCCATCGAGGGCGCGGGGGCGCCGCCGGTCGACAACGGGCAGAAGCTCCAGCAGGACGCGGTCAGGGAGCTCAACGCCACGGCGGTCGCGTACGAGGGGCTGAAGAAGCAGGTCGACGGGCTCGACCCGAGCAACCAGCAGAAGTTCGCGGACGGTCTGCAGGGTGTCGCCGACGGCCTGAAGAAGATCGAGAAGATGGACCAGGACGCGCTGGCGAAGCTGCAGTCCGGCGAGCTGGGCACGGCGATGGCGAAGCAGCCGGGCTGCCAGAAGGCGACGCCCTCGCCGAAGGCGGGCTCGACCTCTTCGGAGAAGGCGTCGACCGAGCCGTCGGACGCCGCGAGCAAGAAGGCGGAGTAACGGGGCGGGACGGTACGCCCCCTCGCGAAGGGCCCGGTGACGAGCACGCCTCGTCCCCGGGCCCTTCCGCGTACGAGGCGCCGAGGCCGCAAGGGCGCGGCTCGGCCGGCCGGGTGCCCCGGCGGCGCGCGGCTGCGGCCTGGCGGGCCGGTGGCCCGTCGTCCGGCGGCCTCCGGCCGGCCGTGGGCCCTGCGGCCCGCAGGCAGCCGGGGCGCGTACAGGCGACCCCAGGCGTCCGGCGCCATCGGAGCCCTGCGGCCAAGGTGGGCTGCGGCCCGCAGGGTGCCGAAGGACGATCGGCGGGCGCCGGCGTCCGGGTGCCCTTGCGGCCCTGCGGCCCCGTAGACGACCGACCGGTGGCCCTGCGGCCCCGCAGGCGGCCGGATCCCATGGGACCGGCGGCCCCCCGGCTCCCGCCCCCTACCGCCCCGCAGGCGGCCGGATCCCATGGGACCGGCGGCCCCCCCGGCTCCCGCCCCCTACCGCCCCGCAGGCGGCCGGATCCCATGGGACCGGCGGCCCCCGGCTCCCGCGGTCGCTGGTCCCACCGGACCGGCTCCCACGGGTCGGGCGGGGCAGCTGAGGGGAGGGTGGTGGTGGCCGTCACAATGGGGGGGTGAGTACGACCAGTCTGACCTCCCGCCTTCCCGTGCCCGCGCACGCCGCCCGGCTGCGTGAAGCGCTGCTTGCCGCCGACTTCACCGCCGACGGGCTGCTCGAACTGCTCGGAGCGCCCGCCTACGCCGCGCTCGCGCGCAGTGAGACCGTGCCCGCGCTGCGGGCCACGCGGGGGGACTCCCCGCTGGAGATCCTCGTGCGGCTCTTCCTTCTCCAGGGCGCCGTCCCCGTCGAGCGGGCCGGGGCCGCGCTGCCGTTGGAGGAGTGCCTCGCGGACGGCTGGGTGGAGCGCGACGGCGGCGAGGTCCGTGCCGTCGTCGACATCCGGCCCTACAGCGGCCCGGACGGCCAGGACTGGTTCATCGTCTCCGACCTGGGCTGCGCCGTCGGCGGGGCCGGGGGCATCGGGCGCAAGGACGAAGGAGTCGTCCTCGGTGTCGGCGGAGCCTCCACCACGCTCGCCGGCATCACCGTCCGTACGCCCGTGGCCTCCGCGCTCGACCTCGGGACCGGCTCAGGCATCCAGGCCCTGCATGCCGCCCAGCACGCCACGCTCGTCACCGCCACCGACCTGAACCCGCGCGCCCTGGACTTCACGCGGCTCACCCTCGCGCTCTCCGGGGCCCGAGAGGCCGAACTGCTGCAGGGCTCCCTCTTCGAGCCCGTCGACGGCGACACGTACGACCTGATCGTCTCCAACCCGCCGTTCGTCATCTCCCCCGGCGCCCGGCTCACCTACCGCGACGGCGGGATGGGCGGCGACGACCTCTGCCGCACGCTCGTGCAGGAGGCCGGGGAGCGGCTCAACGACGGCGGCTACGCCCACTTCCTCGCCAACTGGCAGCACGTCGAGGGCGAGGACTGGCAGGACCGGCTGCGCTCCTGGGTGCCGCGCGGCTGCGACGCCTGGATCGTGCAGCGCGAGGTCCAGGACATCACCCAGTACGCCGAGCTGTGGCTGCGGGACAGCGGCGACCACCGTGAGAACCCGGAGCGGTACCGCGAGCGGTACGAGGCATGGCTGGACGAGTTCGAGGCGCGCAGGACCAAGGCCGTCGGCTTCGGCTGGATCACCCTGCGCAAGAACCCCGCCGTGGCCTCCGGCGCCGTCGAGCCGTCGATCGTCATCGAGGAGTGGCCGCACCCGGTCGAGCAGCCGCTCGGCGACACCGTGCGGGCCCACTTCGAGCGCCAGGACTATCTCCGCACGCACGACGACGCGGCCCTCCTCGCCGAACACTTCGCCCTCGCACCCGAGGTCGTCCAGGAGCAGGTCGGGCTGCCGGGCGCCGAGGACCCCGAGCACGTCGTGCTGCGGCAGAACCGCGGGATGCGGCGCGCCACCAAGGTGGACCACGTCGGCGCCGGCTTCGCGGGCGTGTGCGACGGCTCGCTCAGCGCCGGCCGGATCCTGGACGCGATCGGGCAGCTGATGGGCGAGGACCCGGTGCTGCTGCGGGACCGCACCCCGCAGGCGATCCGGCTCCTGGTGGAGGAGGGCTTCCTCCTGCCATCCGGAGAGGCACAGCAGGGTTGATACGGATCGAGCTGGACGAGACCTCGCTCGGGGCGACCCGCATCGCGATCAGCCCGCTGCGGGACGCCTTCTGCGCCGTCCACCTGGCGCTGCCCCGGCGGAACCCCTCCTGGCCGTACCAGGAGTGGGTGGGCCCGGCACGTGAGGTGTGGCGTCAGGACGATCGGATCGCGCCCCTGCGCGCCCTTGTGGAGGAACTGCCTCCCGACGTGTCCGACTTCCTGCTGCCCCGCCCGGTCGGCACGGTCCACGTCCACGAGGAGCTCGATCTGCTGCGGGCCACCGACCCGGAGTTCGTCCGCGAGCAGGTGGCCGTCTGCTATCCGGGGCTGGCCGACCACTCCTCCGTACAGCCGTATCTGAGGGATCCGGCCGCCGCCTGCGCCGCGCTCGCCGACGCGTACGCGGCGTACTGGGAGGGGGCGATCGCGCCGTACTGGCCGACCATGCGCCGGCTCGTCGAGGACGAAGTGCTCGTCCGGGCGCGGACGTTCGCCACCGAAGGCGTCGACGCGCTGTTCAGCGGCCTCGAGTCCAGGGCCCGCTGGGAGCGGCCCGTGCTCGAACTGACGAAGTACCTCGAGGCGGAGTACGCGGCGGGGGAGCGGCGGCTCGTCCTCGTGCCGCTCGTCTTCGCGGAGGGCTGCCGGCTCTACTCGACCGACGATCCCGACGTGGTCGCCGTCTCCTTCCAGGCCCGCGGAGCCGCCGCCCTGCGCGAGCCGGTCGAACCCGTCGCCGAGGACCGGCTCGGGCTGATGCTCGGCCGCGGCCGGGCCGCCGTCCTGCGGGAGCTGGCCGGCCCGCTGACCACGGCCGGTCTCGCGGACCGGCTCGGGCTCGCGCCCAGCACGGTCTCCGAACACCTGTCGGTGCTCGCGGAGGCCGGAGTGGTGACCCGGCACCGGGTCGGCCGCTCCGTCTACTACCAGCTGACGGACACCGGCCGTTCGCTGCTCGCGCTCCTCGCCGGAGAGGGCGTGCTGCACGCGGTCGCCTGACGATTCGGAGCGTGCCGAATCGTTCGCCCCGCCCTCCCCGGGCCTCCTACCGTCCCGCCCATGCTCGCAATCGAGGCGGACGCGCTGCGCCGCACCTACACCAGCAGGACCGGGTGGCCGCGCCCCCGCCGGACCGAGACCGAGGCCGTGCGCGGGGTCACCTTCGAGGTGGCGCCCGGGGAACTGTTCGGACTGCTCGGCCCCAACGGCGCCGGGAAGACCACCACCATCAAGATGCTCAACACCCTGCTCCTGCCCACCTCCGGCACGGCCCGGGTGTTCGGCCACGACGTGGCCCGCGACCCCGTCGCCGTACGCCGCCGCATCGGGTACGTCTTCGGCGGCGACCGTGGCCTGTACGACCGGCTCTCCGCGCTCGACAACCTCCGCTACTTCGCCGAGCTGTACGGCGTCGAACCCCGCGCCCAGAAGCGGCGCATCGCCGAACTCCTCGACCTGGTCGGCCTCACCGGCCGCGAGAAGGAGCGGGTCGAGGGGTACTCGCGCGGGATGCGGCAGCGCCTCCACATCGCGCGCGGCCTCCTGCACCGCCCCGACGTCCTCTTCCTCGACGAGCCGTCCATCGGTGTCGACCCGGTCGCCGCCCGCGATCTGCGCCGTACCGTCGCCGACCTCTCCGCCGCCGGCACCACCGTGCTGCTCACCACCCACTACATGGCCGAGGCGGACGAGCTCTGCGACCGCGTCGCCGTCATCGCCGGTGGCCGGATCCGGGCGCTCGGGACGCCCGAGAGTCTCAAGTCCCGCGTCCGGGAACGGGACGTGCTGGAGATCGAGGCGTACGGCGTCGGCACGGAGCACCTGGCGCGGATCCGTGAACTGCCCGGGGTGCGGGGCGCGTCCGTGGAGGACCGGGGCGCGGCGCAGACCGTGACCGTGCAGAGCGACCGCGGGGCCGTCCCCCACGCCCGGGTCCTGGCGGCCGTCGACGGCGTACGCGTCGGGCGGGTCGCCAGCCGCGAACCCTCCCTGGAGGACGCCTACATCGCGATCGTGTCGGAAGACGCGGGTCAGGCGCCGCAGGAGGTGCCGGCGTGACGCGCGTCCTGCGGCCGATGCGGCTGATCGGGGTCGGCGTGCGCACCCACGTCTCGTACATGTCGCGCTCGCCGATCGAGATCACCTTCGCCGTCCTCGTGCCGCTGGTGTACGCGACCCTCGCCGTCTACCTGTTCCGTGCGGCCGGCGACCCGGAGCGGCTGCTCACCGCCTCCGTCGGCGCCGGTCTCATGGGCATCTGGGGCTCGGTGCTGTTCGGTTCGGGCGGTGCCGTGCAGAACCAGCGATGGCTCGGCACGCTGGAGACGCTCGTCGTGGCGCCCACGCCGCTCGCCCTCGTCCTGCTCCCGATCACGCTCGCGACCGCCGTCATCGGCACGTACGCGATGGGCGCGACCGTCCTGTGGGGCGTGCTGCTCTTCGGCGTACCCCTGGACTTCGCGCACCCGCTGCTGTTCCTCCTCGCCGTCCCGGTGTGCGTGCTCGCGCTCGGCATGATGGGGCTGCTGCTCGCGGCCGTCTTCGTCCTGCTGCGCAACGCCAACGCGCTGGCCAACCCGCTCGACACGCCGGTCTGGCTGCTGTCCGGGCTGCTCGTGCCGATCGGTGCGCTGCCCGCCTGGACCCACCCCGTCTCCTGGGCGCTGCCGACGACCTGGGGCGCGCGGGCCGTGCACGCCGCGACCTCCGGCGGAGACGTCCTCGCACCGCTGCTCGCCGCCGTCGCGCTCGGCGCCGGATACGCGCTGGCCGCCGTCCTCGTCCTCGGGCGGGTGGAGCGGCGGGCGCGCGCCGCCGCCACGCTCGCCCTCGCCTGAAAGGCCACCAGAGATGTTCCGCTTCCTCGGCTCCGCGCGGCTGGTCCTCGTCGGCGGATCGCTCTCGTACCGCGCCCTGTTCAACTGGACGACCCCACCCATGTTCATCGGAACGCTGCTGGTCGGGCCGTTGCTCCAGGTTTTCTTCTTCGTCTTCCTGGGCAGAGAACTCGGTGTCGCCGACGACCGCTTCCACCTGGTCGGCAACGCCGTCCTCGCGGCTTCCGCCTCCTGCGTGTACGGCGGCACCATGGCGATCGCGAACGAGCGCCGGTTCGGCACCCTCGGGGCCGTCCTCCTCTCGCCGCGCCGCCGCGTCCCCCTGTGGGCCGGACGCGCCCTCCCGTACGTCCTGAACGGGCTGCTCGTCAGCGTCTTCGTCCTCACCGTCGCCGCGCTGGTCCTCGGTCTGCCGGTGCCCGCCGGTGCGCTGCCCGGACTCGCCCTGGTGCTGCTCGTCGCGGCCGGTGCCTGCTCGGCGTTCGGGCTCGCCCTGGGCGCGCTCGGGCTGCGCTTCCGTGACGTGTTCCTGGTGTCGAACGTGGCCAGTTCGGTCCTGTTGCTGCTGACGGGCGCCGCCGTCCCCCGGCACACGCTGCCCGAGTGGATGCGGACGGCCGGTGACCTGATGCCGCTCACCCACGCGACGGACGCGGCGCGCCGGCTCACCGCGGGAGAGGGCCTCGACGGGGCGCTGCTCGGCGCCGAGCTGGCGGTGGGAGCCGGCTACGCGGTGCTGGCCGTGGCGCTGCTCGCCCTCTTCGAGCGGGGCAGCAGACGACGGGCCACGCTCGATGTGATGTGACGAACCGAAAGAGGGGAGTGGGGCACTACCGGCCATATTCGTGAACCCGTGCGGGAGCGTCCGCGTCGTTCACCCGGAATTCGGGCTGTGGACGCCGGAAGGTGCCAGCCTCGGCCTCCAGGGACCACGGGGGCCCGGTGAACGGAACGGGGTACGGACATGGAGAGCGGGCCGGCGGTCTTCGCGGGGGCGGCGTTCGCGCTGTTCGGAGCCGCGCTGCTGTTGTGGACGGGGATGCGCGTGGCGCACGGCGAGCCGGTCGCGCAGGGGGTCGCCACGCCGGTGGCCGCCACCCTGACGACGATCTTCGGATGTGTCTTCCTTCTTCTCGGGGTGTGGTGCTTCGGACGGGTGTGACGAGGTCGTTCCGTGCGGCCCCGCCGCACCGGACCGGGAGTCCGGGCGGCAGGAATGCCAGGACTCGGGTTACCGTTCGAGTGGCCGTTGCGGGCTTTCGCCGTTTGACACGGGGGCGGGTTGTACCGTCACACTCCGCAGCGACGGCAGCGTCACCGCACGTGCCGCCGCCGTACGTGCCAACGGAGTGCAGTGCCGTACGTGCCACCGAGCGTCGACCGGAGAGAAGAGCGAAGTTGTCCCCGACCAGCGAGACCGCACAGGGCGGCCGCCGACTCGTCATCGTCGAGTCGCCTGCCAAGGCGAAGACGATCAAGGGCTACCTCGGCCCCGGCTACGTCGTCGAAGCGAGCGTCGGACACATCCGCGACCTCCCCAGCGGCGCCGCCGAGGTGCCGGAGAAGTACACCGGCGAGGTGCGCCGCCTCGGCGTCGACGTCGAGCACGACTTCCAGCCCATCTATGTCGTCAATGCCGACAAGAAGGCGCAGGTCAGGAAGCTCAAGGAGCAGCTGGCCGGAGTCGACGAGCTCTTCCTCGCCACCGATGAGGACCGCGAGGGCGAGGCCATCGCGTGGCACCTCCTCGAGGTCCTGAAGCCCAAGGTCCCCGTCCACCGGATGGTCTTCCACGAGATCACCAAGGACGCGATCCAGGAGGCCGTCCGCAACCCGCGCGAGCTGAACAAGCGCATGGTGGACGCCCAGGAGACGCGCCGCATCCTGGACCGGCTGTACGGCTACGAGGTCTCGCCGGTCCTGTGGAAGAAGGTCATGCGCGGCCTGTCCGCGGGCCGCGTCCAGTCCGTCGCCACCCGCCTCGTCGTCGAGCGCGAGCGCGAGCGCATCGCCTTCCGCTCCGCCGAGTACTGGGACCTGACCGGCACCTTCTCGACGGGCCGCGCCGGTGACCCCTCCGACCCGTCGTCGCTGGTCGCACGCCTGAACACGGTCGACGGCAAGCGCGTCGCCCAGGGCCGTGACTTCGGCTCGGACGGGCAGCTGAAGACCGCGAACATCCTCCACCTCGACGAGGAGAAGGCGCGGGCGCTCGCCGCCTCGCTGACCGACACCTCGTTCAGCGTCCGGTCGGTCGAGTCGAAGCCGTACCGCCGCTCGCCGTACGCCCCGTTCCGAACGACCACGCTCCAGCAGGAGGCCTCGCGCAAGCTGGGCTTCGGGGCGAAGGCGACCATGCAGGTCGCGCAGAAGCTGTACGAGAACGGCTTCATCACCTACATGCGTACGGACTCCACGACCCTGTCCGACACCGCCATCGCGGCGGCAAGGGCCCAGGTCACGCAGCTGTACGGCGCCGACTACCTGCCGGAGAAGCCCCGCGTCTACGCGGGCAAGGTGAAGAACGCGCAGGAGGCGCACGAGGCGATTCGCCCTTCGGGTGATCGTTTCCGCACCCCGGCGGAGACCGGTCTGAGCGGCGACCAGTTCCGGCTCTACGAGCTGATCTGGAAGCGGACCGTCGCCTCCCAGATGAAGGACGCGACCGGAAACTCGGTCACCGTGAAGATCGGTGGCCGCTCCGCGGACGGCCGGGACGCCGAGTTCAGCGCGTCCGGCAAGACGATCACCTTCCACGGCTTCATGAAGGCGTACGTGGAGGGGGCCGACGACCCGAACGCGGAGCTGGACGACCGTGAGCGCCGGCTGCCGCAGGTCGCCGAGGGCGACGCGCTCTCCGCCGAGGAGATCAGCGTCGACGGCCACGCGACCAAGCCGCCGGCCCGCTACACCGAGGCCTCGCTGGTCAAGGAGCTGGAAGAGCGCGAGATCGGCCGCCCGTCGACGTACGCGTCGATCATCGGCACGATCCTGGACCGCGGCTACGTCTTCAAGAAGGGGACGGCGCTCGTGCCGTCGTTCCTGAGCTTCGCCGTGGTCAACCTGCTCGAGAAGCACTTCGGCCGGCTCGTCGACTACTCCTTCACCGCCAAGATGGAGGACGACCTCGACCGCATCGCGCGCGGCGAGGCCCAGGCCGTGCCGTGGCTGAAGCGGTTCTACTTCGGCGAGGGCGGTAAGGAGGCCGCCTCCGGCGGCGCCGCCGACGCCGGGAACGGCGACGGCGACCACCTCGGTGGTCTGAAGGAGCTGGTGACCGACCTCGGCGCGATCGACGCCCGGGAGATCTCCTCCTTCCCGGTCGGCGACGGCATCATGCTCCGCGTCGGCCGCTACGGCCCGTACGTCGAGCGCGGTGAGAAGGACGCCGAGGGGCACCAGCGCGCCGACGTCCCCGAGGAGCTCGCCCCGGACGAGCTGACCGTCGCGTACGCCGAGGAGCTGCTGGCCAAGCCGAGCGGCGACTTCGAGCTGGGCGTCGACCCGGTCAGCGGCAACCAGATCGTGGCCAAGGACGGCCGGTACGGCCCGTACGTCACCGAGATCCTGCCCGAGGACACCCCGAAGACCGGCAAGAACGCGGTGAAGCCGCGGACCGCCTCGCTCTTCAAGTCGATGGCGCTGGACACCGTGACGCTGGAGGACGCGCTCAAGCTCATGTCCCTGCCGCGCGTGGTGGGCACGGACGCGGAGGGCGTCGAGATCACGGCGCAGAACGGCCGCTACGGCCCGTACCTGAAGAAGGGCACGGACTCGCGCTCGCTGACGGACGAGGAGCAGCTCTTCACGATCACGCTGGAGGAGGCGCTCGCGATCTACGCGCAGCCCAAGCAGCGTGGCCGCGCGGCCGCCAAGCCGCCGCTGAAGGAGCTCGGCGTGGACCCGGTCAGCGAGAAGCCGGTGGTCGTCAAGGACGGCCGCTTCGGCCCGTACGTGACCGACGGCGAGACGAACGCGACCCTGCGGACCGGGGACAGCGTCGAGGACATCACGCCGGAGCGCGGCTTCGAGCTGCTCGCCGAGAAGCGGGCCAAGGCGCCGGCGAAGAAGACGGCCAAGAAGGCGCCCGCCAAGAAGACGGCCGCCAAGAAGGCGACGCCGGCGAAGAAGACGGCGGCCAAGAAGACCGCAGCCAAGAAGACGACGACGGCGAAGACGGCCACGGCGAAGAAGACCGCCGCGAAGAAGACGGCCGCGGCGAAGCCGGAGTAGCGAGACCGCGGAAGCGGGACCGGAGTAGCCGGGGCCGCAGTGGCGGGAGTAGTCCCGGGAAGCCAGGGCAGACGGGGCGGAGGCATGGTGCCTCCGCCCCCGACGTTTGTTCGGGTGGAGGCCACAGGGAGTGAAGGGGTCCGGATAGGGTGGACGGATGACGCGAGCAGAGCAGCCAGAGTCCGATGCCGCCCTTGTCGCCGACTCCCGCGAGCGTGCCGTCCGCGCGCTGCTGCGCCATCAGCCCCTTCGACGGTTGTGGAGCGCGCAGTTCGTCGGCGGGACGGGAGACGCGCTCGCCCTCCTCGTCCTGGTGCTGCTGGGGTATCAGACCGCCGTGTCCGAGGGAGCCCTCGGAGGCGGCTACCGGGGCGCGGCGTTCGCCGTAGCCGCCGTGATCGGCGTACGACTCCTTGCCTCCGTGCTCTTCGGCGCCGTCCTCCTCGGCCCCCTCACCACACTGACCGGGCCCGGCGGACCGCTCGACCGGCGCTGGACCATGATCGGGTCCGACGGGCTGCGGATCGCGCTCCTCGTGATCGCGCCCCTGTGGATCGACTGGGTGCCGGACACGGCGCTGTGGTTCCTGCTCGGCACCGTTCTCGTCACCGGCGCCGCCGAGCGGCTGTGGACCGTCGCCAAGGAGGGCGCGGCCCCCGCGCTGCTGCCCGCGCCGCCGCTGGAGGGCGCATCCGTGCGGCCCCTGCCGGACCACCTGGACGCGCTGCGCCGGCTGTCCCTGCGGACCGGATTCCTCGCGGTCCCGGCCGCCGCGGCCGCGCTCCTCGTCGCCACCCTTGTCGGCAACCTGCTCGGCACGGGCGTCGACTGGTTCTCCGCGCACCAGGCCGCCCTCGGCGCGTACGTCGCCGCCGGACTGTTCGCCGCCTCGCTCGCCGTGCTGTACGCCGTCGAGCTGCCGGGCGGGCAGACGCCCAGGCCCCGTTCGCCGCTGGAGGGCCTGCGCAGGCCCTCCGCCGAGAAGGGCCGCACGGGCGCCGTCCCGCTGCTCGTCCTCGCCTGCGCCACCGTCGCCGGAGCCATCGCCGCCGCCGCGGCGGTCGCCGTCCTGCACGCCCACGATCTCGACGGCGGCCCGGTCACCTTCGCGCTGCTGATCCTCGCGCTGAGCGGGGCCACCGGGGTCGGCATCCGGACGGCCGGGTCCGTCCTTCCCGCCTTCTCCCGCCGCCGGCTCCTCGCCCTCGCGATCACCGTCACCGGCATCGCGCTGCTCGCGATGGGTCTGGTGCCCGACACGGCGACGGTCCTGTTCCTCGCCGTACTCGCCGGGTACGCGGCCGGTGTGGCCGCCAACACCGGCCACGCCCTCATCGACCAGGAGATCGAGGAGGGCCGGCAGCCCCGGGTCACCGCGCACCTCCAGGCCGTCGCCCGGGTCGGCATGGCGCTCGGGGCGCTCGGCGCCCCGCTGCTCGCCGCCGCCATCGGACCGCACCACCTCGCCTCTGGCAGCTTCGTCTTCGCGCACGGCGGCGCCGCCTTCACGCTGATGCTGGTCGGGGCGCTGCTGCTGCCCGTCGCCGCGCTCGTCCTCGCCAAGACCGACGACCGGGCCGGCGTACCGCTGCGCCGCGACCTGCGCGACGCGCTGCGCGGCGCCGACCCGGCCCAGGCCCCCGCCGCGACCGGCTTCTTCATCGCCCTGGAGGGCGGCGACGGCGCGGGCAAGTCCACGCAGGCCGAGGCGCTCGCGGAGTGGATCCGCGCCAAGGGCCACGAGGTCGTCGTCACCCGCGAGCCGGGCGCGACCCCGATCGGCAAGCGGCTGCGCTCGATCCTGCTCGACGTCTCCTCGGCCGGACTCTCGAACCGCGCCGAGGCGCTGCTGTACGCCGCCGACCGCGCCGAGCACGTCGACTCCCTGGTCAAGCCCGCCCTGGAGCGGGGCGCGGTGGTCATCTCCGACCGGTACATCGACTCGTCCGTGGCCTACCAGGGCGCCGGACGCGACCTCTCCCCGACCGAGATCGCCCGGATCAACCGCTGGGCCACGGGTGGCCTCGTCCCGCATCTGACCGTGCTGCTCGACGTCGCTCCGGAGACCGCGCGGGAACGGTTCACCGAGGCCCCGGACCGGCTGGAGTCCGAGCCGCCGGAGTTCCACGCGCGCGTGCGGGCCGGTTTCCTCGCGCTGGCCGCCGGCGACCCCGGCCGCTACCTCGTCGTCGACGCCGGTCAGGAGCCGGAGGCCGTGACCACCGTCGTACGCCACCGGCTCGACCGGATGCTGCCGCTGTCCGAGGCCGAGGTGAAGGCCCAGGAGGAGGCGCGCCGGAAGGCCGAGGAGGAGGCCAGGCGCCGCGCCGAGGAGGAGGCCGCCCGCAAGGCGGAGGAGGAGCGGCTGGAGCGCGAGCGCCAGGAGCAGCTCGCCAGGCTCCGTGCCGAGGAGGAGGAGCGCAAGCGCCAGGAGGAGGAAGAGGCGCGGCGCCGCGAGGCCGAACGGCAGGCGGAGGAGGCGCGTCGGCGGGCCGAGGAGGCCCGGCTGGCCGCCGAGGAGGAGCGCAAGCGGCGCGAGGCCGAGGAGAAGGCCCGCCGCGAGGAGCAGGAACGGCTCCGCAGGCAGGCCGAGGAAGAGGCCCGGCTGCGCGCCGAGGCGGAGGAGCGCCGCCGCGAGAAGCAGCGCAAGGCCGAGGAGGCCCTGCTGCGGGCGGAGGAGGCGCGGCGTCTGGCCGAGGCCGCGGCGGCGAGGGCCGCCGAGGAGGCGCAGCGCAAGGCCGCGGCGGAAGCCGCGGAGAAGGCGGCCAGGGAGGCCGCGGAGGCGAAGGCCGCCGCGCAGGCCGCAGCCGTGGCGAAGGCCGCGAAGGCCGCGGAGGCCAGGAGGGCGGCGGAGGCGGAGAAGGCGGCCAGGGAGGCCGCGGAGGCCGAGGCGGCTGCCCGGGCCGCGAAGGCGACCGAGACGGAGATGTCGGCGAACGAGCTCACGGTTCCGACGCCGATCGTCAGGCCCGGCTCGGCGTCCGATGCGGGATCCGCTGGGGCGTCCGATGCCGGGTCCGGTGCCGGGTCCGGTTCGGGGTTCGATGCCGGGTCCGGTTCGGGGTCCGATTCCGGGTCCGGTTCGGGGTCCGGTTCGGCACCCGACGAGGTGACGCAGGTCGTGCCGATCGTGTCGCCGAACGAGGTCACGGTCGCCACGCCGATCGTCCGGCCGGACGAGCAGCCGGAGGATCGGCCGGGCCGTCGGCCGGACGGCCGGTCGGGCGTCCGGCCCGAGGAGGAGACCACGGTCCTTCGCCCGGTGCGCGACGCCGACGAGACCGCGGTGCTCCCGCCCGTACGGGACGCGAGCCCGGCGGACCGGGTGCCGCAGGGCATCTTCCGGGACGAGCGGCCCGCCGCCCCGGCCGAGTCCGCGGGCTCCAACGACCGCACGCGCGAGCTGCCCCAGCTCGACGAGCAGGGCCGTCCCAAGCGCCGCTCCGACTGGGCGGAGGAGACCCCGCTCGACGACCTGCCGTCGCTCGCGGACGAGCTGCTCGGCCCGCACGACGACGAGGACGACGGCCGGCGCCGCCGGCGCTGACCCTCACCACCACGACAACGGGTCGCGGGCCTCTGCCCGCGACCCGTTGTCGTGGGTTGTCGGAGGCGCCCCCCACAATGGAGGGCGTACCTGAGGAGGGGCAGACATGGCCGTATGGGACGACCTCGTCGGACAGGCGCGGGTCGAGGAGCAGCTCGCCGCCGCGGCGCGGGACGCCGACGCGCTCGTGACCTCCCACGCGGCGGGTGAGCCCGACCCCGACACGTCCAAGATGACCCACGCCTGGCTGTTCACCGGCCCCCCCGGCTCCGGCCGGGCGACCGCGGCGCGCGCCTTCGCGGCCGCGCTGCAGTGCGTGAGCCCGGACCGGGCGCTGGGCGGGGCGCCGGGATGCGGCTTCTGTGACGGCTGCCACACCGCGCTGATCGGGACGCACGCCGACGTGGAGGTCGTGCGCACGGACCTGCTCTCCATCGGTGTGAAGGAGACCCGCGAACTCGTCCGGCGCGCTCAGCTCTCGCCGGCGGGCGGCCGCTGGCAGGTGATCGTCCTGGAGGACGCCGACCGGCTCACCGAGGGCGCGGGCAACGTGCTCCTGAAGGCCGTCGAGGAGCCCGCGCCCCGCACGGTGTGGCTGCTCTGCGCGCCGTCCCTGGAGGACGTGCTGCCCACCATCCGCTCCCGCTGCCGCCACCTGACCCTGCGGACGCCGCCGGTGGACGCGGTCGCCGACGTGCTCGTACGCCGGGACGGCATCGAGCCCCAGGTCGCCGCGGCGGCCGCCCGGGCCACTCAGGGGCACATCGACCGCGCCCGCCGACTGGCGACCGACGAGCGGGCCCGGGCCCGCCGTTCCGTCGTCCTGAAGCTCCCGCTGCGCGTGGGGGACATCGGCGGTTGCCTCAAGGCGGCCCAGGAGCTGGTCGACGCGGCCGGCGAGGACTCCAAGCAGATCGCCGAGGAGGTCGACACCAAGGAGACCGAGGAGCTGAGGGCCGCGCTCGGCGGCGGCCAGGGCGGGCGGATGCCGCGCGGCACGGCTGGGGCGATGAAGGAGCTGGAGGAGCGGCAGAAGCGGCGCAAGACCCGTACGCAGCGCGACAGCCTGGACCTCGCGCTCACCGACCTCACCGCCTTCTACCGCGATGTGCTGGCCCTGCAGCTCGGGGCGCGCACGCCGATCGCCAACGAGGATGTACGGGACTCCCTGGAGCGGATCGCCCGCGACACCGCGCCGGAGCGGACGCTGCGCCGGATCGAGGCGGTGCTCGCCTGCCGGGACGCGCTGGACCGCAATGTCGCCCCGCTGCTGGCGGTGGAGGCGATGACGATGGCTCTGCGCGACTGAGGACGGACGGCGGACGGATGGACGGCGGACGGATGGACGGGCGGCCGGGACGGGCGATTGGACACGGTCCGTACCCGTACGGATACGCTCCGGGGATGGACTCCAGGCGTTTGCTCCGCATGTCCGCCACGGCCCTCGCGGCCGCCGGGCTGATCCTCTCCGGCTGTACGGGCGGAAGCGACGCCGCCGCCCCCGCCGGGCCGTCCTCCGCGCACTCGCCCGCGACGCCCGATCCCGCCCTGCGGAGCTACTACGGGCAGAAGCTCACCTGGCGCGACTGCGGTGTGCCGCAGTTCCAGTGCGCCACACTCCGCGTACCGCTCGACTACGCGAAGCCGCAGGCCGGGGACATCGAACTGGCCGTCTCCCGGGCCGCGGCCACCGGCCCCGGCAAGCGGATCGGCTCGCTGCTGGTCAACCCCGGCGGCCCCGGCGGCTCCGCCGTCGGCTACCTCCAGGGGTACGCGGGCATCGGCTACCCCGCCCCCGTCCGCGCCCGCTACGACATCGTCGCCGTCGACCCGCGCGGGGTGGCCCGCAGCGAGGCGGTCGAGTGCCTGACGGGCCCGCAGATGGACACGTACACGCAGGTCGACCAGACCCCCGACGACGCCTCGGAGACCCGTGCCCTCGCCGCCTCCTTCAAGGGGTTCGCGGCGGGCTGCGTGAAGCGCTCCGGAAAGGTCCTGCCGCACGTCTCCACCGTCGAGGCGGCCCGGGACATGGACATCCTGCGGGCGGTGCTCGGCGACGGGAAGCTGAACTACGTCGGGGCCTCGTACGGCACCTTCCTCGGCGCCACCTACGCCGAGCTGTTCCCCTCCCGCGCCGGACGGCTGGTCCTGGACGGGGCGATGGACCCGTCGCTGCCCGCGATCGACCTCAACCGCGACCAGACCGCGGGCTTCGAGACGGCCTTCCGGGCGTTCGCGGCCGACTGCGTCACGATGCCGGACTGTCCGCTCGGCACCGAGTCCGTCGCCGCGGCCGGCGACAACCTGAAGACCTTCTTCCGTGACGTCGACGCCCGGCCCGTGCCGACGGGCGAGAGCCGCGCGCTGGGGGAGTCCCTGGCGACGACCGGGGTGATCGCCGCGATGTACGACGAGGGGGCCTGGCCGCAGCTGCGCGAGGCGCTGACCCGGGCGATCGGCGGCGAGGGCTCGGGCCTGCTCGCCCTGGCCGACAGCTACTACGAGCGGGAGGCGGACGGTTCGTACGCGAACCTGATGTTCGCCAACGCGGCCGTGAACTGCCTGGACCTCCCCGCCGCCTTCGGCGGTCCGGCGGACGTCGAGAAGGCGGTGCCGTCCTTCGAGAAGGCGTCGCCCGTCTTCGGCGAGGGCCTCGCGTGGGCGGCCCTGAACTGCACCTACTGGCCGACCCCGGCGACCGGCCGCCCGCACCGCATCACCGCCGAGGGCGCACCCCCGATCGTCGTCGTCGGCACCACCCGCGACCCGGCGACCCCCTACAAGTGGGCCGAGTCCCTCGCGGACCAACTGGCCTCCGGAAACCTGCTGACCTACGAGGGCGACGGCCACACGGCATACGGCCGCGGCAGCGACTGCATCGACACCGCGATCAACGCGTACCTCCTGGAGGGCACGGTCCCGAAGGACGGCAAGCGCTGCACGTGAGGGGTGGCGCGGGCCACGCGGAGGGTGGTCGGGAGCACCCCCGGAAACTGTGTAGACTTGGCGAGGCCGCTGCACCCACCATGGGAACGCACGGCATGCCGCCTTAGCTCAGTTGGCCAGAGCAACGCACTCGTAATGCGTAGGTCTCGGGTTCGAATCCCGAAGGCGGCTCTGTAGAAGCCTCAGGACTCACTCGCCGTGACCTGGGGCTTTTGCTTTTACCGGATGCGACGGCGACGGCGGGAGCGGGCCGCGCGAGTGTCCTCGGTCTCAGTTCTGGTCTCAGTCGGGACCTGCGGTGCCTTCTGGGCCGGGGGACGGAGCTGCGGGAGGAACGTGTCTCCCATGCGCTTCATGGCATCCCTGGACTGCTCGGACCGACCCTTCACATATCGCCGCGGGTGGTTGTTCATACGGTCACCCCTAGAACGGCGGTTCGTCGCTGTACGCGCCGGTCGTGGCCCAGGGGTCGGTGGACGGGGTGCGGCGGCGCCGGGAGTGAGGCTGTGGGAGCGCAGGAGAAAGAACAGGACGAGCCCGAACAGGGCGACGAGCGAGACCGTGATGGCCATGCCGAAACTCCCTTGATCACTGGGTGAGATGGGCGGGTAGGCTGCGCGGGCCCCGGGTGCTCGCAAGCTTGGGGACATGGACCGGTGGTCGTGCTGGCGAGCCCTTGCTCTTGAGCGAGTCCGCGACAAGGTGGGCGGCCACCGGTCCCACGACGTTGGTCAGCGGTTGCCGGCCGGGTGGACGGCGCGGCTGTGGTTGGTGAGGCGGCGGCCGAGGCGCAGGCGCTTGCCGTGGCCCTTGCAGCGGCGGCAGGGCTTGGCCCGCTTCAGGCGGCCCTTGCGGTCGACCTATGGGTGGTCACTCCCTCTGCACCCTTATGAGGGCGCGTACTTGGTGTCCTCATGACTTGGTCACGAATGACGCACATAACCGGGTTGGGTGGCCGTTTCGGCAGTCCGTATTTTCCTTCTCCGTTCCCGCCCGCAATGGGTTCTCGTGCGCGGCGGTGTAACAGTGGGCGCGTGCGGAACGCAGAAGCAGGAAGAAGCGGGCGACGACATCCGGGTTGAATTTCGACACCTGGAGCGAGCGCGCCGACATGGCACTACGTCGATCGGATTTCCTGTGAGCAACATCGACCCGGTCCCCGGATACCAGACGCACGACCGGTCCGCGCGGTCGGACCGCTCCGTGCGTCAGCAGGCCGCCACGCGGCGCACCGCCCTCGCCGTCTGCACGGTCGCCGACGTCGCGGCAGGTCTGCTCGGCCTGTGGATCCTGTTGTTCCTGCTCGACGCGAACCAGGCGAATGTGTTCGTCGAGTTCGTGCGGGGAACGGCGGACCGGCTGGCCTGGTGGGCGCGGGACATTTTCACGATGGACACAGAGGGTCTACGCGTCGCCCTCAATTATGGTCTTCCGGCCGTCTTGTATTTGCTGATCGGCCATGGGATCGCTGCCCGGCTCAACCGAGCCTGACAGCGGACCGCCCTTTATCGATCGCCACGAACCGTTGCCGCCGGCGCCTTCCCACCAACGATCAGGCGCGGAAGTGCCGGCAGCCGAAGGGTCGACTGTGACACGCAGCTTCACTCGAAACGATCTCTCGCCGATATACGAGGACCTGGTACGCGAATGTGGTGACGTCGTCGCCGAAGCGCGGCGGGCGGCTGATCACGCGCAGCATCAGGCAGCGGAACTGCTGCCCGGATGGGACGCGGTCCACCAAGAGTCTCGCAGGGGCGACAACGTCAGAGCCGCCGCGGGTGGGCATCCGGAGTGGCGCGGGTCGCTGCCGTAGCTGAACTCGGCGACGCGGCAACTCGGCGCGGATACCCCTGCCCAGCGCCGAAACCCCGGTGCGGATCCTTTCCGCGCCGGGGTTTCCCGGCCTATCCCGTCGGCTGCTCGCGTTCCTGCTGGGCCAGGAGGTAGCCCGCCTGGAAGCGGCTTTCGGCGCCGAGCGCGGCCATCACGTCGGCGACGTGGCGGCGGCAGCTGCGGACGGAGAGGCCGAGGCGGCGGGCGATGGCGGCGTCCGTCAGGCCCTCCGTGAGGAGGCGGACGATCGTCTGCTTGAGCTCGTCCGAGATGTCCATGATCGTCTGGCGGTCCCATTCCGTCTCGAACGGCAGCGCCTCCAGCCAGAGTCGTTCGTAGGCGCCCACCATGAACGAGACCACGTGCGGTTCGCGGATCAGGACCGCCGCGTTCGGGTCGTCCGGGACGGGGATGACCGCCGTCGTGCGGTCGAAGACCAGCATCCGCATGAACTCGTCGTCCAGGGTGCGCACCTGGGCGCCCAGTCTGCCGACCCGCTCGACGTAGGCGCAGGTGCCCGAGGAGAAACGGGCGGTGTGCTGGTAGAGGATCCGCATCCGGACGCCGCGGCGCAGGAGTTCCTCGTCGCGGGCGACCGCCTCCTCCAGGACCTCGGCGCGTCGGCCGCCGCCCGGCTGGGCCGTCATGACCTCGCTCTCGCAGGTGCGGCCCAGTTCGGTGATGGCCTCCCGGACCGCCCGGAGATCGGTGAGGACCTCCACGTACTCCGCCTGCCGCAGATGGGTCAGCCGGGCCAGGTGCGTCTCGTACAGCGGCATGAACGCCATCAACTGTTCGCGCGTGCGCTCCATGTGGAGGCGCCGGGCCCGCATCTCGCGCTCCAGCGGGCCCAGGGTGCGCTGGACCGCCTCGTCCGGCGGCACCGGCAGGACGCCGCGCTCCGGGGTGCGGCGCAGCAGGCCCATGTCGAGCAGCGCCGACACGGCGGACTCCACGCGGGCGAGCGGGAGTTCCAGTTCCTCGGCCAGGTCCGCGGGGTGCGCGGGGGTGTCCGGGTCGCGCCCCAGGACCGTCACGTACACCCGGGCCGGCGGGTCGTCGGGCGCGAGCCCATCCGGCAGGCCGTCCCCCGAGGACGCGCCGATGAGGCCGACCGCGAAGCCGCCCCCAGGGCCGCTCGCGAGGCCCTCGGGCCTCTCACTTCTGTCTGGTATCGCCACCTTTACCCCCGCTTGTGACAGCGTCCTGTTGCTGCCATGCAGCCTAATGAGCCATGCGGTCCGCCCGATAGTCATGCAATCCCGGATACGTTCATCTCACCGCCCACAAGGTCAAAGCTCACAGAGCTCGTGAAGCACGCGAGCCACGCACAACCCGTGAAAACCACCGGACTTACTCATCGGAAGAGAGAGCAGACGACATGAAGCGGCGGATCCGCACCACCGTGTACGCCACCCTGATCACCGCCTTCGCGGGCCTGGCCACCGTCACCGGAACGCAGATGGCGGGCAGCGGCGCCGGCACCGACGACACGGGGTGGGGTGCGTCGGTCGTCAGCGGCACCTACGACACCGGCTGGGGCGCTCCGGCCCCCGGCCCGGGCACCAACGACACCGGCTGGGGATGACCGTATGACCCTGCTCGACTGCACCCTGCGCACCAGCGGGCAGCTCATCGGCGCCACGCCGTCACCGCAGCTGGTCGCCGACTACCTCGCGGTCTGCGCGCGGATCGGCATCGACGTGATCGAGCTGGGGCCCGTACACGATCCGGCCGGCCGGACGGGCGGTCCGCTTCCCGACCTCCTCCCTGATCTTCTTCCCGATCTCCTTCTTGTCGCTCCCACCCAGTGGTACGGGCCGCGGTTCGCGGTCCTGCTCGACGCGGCCGAACTGCCCATGGGGGACGGACCCGCGGCCGCGGCCGCCGACCGGATCGCCGAGCGGATCGCC
The DNA here is from genome assembly GCF_042888285.1 of Streptomyces sp. NPDC003035. Classification (NCBI taxonomy): domain Bacteria; kingdom Bacillati; phylum Actinomycetota; class Actinomycetes; order Kitasatosporales; family Streptomycetaceae; genus Streptomyces; species Streptomyces sp. NPDC003035. The sequence goes on along the minus strand of NZ_JBIAPJ010000004.1, from coordinate 116,364 downwards.
ACCGCCCCCCTCCCCGTCGGCCTGGTGCGCGTCGCCGTCCGCTACGACGAGGTGGCCCGCGCGGCCGCTCCGCTGGGCCGGCTGCGCGAAGCCGGATTCGGCGTCTGCCTCCTCCTCACCGAGATCGACCTCGCCTCCTACCCGGAGCTCGACCGCTGTCTCGCCGAGACGGCGGCGCTCGGTCCGCTCGACGCCGTCTTCCTCGTCGACTCGCTCGGCTCGCTCCGCCCCGAGCGGGTCATCGAACTCGTCCAGTCCACCCGCGCCGCCGTGCCCGCGCCGGTCGGCATCCACGCCCACGACAACCAGGGCTTCGCCCTGCACAACACCGTGGTGGCCCGCAGCGCCGGCGCCACCTGGCAGGACGCCGCCGTGCACGGGATCGGTCCGGGGGCGGGGGTCACCCGCACCGAGCAGTTGCTCGCCCTGCTCGGGGCCGCACCCAGCGATCTCGGTCCGCTCCTCGAACTGATCGCCACCCACTTCGCCCCGCTCAAGCGGCGGTACGGCTGGGACGCCGGGCCGCGCCAGGTGATGGCCGGCCTCGCCCGGATCCCGGTGGCGGCGGTACGAGGGCTCGGCGTGAGCTGAGGGGGAGAGGAGGCGGGGCGCTGATCGACCGACGACCGACCGCCCGCCCTCGTCACCCCCCTTGAACCGCCATCTCCGGCCTTGCCCCGGCCGCCGCCCGTTCCGTGGTCCGTCCGTGCGCCGTCCGTGGCGCGTTCCGTAGCGCGTTCCGTCCCGCGCGCCCTCCGCCGTCGCCGACCGCCTCAGGAGTCCCGTATGCCCTTCACCGCACCCATCCTGCCCCCGGGAGAGCCGGCCGTCGCCGTCACCCCGTACGGCAGCGCCGCCCCCACCACCCCGCCGGTCCGGCGGGTCCACCGCACAGGAGAGGCCATGGCCGACCGCAGCCCGAACCGCTTCCGCATCGACCGGAATTCCGCCGAGGAGGAGTTCGGCCTCGCCTGCCAGCGGCTGATCCCATGGCCCGGCGGGGACAAGGAGCCGCCGGTCGGCGCCATGGCCTGCTTCCTGAAGCCCGGCGGCGACTCCGACCCCGACTGCCACAACCAGGACGAGGTCATGATCATCCTCGCCGGGACCGGCAGCGTGACCCTCGACGGCGAGCTCGAACCGCCGTTCCGGGCGGGCGACATCGTCGTCCTGCCCCGCAACCAGGAGCACGTCGTCCACAACACGGGTGACGAGGAGCTGAGCTGGGTCTCCCTCTACTGGCCGCTTCGCGAGCCCGCCGTCCGTACCGCAACCGAGAACGAGGAGGTCGCCGCGTGAGCGCGACGCACTGGATCACCGCCACCCCGCCCACGCCCAACGGCGACCTGCACATCGGCCACCTCGCCGGCCCGTACCTCGCCGGTGACGTACTGCGCCGCTTCCTGGTGGCCGAAGGGGCCGGAACCGTCCGGTACACCACCGGCCTCGACGACCACCAGAGCTACGTTCCCGTCCGCGGCCTCAACGACGGCGGGCGCAAGGGTGAGGAGGTCGCCGACGGCTACGGCGCCTCCATCGAGTCCGTCTGGCGGCAGGCCGGCGCCGACTTCGACGCGATCGTCCGCCCGCGCCGTGACGTCGGATACGCGTCGGCCGTGCAGGAGTTCTTCCAGCGGCTGTACGACGCCGGGCACATCGTCGCCCGTACGAGGCCGCTGCCGTACTGCACCGGCTGCGAGCGCTGGCTGTACGAGGCGTACCTCAAGGGCGACTGCCCGCACTGCGGTTCCGGCTCCAACGGCAACGCCTGCGAGCCCTGCGGCCGCCCCAACGACTGCGCCGACCTGACCGACCCCGTCTGCACCGGCTGCGGCGCCACCCCCGAACTCCGCGACTGCGAGCGGCTCTACTTCCCCCTCGCGCCGTGGGAGGAGCAGCTCGACGCCTTCTGGGCCGAGGTCGACATGCCGCCCCACCTGCGGGCGCTCTGCGAGCGGATGCGGGCCGAGGGGCTGCCGGAGATCGCCGTCAGCCACCCCTCCGAGTGGGGCGTGCCGGTGCCGGTGGCGGGCTTCACCGAGCAGCGGATCTACGTGTGGTTCGAGATGGCCCCCGGCTATCTGCAGGAGTGGACGGGCGCCGGGGAGACCGGCCCCGCGCCCGCGCCCGTGCAGTTCTTCGGCTTCGACAACGGCTACTTCCACGCCCTGCTGTTCCCCGCGGCGTTCCGGGCGTACGACGCCGGGATCGCGCTGCCGAAGGCCTTCGTGGTCAACGAGTTCTACCGGCTCGAAGGGCTGAAGTTCTCCACCAGCCGTCGCCACGCGATCTGGGCGCACGAGGAGCTGGCCCGCACGGGTGCGGACGTCCTGCGCTACCACGTGCTCTCCGACCGGCCCAACGGTCGCCAGACCAGCTTCAGTTCGGCCGCCCTGGAGATCAGCCGCGCCCGGCTCGCGGACCGGTGGGACGGCTGGCTGGGCCGGCTGTTCACCGCCGTCGCCGAGGGCGGGGGCGTGGTCCCCGAGGAGGCGCCGCAGGGGGCGGCCTGGGAGCGGCTGCGCGCCCGGCTGACGGAGACCGTCGGTCAGCTGCGGGAGGCGTACGGGGTCGAGGGCTACGATGCCCGGCGCGCCGTCGCGCTGCTCGACGAAGTGGTGGCCCTGGCCGAGGACTTCGGATACGTCAACGGCTTCGAGGCGGAGCGGCCGGACGGCGCCCCGGCGTACCGCGCCGCGCTCTCCGCGCAGCTCGCGGTGGCCGCCGCGCTGTCGGCATGGGCCGCGCCGGCACTGCCGTACGGCTCGGCCCGGCTGGCCGAGTTCCTCGGCCTTCCGCCAGTACGGCCCGTGGACGCGGTGGCCCTGACGCCGCTGGTCCCGGGGGCGCCGGTGGCCGCCTGGCCGGGGACGGTCTTCAGTGGCTGAGTCCACGGCGGGGGGCGGGGCCGGCGGGTCCGGGTCCGGGTCCGGGTCCGGGTCCGGGTCCGGGTCGAGGTTCGGGTTCGGGTTCGGAGGTGTTGAGTCCGTGGGCGTCGAGTGTGTGCGTGTCGACGCCGCGGGTGACGAGTCCGGGCTGCCCCGTGGCGCCGTCGTGGGGCCCTTCTCCGGGCCCCGGGCCGCCTGGGGCGAGCACCTGGAGCGGGCCGCGGCCCTGCACGGGGCCGTCAACTGGGAGCTGTACGACGACCGGGGCGAGGCGGAGACGTCCCGGCAGATCGCCGAGGCCGTCGTCGCCGAGGGCCGGCACACACTGGTGATCGGCCACTTCAACAGCGCCGGCGCGCGGGCCGCGCTTCCCATCTACCGGGCGGGTGGACTGCCCGTCCTGCTGCCGCTGGCCACGACGCCGGACCTGCTCGCCGACAGCGCGGGCACGGTGCTGCGCTGGTGCCCGGACGACCGCGCCCAGGCGGCGGACCTGCTCACGGCCGTCGGCGCGGCGGGCCACACCCGGATCGCCGTCACGCACGACGGGACGGCGTACGGGGAGGGCCTGGCCCGTCTCGTACGGGACGCCTGGCCGTCGGATGCGGGCTCCGGAGCCGGTCCAGCCGGTCCCACAGCTGGTCTCGGTAGCGGCCGGGTGCCGGCCGGGCCGGTCGTCTCGGACGGCAGCGCTCCGGCGACGGGCGCCCTGCCGGGCGTCGGGCCGCTGGCGGCAGGCCGCCCCTCCGGGGGCGGTCCCGAGAGGGCCTCGGAGGCGGGCAGCGGCCCGGACATCCTCTCCGGTCCCGGGATCGACGCCGCGGCTCCGGACTCCCTGACCGCGCTCGTCGTGTGCGGGACGCACGGTGGGGCCGCGCGGGTCGGCGGGGAGTGGCGGGAGGCGGGGTTCGGTGGGGAGTTGTACTTCACCGACGACTGCGCGGTGGACGAGTTCTCCGAGCTCCTCGGGGACGCGCACCGGGGCGCCGCCCGGGTGGCTCGGATGCGCGGAGGTCCGGAGACCCACGTCATGGCCGCGTTCGCCGCGGCCACCCAGGCCCTCACGGAGGACCCGGAGCGGACCGGGCGGATCCTGCTCGCCGCTGTACGTGCCCATGCCGATCGGGCGTTCACCGCGGCCGGGGAGCCGGTGGAGGGGAGCGTGGGCTGGGACTTCGTACCCGTCCCTGTATCCGTGCCCGTACCTGCACCCGTACCTGCGCCGGAGCCGTCCACGGGCGGTGGTCACCGCGGGCGGGCCTATGACGTGATCGTCGTCGGCGCCGGTGTGGTGGGGTCCGCGACCGCCGCCGTACTCGCCCGGCAGGGTGCGCGGGTGGCGCTCGTCGCGCCGATGGACGGGCGCCGGGACCACGCGACCGCCTGGTCCGGTGGGCTCGTACGGGCCTTCGAGGCCGATCCGTACCTGCGGGGGCTCGCTCTGCGCAGCCACCAGCTGGCCTGGGGGCCCGCGGCTCATGTGCCGGGACCGTACGGCTTCGTGCCGACCGGGTCGCTCGTGCTGTGCGGTGACGCCGACCTGGAACAGGCCGAGAAGGGCGTCGCCGAGCTGAACGGGTCCGGGGTGCCGGCCGAGTTGCTGACACCGGGGACGCTCAGGGAGCGGTTCTCCGGGCTGGCGGTCGACGGGGTGACCGCGGCCGTGTGGGAGCCGGAGGGCGGCTACGCCGATCCGCCGCGCACCGCCCGCGTCTACCGGGACCGTGCCCTGGCCCACGGCGCCCGGCTGCTGCCCGCCCGGGTGCGGGAGCTGGTCGCGCCGCCCGGGGCGGACCGGGTGCGGGTCCTGCTGGAGCCTGGGGGACCCGTCGAGGCCCTGGCCGTCGTCCTGGCGGCGGGCAGCGGCACCGGGGCGATCGCCGGGCACCGGTTGAGCGGCTCGGACGCCGGGCGTACGAAGAGCATTCGGTACGGCTTCTTCCACCACCCCGACACGGCCGGTCTGCCGACCGTCGTCGACATGGTGACCGGCGTCTGGGGGCGGCCCCAGGTCACCGGGGAGGCGGCGGGCGGATACATGGCGGGGCGGCCGGTCGACGAGTGGGATGTACCCGCGGGCGGCGACGACACGCTCACCGACGAGCACGTGGCGTACATCCGCCAAGGCGCGGCCGAGCGCTGGCCCTGGCTCGCGGACCCGGCGGCCCGCTTTCTCGGCGGCCGGCAGGGCGTGGACCTCTACACCCCGCACTCCCTTCCCCACCTCGGGAGGGAACGGTCCGGCAGCCGCATCGTGCTCGCCACCGGCTGGTCGGGCGCCGGCTTCAAGACGGCCCCGGCGGCGGCCGAACTGGCGGCTGCGGAAGCCCTGGACGTCCTCTCAGGCGCCTGACACCGGGGCACCAGGCGGCCCTTCGGTCGGGCCGGTCGGGCCGGCGGCCCCGGCGTCGCCGAGCGACTTCGCGCTCGCTCGACCGGCACCGGCCGCCGCCTGGCGGCAGCCGGTCGTCGATGGCTGGTCGCACGTCAGGCAACGCCCGGTGGCCTGACGGCCCCTGGTTCCGGTCCGGTGATCCCCAGGACCGGTGACCGGGCCTGGGACCACGGCTCAGTGGCCTGGCGGCCACCGTCCGGGCCGCCCGGTGCCGGCCCGCTCGCCCGCGCTCACCGTCCGCCGACCCCTTCCCACCCCCCACCCCTCAACCCCCCCACCGGAGGTGACACCCATGACGGATCTCATGTCCCGACCCGCGTCCGACGGCGCGGAGGTGACCGGGCGACTCGGAGTTCGGGCGCTCGTCGTGTTCTACGTCAGCAGCCTCGTCGGGACCGGCATCCTGCTGGTGCCCGCGCTGACCGAGCGGCAGGCCGGGCCGGCCTCCGTGGTGGCGTGGCTGGCGCTCGCCGTCTGTTCCTATCCGTTCGCCCGGTTCTTCGCGGAGATGTCCGCCTGGCGGCCCGACGCCGCCGGTCTCGCCGCCATGGTGACCGCCGGGCTCGGGCGGCGACCCGGACGGGCCGCCGCGCTGCTGCTCGTCGCCACGTACGTCATCGGCAACCCCGTCATGGGCATCGTCTCCGCCCGCTGTCTCCTCGGCCTGCTCGGGCAGCCCGACGGGCCCGTCTACCCGATCGCCATGGGCTTCATGGCCCTCTCCGCCGCGTTCACCCTGCTCGGTCTCACCGCCGGCGCCCGGGTCCAGGCCGCCTCCCTGGTCGTGCTGCTGCTCGGGCTCGGCGGGGCCGTGGCGCTCGCCGCGCCGCGGTTCGACGCGGGGGAGTACACCCCCTTCCTCACCCAGGGCTGGGGCGGCGTCGGCATCGCCGTCGTCACCGCGTTCTTCTCCTTCCTCGGCTGGGAGAACGTCTCCACCCTCGCCGATCAGGTCGACGACCCGGCCCGCAGCTACCGACGCGCCATCCGCTGGGCCGTCCCCATCGTGGGGCTGCTCTACGCCGCCGTCACAGCCGCCTACCTGGCCGTGCCCGGCGACGAACCCGTCGTCATCACCGCCCTGCTGGGAGCCTCCCTCGGCGAGACCGGCGCCGTCGTCGGCGATCTGCTCGCCCTCGGCCTCGCGGTCGTCGCCACCAACGCCTGGGTCCTCGGCGCCACCCGCGTCGTCCGGGCCGCCGCCCGCGACCGCATCCTGCCGCGCTCCCTCGCCGACCGTCCGGTGCCCGCCACCGTCGCGCTGACCCTCGCCTACACCGCCGTCCTCGGCGGCCTGACCCTCACCGGCACCGGCGAGGAGATCGTCCTCATCGTCACCAGCAGCGCGTTCCTGCTGCTGTACGTGGCGGCGGCGGCGGCCGCCCTCCGGGCCCGCGGCACCGGGCGCGCCCTGCGCACCACCGCCGTCGTGACCCTGGTGATCGCCGCCGTCTTCCTCTCCTTCGCCGGTACCGGCCTGCTGCTCGCGCTGCTCCTCGCCGCCGGCTGCGTCGCCGTCACCGCCACCCGCTCCGCCTGACGTCCCGCTCCACCCGACCCTTTCCGCGAAAGGCCCCGCCATGAACGAGACCACTCCCGTCTACGACGTCGTCGGCGTCGGCTTCGGCCCCGCCAACCTCGCCCTGGCCATCGCCATCGAGGAGTACAACGAGCAGGCCGCGCCCGACGAGAAGCTCACCGCCGTCTTCCTGGAGAAGCAGCCCTCCTTCGGCTGGCACCGCGGCATGCTGATCCCGGACGCCACCATGCAGGTCTCGTTCCTCAAGGACCTCGCCACGATGCGCAACCCGCGGAGCCGCTTCGGTTTCGTGCCGTACCTCCACGACCGGGGCCGGCTGGTCGACTTCATCAACCACAAGGTGCTGTTCCCCACCCGCGAGGAGTTCCACGACTATCTGCAGTGGGCCGCCAACGGTGTGGATCACATGGTCCGTTACGGCCTCGAGGTCACCGCCATCCGCTCCACCACCCAGGCCGGCCCGGTCGTCGAGGTCGACGTCACCGCGCTCGGTGAGACCGAGGCGGTCACCTACCGCGCCCGCAACCTGGTCCTGGGCACCGGCCTCGTGCCCCGGATGCCCGAGGGCGTCGCGTCCTCCGAACGTCTCTGGCACAGCAGCGAGTTCCTGCACCGGCTCGCCGCGCTGCCCACGGAGACCCCGCGCCGTTTCGTCGTCGCGGGGGCCGGGCAGAGCGCCGCCGAGATCGCCGACCACCTGCACCGTACGTACGAGAACGCCGAGGTCGTCGCCGTCCACACGCGCTACGGCTACAGCCCCGCCGACGACAGCCCGTACGCGAACCGCATCTTCGACCCGGAGGCCGTCGACCTCTACCACGGCGCCGACCCGGAGGTCCGCCGCAAGCTGATGGCCTACCACCGCAACACCAACTACGGCGTCGTGGACATGGACCTGATCGAGGAGCTCTACCGCCGCTCCTACCAGGAGAAGGTCCGCGGCGAACAGCGGCTGCGCATCATGGGCGCCTCGCAGCTCACCTCGGTCGAGGCGGACGCCGACGAGGTCCGGGTGCGGGTGCGCAACCTGGCGACCGGTGAGACCGAGGCGCTCACCGCCGACGCCGTCGTCTACGCCACCGGCTACACCGAGCCCGACCCGGCCCGTCTGCTCGGCGAGCTGAACGCCGCCTGCGAGCGCGACGAGGACGGCCGGCTGCGGGTGCACCGCGACTACCGGGTGCACACCGGACCGGAGTTGGAGGCCGCCGTCTACCTGATGGGCGGCACCGAACACAGCCACGGCATCACGGCGAACCTCCTGTCGATGGCCGCCGTACGGGCGGGCGAGATCTGCGACTCGCTGGCGGCCCGCCGCCGTTCCGACAGGCGGGCACCGGTGGCGGCGCGCGGCTGAAGCCCGTAGAACCCCAGAAGCACCGCAGCACGGACGCACGTCGGTACGTACGACCCCAGAAGAGGACACATGAGCACCGCCGCCGAACAGGTACCCGCACCGGACGAACTGGCTCCTACCGAACGCACCCGGCTGCGCCGGATGCGCCACAAGGGCAGCCACCGGCGCGCCGATCTGGAGGCGGTGCTCGCCGCCGGCTTCCTCTGCCACCTCGGCGTCACCGTCGACGGCACCACGATGGTGGTGCCCACGGCGTACGGCACCGACGGCGACCGGCTCTATCTGCACGGCTCGGTCGCCAGTCGCAGCCTGGTCCAGGCCCCCGACGCGACCGTCTGCGTCACGGTGACGCACGTCGACGGCCTGGTACTCGCCCGCTCCGTGTTCGAGCACGGCGTCAACTACCGCTGCGCGATGATCTACGGCGTACCGCGTCTTGTGACCGACCCGGAGGAGAAGCTGCGGGGGCTGCGGGCGCTCACGGAGCAGTGCGCGCCGGGGCAGTGGGAGTACGCCCGGCAGCCCAGCCGCAAGGAGCTCGCGGCGACCGCGGTCGTGGCGCTCGACCTCGTCGAGGCCTCGGTGAAGATCGCCGTCGGTCCGCCGGACGACGGTGACGGGCCGGACGCGGAACTGGGGCTGTGGGCCGGGGTGCTGCCGGTCGTCACCACCTTCGGGGAGCCGGTCGCCGACCCCGTCCTGCCGGCCGGCATCGAGCCGCCCGCGCACATCGCGGCGCGCGCGGGCCGCGTCCTGACCGGGGAGCAGGTGCAGGCATGACGCGCACCACCGACGCCACCGGGAGCACCGACGGGACCGCGCGCACCAACGCCTCCGCGCGCGCCGCCGACCGCGCCCATGTCTTCCACTCCTGGTCCGCGCAGGCGCAGACCGATCCGCTGCCCGTGGCCGGTGCCTCCGGCGCGTACTTCTGGGACCACGAGGGCAACCGCTACCTCGACTTCTCCTCCCAGCTCGTCTACACCAACATCGGCCACCAGCACCCACGGGTCGTCGCCGCGATCCAGGAGCAGGCGGGGCAGTTGTGCACCGTCGCCCCGAGCTTCGCCGTCGACGTCCGCTCGGAGGCGGCCCGGCTGATCGCCGAGCACACGCCCGGGGATCTGGACCGGATCTTCTTCACCACGGGCGGCGCGGAGGCGGTCGAGCACGCGGTACGGATGGCCCGGCTGCACACCGGCCGCCACAAGGTCCTGTCCGCGTACCGCTCGTACCACGGCGCCACCTCCACCGCGATGCATCTGACCGGTGACCCGCGCCGCTGGCCCTCGGACACGGGCGCGGCAGGGGTCGTCCACTTCTGGGGTCCGTACGCCTATCGGTCGTCCTTCCACGCCACGGACGAGCAGCAGGAGTGCGAGCGGGCCCTGCGTCACCTGGAGGAGACGATCGTCGGGGAGGGGCCCGGCACGATCGCGGCGGTCCTGCTCGAGTCGGTGGTCGGTACGGCGGGTGTCCTGGTGCCCCCGGACGGCTATCTCGCCGGGGTGCGCGCGCTGTGCGACCGCTACGGCATCGTGTTCGTCCTGGACGAGGTGATGGCCGGCTTCGGGCGTACGGGGCGCTGGTTCGCGGCCGACCACTGGGGCGTGGTCCCGGACCTGCTCACCTTCGCCAAGGGGGTCAACTCCGGTTACGTACCGCTGGGCGGGGTCGCGATCGGCGAGAAGATCGCCGCGACCTTCGCCGACCGTCCGTACCCCGGCGGCCTCACCTACTCCGGGCATCCGCTGGCCTGCGCGGCGGCGGTGGCCACCATCGAGACCATGCGCGCCGAGCGCGTCGTCGAGCACGCCGCCGACCTCGGCGCGCGCGTTCTCGGCCCGGGGCTGCGCGACCTCGCCGCCCGGCACCGCAGCGTGGGCGAGGTCCGGGGGCTGGGTGCCTTCTGGGCCCTGGAGCTGGTCGCCGACCGCACCACGCGTGAACCGCTCGTCCCCTACGCGGCCACCGGCGAGGCGGCCGCGCCGATGGGCCGGGTCGCCGCGGCGTGCAAGGCGCGCGGGCTGTGGCCCTTCGTCCACATGAACCGTATCCATGTCGCCCCGCCCTGCAACCTGACGGAGGCGGAGGCGAAGGAGGGGCTCGCGATCCTGGACGAGGCGCTGGAGGTCGCGGACGCGGAGACGCGCTGATCCAGCGCCGGGCGCGAACGGTGTAGCCCTGCTTCATCGTCACTGAAGAACTACTCGCTTGTGCTGACGCGTCGGGGTGCGGCAGGTTCGCAGACATGCGATCCGATTCACCCTGGCGCGTATCCGACTTCCGTACGTTGTTCTCCGCCGCCGTCCTCAGCCACCTCGGCACCAACGCCGGATACGTCGCCGTCCCCCTGATCGCCGTCGAGGCCCTGGACGCGAGCCCCGGCGAGGTGGGGGCGCTCGCCACCCTCGCCACCCTGGCCTTCCTGCTCATCGGCCTTCCCGCCGGGGCCTGGGTGGACCGGCTGCCCCAACGACGCGTCCTGATCGCGGCGGACACGGCCCGCGGACTGCTCTTCGCCTCCGTGCCCGTCGCCTGGTGGTGCGACGCCCTGACCCTCACCCAGCTCTACGCCGTCGTGCTGCTCAGCGGCTGCGCCACCGTCTTCTACGACGTGACCGGGCAGAGCATCCTGCCCCGCTTCGTCGGGCGGGACGGACTCGTCCAGGCCAACGCGGCCATGGTCAGCCTGATGGCCGTCACCAACGTCGTCGGTCGCGGAGCGGGCGGTGGCCTGGTCCAGCTGCTCACCGCCCCGCTGGCGGTGGCGGGGGCGGCGGTGAGCCATCTGGCCTCCGCCGTACGGCTCCTGTGGCTGAAGGAGGCGGCGGCGCCCGCCGTACCGGCCGACCGGACGCGGGAACCGCTGCGCGCACAGATCGCGGCCGGCGTACGGCACGTCCTCGGGAACAAGGAGCTGCGGGCGCTCGCCCTGTGCGCCGCGCTCACCAACCTCGGCTCGCAGATCCTCAACACGATGATGCCGGTGCTGTTCGTTCGCGAACTGGGGCTCTCCGCAGGGATGCTGGGTATCTACTGGGCGGCCGGCGGCCTCGGGCTGCTGCTCGGCTCCCGCTGTGCGCGGTCGGTGGCGGCCCGCCTCGGCTACGGGCGCACCCTGGGCCTGGCGGGTCTCGTGCTGGCCCCCGCCGGACTGCTCGTCCCGCTCATCGGGCAGGGCCTGTGGCTGTGGGTCGCGGGCGCCGGGTGGCTGCTCGCGATGTTCAAGACCGGCATCGACAACGTCCTCGGCGTCAGCCTGCGTCAGCGGATGACCCCGGACGCCATGCTCGGCCGCATGAACGCGACCTTCCGGTTCCTGCTCACGGGCGCGCTCGCGGTCGGGGCGGCGATCGCGGGGCTGCTGGGGGAGCTCGTCGGCATCCACCCGACCATGTGGGTGGGCGGCGCGTTGCTCGCCACGGCGTTCCTGCCGGTGTTCCTCTCGCCGGTGAGAACCCGCCAGGACCTCCCGCCCCAGGCCGCTCCCACTCCCACTCCCACTCCTACTCCTACGACGCCCCGACCCGCGGCGGAGGCGAAGGGCACCGGGGCGACCACTTCTTGACCGGCCTGGTCGGCCGGGGCCGGCGGGGCGCTCAGTCCGGCAGGAGCTGGACGTCCAGGCGGTCGAGGTGGGGCGGGTCCATCAGAAGGTCGAGGGCCGTGACGCGGCCGTCGATGACCGTGAAGGCGACCACCGACACCGGCGGGCCGGCCGGTGCCCACGCCAGTCCGGCCGCTCCGTCCACCAGCGCGAGACGCGCCGACCGACTCCGGCCGGCGAAGCTCTCCGCCACCGCCAAGGCCCCGTGCGCGATGCCGGCCCCGCTCCGTACCGCCTCCCCGTCCGTCCGCAGCACCACATCGGCGTCGAGGAGCGCGAGCAGCGCGTCCACATCCCCGCTCCGCGCCGCGGTGAGGAAGGCGGCGACGACCTCGCGCTGGCGCGGCAGGTCAGGTTCCGGCATCTCCTCCGTGCCCTGCACCCGCCGCCTCGCCCGGGCCGCGAGCTGCCGGGCGGCGGCGGGGGTGCGCTCCACGATCGGCGCGATCTCCTCGAAGGGGACGGCGAACAGGTCGTGGAGCACGTAGGCCAGCCGTTCGGCGGGCGTCAGCGTGTCCAGGGCGGAGAGCATCGCCGGGCCGGCCGGGTCGGCGAGCAGCGCCCGCTCCTCGGGGTCCGTGACCTGCTCGGGCCGGTGCGGCTGTCCAGGCTCGCCCGCGCCCCACGGGTCCCAGGGGTCTCCGCGCCGCGCCTCGCGGGACCGCAGCAGGTCCAGGCAGACCCGGGCGACCGCCGTGATCGGCCGGTCGGCCGGATCGCCGGGGCCCAGGTCGGGGGAGCCGGAGCCGGAGCCGGAGCGGCTCAGCCGCAGCCGCAGCCGCGCCTCCCGGACGGCGTCGTCCGCCTCGGCGAGCGAGCCGAGCATCCGGTACGCGACCGCCCGCAGCCGCGGCCCGTACTCCTCGAAGCGGTCCACCGAGGCCACGAGATCACGACCGTCATGGTTCACCGCGTGATCGACCACCACTCGGAACCTCCGTAAGCGGTCAGTCGCCGTGCCCCGGTCCGCCGCTGCCGAAGCCGCCGCTGGAGATCCCGCCCCACTTGCGCTTCTCCTCGCTCGGCGGTTCGGGCGAGGTCTCGCTGCCGTCCTTCAGCTGGTACGGCATGAGCCGGTGCTCGCCGTCGGTCCGCGGCATCTCGGCGGGCCTGCGGTATTCGGACGTCTCGCCGGGCAGCCCACCCTCGGGCCGGTGCGGCTGCTCCTCGGGTTTGGGTGTCGGGGACTCCTTGTCCCTGATGCGCATACCCAGCACGAACGCGCCGATCAGAACGGCGACCACGACCAGGCCGCCGAGGACCTGGGCCAGCCCCGACTGCCAGATCCCGGCTGCCGTGGTGACCCCTGCGGAATCGATGAGGAAAGCGTTCATGTCCTACACCTACCCGCTCTGGGGCGGTATGGGACATTTTGCTTCCCGCGGTCGTGTGAAATTTCCGCGCGGACGAGTTTCACTTCGCGTCCGCGTACCGCTCCACCGTCGCCGTCGTGAACGGGAAACGCACCGGCGTCTGTCCGAACGCGATCCGTCCGGCCTCGTCCCCCGCCGCGCGGATCGCCTCCGTGACCGCCTCCGCCTCCTCGGCCGGGCAGTGCACGATCACCTCGTCGTGCTGGAAGAAGACCAGCTCGGCCCGCATCCCCGCGGTGGCGCGGCGCAGCGCGGCGAGCATCAGCAGCGCCCAGTCCGCGGCGCTGCCCTGAACGACGAAGTTACGGGTGAAGCGGCCGCGCGCCCGCGCGTTGCTGGAGGCGTATCCGGGGGTGAACTCGGCGTCCGCCGCCGGTGGCTCGCCGCCCTCCTGCGGGATGCCCGCCTCCTCGTCCTCGCCGGCGCCGACCGCGCGCGGACTGGTCCGGCCGAGCCAGGTCCGGACGAGCCGGCCCTCCTCGCCGGCCTTCGCCGCGTCGTCGACATAGGCCACGGCCTTCGGGAAGCGGCGGCGCAGCGCGGCCAGGTTCTTCAGTCCGTCGCCGCTGGTCTGGCCGTAGACGGCGCCGAGCAGCGCGAGCTTGGCGTGCTCGCGGTCGCCGGAGAACGCGCGGTCCGAGAGCCGGGTGTACAGGTCGTCGGGGTGCCCGGCGACCTCCATCAGGCCGGGGTCGCGGGAGATCGCCGCCAGCACCCGGGGCTCCATCTGGTCGGCGTCGGCGACGACCAGCCGCCAGCCCGCGTCGGCGACGACGGCCCGCCGGATGACCTTGGGGATCTGCAGGGCGCCCCCGCCGTTGGTGGTCCAGCGGCCGCTGACCGTGCCGCCGGGCAGGTACTCGGGGCGGAAGCGGCCGTCGCGCACCCAGTCCTGGAGCCAGGACCAGCCGTGGGCCGTCCAGATCCGGTACAGCTTCTTGTAGGCGATGAGCGGCTTCACCGCCGGGTGGTCGAGCTCCTCCAGCTCCCAGCGGCGGGTGGACCGCACCCGGATACCGGCCTGGGCGAAGGCCTTGACCACGTCGGCGGGCAGGTCGGGCCGGACGCGGCGGCCGAAGGCGGCCGAGACCTCGTCGGCGAGCTCGGCCAGCCGGCGCGGCTCGCCGCCTCCCGCGTACCGCTCGCCGAGCAGCTCGTGCAGCAGCTCCCGGTGCACATCGGCCCGCCACGGGAGCCCGGCCCGGTGCATCTCGGCGGCCACGAGCATCCCCGCGGACTCGGCCGCCGTGAGCAGCCGCATGCGCCCCGGGTGCTCGGTGCGGTCGTGCCGCCGCTGCTGCTCGGCGTACACCTCGAGAAGGCCCTCGAAGGGGATCCTGGAGGACGGCACCGGCTCGAAGAGCGAGTCCTGGGAGCCGGGCTCGGCGGCCCTCTGCGGCGGATCGGGCGGTACGGGGGCGTTCCGCAGCCGCGCGAGGGCGGCGGCGGCGGACCGGGGCTCCCCGAGCCGCCCCTCGTGGCCGAGGAGCAGCTGCTCGGCCACCTCGATGTCGTAACACCGCTCGACGCGTACGCCGGCGGCGAGGAGCCGCGGAAGGACCTCGGCGCTCGACCGCCACACCCAGCGGGCGACGCCGGGCCGTGCGCGCACGGCCTCGACGAGATCCGCCTCGCGGACGACGGCCCCGGCGGGCAGCCCGTCGGGACCGAGCGGGACGAGCAGCGCTCCGTCCCCCTCCGCCTCACCGGCCAGCGCCCACCTCTCGCTCATGGGTGCGAGTCTGGCACCTGCCACTGACAGCACCTGGCCACCGCACCGATGGCGTCGCCGCGGACGTCGATCCTGCTCGTACCGCCGCGTGCCTGTTTCCGCTGCGGGCCGCCGCCGCAGCGCGCCCGCTCACGCCGCTACAACGCGGCCGCTCGCACGCAACGGGCGCCGCCACGCCCCCTCGTGCCGTTCGCGCGCAGCGGGGCCTTCACGCCGCCTTGTGGAAGAGCGCCGCGGCCTCGCCCCTGGAGCCCACTCCGAGCTTCGTCAGGATGTTGGCGACGTGGAACTTCACCGTCGACTCGCTGATGTGGAGTTCCTGCGCGATCCGGCGGTTGCGGTGGCCGAGCGCCAGCTGGGTCAGGACCTCCAGCTCGCGGCCGCCGAGGCCGGTGAGCGGGTCCACGGCCGTGGCCGGTGCGTCCGGGGTGGCCAGCGGGAGGGTCGCCGTGATCGTCGTGCCCCAGCCGGGGACGGCGTCCAGCTCCAGCCGGCCGCCGAGCACCTCCAGCCGGTCGGTGATGCTGCCCGCACCGAGCGGGCAGGCGTCCAGGGCGCCCGCGCCGTCGTCCCGCAGCGTGGCCCGCAGCTCGTGCTCCGTGATCTGCCAGTCGACGCGGACCCGGCTCACCGAGTCCTGTTCCAGGACCACGAGCAGGAGCGCACGGACGATCGCCCGCGCGCCGTGCGCCACGTCCGCCGCCAGTGAGCGCGGGCTGTCCGGCGGCGGGCCGAGTTCGAGCCGTACGGGGCTGTGCCGCAGCATCGTCCGCAGCCCGTCCGCGAGCCGCTCGAAGGCCTCCCGGGCCGGCTCCTCGGCGACCGCGCGGTCCCGCTTCGACTCCGCCCGCATCTCGATGAGCGCGCTGACGGCGAGGTCCGTGGCGGTCGCCCGGGCCGCTCCGTCCTCCAGGGCCCGGCTGCGGAGCACCCCGAGGATCCCGGAGAGCGCGGCCGCGTGCGTCGTCGTCAGCTCCGCGATCACCCGGGCCCGGGTGTCGGCCGCCGCCCGCGAACGGGCCAGGGCACCCGGCAGGGCCTCCACCGCGAACCGGTCGAAGTGACTGGTTACCAGGTCCCAGAGGGCCTGCGCGACGGCCAGGATCTCGTCCCGTACGGGTCCGGCGCCGGCGCCGTCCTCCCGTACGAGCACGAGGACCGAGCGGCGCGCCGTCGCGTCGCTGGTGACGGCGACGACCTCGCGCTCCGCGCCGCCGACCGTCGCCCGGCCCTGCCAGGGCTCGCCGGGTGTGCCGGAGGCCAGCAGCGGCGTGAGTTCGGCAGCGGTGAGAAGGCCGGTCTCACCGACCACCTTGAAGGGCGAGTGCGCGCAGTGCGTGGAGAGTTCGGCGGCGGTCCGGTGCGGGATCAGCGGCGCGAGCGCGGCCGACAGCCGGGGCAGGATCTCGCCGAGCGGCTGCCGGATGATCTCGTACGCGGTGGTCAGCGTGGTCGCGTCCATGGGATCAGCGTAGTGAGCCCCACCCTGTCCACGGCTGGCCTTTCGGACAGGTGGGACTGGCCGTTCGGCCGGCCGGGAGGAGGGGGCCGTCGACCGAAGCTGGAGACCGAACCGGCGACCTGAGGAGATGTCATGGAAGCGATCGTGTACGACGAGTTCGGCGGCCCGGACGTGCTGCGCCACGAGACCGGCGTCGCGGTGCCCGAACCGGGCCGCGGCCAGGTCCGGGTGAAGGTGGCCGCTGTCGGCGTCAACCCGGTGGATCACAAGCGCCGTTACGGCTGGGTGGAGGCGTTCTACCCGACGACGTTCCCGGCCGTGCCGGGCCTGGAGTTCGCCGGAACGGTGGAGGCGCTCGGGCCGGACGTGAACGGCGTCGAGGTCGGTGACGAGGTCCTCGGCTGGACGACGACCGGCGCGTACGCCGAGTACGCCCTGGCCGAGCTGTTCGTGCCCAAGCCGGCCGGCCTGTCGTGGGAGCAGGCGGCGAGCCTTCCGGTGGCGGGCGAGACCGCCGCGCGGGTGCTGGCCCTGCTCGGCGTCGAGGAGGGCGAGACCCTGCTCGTGCACGGCGCGGCGGGCGTGGTCGGGTCGGTCGGCGTCCAGCTGGCGGTCGCGGCGGGCGTCACGGTGATCGGCACGGCGTCGGAGGCCAACCACGGGTACCTGCGCGAGCTGGGCGCGATTCCGGTGACGTACGGCGACGGCCTGGCGGACCGGGTCCGGGCGGCGGCGCCGGGAGGCGTCGACGCGGTCTTCGACGCGGCGGGCCACGACACGCTGCCGGTCTCGATCGAGCTGGTGGCGGGGCGCAAGGACCGCATCGTCACGATCGCGGCGACGGACGCGGCGGAACACGGCATCGTCTTCTCCGGTGTCACCGCGGCGCCTGAGGTGGTCCGCGAGGGGCTGACCACGCAGCTCGGCCTCATGACGGAGGGCCGCCTGTCGATCCGACTGGCGGAGACCCTTCCCCTGAAGGAGGCGGCGCGGGCTCAGGAACTGAGCGAATCGGGCCACGTGCGCGGCAAGTTGATCCTGCTGCCGTAGATGCCGCCTGGTTCGCTGCGGGCCCCGTGGCCGGACCCGCACCGGGCGTCCCCGGCCCCGTGGCCCGTACCGGCCTTGCCCGGGGCCGCACCCAGCCTGCGGGCCAGTACCGGTGGCCAGGTCCGCGCCGGGCGTCCCCGGCCCCGTGGCCCGTACCGGCCTTGCCCGGGGCCGCACCCAGCCTGCGGGCCAGTACCGGTGGCCAGGTCCGTGCCGGGTGTCCCCGGCCCCGTACGGGGCCTTGCCCGTGGCCCGTACCGGCCCTGGCTCAGGGGTCTGTACCGAGGCTGCCCGGGCCTCACCGAGCTTGGACCCGGGGCCGTATCCGGCCCGCGCCCGTTCCCACCGCCGTCGCGGGCCTCCGCCAGGCCCGCGCCGCGTCCACGCCGGCCGCCGCCCAGGCCTCACCGCCCTCGCGCGGGGCCTTCGCCGGGCTTGCGCTGGTCCTCACCAGGCCCGCACACGTACTCACCAGGCCCGCGCAGGCGTTCGCCAGGCCCGCGCTGGTCCCCGCGACCCCCGCGCACGCCCCACCGACCCCCCGCGCAAGCCCGCCACCCGCGCGGGGCGGGGCGGTGACCCGGCTCCGACCCCGGTCACCGCCCCGTTCATCCACCTTCCTCGCTCAGCGCGTCGCGCGCCACGCGGGGAGCGCCGAGGCCGCCACGGCGACCGCCCCGCACATCCCTGCCGCGGCTCCGACCGCGCCCCACGGCACCGACAGGGCGACCGGCGCGGACAGTGCCGCGAGCCCCGCCCCCAGCACCCCCAGATCGACCGCCGTCACCGCGAGGCCGAGGAACGCGCCGATCGCCACCGCCAGGGCCGCCTCGCCCGTCACGACCCGTACGATCTGGCCCCGCGTCGCGCCGGCCAGCCGGAGCGAGGCCAGCTCCTCGCCCCGTACCGACGTCGCCATCAGCAGCGTGTTGGCGAGCGCGATCACGGTGTAGACGAGCGCGATACCGAGGACCAGGAGCAGGCCCAGCCGGGTCTCGCGGCTGGTCGTGGGGTGGGTGGCGGCGGCCCACGCCTCCACCGTGCGCACCGTCCCGCCCGCCGCCGCGAGCGCCTCCGGCCCGGGGCCGACCGCCTCCGCCTCGATCCGGTCCACCACCGCGCCCGGCGCGTTCGCCCGGGTCACGTACGGCCCGTTGTCCCCCGTCCCGCGCGCCAGGACGGCCACGACCCGCAGCCGCACCGGCCCGCTCCCGTCCGCGAGCCACACCTCGACCCGCTCGCCGACCGTCCGCCGCTCCCACTCCTCGTCGACGACGATCGACCGGTCGTCGAGGTCCCGTACGTCCCCCGCCACCACCGGCAGCCGCGCCAGGTCCGCGAACGCCGCCGGGTCGGAGACCGCCCGGGCCCCGTACTTCACGAGCGCCTCGGCGCCGTCCCGTACGAAGACGGAGGTGGCGCCCGTCGCCGACGCACCGGGCACCGGCCGCAGGTCCTCACCGCTCACCACCCACCGAGCGGCCGTCTGCTCCCGTGCCTCCGCCGCCTTCGTGCTCGTCACCGTCGTCGCCGAGCCCAGCAGCGAGCCGGCCAGCGCGACCGTGACGAGCACGGGCGCTGCCACGGCGGCGGTACGGCGCACGGCCGCCGCGCTGTTCTCCCGTACGAGCATCCCCGTCGCTCCCGGCAGCCGCAGGGCGCGCGCCACCGGCCGGACGAGCAGCGGGGCGAGCAGCGCGACGCCGGTGATCAGAAGCATCGGCACCGTCGTGTACGTCTTCCGCTTCAGCAGCTCCGAGGGCTCGGTGACGCACGTCCACACGAGCAGCCCGGCGCCGGTCAGGAGCAGTCCCGTACCGAGCAGCGCCCGGCCGAGCGGCAGGACGTCGGTGTCGACGTCCGCCTCGCGCAGCGCGGCCGTCGGGCCGACCTTCCCGGCCCGGCGGGAGGCGGCCACGGCCCCGGCGAGGGCGACGGTCACCCCGGTCCAGAAGGCGGCGTGCAGCGGCCAGGTGGCCGCGCCGATCGTGAACCAGTCGGGGGCGAGACCGCCGTCGACGAGTACCCGCGCCAGCCACGGCGCACCCCACGCGCCGAGCGAGCAACCGGTGGCCGAGGCGAGGACCCCGACGCCCGCGGCCTCGGCGAGGAGCATCCGCCGCACCTGGCCGGGCGTGGCCCCGGCGGTGCGCAGCAGGCCGAACTCCCGCCGCCGCAGGGCGACCGCGAAGGCGAAGGTGGAGGCGACGACGAAGACGGAGACGAAGGTGGTGACTCCGCCCGCGGTGCCGAGGAGGGAGTTGAGGGCGACGAGCGCCTCGGCGTCCCGCCCGGGCTCGGGGTCGGCGAGCCGTCGCTCGTTCCCGGTGAGGACCTGGGCGCGGTCGCCGACGAGGGTACGGATCTCGGCGGCGGGGCCGTGGACGCCGACGGCGTCGGGGCCGCCGGCGGTGGTGACGGTCCAGCGGGCCTTCAGCTCGCCCAGGAGTTCGGTGTCCACAGGCTGTGGACGGTCGAGCGGGCGGGAGACGGAGGCCGTGTCCGGCCCTCGCCGGACGTCGACGGTGACCGCGTCCTTCCCCTTCACGACCACCGGCGCGGACGCGAACCGCTGGGGTGCGCGCTCGGGGGCGTCGAAGGTCGAGGCGAGCCCGAGGCCCATGGTGGTGAGGAGCCCGACGCCGAGGGCGAGGGCGAGGAAGCTGCCGAGGAAGGCGGCCCAGCGGGCGCGGAGCCCGGAGAGGACGACGGTCAGCATGCGACGGCCCCCGTCTGCGAAGGCGCCCCTTGTGCCCCCGACGGACCCGACGGACCCGACGTCCCACACGGTGCCGCCACCGCCACCGCCACCGCCGCCGCCGCAGACACCGCCGACACCGCCGACGTCTCCAGTCCCGCCATGCGGGCCGCGACCGCCTCGACCGTCGGCCCGTACAGCTCCCCCTCCACCCGTCCGTCGACCAGGAACACCACCCGGTCCGCCCGCGCCGCCGCCACCGGATCGTGCGTCACCATGACAATGGTCTGGCCGTCCCGGTCCACCAGCTCCCGCAGCATGGTCAGAACCTCACGGCTGGTGGTCGAGTCCAGCGCACCGGTCGGTTCGTCCCCGAAGAGCACCGCCGGCCGGGTGATCAACGCCCGGGCGATCGCCACGCGTTGCTGCTGTCCGCCGGACAGCTCCCCGGGGCGGTGCTTCTCCCGCCCGCCGAGCCCGACCCGTTCCAGCGCCTCCCGCACCTCGCGACGCGACGGGCGGCGTCCGGCGAGCCGCAGCGGCAGGGCCACGTTCTGCGCGGCGGTGAGCGAGGGGAGCAGGTTGAACGACTGGAAGACGAATCCGATCCGGTCCCGCCGCAGCAGTGTCAGGCGCCGCTCGCTCAGTCCCTCCAGGGCGACCCCGCCCACCTCGACCGTCCCGCCGGTCGGCCGGTCCAGACCGGCCGCGCACTGCAGCAGCGTGGACTTGCCGGACCCCGAGGGGCCCATGACGGCGGTGAAGGTGCCGGCACGGAAGTCGAGGTCGACGCCGTCGAGGGCGCGGACGTCGCGGTGGTGGCGGCGAAGGTCGGTGAGGCGTACGGCCGTTGAGGTCATGGCTCAAGCGAACCGTTTCCGCGACCGCCGATCACGACCACTGGAGGGCGTCTGCGGGGTATGCCTGGCCCTACCCCCGCCGTACGGCTAGCCCTGCCGTACGGCTAGCCCTGCCGTACGGCCGCCACGAACACCTCCAGCGCGTCCAGCGGCTCGCGGCCAAGGAGATCCCGCAGGTCGCTCTTCACCCCCGTGCCGTCCATGAAGCCGTGCGCGATGGCCGAGTACGTCCCCGTCAGCATCGGCACCTGGAAGGCCATGGCCCCGGAGGCCGCGATCGCGGTGCGCGCCTCGGCGAGCGTGCCGGGGGTGTACGTGGCGCCGAGCGCGGCCGCCAGGTCCGCGCCGCCGAGAGGGCGTTCGCCGACGAGCTCGTAGGTGCGGCCCGCGTGCCGGGCCGGGTCGGTGGCGACGGAGACCGCGATCTCGGCGAGGTCCTCGCGGGCGACGGCGGCGAGCCGACCCTCGCCGAGGGGGCCGGTGATGCGGTTGCCGGCGTCGGGCGTGGCGATCCAGGTGAGGAACTCGGCGTAGAGGCCGTTGCGCAGGACGGTCCACTCGACGGTCGACCGCTGGAGCCGCCGCTCGGTCCAGCGGTGCGCGAGGGCGTACGGGAGGTGGTCGCCGTCGCCGGAGAGGCTGGTGTAGACGACGTGGCCCACCCCGGCCCGCTCGGCGGCGGAGATGGCGGCCTCGTGACGGGCGATGACGGTGTCGTCCTCTCCGTAACCGGCGGAGATCAGCAGCAGGGTGTCCACCCCGGCGAAGGCGTCCGGCAGGGTGGCCGGGTCGTCGAAGTCGACGAGACGGGTGCCGGGCAGTCCGGCGCGCGTGCCGAGGAGGACGTCGCCGTCGCGACCGGCGAGACGCTCCGCGACAAGCGAGCCGAGACCGCCGGAGACACCGGTGACGAGCAGCATGATTCCCCCTGATTTCGTGATCGTGTTCGGTGAGGATCATTCTGGTGGGGCGGGTCGGATCGCATAAGGAGGCACATTCATGTACGAGGGGCACACGGAGGTAACCACCGAGCCTCTGGTGAGTTGCGCGGAGGAGTGCGGAGTACGGGATGTGCAGGACCGCCTCGGCGACAAGTGGACCGTGCACGTGGTGGTTGAACTGGCGGCGGGGGCGCGGCGGTTCAAGGAGCTGCAGCGGCTGGTCACCGGCATCTCGCAGCGGATGCTCACCCTGACCCTGCGCCGCCTGGAGCGGGACGGGCTGGTGACGCGGACGGTGTATCCGACGACGCCGCCGCAGGTGGAGTACGCGCTGACGGCGACCGGTCACAGCATGACCCACCTGATCAAGCAGCTGATCGACTGGTCGCTCGACCACCGTGCGGTGATCGGTCGGGCGCGTGAGGAATGGGACGCGAAGCAGTCGTGAGCACGACCAGGAGTACGGTCGAGAAGGCCTTCGAGGCCCTGTACACGGACGACGACACGGCCCTGGACACGGCGGCGTCCCTGCTCGCGGCGGACCGGGCGGCGGACGCGGAACTGTCGCGTCGTGGTGAGGAGTTCGTCCGGCGGGCGTGGGAGCGGGGCTGGCAGCCGGCGGATGTCGTACGGCTGGTGCGGCGGGATCTGGCGGAGGAGCACGTGCGGCTCCTCGGCGGGCTGATCGTTTCGGAGACGGCGCGCTACGAGCGCCTGCCGGCGCGCTGGGCGGCGCAGCTCGCCGACCTGGACACCACCCCCGTCCGCGCGGACCGCTTCTCCTCGGCGACGACCTCCCTGGAGCTGTACCGGCTGCTGGTCCGGCTGCCGTCCCTGGAACCGGTGGGCCCGGTGCCGGGCGACGCGCTGCCCGCCGCGGTGGCGGGGGAGCCGCGGATGCTGACGCGGGTGCGGGCCCTGCTCGCGAAGGCGGAGGCGACGGGCTACCCGGAGGAGGCCGAGGCGCTGACGGCCAAGGCGCAGGAGCTGATGGCCCGCCACAGCCTCGACGAGGCGGCCCTGGCGGCGCGGGCGCAGACGGGGGACACCCCGGGGGCGATCCGGATCGGGGTGGAGCCGCCGTACGAACAGGCCAAGGCGATCCTGCTGGACGCGGTCGCGGCGGCGAACCACTGCCGGGCGGTGTGGAGCGAGGCGTACGGCTTCTCGACGGTCGTCGGCTTCGAGGCCGACCTGGATCCGGTGGAGCTGCTGTACACCTCGCTCCTGGTCCAGGGCACGGCGGCGATGACGCGGGCGGAGGCGGAGCAGCGGGCGGGAGGCCGGAAGCGTACGAAGTCCTTCCGGCAGTCCTTCCTGCTCGCCTACGCGAACCGCCTGGGCGCCCGGCTGGCGTCGACCTCGCGCCGCGTGGCGTCGGAGACCCCGACCCTGCTCCCGGCGCTCGCCTCCCGCGAGGTGGCGGTCACCTCACGCACGGACGAACTCTTCCCCGAGACCCGCACGACGCGCGTCCGCGCGATGTGGGACGAGGCGGGCTGGACCCACGGCACGACGGCCGCCGACCGAGCGGGCCTGGGCAGGGGCCACCCGGAGGTGGAGTGACCCTGCGTTCCGGTGCCCGCCCTCACCCCTCCCACGGTTGTGGGCAACTGTTCCGCAGGGGCGGAACGGGTGGGCACAACCCACGACGGCGCCGCACCCGCGGGTACCGCAGGCACCGGGAGCCTGGGCCCGGCAAGGGCGCCGTCGCGTTGTGCCCACCCGTTCCGCCCCCTAGGGCTTCGCCCTGGGGGACCCCCATGCGGAACGATTGCCCACAACGAGGGCAGGGGGGGTGGGGCGGCGCCCCAGGGGAACGCCTGCCCACAACCGGCGGGGGCAGGGCCCCGAAAGCACCGAAACGCCCCGCTTCGTGGATACGCTCGGCCCATGAGCTGGCTCCGCGCCCTGAAGGACACCACCCGCGCGGGCCTCGCCGTCGAGCGGCGGCGGCTCGAACCCCTCGTCGCCGCCCGCGCCGCCCTCGGTCTCGCCCTCGTCGTCGGCGCCGCCCTCGCGCTCTTCGGACCCGGTGTCGCCGTCTCCTCCGCGTTCGGCGCGTTCCAGGCCGCCATCGCCACCTTCCAGCGGTCCTGGCGTCCCCGCCCCACCCTCGCCCTCGCCTCCGGCGCCAGCCTCGCCGTCTCCACCTTCCTCGGGTACGTCACGAACGCCGGCGCCCACCCCGCCCTCTTCCTCGGTCTGCTCGCCCTCTGGACCTTCCTCGCCGGCCTCGCCTGGACCGCGGGCCCGACGGTCGGCATCATCGCCTCCTCCAACGTCGCGATGATGCTGGTCACCGTCACCCTCCCCACCTCCGTCGCCGAAGCGGCCGGCCACGCCGCCATGATCGCCGTCGGCGGGCTGGTCCAGGCCGCCCTCGTCGTCCTGCTCCCCGTCCGCCGCTGGGGCGCCCAGCGCGACGCCCTCGCCGACGCGCTCGCCGCCGAGGCGGACTACGCCCGGCGCCTGCGCCAGGACCCGACCGCCGCCTTCGACCCCGTCCCGCTCATGACCGCCCGCAGCGCCGCCGCCGTCACCGCCCGCCAGGCCCGGCGCCGCCCCGCCGAGCTGCACGGCGCCCGCGCCCTCGCCGAGCGGATCCGTCCCGTGCTCGCCTCCCTCGCCGACCCGGCCGTCGGCGCCTCCGCCGAGGGGCCCGAACGCGACCGCGTCCGCGAGCTGCTCGCGGCCGCCGGAGCCGTACTCGACGCCGCCGCCCACGCGATCCGGCACGGCGAACCCGTCGACCTCCCGCCCGCCGCCCTCGCCGCCCTCCGCACCCCCGACACCGGCGCGATCCTCAGCGGCCCTCCCCGCCGGGCCGCCGTCCGCCTCGCCGCGCTCCTCGACGACGTCGTCGAGACCGCCGAACCCCGCACCGAGACCGCCGCCGACGCCCGCTCCCGCCCCAGCCTCCTGCGTCTCACGCCCGTCGTCGCGGCCCGCATGCGTGCCGAACTGCGCCGCGACTCGCCGATCCTGCGCCACGCCGTCCGCGTCACCACGGTCACCGCCGCCGGTTACGTCCTCGGCTCCGCGCTCCCCCTGGGCCACGGCTACTGGGCCCCGATGGCCTCCGTGATGGTCATGCGCCCGGACTTCTCACAGACGTACGCCCGTTCCGTGGCCCGCTTCGGCGGCACGCTCGTCGGCGTCGCGCTGGCCACCGGCGTCGTCCAGGGCGCGCACCCCGACATGTACTTCTCCGCGGCGCTCTCCGTCCTGTGCGCCTTCGGGATGTACCTGCTGATGCGCACGGGGTACGCCGTCAGCCAGGTCTGCGTCGCCGCCTACGTCGTGTTCCTGCTCGGCATGGGCGGTTCGGAGTGGACGCAGACCGTCTTCGAGCGCGTGGTCCTGACGCTCCTCGGCGGGGTCCTCGCCATGCTCGCGTACGCCGTCTACCCGGCCTGGGAGACGCCCCGGCTGCGCGGTCGGCTCGCCGACTGGCTGGTGGCCGACGGCCGTTACGCCGCTTCCGTCGTCGCCCACTACGCCGATCCGGCAGGCTCGTCCTGCCCGGACGTCCGCGAGGCGCTGCTCGACACCCGGACGGCCCGGATCGCCTGGCAGGAGGCGCTGGACCGGGCGACCCACGAGCCGGTGCGCCACCGGGGTCTTTCGCGCGCGGCGGCGGACGACGCCGGGCACGCCCTCGCCCAGCTCGGCAGGGTCGCCATGCTCATGGAGGCACACCTGCCGGAGCGCGGCGCCCCGCCCGTGCCCGCCGCCGCGACGCTCGCCGAGGCGCTGCGCCGGGCGACGGAGCGGGGCGCGAAGTCCGTACGGGAGCGGAAGGTGCCGGACTGGGACGACGTACGGACGACGCTCGCCACCTGGGAACCACCCGAGGAGCCCCTCCTCCGCAAGAGCGCGCCCCTGCTGCTCGAAGCCCTGGACGCGCTCTCCGAGGCGCTCTCCCAAGAGAACGGCCCCGCGAAGCCCTGACGTCCCGCGAAGCCTGGAAGCCCCCCGGCCCGCCGCCTTCGCTACCAGGATGCCTTGCGCACCCCCGGCAGGAACCCGGCGTGCGCCTGCTCCCGCAGCCGTACGCGCGAGATGCCGAACTTCCGCAGGTGCCCGCGCGGCCGGCCGTCCACCGCGTCCCGGTTGCGTACCCGGGTGGCGCTCGCGTCCCGCGGCTGCCGCCGCAACTCCCGCATCGCCGCCTCGCGTTCGGCCTCCGGGGTGGACGGCCTGCGGATGATCTCCTTCAGCTCGGCCCGCCGTTCGGCGTACCGCTCCACGACGGTCTTCCGCCGTTCGTTGCGCGCGATCTTGCTCTTCTTCGCCATCAGACCTTGACCCCCCGCGCGCGGATCCGGGCCACCGCGGCCTCGATCCCGATCGTGTCGACGGTCTTGATCGCGCGGGCGCTCAGCGTCAGCCGGACGTACCGGCCCTCGCTGGGCAGCCAGTAGCGCTTCTTCTGGATG
Source organism: Streptomyces sp. NPDC003035 (assembly GCF_042888285.1). Lineage (NCBI taxonomy): Bacteria > Bacillati > Actinomycetota > Actinomycetes > Kitasatosporales > Streptomycetaceae > Streptomyces > Streptomyces sp. NPDC003035. The sequence goes on along the minus strand of NZ_JBIAPJ010000004.1, from coordinate 90,016 downwards.
TTCGGGTCGAAGCGCCGTGACGTACGGCGGTGCGAGTGCGAGATGCGGTTGCCGAATCCGGGCTGTGTGCCGGTCAGCTGGCAGTGGGCGGACAAGGGTGACCTACCTCTCCGGGCGGCTGTTGGTAATGGGAACCATGTTCATTTACTCTACACACCATGGCCCGCAACGAACTCCGCCCGATCATCAAGCTCCGGTCCACCGCCGGCACCGGCTACACCTACGTCACCCGCAAGAACCGCCGGAACGACCCCGACCGCCTCACCCTGCGCAAGTACGACCCGGTCGTCGGCCGTCACGTCGACTTCCGAGAGGAGCGCTGAGCACCCGATGCAGCACGACATCCACCCCCCGTACGGCCCGATCGTCTTCCGCGACAAGGCCGGCGGCTTCGCCTTCCTCACCCGCTCCACGCTGACCAGCGAGAAGACGGTCGAGTGGGAGGACGGCAACACCTACCCGGTCGTCGACGTCGAGATCTCCTCCGCGAGCCACCCCTTCTACACCGGCACCGCGCGCGTCCTCGACACCGCCGGCCGGGTGGAGCGCTTCGAGAAGCGTTACGGACGGCGCGAGGCTCGCTGATGACCGCAGGCCTCTCCGTCGCCCTGGTCGGAGGGCTCCACTCCGACGCCCGCCGCGCCGCCGTGGACCGGCTCCTCGCCACCGTCCCCGGCAGCGTCGCGCTCCATCACGACCTCGCGACGGCCCCGGAGACGGGGACGGTCGCCCGTACCGTCCGCGACGCCACCGGTGTCCTGTCCACCGACGAGACCCCGCTCGTCAACGACTGCGCCTGCTGCGCCCTGCGCGAGGACCTCGTCCCCGAGCTGGAGCGGCTCGCCGATGCCGGACTGACCCGGCTCGCCGTCGTCGAGCTCTGGGACTCGGTCGAACCCAAGGCGATGGCCGAGGTCGTCGCCGCGGCCGGGCTCCGACTCACCGCCGTGCTGACCGCCGTCGACCCGGCCCTGGTCCTGCCCTACCTCGGCAACGGCGACGACCTCGCGGACGCGGGGCTCGCCGCCGCGGCCACCGACCAGCGGACCGTCGCCGACACCTGGGCGCGCCAGCTGGAGTACGCGCCCGTGCTGGCCGTCGTGGACAGCCCCGACGCCGACGACGAGGACCGCGCGCTCCTCGCCCAGCTCCACCCCACCGCCCGGCAGGTCCCCGTCGATTCCGGTACGGAGCTGGCCTCCGCCGCGCTCGGCGGCTTCGACGTCGAGGCCGCCGCGGCCGCCCAGCACCCGGCCTGCGCGCTGCTTCCCCAGGAGGCCGACCAGAGCGGGGTCGCCACCTTCGTCTGGCACCACACGCGCCCCTTCCACCCCGAGCGGCTGTACGCGGCCCTGGAGGACCTGACCTGCGCCGCGGCCCGCAGCCGCGGCCGGTTCTGGCTCGCCGACAGGCCCGACACCCTGCTCCACTGGGACGCCGCAGGAGGCGCGCTCTGTGTCGAGAGCGTCGGCCCGTGGCTGGCCTCGCTGCCCGACGCCGCGTGGGAGATGGTCCCGCCGATCCGCCGGGCGGCCGCCGCCCTGGACTGGCACCCGGAGCACGGCGACCGCTGCCAGCACCTGGTCTTCACCTCACCCGGCCTGGACCGCGAGGGCCTGGCCGAGGTCCTCGACTCCTGCCTGCTCACCGACGCCGAGTACGCCGCCGGGCGCGAGGCCTGGAAACAGCTCCCGCCCGCCTTCGACAACCTTCTGGAGGTCTGACCCGTGCCCCCCAAGTCCCCCCGCAAGCCCGCCAAGCCGCGCCCGAACCCGCTGGACCGCGACGGCATCACGTACATCGACTACAAGGACACCGATCTGCTGCGGAAGTTCATCTCCGACCGGGGGAAGATTCGGAGCCGTAGGGTGACACGGGTGAGCGCCCAGCAGCAGCGGCAGATCGCCCGTGCCGTCAAGAACGCCCGGGAGATGGCACTCTTGCCTTACTCGTCGGTAGCGCGCTGAGTGCACGGAGTCGCGTAGTCACTACGCCACGCCGCGTGCACGTGCATCTGCTCATGCATGGGCAAATGAACGCAGCTATGATCCGAGGAAGTTGACACCTGCACCAGGCATCTCGGGGAGCTACCAGTGCATCATGCGCATCACGCGTACAACGGCATGGCGGCCACGGAGCTTCGCGGTGTCGTGTGGCAGAAGAGTCGGCACAGCAACTCCCAGGGGTCGTGCGTGGAGTTCGCCAAGCTGCCCGGTGGCAACGTTGCCGTACGCAATTCGCGCCACCCCGACGGTCCCGCCCTGGTGTACACGCCCGCCGAGATAGAGGCGCTGCTGCTCGGGGTCAAGGACGGGGAGTTCGACCACCTGGTGTGACGTGTGCCGACCGCGCACGGACGAGGGAACGAAGGGCCCCGGCATCCGCGCCGGGGCCCTTCCCGCGTACACGCCTCACTCCGGCCCGAGCCGGAACAGCGCCCAGACCACCTTGCCCTGGAGCGTCCCGGCCAGCGGGTGCCATCCCCAGCCGTCGCTGAAGGAATCGACCAGGAACAGACCCCGCCCGGACTCCGCGGCGAAGTCCTCGTCCCCGTCGCGCGCCTCCGGGCTCCGGTGGCTCGGATCGCGCACCGCGCACACCAGTCGGCTCGTCCAGCGCATCAGGTGCAGGCGGACCGGGGGTGCGTGCCGGCCGTCCTCGTCCTGAGAGGTGCCCGACGGCAGCGCGTGACGCAGGGCGTTGGTGACGAGTTCGGAGACGACCAGGGCGACGTCGTCGAAACGTTCGGTCAGCTCCCACTGCGCGAGGGTCGACTGCGTGAACTTCCGTGCGCCGCGCACCGCTTCGTAGCGCGGCGGAAGGGCGCAGGAGGCGGAGCTGGAGACGGCAGCGGCGTCGATCGGCGGAAGCCCCTGCCGCAACGGCTCGAGCATGGTCGATCCATTCGTCCCCATGCGAGGCACTCCCGGGAATCGCGTCTGTGGTGCGACAACACGAACGAGTACGCAGCTGCGCGGGGTCCATGGTTCCGAATGCGACCAAGGGATGCAAGGGCAGATGCACGTGCACGCGCCGGACCTGTCCCTCCCCGCGCCGATTCTGTGCATATCTTCTGCCGCCTACTTTCGCCTTGATCAGCAAGTCGCCCTGAACATGCCGCCTTTGCGTAATCGGATGTGTACGGGCTGAAGCGTTTAGTGGCAGAATCCGGGGGCCCGAGACCGCGAAGGAGAGGCTGGAGCCGTGACCGCAGTCGAATCGAGCGGAGCGAGCGGGAGCGTCGTGCGGCGCATCCTGCTGGGTTCGCAGCTGAGGCGGCTGCGCGAATCGCGCGGCATCACCCGCGAGGCGGCCGGCTATTCGATCCGCGCGTCCGAATCCAAGATCAGCCGCATGGAGTTGGGACGGGTGAGCTTCAAGGCCAGGGACGTCGAGGATCTGCTCACGCTCTACGGCGTCAGTGACGAGGCCGAGCGCGGCTCGCTCCTCGGGCTCGCCCGCGAGGCCAACGTGGCCGGGTGGTGGCACAGTTTCGGTGATGTGCTGCCCGGCTGGTTCCAGACGTACATCGGCCTGGAGGGCGCCGCCTCCCTCATCCGCGTCTACGAAGTCCAGTTCGTCCACGGCCTGTTGCAGACCGAGGCGTACGCACATGCCGTCGTCACCCGCGGTATGCCCGGCGCCCCGCGCGCCGAGATCGAGCGCCGCGTCGCGCTGCGCCTGGAGCGCCAGAAGGTCCTCGTCTCCGAGAACGCGCCGATGTTCCACGCCGTCCTCGACGAGGCCGCGCTGCGCCGTCCGTACGGCGACCGGTCCGTGATGCAGGGGCAGTTGCGGCATCTGATCGAGATCTCCGAGCACCCCAACGTGGCGCTCCAGGTCATGCCGTTCAGCTACGGCGGGCACGCCGGCGAGAGCGGCGCGTTCACGATGCTGAGCTTCCCGGAGTCCGACCTCTCCGACGTCGTCTACCTGGAGCAGCTGACCAGCGCCCTCTACCTCGACAAGCGCGAGGAAGTCGCCCAGTACGCGCGCGTGATGGAGCGGCTGCGCCAGGACAGTCCCGATCCGGCCGAAAGTCGCGATCTTCTCCGCGGGCTCCTTCAACTCTCGTAGGACGTCAGTACGATGACGTGGCATCAGACGTCAGACGTGAGGCGTCGGACGTCAGTCGTCACCTTGGTCACCGTCGCCACAGAGTCCGCCACCGCGGGTTAAGGGGTCTCGTACATGTCCTACTTCACCGACCTGGCCCACCAGTACATCGACGGCGAGTGGAAGCCCGGCAGCGGCTCGTGGGACATCATCGACTTCAACCCCTACACCGGGGAGAAGCTCGCCTCGATCACCGTCGCCACCGCCGACGAGGTCGACCGCGCCTACCGCGCAGCCGAGCGCGCCCAGCGCGAGTGGGCCGCGACGAACCCGTACACCCGGCGGCTCGTCTTCGAGCGTGCCCTGCGGATCGTCGAGGAGCGCGAGCAGGAGATCGGCGACACGATCGTCGCGGAGCTCGGCGGTACGCGCCTGAAGGCGGCTTTCGAGCTGCACCTCGCCAAGGAGTTCCTGCGCGAGGCCATCCAGCTGGCGCTGCGCCCCGAGGGCCGGATCCTGCCCTCCCCGGTCGACGGCAAGGAGAACCGCGTCTACCGACTCCCGGTCGGCGTCGTCGGTGTCATCTCCCCCTTCAACTTCCCCTTCCTCCTGTCGTTCAAGTCGGTCGCCCCGGCGCTCGCGCTCGGCAACGCGGTCGTGCTCAAGCCGCACCAGAACACGCCGATCTGCGGCGGCACGCTCGTCGCGAAGGTGCTGGAGGACGCCGGACTGCCGGCCGGGCTCCTGAACGTCGTCGTCACCGACATCGCCGAGATCGGCGACGCGCTGCTGACCCACCCCGTCCCGAAGGTCATCTCCTTCACCGGATCCGACAAGGTCGGCCGCCACGTCGCCACCGTCTGCGCGCAGAACTTCAAGCACGCCGTCCTCGAACTCGGCGGCAACAGCGCGCTGATCGTCCTCGAGGACGCCGACGTCGACTACGCGGTGGACGCGGCCGTCTTCAGCCGCTTCGTGCACCAGGGCCAGGTGTGCATGGCCGCCAACCGGATCCTGGTGGACCGCACCCTGGAGGCGGAGTTCACCGAGAAGTTCGTCGCCAAGGTGAAGACGCTGCGCGTCGGCGACCCGGCCGACCCCGCCACGCACATCGGCCCGCTCATCAACTCCCAGCAGGCGGAGTCGGTGTCGGCCGTCGTCGAGCAGGCGGTGGCGGGAGGCGCGACGGCCCTGCTGCACGGCTCGGCGGACGGCAACGTCGTCTCCCCGTCGGTCCTGACCGGCCTCGCGGCCGACGCGCCCGTGCTGAGCCAGGAGATCTTCGGCCCGGTGGCCCTCATCGTGCCCTTCGACGGCGAGGAGGAAGCGGTACGGATCGCCAACGACACGCCGTACGGCCTGAGCGGCGCCGTCCACACCGGTGACATCGAGCGCGGTGTACGGGTCGCCCAGCGCATCCACACCGGCATGATCCACATCAACGACGGCACGGTGGCCGACGAGCCGATCGTGCCGTTCGGTGGCGAGAAGCACTCCGGTATCGGCCGGCTGAACGGCGACGCGATGATCGACGCCTTCACGACCCAGAAGTGGATCTCGATCCAGCACGGCCGGAGCCGGTTCCCCTTCTAGGACAGCAACTGTCCTACACGGTTCGTAACGTGATGGGTGTCGGAAAGGGCGAAGGCCCTCCGGCACCCATCCTTCGTTCAGACATGAAAGGCGGACGACCATGGTTGCTCTTGTTCCCGCGGAGGCCCAGGGTGACGAGCGCGGAGCGTTCCTCAACTTCGTCGAGGCCCAGCGGGCCGCCCTCCGGCGCGCGGTCCTCGGGCTGACGGAGGAGCAGGCGGCGAGCCGCCCCAGCGCGAGCGAGCTCAGCCTGTCCGGTCTGATCAAGCATGTCGCGGAGGTCGAGCTGAATTGGCTGCGCCTGGCGCAGCAGCGGCCGAACGAGCGGCAGCGCACCCGCGAGACCTGGGGCGAGGCCTTCCGGCTGACGGACGAGGAGACGATCCCGCAGGTGCTGACCTTCTGGGAGGGCGTCCAGAAGGAGACCGAGGAGTTCGTCCGGGAGGTGCCGAGCCTGGACGACACCTTCCCGCTGCCGTCGGCGCCCTGGTTCCCGAAGGACGGGCGGGTCTCGGTGCGGTGGATGCTGCTCCACCTCGTCCAGGAGATGGGCCGGCACGCCGGGCACGCGGACATCATCCGGGAGTCCCTGGACGGCCAGGACTCGTTCTCGCTGATCGCCCGGGAGCAGCGGGGTTGACCCTGTGGCGCCGCGTGTGCCTCGTACGCCTCGTACGCCTCGTACCCTAGTCAAAATTGACGAGGGAGGTGGTGGGGATGTCGGCGATCCGGCTCCTCGTCCTGGGCGCGGTGAAGCAGCACGGCCGCGCCCACGGCTACCAGGTCCGTAACGACCTGGAGTTCTGGGGCGCGCACGAGTGGTCCAGCGCCAAGCCCGGCTCGATCTACCACGCGCTCAAGCAGATGGCCAAGCAAGGCCTGCTGCACGCGTACGAGATCGCGCCGAGCACGGCGGGCGGCCCGCCGCGGACCGAGTACGAGGTGACCGAGAAGGGTACGGAGGAGTACTTCGCGCTGCTGCGCGAGGCGCTGACCACGTACGACCAGAAGATGGACGTCCTGTCGGCGGGGATCGGGTTCATCGTGGACCTCCCGCGGGCGGAGGTCGTGGAGCTGCTGCGGCGACGGGTGCGGGCGCTGGACGAGTGGCGGGCGGCCGTCACCTCGTACTACACCCCCGAGGGCGGCCCGCAGCAGCTCGGGCACATCGGCGAGATCATGCACCTCTGGGTGCACTCGGCGGACGCGGGCAAGGAGTGGACACTCGATCTGATCGAGCGGATCGAGGCCGGTGCGTACTCCTTCGCCGGTGAGGGCGGGGAGCCCTTCGTGGGCGTGCTCGCCGAGGGCGAGGAGAACCCGTTCGCGACGGGGACGCCGGACGAGTATCGGGATTAATCAAGTTTGACTAATGGCGAGGGCGGGCATACGTTCGGCGGTGGTCAAATTTGACTACCGGGCCGTGAGGCCCGACGGGAGGAGCGGGATGACTGACGCGATCGTCGTCGAAGGCGCGCGGAAACGGTACGGGGACAAGCAGGCGCTCGACGGTCTCGACCTGGTCGTGGGCGCCGGCACGGTGCACGGGGTGCTCGGCCCCAACGGCGCGGGCAAGACCACGACGGTGCGGATCCTGGCCACGCTGCTGCGGCACGACGAGGGCCTGGTGCGGGTGGCCGGCTTCGACGTCCGGACCCGGGCCGCCGACGTGCGGCGCAGGATCGGGCTGCTCGGTCAGCACGCGGCCGTCGACGAGGAGCTCGGCGGCCGGCAGAACCTGGAGATGTTCGGGCGGCTCCACCACCTGGGCGCCCGGCGGGCCGGCGCGCGGGCCGACGAACTCCTGGAGCGCTTCGGGCTCGCGGACACCGGCCGCAAGCCCGTCAAGCAGTACAGCGGCGGGATGCGACGCCGGCTCGACCTCGCGGCCTCGCTGGTCACCGAGCCGGACGTGCTGTTCCTCGACGAGCCCACGACCGGGCTCGACCCGCGCGGCCGGGGCGAGGTGTGGGAGTCGGTGCGCTCGCTCGTCGGCGGAGGGACGACCGTCCTGCTGACCACGCAGTACCTGGAGGAGGCCGACCAGCTCGCCGACCGGATCTCGGTCGTCGACCGCGGCCGGGTCGTCGCCGACGGCACGGCCGACGAGCTGAAGGCGAGGGTCGGCGGGGACCGCATCGACGTCGTCCTGCGGGACGGGCGGCGGCTGGACGAGGCGGCACGGCTGCTGCCGGCCCTCGGCTCCGAGGCGGTCGTCGACAAGGACCGGCGCCGGATCAGCGCCCCGGTGACGGACCGGATGGCGGCGCTGGCCGAGACCGTACGGGCCCTGGAAGCGGCCGGGATCGAGGCGGAGGACATCGCCCTGCGCCGCCCGACCCTCGACGAGGTCTTCCTGCACCTGACCGATCGTGAGAAGGAGGTGGCGGCGTGAGCGCGGCGTATGTGATGAGCGACTGCTGGACCATGACCCGGCGGGAGCTGGCGCACTGGGCGCGGCAGCCGGTCCAGGTGGTCGTCGGACTGATCTTCCCGATCATGATGCTGCTGATGTTCGGCTACCTCGTCGGCGGAGGGCGGGAGATCGAGGGCGCGTACGTCGACTTCCTCGTACCGGGCATGCTCACGCTCACCATGGTCTTCGGCCTCGAAGGCACGATGACGGCCGTCACGCGGGACCTCGACAAGGGTGTGATCGACCGCTTCCGCTCGATGCCGATGGCCGACGGCGCGGTGCTCGTGGGGCGTTCGGTCGCCGACATGCTCCAGTCCGCGGCCGGACTGCTGCTGATGATCGGCGTGGGGTACGCGATCGGCTGGCGGGTGCACGGCGGTTTCGGGGGCTTCCTGGGGGCCGTGGGGCTGCTGCTCCTGCTGCGCTTCGCGATGCTCTGGATCGGCATCTTCCTGGCGCTCGTCGCGGGCCGGGCGGAGCTGGTGCAGGCCGTCCAGATCCTGGTCTGGCCGCTCGGCTTCCTCTCCAACGCGTTCGCCTCGCCCGAGTCCATGCCGGGGTGGCTGGGCACGGCCGTGGAGTGGAACCCGATGTCGGCGACGGCGACGGCGGTACGGGACCTCTTCGGCAACCCGGGCGGCGAGCCGGGGCACGTGATGGCGGCGGTGGTGTGGCCGCTGGTGCTGCTCGCGGTCTTCTTCCCGCTGGCGGTACGGAAGTTCAGGCGGCTGAGCGCGTAGGGGAAGGTGAGGGGAGCGTGGTGGGAACCCCGAGCGGCCGAGCGGTGTAACTAAGGCAGACGGTTCACCGCGGACCGGGCGAAGGGCGGGGGGACGGGCGATGCGCAAGCTCTACGGAGTGGTCGGCGCCGTCGTGGCGCTGGTGTTGACGGCTTGTACGGGGGCGGGGGCGGGGACGGGGGCGGGGTCTTCGGGCTCGCGGGGTTCTCCGGGGTCTCCGGGTGCCGGGGCTGCCGGGTCTTCGGGTGCTCCGGTCGCCCCGCCGCCGCGGATACCGTCCGCGCCGGAGCTGCCCGGCTGGTCGCACAGCGTGGGGTTCGCCGCCGACGGCAGTGGGTTCACCCTGCTCGCCTCCTGCGTCGAGGACGAGAGGGTCCCGGCCAACGGCTTCTGCCGGCAGCACGTGGCCGTCCTCGACCGGGGCGCGAAGGAGTGGACGATGCGCAGGTCTCCGCTGCCCGAGACCCGGGGCGGGGTCGGCGTCTCGTCGAGCCTGCTGGTGCTCGGTCCGGGGCGCGCCCTGATCGAGGAGGGCGGCGCCGAGCCGGAGGCGCGGCGGACCTGGTTCACCCGGGACGGCGGGCGGAGCTGGCGCCAGGGCGACCTGAAGACGGTCGGCACGGCTCTGGAGATACCGGCCGGCGCCGTCCTCACCACCGACTGCGCGCGGCCCGCCGGATCGCAGGGGGACGACTGCGCCCAGGAGCGGCTCGTCGTGGTCTCCCCGCAGGACGGCCGGCGACGGGCGCTGGCCCGCGGGCCGCTGCTCGGCGCGCACCCGAGGCCGGCCGAGCGGGCGGAGCCCGACGGCTCCTGGTGGGTCTCGGGCACCGATCCGGTCACGGGACGCTCGGCCGTCGCCGTGTCGCGGGACGCGGGACGCAGCTGGACGCCGAGCCGGCTGCCGAGCCCCACCACCGCCCCCGGCCGGCACACGACGGTCGTGGTCGGACCGGACGCCGTGTACGCGGCGGAGATGGGGGAGCTGAAGGGCGGCGAACCCGTCAAGAACCCCCTGCGGGCGCTGCACCGCTCGCTGGACGGCGGCCGCACGTGGGAGCGGATGTGGACGACCGGGCCGATGCTGGAGCCGCGCACGCTGCAGGGGCTCCCGATCGCGGGCCCGGGCGGCAGGGTGGTGATCGGCGCCGAGGACCGGGAGTACGCCAGCACCGACGGCGGCCGCAGCTTCCGCCCCACGGGCGAGGGCTCCCGCTTCACCCGCCGCACCCCCATCGGGCTGCTCCGTCAGGGAACCACGTGTCTGTACGACATATCGGCCGACGGGGTGCGCTGGGCGGAGTTCCGCCTCGCCTGCGAGGACGAGGAGTCCTGAGGGCGGTCCGCCGGGCTCAGTGGTGGAAGGAGGTCGCGGCCTGCCTGTCATGGCTCAAGGGACCCGGCTGCATCCGCAGTTCCGGCAGAAGCCGTGCCAGGTCCTCGATCAGGAGCCCCGCCAGGTCCGCCGAGAAGCCGTTGCGGCAGACCACACGCAGCACGGACAGGTCCTCCCGGTTGGCCGGGAAGGTGTAGGCGGGGACGAGCCAGCCGCGCTCCCGCAGCCGCCGCGAGACGTCGAAGACGTCGAAGCGGGTGACGTCGGGGGCGGTGGTGAACGCGAAGACGGGCAGTTGGTCGCCCCGGGTGAGGAGGTGGAAGTCGCCCATGGCCTCGATCCGTTCGGCGAGTCCGCGGGCGACGTCCCGGGTGGTCTGCTGCACCGCCCGGTAGCCCTCCCGGCCGAGCCGCAGGAACGTGTAGTACTGCGCGACGACCTGGGCGCCGGGCCGGGAGAAGTTGAGGGCGAAGGTGGGCATGTCGCCCCCCAGGTAGTTGACCCGGAAGACGAGTTCCTCGGGGAGCTCGGCGGGCGAGCGCCACAGCGCCCAGCCGACGCCCGGATAGACGAGTCCGTACTTGTGACCGGAGGTGTTGATCGAGGAGACCCGGGGCAGCCGGAAGTCCCAGACCAGGTCTTCGTCCACGAAGGGGGCGACCATCGCGCCGGAGGCGCCGTCCACATGGACGGGGATGTCGAGGCCGGTCCGTTCCTGGAGGGCGTCGAGGGCGGCGCAGATCTCGGCGACGGGTTCGTAGGAGCCGTCGAAGGTCGAGCCGAGCACGGCGACGACACCGATGGTGTTCTCGTCGCAGAGCGCGGCGGCCGCCTGCGGGTCCAGATGGAAGCGGTCGCCCTCCATGGGCACGAGCCGGGGCTCGACCTCCCAGAAGGCGCAGAACTTCTCCCAGCAGACCTGGACGTTGATGCCCATCACCAGATTGGGCCGGGCGCTGCTCGGGTAGCGGTCGGCGTTCCTCTTGGCCCAGCGGCGCTTGAGGGCCATGCCGGCGAGCATGCACGCCTCGCTGGAGCCGGTGGTGGAGCAGCCGACGGCGGCCGCGGGGGAGGGGGCGTTCCAGAGGTGGGCGAGCATGGCCACGCAGCGGCGCTCCAGTTCGGCGGTGCGCGGGTACTCATCCTTGTCGATCATGTTCTTGTCGCGGCACTCGGCCATCAGGACGCCGGCCTGGGTCTCCATCCAGGTGGTGACGAAGGTGGCGAGGTTGAGCCGGGAGTTGCCGTCGAGCATCAGCTCGTCGTGGACCAGCTGATAGGCGGTCATGGGCGGCAGCGGGCCGTCGGGGAGCCGGTGACGCGGAGGCGCGTCGGTCATGCCGCCGACCGGGTTGGCCTCGCCGAAGAACGGGTTGAGGGCGAGACGCCGGTCGGGCTCGGGCGCGTCGGGACCCTTGTGCAGCGGCATGGGGACTCCTTCCGGGGGCGCTCAGCGCAGGGAGGCGCCGGACGCGTCCAGTTCGAGCTGGGGGCGGCCGGTGACGACCAGCCAGGCGGGCAGGGAGGCCAGACAGAGGAGGGCGAGCATCGTGGGCGAGGAGGCGAGGACGGCGGCGACGAAGAGGCTCACCCAGCCCTGCCGGGTGGTCGCGAGCAGGACGCCGAGCACGGCGGAGGAGACGGCGACGGCCGGGTGGATCTCGGGGACGAGGGCCTGGGCCAGCAGACCGAAGGCGGCCCCGATGAACACGGCCGGGAAGATCCGGCCGCCCACGAAACCGCACGAGGCGGCGACCAGCAGGGCGGCGAGCTTGACCACGGCCATCCTGGCCAGCTCGGCCGACGACCATCCGCCGAGGCCGGAGGACAGCTCCTTGATCTCCTCCAGCCCCTTGAAGAGCGTCAGAGGCCCGCCGAGCACGCCCAGCAGACCGAGGACCAGGCCGCCGGCCGGCAGGATCAGCATCGGATGCCGCAGCCGCTTGAAGAGACGGTGGACAAGGGGGAAGCCGTAGCAGGCGAGGAGGCCGAAGAGGGCCGCGGCGGGCGCGACGGTCATCGCGGCGAGCAGATCGCCCCATCCCGGGTCGGTCAGCTCGGGGAGCGACATATCGAAGCTGGGGTGGGCGAGCAGGGTGGTGGTCATGGCCCCCGCACCGGCGGCGACCAGTGGGGCGAAGAGCCGGTCCCACAGCGAACCCCGCCCGCCCGTCTGGTGGACGAGGGCCTCGGAGATGACCAGCGCGGCGGCCACCGGGGTGCCGAAGAGGGCGCCGATGGTGGCCGCGGAGGCGAGCGAGACCCACATCGCCCCGGGCACCGCCGGCTGGGCCTTGCGGCCGAGCCAGTAGGCGAGCGCGACATTGGCCGCGATGATCGGGTTCTCCGGGCCGAGGCTGACCCCGCCGGCCAGCGTCAGCGTGCTCGCCAGCAGCAGCCCGGGGACGACGGTGGGCGCGATCGGGGCGCCGGCGAGATCGGTGGTGGCGGGATCCGGGCCCGCGTGCCCGGGCACCTTCCAGACGACGAGGCCGACCGCGACACCGGTCGCGGTGAGCATGACGATCATCCAGAGGGACGAGAAGCCGCCGATGCCCAGGGCGTCCGGAAGCGTCTCCCACAGCACGTGTTGGAACTCCTCGGAGACCACGCTGATCCCGAGGAAGAGCAGAGCCGCCCCCACCCCCACCACGAGGGCGGGCAGGATCTGCGGCGTCAGGACACGCAGCGGGGTCTCGGAGGAGCGGGGCAGCGGCGCGGACGAGGGGCTGTCAGTGACCACCGGCTCACCATAAGTGCGCAAATGCCGCAGAACATCCCGAAATCAGGGCGTTTCCGCCTTCAGCTCCGGGGAGCGACCACCGCTGCCGTCCCGTACGCGCAGACCTCCGTCCCCACGTCCGCCGCCTCCGTCACGTCGAACCGGAACATCAGGACCGCGTTCGCGCCCCGCGCCCGCGCCTGCTCCACCAGCCGCTCCATCGCCTGGTTGCGGGTCTCCACCAGGGTCTTCGTCAGACCCTTCAGCTCCCCGCCGACCATCGACTTCAGCCCCGCGCCGATCTGGCTGCCCAGATGCCGCGAGCGCACCGTCAGCCCGAAGACCTCGCCGATCACCTGCCGGACCTCGTAGCCGGGAACGTCGTTCGTCGTGACGACCAGCACGTCGGATTCCGGTCCCTGACCGCCTCCGTACTCCTCGATGCCCATACGCATCCACCTCCTGGCCCCAGCCTCGGGCCGGCCGCCCCCGCTCGCACCCCGGAGAGGCCCGGAGGGAGCCCCCGTGGAACCCCGCGCCGTAAGAAAGCGTTGATACTTTGGGGCAGCCGTCCCCCGCCCCCCTCAACCGCAGGAGCCCGGAACCCGTGAACACGCTTGCCCTCGGACCGAGCTGGCTCGACCCGGACTATCTGATCCAGACCTTCGGCCTGATCGGTGTCCTCGTCATCGTCTTCGCCGAGTCCGGCCTGCTCATCGGGTTCTTCCTGCCCGGCGACTCGCTGCTCTTCACCACCGGCCTGCTGGTCACCACCGGCAAGCTGGACACCCCGCTCTGGATCGTCTGCACCCTGATCGTGCTCGCCGCGATCATCGGCGACCAGGTCGGCTACCTCTTCGGCCGCAAGGTCGGCCCGGCCCTCTTCAAGCGCCCCGACTCCAAGCTCTTCAAGCAGGAGAACGTGGAGAAGGCGCACGAGTTCTTCGAGAAGCACGGCCCGAAGTCGCTGATCCTGGCCCGCTTCGTGCCGATCGTGCGCACGTTCACGCCGATCATCGCCGGTGTGAGCCGGATGAACTACCGCTCGTTCATCACGTTCAACATCATCGGCGGCGTGCTGTGGGGCGCGGGCGTGACCCTGCTCGGCGCCTCGCTCGGCAAGATCGACTTCGTGCATCAGCACATCGAGGCGATCCTCATCCTGATCGTGGCGATCTCCGTGGTCCCGATCGTGATCGAGTACCTCCGCGCCCGCTCCCACTCCAAGAAGGCCGCCCGCGCCCAGGCCGACGACGACCACGACACCCCCACCGAGCGCGGCCGCCACGCCAAGCGCTAGAAGCCTCGCGTCCGCTTCGCCGCGCGGCGGGCCGCCGCCGCGCCCGGGGCCTGCATGAAGAGCCGGGCCAGCTCGCCACCCAGGTTCACGCCGATCGCGATCGCCAGGGCCAGGGCCGCCGCCTTCGCCAAGGAGGCGAAGCCCTGGTCCAGGTTGTTCTGGGCGATCGCGAGCACACCGAAGTACGTCGCCGAACCCGGCAGCAGCGGCCCGATCGCCGCCGTCACGTACGGCAGGGACGACGTGTGGTGGTACCGGGCGATCAGCTGCCCGAACAGACCCACCAGGCCCGCCGCCACCGCCGTCGCCATCACCGCCGAGCCGTCCGCCGTCACCGCGATCGACGCGTAGATCACCCACGCCACCCCGCCGTTCAACGTCGCGAACAGCACCGTGTCCCGCGACTGCTGCAGCAGAATCGCGAACGTCGCACACAGCACCATCGACGCCAGGATCTGCACCACCGGCCGCTCGACCGGACTGAGCGCACCGTCCGGACTGAGCTGCGCGTCGAACTGCACGGCCACGTACAGCACCGACAGCACACCCACCACGATCGCCACGAAGAAGTACCCGACCTCCAGGAGCCGGGCCGAGGCCGTGATGTAGAAACCGGTCAGACCGTCCTGCACGGCCGCCACCAGCGCCCGCCCCGGGATCAGCGCGAACAGGCCACCCGTGATGACCGCCGAGGGCCGCAGATCCGCGTGCAGCATCGTCAGCAGCACGCCCATCGCGGCCGGCGGCATCGCCGCCACCAGGAACTGGTAGAACTCCGGCAGCCCGCGCCCCGCGCACAGCCACGCCAGCCGGTCCCCGAGCACCGCGCCGAGCGCCGCCAGGCAGAACACCGTGAAGTCACCGCCCAGTAGCACCGAGGCCGCGCCCGCCAGCACACCCGCCGCCGTCGTCAGCACCCACCCGGGGTACGGGTGCCGGTTGCGCCGGATCTCCGCGAGCCGCCGGTACGCCTCCTCCGGCGTGACGTCGTGCTCCTCCGCGTTGATGTCGGCCAGCAGCTGGTACACCGCCGCCAGCCGGGTGTAGTCCGTGCCCCGGCGCCGTACCGTCCGGTTCGCCGTGATCGGATCGTCCACCAGCGACGGCTGGTACGTGATCGAGAGCAGCGTGAACGTCACGGTCGGCTCGCACCGGTCCAGACCGTACGAGCGGCAGATCGCGAACATCGCCGCCTCGACGTCCTCCGCGCCCTCCCCGCCCGCCAGCAGCAGCTCACCGATACGCAGCGTCAGGTCGAGCACACGGCCCACCGCGGGCCCCGCCTCGTCCTCCTTGCGCTGCGCCTCCGGCACCGGCCGGTCGCCGACCGGAAGCCGCAGCATGGTCCGCATCCGGTCCTGCCAGGGCGCGTCCTTCGACAGCCGCACCAGCGGAATCCCGTGCGCGGGCGTGAACGCCGGCGGCGCGTGCTTCGCGGAGTACGTGGACGGCGGCGCGAACGCCGAACCCTCCGGCTCGGTCGGTGGCTCCGGCGCCAGCCCCTCGGGAACGGCGAACTCGGAGGTCGGATGCTCCTCCTCCGGCACCACCGGCTGATCGACCCCCGCCGGCGGAATGAACGCACTGCGCGCCTCGTCCGACTGGGGCTTCCGGTCCTCCGGGCCGTCCGGCTCCGCGACCACTCTGTCCGTCCTCAATCCCATTCGCCTGTGTCTGCCCAATATGTGCAGTGTCACACGGCCTCACGCGAGACGGGCGGCGCTCCTCCGCAGAGGTGCACCGCCCGTCACGACGTCGAACGTGGACCCACTCAGTGGGCGCCGCCCTGCGCCTCCAGGCGCTTGTAGGAGGCCTCGATCTCGGCCTCGGCCTCGGCGCGGCCGACCCAGTTGGCGCCCTCGACCGACTTGCCCGGCTCCAGGTCCTTGTAGACCTCGAAGAAGTGCTGGATCTCCAGGCGGTCGAACTCCGACACGTGGTGGATGTCGCGCAGGTGCTCGACGCGCGGGTCCGAGGCGGGGACGCACAGCAGCTTGTCGTCGCCGCCGGCCTCGTCCGTCATACGGAACATGCCGATGGCGCGGCACTTGATCAGGCAGCCGGGGAAGGTCGGCTCGTCCAGGATGACCAGCGCGTCCAGCGGGTCACCGTCCTCGCCGAGGGTGTTCTCGACGAAGCCGTAGTCGGCCGGGTAGCTGGTCGAGGTGAAGAGGCGGCGGTCCAGGCGGATGCGACCGGTCTCGTGGTCGACCTCGTACTTGTTCCGCGACCCCTTCGGGATCTCGATGGTGACGTCGAACTCCACGGGTGGCTCCTCCTGAATCAAACACATGTGAATGCCTGCGACGACGCGCAGTGATTAAGTGTCCCTCACGCCTGTGTGTGATCGCGAAAGGGGCTGGTCAGCAATGCCGGAGCCGAGGACGTGGCAGGTCACGGCGGGTGCCGCCGTGCTCGGTCTGGCCCTGGCCGCCGGAGCGGTGACCGCCGCCGGCCCGTGGGACACCGGTCAGCGTAAGGCCGAGCGGGCCCGCGCGGCCGCCACGGCTCCCACAGGTGGCGCACATCACGCGGACACCCGTCCCCCCGCGGGCCCGCCGCGCCCCGTCCCCGCACCCAGCGCCGCCGGAGTGCTCCGCGCCCTCGGCGCGGCGGAGACCACCCGCCCGAGCGACCTCGCCGCCACCCTCGTACCGCTCCTCGCCGACCCCGGCCTCGGCACCCTCCGCACCGCCTCGGTCGTCGACGCGACCACGGGCGAGCAGCTGTACGGGGAGGGCGCCACGACCCCCATGACCCCCGCCTCCACGATCAAGATCGCCACCTCGGTCGCCGCCCTCTCGGCCCTCGGGCCCGACCACCGCATCCCCACCACCGTCGTCGCCTCACCGGACGGCCGCACGGTCACCCTCCTCGGCGGCGGCGACCCCACCCTCGACCGCACCCGCCTGAAGGCCCTCGCGACCGACACCGCCCGAGCCCTGAAGGCCCGGGGCGTCACCTCCGTACGCCTCGCCTATGACACGAGTCTCTACCAGGGCCCCGCCCACCACCCCATCGGCGTGGACGAGAACATCGCCCCCGTCAGCGCCCTGATGCTCAACGCCGGCCGCCTCGACGGCTCCGTCAGCGGCATCGCCGCGCGGACCACCGACCCCGCCGGCGACACCGCCGCCGCCTTCGCCGAGCTCCTCACCAAGGCCGGTACGACGGTCCAGGGCGCCCCCGCCCCCGGCCGCGCCCCCAAGGCACCCAAGGGCGCCGAAGGCACCGAGGCCGCGCCCCTCGCCCGTACCGACTCCGCCCCGCTCTCCGCCCTCGTCGAGCGCACCCTCACCCACAGCGACAACGACCTCGCCGAGGCCCTCGCCCGGCAGACCGCCCTCGCCCGCAAGCAGCCCGCGAGCTTCACCGGCGCCGGCAAGGCCGTCCAGGCCGAACTCGCCGCCCTCGGCCTGCCCACCGCCGGAACACGCTTCGCCGACGGCAGCGGCCTCTCCCGCGACAACCGCGTCTCCGCCGCCCTGCTCACCGGCCTCCTCACCCGAGCGGCCGACCCCACCCGCCCCGCCCTGCGCCCGGTCCTCACCGGCCTCCCGGTCGGCGGCTTCAGCGGCACCCTCGAAGGCCGCTTCGACACCGGCCCCGCCACCACCGGCGCCGGCCTCGTCCGCGCCAAGACCGGCACTTTGCGGGGCGTCGACACGCTGGCCGGCACCGTCGTCACCGGCGACGGCCGCCTCATCGCCTTCGCCTTCCTCGCCGGCCGCACCTCTTCCGCCTACCAGGCCCGGCCCGCCCTCGACCGGCTCTCCGCCGCCCTCGCCGCCCCGAGCCGACCCGTACCGAACCTGCCCTGATCCGGCGGGAGAACGTACGGTTGACGCATGACGAGCATCGGTGGTGCCGAGATGGTCGACTGGAATCTCGCGGTCGCGACCGCGACCCGCCTGGTGAGGCCGGGCCCGGAGGTGAGCCGTGAGGAGGCCCGCGAGGTCGTCGCGGAGCTGCGCCGGCACGCCAAGGCGTCCGAGGAGCACGTCAGGGCCTTCACCCGGATGATCCCCGAAGGCCACGAACCACGGGACACACCCGTCCTCGTCGTGGACCGCGCCGGCTGGGTCAGGGCCAATGTCGCCGGCTTCCGCGAACTGCTCGCCCCGCTCCTCGACAAGATGCAGGAACGCCGCTCGAACACCCCCGGCGGCACCATGCTCGGCGCGGTCGGCGGCAAGGTCACCGGCGTCGAACTCGGCATGCTGCTGTCCTTCCTCGCCTCCCGCATCCTCGGCCAGTACGAGACCTTCGCCCCCGCCACCCGCGAACTCCCCGCCGGCGACAACGGCGGCGGACGACTCCTCCTCGTCGCCCCCAACATCGTCCACGTCGAGCGCGAACTCGACGTCGACCCCCACGACTTCCGGCTCTGGGTCTGCCTCCACGAAGAGACCCACCGCACCCAGTTCACCGCCGTCCCCTGGCTGCGCGACCACCTCCAGGGCGAGATCCAGGCCTTCCTCGGCGCCACCGAGGTCGACCCCTCGACCGTCGTCGAACGGCTGCGCGAAGCCGCCCAGGCCCTCGTCGGCGGCCGCCCCGAGGGCGAGGAGGGCGAACCCTCCCCCTCCCTCGTCGAACTCGTGCAGACCCCCGAACAGCGCGAGATCCTCGGCCGCCTCACCGCCGTCATGTCCCTCCTCGAAGGCCACGCCGACTACGTCATGGACGGCGTCGGCCCCCAGGTCGTGCCCTCCGTCGCCGAGATCCGCGAGAAGTTCCAGCAGCGCCGCGCCCGCGGCGCCTCCCGCCTCGACCTCGCCCTGCGCAAACTCCTCGGCCTCGACGCCAAACTGCGCCAGTACCGCGACGGAGAGCGCTTCGTCCGGGCCGTCGTCGACGAGGTCGGCATGGACGGGTTCAACCGCGTCTGGACCTCCCCCAACACGCTCCCCACCAAGGCCGAGATCGCCAAACCGGCGGACTGGATCGCGAGGGTGCACCGTAAGGCAGACTCCTGAGACGGGTGCGGCGTACGACGGAAGAACACACCCCCAATCACCCATCCGAGGGACCCTAGGCAAAGGGTGGGGCGTGCAATGCTCGGGTAACGGCCAGGTTCTGTCACCATCGACGCACTCTGAGTGACCGAACCCCCTCTTCCGACCGTTAAGACACCGACCGAGGCACCCCACCCCATCACGAAGGGCACCGGACATGGGTCCCCATCCTGCGGTCGCGGCGATACGCCTGGCGGTCCGCCGCGTACTCCACGACGTTCTCACCGAGCACCAGACCGACCCCGCCACGACACCCGGCCCGCACCCCCTGGGCCCCTCCCCCGACCGGCCCACTCCCCTGGGCCCCTCCCCGGACCGGCCCACCCCGCTGGTCCTCGTGGCCTGCTCCGGCGGCGCCGACTCCATGGCGCTCGCCTCCGCACTCGCCTTCGAATCACGCAAACTCGCCGTCCGCGCCGGCGGCATCACCGTCGACCACGGCCTCCAGGACGGCTCCGACCAACGCGCCACCGAGGTCGCCGGCCGCATGGCCGCGCTCGGACTCGACCCCGTCGAAGCCGTCACCGTCACCGTCGGCCGCGAAGGAGGCCCCGAGGCCGCCGCACGCGACGCCCGCTACGCCGCCCTCGACGCCGCCGCCGAACGCCACGGCGCCACCGCCGTCCTGCTCGGCCACACCCGTGACGACCAAGCGGAAACCGTCCTCCTCGGCCTCGCCCGCGGCTCCGGCATCCGCTCCCTCTCCGGCATGGCCGCCGTCTCCGGCGCCTCCGGGCGCTACCGCCGCCCCTTCCTGGGGCTCGACCGGCAGACCGTCCGCAAGGCCTGCGTCGCCCAAGAGCTGGCCGTCTGGGACGACCCGCACAACGCGGACCCCGCCTACACCCGCTCCCGCCTCCGCCACGAAGGCCTCCCCGCCCTCGAGAAGGCCCTCGGCAAAGGCGTCGTCGAAGCCCTCGCCCGCACGGCCCAGCTCTCCCGCGACGACGCCGACGCCCTCGACTCCTGGGCCGCCGACGCCGAGGCAGCCGTACGTGACGAAGCCGGCCGACTCGAATGCGCCAAGCTCTACGGACTCCCACCCGCCGTCCGCCGCCGCATCCTGCGCCGCGCCATGATCGCCGAAGGCGCACCCGCCGGCTCCCTCTTCGCCCGCCACATCGAAGAGGTCGACCGGCTGATCACCGGCTGGCGCGGCCAAGGAGCCATCAATCTGCCCGGCCGCGTCGAGGCACGACGGCAGGGTGGCAGACTGGTCATTCGGCAAGGCTGACGCACGCTGCAACGAAAGTGACCCGGGTGAACGAGAAGGACATGGGCACCGACCTCCAGTCGGTGCTCATCACCAAGGAAGAGATCGACGCCAAGCTGGCCGAGCTGGCCGCGAAGATCGACGCGGAGTACGCGGGCAAGGACCTGCTCATCGTCGGCGTCCTCAAGGGCGCCGTGATGGTGATGGCGGACCTGGCGCGCGCGCTGTCCACCCCCGTCACCATGGACTGGATGGCCGTCTCCTCCTACGGAGCCGGCACCCAGTCCTCCGGCGTCGTCCGGATCCTCAAGGACCTCGACACCGACATCAAGGGCAAGCACGTCCTGATCGTCGAGGACATCATCGACTCCGGCCTGACGCTCTCCTGGCTGCTCTCCAACCTCGGCTCGCGCGAACCCGCCTCCCTGGAGGTCTGCACCCTCCTGCGCAAGCCGGACGCCGCCAAGGTCGCGATCGACGTGAAGTGGATCGGATTCGACATCCCGAACGAGTTCGTCGTCGGATACGGCCTCGACTACGCCGAGAAGTACCGCAACCTCCCCTTCGTCGGCACACTCGCGCCGCACGTCTACGGAGGCTGAGACACGGGAACCCGTACCGCCCTCCCGCCGTTGGAGCAAGGGAAGGCGGTCACGGGCCACCATGCTGAGGTACCGTCCGAAGAACAGCTTTTTCTCATAGCAGCTCTCACAGCAGCATTTACCTACGGGCAGGAGGGACGGAGCGTTCTCGCTCCGTATGGATGGACGTGAAGCGATACTTCCGTGGGCCGGTCATGTGGATCGTGCTGGCCGTCCTCGCCGTGGTCGTGCTGATGCAGGTCGTCGGCTCGTCCGAGGGCTACAAGACGGTGGACACCAGCAAGGTCGTCCAGGCGATCACTGACAAGCAGGCCAACCAGGTCAAGCTGACGACCGGCGACGAGCAGGTCATCAAGGTCGAACTCAAGAAGGACGCCGACAAGAACAAGTACGGCGGCAGCACCAAGATCCAGGCCAGCTACATCGGTGACCAGGGCGCCAACCTGACCACCACGCTCCAGGAGCAGTCCGCCGCCGGCGACCTCGACAAGGGCTACACCGTCTCCCCGGAGCGGCAGAGCCCGTTCCTGTCGGTGCTGCTCTCGCTGCTCCCCTTCGTCCTCATCGTCGTCGTCTTCCTGTTCCTGATGAACCAGATGCAGGGCGGCGGCTCCCGAGTCATGAACTTCGGGAAGTCCAAGGCCAAGCTGATCACCAAGGACACCCCGAAGACGACCTTCGCCGACGTGGCGGGGTCCGACGAGGCCGTCGAGGAACTCCACGAGATCAAGGAATTCCTCCAGGAGCCGGCGAAGTTCCAGGCCGTCGGCGCCAAGATCCCCAAGGGCGTGCTGCTCTACGGCCCGCCCGGAACCGGCAAGACCCTCCTCGCACGCGCCGTCGCGGGCGAGGCCGGCGTGCCGTTCTACTCGATCTCCGGCTCCGACTTCGTCGAGATGTTCGTCGGCGTCGGCGCCTCCCGAGTCCGCGACCTCTTCGAACAGGCCAAGGCGAACGCCCCGGCGATCGTCTTCGTCGACGAGATCGACGCCGTCGGCCGACACCGCGGCGCCGGCCTCGGCGGCGGACACGACGAGCGCGAGCAGACCCTCAACCAGCTCCTCGTCGAGATGGACGGCTTCGACGTGAAGGGCGGCGTCATCCTGATCGCCGCCACGAACCGGCCCGACATCCTCGACCCGGCGCTCCTGCGCCCCGGCCGCTTCGACCGGCAGATCGCCGTCGACCGCCCGGACATGCAGGGCCGCCTCGAGATCCTCAAGGTCCACCAGAAGGGCAAGCCGGTCGCCCCGGACGTCGACCTCGGCGCCGTCGCCCGCCGCACCCCCGGCTTCACCGGTGCCGATCTCTCCAACGTCCTCAACGAGGCGGCGCTCCTCACCGCCCGCTCGGACAAGAAGCTGATCGACAACCACTCCCTGGACGAGGCGATCGACCGCGTGGTCGCGGGCCCGCAGAAGCGGACCCGGATCATGTCGGACAAGGAGAAGAAGATCACCGCGTACCACGAGGGCGGACACGCCCTGGTCGCGGCGGCCTCGCCGAACTCCGACCCGGTCCACAAGATCACCATCCTGTCCCGCGGCCGGGCCCTGGGCTACACCATGGTGCTCCCGGACGAGGACAAGTACTCGACCACGCGCAACGAGATGCTCGACCAGCTCGCGTACATGCTGGGCGGGCGCGCGGCCGAGGAGCTCGTCTTCCACGACCCGACCACGGGCGCCGCGAACGACATCGAGAAGGCCACGGCCACCGCACGCGCGATGGTCACGCAGTACGGCATGACCGAGCGGCTCGGCGCGATCAAGTTCGGCGGCGACAACACCGAACCGTTCCTCGGCCGTGAGATGGCGCACCAGCGCGACTACTCGGAAGAGGTCGCCGCGCTGGTCGACGAAGAGGTCAAGAAGCTCATCGAGACCGCGCACAACGAGGCCTGGGAGATCCTCGTCGAGAACCGTGACGTCCTCGACAACCTGGTCCTCCGGCTGCTGGAGAAGGAGACGCTCAACAAGGAGGAGATCGCCGAGATCTTCGCCCCGATCGTCAAGCGCCCGGCCCGCCCCGCGTGGACCGGCTCCTCCCGCCGCACGCCATCGACCCGCCCGCCGGTGCTCTCCCCCAAGGAGCTGGCACTGACGAACGGCGCGAACGGCAGCGCGACGGTGGACACCACCAAGACGCCGACCACCGGCATCGAGGTGGCCCCCGAGGAGGCCCCGGAGGCCTGACCTCCACACCCGGAATGGATGCCGCGCCCCGACAGGTTTTAGCCTGTGGGGGCGCGGCATCTTTTTCGCGCCATATGAGTCAGACGGAACGAGGCACAGATGACCGACCCGGTGACGCTGGACGGCGAGGGCACGATCGGCGTATTCGACGAGAAGCGCGCCGAGAACGCCGTACGAGAGCTCCTCATCGCGGTCGGCGAGGACCCGGACCGCGAGGGGCTGAGGGAGACGCCGGCGCGGGTTGCGCGGGCGTACAGGGAGCTGTTCGCCGGGCTGTGGCAGAAGCCCGAGGATGTCCTGACGACGACGTTCGACCTGGGGCACGACGAGCTGGTGCTCGTGAAGGACATTGAACTGATGGCCAGCTGTGAGCATCACTTGCTCCCATTTTATGGCGTAGCTCACATTGGTTACATTCCGGCGGAAACGGGCAAAATTACTGGCCTGTCAAAGTTGGCTCGCCTTGTCGATGTCTTCGCCCGCCGCCCGCAGGTGCAGGAGCGGCTGACGACGCAGATCGCCGATTCGCTGATGGAGATCCTGGAGGCGCGTGGCGCGATCGTCGTCATCGAGGCCGAGCACATGTGCATGTCCCTGCGTGGAGTCCGCAAGCCGGGCGCGAAGACGACGACCTCGGCGGTACGTGGTCAACTTCGTGACGCTACTACACGAGCCGAGGCTATGTCCCTGATATTGGCCCGTTAGTAGCGAGCTGTCCGCCTTGCTCCATACCGTCCCCGATCAGTGGAGTTGATCGCTGATCAAGGGGGATCGGTATGGGGTATGGGCTTTCCAGCAAGATGCTGGTGAACCTGGTAGACGGCTGGGCTCAGGCGAAGAACGTCTTCCCCGGCAGTGTGCTGTGGACGCTGGACGGCGACCGGACGGTGCAGACCACGGTCGCGGGCGTGATGGCGGTCAAGGGGCGCGATGCCGTCGAGGTGGTCACGGACCATACGACCTTTGTGGCAAGCCCAGACTTGCTGCTGGCCACGCCGGACGGGTGGACGCACGCCTCAGATGCGGCAGGGATGACGGTCGCCTGGACGTATGCGCGGAAGCTGTGCCGGGAGCGTCTGACGATCAGGCCGGGGTACGACTTCGGCTACTTTGTAGGCGCCACCTGCGCCGACGGGACCGTCCACAAGAACTACGTGTCCCTGATCGTCAACGACGAGGGCTTCGCGTCCCGGTACGCGGCCGCCCTGACGGCCTGCACGGGGCGGTCCGCGCGGCTGGAACCGGTGACTCGGCCGTCCGGATATCTGAAGCGGCATGTGGCGGGATTCCGCGTGCGAGTCGTCTCGTCGTACCTAGCAGATCTGGTGAGGCAGTACGTCGGGGGCGACGCGCACCATATGCGGCAGGAGTTCCCGCGCGTCGTCCTGCGAGACGTGGCGACGTTCACGGGGTTCATGGACGGCTACGCGGACGGGGACGGCTGTCGTGTGCGGTGGGGCGGCTTTCAGGGAAGGGTGGTGGCAAGTGCCAACGTCCCGTTTCTGCGCGAATGGGCACCGATCATCGGAGCTCGCTTCACACCCGATATGCAGGGTCGGGCGTCGCGTCTCTACATCTCCGATCGCTGGCTCAGCAGGGACACCTACGGGCCGGAGCAGCACCCCTTGCAGCTCAACGAAGCGGAGTGGGTAAAGGTCCGCGAGGTCCGTCCCCGCCCCGCGCTTGGCACGAAACCCTTCACGTTCTACAGCTACCGGCTCGAACCGCACCCCACCTTCCTGGTGAATGGGCACCTCGTGCGCGAGCCCTGGTAGCCCGGTGGTGTCAGTGCGGCCGGCCGTATGACGCCTTCGAGGCCGCCGAGGAGACCTCCGACTGGCTGCGGCACTGGACGGTACGGGACCACCGGGGGCATGCCGCGCTCTGCCGCTGAGCCTCAGGCCACCGGGGCTGTGCCCTTGCCGTTGTCCTCGTCCTCGGGGAGTTTGCAGACGTGCTCCAGGAAGAGGGCCGCCGCGATCACGCCGATGCCGGCCAGGACCGAGAAGCCGGCGTAGATCGCCTGGTCGCGGCGGGCCGGGATGTCCAGGGAGCCGAGGAGGAAGACGCCGACGCCGCCGTACATGCCGGCGACGAGGGCGGCGACCAGGGCGCTCGCCTGGCCGAAGACCACGGCGCGGGCCGCCATCAGGGGTTCCACGCCCTTGGCGCCGGGGCGGCGCTCGCGCTGGGCCTTCAGGCGGGAGCGGAGGGAGAGGGCCGTGGCCGCGAGGACGACCGCGATCGCCGCGAGGACGATCGGCGCGGCGAGCGGCACGCTCGGCAGGGAGCCCACCGCGTCCCAGAGGCGTGCGCCGCCCCAGGACAGGATTCCGGCCACGATGAACAGTCCGGCGAGAACCTTGAGCCGCAGTTGTTTCACCGGGTGTCCTGTCCTTCGTACGTGTCGGGTCTCCGAGACTAACGACTACTCGGGCAGACGGAGTTCCAGGTCGACACGCGCCACGACGCCGTCGTGGCCGACCGACGCGAGGAGCTCCGCGATCGGGCCGTGTCCGGGCAGCTGGGCCGCGGGGTCCACGTCGTGCCAGGGGGCGAGGACGAAGGCCCGCTGGTGGGCGCGGGGGTGGGGGAGGGTGAGGACGGGGTCGTCGGAGACCACTTCGGCGTACGCGACGATGTCGACGTCGATGGTGCGCGCGCCCCAGCGCTCCTCGCGGACCCGGTGGAAGGCTTCTTCGACGGCGTGCGCGCGCTCCAGGAGGGAGCTGGGCGGCAGGGTCGTCTTCACCAGGGCGACGGCGTTGAGGTACGAGGGCTGGGAGCCGGGCTCGACGCCCCAGGGCTCCGTCTCGTACACGGGGGAGACGGCCTTGACCCGGAGGCCGGGGGTGTCTTCCAGGGCGTCGACGGCGCCCTGGAGGGTCTCCAGGCGGTTGCCGAGGTTGGCGCCCAGGGCGATGACGGCCCATTTGGGGTTGGAGAGCGTGACGTCGGCGGCGTCGACGGCCGCGACGACGGAGGCGGGTACGGGCTGCACGGTGGGGTCGCTGTGCGTGCTTTTCATACTCGGCTCCGGGTGATGGTGATGGTCACGTCGTCGAAGGGGACCGTGATGGGCGCGTCCGGCTTGTGGACGACGACCTCGACCTCCTGGACGCCGGCGTGCTTGAGGCACTGCTGGGCGATCCGCTCGGCGAGCGTCTCGATCAGGTCCACCGGCTCGCCCTGGACGACATCGACGACTTCCTCGGCGACGACGCCGTAGTGCACGGTCTTCGTCAGGTCGTCGTCGGCTGCCGCGGGGCGGGTGTCCAGGCCGAGGACGAGGTCCACGATGAAGGTCTGGCCTTCTTCGCGTTCCTTGGGGAAGACGCCGTGGTGTCCTCGGGCCTTGAGGCCGCGCAGCGCGACACGATCCACGCGAATCACTCCTGCTGTCGTAGTTCAGTGGCCACGCAGCCGGGTGCGGACGGCCGGGTGTCCAGCATCGAATCTACCTGCGGGCACCGACAGCGCTTGCCCATGGGGGGCTGAGGCGAGGGCCACAGGGGCTGGGAGCGGCCCCTACCCAGGGGGCCGGATTCCAATCCTCGTGGTCCTCCGAAAGGGCGCGGGATCCCGTTCAGGAGCCGGGTTCCTCGTCCTCTTCCTCGTCCGTTTCGGTGAGGACGGGGGAGCCGTGGTGGGACCAGATCCGCCAGCCTTCGAATGTGCGGCGGAACACATTGGTGGCGACGACGAGCTGGCCGACGAGGGGTCCGAGTTCGGCGCCGTCCTCGGCGGGTCCGCCGCTGAGGATGTTCTCGGTGCAGGTGACGACGGCCACGTCGCCGGCGAGGGAGACCTGGAGGTCGGTCAGGAAGAACTGGATGTATTCGGTGTTCGCCATGATCAGGGCGTACGAGCGGAGGACCTCGCCGCGGCCGGAGAGGACGGGCCAGCCGGGGTGGACGCAGCTGATCGGGGTGGCGCCGTCGTCGAGCCAGAGTTCGGAGATCTCTTCGAAGTCGCCGCGCTCCATCGCCTCGTAGAAGGCGGTGTTGGCGGCCTCGACCGCTTCGGTGTCGGTCTGGTGGGTCACGCGGCTCCCTCGACGGCTCTGGCGACCCGGACGGCGTCGGCGGTGGCCCTGACCTCGTGGACCCGGACGGCCCAGGCGCCCTCGTGGGCGGCGATGGCGGAGACGGCGGCGGTGGCGGCGTCGCGTTCGCGTGCGGGGGGCGGGGCGGCGCCTTCGTGGGCCAGGACGTGGCCGAGGAAGCGCTTGCGGGAGGCGGCGACGAGGAGGGGTCTGCCGAGGGCGCGCAGTGCGGGGAGGTGGGCGACGAGGGCGAGGTCGTGGGGGGCGTGTTTGGCGAATCCGAGGCCGGGGTCGATGACGATCCGTTCGGGGGCGATGCCGCCTTCGACGACGGCTTCCATGCGGTGGCGCAGTTCGGTGACGACTTCGCCGACGACGTCGTCGTAGACGGCGAGGCTGTTCATGTCCTGGCTGAAGCCGCGCCAGTGCATGACGACGAAGGGGACCTCGGCGGCGGCGACGGTGGGGACCATGGCGGGGTCGGCGAGGCCGCCGCTGACGTCGTTGACGAGTGCGGCGCCCGCGGCGACGGCCGCGCGGGCGACGGAGGCGCGCATGGTGTCGACGGAGACGGTGACGCCTTCGGCGGCGAGGCCGCGGACGACGGGGACGACGCGGCGCAGCTCTTCCTCCTCGTCGACGCGGCTGGCGCCGGGTCGGGTGGATTCGCCGCCGACGTCGACGAGGTCGGCGCCTTCGGCGACCAGGTCGAGTCCGTGTTTGACGGCGGCCGTGGTGTCGAACCAGCGGCCGCCGTCGGAGAAGGAGTCCGGGGTGACGTTCACGACGCCCATGACGGCGCAGCGGTCCCACTCCGGCAGGCCCCGGGCCGTGCCCCGGCCGATCAACGTACTCATATGTCCAGACTAGGGGCTGGCCGGTCCGGGGGCGCCGGTCAGGCCGCTCGGGCCTCGTGGTCCGTGCGGGGAGTGACGATGTGGGCGCAGGGGCGGGGCTGGGCGGCGGAGCGGCGGCGGGCGAGGGGGCGGGGCAGTTCGAGGGTCACGAAACCTTCGGCCTGCATGGCGGCGAAGCCGATGCGGGGGAGGTCGCGGCTCTTGCGGTAGACGACGAAGCGGGGTTCCCAGCGGGGCTGGAACTTGGCGTTGAACTTGTACAGGGATTCGATCTGGAACCAGCGGGAGAGGAAGACGAGCAGTCCGCGCCAGACGCGGAGGACGGGGCCGGCGCCGATCTTCTCGCCGCGGGCGAGGGCCGAGCGGAACATGGCGAAGTTGAGGGAGACGCGGTCGATGCCGAGGCGGGGCGAGTTCTGGAGGGCGGCGACGATGAGCAGTTCGTTCATGCCGGGGTCGGCGGAGCGGTCGCGTCGCATGAGTTCCAGGGACATGCCGTCGGCACCCCAGGGCACGAAGTGGATGATCGCCTTCAGGTCGCCGTACGGCGAGTCGGGGTCTTCCTTGTGGGCGGTCGCTATGACGGCGTCGCCGTCGCCGGGGTCGCCGATCCGGCCGAGGGCCATGGAGAAGCCGCGTTCGGTGTCGGTGCCGCGCCAGTCGGCGGCGGCGCGGCGGACGCGGGCGAGTTCGCCGTCGGACAGGTCACGGACGCGGCGGACCTTGGTGGTGTAGCCGTTGCGTTCGATCCGCTTCACCATTTGGCGCACGTTGCGCATGGCGCGCCCGGAGAGGGAGAAATCCGCGACGTCCACCACCGCCTCGTCGCCGAGTTCGAGGGCGTCGAGGCCGGTCTCGCGGGTCCAGACCTCGCCGCCGGTCTCGGAGCAGCCCATGACGGCGGGGGTCCAGGAGTGGGCTTTGGCCTCGTCCATGAAGCGGTCGATGGCGCCGGGCCAGGCCTCGACGTCGCCGATGGGGTCGCCGCTGGCGAGCATGACGCCGGAGACGACGCGGTAGCAGACGGCGGCTTTGCCGCTGGGGGAGAAGACGACTCCCTTGTCGCGGCGGAGGGCGAAGTGGCCGAGGGAGTCGCGGGCGCCGTGCTTGTCGAGGAGGGCGCGCAGTCGGGTCTCGTCGTCCTCGGTGAGGCGGGCGGCGGGGTGTTCGGGGCGGAAGGCCAGGTAGATGGTGGTGAGGGCGGTGAGCATGCCGAGGGCGCCGAGGGAGTAGCCGACGGTCCAGTCGACGTTGCCGGTGTAGCCGACGGGGCCTTCGAAGCCGAGGAGTCCGTACAGGACGTGTTCGAGGCGGTCGGTGAGGCTGGGGCTGCCGATGACGCGGCGGGGGTGGGCGCTGACGATGATCAGGCCGAGGAGGATGGATCCGGCGCCCATGAGGACGAAGTTGGCGAGTGCCTTCCAGCGGCTACGGGGGTCGGGGAGGGCGGCGAACTGGTCGCGGTGGCGCAGCAGCAGGGCGAGCAGGGCGAGGGAGAGCAGGGCGCCGAGGACGGAGTGGCGCCAGACGAACTGGGCGGCGGCGCCGAGTGGCAGGAGGACGACGGCGGCTCGCCAGGCGCGGCGTTTGTGGCGCTTGAGGCCGTGGGCCAGCAGCAGGAGGAGGACGCCGGCGCTGAGGGAGAGGGCCGCGGAGAGCGGTCCGAGTGTGCCGGGGAGGATCTCGGCGACGGCGTGCATGCGGCTGGCCCGGAAGCGGGGGAAGACGCCCGCGGCGATGTCGATCAGGCCGATGAGGGTGCAGGCCGTTCCGACGAGGGAGGGGACTTTCTCGGGGCGGGGCCCGCGCAGAATCCGGCGTACCCGAACCGGAACCGATCCTGATTTGTCCCCATCTACCGTGACAGACATCGCTTCCCGTACTTCCCGTGGCTCCGCGAGAGATTGTGGTCCGGCGGCCGCGCGTGGTCGGGGCGGGCCGTGCCGGGGGTCGTGCGCCTTCTAGGACGGCCTCGTGGGGGAGCGGGTTCATTCGCGTACGGGAAATTCTCGGGAAGAAAGCTCGGTCGTCTCATGGGTCTCACCAGCAGCAAGGTTCTGGCGCTGGCCGTCACGGTGGCGGTGGTGCTGTTCGTGGCCACGGTCTGGCTGTGGCCGCGGATGGCCCGCGGCGGGTTCCGGTCCGTGCTCGGCCGGGTCGGGCTGCTGCTCGCCACCCAGCTCGCGCTGTTCGCCTCGGTCGGTCTCGCGGCGAACAACTCCTTCCTGTTCTACGGGTCCTGGGCGGACCTCTTCGGTCAGGAGCAGGACATGGGGGTGGTCGTCGACCACTCGGCCGGGTCCAGGGACGTCAAGGTGGTCGGGACGCAGGCGCTGGACGTGCCGGGCGGGGGCCGTCCCGCGGTCGGCGGGCAGATCCAGAAGGTCGTCATAGCGGGCGAGAAGTCGAAGATCGACTCCCCGGCGTACGTGTATCTGCCGCCGGAGTACTTCCAGAAGGAGTACGCGACGAGCACCTTCCCGGCCTCGGTGGTGCTGACCGGCTATCCGGGCACGGCCGAGAACCTCCTCAAGGGGCTGAAGTACCCGAAGACGGCGTTCCTGCAGGCCAAGGAGAAGAAGATGCGGCCGATGATCCTGGTGATGCTGCGCCCGACGGTGGCGCCGCCCCGGGACACGGAGTGCGTGGACGTTCCCGGGGGGCCGCAGACCGAGACGTTCTTCGCCGAGGACCTGCCGAAGGCGGTCTCGGAGACGTACCGGGTGGGGACGAAGGCGCGGAACTGGGGCTTCATGGGGAACTCGACCGGTGGGTACTGCGCGCTGAAGATCGCGCTGCACCATCCGGACCGGTTCGCGGCGGGCGCGGGGTTCTCGGCGTACTACAAGGCGGCGGAGGACGTGACGACGGGCGATCTGTTCCATGGCGACGACGCGGCGCGCAAGCGGGCCGATCTGCTGTGGAGCCTGGACCACGCGCCGCGGGGGAAGTCGTCGTTCCTCGTGACGACGTCGAAGGAGGGCGAGGGGAACCGCCGGGAGACGCTCGACTTCATCGGGAAGGTGAAGGCCCCGGCGCGGGTCTCCTCGATCACTCTCGACAGCGGCGGGCACAACTTCAACACCTGGAACCGGGAGATCCCGCCGGGGCTGGTGTGGATGAGCGGGCGGCTCAGCGCGAACTGAGCGTGGTCTCGGCGGAGGCCGCCCGCAGGGCGCGGTGTACGCCGGACGGGGTGAGGACGCCGACGTACCGGCCGCCGTCGGCGGGGTCGGTGACGGGGAGCCAGCCGGTGTCGTGCTGGAGGAGCGCCGCGAGCGCCTCGCGCAGGGAGGCGCCGAGGGGGACCGGCTCGGGGGCCGGGAGGGTGCGGCCGGGATCGTCGGCCGACACCCAGCCGGCGATCCGGCCGTCGGCGTCCAGGACCAGGGACCAGGGGGCGTCCGAGGCCGGTGCGGTCGCGCCCGTACGCAGCACGGGGGCCTCCTCCAGGGCGGTGGTGTCGACCGGGGTGACGGAGAGCCGCTTGAGGCCCCGGTCGGCGCCGACGAACTCGGCGACGTACGGGGTGGCGGGGGCGCCGAGCACCCGGGCCGGTGTGTCGAACTGCTCGATCCTGCCCTGCCCGTAGACGGCGATGCGGTCGCCGAGGCGGACGGCCTCCTCCAGGTCGTGCGTGACCAGCAGTACGGTCTTGCGGACCTGCGCCTGGAGCTTGAGGAACTCGCTCTGCAGGTGCTCACGGACGACGGGGTCGACGGCGCCGAAGGGCTCGTCCATCAGCAGAACGGGCGGGTCGGCGGCGAGCGCGCGGGCCACGCCGACGCGCTGGCGCTGGCCGCCGGAGAGCTGTTCGGGGTAGCGCTCGCCGTACGTCTTCGGGTCGAGGCCGACCAGGTCGAGGAGTTCGGCGGCGCGGGCGCGGGCCCGGGCGCGCGGGGCGCCGAGGAGGTGGGGGACGGTCGCGGTGTTGTCGAGGACGGTCCGGTGCGGGAAGAGGCCGACCTGCTGGATAACGTAACCGATCCGGCGGCGCAGCCGGACCGGGTCGACGGCGGATATGTCCTCGCCGTCGAGGAGGATCCGCCCCTCGGTCGGCTCGATGAGCCGGTTCACCATCTTCATCGTGGTGGTCTTGCCGCAGCCCGACGGGCCGACGAGCGTGACCAGTTCACCCTCGGCCACCTCGAAGGAGAGGTCGTCGACGGCCGTCGTGCCGTCCTCGTACCGCTTGGTCACCCGCTCGAACCGGATCATGGTTCCCCATTCTGCTGCCTGACGGCCGGGCGCGTGTGAAGGCCCTGTTGCCGCATTGTGGCGGTCGCCGGCGATTGTCAGTGGCGGGGGTTAGGGTCGCTGGACATACGTTCGGCAGGGCGGGCGACCGGGGGGAGGGCCGATGAGCACGTCGAGTTGTCTGGTGACGAACGACTGGATCTGCGGGGAGTATCTGCGCTCCCGCAGCCAGGAGTTGACCGACGCGACGCTCCAGCACGTGGGGATCACGGTCGTGTCCGTACTGATCGGGCTCGCCGTCGCCTTTCCGATGGCGCTGCTCGTGCGCGCCCGGCCGCGCCTCGCCGGTCCGGTCCTCGGTCTGACGACACTGCTGTACACGATTCCGTCCCTGGCGATGTTCTCGCTGCTGCTGCCCTTCTTCGGGCTCTCCGCGGCGCTGGTGGTGACCGGACTCGTGCTGTACTCGCTGACGATCCTCGTACGGAACATCCTGGCGGGCCTGGAGGCGGTGCCGGCCGAGACGCGGGAGGCAGCGCGCGGCATGGGGTACGGCGCGGGCCGGCTGCTGTGGGAGGTCGAACTGCCCCTCGCGCTTCCGGCTCTGATGGCCGGCATACGCATGGCGGCGGTCTCCACGATCGCGCTGACGACGGTCGGTTCGATCGTCGGGCGCGGCGGGCTCGGGAACCTCATCGAGGACGCGCTGCCGACCTTCTTCAAGGCGCAGGTGCTCGCCGCCTCCGTGCTGTGCGTGCTCCTCGCGGTGGCCGCGGACCTGCTGCTGCTGGGTGTCCAGCGGCTGCTCACGCCGTGGACCCGCATACGCACCGCCGCGGGGGGCGAGTGACATGAGGATCGTGGCGGACGCCTGGAGCTGGCTGACCACGGGGGCCAACTGGGCGGGTGACGGCGGTGTGTGGCACCGGCTCGGGGAGCACGTGTACGTCAGCGGGGTCGCGCTCCTGGTGGCCTGCGCCGTCGCGCTGCCGGTGGGGCTCGGGCTCGGACACCTCGGCAAGGGCGGCACGGTCGCCGTCAACGTCTCCAACGCCGGGCGGGCGATCCCCGTCTTCGCGGTCCTCGCCCTGTTCATGGTGTCGCCGCTGCGCAACGCCGGGTACGTCCCGACGGTGATCGCCCTGGTGCTCTTCGCGGTGCCGCCGCTGCTCACCAACGCGTACGTGGGCATGCGGGAGGTGGACCGGGCGGTGGTCGAGGCCGCGCGGGGGATGGGCATGTCGGGCGGACAGGTCTTCTGGAGGGTCGAGCTGCCCCTCGCCCGGCCGCTGGTCATGACCGGCCTGCGATCGGCCGCGGTGCAGGTGGTCGCCACGGCGACCATCGCGGCGATGGTCGGCCAGGGCGGCCTGGGCCGGATCATCACCGCCGGCTTCACCACGTACAACACGCCGCAGGTGGTCGCGGGCGCGCTGCTCGTGGCGCTGCTCGCCCTCGTGGTCGAGGCGGTGCTGGTGGGGGCGGACCGGCTGCTCGGCCACAGGCCCCGGTGACGACGGAACGACGACGGTCGAAGAACGACGACGAAGAACGACGCCAGACGCACGACGGAACGACGAACCACGGAACGACGAACCACGGAACGACGAACCACGGAACGACGAACGGAATGGGTGATCTCGTGAGCAGGACCTCGCGCACCGCGGGTGCGGTTCTGGGCGTGGCGGCGCTGGCCGTCGGGCTCGCCGCGTGCGGCGGCGACAGCCTGGAGAAGAGCAACGCGCCGGCGGGGGGTTCGGGCAAGGGCTCGCTCGTCGTGGGCGCCGCGGCGTTCACCGAGTCGAAGGTGCTGGCGGAGCTGTACGCGCAGGTGCTGAACGACGCCGGATACTCCGCGACCGTCACCACGGTGAAGAACCGTGAGCTGTACGAGCCGTCGCTGGAGAAGGGCGAGATCGACGTCGTACCGGAATACGCGGCGACGATCGCGGAATTCCTCAATGCCAAGGTGAACGGTCCGAAGGCGCCCGAGGAGAAGCCGGTCGCGTCCGGGGACGCGGCGGCCACGGTGGAGGCGCTGAAGAAGCTCGCGGAGCCGCGCGGACTGAAGGTCCTCGCGGTCGGTGAGGCGGTCGACCAGAACGCCTTCGCGGTGTCGAAGGAATTCGCCGAGAAGAACAAGCTGAAGACGCTTTCCGATCTGGGCGCCGCGAAGCTGAAGGTGAAGATCGCGGCCGGTGACGAATGCGCGGTACGGCCGTTCTGCGCGCCGGGCCTGAAGAAGACCTACGGGATCGACGTGGCCGGCATCGACCCCAAGGGCGTCGGGACACCGCAGGCGAAGCAGGCGGTCAAGGACGGCGTGGACCAGCTGGTGCTGACCACCACGACGGACGCCACGATCGAGAGCTTCGGGCTGGTCTTCCTGGCCGACGACAAGAAGCTGCAGAATGCCGACAATGTGCTGCCGGTCGTCAATGCCGAGGACGCCGGATCGCCGGAGATAGCCGCCGCGCTCGACAAGATCACAAAGGTCCTCACGACAGCCGATCTCGCCGAACTGAACCGCAAGGTGGACGCGGAGCGGGCGAAGCCCGCGGACGTCGCGAAGGCATATCTGGAGTCGAAGGGGCTGGTCAAGAAGTAGGGGCCGGGTAAGGGGAGTCGGCCCGGTCCGGCGGGGGTACGGTCCCGGCGGTGAGAACGGCGGCGAGAAGTGGCCAAGAGATTGCCGGGCCGACACCCCATACGGCGCCTACGCACGGTAAATTTCAGGCCATGCCACGTGGACGCCACCGCCATTCCCCTCCCCTGCACAAGCTCCTGCCGCCCTCGGCGGTGGCCGGAGCGTCGGTCGTCTGTGCCGCGGGTGCCTGGCTGCTCGCCGATCCCGTGGCGCTGCGGCTGCTCGTGGCCGCCGCCGCGGCGGCCGCGGTCACCGGCGGCGTCATCATGCGCAGTTGGGACCGGAGCGCCGGCCGGCAGGTCGCCGAGCTCACCCGGGCCCGGACCGCCGACCAGTGGAAGACCGAGGAGCGGATAGCCGAACTCGAGGCCGACCTCGAGGAGTCCCGCGAGCTGCGCGCCAAGCTCGACGCGAAGCTGCGCGCCAAGCGGGTCGAACTCGCCGGGCTGCGGGGCGAGCACGCGGCGCTGCTGCGCCGGTACGCCACCGCGGAGACCGAGCGGGCCAGCGCCCTGGAGGGCCGTCGGCAGCTCGCCCTGGAGTCGGCCGCCCCGGCCAAGGAGCTGGCGGCCGCCGGGTCCACGCCGACCCCGGCCGCGTACCGCCAGGCCGCCGACGCCCTGCGCAACCTGGCGCGCAACGCCGCCGCCCAGGAGGCCCGCCGCACGGCGGAGGCCGCCCGCAGCCGCGATCTCGCCGAGCGCGCCCGGGAGACGGAGGAGCCGCAGGGGAAGCACGCGGCGGCCGCCGGCACCGAGCAGCACGCTCGCCCGTCGACCGCCGTGGTTCCCGCACCGCCCGTCGCGTCCGCCGTGCCCGCCGTACGGCCCGTCCCGCCCGCGGCCGCGATCGTCCCCTACGCCGCCCGCCCCGTCGCGCGTCCCGCGGGAGGCTTCGACTTCTTCGGTACGCAGAAGGCGGCGGCCGCCATCGAGGCCGTGCAGGACGCCGATCTCGCGGACGTGGTGGGCGAGGAGGTCCTGGCGACCGTCGCCCGGCGCGCCCCCGAGCAGCGGGCGATCGGCCAGGTCATCGACCTGACCGCGCACGACGAGACGGAGCAGATCGACGTGGCGGAGCTGCGCGGAGCCGTGAACTCCTGAGCGTGAACTCCTGACCGCGGACTCCTGAGCGTGAGCTTCTGACCGTGGACTTCTGACCGCCGGCCGACTCCTGCCGGACTACTTGTCGATGTCGCCGACGACGAAGAAGAGGGATCCCAGGATCGCCACCATGTCGGCGACCAGCGTGCCCGGCAGCAGCTCGGTCAGCGCCTGGATGTTGTTGAACGACGCCGAGCGGAGCTTGAGCCGGTAGGGCGTCTTCTCGCCCTTGGAGACCAGGTAGTAGCCGTTGATGCCGAGCGGGTTCTCGGTCCAGGCGTACGTGTGGCCCTCGGGCGCCTTGAGCACCTTCGGCAGCCGCTGGTTGATCGGCCCCGGCGGGAGGTCGTCGAGCCGGTCGAGGCAGGCGTCGGCCAGCTCCAGGGAGTTGTGGGTCTGCTCCAGGAGGCACTCGAAGCGGGCGAGGCAGTCGCCCTCCTCGCGGGTGACGACCTTCAGCGTGTCCTGAAGCTCCCCGTAGGCCAGGTACGGCTCGTCCCGGCGCAGGTCGAAGTCGACGCCGGAGGCGCGGGCGATGGGCCCGGAGACGCCGTACGCGTGCGCCGTCCGCGCGGTCAGGACGCCGACGTCCCGGGTACGGCCCCGGAAGATCTCGTTGCCGAGGACCAGCTTGTCGTACACGTCCATCCGCGACCGCACGTCGGCGACGGCCGCGCGGGCCCGCCCGAGCCATCCGGCCGGCAGGTCCTCCTTGAGCCCGCCGACCCGGTTGAACATGTAGTGCATCCGGCCGCCGGAGACCTCCTCCATCACGGCCTGGAGCTCCTCGCGCTCCCGGAACGCGTAGAAGACCGGGGTGATACCACCCAGTTCGAGGGGGTACGACCCGAGGAACATGAGGTGGTTGAGCACCCGGTTCAGCTCGGCGAGCAGCGTCCGGGTCCAGACGGCCCGCTCGGGGACCTCCATGCCGAGCATCCGCTCGACGGCCATCACGACACCGAGCTCGTTGGAGAAGGCCGACAGCCAATCGTGGCGGTTGGCGAGCATGATGATCTGCCGGTAGTCGCGCGCCTCGAAGAGCTTCTCGGCGCCGCGGTGCATGTACCCGATGACCGGCTCGGCGTGCCGGATCACCTCGCCGTCCAGAACGAGACGGAGGCGGAGCACACCATGGGTCGAGGGATGCTGCGGCCCGATGTTCAGCACCATGTCGGTGCTCTCCGCCGCCCCGCCGATTCCGACCGTCGTCTCCGTCATGGGACCAGTATCCCTGTCGGGTCAGCTGCTGTGAGTACCCGTCCCGCAGGCCGGACCCACGCTCACCCCCACCGTCGTGGGAACCCGTCCCGCAGGGCGGGACTGGTGGGCACAACCCACGGGCGCGGCGCCCCGTCAGGCCCGTCCACCCCGAGGACCCGGCACCCGGTGTGTGAGCCACACGAAGTCCCCCAGCCCGCCCCGCGCTGTCAGCTCGGCCGCCTCGCCCGCCGCGGCGAGCGCCCGCACATACGCCCCCGGATCGCTGCTCGCCAGCGAAAGCGGCGGCCGCCCCCCGCTCACCCCCAGCCCCCGCAGCGCCTCCCGCTGAGTGACCAGCTCCCACCCCTCCCCGCCGGCCGAGGCGACCGCGTCCATCGCCACATGCGCCGTCAGGTCGCACGACCCGTCCGGCACCGGCTCCACCTCCCGCCCTGCCCGGAACCCCGTCAGCGTCCCGAACGGCGGCCTGGACTCCCGTACATGCGCGTAGTCCACCGCCACCGCCGTCCCCGCCGCCAGGGCCCCGACCGCCGCCGCCCACGCCTCGTCCCGCGCGCGCCCGATCTCCGCCCGCTCGCCGGGCTCCCGCAGCGGCCACCACCGCTCCAGCCACTCCGCGTCCGGGCCCTCCACGACGCCCCTGAGCCGCTCCGTCCCGTCCGCCCGCACCTCGACGTACCGGACGGTCCCCGCCTCGTCGACGGACGCGACGTCCACCGGCACGTTGTCGAGCCACTCGTTCGCGAAGAGCAGTCCGCGGACGCCCTCCGGCACCCGGTCCGTCCACTCCACCCGCGGGTCCAGGCCCTCGGGCCGGGCGGCGCGCTCCACGCCGTACGCCCGTACGGAGAGCCCCGCCGGCGCGGCGGCCAGGACGCCGGCCACCAGCTCACCGCGCCCCGCGCCCACGTCCACGAACGCGAGCTCGTCCGTCCCCAGCTCCTCCGCCACCCCCGCCAACAGCCGGGCCACGGCCCCCGCGAAGAGCGGGGAGGCGTGCACGGAGGTGCGGAAGTGACCGGCGGGGCCCTCGGGGCGCAGAAAGAAGCCCTCGGGCCCGTACAGCGCCTGCTCCATGGCTTCGCGCCATCCCTGCCACTGACACGTCTCATCCGTCACGGGCCCCAGTCTCCACCTTGCGGAGTACGGCCCTCGCGCCAAGGATCGACCCCACGGTTGACCCCTGCACCTATCCGCCTTGCCTACGCTGGGTTACGTGCAGCGCCTCTACGACTTCATCCGCAGACACCCGACGGGCGTCGACAGCTTCTGGGCCGTCGTCCTCTTCGGGTTCTCCCTGCTGTGGGTGGGCTCGACCTACCCGGCGGTCGACCGCCCGGCCGCGTACGGCGTCGTCGCCGCGCTGTACTCGCTGGTGGTCGCGCTGCGCCGCCGCGTGCCCGAGAGGATGCTGCTGCTCGCCGTCGCGCTGGGCGTCGTCCAGCTCGCCTTCGACCTGATGCCGTTCTTCGCGAACATGGCGTTCCTGGTGATCATCTACACCGTGGCCGCCGGCGACGGCCCCCGCTGGGCCTCGCGCGTCGCGCTCATCGGCGGCCTCGGCGCGGCCACCCTCTCCCAGCTGCGCTGGCCGGCGGAGGGCCCCGGATCGGTGCTCGCCCACGTCTTCTTCACGGTGATCATGACCGTGCCGTTCGCCCTCGCCTGGGTGCTCGGCGACTCTCTGCGCACCCGCCGCGCCTACTTCGCGCAGCTGGAGGAGCGGGCCTCCCGCCTGGAGCGGGAACGCGAGGCGCAGGCCAAGGTCGCCGTCGCGGCCGAGCGCGCCCGGATCGCCCGCGAGCTGCACGACGTCGTCGCGCACAACGTCTCGGTGATGGTGGTCCAGGCCGACGGCGCCGCGTACGTCCTGGACGCCTCGCCCGAGCAGGCCAAGCAGGCCCTGGAGACGATCTCCTCCACCGGCCGCCAGGCGCTCGCCGAGATGCGGCGGCTGCTCGGCATCCTGCGCACCGGCGAGCACCAGGAGGCGGGGGAGTACGTGCCCCAGCCCGACGTCCAGCAGATCGAGGACCTCGTCGAGCAGGTCCGCGGGGCCGGCCTGACCGTCGACTTCCGGGTCGAGGGCACGCCGCGGCCACTGCCGAGCGGCGTGGAGCTCACCGCGTACCGGATCGTGCAGGAAGCCCTCACCAACACCCGCAAGCACGGCGGTCCGGACGTCGGGGCGAGCGTCCGCCTGGTGTACTTCGACGACGGGCTCGGCCTCCTCGTCGAGGACGACGGGCGGGGTGCGACCCAGGAGATGTACGAGGACGGGGGCGCCGACGGCCGGGGCCACGGCCTGATCGGCATGCGCGAGCGGGTCGGCATGGTCGGCGGCACCCTGGACGCGGGGCCGCGTCCGGGGGGCGGCTTCCGTATCAGTGCCCTGCTCCCCCTGAAGCCCGCCCACTGACGACCCTTAAGGATCTTCATGTCCATCCGCGTGATGCTCGTCGACGACCAGGTGCTGTTGCGCACCGGCTTCCGCATGGTGCTCGCCGCCCAGCCGGACATGGATGTCGTCGCCGAGGCGGGCGACGGCGTGGAGGCGCTGGAGGTGCTGCGCTCCACGACGGTGGACGTGGTGCTGATGGACGTCCGGATGCCCAAGCTCGACGGGGTCGAGACGACCCGGCGGATCTGCGCGGAGCCCGGCGCCCCCAAGGTGCTGATCCTGACCACCTTCGACCTGGACGAGTACGCGTTCTCCGGGCTGAAGGCGGGCGCGAGCGGCTTCATGCTGAAGGACGTGCCGCCGGGTGAGCTGCTCGGCGCGATCCGCTCCGTGCACAGCGGGGACGCGGTCGTGGCCCCGTCGACGACGCGCCGGCTGCTGGACCGCTTCTCGCCGATGCTGCCGTCGTCGGGGAAGGAGCCGCAGCACAAGGAGCTGGAGCGGCTCACCGACCGGGAGCGCGAGGTGATGCTCCTGGTGGCGCAGGGTCTGTCGAACGGTGAGATCGCCGCCCGGCTGGTGCTGTCCGAGGCGACGGTGAAGACGCACGTCGGCCGCATCCTGACGAAGCTGGATCTGCGTGACCGGGTGCAGGTGGTGGTGCTCGCCTACGAGACGGGTCTGGTGCGGGCGGGCGGCGGAGCGGTCTGATCTGTTGTGCTGCTGTGGATCAACGGGCCGTTCGGGGGCGGAAAGACGCAGACGGCGAACGAGATCAGGCGCCGGCTGCCGGGCAGTGTCGTCTGCGACCCGGAGCACGTCGGCTTCGGCCTGCACCGCACGCTGCCACCGCGGCTCCGTGGCGATTTCCAGGACCTGAGGTCGTGGCGTGAGGGCGTGTACGAGGTGCTGGACCTGGCGCTGCGCGAGTACGCCGACGGCCCGGTGATCGTGCCGATGACGCTGGTCGAACCGGCGTACTTCGAGGAGATCGTCGGCCGGCTGCGCGAGGCGCACGGCGCCGACCGGGTGCACCACGTGGCGCTGCTCGCGGAGCGGGAGACGGTCCTGAAGCGGCTGACCGAGCGGGGCTGGGGGCGCGGCCTGCGGCGGGAGAGCTTCGCCGTGCGGAAGCTCGACCTGTGCCTGGAGCGGCTGAACGGACCGGAGTTCGCGCACCACCTCCGTACGGACCGGCTGACCGTCCCCCAGGTCGCGGACGAGGCGGCGGCGGTCGCGGGGCTCCGCCTGGAGCCGAACACGGACGGGCCGCTGCGCCACCGGCTGCGCCGGATCAGGGTCGGCCTGTCCCACGTCCGCTTCGACTAGGGGGGTGTCTCGCCGATCATGCCGGGCTCGCCTGATCGACGAGACACCCCCTAGCGCAGCACCGACTCGAGGAAGTCGCTGCCCAGGCGGGCGACGACGGCCACGTCCAGTTGGTGCAGCACGTACCGGCCGCGGCGCTGGGTGGTGAGCAGTCCGGCCTTCTTCAGGACGGCGAGGTGACGGGAGACCTCGGGCGGGGTGAGGGAGTACGCGTCGGCCAGTTCGCTCGTCGTGTACGAGCCGCGGGCGAGGCTGCGGCAGAGCCGCATCCGCATCGGGTGGGCGACGGCCTCCAGGCGGAGCTTGACGGTCTCCACGGACGCGGCGCCTTCGAGCTCGCGGGTGGAGACGGGGTACTGGATCACCGGCTGCCAGCCGGGCGCGTGCAGGGCGAACAGATGCGGCCAGCCGAACGCGGTCGGCAGGAACGTCAGCGCCGAGCCGTCGGCGCTGGTCCGGCCGTGCATCAACTTGTCGACGACGATCCGGGAGCCGCGCTCGTCCTCCTCCAGGCTCATGGCCGGGGACACGGCGGCGAGGGCGTCGGCGAGGCCCTTGCGGCGCAGGAGTTCGGTCTTGTGCCGGGCGTCGGCGGCGAGCTGGACGCGGACCCGCTGCCAGGTGTCGCCGAAGAACGCGTCGTCGCAGTCCTCCAGGAGCCGGCGGATCCACGCGCGCGTGCCGGTGGGATCGGCGAGCATCCGCTCCACGAACCCGGCCTGCCGCGGCCCGCGCGCGGCGGCCAGGTCGAGGGCGCGGCGTCGGGAACGGGGGTCGACGAGCGGGGAGGGCGCCCCGCTCGCGTACCGGCTGCTGCACGAGATCTCCAGCGCCGCGCCCACGTACGTCTCGTCGTCCATCCGGTCGAGGTCGTCCAGCTCCTCCGCGAGGGTCTCGCGCGGCCGGGCGGGCAGCAGGAGGTCGGACCGGGTGGACCGCCACATGAAGTCGGCCTCGTGCAGCCGGTCGGCGAGCTCCGGCTCGAGAGCGGCGGAGGTCGTCGTGGTCCACCCGTGGAGCCGGGCGTGATGCGCGGGCTCGGACAGCGCGTGCAGCGCGGCGCCGAGCTCGGCCAGCGGCGAGGGGCAGAAGGAGATCCGCTCGTGCGGCAGTCCGGTGATGTCGATGGTCACGCTCACGCCCCTATGGTGCGGGTCGAGCCGGGCTGCTCGTCGACCGTTTGACGCCGCTCGTCAATCGACAGGACGCCGGACGTCGCCCGGCGCATCGTGGCGGGCATGAACGCACTGCACCAGTACCTCCTCGACAGCTACCGGGCCGAGCAGCGCGGAGAGCGGCGGCCGCCGATGCCCGGAAACCACGACGTCGCCGCGCTCCGGGAGCTCCGCGACCACCGCCGCTTCCACGCCGTCATCAGCGGCCGCCCGGCCCGCGGCGCCACCTGGGCGCGACTTCGCGCGGCCGTCGGCCGCCGGCCGCGCCCGGGGTCGGGCTGACGCCGGACTGCGGCCGGTCCGGCCCGGGGCAGCTGCGGGAGAATCAGGCCAGCCGCGACAGGAACGCCACGGCCGCCTCCCGTACGTCCCGCTCCGTCCACGCGAGCCCCGGCTCCGCCACCGTCACCTCCGTCATCGCCATCCCCGGCGGCCCGCCCGCCGTCGGCGGGGACCAGCGGCGGAAGAGCACCGTGTCCGTCGTCTCCGTCAGTGCCAGGGACGCCGCCGTCAGGGCCTCGGGGTCGTACGGGAGCCACACCTGGAACTGGTGGGTGTGCGGGGTCTCCGGGTGGATCCGGAACCACGGGACCCCCGCCTCCTCGAAGCCGGCCCGCAGGCCGTCCGCCACCACGCGCGCGTGCGCCACGTACGAGGGCAGCCTGGGCAGTTCCACGGCGAGGCCCCGCAGCGCGGACAGCGCCGCGGGGAACTGCTGGAAGACGAGCCCGCCGTAGCGGTGGAGCCACACCCGCGCCTCGTCCGTCACCTCCTCCGGGCCGGCCAGCGCGGCCCCCGAGATCCCGCCCAGGGACTTGTAGAACGACACGTACACGCTGTCCGCGAGCCCCGCGATCTCCCGCAGGCCGCGCCCGAAGTGAGGGGCGCACTCCCACAGCCGTGCGCCGTCGATGTGCACCACCGCATCGCGCTCGCGCGCCGCGTCCACCACGTCCACGAGCTCGGCCCACGTCGGCAGCACGAAGCCCGCGTCCCGCAGCGGCAGCTCCAGCATCAGCGTCCCGAACGGCTCCGGGTGTTCCCGGACCTCCTGGGCCGTCGGCAGCCGGGGCTCGTCCGTCAGGTGCACCGTGCGCAATCCGGCCACCGCGGTCAGCGCCCCGCTCTCGTGCACCTCCGGATGGGCGAGCGGATGGAG
This sequence comes from Streptomyces sp. NPDC003035, assembly GCF_042888285.1. NCBI lineage: Bacteria > Bacillati > Actinomycetota > Actinomycetes > Kitasatosporales > Streptomycetaceae > Streptomyces > Streptomyces sp. NPDC003035. Next base: position 46,688 of record NZ_JBIAPJ010000004.1, on the reverse strand, counting down.
CCCGACGACCGGGCTGCCGGTCCGTCCCGCCCAGCAGCGCAGCGCCACCTGCTGGGCCATCGTGCCGGTCGGGAAGAACACCGCCGCCGGGAAGCCCAGTTCCTCGGCGACCCGCCGCTCCACCTCGGCGACCGGACCGCCGTCGCCGTAGGTGTCGGTCAGCTCGTGCGGGTCGATGAGCGCGGAGCCGCTCCGGGCCGGCTCCGCCAGTTCGGCCAGCCGCTCCCCGACCGACGCCTCCACGGGCGAACGCCACAGCGCCCGCCCGGCCTTCGACCACACCGAGGCCCTGTACCGTTTCGCGTCCCGCTCCGACTCGTCCATCCGCCGATCATCACACCGCCGCCCACACCCTGTGGACAGCCACGGAGGAGCGGGAAACGCTGGCGTAGCATGACCAGAAATCGTCCGGTACCCCCCGCGGACTGGAACGGAAGGCCGTTGCCGCGTGAACCAACCAGCAGAACCCCGAGCGGAAGACCGACCCGCGCGACTCACCGTCGGAGTCGTCGGAGCCGGCCGGGTGGGACCCACCCTCGCCGCCGCCCTCCAGCTCGCGGGGCACCGCCCCGTCGCCGTCTCCGCGGTGTCCGACGCCTCCGTGCGCCGCGCCGCCACCCTGCTCCCCGACGTGCCGATCATGGCGCCCGCCCAGGTGCTCGCCCGCGCCGAGCTGGTGCTCCTGACCGTTCCCGACGACGCCCTGCCCGGCCTGGTCGAGGGCCTCGCGGAGACCGGGGCCGTACGGCCCGGGCAGCTGCTCGTGCACACCTCCGGGCGGTACGGCGTCCAGGTCCTGGAGCCCGCGCGCCGCGCCGGCGCGCTGCCGCTCGCCCTGCACCCCGCCATGACCTTCACCGGGACCTCTGTCGACGTCCAGCGGCTGGCCGGCTGCTCGTTCGGTGTGACCGCGCCCCAGGAGCTGCGGCTCGCCGCCGAGGCCCTGGTCATCGAGATGGGCGGCGAGCCCGAGTGGATCGAGGAGGAGGCCCGCCCGCTCTACCACGCGGCCCTCGCCCTCGGCGCGAACCACCTGGTCACGCTCGTCGCCCAGTCGATGGAGCTGCTCCGTACGGCCGGGGTCGCCGCCCCCGACCGGATGCTCGGCCCCCTCCTGGGCGCCGCTCTGGACAACGCCCTGCGCTCGGGCGACGCGGCACTCACCGGACCGGTGGCTCGCGGTGACGCCGGCACCGTCGCCGCCCACGTCGCCGAGCTGCGCAAGCACGCGCCCGGCACCGTCGCCGGCTATCTGGCGATGGCCCGCACGACCGCGGACCGCGCGCTCGCACACGGCCTGCTCAAGCCCGAGCTGGCCGAGGATCTGCTGGGCGTGCTCGCAGAGGGGGATCCCCGATGACAACCGCGTCAACCGCGTCGTCCACGTCAGCCACGTCGTCGTCGACGTCGTCGAGGGCCTTCGCCCTGGTCCGCACGGCCGACGAACTCCACGCCCGCGCGGCGCGCCACGCGGGCACCGTCGCCGCGGCGGGCGTGGCCGAGAACAGCCGTACCGCCGTCGTCATGACCATGGGAGCCCTCCACGAGGGCCATGCCACCCTCGTCCGTACCGCACGGGAGTACGTCGGACCCCACGGGTTCGTCGTCGTCACCGTCTTCGTCAACCCGCTCCAGTTCGGCGCCGGCGAGGACCTCGACCGCTACCCCCGCACGCTGGAGGCCGACCTCAGGACCGCCGAGGCGGCCGGAGCCGACACCGTCTTCGCCCCGTCCGTCGACGAGGTCTACCCCGGCGGCGAGCCTCAGGTCCGGATCACCGCGGGGCCCATGGGCGAGCGCCTCGAAGGCGCCTCCCGGCCCGGCCACTTCGACGGCATGCTCACCGTCGTCGCCAAGCTGCTCCACCTCACCCGCCCCGACCTGGCCCTGTTCGGCCAGAAGGACGCGCAGCAGCTGGCCCTGATCCGCCGGATGGCCCGCGACCTGAACTTCCCGGTCGAGATCGTCGGCGTGCCGACCGTCCGCGAGGCCGACGGCCTCGCCCTGTCCAGCCGTAACCGCTACCTCTCCGACGGCGAGCGCCGCACCGCCCTCGCGCTCTCCCGCGCCCTGTTCGCCGCGAGCGACCGGCTCGCCGCCCAGTCCGCGCTGCGCGCGCGTGCCGACTCGCTGCCCGGCGCGCAGAACCGGGCCGAGACCCGCGCGGAGGCGCTCTCCCGGCTCGGCGAGGCCCGGGCCGCGGCCGACGCCCACGCGGTGGCGCAGGCGTCCGAGGGCAGTGGCGCCGGAGCCGTACGGGCCGCGGCGCGCTCCGTCCTCGACGACGCGGCGGCGGCCGAGCCGCCGCTCACCCTCGACTACCTCGCCCTGGTCGATCCCGCGGACTTCACCGAGGTCGCCGACGACCACGACGGCGAGGCGATCCTCGCCGTCGCCGCGCGCGTGGGCACGACGCGGCTGATCGACAACATCCCGCTGACGTTCGGAGCCACCAAGTGACCGGAATACGGCTGCACGCGCCCGCGCCGGGCTGGGCCATCGACGCGGACGTCGTCGTGGTCGGCTCCGGCGTCGCGGGGCTGACCGCGGCCCTGCGATGCACCGCCGCCGGGCTGCGCACGGTCGTCGTCACCAAGGCCCGCCTGGACGACGGCTCCACCCGCTGGGCGCAGGGCGGCATCGCCGCCGCGCTCGGCGAGGGCGACACCCCCGAGCAGCACCTCGACGACACCCTCGTGGCCGGCGCCGGCCTGTGCGACGAGGAGGCCGTCCGCCTCCTGGTGACCGAGGGGCCCGACGCCGTCCGCCGGCTGATCGCCACCGGCGCCGACTTCGACAAGAACGCCGACGGCGAGATCGCCCTGACCCGCGAGGGCGGCCACCACCGCCGCCGGATCGCGCACGCCGGCGGCGACGCCACCGGCGCCGAGATCTCCCGCGCCCTCGTCGAGGCGATACGGGACCAGGGGGTGCGCACCGTCGAGCACGCTCTCGTCCTGGACCTCCTCACCGACGACGAGGGCCGCACGGCGGGGGTGACCCTGCACGTCATGGGCGAGGGCCGGCACGACGGCGTCGGTGCCGTCCGCGCCCCCGCCGTGGTCCTCGCCACCGGCGGCATGGGCCAGGTCTTCTCGGCCACCACCAACCCGGCCGTCTCCACCGGCGACGGCGTCGCGCTCGCCCTGCGCGCCGGGGCCGAGGTCTCCGACCTCGAGTTCGTCCAGTTCCATCCCACCGTGCTCTTCCTCGGTGCCGACTCCGAGGGCCAGCAGCCGCTGGTCTCCGAGGCGGTACGGGGCGAGGGCGCCCATCTCGTCGACGCCGACGGAGTCCGCTTCATGGTCGGGCAGCACGAGCTGGCCGAGCTCGCCCCGCGCGACATCGTCGCCAAGGCGATCATGCGCCGCATGCAGGAGCAGGGCGCGGAGCACATGTACCTGGACGCCCGGCACTTCGGCGCCGAGATGTGGGAGAACCGGTTCCCCACGATCCTGGCCGCCTGCCGGGCCCACGGCATCGATCCGGTCACCGAGCCGATCCCGGTCGCCCCCGCGGCCCACTACGCCTCCGGCGGCGTCCGCACCGACCTGACGGGCCGGACCACCGTCCCGGGCCTCTACGCATGCGGTGAGGTGGCCTGCACGGGCGTCCACGGCGCCAACCGGCTCGCCTCGAACTCGCTCCTGGAGGGCCTGGTCTTCGCCGAGCGCATCGCCGAGGACATCGCCGAGCACGGCCCGCACCGCGAGGGCGTGCCGGTGGCCCACGCCGCCCGCGTGATGCCGGTGCTCGCGCCCAAGCTGCGCGCCGAGATCCAGCGCGTCATGAGCGCGAACGCGGGCGTGCTGCGTTCCGAGGAGAGGCTGCGCAGGGCGGCCGAGGCCCTGGAGAACCTGGGCATGGAAGCCGTCATGGACCACCTCGGCGAGACCGTCGAGCCCCGCACCGAGAGCTGGGAGACCGCCAACCTCCTGGAGGTCTCCGGGGCCCTGGTGGCCGCCGCCCTCGCCCGCGAGGAGACCCGCGGCTGCCACTGGCGCGAGGACCGGCCCGACCGCGACGACCACGAGTGGCGACGCCACCTGGTCGTGAGCCGCGCATCCGGAGGCGAGTTGGCCGTCCGCCCCACCGCCACGGCAGACTTTCCGCCCGTAACCGCCGACGCATCCAGGGAGCCGCAGTCGTGAGCACGCCCGAAGAAGCACGTCCGCAGCCCGTGGACGTACCCCTGATCCAGATCAGCGCCCCCGGCACGGGCGCGGAGAACGCCGGAGGCTGCGGTGACGGCTGCGGCTGTGCCGAGGGCGACGAGGTGTACGAGTGCGGCCTCGACCCCGCGCTCGCCCAGCTGCTCGCCGACGCCGGGCTCGACCCGGTCCAGGTCGAGGACATCGCCCACCTGGCCATCGAGGAGGACCTCGACGGCGGCGTGGACGTGACGACCGTCGCGACCGTCCCCGAGGACGCCGTCGCCACGGCCGACTTCACCGCCCGCGAGGCCGGTGTCGTGGCCGGTCTGCGGGTCGCCGAGGCGGTCCTGTCCATCGTCTGCACGGAGACCTTCGAGGTCGAGCGGCACGCGGAGGACGGCGAGCGCGTCGAGGCGGGACAGAAGCTGCTCTCGGTCACCACCCGCACCCGCGACCTGCTCACCGGCGAGCGCAGCGCGCTGAACATCCTGTGCCGCCTCTCCGGCATCGCCACCGCCACGCGCGCGTGGGCCGACGCGCTGGAGGGCACCAGGGCCCGGGTCCGGGACACCCGCAAGACCACGCCGGGCCTGCGCGCGCTGGAGAAGTACGCGGTGCGCTGCGGCGGCGGCGTCAACCACCGCATGTCGCTGTCCGACGCGGCGCTGGTCAAGGACAACCACGTGGTGGCGGCCGGCGGGGTCGCCCAGGCCTTCAAGGCCGTACGGGAGCAGTTCCCGGACGTCCCGATCGAGGTCGAGGTCGACACCCTGCACCAGGTCCGCGAGGTCCTCGACGCGGGCGCCGACCTGATCCTGCTCGACAACTTCACCCCCGCGGAGACCGAGGAGGCGGTCGCCCTGGTCGCCGGGCGCGCCGTCCTGGAGTCCTCCGGCCGCCTCACGCTGGAGAACGCGGCGGCGTACGCGGCGACGGGCGTGGACTACCTCGCGGTGGGCGGGCTCACCCACTCGTCCCCGATCCTCGACATCGGCCTCGACCTGCGCGAGGTGCGGGCCTGATGCTGCTCACCATCGACGTCGGCAACACGCACACGGTTCTCGGTCTCTTCGACGGCGAGGAGATCGTCGAGCACTGGCGTATCTCGACCGATCCGCGTCGCACCGCCGACGAGATGGCGGTCCTGCTCCAGGGCCTGATGGGCATGCATCCGCTACTGGGCGTGGAGCTGAGCGACGGCATCGAGGGGATCGCGATCTGCGCGACGGTGCCGTCAGTCCTGCACGAGCTGCGCGAGGTGACGCGGCGGTACTACGGCGACGTCCCGGCGGTCCTGGTCGAGCCTGGCGTCAAGACGGGCGTGCCGATCCTCACGGACAACCCCAAGGAGGTCGGCGCCGACCGCATCATCAACGCGGTCGCGGCGGTCGACCTCTACGGCGGCCCGGCGATCGTGGTGGACTTCGGCACGGCGACGACGTACGACGCGATCAGCGCGCGCGGCGAGTACGCGGGCGGGGCGATCGCGCCCGGCATCGAGATCTCGGTCGAGGCGCTGGGCGTCCGCGGCGCCCAGCTCCGCAAGATCGAGCTGGCGAGGCCGCGCAGCGTGATCGGCAAGAACACGGTCGAGGCGATGCAGTCGGGCATCGTCTTCGGCTTCGCGGGCCAGGTCGACGGCGTGGTGGCCCGCATGAAGCGCGAACTGGTCGGCCGGGACGGCGACCCCTCCACGGTGACGGTGATCGCGACGGGCGGCCTCGCCCCGATGGTCCTCGGCGAATCGACGGAGATCGACGAACACGAGCCGTGGCTGACGCTGATCGGCCTGCGCCTGGTGTACGAACGCAACGTCTCCCGCATGTAGCCCAGACGCCCCCGGCCCCGCGCCGCCCGCTGCCCTCGGCGACCTGCGCCGCCTACCGCCCTCTCGGCGGCCCCCGGGCCGGGTGCCGGACTCTCGACGGCCCCGCGCCTGCCGCCCTCTCGGCGGCTCCGTCCGGTTGCTCCGGACTCCCGCCTCGGCCGTCGGGGCCGCTCCCAGGCTCCGCGCCTCGGTCGGCCCGGCCGCCCCGCGCTCGGCGGCCCGCCCGGGCCCCGCCTCGCCCGGTGCGGGCCGCCAGCCCCGTGAGGCCTCGGTCGTGGAGCCGCAGGCCCCGCACCCTCGGGCGTCGGCCGCCCAGGCCCGCCCCGCGCTCGGCGGCCGGCCCTAGGGGGCGTCTTGCCGATCTTGCCGGGCTCGCGTGCCCTGGTGCCGCTCCCCCGTAGCCCTTCGGGCACGGGAGGTGCCCCCACCGCGTTGCCTCTCTCCTCCGCCTTGCGATCCGTCCCCTCGGCCTGGCGGGCCTGGGAAGGCCCCATGCACCAGACCCCGCAGACACCCCCTGGCCCCGCCTTGGTCGACCCGGCCGCCAGGCCGGTCGGGCGCTCGCCCCGGCCACCCCGGCCGTCGGCCGTCCAGGCACGGCCGCGCCGTGGATCCCGCCCCCTCGGCCGCCGGCCGCCCGGCCCGCCCCCTGGGGGAGCCCCGCCCCGATCCGCCGCCCGCCCGAGGGCAACGCGCCGGGTGGGCGGTAAGGGAAATTTGTCTGATTAGCGCGTATCGTCACCTCATGCCCACGCCATACGGATCCCGCGGCGGCATGGCGTTCAGCGCGGACGAGCTGCGTGTGCTCCGACGCGCCCTTGCCACCGCCCTCAACCCTGCCCCCCTTCAGGACGAGGACGTCCAGGACTGCCTGCGCCTCGCCGAAGCCGTGGACGACGCCGTCCGCGAGGCCGGTCGGCTGCGTGCCTTCCTCCTCGCCGATCTGGCCCGCTACCGCGAAGCCCTGCCCGGGACGCTCCCCGGCTATCTGGAGCTCCTCCAGGACGCCCTCGCCGCCGGCTACGACCCCGCGGCCGACGACCTCGCCGCCCTGCGCGCCCTGCGGGCGAACCCCCGGGCGGCCGCCCTCCTGGAGCGTTGCCAGGTGCTCGCCGAGCGCTCCGTGCGAGCTCGGCTCGTCCGCGCCACCCGCGCCACCCGGGCCGTGGCGCCCGCGCCCCGCACCCGGCTGCTCGCCCTCCCCGGAGGCCGGTCCGCCGCCGACGAACCCAAGCCGGCCACCCCGAAGCCGCCCGTCCCGAGCAAGCCGCCGGCGCCCAAGCCCTCCGAGGTGTTCCCGCCGCGCCGACGCCCCGTACCCCCGCCCCCGCCCGAGGAACGCGTCGCCGGATAGCTACTCTGGTCGGCATGGACTACGTATCCGCGCTCCTGCCCCCCGTCGTGATGGCCACGTTCTTCATCTGCCTCGTCGTCACGATCGTGAAGAGCCAGGGCGGCCCCAACAAGGCCAAGGAGGACGAGGCCGTGGACGCCGCCCTCGCCCGCGCCGAGGCCACCCGCCAGGCGGACGGCAGCGCGAGCGCCTCCTAGTCCCGGCTCCGGCCCCGGCCCGCATCCAGGACGTACGACATTTTTCATGTCGTACGTCCTTTTTGTTGCGTTTCCTACGTCAATAACCAGCCGTCACCGGTTCGCGGACTATGGTGGGCCTTGTGCCCCGTCAATTGGGAGAGCTCGAAGACGCCGTCATGACACGCGTCTGGCAATGGAACCGCCCGGTGACCGTCCGGGAAGTCCTGGAAGATCTCCAGCAGGAACGGTCCATCGCCTACACCACCGTCATGACGGTAATGGACAATCTCCACCAGAAGGGCTGGGTACGCAGGGAAGTCGACGGCCGCGCCTATCGATATACGGCGGTCTCCACCCGCGCCGCCTACTCGGCCGCACTGATGAACGAAGCCTGGTCCCAGAGCGACAACCCTGCCGCCGCCCTCGTCGCCTTCTTCGGCATGATGTCGAGCGACCAGCGAGAGGCCCTCAGCGACGCGATCCGCATCGCCGGGCACAACATCCCCGAGGACCCGGCCCCACCGGCGGAGAGCGCCGAGGGGACCACCGGCGAGGGCGACGCCGGGACGGCGGCTCCGGGCCGATAACGTCCACCCGCCTCCGGGCCGATAACGTCCCCCGGGGCGCGGAGCGATAACGTCCCCCCATGTCGTCGTCCTCCACCGCTTCAAAAGCCGTGACCGTTCGTCGTGCCCGCACCAGTGACGTCGCCGCCGTGCGCCGGCTTGTCGACCCGTACGTCCGCCGCGGCATCCTGCTCGACAAAGCGACGGTCACCCTTTACGAGGACATCCAGGAGTTCTGGGTCGCCGAACGCGACGAGGACGCGGTGGTGGTCGGCTGCGGCGCACTCCACGTGATGTGGGAAGACCTCGCGGAAGTGCGTACTCTCGCGGTCGATCCCGAGTTCAAGGGCGCGGGCGTCGGACATCACGTGCTCGACAAGTTGCTGCACACCGCCCGATGGCTCGGGGTGCGCCGGGTATTCTGCCTGACCTTCGAAGTCGACTTCTTCGCGAAGCACGGCTTCGTCGAGATCGGGGAGACTCCGGTCGACGGAGATGTCTACAGCGAGCTCCTGCGTTCCTATGACGAGGGTGTCGCCGAGTTCCTCGGTCTCGAACGAGTGAAGCCGAACACCTTGGGCAACAGCCGGATGCTTCTGCATCTGTGATCGGGGCGTGCGCCCGGAACCCTATGTCCGAATCGCGTACGTTTCCCGCGTTCCCGGGCTTCTGAACCTCTGCCAGGGGTTTGTGTTTTTCCGGGAAAAGCGGTTTCCTTTCCGCGTACTGCATTTTCGATGAAAGGAAATCCGGTGGCACAGAAGGTTCAGGTCCTTCTTGTCGATGACCTCGACGGTGTCGAGGCGGACGAGACCGTGACGTTCGCGCTGGACGGCAAGACCTACGAGATCGACCTCACCACCGCCAACGCGGACAAGCTCCGTGGCCTGCTCGAGCCGTACACCAAGAGCGGTCGGCGCACCGGTGGCCGCACCGCCGGTACGCGTGGCAAGGGCCGCGTCGCCGCCGGTGGCAGCCCGGACACCGCGAAGATCCGCGCGTGGGCCAAGGAGAACGGTTACAACGTGAACGACCGCGGCCGTGTCCCCGCGGAGATCAAGGCGGCCTACGAGGACGCGAACCGCTGACGCGTCAGCTGCTGAGGCGCCGATCCGTGAGGGCGGGCACTCAGCAGCCGCGCCCGGTGGCACTCCGCGGCGGCGGCGGCCACGAGCCGTACGAGACAGGGGGCGCCCGCATCGCCCCGCGCGGCGGCCCGCAGAGCGGGCAGCGAGCACTCCCCTGCCCGGCCGGGCTCGGGGGCCCGCAGCCACACCGCGGCGCCCGGCGCGCCGGAACCGCTCCGTCCTGGGGGAATGGGAGCGGTCATCCGGCCGCCCGCGCCCAGCGCGACGAGATCCAGTGAGATCCCGCCCCATTCCAGCCAGTCGAGCAGCCCCGGCAGCTCCTCCGCGCTCCCCGGGGCCACCAGCAGGCGCATTCCGCTCCCCATGAGGGCCACCGGCCCGGTGGCGGCGCCCACCCTGCGCAGCACCGCCCATCCGGCAGCGGCGGGCAGCTCCAGGACGTCGAAGCGCACCCCCGTGACGAGCTGTACGGGCGGGCCGTCCACGGCCGCCCAGCCGAGCTCGCGCTCGTACCACCGCATCAGGTCGCCCTCGATCGGTGAGCGGGGGAGCGGAACGGTGAGAGCCATGTCCGGGGAACTCCCGCGGCGGTTCGTTGGTTACGCCGTGATGACCGTGCGTCCTTGATCCAGTGCGCAGAGTGTCCATGATGGGGGCGTACGGGTGCATTCGAGAGCGCAAGGATGTTCGCCCGTAGCGGAGGGAACCCGGGTGTGCCGCATGGAGTGTCAGTGCTTACGGGTAAGACATTCCTAGTGAGGAGGGGCGACTCGCGGGCTTTGGCGTCTCACGTTCGCCATCGGCGTACAGATGGCACGGGTAACTGCTTGGCCTGCGGGAACATCGTCTCGCACCATCGGGTTGGAGCATTTGTCGGCTGTTCGGCAGCAGGTCTCCCCACGGACAAGGGGGTGATCCGGACGGATGTCGGCAGTTGGAATGAGCGGTCCCCGCTTGCGGGACTAAGCTGCGGAAGGACAGGGAGGGGATCGACCCCTAACTGACTGACCGCTCTGAGGAGCGATTAACGATGTTCGAGAGGTTCACCGACCGCGCGCGGCGGGTTGTCGTCCTGGCTCAGGAAGAAGCCCGGATGCTCAACCACAACTACATCGGCACCGAGCACATCCTCCTGGGCCTTATCCACGAGGGTGAGGGTGTCGCCGCTAAGGCCCTGGAGAGCCTCGGGATTTCGCTCGAGGCGGTCCGCCAGCAGGTTGAGGAGATCATCGGGCAGGGGCAGCAGGCCCCGTCCGGCCACATCCCCTTCACCCCGCGTGCCAAGAAGGTCCTGGAGCTGTCGCTCCGTGAGGCCCTCCAGCTCGGCCACAACTACATCGGCACCGAGCACATCCTGCTCGGCCTGATCCGCGAGGGCGAGGGCGTCGCCGCCCAGGTCCTCGTGAAGCTGGGCGCCGATCTCAACCGGGTGCGGCAGCAGGTCATCCAGCTGCTCTCCGGCTACCAGGGCAAGGAAGCCGCCACGGCTGGCGGTCCTGCCGAGGGCACTCCCTCGACGTCCCTGGTCCTCGATCAGTTCGGCCGCAACCTCACCCAGGCGGCCCGCGAATCCAAGCTCGACCCGGTCATCGGGCGCGAGAAGGAGATCGAGCGGGTCATGCAGGTGCTGTCCCGCCGTACGAAGAACAACCCGGTTCTCATCGGCGAGCCCGGTGTCGGCAAGACCGCCGTCGTCGAGGGCCTGGCGCAGGCCATCGTCAAGGGCGAGGTGCCCGAGACCCTCAAGGACAAGCACCTCTACACCCTGGACCTCGGCGCGCTGGTCGCCGGCTCCCGCTACCGCGGTGACTTCGAGGAGCGCCTGAAGAAGGTCCTCAAGGAGATCCGCACCCGCGGCGACATCATCCTGTTCATCGACGAGCTCCACACCCTCGTGGGTGCGGGCGCAGCCGAGGGCGCGATCGACGCCGCCAGCATCCTCAAGCCGATGCTGGCCCGCGGTGAGCTCCAGACCATCGGTGCGACCACGCTGGACGAGTACCGCAAGTACCTGGAGAAGGACGCGGCCCTCGAGCGCCGCTTCCAGCCCATCCAGGTCGCGGAGCCGTCGCTGCCGCACACGATCGAGATCCTCAAGGGCCTGCGCGACCGGTACGAGGCCCACCACCGGGTCTCCATCACGGACGAGGCCCTCGTCCAGGCCGCGACCCTGGCCGACCGGTACATCTCGGACCGCTTCCTGCCGGACAAGGCGATCGACCTGATCGACGAGGCCGGTTCCCGGATGCGCATCCGCCGGATGACCGCGCCGCCGGACCTGCGCGAGTTCGACGAGAAGATCGCCGGCGTCCGCCGGGACAAGGAGTCCGCGATCGACTCCCAGGACTTCGAGAAGGCGGCGTCTCTCCGCGACAAGGAGAAGCAGCTGCTGGCGGCGAAGGCCAAGCGGGAGAAGGAGTGGAAGGCCGGCGACATGGACGTCGTCGCCGAGGTCGACGGCGAGCTGATCGCCGAGGTGCTCGCGACCGCCACCGGCATCCCGGTCTTCAAGCTGACCGAGGAGGAGTCGAGCCGCCTGCTGCGCATGGAGGACGAGCTCCACAAGCGCGTCATCGGCCAGAAGGACGCGGTCATCGGCCTCTCGCGGGCGATCCGTCGTACGCGAGCCGGTCTGAAGGACCCGAAGCGTCCCGGTGGCTCGTTCATCTTCGCCGGTCCGTCCGGTGTCGGTAAGACCGAGCTGTCCAAGGCGCTCGCCGAATTCCTCTTCGGCGACGAGGACGCGATGATCTCCCTCGACATGTCGGAGTTCAGCGAGAAGCACACGGTTTCCCGTCTCTTCGGTTCTCCGCCCGGATACGTGGGCTACGAAGAGGGCGGCCAGCTCACCGAGAAGGTGCGCCGCAAGCCGTTCTCCGTCGTCCTCTTCGACGAGGTCGAGAAGGCCCACCCCGATATCTTCAATTCCCTTCTCCAGATCCTGGAGGACGGTCGACTGACCGACTCCCAGGGCCGGGTCGTGGACTTCAAGAACACGGTCATCATCATGACGACCAACCTCGGGACCCGGGACATCTCGAAGGGCTTCAACCTGGGCTTCGCGGCTCAGGGCGACACGAAGTCCAACTACGAGCGGATGAAGGCGAAGGTCAGCGACGAGCTGAAGCAGCACTTCCGCCCGGAGTTCCTGAACCGTGTGGACGACATCATCGTCTTCCCGCAGCTCACCCAGGACGACATCCTGCAGATCGTCGACCTGATGATCGGCCGGGTGGACGAGCGCCTGAAGGACCGGGACATGGGCATCGAGCTCTCCCAGTCCGCGAAGGAGCTGCTCGCCAAGAAGGGTTACGACCCCGTGATGGGCGCCCGGCCGCTGCGCCGGACGATCCAGCGCGAGATCGAGGACTCGCTCTCCGAGAAGATCCTCTTCGGCGAGCTGCGCCCCGGTCACATCGTGGTCGTGGACACCGAGGGCGAGGGTGAGGAGAAGAAGTTCACCTTCCGCGGCGAGGAGAAGTCGGCGCTGCCGGACGTCCCGCCGATCGAGCAGGCGACGGGCGGAGCGGGCCCGAACCTCTCGAAGGACGCGTAAGCGCCCGATCGCGTGACAGGGGCGGCCCCGGACTCGGAAGAGTCCGGGGCCGCCCCTTTTCCGTCACGGCTCCAGCCTGAGGCGGTCGCCGAAGGCGGCGCGGCCGAGGACGTTCCGCTTGGGGAGTCCTTCGACCTTCACGTCGAGGTCGGCGACGGAGTACAGGGGGGCCAGGTCCAGGCGGGCCCCCTCGGGGACGGGATCGCGCAGCGTCAGCCGCCGCAGCCGGGGAAGCCCGGCGATCACCTTCAGGTCGGCGGGGCTCAGCGCCACCGCGTCGATCAGCAGGGTGTGCACCTGGCTCAGCCCGCCCAGGGCCGTGAGATCCGTCAGCCCCGCGCACCGCTGCAACGCCAGGGAATCGAGCCCGGCCGAGAACGGCGTGAGCAGGGAGAGATCCGCCAGGTGCGGATTGTCGGCGATCGTGACCCCGCGCAGCGGATGACCGTCGAGCCGGGCCGCCATTTCGGCCGGGGTGAATTCGCCCTGCAGGATCAGATCCGGAGCGTGGCGCAGCAGGGGCAGCTGAGCCAGCTGTTCCCGGTTCCTGACGAAGAGCGCCATGCCGTCGAGCGGGATGCGGGCCAGGATCTCCCGTGCGTACTCCTCCGCGGGGAATCGCGACCAGTTCAGGGTCAGGGGGACGGCGTGATCCTCCCGCGCGTAGACGCGGGCGTAGGGGATGGCCGCGGCGCCGCCGATCTCGCAGATCAGGGGGAGCGTCATGTTCCGGAGGCCCTTCGGATCCGGGCCGGGCAGATGGGGCAGCACGGTGGCGCCCAGTCGGGCCAGCTGGGTCAGCTGGGCGGTGCTGCGAGGAGGCAGCACGGACTTCACCGCCTGGGTGACCCGCCGGTGCAGGGCCTCCGCCAGCCAGGCCGCGTGCTGGGCGCACAGGGCCGCCAGGACGTACAGGGTCGTCTTCAGGTCCCGGTCCCGGCACCCCGAGCCCGCCGCGAGCAGGCCCTCCACCAGGACGGGGAGTTCCCGCCGTGAGCAGTGGCCGGCCGCGAGCAGCAGCACGTCGTGCCACTGCTGCTCCCGCGCGTGGCGCAGCAGCTCCGGTACGAGGTCGTCCTCGACGAACTCCTTCGCCGCCAGGAAGTCCTGGAACGTGCGGTGCGCGAACTGGAAGACGTCGTCCGTCCGCTCCTGGAGCAGGCCGCTGCGATTGAGGAGGTGGGTGAGGATCTCCTCGGGCGTCCCCTGGGCCTGGACCCGCGGCATCCCCGGCAGCGCGCGGTTCAGCCGGTGCAGCGCCTGCTCCCGGGTGAACTCCGTCTGACCGCCCCGGACCAGCCAGGCCGCCAGCCGCTGGAGCAGCTGCTGGTGCTCCTCCACCGACATCCGGATGCCGTCGGGGGCGTCGATCCGGCGCCGGTCGTCGCGGGTGCCGAGGAGCAGCTGGAGGGCCGACTCGTACAGCGCCCAGCGCGTCTCGGGCAGGAACCCCTCCCGTAACCGGTGGAGCGCGCAGATCACCGCGCACAGCAGCGGGGTACGGGCGAGGTCGGACAGGGCCGGGTTGTGGCGGAACTGCTGGGCGAGGTCCTGTTCCAGCGCGCTCAGGTGCGCGGGGTCGCCGTCGAGCCTCGCCGCGTCGTGCCAGGCGGTGACGAAGGACTGGATGTCCTGGTCCCGCATGGGGAGCAGGGTCAGCTCCTCGAAGCCCTCGCCGGCCAGCCACTCCGGCTCCACGGCCAGGGGCCGTACGGTCGCCACACAGCGCGTACGGGGGAAACGGGCGAGGAGCCCCGAGAGCCAGGCGTGGGCGGCCTCCCGGTCCTTCTGGGGCACCTCGTCGAGACCGTCGACGAGGAGCAGCGCCCGGCCTCCGGACAGGACCCGGCCCGCCCAGCCGTCGGGCGCCGGGTCGACCATCAGGCCCGCGACGCCGGGGAGGTCGGCGGGGGAGGGGAAACCGGAGCCGCGGGCACGGAGCGTGCGGAGCGGGACGACGAACGGCACGAGGCCGTTCAGCTCGGCGAGCCGCGGCCCGAGGGTGCCGGCCGCGGCGTGGGCGGCCAGCCACCAGACCAGGGTGGTCTTTCCGGCGCCGGCGTCGCCGCGGAGGAGGACGCGGGGGCGGGAGGCGAGCAGTTCGTCGATGCGCCGGGGGCCGGGGGCGGCGGCCTCGGCGTCCCGGGAGGTGGCCTCCAGGGTGAGATAGGCGGTGTCCAGGTCCCAGGACGCGCCGCGCCGGCCGAGTTCGTCGAGGCCGAAGATCCGGGTCCGGCGGTAGGCGGCTCCGACGGCGTCCCCGTACTCCTGCTCGTACGCCGAGTCGGTCGAACTGTGCCGGGTGAGGGCGGTGAGCGAGGGAAAGCCACGGCCGGTGGCCTGGGTGAAGGCGACGAGGAACTCGCCGTTCGCGGCGATGGCGCTCATGGGCACGCACTCCACCCGCCGGTGGCCGCGCCCGCGCGGGATCTCCCGGACGATGCCGAGCAGCCCGTCGCCGGCGACGACGGGCCCTCCGGACAGCCCGGCGAGGGGCGAGCTCCCGTCGGGCGGTTCGGCGGCCGGGGGCGCGTCCAGCTCGACGACCATCGTGCGGCGGACGAGGCCGGCGAGCGGGAGCAGCGTGCCCCTGTACTGGTCGCTCTCCAGCTTGCGGCCCTCCTCGTACCGCTGGACGCGGGGGTAGCCGAGGATCTCGCAGCCGGGCAGCGGCTGGTCGGTGGCGAGCAGGCTGATCTTCGCCCGGTACTGGTTGCCGCGAGGGCGGACCAGGCTCTCCGGGGCCTGCAGCAGGGCGGCGTCGAGCCGTTGGTCCGACCAGATCACCTGGCAGAGGGTCCGCTCGCCGCGGCCGGGCACGGACACCCAGGCCGTGTAGGCGGTCCGCAGCACATGGGCGCAGGTGAGGACGGTGTCCGCGGTGAGCAGCACACCGCTGCCCTGCAGCCCGTGCTGCTCGGAGTGGACGACGACGGGGAGCCGTACGGAGGGGCTCGGGGCGTGGGTCGTCAACGCGTCTGCCCGTCGCCGAAGTCGGAGGTGTCGCCGGCGTCCTCGTTGCCGACGAACCAGGGCCCGTTCGTGGTGGGGTTGCGCGGCTTGAGGGTGAAGGAGACGCGGTGGGTCTCGCCCCGGGTACGGGAGGCGTCGGCGCCGGCCTCGACGACCCAGGCCTTGACCTTCGTGCCGCCCTTCACCTCCTTGCGGAGTTCGATGGTGAACTCCATCTCGATGTCGCCCACTTCGAAGGCGACGGCTTTGCCGGTGGCGCGGGTGGCGGCCTCGACGAGTTGATCGCGTACGGATTCGATGGCGTCGGCGAGCTCGATGTCGGTCATGATCGGGAACGTACCGGGGGAGGGTGGCCGCGGTCAGCTCATGTGTGGACTTGGACGGTGGGGGCGAGGTTCTCGGCACCGGTGAACCGGCCGCCGAAGCCGAGGACGAAGGAGAGTTGGGGCAGAGGAGCCAGCGGCGTGAGGTCGTGGACGTGTCCTTCTGGGCCGCCCGCGATATGCAGTCGGCGCAGGGCAGGGAAGGTCCGGACGACGACGTCCAGAGGCGCTGTGGCGCCCTCGCAGTCCACGTACAGCGTCTCCGCCCGGGGCAGCCGCACCGAGGCCGGGACATCTTCCAGGACCTCCGCGGGCAGCGAGAGGAACGAGAGCCCCTCCAGGTCGGCCACCGCGCGCCAGTCCGCCTCGGCCATCGACGAGACGCCGGCGAGCTCGAGCCCACCGAGGTGGGTCAGGCGGCGGAGAAAGGCGAGCCCTCCCTCGGGGCGGTCGACCAGCGAGAGGATCTGTAGCTCGTTCTCGGTGGGAAGGGCCTCCAGGGCCCGGGCGAGAGATCCCGGGAGCCGCAGCGTTCGTGCCCTGCCGATACTTTGGCGCAGCTGGTCCACGCCGCCGATGGTGACGCCCGGGCGCAGGTCGAGGCGCTCGGGGCGCAGCCCGAGGCGCACGAGCTCGGCGGCCTGTTCGTCGGAGACGACCGTGAAGTCGAGGGACTCCGTGTCGAGTCGGGCGATGATCTCCTCCGCGTAGGGGGTCGTCGCGAACCGGGACCACCCCCACATCAACTGGGAGCGGACGTCCAGGTTCGGATGGTCCACGAACCGCGCGAGATACGGCAGCGTGGCGTCGTCCGTGATGTGGGTCGCCGTGATCACCACAGCCAGCGCGGTTTCGTCGTCCAGACCCTCCGGACCCGGCAGCAGGTCCAGGACCGCCCGCCCCACCGACGCCAGCTCCCGTGCCTCCTCCGGCCCGGACGGCGGGATCACCGCCGCCGTCCGCGCCAGGATCCGCTCCCGGATCTCCGGTGCCACCTCCGTCGCATGGTCCAGCGCCGTCGCCGCCAGCACCAGGATCCGCAGCCGGGTACGGCGGTCCGCCGCCGCGTCGACGGCGCGCAGCAACTCGTCGAAGATCTCCGCGCATTCGCGGGGTCGGGCGTGGCCGACGGCCATGCGGATGACGTCCTCCCACTGGTCGTCGGCCGCATGCCGGACGAGGACGCCGATGTCCCACTGGTCCACCAGGGCCTTCGCCGCCAGGTAGTCCTGGAAGGTGCGGTGGACGAAGTCGACCGTGTCGGCGGTCGGTTCACGCAGCAGACCGCTGCGGTGGAGCAGGTGGGTGAAGACCGCCCCGGGATCGTACGCGGCCGCCTCGGTGATCGCCGGTGCGGCGGACCGCACGACGGACTCCGCGTGCGAACGGTCCATCTGCGTGCGGCCGTTGAGCGTCAGCCAGTACGCGAGGCGCTGGACGAGCTGGATCTGGGCGGCCTCGCCGAGCTCGATCCCGTACGGCGTTCCCATGTCCCGCTCGCGGTCCCGGCGCGAGAGGAGCATCGACAGGGCCGCCTCGTACAGCGCCTTGCGGCCGCGCGGCAGAAAGCCGCGCCTGCCGCGGTGCAGGGCGCAGATCAGGCCGCACATCAGGGGGTTGGTCGCGAGCTGGGCGACATCCGTGGTCCTGCGCAGGGCGTCGAGGAGCGGTTGCTCGTACGGGGCTGCCTCCGGCCCGGCCGCCCGGTGCCAGCGGCGGACGAAGGTGGTGACGTCGGCGGAGGACATGGGGGAGAGGGTGAGCTCGGCGAAGCCGTCGGAGGTCAGCCAGTCGTCGCGTACGGCGGTGGGGCGGGAGGTCACGAGCCAGCGGTTGTCGTCGTAGGAGTCGAGGAGGTCGCGGAGCCAGCGGCGGGCGCGGTCGCGCTCCGCCTCGGGGATCTCGTCGATGCCGTCGACGAGGATCAGCCCGCGCCCGGCGGCCAGGACCCGGTCGGCCCAGCCCTCCGGCGGGGAGAGGGGACAGCCGACGGCGGAGAGGAAGCGGTCGGGGGCGGGGAGCCGCTCGCCGTGGCGGGTGAGGGTGCGGAGGGGGAGGACGAAGGGGATCCGGTCACGGAGGTACGCCATGTCGTCCGCGAGGTCCTCGCGGGCGGCCGAGACGGCCAGCCACTGGACGAGGGTCGTCTTGCCGGAGCCCGCCAGACCGCGCAGCAGCACCTTGTCGTGCCGGGCGAGCACCTGGTCGGCGCGACCGCCTGCGACGGCGCGCAGCAAGCGGTCGGTGGCGGCACGGATGACGCGGTACTGCTCGGCCGTCACGACCACCGTCGGCTCGGGCGTCGGCTCCGGCGGCGTGCCCAGGGAGCCGGAACCCGAGCCGGGCTCGGAGCCGACGCCCGAGCCGGAGCCGGGCTCGAAGCTGAGCTCGGAGCCGGAGCCGGAGCCGGAGCCGGGGCCGGGCTGGCGGCCGAGGCTGGAGCTGGGCTCGAAGCCGGAGTCGGAGCCGGAGCCG
The DNA here is from genome assembly GCF_042888285.1 of Streptomyces sp. NPDC003035. NCBI lineage: Bacteria > Bacillati > Actinomycetota > Actinomycetes > Kitasatosporales > Streptomycetaceae > Streptomyces > Streptomyces sp. NPDC003035. The sequence continues at coordinate 28,192 of NZ_JBIAPJ010000004.1, read as the reverse complement.
GGGCGGGAGTCTGGGCCGGGCTCGGAGCCGGAGTCGAGGCTTGAGCCGGGGACTGAGCCGCGGCCGGCCCCGACGCCCGCGCCGGACGCGGCGCCGACGGCGTCCCTGAAGGAGGCCGAGGCGGCACGGGCCGCCTCGCGGAAGCGGCCGTGGAGCCCGTCCGCCTCCTCGCCCGGCTGCGCGAGCCAGGTCCCCACCCCGCTCCCCGCCGCGAACCACGCGTCCGCGTCCGCCCCCGTCGCCTCCAGCGACAGGTACGCCACGTCCAGCGGCCACTTCTCCGGCGCGTCCCGCAGGTCCACCCCGTAGATCGTGAGGCTGCCGTGCTTCCTCGTCACGTACGCCCGGTAGCGGCGCTCGAACTCCGCGTCCCGCCCGTCCGGCCGTGGCGCGCGGCGGATCAGCTCGTCGACCTTGGCGATGAGCTCCGCCTGGCCGCGGGTCTGCTCGACCAGCGTGCGGGCCACGAACGTCGAGCGCTGGGTGAAGAAGTCCAGGATGTGCAGGCAGGCCCACTCGACGAGGGAGTCGAGGAAGAGGACGGAGTCCGTCGACAGGCCGTCGGGCGCCGGGGCGGCCGCGCGCAGATGGCGGGCGAGTTCGCGGTGCCCGAGGCGGACCGCCTGGACGTCGTCCATGTCGAGGTCGCCGAGGGCGGAGAGCGTGGCGGCCAGGGTGTCGGTGAGCGCCTCGGTCTCATCGGCGGGGAACGGGGCCTCGCCCGGGCCGGTGCGGGCGCGCTCGACCAGGGTGGCGGAGAGTCTGCGGACGTCCTTGTCCGTCAGGGTGCGCTGCTCGCCGCGGAAGGAGACGAGCCGGGAGAGCCGTACGGGCTTGCGGGAGCCCGTGAGACCGGCGCCGGGGCCGTCCTGGACCAGGAGCTTCCGCAGGAGCGGGCCGATCGCCGCCGACGCGAGGCGGGTGCCGATGAGCGCTGGTTCCACGTACGTCCCCCGAACGTCCCCTGAACAAGATCGTGTCCTGCAAACCGTAGTCGGGGACGGTCTTTCGGGAGGGCCGGTTGCGTGACCCAGGTCGCATTCAGGGGCGGCCCGCCGTGACAAGGCGCACAGGGGTTTCGGGCGGTACTAACCGGAATAGTGCTGTCGTTTGGTGTCGATTCGGGACGTTCAGGGTCAGGGTCCCGGGACTTTGGTCCCGAGGCGCCCGGAACCGTACGAGAGGCGCCCTGTCCGTCGTATCCGGGCAGGTCCGACGTGCGGATAAACCGCTTCTCTTATGCCGCTTTGTCCGATTCCGAAGAGGTGCCTCCCGGGTCGTCAAGACCTGAACATCCTGGGGGATCGCTACGACGTGATGTCGTAGATGGGGTGTTTTACCCCGGATGGGGGTCCGGGTTACCAAGGAACAGCAACACCAGCCCGGCGCGCCGCTCGCGTCGGGTCCCGTTCTGTCCGGAGGTTTTCCCCCGTATGTCGAAGCGCGTCATGAACCCCGCCGCCCGTATCACCGCCGTCGCTCTCGCCACCGCCGGCCTGGGAGCGTCGCTGGTGGCCGGAGCAGGGTCCGCCTTCGCCGCCGAGGGCAAGGCAACCATCGCGACTGCCGCGACCGGTGCGTCCGCTGCCGTCGCCGCGCAGGCCGATGCCCAGGCGCTCGCCGCCACCAAGGCCGCCGCCGCGAAGCAGGCCGCCGCCACCAAGGCTGCCGCCGCGAAGCAGGCCGCCGCCAAGGCCGCGGCCGCCAAGCAGGCCGCCGCCAAGAAGGCGGCTGCCGCCAAGGCCGCGAAGGCCGCCCCGGTCGCCGCCAAGAAGAACCCCGCCTGGGTCAAGCCGGTCGGCGGCTACACCCTGACCGCCAGCTACAACCAGGGCGGCGCCATGTGGGCCAGCAAGCACTCCGGCCAGGACTTCGCCGTCCCGGTCGGCACCCCGGTCAAGGCCGCCGGTGCCGGTACCGTCGTGAAGGCCGGCCCGAACGGCGGCGGTGACGGCCCGGCGTACGGCAACGCCATCGTCGTCAAGCACGCCAACGGCAAGTACTCGCAGTACGCGCACCTGTCGAAGATCAACGTGCACCTCGGCCAGAAGGTCGCCGCCGGCCAGAAGATCGCCGCGTCGGGCAACACCGGAAACTCCTCCGGCCCGCACCTGCACTTCGAGATCCGTACGACCCCGAACTACGGCTCCTCGCTGAACCCGGCCGCGTTCCTGCGCTCCGTCGGCGTCACCATCTGACCCGAGGAACACCTCACCGCGCGCCGTGCGCCTGGGTGAGCAGATCGAGGGCGACATCGAGGACGGCTTCCCGCTTCTCCTCGGCGTCGCCCTCGACGTTGTCCATGAAGAACATCCCCGCGTGCAGGGTGAAGATCGCGCTCACGCAGCGCACCCGGTCGATCACGGCGAACTCCGGCTCCTGGATCAGATTGCTCAGTTCGAGCATCCGCTCCTTGAAGGTCAGGCCGATGCTCAGCTCGCGGACGGCCGCCTGGTTCTCCTGCATGAAGCGGAACAGCGGGGCCGCGCCGATCAGGGACTCCTGGTAGCGGCGCAGGATCTCCTCCCTGACTTCCAGCGTGCGCGGCTGCTCCCGCGCCCATGCGATCAGCTCGTCCACGGGCCGGGTGAGGTCCTGGAAGATGCCGATGATGATGTCTTCCTTGGTCTTGAAGTGGTAGTACAGCGCGGCCTTGGTGACATCGAGGTGCTCGGCGATCTCGCGCAACGAGGTCTTCTCGTAGCCCTGTTCGGCGAAGAGTTCGAGGGCCACGTCCTGGATGCGCTGCCGGGTGTTGCCTCTGGCCATGGTCCGCTCCCACACACTCTTACTTACTTGACGACCGGCTAGTTACAGGTCTACCGTCCCCAGTGTAGTAACTAGCCGGGCGGCAAGTAAGTGCGCGAAGGGGTTGTGGGGAGCTGTGGGGAGCGGAAGCGTGGCGACGACCGAACCAATAAAAACGTCCGAGGGGACGAAGCCGGCCGAGAGGGCGGAGAAGCCGCGCAGTGTGCGCGTCGTCCTTCTCGCCCTGATGATCGCGATGCTGCTCGCGATGCTCGACAACATGATCATCGGCACCGCCATGCCGACGATCGTCGGTGAGCTCGGCGGCCTGGAGCACCTCTCCTGGGTCGTCACCGCGTACACCCTGGCCACCGCCGCCTCCACCCCCATCTGGGGCAAGCTCGGCGACATGTTCGGCCGCAAGGGCGTCTTCCTCACCTCGATCGTGATCTTCCTGATCGGCTCGGTGCTCAGCGGCATGGCCCAGGACATGGGCCAGCTCATCGGCTTCCGTGCCGTCCAGGGCCTCGGCGCCGGCGGTCTGATGGTCGGCGTCATGGCGATCATCGGCGACCTGATCCCGCCCCGTGAGCGCGGCAAGTACCAGGGCATGATGGCCGGCGTGATGGCTCTCGCCATGATCGGCGGACCGCTGGTCGGCGGCACCATCACCGACCACTGGGGCTGGCGCTGGTCCTTCTACATCAACCTGCCGCTCGGCGCCGTCGCCCTCGCGATGGTCACCGCCGTGCTCCACCTGCCGAAGAAGGAGCGCGACCGCTCCACCCGGATCGACTTCCTCGGCGCCGCGCTGCTGACCGTCGGCATCACCGCGATCGTCCTGGTCACCACCTGGGGCGGTACGGAGTACGCCTGGGGCTCCGCGACCATCGTCGGCCTCTCGGTCACCGGTGTCGCCGCGCTCGCCGCCTTCCTCCGGGTCGAGACCCGAGCGGCCGACCCGGTCGTGCCGCTGCACATCTTCCGCAGTCGCAACTTCACCCTCATGTCGGTGATCGGCTTCCTCACCGGCTTCGTGATGTTCGGCGCGGTGCTCTTCCTGCCGCTCTTCCAGCAGTCCGTGCAGGGCGCCTCGGCCACCAACTCCGGTCTGCTGCTCCTGCCGATGCTGCTCGCGATGATGGTCGTCTCGCTGGTCTCCGGCCGGATCACGACCAACAGCGGCAAGTACAAGATCTTCCCGATCATCGGTACGGCGCTGATGGTGATCGGCCTGTTCCTGCTCGCGCAGATGGACACCGGCACCTCCCGCCTCACCTCCGGGATCTACATGGCGGTGCTCGGCGCCGGCATGGGCTTCCTGATGCAGATCACGATGCTCGTCGCGCAGAACAGCGTCGAGATGAAGGACATGGGCGTCGCGTCCTCCGCGACCACCCTCTTCCGCACCCTCGGCTCCTCCTTCGGCGTCGCGATCATGGGCGCGCTCTTCACGAGCCGCGTCCAGGACGAGATGGCGGCGCGCGGCGGCTCGGAACTGACCCAGCAGTCCGCCCAGCTCGACGCGGCCTCCCTGGCGAAGCTGCCGGCCGCGCTCCGCGAGGCGTACCAGTACGCGGTGTCCGCCGGCATCCACTCCGCCTTCCTGGTCGCCTCGGCGGTGTCGGTCATCGGCTTCGTCCTCGCCTTCCTGGTCAAGGAGGTGGCGCTGCGCGGCGCCGGACCGGCGCAGAAGCCGCGGGCCTCGGACGGTGAGCCGAAGGTCGCCGAGACCGTCTGACCGTCCGTCGTACGTGAGAAGGCCCCCGGCGATCATCCGCCGGGGGCCTTCCCGCGTTCCGTACGCGCCCTCAGTCCGCGAACTTGATCATCGGGAAGCTGCCGGTGTTCGTCGGAGCGTGGTCCGGGAGCCAGAGCACCGCGATCGCCCCGCCCGCCCCCTCCGGGGTGCCCTCGGGCGCCGCGTTGCGGAAGGTCAGCCGGGCGCCGAGGACCCGGGCCTGCCCCGCCGCGATCGTCAGCCCCAGCCCGTGGCCCTGGCCCGCGCGGTCGCTCGCGCCGGTACGGAAACGGCTCGGGCCCTCGCGGAGCAGCGCCTCGGGGAAACCGGGCCCGTGGTCCCGGACCCGTACCACCCGGCCCTCGACCGTCACCTCCACCGGCGGCTTCCCGTGCTTGGCCGCGTTCGCGAGGAGGTTGCCCAGGATGCGCTCCAGGCGGCGCGGGTCGGTGTTCACCCACGACTCGTGGACGACGTGCACGACCGCCCGCGGGTCGAGCGCCCGCACCCGGCGCTCCACGAACTCGCCGAGGGCGATCTCCTGGAGCTCGGCCCGCTCCGAGGCGCTGTCGAGCCGGGCGACCTCGAGCACGTCCTCGACCAGCGTCCGCATGGCCTGCGCCCGGTCCCGTACGAGCTCGGTCGGACGCCCCGGCGGCAGCAGCTCCGCTGCCGTGAGCAGGCCGGTCACCGGGGTACGCAGCTCGTGCGCGATGTCGGCGGTGACCCGGCGCTCGGCCTCGATCCGTTCCTGCAGGGCGTCGGTCAGGGCGTCCACCGCGCGGGCCAGCTCGTCGGTCTCGTCCCGTACGACTCCGCCGATCGCGTCCCGTACCCGTACGTCCGTGTTGCCCTGCGCGACCCGGCCGGCCGCCGCCGCGGCCTTGCGCAGCCGGCGCGACAGCTGGCCGCCGATGAGGACGCCGAGCGCGCAGCCGCCGAACACCACCGACACCGAGCCGATGACCAGCGCCCGGTCCAGATCCTTCATGATCGCCGTGCTGCGGTCGGCGAACGGGATGTGCAGCGACAGCACGTCGCCGTTGGCCAGCGGCACGGCCGCCCAGACGTCGGGCGGACCGCCGCTGCCGTGCTCCTGCACGTACGTACCGCGCCGCTTGTCCCGCATGAGCTGGTCCAGCTGCGGCGGCAGCATCGGATCGTTGATCTTGGTGCCGAAGCGTGGCTCCTTCGGCTTGGAGCTCTCGTACATCCGCTGCGCGAAGAGGAGCCGCTCCATCTGCACCTCGCGCGCGTTGTCGAGCATCGACACGCGCGCCGAGTTGTGGACCACGAGGCTGAGGGTGACCGCGATGAGCGCGCCCACGGCCGCGATGGCGACGGCGATCTTCCAGCGGACCCCCGTACGGAGTGCCAGCGGCTTCACGAGTGCGCTGCCCTATCCCTTGAGCTTGTAGCCGAAGCCGCGGACCGTCTCGATCCGGTCCTGGCCGATCTTGGTGCGCAGCCGCTGGACGTGGACGTCCACCACGCGGGTGTCGCCGCCCCAGCCGTAGTCCCAGACCCGCTCCAGGAGCTTGTCCCGGGACAGGACCGTGCCCGGCGCGGACGAGAACTCCAGCAGCAGGCGCATCTCCGTCGGAGTCAGCCCGACGGGCGCACCGCTCCTGCGCACCTCCATGCCGTCGGTGTCGACCTCCAGGTCCCCGAAGACCAGCACCCCGCCCTCGGGCGTGTCGCCGCGGCCCCCGTCACCCGCCGCCGGGCCGCCGGCGTGCCCGAAGCGGCGCAGGACGGCCCGGATCCGCGCCACGAGCACGGACCCGTCGAAGGGCTTGGTCACGTAGTCGTCGGCCCCGGCCTCCAGGCCCAGGACGACGTCGATGGAGTCGGCGCGCGCGGACAGCATGATCACCGGCACGGCCGACTCGTCACGGATGCGGCGGCACAGGCTGACGCCGTCCATGCCCGGCAGCATCACGTCGAGCAGCGCGATGTCGGGCCGGTCCGCGCGGAACGCCTCGAGCCCGGACAGTCCGTCGGGCATGGCGGTCACCGTGAAGCCGTCCCGCTCCAGCGCGAGCTGGGTGGCTTCACGGATCACGTCGTCGTCCTCGACGAACAGCACATGGGTCTCGGCCATCGCGCGCCTTCCTGTCTTTCCGTTCTGCTGAATTCCGATGAGGTCAGGGTCGTCGCGGTCAGTTGCCCGTCGGCGGATCGGACGGCGCGGGGCCGTCGATGCCTCCGTCGCCGACCGCGCGGCTGTAGTCGTTGTGCACCCAGTCGTGCTGGCTGAACCTGCTGCCCGCCCAGCGGTACGTGATCACGTCCTCGCCCGAGGGGTACGCCACCGGGTCGCCCTTCGCGTACACCTGCTTGGTCACGACGAGATCGCCCCGGTCGATCGTGGCGTAGACGGCGGCGTCCTCGGCCATGAAGACGTTCTTGTACTCGCCGCTCTCCTCGCGGTACACGTACGTGCCGATACCGACGGCATCGCCGCAGGTCATCACGTTGACGACGACATCGGGCGCGGTTCCGCCGGTCAGGTTCCCGTAGGAGGTGTCCACCGGGTACGCGTCCGCGACACACGGCTTCAGATCGGACTTCAGGCGCTCGCCGATCTTCGGGTCGGCCTTGATGAGCGCGATCGGATCGACCCGTTTGGCGGGCATCTGCCCGGAGGAGGCCGAGGCGGACGGCGCCGGGACGGCCGAGGCCGCCTCGTCGGCGCGGGCGGCGCCCTCGTCCCGGGAGCCCGTACCGCCGGTGGAGCAGGCCGTCAGGGACAGCCCGACGGCGACGAGCCCGGCCAGTGCCGTGGTACTCGTCGCCCGGAGTGAGGGGGTGCGCCGGCGCGGGCCGCCGGGCCCGTCGTCGTCGCCGTCGTGTCTGGCGCCTAGGCCGCGCACCGGTCCTGCCCCCGTTCGTCACGTCGTACCGTCGACCGCTCCAGAGCGCGGGCGTCCTCGACGCCGCGGCTCTCCAGTTCCTGACGCAGTCGGGCCAGTGCGCGGTGGAGCGTGGACTTCACCGTACCCGTCGACATGCCGAGCGCGGCCGCGGTCTCCTCCGTGCTCATCTGTTCCCAGTGCCGCAGGACGACGACGCTGCGCTGCTTCGGCGCGAGGACCTTGAGGATGTCCATCAGCAGGGCGCGGTCGGCGTGCTGCTCGGTGGCGTCGTCGACGGAGGCGTCGGGCAGCTGCTCGGTGGGGACCTCGTCGAGCTTGCGGGCCCGCCACCACTCGGTGCGGGTGTTGATCATGACCCGGCGCAGATACGCGTCGGCGAGCGACTTGTCGGCTATGCCGTCCCAGCGGCCGTACGTCCGTACCAGCGCCGTCTGCAGCAGGTCCTGCGCGTCGACGGGGTCCGGGACGAGACGGCGCGCGCTGCGCAGCAACGCGTCCTGCCGAGTGCGGACGTACTCCTCGAAGTCGAGCACCTCGCCGTGCGACATCCCCAACCGCCTCCGATCCCCGTGACCAGCCTGTTTGCCTTACGTCGACGAAGGTACGGAGCTGTTGTCACGAGGCTGTCCGGGGCAGCCGTCGGCGGATGCACGGCTGCCCATCGGTTGTGTAACGGGGGCGTGGGGTGGGTAGGAGGTCAGATCGGCTTCAGGACGGCTCAGGAGTCGCCGAGCACCCCACGCGCCTCCAGGCGGCTCAGGACGGCTGTGGACGGGCCTCAGGCGGCTCAGGACTGCGGCAGGCGGTACAGGCCGTCCTCGAGCGGCTCGACCAGACCGTCCGCCACCAGGCCGTCCAAGGCGCGGGCCCGCTGCACCGGCTCGTCCCAGGCCGCGTCCAGGGCGGACTGGGGCACCGCGCCCACCGCGTCCCGGAGTACGGCGAGCAGCCGGCCGCGCACCTGCCGGTCCGTCCCCGCGTACGTCTGGCCGCGCCGCGCCGGGCCGTCGTGGGCCGGCTTCCCCGACAGCCGCCACACGCAGCTGTGGGCGATCGGGCAGCGCCCGCAGTCCTCGTTCCTCGCCGTGCAGACCAGCGCGCCCAGCTCCATTGAGGCGGCCGCCCAGCGGGCCGCCGTCGCGACGTCGTCGGGCAGCAGCGCCCGCGCGAGCCGGCGCTCGGCGGCGGTCGTGGCGTTCGGCGGGTACTGGACGCCCGTGGCCGCGCGGGCGAACACCCGGCGGACGTTGGTGTCGAGCACCGGGTGCCGCTGCCCGTAGGCGAACGAGGCCACCGCCGCCGCGGTGTACTCCCCGATCCCGGGCAGCGCGAGCAGCGCGGAGTGCTCGCTCGGCACGTCGCCGCCGTGCCGTTCCGTTATGGCCACGGCCGCCGCGTGCAGCCGCAGGGCGCGCCGCGGGTAGCCGAGCCTGCCCCAGGCGCGCACCGCCTCGCCGGGCGCGTCCGCCGCCAGGTCGGCCGGCCGGGGCCAGCGCGCGAGCCACTGCTCGTACACCGGCAGGACCCGTACGACCGGGGTCTGCTGGAGCATGAACTCGCTGACCATCACCCCCCACGCCCCCGCCTCGGGGCGGCGCCAGGGCAGGTCGCGGGCGTGCCGGTCGAACCAGGCGAGGACGGGCCCGTGCAGTTCGGTGGGGGCCGGAGCGGGCGCCGGGGCAGGGGCGTCGGACATCGGGGTGCAGGCATCGGTGGAAGTCATGGCCCTCCGATCCTGGCACGTTCAGCGCGCGCCGTGGCGCACGCCCTCGGGGCGCGCGGAGGCGTGCTGGCGCGGTCCGCGCCCCGCGCACCACACCACGGCGCCGTTGCGGCTCGACCGGGCCGTCTCCACCAGGGCCCCGACCGGCCGGGTCGCCGCCTTGACGGCCAGGAACGCGAGCGCGCCGCCGAGCAGCAGGCCGACCGTCACGTCGTGCGGATAGTGGACGCCGACGAAGACCCGGGAGAAGGCCATGAGCAGCGCCATCGGCACGGTCAGCCACACCGTCCCGCGCCAGGCCAGCGCGACCGCGACCGCCGCCGCGCCCGCGATGGCGGCGTGGTTACTCGGAAACGACCAGTCTCCGGTCGGCGGGCACGGCACGAGCGAGGCGGGGGCGCCGACGACGGCCCGGCACGGACGCTCCTCGTCCACCAGGCTCTTGAGCGCCTCGCTCACCACATAGCCGAAGGCGGTCGCGAGCGGGGCGAGCAGCGCGAGGGCCATCGCACCGCTCGCCCCCGCCCTGGCCCGCCACCAGCCGGCCACGAACAGCACGCCGAAGAGCAGCAGTCCGGCCTCCGTCCACACCTCGGTGAGGCTCTGGAACCAGTGCGGCGTGGAGTGGGCGAAGTCCGTGACGTCGAGATAGAGCTCGTCGGAGAGCCGGGAGAGGTTGTCCATGGTCGGCGACGCTAACCGGCGGCAGAGGCCCGCCACCCGTGCCGAAGGACCACGACGACCCCCTACGAAAGTGGGGTGGATGTGATGATCGGCAAAGTTTGGTGCCTGGGGCGGCGGGTGGGGCGGGAGTTGGCGCCGATCTCTCGTAAGGTTCGTGCCGTGGGATCACTGCGCAATCCGGTCGGGCCGCTTCCCTCCTCCATCTACTGGCGACGGAGGGCGGTCGCGCTGTGCCTGATCGCACTTCTCGCGGCGCTCGCGCTCTGGGCCGTCACCATCGGTGGCGGTGGCGGGAAGAAGACGAACGACGCCGCCAACGGCTCCTCTCCCGCGCCCTCGATCACTCCCGGACCGTCCGGTTCCGGTCCCGCGATCAGTGAACAGCCGGGCGGGCGGGACGAGTCGGGCGACTCCGGCGAGAACTCCGGTGGCGACGGCGGTGCCGGAGGCGACGGCGGAACAGGCGGCACGGACGGTACGGGCACCGGCGCCGAGGTCGGCGGAAAGAACGGCGACACCGACGGCGCGGGCGGCGACGGCGGTGCCGGTACGGGCGCCGGCCAGCAGGTTCCGGCCGATTCGCCCCTGCCGAACTGCGCCCCCGGAGCCCTGCAGTTGACGCTCAGCAGCGCCAAGGTCTCGTACGCGCCGGGCGAGAAGCCCCGCTTCCACCTCGTCGCCAAGAACACCTCGACCGTCGACTGCAAGGCCGACCTCGGCCCGAAGAACGCGGTCCTGACGGTCAGTGACGCCAAGGACGACGACGTCTGGTCGTCCCAGGACTGCCCGCGTCCGGCCGGCGCCGTCCTGCTCCGGATCCCCGCGCGCTCCGCGATCACGCACACCGTGGAGTGGGACCGCGGCCGCAGCGCCCCGCGGTGCGCCACCGCTCCCGCGGGCCCGGTGGGACCGGGGACGTACCTGGTGGAGGCGGCGATGCCGGGCGTGAAGGTCCTGCCGGCCTCGTTCACGCTGGCCAAGGACTGACAGCACGAGCACGAGCAAGGGAAAGGGGCCGTACGGGAAACTCCGTACGGCCCCTTTCCGCGTACACGCGTCCGTGCGCGGTCATCCGGGTGCGGTCATTCGTGCGCTGTCATCCCGTGCGGTCAGACGTACCGCTCCAGGATCGAGGACTCCGCGAGGCGGGACAGACCCTCACGGACGCTGCGCGCCCGGGCCTCGCCGACGCCGTCGACGGTCTGCAGGTCGTCCACGCTGGCCGCGAGCAGCTTCTGCAGCCCGCCGAAGTGCTCCACGAGCCGCTCGATGATCGCTCCGGGCAGCCGCGGGACCTTGGCGAGGAGCCGGTAGCCGCGCGGGGAGACCGCGGAGTCGAGGGTCTCGGGGGAGCCGCTGTAGCCCAGGGCTCGGGCCACGATCGGCAGTTCGAGAAGCTCGGCGTGGGTGAGCGCGTCGAGCTCGGTGAGCGCCTCGGCGACCGTGCGGGAGCGCTTGGCGGTGGGCTCGGGCACGTAGTCGCGGATGACGAGCTCGCGCTCGGGCTCCACGCCCGCGATCAGCTCGTCGAGCTGGAGGGAGAGCAGCCGGCCGTCGGTGCCGAGCTCGACGACGTACTCGGCGATCTCGGTGGCGATCCTGCGGACCATCTCCAGGCGCTGGGCGACGGCCGTGACGTCCCGGACGGTCACCAGGTCCTCGATCTCCAGCGCGGAGAGCGTGCCGGCGACCTCGTCGAGACGGAGCTTGTACCGCTCCAGGGTCGCCAGCGCCTGGTTGGCGCGGGAGAGGATCGCGGCCGACTCCTCCAGGACACGACGCTCGCCGTTCACGTAGATGGCGATGAGCCGCATCGACTGGGAGACGGAGACCACCGGGAAGTTGCACTGCTTGGAGACCCGGTCCGCGGTGCGGTGGCGGGTGCCGGTCTCCTCGGTGTGGATGGAGGCGTCCGGCACGAGCTGGACACCGGCCCGGTGGATCTTGGAGATGTCCTTGTCGAGGACGAGCCCGCCGTCGAGCTTGCACAGCTCACGCAGCCGTGTCGCGGTGAACTCCACGTCCAGCACGAAGCCGCCGGTGCACATCGAGTCCACCGTCTTGTCCATGCCGAGCACGATCAGACCACCGGTGTTGCCCCGCAGAACACGCTCGAGGCCGTCGCGCAGTGCGGTGCCGGGAGCGACCGCGCTGAGGGCCGCGCGCATCAGCGCTTCGTTCCCGTCCTTGGCTGCCACTGCACTCCTCCGGCTCGTACGGATGGGCGAGACCAGGGCAAAGTCTAGCGACACCGCCCCGCGCCCCTCCGCCGCGCGCCGGAGCACACCCTCTTCTCGCCCCGACCGCTACCCGTCCTCCCCCTTGGAGGCCGCCGCCCGGCGGCTGCGCGGCAGCACCCTGAGCGCCTCGCCCATGTCCGCCACCTCCGTCACCTTCATGCCCGCCGGCACCTTCCCCGGGTCCGTGGGGACCAGCGCGTGCGTGAACCCGAGGCGGTGCGCCTCGGCCAGGCGCCGCTGCACGCCCGTGACCCGGCGGACCTCGCCCGCGAGCCCCACCTCACCGATCGCGACCAGGTTCTTCGGCAGCGGGGTGTCGCTGGCGGCGGAGGCCAGCGCGAGCGCGATCGCCAGGTCGGCGGCCGGCTCGGAGAGCTTCACACCGCCCACCGTCGCCGAGTAGATGTCCCGCTTGCCCAGCGCGGTGATCCGGCCGCGCTGCTCCAGGACGGCCAGCATCATCGAGACCCGGGAGGTCTCCAGACCGGACGTGGTCCGGCGCGGGGAGGGGATCTGGGAGTCGACCGTCAGCGCCTGGACCTCGGCCACCAGCGGCCGGCGGCCCTCCAGCGTGACCGTGAGGCAGGTGCCCGGCACGGCGACGTCGCGCCGCGTCAGGAACAGCCCGGAGGGGTCCGTCAGGCCCGTGATCCCCTCGTCGTGCAGCTCGAAGCAGCCGACCTCGTCCGTCGCCCCGTACCGGTTCTTCACCCCGCGGACCAGCCGCAGGCGCGCGTGCCGGTCGCCCTCGAAGCTCAGGACGACGTCGACCAGGTGCTCCAGGAGGCGGGGTCCGGCGATGGCCCCGTCCTTGGTGACATGGCCGACCAGGAGCGTGGACATGCCCCGCTCCTTGGAGGCGCGGATCAGCGCGCCGGCGACCTCACGCACCTGGGCCATGCCGCCCGGCGCGCCGTCGATCTCCGGCGAGGCGACGGTCTGCACCGAGTCCATGATCAGCAGCGAGGGCTTGACCGCGTCGAGGTGGCCGAGGACGGCGGACAGGTCGGTCTCGGCGGCCAGGTACAGATGGTCGCTCAGCGCGTTGATCCGGTCGGCCCGCAGCCGGACCTGGCTCGCGGACTCCTCACCCGTGACGTACAGCGTGCGGTGCTCGTCGCTGGCGGCCTTCGCGGCGACGTCGAGGAGCAGCGTGGACTTGCCGACGCCCGGCTCGCCGGCGAGCAGCACGACCGCACCGGGCACCAGACCCCCGCCCAGGACCCGGTCCAGCTCGTCGACGCCGGTGGAGCGCGCGGTGGCCTGCCGGCCGTCGACCTGGCCGATGGGCAGCGCGGCAGTGGAGACCCGGCCGGCGGCCGTCGTGCGGACGGCGGGCGCGCCGTACTCCTCGACCGTCCCCCAGGCCTGGCACTCAGGGCAACGGCCGAGCCATTTGGCGGTCGTCCAGCCGCATTCGGTGCAGCGGTAGGACGGCCTGTCCTTGGCGGATTTCGTACGGGCAGCCATGCACCGAACCGTAGCGGGCGGCACTGACAACGGCTGCCGAGCCCGGAGACCGCCGCCACCGCGGAAGGACCGGCGTCGCTGGAATGCCGCCCTCCTGTCCCCTTTTGAGGGATACCTTCACCCGTAAGGATTAAAAGTGTTCAACCGGTACGAAGAGTCCGGCCAGTCCTGCCTACGGTCGCCCAGTGATGAGCAGCAGGCTGGAATCCTCCACGAACACCACCGGCGCACACCGGGCGCACCGCCGGGCGGCCGAAGGCCCCCGCACCGTCGGCCAGCACCCGCCCGCCCGCTACGAGGCCCATCTCGACGGCCTGTTCACCTACTGCCTCTCCGTGCTCTGCGACCACGACGCCGCGACCGCCGCCCTCGGTGACGTCCTCGCCGTCGCCGAACGCCACCACGGCCGCTGCCCGTCCGACGCGGACGGCCGCAAGGCCTGGCTCTACGCGCTGGCCCGCTGGTCCTGTCTGCGCGGCCTCGGCGAGCAGCGCCGCAAGCGCCAGGGCGCGCACACCGGCCGCCCCGCCGCCGCCGAGCCCGAGCCGCCGCGGGTCTCCGAGGAGGTCGCCGAGCGCCGGCGCGCGGAACTCGCCCTGCTCGCCTGGCCCGAGGCGGCCGGCACCACCCCCGAGCAGCGCGAGGCCCTGGAGCTCGCCGTCCGGCACGGCCTCGGCCACCGCGACGTCGCCGCCGTGCTCTCCCTCGACCCCCTCGCCGCCCGGGAGCTGCTCTCCTCCGCCGCCTGCGAGGTCGAGCGGACCCGGGCCGCGCTCGCGGTCGTCGAGACCGGGAACTGCCCCACCGTCGCCCGGCTCACCGGCGACCACCAGGTGCTGCTCTCCGCGACCCTGCGCGCCGAACTCGTCCGCCATGTCGACGACTGCCCGCGCTGCCGCCGCGCCGCCGAGCGGGCGGGCGCCGGTGGCCCGTGGCCCGGCGCGACGGCGGTCTCCCCGGCCAGGCTCCCGCTGGTCGAGGCGCCCCGGTCGGCCGCGTACATGGCGATGCTGCACGCCCCACGCGCGCGTGCCGCCGCACCGCGCTTCGGGCCCGCCGGTTTCCCGATGGATCCCAAGGACCACGCGGCCCGCCGCGACCGGATGCGGGCCCGCGCGGTGACGACCACCGTCGTCGCGGCCGTGGTCGCGGCCCCCGTACTCGCCCTGTGGGCCTCGTACCGCGGCGGTCCGACGGGCGAGGACGGCCGCGCGGGCGCCCCGGTCACCGCGCGCGAGGCGGACGAACCGGCGGGCCTCGACGGCACCCCGTACGAGAACGCGGGCAACGCCCACACCTCCCCCGACTCCCGCTTCACGCAGGGCAGCCGCTCCCCGGACGTCTCGGTCGAGGTGGTCAGCCCCGGCGGGCCGGTCGGGCCCACCCTGCCCGGACAGCCCGGCCCCGGACGGATCACGGTCGCCGCGCGGTCCGACGGCGACACGACGCTGCTCACCCTCACGGCGTCCGGCGGCTCGCCCGTCGACTGGTCGCTGTGGTCGGACGCGCCCTGGCTGTACGTGAGCCAGGCGTCCGGCACCCTGCGGCCGGGCGAGTCGGTGACGGTACGGATCAGCGTCGACCACGCGCGCGAGCCCGTCGGCGCCTGGTCCGGGAGGGTCGGGGTGAACCCCTCCGGCGCGGTGGTGCGGATCGACGGACGCGGCGCGAGCACCCCGCCGCCCCCGACGTCGGAGGAGCCCCCTCCGACGACCGGCCCGACGACGCCGCCTCCGACCACGGGGCCGACGACGCCTCCGCCCACGACCGAGGAACCGCCCCCGACCACGGAGCCGACGACCCCTCCGCCGACGACGGACCCGGCACCCACGGGCGAGCCCTCACCGTCCACGGACCCGGGAACGCCGAGCGGATCGGACTCCCCGCCGGCGTCGTAGATCCGACGGACCCGTGGCGGCTATCGCGGCGTCGGGTCCGCGGGGTGCGTCGGGTGCTTCGGGTCCGTGGGGTGCGTCGGCCGCGTCGGGTGCTTCGGGTCCGCCGGGTGCGGGGCCACCAGCGGCAGCTGGGAGGCCAGCCGGGCCTCGCACAGCTCCACCAGCACGTCGTACCCCGCCTTGCCCATCAGCTCGGTCAGCTCGGGCCGGTACGTCACGTACACCGGTTCCCCCGCCCCGTGCGCCGAGGTCGCCGAGGTGCACCACCAGTGCAGGTCGTGGCCGCCCGGACCCCAGCCCCGCCGGTCGTACTCACCGATCGACACCTGGAGGATCTTGGTGTCGTCGGGCCGCTCGATCCAGTCGTACGTGCGCCGCACCGGCAGCTGCCAGCAGACGTCCGGCTTGGTCTCCAGCGGCTCCTTGCCCTCCCTGAGGGCCAGGATGTGCAGCGAGCAGCCGGCGCCGCCCGCGAACCCGGGGCGGTTCTGGAAGATGCAGGACCCCTCCCAGCGGCGGGTCTGCCGGTCGCCGTCCTCGTCGACCTGCGTCCAGCCCGTCTCCGTACCGACGTCGTGGAACTGCCACAGCTCCGGCGTGAGCCGCGCCACATGCGAGGCGACCCGCTTCTCGTCGTCCTCGTCGGAGAAGTGGGCGCCCAGCGTGCAGCAGCCGTCGTCGGCGCGGCCCGCCTGGATGCCCTGGCAGCCGCTGCCGAAGACGCAGGACCAGCGCGAGGTGAGCCAGGTCAGGTCACAGCGGAAGACCTGCTCGTCGTCGGCCGGGTCGGGGAACTCGACCCAGGCACGCGGAAAGTCCAGCCCCTTCTCGTCCGGTTCGACCGGACCGAGGGCCTTGCCCAGCTTCTTCGGCGGCTTGAGAGCCTTGGCGGCGCTGTCTTTGCCCGGCTTCGCCTTGTTCGTCTTTGGCACACGCCCAGCGTATGCGGGCGGGAGCAGTAGCGTTCCGCCCATGAGACTCGGAGTCCTCGACGTCGGTTCGAACACGGTGCACCTGCTGGTGGTGGACGCCCACCCCGGCGCCCGCCCGCTGCCCGCCCACTCCCACAAGGCGGAGCTGCGGCTTGCGGAGCTCCTCGACGAGGAGGGTGCCATCGCTCCCGACGGCGTCGAGCGGCTCATCGCGACGGTCCAGGGGGCTCTGCAGGCCGCCGAGGACAAGGGCTGCGAGGAGGTGCTGCCGTTCGCGACCTCGGCGGTGCGCGAGGCGTCGAACGCCGACGTCGTCCTGGAGCGGGTGAAGCGGGAGACCGGCGTCGACCTGCAGGTCCTCACCGGCGGGGAGGAGGCCCGGCTCACCTTCCTCGCGGCCCGCCGCTGGTTCGGCTGGTCCGCGGGCAAGCTCTTCCTCCTCGACATCGGCGGCGGCTCGCTGGAGATCGCGTACGGCATCGACGAGGAGCCGGACACGGCGGTCTCGCTGCCGCTGGGCGCGGGACGGCTGACCTCCGGCTGGCTGCCCGGAGACCCGGCCGACCCGGCCGACGTACGGGCACTGCGCCGGCATGTACGGGCCCAGATCGCCCGGACGGTCGGCGAGTTCAGCCGCTTCGGCAAGCCGGACCACGTCGTGGCCACGTCCAAGACCTTCAAGCAGCTCGCCCGGATCGCCGGGGCGCCCGGCTCCGGAGAGGGGCTTTACGTCGAGCGCGTCCTGACCCGCAAGTCCATGGAGGAGTGGGTCCCCAAGCTCGTCGGCATGACGGTCGACCAGCGCGCCGGCCTCCCCGGCGTCTCGGAGGGCCGCGCCCGTCAGCTGCTCGCGGGGGCGCTGGTGGCCGAGGCGGCGATGGACCTCTTCGGCATCGACGAACTGGAGATCTGCCCCTGGGCGCTGCGCGAGGGCGTGATCCTGCGCCGTCTGGACCACCTGCCGGAGCTGTAGCGTCTGCCTCCCCACCCCGCCCCTCGGGCCTCGTGCTCACACCCGTCCGCTCCCCGGCGTGACCGGAACCACTTCCCCGGGGCCCTGCCACGCCCCGTACCCTGTCCTTCGTGGCAGAACCAGTGGTGCGCATCCCGGATGCGAAGGTCGCCCTGTCGACGGCCTCGGTCTATCCGGAGTCGACGGCGACGGCCTTCGAGATCGCCGCGCGCCTCGGCTACGACGGTGTCGAGGTCATGGTGTGGACCGATCCGGTCAGCCAGGACATCGAGGCCCTGCGCCGCCTCTCGGACTACCACCAGGTCCCGGTCCTCGCCGTCCACGCGCCCTGCCTGCTCATCACCCAGCGCGTCTGGTCCACCGACCCCTGGGTCAAGCTCCAGCGCGCCCAGGCGGCTGCCGAGAAGCTCGGCGCCACCACCGTCGTCGTCCACCCGCCGTTCCGCTGGCAGCGCCAGTACTCCCGCGACTTCGTCAACGGCATCTGGCGGATGGCGAACGAGACCGACGTCCGGTTCGCCGTCGAGAACATGTACCCCTGGCGGTACAAGGACCGCGAGATGCTCGCGTACGCCCCCGAGTGGGACGTCACCAAGGACGACTACCGTCACTTCACCATCGACCTGTCGCACACCGCGACGGCCCGCACGGACACCCTCGCCATGATCGACCGCATGGGCGACCGCCTCGGCCATGTCCACCTCGCCGACGGCAAGGGCTCGGCCAAGGACGAGCACCTCGTGCCGGGGCGCGGGAACCAGCCCTGCGCCGAGCTCCTGGAGCGTCTCGCGCTCACCGGCTTCGACGGCCATGTCGTCATCGAGGTCAACACCCGGCGGGCGATGTCAGCCGCCGAACGCGAGGCCGACCTCGCGGAGGCCCTGGCCTTCACCCGGCTGCACCTGGCCTCGGCGGCCCGACCGTCGTCCCGGGCCCCCCGCCCATGACCGGACCGGCCCCGCGTCGGCGCGGCCGCCCGTCGCGTACCGAGGAGGAGTCCGGCCCGGGCGCGCGCGAACGCATCCTGGAGGCGGCCCGCACGCAGTTCGCCGAGCGCGGCTACGACAAGACGTCCGTGCGCGGCATCGCCAAGGCGGCCGAGGTCGACCCGGCGCTCGTGCACCACTACTTCGGTACGAAGGACGAGGTCTTCGCCGCCGCGATCGAGGTCTCCTTCGAGCCCGCGACCGTCGTCCCGGCGATCATCGGAGGCCCGCGCGACGCCATCGGCGAACGGCTCGCGCGCTTCTTCATCGGCGTCTGGGAGAACCCCGCCACCCGAGCCCCGCTCCTCGCGATCATCCGCTCCGCGCTGACCCACGAAGCGGCCGCGAAGGTGCTGCGCGGCTTCGTGCTGCGTCGGCTGCTGGAGCGGATCGCGGCCGACCTCGACGTACCGGACCCGAAGTTCCGCGCGGAGCTGGCGGCCTCGCACATGATCGGGATCGCGATCCTGCGGTACGTCGTCCAGGTCGAGCCGCTCGCCACCGCCGATCCGGAGAAGATCGTGGCGATGGTGGCCCCCACGCTCCAGCGCTACCTCACCGAGGCGTGAGGCCCGCCTGACGTTCGAGCCTGACCGAAAGCTGAACATCCGGTCCGGCATACGGACACGCTGTCCAGATCTTGGTCCGTCGGCGTACGCTCGAGAGCAAGCACACCCATCACGAGGAGCGAGCGACGATGCCCGAGCTGAGGTCCCGCACTGTCACCCACGGCCGCAACATGGCGGGCGCACGCGCCCTTATGCGCGCCTCCGGTGTACCTGGCGCGGACATCGGCCGAAAGCCGATCATCGCCGTCGCCAACTCCTTCACCGAGTTCGTCCCCGGCCACACCCACCTCCAGCCGGTCGGCCGGATCGTCTCCGAGGCCATCACGGCCGCCGGAGCCATCCCGCGCGAGTTCAACACGATCGCCGTCGACGACGGCATCGCGATGGGCCACGGCGGCATGCTGTACTCCCTGCCCTCCCGCGACCTGATCGCGGACAGCGTCGAGTACATGGTCGAGGCACACTGCGCCGACGCCCTGATCTGCATCTCCAACTGCGACAAGATCACCCCCGGCATGCTGATGGCCGCCCTGCGCCTCAACATCCCGACGGTCTTCGTCTCCGGTGGTCCGATGGAGTCCGGCCGCGCCACGCTCGTCGACGGCACGGTCCGCACGCTCGACCTGGTCGACGCGATGTCCGACGCGGTGAACCCCAAGATCTCGGACGAGGACATGCTCCGGATCGAGGAGAACGCCTGTCCGACCTGCGGTTCCTGTTCCGGCATGTTCACCGCCAACTCGATGAACTGCCTGACCGAGGCCATCGGCCTCTCCCTCCCCGGCAACGGCTCGCTGCTCGCCACCCACACCGCCCGTAGGGCGCTGTACGAGAACGCGGCCCGCACGGTCGTCGACATCACCCGTCGCTACTACGACGAGGACGACGACTCCGTCCTGCCGCGCTCCATCGCCACCCGCGCCGCCTTCGAGAACGCCATGGCCCTCGACATCGCCATGGGCGGCTCCACCAACACGATCCTGCACCTGCTCGCCGCCGCCCAGGAGGCCGAGCTGGACTACGGCCTGTCCGACATGGACGCGGTCTCGCGCCGCGTGCCGTGCCTGGCCAAGGTCGCGCCGAACGTGGCGCCCGGCGGCACGTACTACATGGAGGACGTCCACCGCGCCGGCGGCATCCCCGCCATCCTGGGCGAGCTGTACCGCGCCGGGCTCCTCAACGAGGACGTCCACACCGTCCACTCGCGCTCCATCAAGGAGTGGCTGGAGACGTGGGACGTGCGCGGCGGCTCCCCGTCGGACGAGGCCGTCGAACTGTGGCACGCGGCGCCCGGCTGCGTCCGTTCCGCGACCGCCTTCTCGCAGTCCGAACGCTGGGAGAGCCTCGACACGGACGCGGCCGGCGGCTGCATCCGCGACGCGGCCCACAAGTACTCGAAGGACGGCGGCCTCGCGGTGCTGCGCGGCAACCTCGCCGTCGACGGCTGCGTCGTGAAGACGGCCGGTGTCGACGAGTCGATCTGGACGTTCGAGGGCCCGGCGGTCGTCTGCGAGTCGCAGGACGAGGCCGTCGAGAAGATCCTCAACAAGCAGGTCAAGGACGGCGACGTGGTCGTCATCCGCTACGAGGGCCCGCGCGGCGGCCCCGGCATGCAGGAGATGCTCTACCCGACCTCCTTCCTCAAGGGCCGGGGCCTGGGCAAGACCTGCGCGCTGGTGACGGACGGCCGCTTCTCGGGCGGTACGTCGGGCCTGTCGATCGGCCACGCCTCGCCGGAGGCGGCGTCCGGCGGCACGATCGCGCTGGTCGAGGACGGCGACCGGATCCGTATCGACATCCCGAGCCGCTCGATCGAGCTCCTCGTCGACGAGGAGACGCTGGCGGCCCGCCGCGAGGCGCTGGGCGGCGTCTACGCCCCGAAGAACCGTCAGCGCAAGGTGTCGGCGGCGCTGCGGGCGTACGCGGCGATGGCGACGAGCGCCGACAAGGGCGCGGTGCGTGACGTGACGAAGCTGGGCTGAGCCCGGCGGTTTCAGGACTCCGATGACGCGGGGAGTGGGCGGAAACGCTCGCTCCCCGCGTTCGTGCGCGCCGGGTGAGGCGGCCCCTCCTCACCAGGCGGACGGGTCCCGCCCGTCCACGGCGAACACGGACCCGTCGGGCGCGGTCCCGAACACCCGGTCCCCGGCGACGACGGGCGCGGGCACGGTGGGCGCGTATCCGAGCCGGCCGTCGCCGAGCCGCGGCTTCGTCTGCCCGATCAGCGCACCGCGCGCGGTGTCGACGGCGAGCAGCCGCCCGTCGGACGCGGAGAGATAGAGCCGGCCCCCGGCCCCGAGAACGGGCGCGGACACGTTCCCGGCGGCGGTCTCCAGCTCCCAGAGGACACGGCCGCGGGGCGCGGCGGTGTCGAGCGCGGTGAGCCGGCCGGCGGCATCGAGGAGGTACGCGGTGGTGCCGTGTACGGCGGTTCGCGGCTCGTCGAGCCGGTAGCGGAGCGGGACGCGGCGTACGGAGTGATCGGCGGGGTCGTAGCGGACGACGGCGTCGGTCTGGGAGTCCGAGGTCGTGGAGCGCAGGAACAGCACGCCGTTGTCGCCCGTCCCCATGGGCACGAGGTCTCCCTCCAGCCGCTTCTGCCAGACGACCTCGCCGGTCCGCGGCCGCAGGCCCGCGAGCGACGTGCGCGTCCCGCCGTTCGTGGTCTCGAAGACGGGCACGAGCCCCGACGTCTCGTCGTAGGGGCCGAAGCGGGGCGCGGTGAAGCCGCGCAGGGAGTGCCGCCATCGCTGCTTCCCCGTCGCACCGTCGACGGCCCGGACCGCGGCCGTGGAGGTCGGGAAGAGCAGGGTGTCCCCGGCCGGGGAGGCGCCGGCCTGGTGGGCGGAGGCTCCGGTGTCCCACACGAGGGCGCCCCGGTCCGCCGCGAACGTCCGCAGGGTCCCGTCGGCGGCGACGGTCCCGAGCAGACCACCGGACGGTACGGGGGCGGAGACGGGCTCCCCGGCCGCTGCGGGATGCGACCAGAGAACGCGGCCGGTGACGGGGTCGAGCCGGGCGAGCGTGATGCCCCGGCCGGTGCAGTAGAGCGCGCCGGCGGCGTGGGTGCAGGCCGGGGCGGCCGGGTCGCCGTCCTTCTGGAGTCTGGTCTGCCAGCCGGAGAAGACCGCGGCCGCCTCCGCCGGGCGCGGATCGGCGGTCGGGGCGTCACCGCCGGCCGTGCGGAGCGCCGCGAACGTTCCGCCGGCCGCCAGGACGACGAGCAGGGACGTGATGGCGAACGGGCGGAGCCGTCGGCGGGCGCGCGGCGCGGGCGCCCGTACCGGAGTGTCCGCGTCCCAGGATCCCGACGACCCGGCTTGGGGCGCGGGCAGCGCGGGAGGCCGGCGCTGGGCCGGTATGAAGGCCGCCGCTTCGTACGAGGGTGGCAGCAGCGCCGCCATGATCTCGGCCGGAGTCGGGCGCTCCGCCGGTTCCTTGGCGAGGCAGCGGGCGACAAGAGGCGCGAGGTCCTCCGGAACCCCTGACAGATCCGGTTCGTCGTGCACGACTTGGTACGCGACGATGTACGGGCTGTCGGAGTCGAACGGCCCGTGTCCGGTGGCCGCGTGCACCAGTACGGAACCAAGCGCGAACACGTCCGCCGAAGGGCCCACCTCGCGGGGCCGCTGGAACTGCTCGGGCGCCATGAACGGCGGCGACCCGATCAGCTTCCCCGTCTCCGTGTGCAGATCGCTGTCCAACGGCCGGGAGATGCCGAAGTCGATGACCTTCGGTCCGGTGTCGGTGAGCAGCACGTTGCTCGGCTTGAGGTCGCGGTGGACGACACCGGCCCGGTGGATGTCGCGCAGCGCCTCCGCGAGTCCGGCTGTCAGCCGACGCAGTTCGGCGGGGGACAGCGGGCCGTTCCGCTTCACCTGGTCGGCGAGGGTGGGGCCGGGGACGTAGAGGGTCGCCATCCAGGGACGTACGGCATCGGGGTCCGCGTCCACGACGGGGGCGGTGAACGCGCCGCTGACCCGCCGCGCGGCGGCCACCTCCTGGCGGAAACGCGCCCTGAACTCCGGGTCCTCCGCGTACTGTCCGTGCACCACCTTGACCGCGAGCCGCAGCCCGGAGGCAGAGGTGGCCAGATGTACGACTCCCATGCCGCCCGCGCCGAGGCAGGCCTGGAGGCGGTACTCGCCCGCGTACTCAGGTCCTTCCGCTTCCCGGTCGGCGCCGGTACTGCGCAACGGCGGCATAGCCAACCCCCGTGTGGTTCCCCGTTGAGGCCGCGCGCGTGCGCGACGCACGGAGCCTAGTCCATGGCGCACTCGATGTCGGTGGGGCTTGCTAGCCTGCGCGTCGCAGAGAGTGAATCGCAGTGGAGCGCTTTGCGCCAACGGGGGAGGGGACGCCATGGGCGTTGACGAGACGAACGACGCGACCGCGGTCGCGGAGCTGGACGGGGTCGCCACGATGAGCGTCGTGCGCTACCCGGTCGCGCCGGGCTACCGCGTCAATGTGCGCTCGGGTCCGGGCACGCAGTTCCGCATCGTGCGGACGCTCGCCGTGGACGTCCGGGTACCGATCTACTGCCAGACGCCGGGCGAGTGGATCTCGGGCCCGTACGGCACCACGAACATCTGGGACAACATCGCGCCGGGCGAATTCATCTCGGACGCGTACGTGAAGACCGGCAGCGACGGCTACGTCGCCCGCCGCTGCGGCTGACCCTTCCTCCGCCCCCGGGGATAATCGACCCCGTGAGCGACGAAGACCAGACAGCCAAGCCCGACAGCACCGCCAAGGGCGCGGTCGGCGGCACCCCCGCCGGTCCGCGGCCGGAGGAGATCCGCTTCTTCGGGACGACGTGGGTCGACCGCAGCGGCGGCTACGGGCTGCGCCGCGCCGGCCTCGCCGTCGGCGCGCTCGCCGCCGCCGCGGCCGGCTGCTTCGTCCTGCGGTTCGCCTACGAGGGGCTGGCGATCGCCGCCGTCGGCGGCTTCGTGAACACGCTCGTCATCGTGATGTTCGCGATCTGCAGCGCCATCGCCTTCCGCAAGACCTGGGAGGGCTTCGTCCGCCGCCCCGCCGACCCGGCCCGCGAGGATGCGCTGCGCAGCCTCAAGATGATCGGCTTCATCGGCTCGCTCCTCGCCTACGCCTTCCGCTGCCTCGTCGAGGCCCCCGGCGAGAAGCTGCGCCGCGCGGAGTACGAGACGGCCCGCAGCCAGTACGAGAAGCGCCGCGGCGCCCGTGCGGGCAACCCGGCGGCCCGCAAGAAGCCCAAGCGCAGGTAGCCGGACCCGGCATCGACCCCACCCCTCAAGCACTCCGGCGTCGCCGGAGTGCTTGACGCTGCGCACCCCCACGCGCACTATTCATCACATGATGAATTACACCGGCGAGGTCGCGCAGCCGGCCATCGTCGCGCACGGCCTCACCGCCGTACGAGGCGACCGCACCGTCCTGCGCGGCCTCGACTTCACCGTCCCGGCAGGCCGGATCACCGGCCTCCTCGGACCCTCCGGCTGCGGCAAGTCCACCCTCATGCGCGCGGTCGTCGGCACCCAGGCCCACGTCACCGGCACCCTCCAGGTCCTCGGCCGCCCCGCGGGCGACCCCGCCCTGCGCTCCCGTATCGGCTACGTCACCCAGGCGCCGTCCGTCTACGACGACCTCACCGTCCGCCAGAACCTCGACTACTTCGCCGCCGTCCTCCTCCCCGGCCGCACCCACCGCGAAGACCGCCGCACCGCGGTCGCCCGAGCCATCGACGACGTCGACCTCGCCTCACACGCCGACGCCCTCGCCGGCCGGCTCTCCGGCGGCCAGCGCAGCCGCGTCTCCCTCGCCGTCGCCCTCCTCGGCACCCCGGAGGTCCTCGTCCTCGACGAACCCACCGTCGGCCTCGACCCCGTCCTCCGCCGCGACCTGTGGAACCTCTTCCACCGCATCGCCGAAGACCGCGGCACCGCGATCCTCGTCTCCTCCCACGTGATGGACGAGGCCGAACGCTGCCACCGACTGCTCCTCATGCGCGAGGGCGAGATCCTTGCCGAGGACACCCCTCAAGCACTGCGCCGCCGCAACGACACCGCCACCGTCGAGGACGCCTTCCTCCACCTCGTCGACGCCGCCGACGCCCTCGCGGCCGCCCGCCCTGAGGAGGCCCACCGATGAACAGCGCCCGCACCCTCGCCACCACCGCCCGCGTCCTGCGCCAGCTGCGCCACGACCCCCGCTCGATCGCCCTGATGCTCCTCGTCCCGTGCCTGATGCTCCTCCTGCTCCGGTACGTCTTCGACGGAAGCCCCCGGACCTTCGACACCATCGGCGCCTCGCTGCTCGGCATCTTCCCGCTCATCACGATGTTCCTCGTGACCTCGATCGCCACCCTGCGCGAACGCACCTCCGGCACCCTGGAACGCCTGCTCGCCCTGCCCCTCGCCAAGGGCGACCTCATCGCCGGCTACGCCCTCGCCTTCGGCCTCCTCGCCATCGTCCAGTCCGCCCTCGCCACCGGTCTCGCCCTCTGGCTCCTCGGCCTCGACGTCGTCGGCTCGCCCTGGCTCCTCCTTCTCGTCGCCCTCCTCGACGCCCTCCTCGGCACCGCCCTCGGCCTCTTCGTCTCCGCCTTCGCCGCCTCCGAGTTCCAGGCCGTCCAATTCATGCCGGCCGTGATCTTCCCCCAGCTGCTGCTCTGCGGCCTGTTCATCGCCCGCGACCAGATGCACCCCGTCCTCGAAGCGATCTCCGACGCGCTGCCCATGTCGTACGCCGTCGACGGCATGAACGAGGTCCTCCGGCACACCGACATCACCGCCGACTTCATCCGTGACGCCCTCGTCGTCGCCGGCTGCGCCTTGCTCGTCCTCGCCCTCGGCGCGGCCACCCTCCGTCGCCGCACGGCGTGACCGCCCCTCGGACACGGATCACGAGCGAAGGCGCACGGTGCGAGGATGGCGACACATACGCATCCACGGCGAGGTGAACAGAGCCATGACGCAGACCGTCGCAGTCCTCGGCACCGGCAAGATCGGTGAAGCGCTCCTCAGCGGCATGATCCGGGCCGGCTGGCGCCCCGCGAACCTCCTGGTCACCGCCCGCCGCACCGAGCGCGCCGAAGAACTGCGCGCCCGCTACGGCGTCGAGCCCGTCACCAACGCCGAGGCCGCCAAGCGCGCCGACACCCTCATCCTCGCCGTGAAGCCCCAGGACATGGGCCGCCTCCTCGACGAACTCGCCCCCCACGTCGCCTCCGACCGCCTGGTCATCAGCGCCGCGGCCGGTATCCCCACCTCCTTCATCGAGGACCGGCTCACCGCCGGCACCCCCGTCGTCCGCGTCATGCCCAACACCCCCGTCCTCGTCGACGAAGGCATGTCCGTGATCTCCGGTGGCAGCCACGCCACCGCCGAGCACCTCGTCCACGCCGAGGAGATCTTCGGCGGCGTCGGCAAGACCCTGCGCGTCCCCGAGTCCCAGCAGGACGCCGCCACCGCCCTCTCCGGCTCCGGCCCGGCCTACTTCTACTTCCTCGTCGAAGCCATGACCGACGCCGGCATCCTCCTCGGCCTGCCCCGCGCCCAGGCCCACGACCTGATCGTCCAGGCCGCCATCGGCGCCGCCGTGATGCTCCGCGACAGCGGCGAACACCCCGTCAAGCTCCGCGAGGCGGTCACCTCCCCCGCCGGCACCACCATCAGCGCCATCCGTGAACTCGAGAACCACGGGGTACGAGCCGCCCTCATCGCCGCCCTCGAGGCCGCCCGCGACCGCAGCCGCGAGCTTGCCTCCGGCAACGGCTGACGTACCCGCCCTCCCGGCCGGGGTCAGCGCACCCCGGCCGAGACCCCCTTCACCACCTCCTCCGTCGACACCCGCTTCCGTCACCCGGCGGCCGGCATCAGCCCGATCGCCCGATAGGCCCGGTCCACCAACGGCCGCGCCATCCCCCGGGCCCGCTCGGCCCCGTCCCGTAGCACCTGGTCCACATGCCCCGGATCGGCCGCAAGCTCCGCATGCCGCTCCCGGACCGGCCGCAGCATCTCGACCACCGCGTCCGCCGTGTCCCGCTTCAAAGATCCGTACGACTCATATACACCGGCCAGGGCTTCCGGGTTCCCACCCGTCGAAGCGGCCAGCAGATCGAGCAGATTCGCCACGCCGGGACTGGCCTCCCGGTCGTACACGACATCCCGTCCGCTGTCCGTCACGGCCCGCATGATCTTCCGCCGGACCGCGTCCGCCTCGTCCAGCAGATAGACGATGCCGGCCCCGCTCTCGTGCGACTTCCCCATCTTCGAGATCGGGTCCTGCAGATCCATGACCCGCGCGGCCACCCGGGGATGCGTCGCCTTCGGCACGGTGAACACATGCCCGTACCGCTGGTTGAACCGCACCGCCAGATCGCGGGCCAGCTCCACATGCTGCGTCTGGTCCTCACCGACCGGCACCTCGTCGGTGCCGTAGGCGAGGATGTCGGCCGCCATCAGCACCGGATACGTCAGCAACGACAGCCGCACACTCTCCCCGGCGGCCCGCGCCCGAGCGCCCTTCTCCTTGTACTGGATCATCCGCCGCAGTTCACCGTCGGTGGCCGTGCACTCCAACAGGTACGAGAGCCGAGCGTGCTCGTCCACGTGACTCTGCACGAACACCGTGCAGAGCTTCGGATCGAGGCCGGCGGCGAGCAGCAGCGTGGCCGCCTGCCGGCTGAGCCGCAGAACCCGGGCCGGATCGTGCTCGACCGTCAAGGCGTGCAGATCCACCACGCTGAACAGCGCGTCGGCCTCGTGCTGGTCGACCTCGACCCACCGCCGTACGGCCCCGAGGTAGTTGCCCAGTGTCAGATGCCCGGTCGGCTTGACCCCGCTGAAGATCCTCTTCACCACGTTCGTTCTCCCTCTCTCCTGTGCGCCGACCCGTCGGCCGCACTCCCGGAGGGGATACGCGAACGGCCGCCGAAGTCGGCGGCCGCTGATGCATGCGTGGGTGCGGGCCGCCCTCAGGCGGCCCACCACTGGGTGGTGTGCGCATGCGTCGTCATACGGGGAGAGTACGCCGAGGGACCGGGGTTGACACGGGATTACCCGGTCCGTAGTGTTCTCCGAGTTGTCCGACGTGAGCACCGACCCCGGTCGGCCCCGGACAGCCATTCCGCAGGAACCACGAGAAGATGATGATGCTTCGTCGCGTCGTCATGCTTTCCGTGCACTTTTGCGAAATGAGGAATCCGCGTTCGAAGGTTTGAGCGTGAGCCGCCCGATTAGCGTCGGGGGCCAGGAATCCGCTAAAGTCTCACTCGTCGGAACGGCCCAACAGCCGCAAAGACAATCCCCTCTGACTGGGAATCAGGCCCGAAAGGATCTGATAGAGTCGGAAACGCCGGAAGGCCGGA
>NZ_JBIAPJ010000003.1:0-772936 GCF_042888285.1 Streptomyces sp. NPDC003035 | reverse complement strand
ACGCCCGGTTACATTCCGAACCCGGAAGCTAAGCCTTTCAGCGCCGATGGTACTGCAGGGGGGACCCTGTGGGAGAGTAGGACGCCGCCGAACAATCATTAGCCTCGACCCCCGGACTTCGTCCGGGGGTCGAGGCATTTTTGCGTTCAAAAATCGGACAGTCGACCCCTGTGCACCCCCTCCTCGTGGCTGAGGGTAGGGTCAGGGGGCATCATTGGCACGTTCCCACAGGAGGCCCCCGGGTGGAGGTCCAGGAGACTCGCGTTCAGACGGACCGGGTCCTCACCATCCCCAACGTCCTGAGCATGGCTCGGCTCGTGGGCGTGCCGCTCTTCCTGTGGCTGATTCTCCGACCTGTGTTCGGCGGTCCGAACAGTGATGGCTGGGCCTTGCTGGTGTTGATGCTCAGCGGCGTCAGCGACTATCTCGACGGCAAGCTGGCCCGACGCTGGAACCAGATCAGCAACCTCGGCCGGCTCCTCGACCCGGCCGCCGACCGGCTCTACATCGTCTCCACCCTCATCGGCCTGACCTGGCGCGAGATCCTGCCCCTGTGGCTGACCCTCGCCCTTTTCGCCCGCGAGCTGATGCTGCTGGTCATGGTGGGAATCCTCCGCCGGCACGGCTATCCGCCGCCGCAGGTGAACTTCCTGGGGAAAGCTGCGACATTCAACCTGATGTACGCCTTCCCCCTGCTGTTGCTCAGTGACGGAACGGGCTGGCTTTCGTCACTCGCTGAAGTTTTCGGGTGGGCCTTCGCCGGATGGGGTACAACTCTGTATTGGTGGGCAGGGATCCTCTACGTGGTCCAGGTCCGCCGACTCGTCAAGGCGGATACCGCGGCCGATTGAGCCCGTCTGTCCTCTGCCGTGCAGCGTTGCCGGCATGTACGAGGACGCCCCCAGGGCCACCGAGTAGACAGGTGAACTCGGCAGGACCGTTGTCTCTTGAAGGAGGACGCTTCCGACATGAAGGCCGTCGTGATGGCCGGTGGCGAAGGAACCCGACTTCGTCCAATGACCTCGAGCATGCCCAAGCCTCTTCTGCCGGTGGCCAACCGGCCGATCATGGAGCATGTCCTGCGACTGCTCAAGAGGCACGGTCTCACAGAGACCGTTGTCACCGTGCAGTTTCTCGCCTCGCTCGTCAAGAACTACTTCGGTGACGGCGAGGAGCTCGGAATGGAGCTCAGCTACGCCAACGAGGAGAAACCGCTCGGCACCGCGGGAAGTGTGAAGAACGCCGAGGAAGCGCTGAAGGACGACGCCTTCCTCGTCATCTCGGGGGACGCACTCACCGATTTCGACCTCACCGACCTGATCGCCTTCCACAAGGAGAAAGGCGCCCTCGTCACCGTCTGTCTGACACGTGTGCCCAATCCGCTGGAATTCGGCATCACGATCGTGGACGAGGAAGGAAAGGTCGAGCGCTTCCTCGAGAAGCCGACCTGGGGGCAGGTCTTCTCGGACACCGTGAACACCGGCATCTACGTCATGGAGCCCGAGGTCTTCGACTACGTCGCGGCCGACACCTCCGTCGACTGGTCCGGTGACGTCTTCCCGCAGCTTATGAAGGAAGGCAAGCCGATCTACGGCTATATCGCCGAGGGCTACTGGGAGGACGTCGGTACGCACGAGAGCTACGTCAAGGCACAGGCCGACGTGCTCGAAGGCAAGGTCAACGTCGAACTCGACGGATTCGAGATCTCGCCCGGCGTGTGGGTCGCCGAAGGGGCGGAGGTCTCTCCCGACGCCGTTCTCCGCGGGCCGCTGTACATCGGCGACTACGCGAAGGTCGAAGCCGGGGCCGAGATCCGCGAGCACAGCGTCATCGGCTCGAACGTGGTCGTCAAGAGCGGAGCCTTCCTGCACAAGGCCGTCATCCACGACAACGTCTACATCGGGCAGCAGAGCAATCTGCGCGGCTGTGTGATCGGCAAGAACACCGACGTCATGCGGGCCGCCCGGATCGAGGACGGCGCCGTCATCGGTGACGAATGCCTGATCGGTGAGGAATCGATCGTCCAGGGGAACGTCCGGGTCTACCCCTTCAAGACCATCGAGGCCGGCGCCTTCGTCAACACCTCCGTCA
Source organism: Streptomyces sp. NPDC003035 (assembly GCF_042888285.1). Lineage (NCBI taxonomy): Bacteria > Bacillati > Actinomycetota > Actinomycetes > Kitasatosporales > Streptomycetaceae > Streptomyces > Streptomyces sp. NPDC003035. The sequence continues at coordinate 770,845 of NZ_JBIAPJ010000003.1, read as the reverse complement.
TCTGGGAGTCGCGCGGGCAGGCCCATCTCTTCGGGGCCCGCGGGGTCTCCGGGATCCTCAACGTCGAGATCACGCCCGAGCTGGCCGTACGGCTCGCGGGGGCGTACGCCACGACGTTGAAGAAGGGCGCGACCGTCACCACCGCGCGTGACCACTCCAGAGGTGCCCGTGCGCTGAAACGTGCCGTCATCTCGGCACTCCAGGCCAGCGCCATCGACGTACGCGACCTGGAGAACGTCCCGCTGCCGGTGGCGCGGCAGCAGACCGCCCGCGGGAGCGCCGGCGGGATCATGCTGCGGACCTCGCCCGGTGTGCCGGACTCCGTCGACATCATGTTCTTCGACGAGCGCGGTGCGGACCTGTCGCAGGCCGGGCAGCGCAAGCTGGACCGGGTCTTCGCGCGCCAGGAGTACCGGCGGGCGTTCCCGGGCGAGATCGGTGACCTCTCCTTCCCGGCGAGCGTCTTCGACTCGTACACCGGCTCACTGCTGCGGAACGTCGACATCTCCGGGATCGCCGAGGCCGGTCTGAAGGTCGTCGTGGACGCCTCGAACGGCAGCGCGGGGCTCGTTCTGCCGAGTCTCCTCGGCCGGCTCCAGGTGGACTCCCTGACCATCAACCCGGGACTCGACGAGTCGAGGCCCACGGAGACGGTGGAGACCCGGCGGGCCGGGCTCGTACGCCTCGGGGAGATCGTGGCTTCGGCGCGAGCCGCGTTCGGAGTGCGGTTCGACCCGGTCGGTGAGCGGCTGTCGCTCGTCGACGAGCGGGGCCGGATCATCGAGGACGACCGCTCGCTCCTCGTCATGCTCGACCTGGTGGCCGCCGAGCGGCGCTCCGGGCGGGTGGCGCTGCCGGTGACGACCACGAGGATCGCCGAGCAGGTCGCTGCGTACCACGGCACGCAGGTGGAGTGGACGACGACCTCTCCGGACGATCTGACGCGGGTCGGCCGGGAGGAGTCCACGATCTTCGGCGGCGACGGGCGCGGCGGGTTCATCATTCCCGAGTTCAGCAGCGTCTTCGACGGCGCGGCCGCGTTCGTACGGCTGATCGGGCTGGTGGCGCGTACACAGCTCACGCTGAGCCAGATCGACGCCCGTATCCCGCGGGCCCATGTCCTGCGGCGGGACGTGGCGACGCCGTGGGCCGTGAAGGGGCTCGTGATGCGCCGGGTCGTGGAGGCGGCCGGGGACCGGTCGGTGGACACCACCGACGGCGTACGGGTCGTCGAGGCGGACGGCCGCTGGGTCATGGTGCTGCCGGACCCGGCCGAGGCCGTCACCCATCTGTGGGCCGAGGGCCCCGACGACACCTCCGCGCAGGCCCTGCTCGACGAATGGTCGAACGTGGTCGACAGCGCTGGTCACTGACGCCTGGGACGGGTGAGCCGGGAGGTGTCCTTCGGACGCCTCCCGGTTCTTCGGTGGGGCCATTCGGCGGTAGTCCCGCCGACGTGCGACGATGTGCGGCATGTCGCAGCAGCACCCCGTTCGGAGCACCGGATCACCACCCCCGCGTCCGGACGCGTCCATGTCGCTGCTGAACAACGTGATCGACCATGCGCTCGACGACGGCTACGCCGAGGCGACCGCTCGGCGCGAGTCCGAGGGCGGCGGTCTGCCGCGCACGCTCCGGGCCAAGCTCGGCCTGGCGGCCGGCCTCGTGCTCGCCGCGGCCGTGGTGACCGTGGGAGCCGCGGAGGCGCGGATCTCCGCGCCGGTCGTCGCCAAGGAGCGGCAGGAGCTGATCGACCGGATCGACGCGGAGACCTCCGGGGCCGACAGGCTGGAGGAGGACGTCGAGAAGATCCGCGCCGAAGTGGGCGAGCGGCAGCGCAAGGCGCTCGAACAACACGGTGGTGACCAGGCCGAGCTGGTGGCGCTCCTCTCCGGGGCGATACCGGTGCACGGTCCGGGCGTGAAGCTCGTGGTCGACGACGCCAAGGGCACCGAGCAGGGCGGCGGTGGGCCCCGGGAGAGCAGTGGGTTCTCCGACACGGGCCGGGTCCGTGACCGCGACATGCAGCGGGTCGTCAACGGTCTGTGGCAGTCGGGCGCCGAGGCCGTCGCGATCAACGGCCAGCGGCTGACGTCGCTGTCCGCGATCCGAGCGGCGGGCGACGCCATACTGGTCGACAACAAGCCGCTGGTGCCGCCGTACACGGTGCTGGCGGTGGGGGACGGGCAGCGGTTGAGCACCGCGTTCCAGGACAGCGCCGACGGCCAGTACCTGCACGCGCTGCAGGAGAACTTCGGGATCCGCACCAGCATCTCGGCCGAGGCCGAGGTGCGTCTGCCGGCCGCGCCGAGTCTGACCGTACGTACAGCACAGCCGAGGGGAGCCGGGGCGGCCAGGGCCACCGGACAGGCCACGGCCGACACAGGGAAGGGCACATCTTGATCGCCGTACTGGGCCTGATCGTGGGAGTGGTGGTCGGACTGTTGGTCCGGCCCGAGGTTCCGGCGGTGGTCGAGCCGTACCTTCCGATCGCCGTGGTCGCCGCTCTCGACGCGGTCTTCGGCGGCCTCCGCGCCATGCTCGACGGAATCTTCGTCGACAAGGTCTTCGTGGTCTCCTTCCTGTCGAACGTGGTGGTGGCGGCGCTGATCGTCTTCCTCGGCGACAAGCTGGGTGTCGGCGCGCAGCTGTCGACCGGTGTCGTCGTCGTGCTCGGCATCCGGATCTTCTCCAACGCCGCCGCCATCCGGCGGCACGTCTTCCGGGCGTGACGCCGATGAGCAACGACGCGCACCCCGAGACGCCGGAGACCCCGGACGAGGACAAGGCGACGCCTCCGGCGCCCGCCGCGCCCGAGCCGCAGCTGACCGGGCGTCAGCGGCTGGCCGCCGGGCTGTGGCCGCCGCGTGTGAGCCGGGCCCAACTCATCGTCGCGCTCCTGCTGTTCGTCCTCGGCCTGGGCCTTGCCATCCAGGTCCGCTCCACCAGCGACAACAGCGCGCTGCGCGGCGCCCGTCAGGAGGACCTCGTCCGCATCCTCGACGAGCTCGACGACCGTACGCAGCGCCTGGAGGACGAGAAGGCGCGCCTGGAGAACCAGCGCTCCGAGTTGGAGTCCAGCTCGGACCAGGCCGAGGAGGCGCGTAAGCAGACCCAGGAGAAGGAGCGTCAGCTCGGGATCCTGGCCGGCACGGTCGGTGCCGAGGGCCCGGGCATCACGCTGACCGTCGCGGGTGCCGCGGCGGTGGTGGAGTCGGACATGCTGCTCGACGCCATCCAGGAGCTGCGGGCCGCGGGCGCCGAGGCGATCCAGATCAACGACGTGCGGGTCGTCGCGGACAGCTACTTCACCGGCGCGGGCGGCGACATAGAAATCGATGGAACGAAGGTGGCCGCTCCGTACGTCTTCAAGGTCATCGGCAAGCCCGAGGATCTCGAGCCCGCACTCAACATCCCCGGTGGAGTCGTCCAGACACTGGAGAAGGAGCAGGCCACCGCGACCGTGGCCCGGTCCGAGAAGATCGTCGTGGACGCCTTGCGACCTGCGAAGCGGCCTGACTACGCTCAGTCGTCCTCGCAGTGAGGCGGGGCCGCGTGGCGGTCGCGCGACATGGGGAAGACGTTGCGGGGGGTCGCCGCACCACAAGCGTGGTGCGTGGTGGAAACTGTCGGGAGGATACGGACGTTGTGAAGGTGTCCGGGTCGGCAGGTGTGTTCATTCAGGGTTCGTCCTGCCCCACGGGCGGGTCTGTTTCGGTCAAGGGGAATCGCCCGTGAGTTTTTTTGCGAAGTTGTTCGGCAGGAGCGCACGCGAGGACGGCGGCAACGCCAAGCACCGCGCGCCGCGCCACGCCCAGAGCGAGGAACAGGGTGGCGAGCGTCCGCTGTTCCGTGACGAGGTCGACGGCCAAGGCGCGTCGTCTGTTGACCCTGCCGGTGCAGGCCGCATAGGTTTCGGGGAGCCATCGACCTCAGGTACGGGTGGAGGGTTCGCCCCCGATCCGTATGCGACCCAGACCTCCGCGGGCCAGCCGCGGCAGGAGGATGCGTCCATGCCGGTGTGTACGAGGTGCGGTCACCGCAACGCCGCGGACAGTCGTTTCTGCTCCCACTGCGGTACGCCGCTGCGGGGCGGGGCGCCCGTGGAGCGCGCGTCCGAGACGACGTCGACGATCTCGATCTCGGGCCTCGAAGCGTACGACGCCGAGGTCACCGGTCAGACCCCCGTTCCGTCGCTGTCGCCCGAGGCGCTGGCGGCCGTCGAGTCCCTGCCGGCCGGGTCGGCGCTGCTCGTCGTGCGGCGCGGCCCGAACTCGGGCAGCCGCTTCCTGCTGGACGGCGAGCTGACCACGGCCGGCCGTCACCCGCAGAGCGACATCTTCCTCGACGACTTCACCGTGTCGAGGCGCCATGTGGAGTTCCGGCGGGCGCAGGACGGCAGCTTCACCGTGGCCGATGTCGGCAGCCTCAACGGCACGTACGTCAACCGTGAGCCGATCGACTCGGTCGTTCTGTCCAACGGCGACGAGGTGCAGATCGGCAAGTACCGGCTGGTCTTCTACTCGAGCCAGCGGGGCGCGTGACGCCTCGGGGAATCCTTCAGGGAAGGTCCATGCTGCGAACACCGACGGGCGGTGCCGGACACGGCACCGCCACCGCGGGCGACCGCCTGGTCAGCATCGGCACGGTGCTGAACCAGTTGCGTGACGAGTTTCCCGAAGTGACCATCTCCAAGATCCGGTTCCTGGAGGCCGAGGGGCTCGTCGAGCCCCGGAGGACGGCCTCCGGCTACCGGAAGTTCAGCCCGCAGGACGTGGAGCGGCTGGCTCAGATCCTGCGGATGCAGCGGGACCACTATCTTCCGCTGAAGGTCATCCGGGAGCATCTCGACGCTCTCGCCAGGGGCGAGCAGATCAAGCTGCCGTCCCCCAGCCCGCAGCGGGATCTCCTCGACGGGGCCTGGGAGCCGGAGAGCGACCGCCCGACCGCCGCCCGGGTGGGCCGGGCCGAGTTGCTCGCCGCCGCCGAGGTGAGCGAGGAGCAGCTCGCCGAGTGGGAGTCGTACGGGCTCATCGCCGCGGGGGCCGAGGGCGGCTACGACGCCGAGGCGATCACCGTGGCCAGACTTGTCGCGGATCTGGGGAGATTCGGCCTGGAACCGAGGCACCTCCGGGCGGTCAAAGCGGCCGCCGACCGCGAGGCGGGACTGGTCGAGCAGATGGTCGCACCGCTGCGCCGGCACCGTAATCCGCAGACCAGAGCCCATGCGGAGGCCACCGCCAAGGAGCTTGCAGGGCTCTCCGTACGGCTGCATGCGGCACTGGTCCAGACCGCTCTGGGGCTCCGGCTGCAGTGATCTTGCGGGGGCCCGACTACCCAAACCGGTCGGGCACGTCCTAGGGTTGCTGTGTGAACGAGCTCGACGTTGTGGGTGTCCGGGTGGAAATGCCCTCCAACCAGCCGATCGTGCTCCTGCGTGAAGTGGGAGGCGATCGGTACCTCCCCATCTGGATCGGACCGGGTGAGGCGACCGCGATCGCCTTCGCCCAGCAGGGCATGGCCCCTGCCAGGCCGCTGACGCACGACCTCTTCAAGGACGTCCTTGAAGCCGTGGGCCAGGAGCTCACCGAGGTCCGCATCACGGATCTCCGTGACGGTGTCTTCTACGCGGAGCTGGTCTTCGCCAGCGGCGTGGAGGTGAGTGCCAGGCCGTCCGACGCGATAGCGCTGGCCCTGCGCACCGGGACGCCGATCTTCGGCAGTGACGGTGTGCTCGACGACGCCGGTATCGCGATTCCGGACGAGCAGGAGGACGAGGTGGAGAAGTTCCGCGAGTTCCTCGACCAGATCTCCCCGGAGGACTTCGGCTCGAGCAGCCAGTGAGGCCGTCGCGCGCCGGGTGCCGTCAGGGCATTCGAGTAGCCGTTCCCCGGAGAGGGACACGGGAAACCACTCTCAGGGTGATTATCACTCGGCGTGCCGAGTGTGGCGATCGTTGACGCACCCCGAGTGACTGCCTACCTTCGTGTGGGCAGGTCAAGGACGGAGGGTCGGCGTGATGAGCAGCGGCGACGGTACGGCAGGGGGCTCCCTCGGGCGGGCGCCCGGGGAGAACGGTCCGTATCCGCTTCACGAGAGTGTGGGCGACTTCGGTACGGACGCGGCGGGTGCGGACGAGGCATCGGGCACGGACGTGGTGGGATACCGCGGTCCGACGGCGTGCGCGGCGGCCGGGATCACCTACCGCCAATTGGACTACTGGGCGCGTACGGGGCTCGTCGAGCCGAGCGTACGACCGGCATACGGATCCGGGACGCAGCGGCTGTACAGCTTCCGCGACGTCGTCGTCCTCAAGATCGTCAAGCGTTTCCTGGACACCGGGGTCGCGCTGCAGAACATCCGCGCCGCCGTCCAGCATCTGCGGGCCCGCGGCTTCCGGGACCTGGAGCGGATGACCCTGATGAGCGACGGGGCCACGGTCTACGAGTGCTCTTCGCCCGACGAGGTCGTGGACCTGCTCCAGGGCGGGCAGGGCGTCTTCGGGATCGCGGTGGGCGTGGTCTGGCGCGACGTGGAGGCGGCGCTCTCGCAGCTGCACGGGGAGCGCATCGACACCGGTGAGACGCTGATCGGCCACAATCCGGGCGACGAGCTCGCTCGGCGGCGGCGCGACCGGGCGGTCTGAGCGCGGATCGGCGCGCCGGCGGATCGATGTCGGTACGGAGCGGTCCTTGGCGCGTCCGTACGTGAGTGCGGGCCGATTGTCAGTGGCGTAGGGCAGCATCGGACATGTGAGAGCCGCGCCGACGATCCTGCATCTGGACATGGATGCCTTCTTCGCCGCCGCCGAACAGGCGGCGAAGCCGAGTCTGCGCGGGAAACCGGTGGTGGTCGGAGGGCTGGGCCCCCGTGGGGTCGTCGCCACCGCCTCGTACGAGGCACGGGTCTTCGGGGTCCACTCCGCGATGCCGATGGGGCAGGCCCGGCGCCTGGCGCCCAACGCCGCCTATCTCGTGCCGCGCTTCGCCTTCTATCGGACGATCAGCGAGCAGGTCATGGAGTTGCTCGGGCGGCTGTCCCCGCTGGTGGAGCCGCTGAGCCTGGACGAGGCCTTCGTGGACCTGGAGGCCGGGGGTGTGGCCGACGACAGCGACAGCGCGCGCGAGGCCGGTGAGCGGCTGCGCAGGGACATTCTCGCCACCACGGGGCTGACGGGGTCGGTGGGGCTCGCCGGGTCGAAGATGCTGGCGAAGATCGCCTCGGAGGAGGCCAAGCCGGACGGTCTGGTGCTCATAGAGCCGGGGACCGAGCGGGAGCTGCTGGGGCCGAAGTCGGTGCGGATCCTGCCGGGCGTGGGGCCGGCCACCGGGGAGCATCTGCGGCGAGCCGGGATGACGACGGTGTCGGACCTCGCGGAAGCGGGCGAGGACGAGCTCGTACGGCTCTTGGGGCGGGCGCACGGGGCCTCCCTGTACCGGATGGCCCAGGGGTACGACGACCGGCCCGTGGTGGCCGAGCGCGACGCGAAGTCGGTGTCGGTGGAGGACACCTTCGACGTGGACCTGCACGACCGGGTGCGGATCCGGACCGAGGTGGAGCGGCTCGCGGAGCGGTGCGTGGGGAGGCTGCGGGCCTCGGGCCACTCCGGGCGGACGATCGTCCTCAAGGTGCGGCGGTTCGACTTCTCGACGCTGACGCGTTCCGAGACGCTGCGCGGGCCGACGGACGACCCGGTGGTGGTGAGGGAGGCCGCGGGGCGGCTGCTGGAGGGGGTGGACACGACGGGTGGTGTCCGGCTGCTGGGCGTGGGGGTGAGCGGGCTCGCGGACTACACGCAGGAGGACCTGTTCGCTCAGGCGGCGGAGCCTTCCGCGGGCGTGGAGGTGGAGGCGCCCGAGCCGGCGGCCCCCGAGCCGGAGGAACCCGCGGAGCGGCGGTGGTCGCCCGGGCACGACGTACGGCACGCGGTGTACGGCGCCGGGTGGGTGCAGGGGAGCGGGGTGGGGCGCGTCACCGTGCGCTTCGAGGAGCCGGGGTCGGCGCCGGGGCGGGTACGGACGTTCCTGGTGGACGATCCGGACCTGGTGGCGGGGGAGCCGTTGCCCCTGGTGGGGGGCGGGGACGACGAGGCGGCGGTCGCCTAGCGTCGAAGCCGTGCGGGGAGCGGGTCAGGCCTCGATGGCGGGTGCCGGGGCGCGTCAGGCCTCCTCCTGGCCCGCCAGGCGGCCGAAGTCGCGGTCCAGGGGGGGTGGGGGGAGCGCGATGTTGTAGTGGCGGTAGAGCTGGAGTTCCTGCTCGGGGGAGAGGTGCCGGCCCACGCCGAAGTCCGGGGCGTCCTTGATGAGAGACCTGTCGTAGGGGATGTGGAGGCCGTCGGCGGCCAGTTCGCTCGGCTCCAGGGGGACGAACGCGTCCCGGCTGAAGAGGCCCGTGCGGACCGCGGCCCATTCGGGGACCCCCGTCGCGTCGTCCAGATACACCTCGTCCACGGTCCCGATCTTGTGTCCCTCGCGGTCGTACGCCTTGCGGCCGATCAGGCTGCGCGGATCGATGTCGGTCTGCACGGTCCCTCCAACAGGTCGCACCCGGTCTACGAAGACCTACAAAGAATACGAAAGTGCACATCTGGGATGTCGGCCACTTGAGCGATGTGACCGAGAACCGCGCTGGTAGGCTGGCTGTGGCTGTCGACCCTGTGCGGGAGAGTCCTCCGAGGAAAGCTTTCGGAGGCGCCGAAGGAGCAAATCCTCCCCGGAATCTCTCAGGCCCCTGTACCGCACGGACGAGGTCACTCTGGAAAGCAGGGCGGAGGTCCGACGGCATCCGCTCTCACCGACGGTGAAAACCGGCGCGCCTCTTCGGCATGCCGGTGAAGCTCTCAGGTTGAGATGACAGAGGGGGAGGCCGTCCGGGCACCCGCGCCGTTGGTGCCCCTCGCAGGTCGTGACGACCAGGAGGCCTCCGTACATGACCGCCAACCGCACTCCGCTCTCCGAACTCGAACAGGGCATCCCGTTCGAGCAGCGGCACATCGGGCCCGACGCCGAAGCACGGGCCAAGATGCTCGCGCAGGTCGGCTATGGCTCGCTCGACGAGCTCACGGCCGCCGCCGTGCCGGACGTGATCAAGAACGCCGAGGCGCTGGGCCTGCCCGCCGCCCGCACCGAGGCCGAGGTCCTCGCCGAGCTGCGCGCGCTCGCCGACCGCAACCAGGTCCTCGCCCCGATGATCGGCCTCGGCTACTACGGCACCTTCACCCCGCCGGTCATCCTCCGGAACGTGATGGAGAACCCCGCGTGGTACACGGCGTACACGCCGTACCAGCCGGAGATCTCGCAGGGCCGTCTGGAGGCGCTGCTCAACTTCCAGACGATGGTCGCCGACCTCACCGGTCTGCCCACCTCCGGCGCCTCGCTGCTCGACGAGGGCACCGCGGCCGCCGAGGCCATGGCGCTGTCCCGTCGCGTCGGCAAGGTCAAGAACGGTGTCTTCCTCGTCGACGCCGACGCCCTGCCGCAGACCATCGCCGTCATCGAGACCCGTGCCGAGCCGACCGGTGTCGAGGTCGTCGTCGCGGACCTGTCCGAGGGCATCCCCGCCGAGATCGCCGAGCGCGGCGTCTTCGGCGTGCTCATCCAGTACCCGGGCGCGTCCGGTGCCGTCCGTGACATCAAGCCGCTCGTCGACGCCGCCCACGAGCTCGGCGCGATCGTCACCGTCGCCGCCGACCTGCTCGCGCTGACGCTGCTCACCTCGCCCGGTGCGCTGGGGGCCGACATCGCCGTGGGCACCACCCAGCGCTTCGGTGTCCCGATGGGCTTCGGCGGCCCGCACGCCGGCTACATGGCAGTCCAGGACAAGCACGCCCGCTCCCTTCCCGGCCGCCTCGTCGGCGTCTCCGTCGACGCCGACGGCAACCGGGCGTACCGCCTGGCGCTGCAGACCCGCGAGCAGCACATCCGCCGCGAGAAGGCCACCAGCAACATCTGCACCGCGCAGGTGCTGCTCGCCGTCATGGCCGGCATGTACGCCGTCTACCACGGCCCCGACGGTCTGAAGCAGATCGCCCAGCGCGTCCACCGGTACGCCACCGTCCTCGCCGCGGGTCTCCGCGCCGGTGGCGTCGAGGTCGTGCACGGTTCGTACTTCGACACCCTCACCGTCCGCGTGCCGGGCAAGGCCGCCGAGGCCGTCGCCGCCGCCCGTGAGGCCGGGGTCAACCTGTACCTCGTCGACGCCGACCACGTGTCGGTCTCGTGCGACGAGACCACCGGTCGCGCCCAGGTCGCCGCCGTGTGGAGCGCCTTCGGTGTCGACGCCGACATCGAGGCCCTGGACACCGCCACCGAGGACGCGCTGCCCGCCGCGCTGCTGCGCTCCGACGCGTACCTCACCCACCCGGTCTTCCACGCGCACCGCTCCGAGACGTCGATGCTGCGCTACCTGCGCAAGCTCGCCGACCGCGACTACGCGCTGGACCGCGGCATGATCCCGCTCGGCTCCTGCACCATGAAGCTGAACGCGACGACCGAGATGGAGCCGGTGACCTGGCCCGAGTTCGGCCAGATGCACCCCTTCGCCCCGGTCGAGCAGGCGCAGGGCTACCTCACGCTGATCACCGAGCTGGAGGAGCGCCTCGCCGAGGTCACCGGCTACGACAAGGTGTCGATCCAGCCCAACGCCGGTTCGCAGGGCGAGCTGGCCGGTCTGCTGGCCGTGCGCGCCTACCACCGCGCCAACGGCGACCTGCAGCGCACCGTCTGCCTCATCCCGTCCTCCGCGCACGGCACCAACGCCGCGAGCGCCGTGATGGCCGGCATGAAGGTCGTCGTCGTCAAGACCGCCGACGACGGCGAGGTCGACGTCGCGGACCTGCGCGCCAAGATCGAGCAGTACCGCGACGAGCTGTCCGTGCTGATGATCACCTACCCGTCCACGCACGGCGTGTTCGAGGAGCACGTCGCCGACATCTGCGCCGAGGTCCACGAGGCCGGCGGTCAGGTGTACGTCGACGGCGCCAACCTCAACGCGCTGGTCGGTCTCGCCAAGCCGGGCAAGTTCGGCGGCGACGTCTCGCACCTCAACCTGCACAAGACCTTCTGCATCCCGCACGGCGGTGGCGGCCCCGGTGTCGGTCCGGTCGGCGTCCGCGCCCACCTCGCCCCGTACCTGCCGAACCACCCGCTCCAGCCCTCCGCGGGCCCGGAGACCGGTGTCGGCCCGATCTCGGCCGCCCCCTGGGGCTCGGCCGGCATCCTGCCGATCTCGTGGTCGTACGTGCGTCTCATGGGCGGCGAGGGCCTCAAGCGCGCCACGCAGGTCGCCGTGCTCGCCGCGAACTACATCGCCAAGCGCCTGGAGCCGCACTACCCGGTGCTCTACACCGGCCCGGCCGGTCTGGTCGCCCACGAGTGCATCGTCGATCTGCGCCCGCTCTCCAAGGCGACCGGCGTCAGCGTCGACGACATCGCCAAGCGCCTGATCGACTACGGTTTCCACGCGCCGACGATGTCGTTCCCGGTGGCCGGCACGCTGATGATCGAGCCGACCGAGTCCGAGGACCTGACCGAGCTCGACCGCTTCTGCGACACGATGATCGCGATCCGCGGAGAGATCGAGAAGGTCGCGTCGGGCGAGTGGCCCGCCGAGGACAACCCGCTCCGCAACGCCCCGCACACCGCGGCGGCGCTGGGCGGCGAGTGGAACCACGCGTACAGCCGTGACGAGGCGGTCTTCCCGGCCGGCGTGTCCGCCGCGGACAAGTACTGGCCGCCGGTCCGCCGGATCGACGGTGCGTTCGGTGACCGCAACCTGGTCTGCTCCTGCCCGCCGCTGGACGCGTACGACAACTGAGCATGAGCTGAGTTCCCTCGGCAACTGAGCATGTTTCAGGGCCGGTTCGGAGGATTCCTCCGGGCCGGCCCTTGTCGTGTGCCTCCCGCGGTCAGGCGGCGGTCGTCACCCGGCCTGCCGTCAGCGGCCGGTGCGGGGCGATGATCTGTCCGTCCGGCAGCAGTTCACCGGTGTCCTCGAAGAGCAGGACCCCGTTGCACAGCAGGCTCCAGCCCTGCTCGGGGTGGTGCGCCATCAGTCGGGCCGCCTCCCGGTCGGCGGAGTCGGCGGTCGGACAGGCTGGCTGGTGCTGGCACATGGGTGGGTTCTTTCGCTGCGTCGTGGTGTCTGTCGTCCTGCGGCTCGATGCGGTGCTCATGGCCGCCCCCCGTTGTCGGTTCGGTTGGTCCAGTGTTCCCCCACGGACGTCGATCCGCAGGTATTTCACGGCAGCTCTTCCTACTGCATGAAGACGTATCACCCGCGTGGGCGGTTCAGCTCAACTGGGCGGTCTTTTCGGATGGTTCGGGGTAGCCCTGGTGGGCTAGTCCGTACGGGGCGGGGTGTTCGACCGCGGTGTTCGGGCAGCACGGCGCCCCGCGGCCCGGCCGGCCGCGGGGCGTATGCGCAGGTGTGGGGCGTGTGCGGTACCGGTTGCGGTGGTTCAGGCCGGCGCCGGCGTGCCGAACAGCGGCGGCGGCGCGAGGCGCAGGGTGAGGATGGGCAGCAGGTCGGCGACCTGGTGCGGACGGTGGGCGGCGATGCCCGGCGGCGCCGGGGCGAGCGGGATCAGGAGGTCGGCGGGTGCGGGCGAGGTCGATGCCCCGTCGGCCTCCGTGTCCCCGTGGAGCCACAGGGTCAGCATGTACAGCTCCGGTACGGAGAGCAGGCGCGGCTGGTACGTCGCCGGCAGCGCTTCGGCCTGGAGCAGGGCGCGTTCGGTGGCGGTGACGTACGGGCCCTCGAAGAAGTGCGAGAAGGACCAGCCGTCGGGCGTGAGCATGGTGTCGGCGGCGGCGACGGCCCGGTCGGTGCCCCGGATCAGGAAGCGCCAGCCGGTCAGCCGCGTGCGCGGCGCCTGCCCGGGCGGTGTGACCTGGTCCCGTACGTCGAGGACATGAACGGGCAGGGGCAGCTCGGGGCTCAGTGGCCCCTGGGCGGACCGGAGGGCGGGAGTTCGTGCTTCGCGGACGGCGGTGGGGGAACCGAGGGCCGCGAGGACGCTGCGCAGGGCCGGCGCAGGGGCCGGGGAGGGTCGGAGCATGGTGGGTCGCCTCTCGCTCAGGAGACACGGTGATGCGTGGGCAGGTACGACGGCGCTGTGGGCTGCCGGGCCTGAAGGGGCCATGAAGCCATGGCCGGGCGCCAACACTCTGCCTCGTGCGCAGAGTTTATACGAGACGTGTTCACGCAGTGTTTCCGCTAGCTGTCGCCGATATTGCGAGCAAGACCTCATCCGGCCTTGTTCCAGCGGTGATTCGCTCCTTTTGTGGGGAGGGAACTCCGCCTGCCTGCGACGTCGTCGCCGCTTTGGACGGCCAAATATCGACCCCATGCTTTCCGCGATTATGTCCGCGGAATATGTCATGTGCCGAGTGCCCCCGGGACGTGTCGGGGGATTGCTCAATCCAGCTTACCGGTCGACGGAGTGGGTCCGCAGGCGTTATGGATCATTCGGCCGGGGCATCATCGTCCGTGACGCGCGCGGCCGTCGCCGTGGCCGCCCAATCGGGGAGGGACGCTTCGATGGGGGAGAAGGTCGTGGCAGACGGGTTCGACCTGTCCGATCGGCAGAGGTACCGAAGGAAGCTCCAGCAGTGTCTGGCGGGGCTCGCGAGGCTCTTGGCGGAGAAGAGGTTCGACCGTCCGCAGAATCTGATGGGCCTGGAGATCGAACTCAATCTCGCGGGCGCGGACGGCATGCCCCGTATGGTGAATGGCGAGGTCCTCAAGCGCATTGCGAGCACCGATTTCCAGACCGAACTCGGAATGTTCAATCTCGAAGTGAACATCGCTCCGCACCGTCTCGGCGGCCGCGTTTTCGACCGGCTCGCGGAAGAGCTGAGGACGGGTCTGGGATATGCCGACCGCAAGGCCCGCGAAGTCGACGCGGGCGTCGTCATGATCGGAATTCTGCCGACGCTCGCCCAGCATGATCTCGTCTTCGAGAACCTCTCGGCCGTCGACCGGTACTCCCTGCTCAACGACCAGATCGTCGCCGCCCGGGGCGAGGACTTCGCCCTCGACATCCAGGGCGTGGAGCGGCTCACCTGCACCTCCACGTCGATCGTGCCCGAGGCGGCCTGTACCTCCGTCCAGCTGCACCTTCAGGTCACCCCGGGCCGGTTCGCGGCGGTGTGGAACGCGGCCCAGGCGGTCGCGGCGGTGCAGATCGCGGTCGGTGCCAATTCGCCGTTCCTCTTCGGCCGGGAGCTCTGGCGCGAGTCCCGTCCGCCGCTGTTCCAGCAGGCGACCGACACCAGGCCGCCGGAGCTCCAGGCGCAGGGGGTGCGGCCGCGCACCTGGTTCGGGGAGCGGTGGGTGGATTCGGCGTACGACCTCTTCGAGGAGAACCTGCGGTACTTTCCCCCGCTGCTGCCGATCTGCGACGAGGAGGACCCGCTCCTCGTCCTCGACCGGGGCGGGGTGCCGCGTCTGCAGGAGCTCGTCCTGCACAACGGGACGGTCTACCGCTGGAACCGGCCGGTCTACGGCTGGGTGGACGGGGTCCCGCATCTGCGGGTGGAGAACCGGGTGCTGCCGGCCGGACCGACGGTCACCGACGTCGTCGCCAACGCGGCCTTCTACTACGGGCTCGTGCGGGCGCTGGCCGAGGAGACCCGGCCCGTGTGGAAGAGGCTGGCGTTCGAGGACGCCGCCGCGAACTTCGACCTCGCCTGTCGCCACGGGATCGAGGCGGAGCTGCGCTGGCCCCGGCCGGGGCGCTCGGGCGGGGTCGCGCCGGTGCCCGCGGTACGCCTCGTCCTCGACGAGCTGCTGCCGCTGGCCGCGGCGGGGCTCGACGCCTGGCACGTCGAGCCGGCCGACCGGGACTTCTACCTCGGCGTGATCGAGGAGCGTTGTCGAGGACGGGTCAACGGCGCGTCCTGGCAGGCCGACACCTTCCGCCGCGCGCGGGAGTCCGGCCTCGACCGCGAGGCGGCCCTGGCGGCCACGACCCGCCGGTACGCCGAGCTGATGCACGGCGGCGAACCGGTGCACCGGTGGCCGGTGGGGATCGACTAGGGGGTGTCTTGTCGGCCAGGCCGGATCAGGGAGCGGGGTCTGGTGCATGGGGTCTCCCCAGGCCCGCCAGGGCCCAGGGGACGGATCGCGAGGCGGAGGAGGGAGACGACGCGGTGGGGCCGCCTCCCGTGCCCGAAGGGCTACAAGGGAGCGGCACCAGGGCACGCGAGCCCGGCCTGATCGGCACGACACCCCCGAGGCATCGCTCACGGACCCGGAATGGCGTCCGGCCCGGCCCGTCGCGCATGATCTCCGTACCCGGAACGCGATGGGGAAGTGGAGACAGGTGTGGTGTCGGAGCAACGAGTGGTCGCCGATTCTCTTCCCCCCGACGGCCTGCCGCGCAAGGTCCTGCGGTCCGAGACCCTGATCGTCCTGGCTCTCTCCCTCGGCGCGAGCGCGGTGTCGTCCCTCATCAGTTTCGTCGGCTCGCTGACCAAGCCCGGCGGGCTGAAGGAGCAGGCGGCGACGCTCAACGGCTCGTACGCTCCCGGCCGGCCGTGGCTCGATCTGGCCTGGCAGCTCTTCGGCATCGCCACGGCGCTCGTACCGGTCGTGCTCGTCGCCCATCTGCTGCTGCGTGAGGGGTCCGGGCTGCGGGCGATCGGTTTCGACCGGGCCCGGCCCTGGCCGGATCTCGGACGGGGAGCCCTGGTGGCCGCGGGGATCGGGAGCGCCGGGCTCGCCTTCTACCTGGCGGCGCGGGCGGCCGGCTTCAATCTGACGGTCGTGCCCGAGTCGCTGCCGGACGTGTGGTGGAAGTACCCCGTCCTGGTCCTGTCGGCGGTGCAGAACTCCGTACTGGAGGAGGTCATCGTCGTCGGCTATCTGCTGCGCCGGCTCGACCGGTTGGGGTGGTCACCCATGGCGGCCCTGGTGGCGAGCGCGGTGCTGCGTGGTTCGTACCACCTGTACCAGGGGATCGGTGGCTTCGTCGGGAACGTCGTCATGGGCGTCGTCTTCGTGCTGCTCTACCGCCGCTGGGGGCGGGTGGGCCCGCTCGTGGTGGCGCACGCGCTCCTCGACATCGTGGCCTTCGTCGGTTACGGGCTGCTGGCCGGGAAGGTGGGCTGGCTGCCCACCGCGTAGAGGTGTGAAAAGGGAAGGGGCGTACGGCGACGGCCGTACGCCCCTTCTTCGTGTCCCGGTGGTTCCGGTGGTCCCGGTGTCGTTTCGTGCGGTCAGGCGTGCAGGTCGCCGTCGATGACGGTGACCGCGTGGCCGGTCAGCAGGGTGCGGTCGCCGCGCAGCCGGGTGCGGACCACGCCGGTGCGGGCGCCGCCCTGGAAGCCGGTCAGGTCGTCGCGGCCGAAGCGCGCGGACCAGAACGGCGCGAGCGCGGTGTGGGCGCTGCCGGTGACCGGGTCCTCGTCGATCCCGAGGCCGGGGAAGAAGCCGCGCGAGACGAAGTCGTAACCGCGCTCGGGCCGTTCGGCCGCGGCGGTCACGATGACACCCCGGTCGGAGAGGTGCACCAGGGCCGCGAAGTCCGGCTCCAGGGACCGGACGGTCGCCTCGTCGCGCAGTTCGACGACCAGGTCGCCGATGTGGGCCGCGGTGTCGTGGACGGAGACGACCGCCGCGCCCAGCGCCTTCTCCAGGCCGTCCGGGGCCGGCACGGGGGTCAGCGCGGAGGTCGGGAAGTCCATCGTGATGGTGCCGTCGTCCGCGGCGGTGGCGCTGAGGATGCCACAGCGGGCGGCGAAGCGGACGGTGCCCGTCGCGGCGCCGGTCGTGTGCAGGACGTGGGCGGTGGCGAGGGTGGCGTGGCCGCACATGTCGACCTCGGTGGTCGGCGTGAACCAGCGCAGGGCCCAGTCGGCCTCGCCGCCGGGCGGCAGGGGGTGGGCGAAGGCGGTCTCGGAGAGGTTGACCTCGGCGGCCACCTTCTGGAGCCAGTGGTCGTCAGGGAAGGAGTCGAGGAGGAGGACCCCTGCCGGATTGCCGGAGAAGGGGCGGTCGGTGAAGGCGTCGACGATTCGGATCCGCATGGCACGGACCGTACCGGGGCGGTAAAGCCGCAGGCCAAGGCCAATCCGGGACGACTGGACCGGATGAGCGTTGGCAAACGACCTGTTCCGATATATCGTTGAGGCATCGCGACAGTTCGAAGACGTACACCCGATGGAAGGAGCGTTGCGATGCGTTCACATGGACACGAACACGGACATGGAGAGTGCGGACCCGGCCCTCGTGGTGGGGGAGGACCGCGCGGTGAGTTCGAGGGGCGGCGTGCCGCCTTCGGCCCCTTCGGGCCCGGCTTCGGCGGCGGACCGTTCCGGGGAGGCCCCTTCTCCGGTGGGCGCGGTCACGGCGGCGGCCGGGGAAGGGCGCGGCGCGGCGACGTGCGCGCCTCGATCCTGGCGCTGCTGAAGGACCGCCCGATGCACGGGTACGAGATGATCCAGGAGATCGGCGAGCGCAGCGGCGGGGCGTGGAAGCCCAGCCCCGGCTCCGTCTACCCGACCCTTCAGCTTCTCGAGGACGAGGGCCTGATCACCAGCGCGAGCGACGGCGGCAAGAAGCTGTTCACGCTCACCGAGGCCGGCCGCGCCGAGGCCGAGTCCGGGCCGGAAGCCCCGTGGGAAGAGGCCGGGCGCGGGGTCGACTGGGAGGCCCTGAACGAGGTCCGACAAGCCGGCTTCGGTCTGATGGAGGCGTTCGGGCAGGTCTGGAAGACCGGCAGCGCGCAGCAGCGGGAGAAGGCCGTCGAGGTCATCAACGAGGCCCGCAAGAAGCTGTACCTGATCCTGGCCGACGAGCACTGAGCGGACGGACCGGATGGATCGAGGGCCCCGCGGCGCTGTGCCGCGGGGCCCTCGCCGTGTCCTGGATCCGATCCGTGTCAGGCCACCAGGCCGGCCAGCTTCCGCAGGGACTCGTTCAGGGCCGCGGTGGCCGAGTCCTTCAGCTTGCCCGCCATCAGCGAGACGGCCGCGCCGGTGAACGTGCCGTCGATCCGGACCGTGGTGGCGTCCCCCTCCGCCGCGAGCGAGTAGCGCGTGGCGACCTCGACCCCCATCGGGCCCTTGCCCCGGATGGCCAGTACCCGGGCGGGCTCCAGCTCCTCGACCGTCCAGGTCACCTCGGCGGGGAACCCCATCAGCTTCATGTTCTCCGCGAAGGTCGCCCCCGTCTCCAGCGAGGCCGGCCCCCCGTTCGGGAAGCTGGTGTGGGTGGCGTTCCACTCTGCGTACGAGGCGAAGTCCGTCAGCTGCGCCCAGACCTTCTCCGCCGGCGCCTCGATGCGTGCCTCCGCGCTGACTTCGGCCATACGACCACCCCTTCACGGGTTCACGTGTGCACGTGTTCTTGTCGGTCCTCGGTGTCGACGGAACGTAGCCGTGTGCTCGTGAACATTCAATACTGATGAACCGTCAGTTCTTCGGCGTCGCCGATCCACCACATCTGCGCGGAGTCGAACCAGTCGGAGGCCCGTGGTCCGCCGCTCTCGTCGTGGCAGTGGAACGCGGCCCAGAAGAGGTCGGCCGGCAGCGCTTCCCGCGGTGCGTACACGCGGTAGACGTACTGCCGCCCGTCGAGTGCGAGCAGGGCGACCATCCAGAACATATTGAGGGGACGAAGCCGGAGGGCGCCCTGGTTGCATGTGGGGCGCAAAGCAAGGCGGCGCGCGCCCTCAGGGGGAGAACCCCCGAAATCTCCTCCCCAGGGAGGAGAGACCGCTCGTCCGTGCCCAACTCGGGTGGGATGCGCACATGCTTCTCGCCGGGGATGCTCCGGCCGCCCGGGGCTGATGAGGTGGAAGGGTGCATAGTCCCGTCCCTCGCGTGCCCCGGCAGCCCGTGGCCCGCCGCCCGGAGATCCATCTCGGCCGCCTCACCCCCGAACTCGCGACAGTCGTGGCGAGCGCGCGCCGCAGAGCCCTGCGCGACGGGGACCGGCAGATCGACACCGCCCATCTGCTCCACTCCCTCATCGAGTCCGACCCCGCTGTCGGTGCCGCGTTCGACGGCCGGCCACAGCTCGCGCGCGTGCTCGGCTACCTCGTCCAGCGCTCCATCGGCTACGGCCTGCGCTGGCAGGGCTCCGTCGAGGACTCCGGCACCCTGGCCGTCGTACGGGACGCCGATCGGGCGGCGGACGGCTGGTCGCCCGCGGCGGCCGCCGCCATGGGCCGCGCCTGGGAGCGGGCCGCGCTGCGCGGCGATTCCCGCGCGACCGGGCTCGACCTGCTGGCCGTGATGGCCGCGGACCGGGAGTGCCGGGCCGTCGAGGTGCTCGGCCGGGCGGGGGTCGATCCGCTCGTGCTGGCCCACCGGGTCGGCGAGCTGTCTCAACAGGTGTAACGGGGGTTACACGCCTGACGCCGTCCTGTCATGATGGCCCGATGCACGCGTCTCAGGGGAGAAGCGCCGGCCTGGGACTCGCCCTGGCCTCGGCCTTCGCATTCGGTGGTTCAGGTGTGGCGGCGAAGCCGCTCATCGA
The DNA here is from genome assembly GCF_042888285.1 of Streptomyces sp. NPDC003035. Taxonomy (NCBI): domain Bacteria; kingdom Bacillati; phylum Actinomycetota; class Actinomycetes; order Kitasatosporales; family Streptomycetaceae; genus Streptomyces; species Streptomyces sp. NPDC003035. The sequence continues at coordinate 751,360 of NZ_JBIAPJ010000003.1, read as the reverse complement.
AGCGGGACTCGACCCGCTCCATGTGGTGTGGCTCCGGGTGGCCGGCGCCGCCCTCGTCATGCTGCCGGTGGCCTGGCGCCACCGCGACCTCCTGCGCCGCAGGCCCGCGCTCCTCGCCGGCTTCGGACTCTTCGCCGTCGCGGGCGTCCAGGCCTTCTACTTCGCCTCGATCTCCCGGATCCCCGTCGGGGTCGCGCTGCTCATCGAGTACCTCGCCCCCGCCCTCGTCCTCGGCTGGGTCCGCTTCGTCCAGCGCCGGCCGGTCACCCGCGCCGCCGCGATCGGCGTCGTCCTCGCCGTCGGCGGCCTGGCGTGTGTGGTGCAGGTCTGGTCGGGGCTCAGCTTCGACCTGATCGGACTGCTGCTCGCGCTCGGCGCCGCCTGCTGCCAGGTCGGATACTTCGTCCTCTCGGACCACGGCGGCGACGAGTCCGACCCGGTCGACCCGCTGGGCGTCATCGCGTACGGGCTGCTCATCGGCGCGCTCGTGCTCACCGTCGTCGCCCGCCCGTGGGGCATGCAGTGGTCCCTGCTCGGCGGCGACGCGGACATGAACGGGACGGGCGTGGCCGCCTGGCTGCTCCTGGGGTGGATCGTGCTGATCGCCACGGTCCTGGCCTACATCACCGGGATCGTCTCCGTGCGGAAGCTCTCCCCGCAGGTGGCCGGTGTCGTCGCCTGTCTGGAAGCCGTGATCGCGACCGTGCTGGCGTGGGTGCTGCTCGGTGAACACCTGGCGGCGCCGCAGATCATCGGTGGCGCGGTGGTCCTGGTCGGCGCGTTCATCGCCCAGTCGTCGACGCCCAAGCCGGCCTCGACGGAGCCGGTGGCCGGGTCCGGGCCGAGCGCACGTGAATCCGAGTTGTCGGCCGGGCGAACCGCCCCGTAAGGTGCCGATCATGCATTCGACCGTACTTCCGCCTCCCGCCGCCTAGGCGCGGGCGGCACTCTCCCTGACGAAGACCGGGCTCGGGCAGTCCCCGAGCGGCTCGTCGCTGCCCGCGTGCGGATTCCAGCGACCACACCACCCCGTCTTCACACGGAGAAGCACGTGTCGAATTCCTCCTCCGCGTCCGCCGCAGCCATGCCTGCCGTCGGGCGGAGCCTCCTCTATCTGATCGTCGCCGGCATCGCCTGGGGCACGGCCGGGGCCGCGGCCTCGCTGGTCTTCCGGGTCAGCGACATGGGCCCGCTGGCCATGTCCTTCTGGCGCTGTGTCGGCGGCCTGGTGCTGCTGCTCGGGGCGCTGGCCTTGCGGCCCGCGCGACCCGCCGCCGAGGTGGCGGAACCGCGCCGGCGACGGCTGATCCGCATCCTCGGTACGGGGGTCGGGCTGACCTTCTTCCAGAGCGCCTACTTCGCCGCCGTCGAGGCCACCGGGCTGGCCGTCGGTACGGTCGTCACGCTGGGCGCGGGCCCTGTACTGATCGCGCTCGGCGCCCGGCTCACCATGGGCGAACGGCTCGGCCGAGGCGGTGCGGCCGCAGTCGTCGGGGCGCTCGCCGGACTCGTCGTCCTCGTCCTGGGCGGAATGCTGAACGGCGGGAGCGGCGAGGTCCGACCGCTGGGCGTGGTCCTCGCGGTGCTCTCGGCGGCCGGATACGCGGCCATCACGCTGCTCACCCGGTGGCTGGGCCGCGACGGCGGTGGCTCCGACGCGCTGTCGACGACGACCTGGGCCTTCGCGATCGGCACGGTGGGGCTGCTGCCGCTGGCGGCCGCCGAGGGCCTGTTCCCGCACACCGAGCAGCATCTGGAGATGCTCGGGCTGCTGGTGTACGTGGCGGCGGTACCGACCGCGCTCGCCTACGCGCTCTACTTCGCGGGGGCGGCGGTGGTCCGGGCGGCGACCGTGTCCGTGATCATGCTGCTCGAGCCGGTGAGCGCGGCGGTGATCGCGGTGGGGATGCTCGGGGAGCGGCTCACCGTCGCCACGGTGCTGGGCACGCTGTTGTTGCTCACGGCGGTGACCGGGCTCGCGTACAGCGAGGCGCGGTCGGCGGCGGTGCGGCGGCGGGAGGCTGTGGCGTAGACGGCCGGGTGCGGGCCGGTGGGGTGCGCCCACCGGCCCGTCCGGCGATCGGCAGTGGCGGGCCTCAGATGACGGAGAGGTAGTCGGGCAGGGCGATGGCCGGGTCGTGGTCGTCGGCCGGGATCGGCGTTCCGTAGGTCTTCCGTACGGGGATCACACCGCTCCAGTACGGGAGGGACACGTCCTCCGGGTCGTCGTTGGGCCCGCCGGTGCGGACCTTCGCGGAGACCTCGTCGAGGTCGAGGCGCAGGACGGCGGTGGCCGCGAGCTCCTTGGCGTTGGCCGGGCGGGAGTCGTAGGAGCGGCCCGGCACGACGTGGTCGACCAGGGCGTCGAGGGCGGTGCGCAGCTCCTCGGGGTCGGTGACCTGGTGGGCGGTGCCGTGGACCACGACCGACCGGTAGTTGATCGAGTGGTGGAACGCGGAGCGGGCCAGGACGAGACCGTCCACGTGCGTCACCGTCAGACAGACCCGCAGGCCGGGAGCCGCGTCGCCACCGCCGCCCGCCATGCGCAGCGGGCGCGAACCGGTGGAGCCGTGGACGTAGAGGCGTTCGCCGATCCGGCCGTAGAGCGTCGGCAGCACGACGGGCGCGCCGTCGCGGACGAAGCCGAGGTGGCAGACGTAGGACTCGTCGAGTATCGAGTGCACCGACGCGCGGTCGTACGAGGCGCGGTCGCGGGAGCGGGTGGGGATGGTCCGCTCGGTCGGCTCGTAGGAATCCGTCATCGCGCTCTCCATTGCACTAGTGCATAATCTCTTTTGTGCTAGGAGAGTATCGGATCGAAGGTCGTCGCGCATCGGAGATCGCCGCCAGCGTCGAACGCGGAGTGGGTGCGGGCGCGCTCGAGCCCGGCCGACTCCTGCCCCCGATGCGGGAGTTGGCGCTCACGCTGGGCGTGAACCCGAACACCGTCGCGGCCGCGTACCGGACCCTGCGGGAGCGCGGGGTCATCGAGACGGACGGTCGGCGCGGCAGCCGGGTGCGGCCCCGGCCCGCCACGACGGCCCGCGGGTCGATCCGGGTGGAGGCGCCACCCGGCGTACGGGACGTCAGCAAGGGCAATCCGGACCCGGCCCTGCTTCCTCCGCTGGGCGCGGCGCTCGCCGAGGCCGCGCGGCGCGAGGCCGAGCGGCCCGGACTGTACGGAGAGGCACCTGTCGACGAGGAGTTCGCCCGGCTCGCTCGGGCCGCGCTGGACGCCGACGGGGTGCCCGACGGGCCGGTCGCGGTCGCGTCGGGCTCCCTCGACGCCATCGAGCGGGTGCTGGCCGTCCATCTCAGGGCGGGGGACGCGGTCGCCGTCGAGGACCCGGGGTGGGGGAGCCTGCTCGACCTCGTGCCGGCGCTCGGACTGCGGCCGGTGCCGGTCGCGGTCGACGACGAGGGGCCGCTGCCGGAGGCGATGGAGCGTGCCCTGCGGGACGGCGCGCGGGCCGTGATCATCACCGATCGCGCGCAGAACCCGACCGGGGCCGCCGTCGGCGCTGCCCGCGCCGACGCCTTGCGACGGGTCCTCGCCGACCACCCGGACGTGCTGCTCGTCGAGGACGACCACGGGCACGGCATCGTGGACCTGCCGCTGCATCCGCTGGCCGGAGTGACCCGCCACTGGGCCTTCGTACGCTCCGCCGCCAAGGCCTACGGGCCGGATCTGCGGATCGCCGCCCTCACCGGCGACTCCGAGACCGTCGACCGGTTCCTCGGCCGTCAGCAGCTCGGCCCCGGCTGGGTCAGCAGGCTGCTGCAGCGTGCGGTGGCGCAGCTGTGGGCGACCGGGGCGGTGGACGCGGCGGTCGTCGCACGCTCCTACGGCCAACGGCGCGACGGGCTCGTCCGCGCGTTGCGGAGGCGGGGCGTCGAGGCGTACGGGCGCAGCGGGATGAACGTATGGGTGCCGGTCTCCGACGAGACGGGCGCGGTGACCCGGCTGCTCGGCGCGGGCTGGGCGGTGGCCCCCGGTGCGCGTTTCCGGCTGGACACAGGGCCCGCCGTCCGGCTGACCGTCTCCGGGCTGACGGTCGCGGACGTCGAGGCCCTGGCCGACGCGGTCGCGGGCGCGGCGGGACCGGCGCCGGCGCGGAGCTACGGCTGAGGGGGCGGGTGCGGCGGGCGGGGCCCTGAACCCGGTCGTATGGAGAGTGGGTTCAGGTGATGATGTGCCGGCCGCCGGCCCCGGTGTGTCCTACGGGTGGCGGGCCACCGCTGTCGCCGGCTGCGGCGCCGGGGCGTTCTTCGGGAAACCGGAGGCGCGGACGGCGATCGTCGTCCCGGCGCGCCGCCCCCGGGTCTGCGTGAGCGCCGCGCCCGCGAGGACGATGACGGCGCCGACCGGGGTGTTCCAGCTGAGCTGCTCGTCCAGGAGGGCGACGCCCGCCGCCGTGGCGATGACCGGGATGAAGTACGTGACCATCGACGCCGTCGTCGGGCCGACCTCGGCCACCACGCCGTACTGCAGCAGCATCGCGTACCCCGTGCCCAGCGCTCCCAGGGCGATGACCGCCAGCAGCGGACCGATCTCGACCGAGGAGGGGAGTGAGGTGAACAGCGGCGTCACCAGGGCCAGTTGCAGCGTCGCCAGGCCGACCTGGGAGCCGGCGAGCGAGAGGTTCGAGGCACCCGCACCGGCCAGCGTGCGGCGGACGTAGATCCAGCCCACCGCGTAACTGAAGGAGGCCAGCAGCGCCATCAGCGTGCCGGTGACGTCGAGCCCGGAGAAGCCCTGCCAGACGCCGAGCACCGTCAGCACGCCGATGAAGCCGATGCCCAGACCCGCCGCGCGCACCCGCGTCGGGCGGTCCTCGGAGAGCGCGACCAGGGAGAGGAGCATGCCCCACAGCGGCGTCGTGGCGTTGCAGATGCCCGCCAGTGTGGAGGGGATCGTCAGCTCCGCGTACGAGAACAGCGAGAACGGCAGGGAGTTGAGGAGGAACGCGGCGACCGTCAGGTGCAGCCAGGTGCGGCGGCCGCGCGGCAGCCGCTCGCGCTTGATCGCCATGGCGACGGCCAGCACCGCCGTACCGAAGAGCAGACGGCCGAAGGTCACCTGGAACGGTGCGAACCCTTCCGTACCGACCTTGATGAAGAAGAAGCTGAAGCCCCAGACAAGGGCCAGTACACCGAAGCGGATCCGCCAGTCGACCATCATGGGATAGAGAGTGACGGCCACGATCTCGTAGAACAAGCGAGATTAAATGAATCCGTTCCCTTAGTATTGCTTACATGTTGAACCTGGAGCGCCTGCGAACCCTCGACGCCGTCGCACGGCACGGCTCTGTCAGCGGAGCGGCCGACGGGCTGCACGTCACCACCTCGGCCGTTTCGCAGCAGCTGTCCAAGCTGGAGCGGGAGATCGGCCAGCAGCTGCTCGCCAAGAACGGACGGGGCGTACGGCTCACCGACGCCGGGCTGCTCCTCGCCGAGCACGCGGCGCGCATCCTCTCCCAGGTCGAGCTCGCCCAGGCGGACATCGAGGCGCAGCGCGGCCAGGTCGTGGGCGAGGTCCGGATCGCGGCCTTCCCCACGGCCGCGCGCGGACTGCTGCCCGGCGCCCTCGGCGCCCTGCGCTCCGCCCATCCCGAGCTGCGGGTGCGGACCACCGAACTGGAGCCGGAGCAGGGCATCCGTGAGGTACTGCGCGGCGATGCCGACCTCGCGATCGTCCTGGACTGGAGCAACAAGCGAGCCCCGGTGCCGGGCGGTCTTGAGCGGGCCCATCTCCTCGACGACGCGGCGGACGTCGCCATGCCTGCCGACCACCCGCTGGCCGCGCGCGAGGAGGTGGACCTCGTGGACTTCGGTGACGAGGAGTGGGTCTCCTGGCCGGAGGGCGAGTTCTGCCACGACTGGCTCATGTTCACCCTGCGCTCACAGGGTATCGAGCCGCGCATCGCCCATCTCGCGGCGGAGCACCACACCCAACTCGCCCTGGTGGCCGCCGGATTCGGTGTGTGCGTCACGCCGAGGCTCGGTCGCGGGCCGACCCCGGACGGGATCGCGTTCACGCCCGTGCGGCAGCGGATGCGCCGGCACATCTACGCGACCTGGCGCACCGACGCCGACCGGCGGCCGTCGATCCGGGCGGCGGTCGAGGCGCTCCAGGGCGTGGGGGAGGCCGTGGGCATCTGACGGGCGGGGCTCAGTGGAGCTGAGAGCGGTGCCGACGCGGCCCCTGGGGTGGGCGCGGCCCCGGGGGAGTGCCGGGCGGGGGCTCTCAGAGAGCCGCCAGCTTGCGGAAGTCCCAGGACGCCACGGCGTCGGGCGTGAGCTTCAGCCAGGCGTGCCGGCCGTCGTGCGGCATCGTGTCCAGGCCGAAGTTCTTGGCGGCGAAGAGCCGTTCGGGGACGTCGAGTTCGGGGCAGGGCTCACCGGTGCGCGGGGCTTCGCCGACGAAGACCGCCGTGCCCGACAGCTCGGCGCCGCGCAGCTCTCCGTACTCCTCGCCGTCGTCGACCACCACCGCGATCCGGGGGTCGGCGCGGAGCTCCGCCCAGCGGCGGCTCCGAGTGATCGAGTAGAGCCAGAGCGAGGTTCCGTCCCAGGCGAACCAGAGCGCGCCGACATGCGGGCGGCCGTCGGCCGAGACGGTCGCGACCCGGCAGGTGCGCTGCTCGGTCAGGAAGGTGTCCAGTTCGGCCGGGGTCATCATGATCCGGCGTCCGCGGCGCTGTGTGACGGTCATCGCCCGCCCCCTTCTATGATTCTGATGAGGTGTCAGAAATCATGGGGCCTCTTCCCTCCTGGAGCAAGGGTGGCTAACCTCGCCCGCCCGGAGTGCGGAGCCGAGGGGGACCATGAACAGCGCCAAGCAGTGGGCACAGCTCCAGGAGCAGCTCGAACCGGCCGGTACGGTCCTGCTCACCGTCGAATGCCAGGAGGGCGTCGTCGGCCGGAACGGCGCGTTGCCCGAACTCGCCGCCGCCGCCCGCTCGTCCGGCGTCCTGCGGAACGTCGCCCGGCTGGTCGCGGCGGCGCACGAGGCCGATGTGCAGGTGGTGCACGCGGTCGCCGAGCGCAGGCCGGACGGCCGCGGCGCCAACAGCAACGCCCGGCTGTTCCGGGCCGCCGCCCGGCTCCCCGTACAGCAGCACAGCGGCAGCACGGCGGTACGGATCGCCGCGCCCATCGAGGTCGCGGACCAGGACCTGGTGGTACGACGCCTGCACGGTCTCTCGCCGCTCGCCGGGACCGACGTCGACCCGCTGCTGCGCAACCTCGGCTGCCGCACCCTCGTCGTCACCGGCGTCTCCGCCAACGTGGCCGTCCCCAACGCCGTCTTCGACGCGGTCAACCTGGGCTACACCGTGGTCGTGCCGAGCGACGCCATCGCGGGGGTGCCGGCCGACTACACCCCCGCGATGATCCGCCACACACTCGCGCTCGTCTCCACCATCGCCACCACCGAGGAGGTGCTGGGCTGCTGGAAGAGCCCGCGGCGCGTCACGCGAGCCTGAACCCGCTGCTATGACTCCGTCACGCGAGCGTGATCGAGTCCCCGTCGACCTTGATCGGGGTCGGCGGCAGCGGAGCGGTGGCGGGGCCGCCCTTCACACTGCCGTCCGAGGCGTCGAACAGGCTCTGGTGACACGGGCAGGTGATGACCCCGTCGGCGACCCGGCTGACGGCGCACCCCTGGTGCGTGCACTTCGACGAGAACGCCTTGAACTCACCGGCCGCCGGCTGGGTGATCACCACCCCCTGATCGGCCAGCACCTTGCCGCCGCCCACCGGGATGTCCGCGGTCCTCGCCAAGGGCTCGCCCGACTCGTCCGGCGCGCCCGGATCCGCCGAGCCGCCCGTCGTGCCGCCTGTCGTGCCGCCCGTCGTGCCGCCTGTCGAGGCGTCACCGCCCGCCTTGTCGTTCGTACCGCCGCCACAGGCGGTCAGCACCGCCACGAAGCCCGCGCCACTCGCCGCCGAGACCACTGTCCGGCGTGCCACTCCACTCATGAGCTCCCCTTGTCTTCCCGTCCCGTCCGGGCGATCACCTGTCAGGATCCAGTACGCGCGAGCACCCCGAAACGTTCAGCCGCGGACGAGGTCGCCAGGGCTTCCCGTACCTCCTGCGCCAGGGCGACGGGGTCGCCGGCCGGAGTCGTCGGATAGGGCGCGTGACCGCGTGCCCAGGCATCGTCCCGCGCGAACCAGTCGACGGCGACCGGATCCGTACCGTTCACCAGCGCGCTGTCGAGACCGGCGAAGTACGCGGCCCAGCGCGGCGCGTAGACGTCCCGTACCAGCCCCGCCCATTCACGGTTGGCGTAGTCGCGCAGGCCGCCCGCCTCACTCGGACCCCGGCCGCCCCAGGTGGTCAGGATCGACCGGGCGTCGTACTCCAGCCGGTCGCGTTCGGCGGGATCGGCCCCCCAGGACCGGGCGTCGGCGAGCCACGGACCGAGCAGGAAGCGCCGGTCGGAGCCGACCAGCCGCCCGAGCAGCTCCAGGTCGGCGTTCCACTCGCGCACCAGCGTCCGGAAACCCTCCAGGTCCTTGGCCTCGTACGCCGCCCGGATACGCGGGAGCAGGACGCGGGCCCGGTTGGTGAGCGCCTGTCGCGCCACGTCCACGAGGTCGAAACGGTACGCGTCCGTGGTCCGCAGGGCGGGAGCCACCTGGAGCAACTGCGCGAGCGCGCGCTCCACCGTGGCCGCGTCGTAGCGCATGGCGGTCGGGCTCCATCGCGCGGCCCTCGACGCCGTCAGACTCGGGCGCGCGGCGAAGAGGCTGTCCTGCGGCTCGCTCCACGTACCGGAGGGTGTGCTGTACGGCCCGAGGCGCAGCTGCTCCCAGGCGGCGGCCGCGTGCGGGTCCGCACCGCCGTAGCGCCGGGCCGCGTACGCGGCGAACCACGCCCGCTGGTCGATCGGGCCCGGCTCCCAGGCGAGTTCGGTGAACAGGTCGAACGCGGCCGGGTTCCCGCCGGTGCCCTCCGGGAGGTACGCGATGCCGCGCAGCGCGCTGTCGGACGCGGTCAGCCACGTACGGAAGCGGCCGGCCCACACGCCGGTGTTGGCGCCCAGGCTGGTGTGACCGCCGAAGTTGGCGATCGAGCCGAAGGCGTAGGGCGCACCGCTCCACTGCGCCTCGCGGTCGAGGTTGTCGTAGCGGTCGGCGAGACCGTCGAGGATCAGCACCCGGCCGCGGTCCACGCCGCTCAGGAGAGTCGCGGTCGGGTTCTTCTGCCAGCCGAGCATGACCCAGGTGGCGCCGGGACGCGCGGTCTCCAGGGCGCGCTGGACCGCCCCGGCCGCCCCGGCGACGTCGACCGGACCGGGGGCGCCGCCCTCGTGCAGCAGGTCCATCTTGAACATGTCGCTCTCGCCGAACCGCTGCTGCTGGACCCGGTAGTAGGCGGCCGCGAGCCGGTCGAAGACCGGGCCGGTGGGATCGAGCCAGTCGGGCCGGTCGAAGCCCACCCATGTGCCTTGGGGGACGGTGACGGCGCCCGGGTTCCGGGCGGCGAAGTCCGGGGGCACCGTGCCGAAGAAGCCCGGCAGCACGGGCGTCATGCCCAGCGAGCGCAGATGGCCGGCGATCCGGCTTCCCAGTGCCGCGCGGGCTTCGATCAGCTGCTCGGAGACCGGCCCGGCGAAGCCCGAGATGTTCTGGAGGAGCCACCAGCCCTGATGGGCCGGGCCGGGAATCCAGTCGCGCAATTCGGCGGCGCTGTAGCCGAACTGCTGGAACGTCCGGTAGTAGGTGTACTCGGCCCCCGTCGGGACGAAGACCTCGTTCACGCCGTGCAGCGCCATCAGATCGATCTCGTGGCGGTAGGTGGCGAAGTCGCGGTACGGGCCGGAGTAGCCCTCGTCGGTGTCGTTGAGGGCGTACCGGTGGGGCACGGTCGCCGACCGGGTGAGGGTGCCGGGGACCGGGGGCAGCGTGGCGGGCAGCCGGCCGAGGCTGTCGCCGGGCCAGCCGATGTCGACGCCGGCGACCCGTTCCAGGTACCAGCCCACCCCGGTGAGCAACGTGGCCGGCGAGGTGCCCCGTACCTGGATCGCCCCCGCCGTGCCGGAGACGGAGAAGTAGTCGCCGGAGGCGGGCTCCTCGACCGGGACCAGGGTGAACTGCGCGGCTCGGGAGCCCAGGAGACGTTCCAGGCTCGCGCGGGCGGGCGCGGGATCGAAGAGGGGTCCGGAGGCCGTGTGTCCGGCGGCCGTGTGCTCGGCAGCCATGTGCCTGGCGGCCATCTGCTCGGCGGCCATGTGTCCGGCGGCGATGTGCCTGGCGGCCATGTGCTCGGAGGCCATGGAGGGGACGGGCCCCGGCAGCCACAGAGTGCCGGTCGCCGCCAGCACCAGGGCGGCCAGCGCCCGGCGACATCGAAGGACCAGGTGCTTGCCCATCTGGCTCCCTGCTCGGAGTGGTCGACGCGTGCTGCGATCACTGTCCGCCGACGGGCGCTGCCGCGGCCGCAGGCAGAGCCGGGGCCCGGGCGGCGCTCATCCTTGCGGGTGCATGGGGCGAGTCTCCGGCCCGTTCACCGTATGGTCACGGGGGAAAGCGGTTACCGGTCGCCCTGCGGCTGCCGTGCCGACACGAACGACCCTCACCATCACGCGAGTTCGCCCTTTTCCCGTACGGAGGAGTTCCCGTGACCACCCCCCGAACAGTCCAGTCGATCGTGCTGGCCGTGACCACGGCCCTCGCGGTGGCCGCGATCGCCGTGCCGGCCGACGCGCACAGTCGGACGTCCGCCGACGCGCTGCCCGCCGTGACGCCTCGCGCGGAGACGCCGACGCTGCACGACGACGAAGCGGGCGGCAACGCCGACGCGGACGACCCCGCGATCTGGCGCAACACGGCCGATCCCGGCCGCAGCCTGGTCGTCGCGACGGCCAAGGAGGGCGGACTGCGCGTCTACGACCTGGACGCCCGGCCGGTGCAGTCGATAGCCGCGCCGCCGGCCCGGGGCGCCGACGACGCCCCCGGCCGGTTCAACAACGTGGACCTCGTCCAGGGCCTGCGCCTCTCCTCCGGGCGGGCCGACCTGGCCGTCGTGAGCGACCGCGGCCACGACCGGCTGCGCTTCTACCGCATCGACCGCGACGGCGCGGGCGGCCCGCTCACCGACGTCACGGACCCTGCCGCGCCGGCCGTCTTCTCCAGGGACCAGGCCGAGATCAACGACCAGCGGACCGCCTACGGCCTGGCCACCTGGACCGACGCGGCGACCGGCCGCTCCTACGCCCTGGTCAGCCGTCGCGAGCGGACCAGCATCGCCCTGCTGGAGCTCCTCCCCGCCGCGGGCGGCAAGGTGACGTACCGCAAGGTCCGCACCCTGGACCTGGCCTCCACGTTCCGGCTGCCCGACGGCACGTCCTGGTCGCCCTGCGCCGAGCCCGGTGAGCTGCCGCAGGTCGAGGGGATGGTCGTCGACCCGGCCGACGGCACGCTCTACGCGGGCCAGGAGGACGTCGGCATCTGGCGGCTGCGCGCCGACCTGACCGGCACGCCGAAGCTGATCGACAAGGTGCGCGAGTACGGAGTCCCCGGCGTCTACGACGAGCAGACCGAGGAATGCGAGCCGGGCGCCGACCCGGGCTACGGCGGTTCCAGGATCGCCGCCGACGTCGAGGGCCTGACGCTGCTGACCGAGCCGGACGGCGACGGATACCTCCTCGCATCGAGCCAGGGCGACAACACCTTCGCCGCCTACGACCGTGAGGTGGAGGACGCCAACGAGTACGAGGGCGGCTTCCGGGTCGCCGCCGGCGGCTCCCTGGACGGCTCCGAGGAGTGCGACGGGGCCGCGCTCCTGAACGCGCCCCTCGGCTCCAGGTACCCGAACGGTCTCCTCGTCGTCCAGGACGGCGACGACGCGCCCGGCGACGGCGACCGCGCCTCGACGAACTTCAAGTTCGTCGACCTCGGCACCGTGGTGGACGCCCTCGACGAGTGACCCCGACGGTTCACCGAACGGCGCGCCCCGGACCTGTCCGGGGCGCGCCGTTCGCCTTTGCCCCCACCACGTCGCAACCGGTACGTGCGGTGGCGGTCCGCTCTCCGGGCACCGCCCTTGGCCGAATTCGACCCTCAACGGTTCGGCGGGTCGGCGGGTACGTGGCAGACGCGGCGCGGGTCACCGCGCCGTATGCCGAGGTGGGGTCTCGACCGGGTGGCTCGAATGCCGTCGGTCGTCCGGATAAACGCCACACCGAGCAAGATCACTGCTTCGGGTGTCGCCCACGGCCGCATCGGGCGAGCCGAGCGTGACAGCCGTTACTGTTCCCGGGAATCTGGACCAATTCCCTGCGTTTGACCTCTACTTCCTCTTTCACCCGGTTGCCACCGCGTGCGCCGATTATCACCCTTGAGAAGGAGAGTCCCGCCCGATGACCGTTGAGACCAGTCCGGAAGCGCAGGAGCTGGAGCCGCCCCGGCAATCCAGCCTGAGCACCGCGGCAGCCCGCAACCTCGCCACCACCACCAAGTCCGCCCCGCAGATGCAGGAGATCACCGATCGGTGGCTGCTGCGGATGCTCCCCTGGGTGGAGACCAAGGGCGGCGCCTACCGGGTGAACCGCCGGCTGAGCTACACCGTCGGCGACGGGCGCATCGACTTCGTCCAGGACGGTGCCGACGTCCGGGTGATCCCCCGGGAACTCGGCGAACTGGCCCTGCTGCGCGGCTTCGACGACCTCGAGGTGCTGACCGCGATCGCCGGACGGTGCGTCCAGCGCGACTTCCGGGCCGGCGAGGTGCTGGTCGAGCGCGGGACCCCCGCCGGGGAGATTCATCTGATCGCCCACGGCCGGATCAGCCAGAGCTCCGTCGGCAAGTACGGCGACGAGGTCAGCGTCGCCGTACTCGCCGACGGTGACCGGTTCGGGGAGAACGCCCTTCTGGACGCGGATGCCCGATGGGACTACACCGCGACCGCCGAGACGGCCGGCACCCTGCTCACCCTCTCCCGCGCCGACTTCGCCGCCGTGCAGTCCACGGCGCCGAGCCTCCAGGAGCACATCCGCGCGTTCAGCTCCCTTCCCCTGCAACGCCAGAACCGGCACGGCGAGGCCGAGATCGCGATGTCGGCCGGCCATGTCGGCGAGGTCGCGCTGCCCGGGGCCTTCGTCGACTACGAGCTCAAGCCGCGCGAGTACGAACTCTCCGTCGCGCAGACCGTTCTGAAGGTCCACAGCCGCGTCGCCGACCTCTTCAACGGGCCGATGAACCAGACCGCGGAGCAGCTCAGGCTCACCATCGAGGCGCTGCGCGAGCGCCAGGAGTACGAGCTGATCAACAACCGCGAGTTCGGTCTGCTCCACAACGCCGACTTCAAGCAGCGGATCCAGCCCCACTCGGGCCCGCCCACCCCGGACGACCTCGACGAGCTGCTCTGCCGCCGTCGCGGTACGAAGCTCTTCCTCGCCCATCCCAGGACGATCGCGGCGATCGGGCGCGAGCTCAACGCCCGCGGGATCTACCCGGACCAGCTCGACCTCGACGGGCAGCGGGTGCAGGCCTGGCGCGGGGTCCCGATCCTGCCCTGCGACAAGATCCCGATCACCGAGGAGCAGACCAGCTCGATCCTCGCCATGCGCGTCGGCGAGGACAACCAGGGCGTCATCGGTCTGCGTCAGACCGGCCTGCCGGAGGAGTACGAGCCGGGCCTGTCCGTGCGCTTCATGGGCGTCGACGAGCAGGCGATCATCTCGTACCTGGTCACCACGTACTACTCCGCCGCCATCCTGGTGCCCAACGCGCTCGGTGTGCTGGAGAACGTACAGATCGCCCGCAGGCGCGACTAGAGGATCCGTCCGCCCCCCACCACAGCCCGGATCCGATCTTCCCGGGCCGGGCGAGCATGCCCGGCTCCGCGACACCCCCCCCACCTCATCAAGGAGTCACGGATGCCCGAACCCGGGCTTTCCCCTCTGCAGTCGAATCTGCCCGAGGCCGCGGCCCGCTTCGGCGAAGCCGTCGTCGGCGCCCTGCCCGGCCTGCCCGGCCTGCCCGGCCTGCCGACACTGCCCTCCCTCTCCGTGTCCGCGCCGACGCCCGACGACGGGCCGGGAGGCGCGGTGATCGCCGCCGGAGCGAGCGGACCGAGCGGACCGAGCCCGGCCCTGGAACGGGTCCTGCGCGGCCCCAGCGGTCTGGGCACGGCGGGCCTGCAACTGACCCTCCGCGAGGAGCCGCCGACGCCTCCGGCGCCCGAGGCGCCGACGGAGGGCAGGCCGATCCCCGGCCTGTACCACCACCCGGTGCCGGAACCCGACCCGGCGCGCGTGGAGGAGGTGAGCCGCAGGATCAAGACCTGGGCGCTGGACGAGGTCGACCTGTACCCGGAGGAGTGGGAGGGCGAGTTCGACGGCTTCTCCGTCGGGCGCTACATGGTCGCCTGCCATCCGGACGCTCCGACCATCGACCACCTGATGGTCGCCACGCGGCTGATGGTCGCCGAGAACGCGGTCGACGACTGCTACTGCGAGGACCACGGGGGTTCGCCCGTCGGCCTCGGGGGACGCCTTCTTCTGGCGCACACCGCCCTCGACCACCTCCACGCGACGAAGGAGTACGAACCGCAGTGGGCGGAGTCGCTCCACGCGGACGCCCCGCGGCGCGCCTACCGCTCCGCGATGGAGTACTTCGTCCAGCAGTCCACCGCCTCCCAGGCGGACCGGTTCCGGCACGACATGGCACGCCTCCACCTCGGGTACCTCGCCGAGGCCGCCTGGGCACAGACGGACCACACGCCCGAGGTCTGGGAGTACCTGGCGATGCGCCAGTTCAACAACTTCCGGCCCTGCCCCACCATCACCGACACCGTCGGCGGATACGAACTGCCCGCGGATCTGCATGCCCAGCCCGCCATGCAGCGGGTCATCGCGCTCGCCGGAAACGCGACCACCATCGTCAACGACCTGTACTCGTACACCAAGGAACTCGCCGCCCCCGGCCGGCACCTGAACCTGCCCGTGGTGATCGCCGAACGCGAGGACCTCTCGGAACGAGACGCCTACCTGAAGGCCGTCGACGTCCACAACGACCTCATGCACGACTTCGAAGCCGCGGCCGCCGACCTGGCCGCCGCCTGCCCCGTCCCGAGCCTGCAGCGCTTCCTGCGGGGAGTGGCCGCGTGGGTCGACGGCAACCACTACTGGCACCAGACCAACACCTACCGCTACAGCCTGCCCGATTTCTGGTAAGAACGGAATCATCTGTGACCAGCACCGAGTTCACCACCGTCAACGGCACCTCCGCGTTCGTCCCGGCACCGGCGACGCCCTACCAGAGCGACATCGCGCGCTACTGGAACGACGAGGCACGGCCCGTGAACCTGCGCCTCGGCGACGTCGACGGGCTCTACCACCACCACTACGGCATCGGCGACGTCGACCACGCCGCCCTCGGGGACACCGAGGACAGCGCGTACGAGAAGAAGCTGATCGCAGAGCTCCACCGCCTCGAGTCGGCGCAGGCGGACGTCCTCATGGACCACCTCGGCTCCATCGGGCGTGACGACACGCTCGTGGACGCCGGGTGCGGCCGGGGCGGCTCGATGGTCATGGCTCACCAGCGCTTCGGATGCAAGGTCGAGGGTGTCACCCTCTCGGCCAAGCAGGCCGACTTCGCCAACCAGCGCGCCCAGGAACTCGGCATCGACGACCACGTCCGCGCCCAGGTGTGCAACATGCTCGACATGCCCTTCGAGACGGGGCAGGCAGCGGGCTCGTGGAACAACGAGTCGAGCATGTACGTCGACCTGCACGACCTCTTCGCCGAGCACTCGCGGATCCTCGAGGTCGGCGGCCGGTACGTGACCATCACCGGCTGCTGGAACCCGCGTTACGGCCAGCCCTCGAAGTGGGTCTCCCAGATCAACGCGCACTTCGAGTGCAACATCCACTCCCGCCGGGAGTACCTGCGGGCCATGGCGGACAACCGTCTCGTACCGCAGGCCGTCATCGACCTGACGCCCGCGACGCTGCCCTACTGGGAGCTGCGGGCCACGTCCTCCCTGGTGACCGGCATCGAAGAGGCGTTCATCAACTCCTACAAGGACGGTTCCTTCCAGTACGTCCTGATCGCGGCCGACCGCGTCTGACCCACGGGGTCGACCGACCGCCGACCGCCGCTCCCTCGGGTCGGCTGCCGGCGGTCGTCCTCGTTCACGGCCCGGTGCCGTACGTGTCGTCCAGGAAGCCGGACAACGCACGGGCCCTCGCCGCGGCAGGGGCCGATCAGTGGCGGCGGTCGATTGGAGGCTGGTCGCCGGGCGGCTGAGCCTGACCGACGCGCGCGCGGTCGTCGGGCCCGCCGGGGTTCCTCACTTCGACATGATGAAGTCCAGGGCGTAGCCCGAAGCGGTCGTCCAGTAGGTGACGAGCTGGCCGTCGTCCGCGTACAGCGTCTTGACGGGCAGCGGGACGTCCATCGGCTTGCTCGCGTTGCTGCCGGGCGTGCGGCCCTGGAGGCGGAGCGACACGGTGTGCGCCTCGTACTCGTCCCTCGCGCCACCGCTGACGAGCAGCGCGGCGTAGGCCTCCTTGCCCGGGGCGAGGGTGACGGGCTTCCCCGGGTCCGGGTCGCTGTCCTTGATCACGGGGACCGTGGTCCGGGCGTCGGCACCGAGCCGTACGAGGGGGTAGTGGTAGAGGTCGCACTTCTCGTCACCGGCGTTCTGGACGGTGATGAGGAGGTGCCTGGCCTCCTTGCTGTCCGCCGGCTCCTTCACGGCGGAGACCGCGAGGTCGGCCGCGGCGCAGGCGGCGACGGGGCCGCTGCCGCCGTTCCCGCCGGGGGTGCCGGACGTGCCACCCGGCTTCGGCGAAGCCGTCCCACCGGGCTTCGACGGCGCCGTCTCGACCGGCTTCGCCGAGTTCGTCGCGCTCGACCGGCCCGAGGGCCTGGTCGCGTCCGAACCGCCGGCCGTGTCCGACCGGCACGCCGTGGACCCGAGCAGGGCGGCGACCACCGCGGCCCCGATGGCGTACTTCCAGCCCCTCGGGCTCTTGCGGTGCGTGCAGGCAGCACTCTTCATGGTGATTCCCCCGTGGTCGGCCGTACCCGGCCGCTGTCGACTCTCGCTTGCGGGGAGAGTCTCACCGGAAAGGGACCTCGACACGCCTGCCCTGCGGCTCTGTTACCGATGAGGGACAGGGAAGAGGCGGTTCCGTGAGGGGACCCCGCTCAGCGCGGTCGCGTGAGCACGGAGCCGATGGTGTACTGAGAGTGAGGAACCCCCGTCGAAAGGGGTGGGACATGCGCTCTTCATCCCGTAACTCTTCACCCCGTAAGTCAGGTGCCGTACTGGCCTCGGTCACCGCGTTGCTGAGTCTCGGCCTCGTCGCTCCGGCCGTCCCCGCACAGGCCGCCCCGCCCGGCCCCATCGTCCTCAGGGTCATCGACGGCGACACCCTGGAGGTGCGTGGCACGGGCAGGGTCGTTCCCGCCGGCGACGTCGCACGCGTGCGCCTGCTGGAGATCGACACCCCGGAGCGCGGAGCCTGCTACAGCCGCCAGGCCACGGCCCGGACCGCCGAGCTGCTGCCGCCGGGCAGCACGCTGCGGACGGAGATCGACGTCGAGCTGAAGGACCGCTACGGCCGCTACCTGCTCTACGTGTGGAACGAGCAGGGCGTCTTCGTCAACGAGTCCCTGGTGCGCAGCGGTCACGCGAAAAGCGTGCTGTTCGAGCCCAACGACAAGCACTGGAAGACGATGAGCGAGGCAGAGGCCGATGCCCGGAAGGCCGGCGCCGGTCTGTGGTCGGCGTGTCCGACGGCCTGACGGACGAGGCGGTTCCCGCGCCTCGGTGCGGGAACCGCCTCGTCGTGTCGGCCGAACGTCAGAGGGGGCTCGGCCCGCCCCCGAACGGCCCGCCCGTCCGGTAATACACGGCGATCTCCTCCCGGTACTGCTGATCCGCGAGGTGCTTGTCGGAGTGGAACTCCGGTGCGTCCTTGATCTGTTCCTTGGTCAGGTCGACGTGGACCGTGTGCTCCTCCAGGTCGACCCGCGTCACCGTGCTCGCCGGGAGCAGTACTTCCTTGCCGAAGATCCATACCCCGGTATCGACGACCAGATAGGCGTCACCGACGTCCGCGGAGTGCTTGTCGACCTTCCCGATGTGCCCGTCGGTCGCCTCGACCCTCCATCCGGCCAGGTTCGTGCCCACCGGATAACCGGACGTCGCCCCGTAGGTCCACGCGTTCTCCGTCATGCCGATCACTCCTCCGTTCTCGGATGTCTGCTCGAGACCCGTCACTCCACGTCGCCTCGAGCGGGTAGCGGCGGTGTTCCCGCCGCGACCTCAGGAGGACCGCCTGCCCCGACGACCGGGACCCACACCCGCCCGGTCGCCCTCAGCAGTGCAGCGTGAACGCGGCTTCCCCGTGGGACCGGCCGTTGACGTGGAGCCGCACCAGATGGACCCCCGGGTGGTAGCGCCGCGTGCTGATCGGCTTGAAGGAATGTCTGCGTGTCGCGCGCCAGGTCTCGCCGGGAGCCAGGGACCGCGTGGCGAGCTTGAAGACCTTGGGGGTCCGGGTCCCGTTGGCCTTCATGTGGAGGACGACGTAGTCGATGACGAGGTGAGCGGCCTGGTCGTGCGTGTTGGTCACCGCGTAGTCGAACAGCAGATGGTCGCCGACCCGGATCTCCGACGCGTGGACATGCGGGCCTTCGACGGCGACGGGAGTGTCCGGGGAGTGGCCGAGCAGCGTGAGGGCCCCGGCGTGGCCGGACTTGATCAGGGTCCGCAGGCCGTGCCGGACCACCCGGGTCGTCGTCGGTGCCGGGTCGTTCAGCCAGCGCGCCGCGACACCGGCGGCGATGTCGGGGTGGTCCCGGCTGATGTCGTTGAGGTGGTTGGCCACGGATCTGCGGACGTACTCGGAGTCGTCCCGGTACAGCGCGTCGAGCAACGGCAGTGCGGGCGTCGGATCCGCTATCAGCTCCGGGAGCCGGGGCGCCCACGGGAGTCTCGGCCGTGTGCCCTCACTGACCAGGCGGCGGACATGGGGGTCGGGGTGCGCGGTCCACGGCGTCATGACCTGGAGCGCGCGTTCCAGGTCGGTACGGAGGAAGGGCCGGACGGCGCTCTCCGCGGTCAGGCGCGGGGTGAGTTCCGCCAGCAGGGCGAGGGCGGGCTCGAAGGCGTCCCGGCCCCGCACGGCGACGGCCTCGGTGACAGGGAAGATCATCCAACCGGTGAAATCGCTGTCCCGCAGTGCGGCGCGCAACACGTCGGCGAAGGCCGGGTAGTCCGCCGGAAGATCGGCCAGGACGGCGTTCCTGATCAGGGTGACGCGCTCGGTGAAGCTCAGCCCGTCCAGGGCGGCGCCGCACCCCCGGGTCTGCCGCGCCGTGATCTCGTCACCGGCTCGCGTGAGGCATCGGGCGAGGTCCGCGACGGTGGCCGCGCTGAGTAGTTCGTCTGCCGAGGGCACAGCGTCATTCTCCTTGGTCTCGGGGCGAGCAGGTCCGGCCGGGTGATCATCCCCGCCACGACGCCTGCACGCGACCGGCCATCGCCTCGAACGCTCAGCGCGTTGTCACCCCCGGACCGGAAAGCTTGGCTGGAAAGAGCTCTGCGCGGTGGGGCGGAGGAGCGTGACGGGCAGACTGGCCGGGAATGCCTGGAGGAGCGAGCGGAGGGCGTGGGGGATGGGTATACGGGGGCGCGTGGCGGTGGTTCGGTGACGGCGTATCACATCAAGTATCTGCCGACCGGGACTCTGCCCGGAGAGGGTGTCGGCATCTGGTCGGTGACCGGGGACGGTGTCGTCTCCCGGTCCGTGACCCGAGGCGGCGTCGCCACCTGGGCTGTGGCCGACGCCGAACGGTGGCGGAAGGCGGCGGTCCCGACCGTTCTCGCCCCGGCCGTGGGCGGCTGGGTCCTGGCCGCCCTGGTGGCGGCGGCGTACGTCCTGCTGTTCGGGCTCTCGTCCGCGTCCGCGGCTTGGCACAGCGGGCACGGGGAGGGGACGGACTGGCTGAGGTATCCGGGACTGATCCTGCTGACCGCCCTGCCGTTCTGGTATCGGTACGTTCCGGTCGCGGCCATACCGGCGGCTGTGTTCGTCGCTGTGGAAGCGGTTCTGACTCTGGCCCGGCCCGGCGACGTGGACCGTCCGGCGAGGGCCGGTTGGTTGATCGTCCTCGCCGCCTGCGCCGTCGCGTTCACAGGAGGCTGTCTGCGGCTGCGGGCCCGACGCCGACAGCGGGCCCTGGCCCTCGCCGCCGCGGGAGAGCGCCGCTTCCCGTTGCCCGAAGGCACCCCGGAATCGGACGGCCACCGCGGACACCAGCAGGTCTACCTCGGGCTGGTGCTCTGCCTGGTCGCCCCAGCCATCCTCGCCGACGGCCTGTTCGGTGAACCGACCGCGTCCGGCGTTGCCTACGACGCCGTCGGGCAGCAGGGCGTCGCTCTGGTGCTCCTGGTGGCCGGTACGACCTTCTACGGCTGGGGCCAGCTCGCCTACCGGGCGGCCCGGCGGTTGCACGAGGAGCCCCAGCCGGCCCTGATCGTGGGCGTGCGCGCCGGGGCGGACGGGCGCCATTGGGTGTGCGCGGACGCCCGCACCCGCTCGTCCGCCCCCTTGATCGCGTACGTTCCCCGCGAGAGCGACACCCGCGCCAGGACACGGCTCCTGGGCAGCGGCTCGGTGTACGGAGTGGGGAACGGACACCACGACATCGACCCTCGGCACGAGCCCTTCGAAGCGGTCCTGTACGGCACCCTCGCGGAGGGCGACGAAGTCGCCCTCGAATACGCCTGTGCCGAATACCACCGCCACCAGGGGATGGGGCGGATGTACGCGACCGTCACCACGGCCCCGCTCCGCCCGGACCGCCGCCACGGGCTGGGCCCGTGGGAACCGGCGGACGGCCCTGCCCGACAGCGCGCGCGGCTCCGCGAGGCCCAGGAGGAAGCGGAGCGCTACCGGGAGGAACAGCGCAAGGCGGAGGAGCGCCGCAGGAACGTACCGCGCGGCTCGTCGACCCGGGAACGCCGGAGCGACTCCGGCAACCGGCACACCGGGGCCGGCTGCGGCTCCAGTTGCGGGTCGAGCTGCGGCGGCGACTGACCCCGACAGCCGTCAGCAGCCCGCCGACGCGTACTTCGGGAAGGTGCCGCGTGGTTCGCCGAGCGGCACCCGGCCGGCCCGGACGCGGCCGCTGACATAGTCGAAGGCCCCGACCCCAGCAACGGCGACCCGGGGCGGCACGTCCGTTCCGGCTTCTCTCCAGTGGGGCGCCGCGAGTTTCTCGCGGCGCCCCACGTGGTTGCTGTCCTACGGAAGCCGGAACAGGTTGAGCCGGTATTCCTCCACCTGGGGCAGCCATTGCTCGGCAAGACCGGCGAGCATCTCCTGGTAGGCGGCGGGAAGAGGATCGTGCACACGCGGGGGCAGAGCGGACAGCGTGTGGGAGGCGAGCAGCTCGGTCCCCGGACACCACCCTGTGACGACGTCCGGGCCGGCACAGGACCAGCGCATACGGGCGTCCACCTTGCTGAGGGCGTCATGCCGGTCCTGGTCGTCCACGATGGCCGGACCCGCGGTGTCCAGGGCGAGCCACGACCCGGGGAAGCGTTCGGCGAGCATGCCGACGACGGCGCGGACATCGGTCTCGTCCAGGAAGGGCAGCACGGCCTCGGCACTGAAGAAGTACGGGCCGTCGGCGTCGGCCGCCACCGTCTCCGTCCACGCGCTGTCGGTCACGGACGCGGCGATCATCGTCCGGCGCGGGGTGTCGGTGAAGAACGAACGCCGCACGTCGACCACGTCGGGAAGATCGAGCTCGAACCAGCGCGCCCTTCCGTTGTCGACACGCTCGTAGCGCGTGTTGAGACCGGTACCGATCTCGACCACCGTGCCGGCCGGGTGGGTGGTGAGGAAGTCCCGCACCCACCTGTCGAACAGGACTGTCCGAAGGACCGTGCCCGCGAGGCTCGGCAGACCGTCGAAGCGTCCGAAGTCGTACGGCAGCGCCGCCACGATCTCCTCGGCCCGCGCGTCGCGCAGCGCGGCGTCCTCCTTACGGTGTTCCACCGCCCGTCCGTAGAGCGGAATGAGCAGTGTCTCCT
Source organism: Streptomyces sp. NPDC003035 (assembly GCF_042888285.1). NCBI lineage: Bacteria > Bacillati > Actinomycetota > Actinomycetes > Kitasatosporales > Streptomycetaceae > Streptomyces > Streptomyces sp. NPDC003035. Next base: position 729,285 of record NZ_JBIAPJ010000003.1, on the reverse strand, counting down.
GGACCGCGCCCAGGAAGGGACCGTGCGTCGTCACTCTTGCCTCCGTCCTGGCCCGTACCGGAGGGAGTCCGGGGTTCGCCCCGCCTCCGCCGAGGGCCTGCCGAAAAAGAAGCCGGGCCGGACGGTGCCGTGGCTGCGACCACCGTCCGGCCCGGAGTGTGCGGGGCCGGCGTTTCAGGCCGCCTGCTCGTGTTCGCAGGCGTCCTCGATGCCGTACGTCTCCCAGTCGGGGAAGTCGTCGTCGGAGGGGACCGTCTCGCCGGGCACCAGCAGGCAGGCGTCGAGGGCCGCGCGGAGGGCGTCGGCGCGCAGGCCGGTGCCGATGAAGACCAGTTCCTGGCCCTGCGTGGTCTCCGGACCGCGGGCACCGGACGGTTCGAAGCGGGCGACGGCGCCGGCCTGGGACCACAGTCCGGTCACCCGGGGCCGGCTGGCGAGCCAGAAGAACCCCTTGGAGCGCAGGACGCGCCCGAACGTACCGCTGTCGAGGCCCTTGGTGACGAAGGCCCACAGCCGTCCGGGGTGGAAGGGCAGGTCGGAGCGGAACACCAGCGAGGAGATGTCGTACTCCTCGGTCTCCGGCACGTGATCGCCGTTGAGCTCCTTCACCCAGCCGGGGGCCTGCTGTGCCTTCTCCACGTCGAACAGGCCGGTGCCCAGGAGGTGTTCGAGGGGGACCTGCCCGCGTACGGCGGGGACGATCCGCGCCTCCGGATTCAGCCGGGACAGCGTGGCGCGGAGTCGGCGCGCCTCTTCAGGGTCGACCAGGTCGAGCTTGTTTAGCACGATGACGTCGGCGAACTCGACCTGGTCCATGAGCAGGTCGCTGACGGTGCGCTCGTCGTCCTCGTACTGGTCGAGGCCGCGCGCGACGAGTTCGTCGCCGCCGCCGAGTTCCGCCAGGAAGTTCGCGGCGTCCACGACGGTCACCATCGTGTCCAGGCGGGCGAGGTCGCCGAGGGTGGCGCCGTCGTCCCGGGGGAAGGAGAAGGTGGCGGCGACCGGCATGGGTTCGGAGATGCCGCTGGACTCGATGAGCAGGTAGTCGAACCGGCCCTCGCGGGCCAGTCGGTCGACCTCTTCCAGGAGGTCGTCGCGCAGGGTGCAGCAGATGCACCCGTTGGTCATCTCGACCAGCCGTTCCTCGGTACGGGACAGGGCCGCCTCGCCGCCGCGCACGAGCGCCGCGTCGATGTTGACCTCGCTCATGTCGTTGACGATGACCGCGACCCGCAGCCCTTCGCGGTTGCCGAGCACATGGTTGAGCAGCGTGGTCTTCCCGGCCCCGAGAAACCCGGAGAGCACGGTCACGGGCAGCCGGTCGGTGGGCGTCATGAGCGCTCAGCCCTCCGGCTGGATCAGGCCGCGCTCGTACGCCTTCACCAGGCGCTGCGGGACCTGGTGGACGACGCCGTCGACGGTGACCGGGACCAGCTGCGGCGTGGTCGCCTTCCACTGGGCGCGGCGGTGGCGGGTGTTGCTGCGGGACATCTTCCGCTTGGGGACGGCCATCGTGAGACTCCTCGGTCCGGTTCTGACACGGAAAGGCTATATGAAAATGGATCCCATTCTCAATCTGGCTCCGTGTGACGGGAGAGAGGGTCTGACCACTCACTCCAGACCGCACGGCCCAGCGACAGCTCGGCGTCCGTGACCAGCGCGCCGTCCAGCGCGCCCGTGATGCGTTCGGCGTCGGGGCCGGGTCCGGTGAATCTGATCTCGTTGCGCCGCTCGCCGTAGTAGTCGTCCCAGAGCCGGCAGGCGAGCGTGCGGCGCTGTGCGGAGGCGGCTTCCCATGCCCGGGTGTCGGCCTCCTCCTCCCCAGGGGTCCGCTGGAGAGCCCGGCCACACAGGGGGATAATCCAAGGTGATTGCCATTTCGCTTCCCTGGCGCAGGGAGGACGTATGCGTGGCGTGCCGATTCGCGCACCAGGTGTGTCGCTCGGAGTGTCTCTGGCGCTGATGTGCGTATGGGGTGGCCCCGTGGAGGCCGCCCCCGCTCCGATCCCTGTGGTCGCCTCCACGAACGTGTACGGAGACGTCGTCGGGCGGATCGGCGGCGGGCGGGTCTCCGTGACCTCGATCATCAGTGATCCGGCACAGGACCCGCACTCCTACGAAGCGAGCACACGCACCCGGCTGGAGCTCTCCCGGGCCGAGGTGGTCGTCCAGAACGGCGGCGGCTACGACGACTTCGTGGGTGAGATGCTGCGCAGCTCGGACAACTCCTCGCCCCACGTGATCGACGCCGTCCAGACCTCGGGCAAGGCCCCTGACGGCGATGGGGAGTTCAACGAACACGTCTGGTACGACCTGCCGACGATGGACCGTCTCGCCGACCGGATCGCCCAGGCCCTCGGCACGGCCTCGCCCGCCGACGCCGACGTCTTCACGAAGAACGCCGAAGAGTTCAAGGACGGGCTGGCCGGGCTCGAGGCGCGGACCGACCGGATCGAGGCGCGCCACGCCGGTACCCCGGTCGCGGTCACCGAGCCCGTCCCGCTCTACCTGACGGATGCCTGCGGCCTGGTGAACAGGACACCGGCGGCCTTCAGCGAGGCCGTCGAGGAGGGCGACGAGGTATCGCCCAGGGTGCTCCAGGAGACACTGACGCTGTTCACCGGCCGGAACGTGCAGGCCCTGGTCCACAACGAGCAGACCAGCGGTCCGCAGACGGAGAAGGTCAAAGAGGCTGCCGAGGACAACGCGATCCCCGTGGTGCCCGTGACGGAGACGCTCCCGCAGGGCAAGGACTACCCCGGCTGGATGGCGGACAACATCACGGCCCTCGACCGTGCCCTGGAGCGCTGATGCAGCGCACCGACCGCCTCACGCCCCAGCCGCTCCCGCTGCGAAGGGAGCACGGAGACGGCGGTTCGCCCGCGGTGTGCCTTCGCGGCGCCGAGCTCTCCCACGGCGACCGGCTGCTGTGGCGGGACCTGGACCTCGACGTGAGGCCGGGCGAGTTCCTCGCCGTCCTGGGCCCGAACGGGTCGGGCAAGACGAGCCTGCTGCGCGTCCTCCTCGGTCGGCAGCCGCTCACCTCGGGATCCGTCTCGGTCCTCGGCCGCCCGCCGTACCGCGCCGGTGGGCTCATCGGCTACATCCCGCAGCAGAAGGCGCTGCCCCCGCACACGCTGCTGCGCGCACGGGATCTCGTACGGCTCGGCCTGGAGGGGCACCGCTGGGGGCTGCCGCTCGCGGGAAGGGCGGCCCGTCGCAGGGTGGACGAACTTCTGGACTCGGTCGGGGCGCTGGCGTACGCCGACGTCCCGGTCGGCCGGCTCTCGGGGGGCGAGCAGCAACGGGTGCGGATCGCGCAGGCGCTGGCCACGGATCCGCGGATCCTGCTGTGCGACGAGCCGCTGCTCTCCCTCGACCTCCAGCACCAGCGCACGGTGACCGATCTTGTGGAGCGGCGTTGCCGGGCCGCCGACACCGCGGTGGTCTTCGTGACCCACGAGATCAATCCGGTCCTGGGACCGGCGGACCGGGTGCTGTACCTGGCCGGGGGCGGCTTCCGGATCGGCCCGCCGGAGGAGGTGATGACCTCCGCCGTTCTGTCGCGGCTGTACGGGACCCAGGTGGACGTCGTACGGGTCCGGGGCCGCATCGTGGTCGTGGGGGCACCCGACGCGGCCCCCGCCCACCACCCCGGCGCCCGGCCCAACGGGGTAGGACCGCCATGAGCGTGCCGACCGGCCCGCCCGCCGCCGACGGTGCCGATCCGGGCATCTGGCAGCAGATCTTCAACTTCGCCGACTACGGAGACCTGCTGGCACTGGTGCACAACTCGCTGCTTGCCGGGGCCCTGCTCGGCCTCGTGGGCGGCCTCGTCGGGGTGTTCGTGATCATGAGGGACCTGCCGTTCGCGGTGCACGGCATCAGCGAGCTGTCCTTCGCGGGCGCGGCGGCCGCGCTCCTGGCCGGGTTCAACGTCGTCGCCGGGTCGATCGTCGGCTCGCTGATGGCCGCCGCGGCGATCGGCCTGCTCGGGATCCGAGCCCGTGACCGTAATCCGGTGATCGGGATCATCATGCCGTTCGGCCTGGGGCTCGGCGTGCTGTTCCTGTCCCTCTACAAGGGCCGCGCGGCCAACAAGTTCGGCATTCTGACCGGGCAGATCATCGCCGTCGACACCCCGCAGACGGCCTGGCTGGTGGGCACGTCCGTCGTCGTCCTCGCCGCCCTCGCGGTGCTCTGGCGGCCGCTGACGTTCGCCAGTGCCGATCCCGACGTGGCCGAGGCCCGCGGGGTGCCCGTCCGGGCGCTGTCGCTGGCGTTCATGCTGATCCTCGGTCTCGCGGTGGCCCTGTGCGTGCAGATCGTGGGAGCTCTTCTGGTGTTGTCCCTGCTGGTCACCCCGGCCGCGGCGGCGGCCCGGGTCACCGCGTCCCCGGTGCTGCTGCCCGTGCTGAGCGTCCTGTTCGCACTCGCCGCCATGGAGGGCGGCGTCCTGCTCGCCGTCGGCAGCAGCATTCCCATCAGCCCGTACGTGACGACCCTGTCGTTCCTGATCTACCTCGCCTGCCGCCTGGTGGGCTCCCGGCGAGCCGCGCGCACCGCTCGGGTCGTGCCCGTCGCCGAGCCCGAGACCCGTGTGTGAGGGTGCCGCTCGACCTTGCACGCCCTGGGGTTCAGACTGGAAGAGAGGTCCGTCGCACCCTGCTGGGTGCGCGCGGAAGGAGGCGTTCATGCATCCCCTCGCCGTCGTCGGTGCGACCGCCGGAAAGCTGGCCCACTACGCCGTGTCCGGCGTCGTAGGCGCAGTGATCCTGCAGAAACTGCCCGATGCGAAGCCGGCCGCGCGCAAAGCGCTGGTCGGCGGGCTCGCGGGAGGCATCGTGGCGAGCCGGTGGCTGTCCTCGGCCGCCGAGGAGGCCCGGCTCAAGGCCGGGGACATGCTCGCGGAGGCCCGCACCTCGCTCGGCGAGGAGGTCCCGCCGCCCTCGGCCGTCAAGGTCGACCACGACGATCACGGCCACGAGCACTGATCATGTCGACCGTACTCGTCCGCTCGGTCGCGACGGGGCGGGCCCGGCTGACCGTGTCCTGGCTGCGGGACCGTCCCGGCTGCGCCGGCCTCGTCGACGACCGGCTCACCGGCTTGTCCGGGTTTCGCGCCCTGCGGATCTTCCCTCGCACCGGCAGTGTCGTGATCTGGATGGAGCCCGCCGCCCTCGACGTGGACGCCCTGACCGACGCTCTCGAAGAGGCCCCGCCGCCGTCCGCACCCGCCAAGGCCACCCGGTCCACGCCTGACTCCTCCACCGGAGAGGTCGCCCGGCTCGTGGTCGGCGGAGCCGTCCTCGCCGTCGTGGCACTGCGCCGACTGCTGGCCCGGCCCCGAATCGGCATCGGCTCCTCCGGTCTCCTCGGCGCGATCACGGTCTTCACCGGTCTACCGTTCTTCCGAGGCGCGCTGCGCACCCTGCGCGGCCGGAGCAGTCCCGGGACGGACACCCTGGTCACCGCCGCCACGGTCATCTCCCTGATCCTGCGGGAAAATGTGGTCGCCCTCACCGTCCTGTGGCTGCTCAACATCGGCGAGTTCCTCCAGACCCTCACCCTGCGCCGCACCCGCCGAGCCATCGAAGACCTCCTCACCATCGGCGAGGAGAGGGTCTGGCTGGTCAGAGCGGACGGCGTGGAGGTGGAGGTCGGCCTGGAGGAACTGGAGCCCGGTGACACCGTCGCCGTGTACGAGCACCACCGCATCCCCGTCGACGGGCACGCGGTCGGCGGCGAGGCCCTGGTCGACCAGGCCGCCGTCACCGGCGAGGCGCTGCCCGTGTACGCACGCGAGGGCGCGCACGTCTACGCCGGCACCATCGTCACCTCCGGCTCGCTGACCGTCCGCGCCGACTCGGTCGGCCGGGACACGACGGTCGGGCGGATCATCACCCGGGTCGAGGAGGCCCAGACCGACCGGGCCCCCATCCAGACCGTCGCCGCCCGCTTCACCCAGCGCTTCGTCCCCGTCTCCTTCGCCCTGGCCGCCCTCACCTATGCGGTCACCCGCGACGCGCGCCGGGCGATGACGATGCTGCTCATCGCCTGCCCCTGCGCGGCGGGCCTGGCCACCCCGACCGCCATCAGCGCCGCCATCGGCAACGGTGCCCGCCGCGGCACCCTCATCAAGGGCGGCACCCACCTCGAGGGCGTCGGCCGGGTCACCGCCGTGGTCTTCGACAAGACCGGCACCCTGACCTTCGGCAAGCCGCTGGTCACCAGCGTCGTCACCCTCGGCGAACGCTTCGGCGCCGACGAGGTGTTGAGCCTGGCCGCGTCCGGCGAGCTGCATGCCCGCCACCCCCTGGCCCAGGCCATCGTCGCCCACACCGAGGAACAGCACCTGCACGTCCCGCTCCACCAGGCGTGCGAGGTCGTCCTCGGCATGGGGATGCGCGCCGAACTCGACGGCACCCGGCTTCTGGTCGGCAGCCCCGCCCTGCTGCGCCGGCACGGCATCGAGCTCACCGAAGCCGCTCAGGACTGGACCGACCACCTGCGCCGCGGCGGCGAGACCGTCATCTGCCTGGCCCATGACGCCGACCTCATCGGTCTGCTGGGCGTCTCCGACGCCGTACGGGCGGGCGCCGACACGGTCATCCGGCAGCTGCGCGATCTCGGCGTCCAACGGCTGGTCCTGCTCACCGGCGACGCCCCGGAAACCGCCCAGGTCGTGGCGGACGCGCTCGGCATCACCGAGGTGCACGCCCATGCCCTGCCGGAGGCCAAACTCCAGCTGATCCGCGACCTCCAGGCCGAGGGCCACATCGTCGCCATGGTCGGCGACGGCACCAACGACGCCCCGGCGCTCGCCCTTGCCGATGTCGGCATCACGATGGGCGAGCACTCCTCGCACGTGGCCCTGGAGACCGCCGACATCGCCCTCGCGGGCAACGACCTGCGCCAGGTCCCCGCGGTCGTCGAGCTCAGCCGCCACACCCTGCGCGTCGTCCGCCAGAACTACGGCCTCGCCATCGGCGTCAACCTGCTCGGCCTCGTCGCGGGCGCCGGCGGCTCCATGAACCCGGTTCTCGCCGCCCTCCTCCACAACACCAGCAGCATCGCGGTCGTCGGCAACTCCGCCCGCCTCGTCAACCACACGCCCCACCTCCCCCACGTGAGCGACGAGGTCCTGCACGCGGCACCCTTGGAGGAGCGTCGCGTGCGCTGAGCCGTGTGGAGCCGCCTGTGAGCTGCCGGCTTCAACCGCTGACGGCTACAAGTCGATGGCCGTGCCGCACCTTGTGCGGGACGGGTACGGCCCGGCCGGCCATGGGGAAGCGAGGGGGGTGGGAGAGTCCTCCGAGTCAGCGTGATTTCCGTTCGGGGAGGGCGATCACGGCGCCTAGGCTGGTGACGGGCTCCCCCCTCGCGCTTGTCAGGGGAGGGGCGTCGCTGCCTGAAACTCCCCGGATTCTCCCCAGGGCTGGGGAGTGGCGAGCCCTCTTTGGATGCAAGGCTGAATGAATGGATAGCCTCGGAATATGCTTACAGAGGTGACAGCGACCCGCTACGTCACGCCTTTGCGTGAGGGCGGCTCGCTCCCCGGGATCGTCGAGGCCGACGATCTCGGTACGTACGTCATGAAGTTCAGCGGTGCCGGCCAAGGGCGCAAGACCCTTGTCGCCGAGGTGATCTGCGGGCAGCTCGCCCGTCGGCTCGGGCTGCGCGTGCCGGAGCTCGTCGCCATCGAGCTCGATCCTGTCATCGGGCTCTCCGAGCCCGACCAGGAGGTCCAGGAGCTCCTGAAGGCGAGCGGCGGGCTCAACCTCGGCATGGACTACCTCCCCGGCTCGCTGGGCTTCGACCCGCTGGCGTACGAGGTGGACCCCAAGGAGGCGGGGAAGGTCGTCTGGTTCGACGCGGTGATCAACAACGTCGACCGGTCCTGGCGCAACCCGAACATGCTGGTATGGCACGGTGACCTGTGGCTCATCGACCACGGCGCCACGATGATCTGGCACCACAGCTGGCCGGGCGCCCAGGCCTCCGCCGCGAAGCCGTACGACGCCTCCGACCACGCCCTCGCGCCCTTCTCGCCGGACGTCGCCTCCGCCGCGGCCGAGCTCGCGCCCCTGGTCACCAGGGAGCTGCTCACCGAGGTCGCCGCCGACGTGCCCGACGAGTGGCTCGTCGACGAGCCGGGGTTCGACTCCACCGACGCGCTGCGCAGCGCCTATGTGGACGCGCTGCTGCCGCGCGCCGCGACCATCCACGAGCGGATCACCCTCGGCGCCCGTACCGAGCGCAGGCCCTCGCAACCCCCCGGTTGGCTGGCCGAACGCCTCGCCCCCCGGTTGCACCCCACCCAGAAGGACCGAACGACGTGACCGACCGCGATGTCTTCGAGTACGCGGTGCTGCGCGTCGTTCCCCGCGTCGAGCGCGGGGAGTTCTTCAACGCGGGCGTGGTGGTCTACTGCCGCGCCAAGTCCTTCGTCGCCGCCCGCACCCACCTGGACGAGTCCAAGCTGAAAGCGCTCGACCCCGGGGCGGACGTCATCGGCGTACGGGCCGCGCTGCACGGCGTCGAAGGGGTGTGCCGGGGCGGCGAGGACGCCGGACAGGCGGCCCGTGACGACGCGGGACGGCGCTTCCGCTGGCTGATCGCGCCCCGCTCCACGGTCGTCCAGCCGGGCCCGGTGCACACCGGACTGACCGCCGACCCGGAGGGCGAGGTCGAAAGGCTGCTCGATCTGCTGGTGCGCTGAGCGCCCGGAACGCCGTGCGAGTGATCCGGTGCACCCGGTGGGCCGTTGACACCGGGTGCCAGGGCTTCTAGCGTCTCGTCTGCGGAAGGTACTAAGCGGTCGCTCATGTATGGGACGCACCGTGTGGGGCCGCATCCAGGGATGATCCAAGGGCGAGGAGAACCAGCATGTCGACCACCGAGCAGCGCGTAGCCGTCGTCACCGGCGCGGCGCGGGGCATTGGCGCCGCCACCGCGGTACGGCTGGCCGCGGAGGGCCGCGCCGTCGCCGTACTCGACCTCGACGAGGCGGCCTGCAAGGACACCGTCGAGAAGATCACGGCCGCCGGTGGCACCGCCATCGCCGTCGGCTGCGACGTCTCGGACAGCGCCCAGGTGGAGGCCGCCGTCGCGCGCGTGGCCACCGAGCTCGGCGCCCCGACGATCCTCGTCAACAACGCGGGCGTGCTCCGCGACAACCTGCTCTTCAAGATGACCGAGTCCGACTGGGACACGGTCATGAACGTGCACCTCAAGGGCGCCTTCCTGATGGCCAAGGCGTGCCAGAAGCACATGGTGGACGCGGGCTTCGGCCGGATCGTCTCGCTCTCCTCGTCCTCCGCGCTCGGCAACCGGGGCCAGGCCAACTACTCCGCCGTCAAGGCCGGTCTGCAGGGCTTCACCAAGACCCTCGCCAAGGAGCTGGGCAAGTTCGGCATCACCGCCAACGCCGTCGCCCCGGGCTTCATCGTCACCGAGATGACCGCGCAGACCGCCGAGCGGGTCGGCATGGGCTTCGAGGACTTCCAGGCCGCGGCCGCCTCCATGATCCCCGTGCAGCGGGTCGGCAGGCCGGAGGACATCGCCAACGCCATCGCCTTCTTCACGGGCGACGACGCGGGCTTCGTCTCGGGCCAGGTCCTGTACGTGGCCGGCGGCCCGCTCAACTGACGCGCAGCGGGAAGAGGAGACGTACATGAGCACGAAGGAACTGCCCGAGCTGTCCGGCAAGGTCGCTCTGGTCACCGGCGCCAGCCGGGGCATCGGTTACGGCGTCGCCGAGGCGCTGGTCGCCCGCGGCGACCGTGTGTGCATCACGGGCCGCGGCGAGGAGGCCCTCAAGGAGGCCGTCGAGCGGCTCGGCGCCGACCGGGTCATCGGCGTGCCAGGCAAGGCCCACGACGAGGCCCACCAGGCCGCCGCCGTCGCGGCGACGATGGAGGCCTTCGGCCGGGTCGACTTCCTGGTCAACAACGCCGGCACGAACCCCGTCTTCGGGCCGATCGCCGAGCTCGACCTGAATGTCGCCCGCAAGGTCTACGAGACGAATGTGATCTCGGCGCTCGGATTCGCCCAGCAGACCTGGCGCGCCTGGCAGAAGGACAACGGCGGCGCGATCGTGAACATCGCCTCGGTCGCCGGTATCTCCGCCTCGCCGTTCATCGGCGCGTACGGGATGAGCAAGGCGGCCATGGTCAATCTCACCCTCCAGCTGGCGCACGAATTCGCGCCCGTGGTCCGCGTCAACGCGATCGCCCCGGCCGTCGTGAAGACCAAGTTCGCCCAGGCGCTCTACGAGGGCCGGGAGGCGGAGGCGGCGGCCGCGTACCCGCTCGGCCGACTCGGTGTCCCGGAGGACATCGGCGGCGCCGCGGCCTTCCTCACGTCCGACCAGTCGGACTGGATCACCGGCCAGACTCTCGTGGTCGACGGGGGGATTTTCCTCAACGCCGGTGTCGGGTGACCGATATCCGGACACTTTGCTGAATTCGTGACCGGTTTGGCCCCGGTTATGCAGTGAATGCCTCAAGTGCCCCGTCGGGGTCGAACATTGACCTGGCGGGGCGCTGCGGTATGGTCTGCCGACCCATGGCTGAACGAGGAGCGTGCACGTGTTCAACCGGACCAGTCTGCAGGCCGCTGCAGCCCTTGCGTCCATATCCCTGGTGTCCGGATGCAGCCTGTTTTCGGACGCTGAATCCGCCGGGGAGCAGAGAATCGTCGTCGGCACGACGAGTTCTCCCACCACGCTTGATCCGGCAGCCGCTTGGGACAATTCCTGGGAGCTGTTCCGAAATGTCTTCCAGACGCTGGTGAGTTTTCCGACCGGCAGTACGATCCCGCAGTCCGATGCCGCCGACTGCAAATTCACGGACACCGCGAGCCGGGTCTTCGAGTGCAAACTCCTCGACGGTCTGACCTTCTCGAACGGGAGCAAACTGGACGCCAAGGCGGTCCAGCACTCCATCGAGCGCATCCGCACGATCAACGTCGAGGGCGGCCCCAACGGGATGCTCGGCTCGCTCGACTCGATCGAGACCGTGGGCGACCGCACGGTCGTGTTCAAGCTGAACAAGCCCGACGCGACCTTCCCCTTCGTCCTCGCGACGCCCGCCATGTCCCTGGTGGACCCGGCCGAGTACCCCGCCGACAAGCTCCGTGAGGACGGCAAGCTCACCGGCTCCGGCCCCTACGTCCTCGACGAGTACACCGAGGGCGACAAGGCCGAGCTGACCAAGAACCCCACCTACAAGGGGTTCGCGGACCGCAAGAACGGCGGCGTGACCATCCGGTACTTCAAGGAGTCCGAGCCGATGGTCAACGCGTTGCTGAAGAACGAGATCGATGTCACCTACCGGGGTCTGACCGCCGAGGAGGTGGTCGACCTCCAGGAGGACACCGAGGCGAACAAGAAGCTCCAGCTCGTGGAGTCGACCGGCGCCGACATCCGCTACCTCGTCTTCAACCCCCGCGACTCCTCCGTCGCCAAGGAGCCGGTCCGCAAGGCGATCGCCCAGATCGTCGACCGCGAGGAACTGGTCGCCAAGGCCTACAAGGGCACGGCCGAGCCGCTGTACTCCATGGTCCCCAAGGGCATCGTCGGCCACACCACCGAGTTCTACGACCGCTTCGGCGAGCCCAGCGTGCCCAAGGCCAAGGCGATCCTGCGCAAGGCCGGCATCACCGAGCCCGTCGAGCTGACCTTCTGGTTCACCACCGACCGGTACGGCTCCGGCACCGCGCTCGAGTTCGCCGAGCTCAAGCGGCAGCTCGACTCGTCGGGGCTCTTCGACGTGACCCTGAAGAGCAGGCCGTGGAAGGAGTTCGCGGCGGGCTACCAGAAGGGCGAGTACCCGGTCTTCGGCCGCGGCTGGTTCCCCGACTTCCCGGACGCGGACAACTTCATCGCCCCCTTCGTCGGCAAGCAGAACGCGCTGGGGACGCCCTACGTCAGCCCCCGCATCACCGACGAGATCCTCCCGAAGTCCCGGCGCGAGAGCGACCGCGGGGCCGTCGCGGACGACTTCAAGGAGGCGCAGGAGATCATGGTGGAGGACGTCCGTCTCCTCCCGCTGTGGCAGGGCAAGCTCTACACCGCGGCCGGTGAGGACATCGCCGGAGCCGAGCGCGCCCTCGACCCGCAGACCGTCATGCAGATGTGGGAGCTCGGCCGCAGGACGAGCTGGTAGCGGCGTTGTCAGTGGTCACCGGTAGGTTCTTCCGTACGTAGGAAGACCTGGTCCACCGGAGGTTGTTGACGTGACCGACACCGACATGCTGCCCGAGTCCTGGCGCGGCGTCCTCGGCGAAGAGCTGCAGAAGCCGTACTTCAAGCAGCTCACCGAATTCGTCGAGGAGGAGCGGGCGAAGGGGCCGGTGTACCCGCCGCGCGACGAGGTCTTCGCCGCCCTCGCCGCGACTCCGTACGACAAGGTGAAGGTCCTGGTGCTCGGCCAGGACCCGTACCACGGGGAGGGGCAGGGGCACGGCCTCTGCTTCTCCGTCCGGCCGGGTGTGAAGACGCCGCCGTCCCTCCGGAACATCTACAAGGAGATGCAGGAGGAGCTCGGGCACCCGGTCCCGGACAACGGCTATCTGATGCCGTGGGCCGAGCAGGGCGTGCTGCTGCTCAACGCGGTCCTCACCGTCCGCGCCGGCGAGGCCAACTCGCACAAGGGCCAGGGCTGGGAGAAGTTCACCGACGCGGTGATCAGCGCGGTGGCCTCGCGGCCTGACCCGGCGGTCTTCGTGCTGTGGGGGAACTACGCGCAGAAGAAGCTCCCGCTGATCGACGAGGAGCGCCATGTGGTGGTGAAGGGTGCCCACCCCTCGCCGCTGTCGGCGAAGAAGTTCTTCGGGTCCCGCCCCTTCACCCAGATCGACGAGGCGATCGCGGCCCAGGGCCACGCCCCGATCGACTGGCGCATCCCGAACCTCGGCTGAGCCGTCCGCCGGAGTGTCGGCCGGGGGTGTCGGCCGGGCGGTGAGCCCGCCCGGCTGACAGGCCCCGGTCCCCGCCCGAGCCTGTGCCGCATCGGCGGCGCCTGCGGCTAGCTTCGGAGATCCTGGACGGAGCGCACGTGGAGGCCGTAGTGACCGAGCAACAGCAGGTGGCGGACGACGGCGTCATGACCCGGATCGGGCAGGCGATGATGCTGCTCCACGGCGGGGACCGCGAGGAGGCGCGCAACCGCTTCCAGGAGCTGTGGGGGCAGATCGGCCCGGACGGCGACCCCTTGCACCGCTGCACCCTCGCGCACTACATGGCCGATGCGCAGGACGACCCGGACGCCGAGCTGGCCTGGGACCTGCGGGCCCTTCTGGCGGCCCAGGGGCTGAGCGAGGAGCGGCCGGCCGAGCACGACTCCGCTGTCGCGCTGCGGGCGCTGTACCCCTCGCTCCATCTCAACCTGGCCGCCGACTATGTGAAGCTGCAGCGGCCCGACGCGGCGCGGGTCCATCTGGACCGGGCCCGCGCGGCGTCGGACGCCCTGGACGACGACGGGTACGGCAACGGGGTGCGCGCCGCGATCGAGCGCCTGGAGGTACAGCTCCGCTCGCCCTAGCCGGAGGGGCGGGGCTCAGTTCCCGTACGTACCGCGGCAGATCTTCGCCTGGTCGCTGCCGGGGTGCCAGCCTCCGTACCGCTCGCCCAGGTCGCAGACCTCCATCCGGGAGCGGGGCGGACGGGGTGTCTCGGGCGGCTTCTTGTCCGGAACCCGGGCGTCCTTCCGCGGCACGGACGGAGGCCGCTGCTTGGCCGTCGAACCTTTGTCCCGGTTCTTCTCCTTGTGCTTCTTCGCCGGGGTCGTGCGGGGCGACGGCGGGGGAGGCGGTAGCGCCGCTTCCAGGGCCTCGCGGGCCGGTCCCTCGACGATCTGCGGGGCCACGTCCGCCTTTCCGTCCGCGTCCTGGACGGGCCGGCTGACCTCCTTCGGCGGTTCGGGGGCCGGGGACGGCGACTCGATCGAGACGCAGCCGGAGAGGGCGGCGACGGCCACCCCGACCAGGATCTTCGCTGTGGTTCTCGTTCCATGCACGCGCGCAACTCTGCTGGCCGGGCGGTGATCTTCGCGCCCCTACCGGCGGGGAATGCCCCGCACGGGTGATGGCCGCGCACCGGGTGACGCGCGGCGATCCGGCGCGGTTCGGCTACCGAGCATGCCGCGCAACAACTCCTCGAAACCGGTGCGCAGTTCGGCCCGGCTCGGCACGGCGGAGTGGAACGAACCCGCGGCGCAGGAGAACATCAGCCCCTCGCACCAGGCGATCAGGGACAGCGCGTGCCGCTCGGGAGCGAGCGAGCCGGCGTCCGCCATCATCGCGATCAGCGGCCCGTGGAACACCGACCCCGCCGCGTCGAAGAAGGCGCGCAGCTCGGGGCGGCGGGTGGCCTCCAGCGCGAGTTCGTAGCGCGAGACGAGCAGCGCCCGGTGGTCGGTGAGGTACCGGTGCAGGGCGAGCGCGAGGGCGTCCACCAGATCCCCGGCTCCGGCGCCCGGGCCCGGCATCTCGTGCGGGGTGAGAACCCCGGCCTCCAGCTCGACCTGGCGGCGGACCGCCGTCTCCAGCAGTGCCTGGCGGGTGCGGGCGTGGTTGGACGTCGAGCCCTGCGGCAGACCCGCCCGCTCGTCCACGGCCCGGTGGGTGAGCCCGCGCATGCCGCGTTCGACGAGGAGGTCCAGTGCGGCGTCGCCGATCCGCTCGGCGCGGGACGCCGAGGCGGAGGGGCCGGACGCGGAGGGGCCGGACCGGGAGGCGGATTCCGGGGTGCGTGCGGTCATGGGAGACAACCTACTACCGGGCTGACTACACCTGTAGTACGGTCACGGAGTCACTACACCTGTAGTCTCCGAGGAGCAGTCATGGAACAGCACCGTGCCGTCGTCGTCGGAGCCGGCATCGGCGGGCTCACCGCCGCCGTCGCCCTCCACCGCGACGGCTGGGACGTCACCGTCCTGGAACGCGCCGCCGCCCTCACCCCCGTCGGTGCCGGCATCGGCCTCGCCCCCAACGCCCAGCGCGCCCTGGACGTCATCGGGCTCGGCGACCGCGTCCGTGACCTGTCCGCCTGGCAGGGCGACGGCGGGATGCGCGCCCCCGACGGCCGCTGGCTCGCCCGCACCCACGCCAAGGCCGCCGCCGCCCGCTTCGGCGGCCCCCTCGTCCTGCTCCACCGCGCCACCCTCGTCGACCTCCTCACCTCCGCCCTCCCCGACGGAGTCGTACGGACCGGAGTGACCGCCTCCCTCGCCGACCCCGGCGACGACGAGCGGCCCGCCGTCGTCCGTACCCCCGACGGGGACATCGCGGCCGAACTGGTCCTCGGAGCCGACGGCATCCGCTCCACCGTCCGCCGCGCCCTCTTCCCCGACTACACCGGACTCGTGTACTCCGGCTTCACCACCTGGCGCGTCGTCGTCCCCGCCCCCGAGCGGCCGTTCGCCCCGCACGAGACCTGGGGCCCCGGCCGCCTCTGGGGCACCCAGCCACTCAAGGACGGCCGCGTCTACGCCTACGCGATGGCCGCCGCCCCCGAGGGCGCCCACGCCCCCGACGACGAGAAGGCCGAACTCCTGCGCCTCTTCGGCGACTGGCACCACCCGGTGCCCGAAATCCTCGCCGCCGTCGACCCGGTGGACGTCCTGCGCCACGACGTCCACCACATGCCCGAGCCGCTGCCCGCCTTCCACCACGGCCGCGTCGCCCTGCTCGGGGACGCCGCCCACGCCATGCAGCCCACCCTCGGCCAGGGCGGCAACCAGGCCATCGAGGACGCGATCGTCCTCGCCCACCACGCGGGCCGGGAACTTCCGCCGAGCCGCGCGCTGGCCGCGTACACCGCCGACCGGCTGCCGCGCACCACGGCGATCGTCCGCAAGGCCGCCCGGACCGGCCGGCTCACCCTCCTGTCCGCCCGCCCCGCCGTCGCCCTGCGCGACGGGCTGATCGCCACCGTCTCGCGGGTCGGCCCCGGCCTCGTCCTGCGCGGTTTCGACGGCATCGCGGACTGGCGGCCCCCGGCGCCCGTGAACCGCCCGCGAGTAAGCTGACCGGCGCGAACGACAGATCACCCAGCACTAGGGAGACCACGTGAAGGTCGGCTGCATCGGACTCGGCGACATCGCGCAGAAGGCATATCTCCCTGTCCTCGCCGCGCTGCCCGGGGTCGAGCTCCATCTGCAGACCCGGACGAGGGCCACCCTGGAGCGGGTCGCCGAGACCCACCACATTCCGGCCGTGCGGCGCCACAGCGACCTCGACTCGCTGCTCTCCGCCGGCCTCGACGCCGCCTTCGTGCACGCGCCGACGGCCGTGCACGCCGAGATCGTCACCCGGCTCCTCCAGGCCGGCGTGGCGACCTACGTCGACAAGCCCCTGGCGTACGAATACGCCGAGTCCGAGCGGCTCGTGGAGCTCGCCGAGGAGCACGGGGTCGGCCTGACCGTCGGCTTCAACCGACGTCTGGCCCCCAGCTACGCGCAGTGCCTGGACCACCCGCGCGAGCTGATCCTCATGCAGAAGAACCGGATCGGCCTGCCCGAGGATCCCCGCACCCTCGTCCTCGACGACTTCATCCACGTCGTCGACACCCTGCGCTTCCTCCTGCCCGGAGAGGTGGAGCACACGGATGTACGGGCCCGCATCCGCGACGGGCTGATGCACCACGTCGTGCTCCAGCTCTCCGGCGACGGATTCACCGCCATCGGCATGATGAACCGGATGAACGGCTCCACCGAGGAGATCCTCGAGGTCTCGGGCCAGGACACCAAGCGCCAGGTCCTCAACCTCGCGGACGTCGTGGACCACAAGGGCCAGCCGACCGTCCGGCGGCGCGGGGACTGGGTGCCGGTGGCCCGGCAGCGCGGCATCGAGCAGGCCGTCCTCTCCTTCCTGGAGGCCGTACGGGCCGGGAAGCGGCTCAGCGCCAGGGACGCCCTGTCGACCCACGAGCTGTGTGAGCGCGTGGTGCGCGAAGCGTTGACGCAGGCCTCCTGAGCGCCCCCATGCCCTCGGCGGCGCACAGCGCGGCCAGCACGGTCAGGGCGCCGTACAGCGGCCAGTCGCCGAACCGTGCGTAACCGGTGGTCGTCCGGGTCAAGGGCAGTTCGTGGACGGCCGCCGCGCTGCGGTCGGTGCCCAGGGGCGTACCGATCCGGCGGCCGTCGGGGCCGTAGACGGCGCTGACACCGGTCAGTGTCGCGTGCACCACCGGACGGCCGGACTCCGCCGCGCGCAGCGCCGCGAGCGAGGCGTGCTGGGCGGGCGCCCAGCTGTCCTGGAACGTCGAGGTCGCCGACTGGGTGATCAGCACGTCGGCGCCGTCGCGGACCAGGCGGCGCGACATGTCGGGGAAGGCCGACTCGAAGCAGACCAGCGGACCGATCCGCAGCGCCGGATCGGCGCCGTCGGCCGGCAGGGTCATCACCACGGGCCGGGTGCCGCGCCGCCGGTCCTCGCCCGCCGCCTTGCCGACCGACGTCACCCAGCCGAGGACGGTGCGGGCCGGGATGTACTCGCCGAACGGCACGAGCCGCATCTTGTCGTACCGGTCGCCGGTGGGACCCTGCTCCCCGATCAGCACCGCGCTCTTGAAGATGCCCGGCCGGTCGGAGCGGCGGGCGTCCACATTGACGAGGATCGGCGCGTCCACGGCACGGGAGAGGGCCGTCAGCCGGGCGGCGAGGTCGGGGCGGGCGGTCAGATCCGCCCCGACGCTGCTCTCGCCCCACACGACCAGGTCCAGATCCCGGCCGACGAGCTCACGCGTCAGCTCCTCGCCCCGGGCGAACCGCCGCTCGGCACCGCCGGACCCGTCGAACACCCCGGGCTGGACGACGGCGATCCGGGCCGTCCCCCGCTCCCGTGGTGGTGCGGTTCCCCACCAGACGACGCCCAGGGTGAGCGCGCACACCACGAGTCCCACCAGTGCCGCCATCCGGACGGCGGCCCCGGACACCACAAGAAGCGCCACGGCCGTGTTGACCGCCACCACCAGCAGGGACACGAGCCACACCCCGCCGACCGAGGCGAGCCGCAACGCCGGCGCGACCTGCCACTGGCTCGCGCCCAGCAGACCCCACGGCCCGCCCAGGCCCTCCCAGGAACGGACCAGTTCGATCATCAGCCAGCCGGAAGGGACGACCAGGATCGCGGCGGCGGCGCGTGGACCGGACGGCCCGTCACCGAGCATCGCCCGCACCAGCCACCCCCAGGGCAGCCACAACAGGCCCAGGAACGCGGCCAGTACGAGCAGGAAGACGTGCAGGCTCGGCAGCAGCCAGTGGTGCATGGCCGCCATGAACCCGATGCCGCCCAGCCAGCCCTCCAGGGCCGCGCGCCGTGCGGTCGGCGCGGTGCGGAGCAGCAGCAGCCACGGGACGAGGGCGACGTAGGCGAACCACCAGAGGGCGGGGCCCGGGAAGGCGAGCGCCGGCAGCGCGCCCGCGACGACCGCGAGCGCGGCACGGGCGCCGCGATGCGGGGTCCTCACGGGGCTACGGGACGGGTCGCCGGCTCCCGTACGAGAACGGCGCGGGCGCCACGCAGGGGCACCGGGCCCCTGCTGCGCGCCGGTGCCGCGACGGCCGAACGCAATCCCCACGCCGCGCCTCCAGGTGTCGCCTCCAGTGTGCGCGCCGCGCCGCCCCTAGGCGCGGCGCCACTTCTCCCGTACGACGACGGATCGGAGCCGCCAGCCGGCGTCCGTCCGGAGCAGGGAGAACGCGTAACGCCCACCGCAGACGAAGTCCTCGCCCGACTCGAGGCGCATCGGGTTCACATAGTCGGCGTGGACCTCCGCCGCGTCGCCCGGGTAACCGCCGAGGTCCTGGATGCTCACCCGGCGGTTCACGATGAGGTGCTGGCGTACCGGGAACAGTCGCATCGTCTCCGCGAGCCAGTCGGCGACATCGGCCGCTGGGCCCTCGACACCACCGGAACCGCGGTAGTCGGCCCGGCCGTCGCGGGTGAAAAGCGCCCGGTAGCCCGTCCAGTCGGAGTCATCCACGGCCACCGCGTACCCGGTGACGAGGTCGTCGATGGCCAGCCGGTCCATCACGGTCGCGAGATCCACGCGCTGTGTCATCGGCTCAGTGTCGGGCAGGGGGAGGCGCGGGGCCAAGAGCCGTGCGGGATGGGCATGGTCGGATACCGGTCATACTTTTCGTCATGCGCATCGACATCGATCCCGACCGCAGCGACCGGAACACCTTCTACCGGCTGCTCACCGCCACCGTCGTGCCCCGGCCGATCGCCTGGATCTCCACGACCTCGGCCGACGGGACCGACAACCTGGCCCCGCACTCCTTCTTCACGATCTCCTCGGTGAACCCGCCGGTGGTCCAGTTCACCTCGGTGGGCCGCAAGGACTCGCTACGCAACATCGAGGACACCGGGGCCTTCGTGGTGAACCTCGCGCCCGAACCGCTCTTCGAGCAGATCAACGCCACGGCCACGGACTTTCCGCGTGGGGTGAGCGAGTTCGACGCCTGCGAGGTGGAGCGCGAGCCCAGCCTGCGGGTCAAGCCGTCGCGGGTGGCGCACTCGCCGGTGGCGCTGGAGTGCGAGCTGCACAGCACGCTGCGGATCGGCGACTCGACCGTCGTGTTCGGACGGGTCGTGCACGCGGCGGTGGACGAGTCCGTGATGGCGGACGGCCACCCCGAGATCACGCTCATGCGTCCGCTGACGCGGCTGGGCCGCAACGAGTGGGGGACGCTGGGCGGGATCCGGGAGATCGCCCGGGTGCCGTACACCGGCCGACCGTAGGCCCCGAGCCCCGCACTCACGAGCCCCGCACTTACGAGCCCCGCACTCACGCCGCCTCCCACCGGTGGGGGCGGCCGCCGCGCCACTCCACCAGATGGGGATCGTCCAGGATCATGTCGGCGTCCTCGAGTCCGGCGCGGCGCAGGAACTCGACGAGGTCGGTGTCGTTGTGCGCGAGGCCCACGATCTGCCCGCGGACGGTGACGCGCCGCCCGCCCCCGGGGGACAGGCGGTGCACGACGATGGGTGCTTGCCAGGCCATGCCTCCAGGGTGCGACGAGCGCCGCGATCCCGCCCGGCGGGTCCCGCCATCGGGTTCACACGGGGTGTGAACGGAACGCCTCGACAGGGACGGCGCACACGCTCGCCGCTCCGCCCCGTCGGCGGGAGGATCGTGGCGTCCTTTCGGGAGGGACGCACCAGAGAAGAGCCGCCGGAAACCCCCCGAGTCCGGCGGCCCGTCCCGATTGTGGCGCGGAACCCGGTACCCGCCCGAACGGACATGAGCCCGTCCGCCGCCCGGCGGTCCATCGACCCTCCCGCCGGCCACGGACGGGCTCCGGACGCACGTCGCCGAAGCGCCCTCTAGCGCTTGAGGTCCTCGGGGTCGTACCGCTCCAGCGGCTGCAGAGCCGGCCCTTGCAGGACCTCACCGTCGGTGTCGTACCGGGAGCCGTGGCAGGGGCACTCCCAGGTCCGTTCCGCCGGGTTGAAGGAGACGAGGCACCCGAGGTGCGTGCAGACGGCCGACAGCGGGTGGAGGTTCCCCGCCTCGTCGCGATGGACGGCGCACGGCTTGCCGTCGACCCGCAGCACCGCACCCTCACCGGGCTCGATGTCGTCCACCGTGCGGGCCACGTCGCCCCCCACCACGGTGTCCAGGCGGTCCTTGACGAAGTGCTTGCCGACGTCCCACTGCGCCTTGGCGACGGCGGGCGCGCTGCGGATCACCGAACCCGGGCGCCGGGGGTCGTAGAGGTCCGCCCACGCGGCCGGGGCGTCCGGGGCGGTGATGAGGCCGCTCAGCAGCCGGCCCGCGAGGACTCCGCCCGCCATGCCCCAGCCGGCGAACCCGGAGGCCACGAACACCCGGTGGTCGTCGTGGTGGAGCGGCCCGATCAGCGGGACCGTGTCGGTGGCGGCGTTGTCCTGGGCCGCCCAGCGATGCGTGACCGTGACGCCGAACCGCTCGCGCGTCCACTCGGCCAGACGGGTGTAGCGGCCCTCGGTGTCACCCTCCGTGCCCGGCGCGAAGACCTCGCCGGTGACGATCAACAGCCTGCCGTCGCCGTAGGGAGCGGTGCGGACCGAGCGTTTCCCGTCCTCCGTGGTGATGTACATGCCCTGGGGATCCTGACCGCTCGGCAGCGGTCCGGCGACGACCAGGTCCCGGTGCTGGGTGAGGCGGGCGGCGAGCATGCCGCGGTCGAAGACGGGATGGTGGGTGGCGACGACGACGCTCTCGGCCGTCACGGTGACGCCCGAGGACGTGGTCAGCCGGCAGCGCTCCCCCCGGTCGAGGGAGGTCACCCGGGCGTGCTCGTGGATCCGTCCGCCACGCGCGACCAGATCGGCGGCCAGCGCGCGCAGGTACTTCAGGGGATGGAACTGGGCCTGGCCCTCCACCCGTACCGCGCCCGCGACGGGGTACGGCAGATCCGTCTCCGTGACGAAGGAGGCGTCCAGGCCGGCGCTCTTCGCGGCCTCCGCCTCGGCCCGCAGGGCGTCGACGCCCTCCGGGTCCTCGCAGTAGGTGAGCGCCGGCCGAGGCTCCAGTTCGCAGTCGACGCCCAGCTCGGTGGCGACGTCCGCCACGTGCCGTAGGGCGTCCATCTGTGACTCGGCGTACAGGCGTGCGGCGTCGGGTCCGTGCGAGGAGCGCAGTCCGTCGTAGACGGTGGTGTGGAGGGCGGTCAGCTTTCCCGTGGTGTGGCCGGTGACACCGGCCGCCACGCGGCCGGCATCCAGCACGATCACCCGCCGGCCCGCCCGGGAGAGTTCCCAGGCGGTGCTGAGCCCGGCGATGCCCGCACCGATCACCGCGACATCCGCGTCGGTGTCCTCGGTCAGGGGCGGGTGGGCCGGGATCGCCGCCGTTCGCATCCAGTGGGAGCCGCTTGTGCCGGGGAGACGATTCATGTGAGGCGACTGCCCGGAAGGTCGGCGAAAATCCCCCGGTACCGATGCGCCCGAAGCAACTGGAGCGACCGGGGCGCCCGGAGCGCCGGGCGTGGGCGGTGGGCGCGGCATGAGCGGGGGCGTCCGCGGGCACCCGCGAGGCGAACCGACGCGTACCGCGCGAGGATGCCTCGCGCCCGGCCGGCCGGAGGAACGACCACCATGCGACTGCGGACGAGCGACCCCCGCCGACCGGGCTTCAGCCGGGTCCGGCACGGCCGGGGATTCGCCTACCGGGACACCTCGGGCGCCCCGCTGAGAGATCCCGACCAGCTCGCCCGCGTCCGCTCCCTCGTCATCCCGCCCGCCTGGCGGGACGTCTGGATCTGTCCCTGGCCGAACGGTCACCTGCAGGCGGTCGGCACGGACGACGCGGGCCGGCGGCAGTACCTCTACCACCCGGAGTTCCGCGCCCGGCAGGAGCGGGCCAAGCACGAGCACGTACGGGAGATGGCCGCCGCCCTCCCCGACGTGCGCGCGCGGGTCGCCGAGGACCTCCAGGGCCGGGGGCTGAGCCACGACCGGGTCACCGCCTGCGCCGTACGCCTCCTCGACCTCGGCTTCTTCCGGATCGGGTCCGAGCGCTACACGCGTGACCACCACACCTACGGGCTCACCACCATGGAGCGCGACCATGTGGCCTGCGGCCGGGGCACGATGACGTTCAGCTATCCGGCGAAGGGCGGCAAGCACGTCGTCCGCGGCCTCGTGGACGCCCCGGCCGAGACGGTCGTACGGGCGCTGCTGCGCCGCCCAGCGGGCGGCGCGCGCCTCTTCGCGTACTGGCAGTCGCGCGCCTGGCGCGATCTGACCGCCGAGGATCTCAACGACGCGCTGCGGCGGTTCTCCGGAACGGAGGTCACCGCCAAGGACTTCCGCACCTGGCACGCCACCGTCCTGGCGGCCGTCGCACTCGCCGTCACCACGGACGAGGCACATGACGACCGCGACGGCACCCGGCGCACCGAGGCGCGGGCGGTGCGGGAGGTCAGCCGCTACCTGGGCAACACCCCGGCCGTCTGCCGCGCCTCCTACATCGACCCCCGCGTCTTCGAGCGCTTCGAGGAGGGTGCCACCATCGCCCCCGTGCTCGACCGTCTCGGAGAACACGGCACCTTCGGCCGACCCGCCACCCAGGGCGCGGTGGAGCGGGCGGTTCTGGAGCTCCTCAGCGCGTGACCGGCGCGCACGGCGGTCACGAGGGAGGGAGGCGTGTATCGCGCCGGGCCGGGCATTCGCGGTTCATGAGAGTGATCACGCCCCCCGGCGTCTACGCACCCCAAGGGGACACGGAACTGCTGGTGGAGACCCTGGCGGCCGAGGACCTCCGGCCGGGTTCCCGGTCGCTTGACCTGTGCACCGGCACAGGGGTCGTCGCCATCGAGGCCGCCCGCCGTGGCCTGGACGCCACCGCCGTCGACGTCTCCCGGACGGCGGTGGCGACCGCCTGGCTCAACGCCCGCCTCAACGCCTGCCAGGTGCGGCTGCGCAGAGGAGACCTGGGCGAACCGGTGGCCCGGGAACGGTTCGACCTGGTCACCGCCAACCCGCCGTACGTACCGGCCGAAGACCCCTGCCCGCCCGCGCACGGACTGCGCAGGGCCTGGGACGCCGGCCCGGACGGGCGGCTGCTCCTCGACCGCATCTGCAGCCAGGCGCCCGCCCTCCTCACCAGGACCGGGGTACTGCTGCTCGTCCAGTCGTCCCTCTCCGGTGTCGCCGCGAGCCTGGACGGCCTGCGCCGGGCCGGGCTGCAGGCCGAGGTGGTCGGCCGCCGCACCCAGGCCTTCGGACCCGTGATGAGGGCGCGGGCGGACTGGTTCGAGGCCAGCGGCCTGGTCCCCACGGGCCTGCGTACCGAAGAACTGCTCGTCATCCGTGCCACCCCCACCTGACGACGGTCCCGCGCCGGGCGGGCCCTCCGCATGACCGGCAGGTGAGCGGGCAGTTGCGGGGGGACGGAACCGAGCGGATCGGTGGTGAACGATGTCTCTCCCGACGGAACGGACGGAAGGGCACCGGAGTCCTGAACAGCCCCAACGGGCCGAGGCGACGCGCCTCACCCCGCTGCGGGAGGGCCCCCTGCTGGTCGAGGGCCCGGTGGAGATCGTCATGCCGGACGGAACGGTGGAGCGCTGCGACCGTCCCGTGGTGGCCCTCTGCATGTGCCGGCGCAGCCTGCGCTCCCCCTTCTGCGACACCAGCCACCGGCCTCGTCTGCGGCGCGAGCGACGCGAGCGGGAGAAGGAGGAGAAGGCCGAGAAGGCCGAGAAGGACAAGCAGGAGGAGAAGGCGGAGGAACGGGCGCCGGAGTGACCTCCCGCGCCTCGTCCTCGCGTTCGCCCCGTACCCGTACGAAGGAGGAACGGCGTGACCCCGTACCCCACCCCCGACGCGGACCCGGCGGCCGGCCGGCCGCGCCCCGACTTTCCCGACCAGGAGCAGGAGCACCCCGGCTGGACGGGCCCCATGGACCCCCCGCCCGACCACGGGGAGGAGAGCTACCACGGGCACGCGCTCCTGCACGACCGCACGATCCTGCTGACGGGAGGAGACTCCGGCATCGGCAGAGCGGTCGCGCTCGCCTGCGCGCGCGAGGGCGCCGACATCGTCTTCACGTACCTCCCCGAGGAACAGGCCGACGCCGACGAGACCGCCCGGCTCGTCGAGGCCGCGGGACGCAAGGCCGTCGCTGTCGCCTGCGACATCCGCGAGGAGGACCGCTGCACGGAGCTGGTCGCACGGACGGTGGCCGACTTCGGGCGCATCGACGTCCTCATCAACAACGCCGCCTACCAGATGGCCCAGCCCGACGGCATCGAAGCCATCACCACCGAGCAGTTCGACCGCGTGATGCGCACCAACCTGTACGGGATGTTCTGGCTGACGAAGGCCGCGCTGCCGCACATTCCGCGGGGCGGCAGCGTCATCAACTCCACGTCCGTGCAGGCCTACAAACCCAGCCCCCCGCTGCTGGACTACGCGATGACCAAGAGCGCGATCGTCACGTTCACCCAGGGCCTGGCGCAGATGGTGGCGTCCGACGGCATCCGGGTCAACGCGGTGGCCCCGGGACCCGTCTGGACGCCTCTCATCCCGGCGACGATGCCCGACACCGTCGAGTTCGGGAAGCAGTCGCCGCTCGGACGTCCCGCGCAGCCGGCCGAGATGGCGCCCGCCTACGTCTTCCTGGCGTCCCCCCAGGCCAGTTACATCACGGGCGAGATTCTCAACGCCACCGGCGGCGTACCGCTGCCCTGACGGTGGCCCCTGAGGCCCGGGGTGAGTCCCGGGATGAATGAAGTCACGAGCGTCGGGCACGCGAGTGGCAGGCCGGTTCGTCCGGCTTGACCGAGTGAGGAGGAATTTCCGTGAGTATGGTGAAGGAATCCATCGACGTCGACGTACCGGTGCGCCGCGCGTACAACCAGTGGACACAGTTCGAGGAGTTCCCGACGTTCATGGAGGGCGTCGAGGAGGTCCGCCAGCTGGACGACCAGCACTGTCACTGGAAGACGAAGGTCTCCGGAGTCCGGCGTGAGTTCGACACAGAGATCGTCGACCAGCTCCCCGACGAACGGATCTCCTGGCGCACGGTCGGCGGCGACACCCAGCAGAAGGGCGTCGTCACGTTCCAGCCGCTCGACGAGGCGCACACGCGCGTCAGCCTGGCCATGGACTTCGAGCCGGAGGGCATGGTCGAGCAGGCCGGGGACAAGACGGGGCTCCTCGATCTGCGGATCCGCGGAGACCTCAGGAGGTTCAAGGGCTACATCGAGGAGCGCGGGCAGGAGAGCGGCGGGTGGCGTGGCCGCATCAAGCCCGGAGACTCCGACACAGGGACGACGCCGAGCGGCATGTGAGAGCCGCCGGAGACCACGTGACGGAGCGCTGACGAAAAGGGCCGGGCTCGCGAGCCCGGCCCTTTTCATGACGTTTGGGCCGCGCCCTGAGGGTGAGTGGCGGAAGAGGAAGAATTCGGCCCGACAGAGACAGG
This sequence comes from Streptomyces sp. NPDC003035, assembly GCF_042888285.1. Classification (NCBI taxonomy): domain Bacteria; kingdom Bacillati; phylum Actinomycetota; class Actinomycetes; order Kitasatosporales; family Streptomycetaceae; genus Streptomyces; species Streptomyces sp. NPDC003035. The sequence goes on along the minus strand of NZ_JBIAPJ010000003.1, from coordinate 703,358 downwards.
ACGGGAGGACGTCATGGCGGACATCAGCCCCATCGACGTGCAGAAGGCCCTCAAGGGCGCGCACTACCCGGCTTCCGGGGAGGATCTGGCCGGCCTCGCCCGTGACAACGGAGCGGACGACAGCGTCGCCGAGAAGCTCAGGAGCGCGTCCGGCGGCAAGGAGTACAGCGGCCCCGACGACGTGCAGAAGGCCCTCTTCGGCCAGGGATGACGCCGACGTCGAAAGAACCCTCCACACCGAGTGTGTGGAGGGTTCTTCGACGTCGGCGCACGCGCTCAGGGCGTGAACAGGACCTTCACCGCCCCGTCCCGCTTCTGCTGGAACATCTCGTACGCCTCCGGCGCCTCAGCCAGCGGGACGCGGTGCGTGGCGAACTCGTCGACACCGAGCGGGTCGGAGTCCGTCAGCAGGGGCAGCAGGTCGTCCACCCAGCGGTGCACGTTCGCCTGGCCCATCCGCAACTGGATCTGCTTGTCGAACATGACGAGCAGCGGCATGGGGTCGGCCGCGCCGCCGTACACCCCGCTGAGGGAGACGGTGCCGCCCCGCCGGACCAGCTCGACGGCGAGATGGATCGCGGAGAGCCGGTCGACGCCGAAACGCCGCATCAGGCGCCGCGCGAGCGGTGCCGGCACCAGGGACACCATCGTGTGCAGGCCGCGTGCGAGCGGCGCGCCGTGGGCCTCCATGCCCACCGCGTCGATGACCGCGTCGGGGCCACGGCCGCCCGTGAGCTCGCGGACCGTGTCCACCAGGTCCTCACCCTCCTCGACGAGGTCGAGGGTGCGGACGCCCCGTGCCGCCACCCGGGCGAGCCGTTCCGGTACGAGGTCGATGCCGATGACCCGCCCGGCACCGCGGAACGCCGCGATCCGGGTGGCCATGTCGCCGATCGGCCCCAGCCCGAGGACCACGACGGAGCCGCCCGGGGGGATATCGGCGTACTGAACGGCCTGCCAGGCGGTCGGCAGGACGTCCGAGAGGTAGATGAACCGGTCGTCCGGCGGGCCCTCGGGCACCGGAATCGGCAGGGTGTCACCGAATGGCACCCGTAGGTACTCGGCCTGTCCGCCCGGTACGTGGCCGTACAGCTTGGTGTACCCGAACAGCGCCGCTCCCGTGCCGTACTCCCGTACCTGTGTCGTCTCGCACTGGGAGTGCAGGCCCTGGTCGCACATCGGGCACCGGCCGCACGAGACGTTGAACGGGACCACGACGCGCTGTCCGGGCCGCAGGTTCCGCACCTCGGGGCCGGTCTCCTCGACGATGCCCATGGGTTCGTGGCCGAGGACGTCACCGGCGTCGAGGAAGGGGCCCAGCACCTCGTACAGATGCAGATCCGAGCCGCACAGACCGGAGGTGGTGATCCTCACGATGACATCGGTGGGGTCCTGGAGGGTGGGATCGGGCACCGACTCCACGGACACCTTGCGGCGGCCCTGCCAGGTCACGGCCTTCATGGAGCATCGTCCTCCTCGCCGTCGCGGGACGCGGGCCCGTCGATGACATCGAGCAGTTCGAGCAGGTAGAGGAAGGCCGCGGCCATGGGCGACTCCTCGTTCTCCCGCCGGAGCCGGTCCCAGTCGACCCGTTCGCGCAGACCGCGCGCGACCGGGAGGAGGGCGCCGAAATCGCAGTGGTGCTCGGAGAGCGCCGCCAGCCGGCTGCTCAGGAGGTCGGTGGGATCGAGGACCGGCATGTGCACCGAGTCCACGGGGAGCGTCTGAGCCCGGTCGAGCAGTTCGGTGGTGACCGGACGCCCGGCGAGGGCGAAGATGAGGTCGATCTGCTCGCCGTGGGAGCGGGCCTTGACCAGCCAGTCCTCCGGGGGATCGACGATCCGCACGCCGTGCTCCTCGAGCAGGCGCGTGACCGTCGGCGCGTCCTCGCGCCGCACCGCGAAATCGGTGTCGTGCTGGAGCCGGACCGGGATGCCGTGCGCGTAGGCGGCGACACTTCCGATCAGGGCGAACGGACACCCCGACGTCTTCAGGACCGCGGCGACGTGCTTGGTCGCCTCCAGGATCGCCTGGGTGTGGTCCGGGGGCAGCGCCCGCTCATGGGCGTCACGGTCGTCGTCACGGGCGCCGGGGGCGTCACGGGCGTCGCGGTCGTTGTGCGGCGCACCGGCTTGCGGCGTGCCGCCGTCCGCCGCGACGTCCTGCGTCGCACCGGGTTCCGGTGCGGTGTCCTGCGGTACGGCGTCCTGCGGGGGGCGGGTGGCCGCGCCGGGCCGTTCCCGGCGCCCTGCCATGAGGTTCATGAGTGGCTCCTCCCGGAGGTTCGACCGCACGCCGTTCGAGCGGCGGGAGACCTGCCTCTACCCACTGGAACGGGATGCATCCCTGTCCCCGTCCTGGTCGAGCGGAACCCGCAGCGCCGAGCGCTCCTCCCGCCAGGCACCGGTCACGTGCGCCGAGAGGTCGTCCTCCAGCAGCGCCGTCGCCTCGATGCCGAACGCCACGTCGCCGGCGAGGCCGGGCTCGTCCTCCAGCAGGCCGCCCACGACCTCACGCCGTACGAGCTGCTCGTGTACGGCGTCGGCCTCGACGTGCTCGTCGTAGAACCGCACCGCCGCGTCGCCCGCGTCGAGCCGACGCAGCGCGGCCGCGATCCGGGACGCGGCGGGGGAGGAGGTGATCTCGACGGCGGCGAAATGCCCGACGAGAGCGCCCCGGCGGGCGCGGTGGAGCCCCAGGAGCGACATGAGGTTCACCGTCGCGAGCGTCTCCGCCCCGGCCGATTCCAGATACCGGCCGTAGCCGGGGTCCAGGTCCAGGTCCTCCATGAGGTCCGCGAAGAGCCTCGCGTGCATGCGCTCGGCACGGCCGCAGCCGTACTCGTCGTACTCCACCGTCACCATCGCCGCCTTGGCGCGGCCCCGCAGCCGCGGGATGACCCACAGATGGGGATCGGCCTCCCTCAGCTGGTACACCGACCGCAGCGCGGCGTACTCCCGCAGATGCCACGACTCGCCGCGCCGCAGCAGGAAGTGAGAGGCACCGTCGCCGTCGGCGGGCTCCGTCAGGATCGCGTCGAACGCCTCGTCCAAGGACCCGAACCGTCCGCAGCGGCTCCGCAGGGCGTCCTCGAACCGCTCCTCCATGAGCGCCCGCAACCGCAGCAGGTCGGGGTCCCACTCCTTGTCGTCGGGGACCTGGGCGAAGCCCCGGTAGTGCAGCTCGTAGCAGAGGTGGAGGGCGAGCTGGAGATCCTCGCCGTACGGGTCCGCCCGCCGCACCTGGGATCGGTCGGCGAGCCGGGGCGTCGGGCGCCCCAGCAGGAAGGCGCGTACGGAGTCCGACAACTCGCCGCGCGGCTCGGGTAGTTCGGGTGGGTGCACTCGCACGCCCGGCACCGTGTCCAGCCCCGGCTCACGCGTCCTCACCACCGTGCTCATGACCGGCAGTCCCTTCGTTCGGCGGCCGCCGTGGCGTGCGGGACAGACCTGACGTCCGCTGCCACGGCGAAGGCATCGACCGGTCCCGGGGACCGGTGTCGCGCCCCTCTGCCGCCCCGATGTTGACGTCGTGCTGCTGCCCGCAGCGCCGCCGATCATGCCCGGGTGGGACGGTGACGACGCACAGTGACCCTCTCCACAGGATCTGTCACACCAGGTCGCGGCACGGTCACGCCGCGCGCCGACGTTCACACCGGGCTCTCCGGGGAAGCCGCCCTCCGTCGGGGGAATCTTCACCGAGAGGAGAGGGATCCGTGTCGATCAAGGTGTCCGACCACGTTCTGCAGCGGCTGCGCGAGTGGGGAGTGGAGCACGTCTTCGCCTATGCGGGCGACGGCATCAACGGTCTGCTCGCCGCCTGGGGACGGGCCGACAACCGGCCGATGTTCGTCCAGGCGAGGCACGAGGAGACCGCCGCGCTCCAGGCGGTGGGCTACGCCAAGTTCTCCGGAAGGACGGGCGTCTGCGCCGCCACCTCCGGGCCCGGCGCCATCCACCTGCTCAACGGGCTCTACGACGCCAAACTCGACCACGTACCGGTGGTGGCGATCGTCGGGCAGACCAACCGCAGCGCGATGGGCGGCTCCTACCAGCAGGAGGTCGACCTGCTGAGCCTGTTCAAGGACGTCGCCGAGTACTGCGAGATGGTCACCGTCCCGCAGCAGCTGCCCAACGTCATCGACCGGGCGATGCGCACGGCCGCCGCCAGGCGGACCGTCACCGCCGTCATCATCCCCGCCGACGTCCAGGAGCTGGAGTACTCCCCGCCGGAGCACGCCTTCAAGATGGTCCCCTCCAGCCTCGGCATCGCGCCCTCCCTGCCCGTCCCCGGCGACGACGACCTGGCGCGGGCGGCCGAGGTGCTCAACGCGGGAAAGAAGCCTGCGATCCTGATCGGGCAGGGGGCGCGGGGCGCCGAGGCCGAGATCGACCGGCTGGCCGACCTGCTCGGGGCCGGGGTGGCCAAGGCGCTGCTGGGCAAGGATGTGCTGCCCGACGACCTGCCGTACGTGACCGGTGCCATCGGGCTGCTCGGGACGCGCCCGAGCTACGAGCTGATGCGGGACTGCGACACGCTCCTGGTGGTCGGCTCCAGCTTCCCGTACACGCAGTTCCTGCCGGAATTCGACCAGGCGCGCGCGGTGCAGATCGACATCGACCCCTTCATGGTCGGCCTGCGCTATCCGTTCGAGGTCAACCTCGTCGGTGACGCCAAGACGACCCTGGCGCGGCTCCTGCCGCTGCTGGACCGCAAGAAGAAGAACCGGCGCTGGCGCGAGACGGTGGAGAAGAACACCGCCCGGTGGTGGGAGGTCATGGAACGACGGGCCGCCGTGGAGGCCGATCCGATCAACCCCGAGTACGTCGTGCACACCCTCGACGCGTTCCTGCCCGAGGACACCGTCATCGCGGCCGACTCCGGCTCGGCGACGAACTGGTACGCCCGCCATCTGCGGATGCGCGGCCGGATGCGGGGCTCGGTCTCGGGCACCCTCGCCACGATGGGGTGCGGTGTGCCGTACGCCCTCGGGGCGAAGTTCGCGCACCCGGGCAGGCCGGTGGTGGCACTGGTCGGTGACGGCGCCATGCAGATGAACGGCATGGCCGAGCTCGTCACGGCGGCCAAGTACTGGGAGGACTGGGAGGATCCGCGGCTGATCGTCGCCGTGCTCAACAACCGGGACCTCAATCAGGTGACCTGGGAGATGCGCGCCATGACCGGGGCCCCGCAGTTCCTGCCCTCGCAGGCGCTTCCCGACGTACCGTACGCGGAGTTCGCGCGCTCCATCGGCCTGGAGGGCGCGCGGGTGGAGAAGCCCGGCGACGTGACCGGCGCCTGGGAGTGGGCCCTCGGTGCGGACCGGCCGTGCGTCCTCGACTTCGTCACCGACCCGGCGGTGCCGCCGATCCCGCCCCACGCCTCACTGGACCAGATCGAGGCGGCGGCCGTGGCCGTGCTGAAGGGCGACAGCGACCGCGCGGCCGTGCTCCGGCAGGGGTTCAGGGCGAAGGTCCAGGAGATGCTGGCAGGGCACACGGGACGCTCGGGGCCCAAGGGACGCACGGGTCGCACGGGGCACACGGGGCACACGGGGCGCACACGGCTCGCCGGCAAGAGGTGAGGACGGCAGGCCCGAGCCACACCGCGGCCGGTCCTCCGTCTCGGCGGAGGACCGGCCGCTCCTTACGCACGGCCCGGGGGCCTCACGCATGGCCCGGGGGCAGCCTGTCGCCCGTCGCCAGGACGTGCGCCGCCACCCGGAGTCTCAGGGACTCCAGCGTCTGCGACTGGCGCCGCGCGCGCTGGACGAGCCCGTCCAGTTCGGCCGCGTCCAGACGGGCGTCGGTGCGGGCGAGCGCGTGGAGGGAGCGCCAGCCGGCCGCCTTGCCCTCCACTCCCAGGCGCATGGCTTCCAGTTCGAGGAGGTCACTGAGCGGGGAACGGGAGAAGAGGTGTCCGTTGAGCTTCAGCCGGCCGACCTTCTCCGTGACCTGGCCCAGGGCGGTCCTGCCGCGCAGCGGGCGGACGCCGAGCGACTCCATGATCGTGCGCAGAGTGCGTCGGTCCTCGCTCACCTCCTGGGCCAGTTCGGCGAGTTGGGGAGCGAAGTCCTGGCCCCGGTGCGCGCGGCAGATGCGGCGCATGAGCTCGACGCCGGCGCCCGCGCCGGTGAGATGGTCGTTGAGATAGATGCCCAGCAGCGCGGGACCGGAGTCCCGCGTCGACGAGGTGTCCTTCGACGGGTTCGACGGGTTCGATGGGTTCGACAGTGTGCCGTTCATGGTTCGTCCGTGTTCTCCTCGGGACCTTCGATTCCGGTCTCCTCGTGCATCGCCGCTTCCTCGGCCGACGCCGCGCCGTCGTCGATGCCCACGTCCCGGGCCACGGCGCCGGTGTGCTGGCGCGGCGGCGTGTCGACCGGGGTGAGGCGGCCCGCCCGCGCGGCACCCGCCTCCGGGTCGACGGTCTCCCCCTGTCCACCGACGAGGTCGCCGATGCCGTCGCCCTCCGGCGGCCCGACGTCGGGAACCTCCTGCGCGAGGCGCTCGTCGAGCGACTCGCCCTCGCGCTGTTCGCGGTTGGTCGTGCCGTGCCGCGTGACGGCCCGGGGGCGGTCGGGCGGTGAGTAGCCCGGCGTACGCATGTCGTCGAGCTGGTTGACGTCGACGGCGTTCTCCAGGTCGAGCTCGTCGGTCGGGCGGTTGTCCACGTCCGCGTTCGTCGGCTGGTAGACGTCGTCGCCACGGCCTCCGTTTCCCTCCGCTCCCGCGTCCTGGCCCGGCTCGTTCTCGGTCATGATCGGCTCCTTCCTCCGTACACGTACGCACAGCGGCTTCCCGGGTCCCGCCGCCCGACACACGAGCGGAGGGTCCGGCCGGCGGGATGTCTACGGCCTCCGCCAGTCGTCACTGTCGAGGTGGGAGCCCGCCATCGGCCCCATCCGCAGCATCCCGCCGTCCACCGCCCAGGAAGCCCCCGTCACGTACGAGGCGTCCCGACCCGCCAGCAGGGCGATCACGGCCGCGACCTCGCGGGCGTCCCCGGGGCGGCCGAGCGGGATGCCCGGGCGGGAGGCGGCACGGACGTTCGCGTCCTCCTGGCCGGTCATCGGTGTGGCGATCTCGCCGGGAGCGACCGCGTTGACCGTGATCCCGTGCTCCGCCAGCTCGAGCGCCATGACCTGGGTGAGGAGCCCGAGGCCGCCCTTGGCCGCGCAGTACGGGCCCGCGCCCACCCGTGGCTGATGCTCGTGGACCGAGGTCACGTTGACGATGCGGCCCCCGGTGCCCTGGCCGATCATCCGGCGGGCCGCCCGCTGGGAGCACAGCAGGGGGCCGACGAGATCCACGTCGAGCACCTGCCGGACGGTCGCGAGGTCGAGGTCGAGGAAGGGAGTGGCCGTACCGACGCCCGCGTTGTTCACGAGGACGTCGACCCCGCCGAGCTCCTCGGCGAGGAGGTCGATCACGTCAGCCGCCTCCGGCAGCCTTGTCAGGTCCAGACGGGCCACCGCGGCCCGCCGCCCGTGAGCGCGCACTTCCTCGGCCGTGGCGGAGGCGCCCTCCTCGTCGTTGTGCCAGGTGATACCGACGTCCAGGCCGTCTTCGGCCAGCCGCACCGCGACGGCACGCCCGATGCCGGAGTCGGAGCCGGTCACGATCGCCGTCCTGGGGCTGAACCCGAGTGTGTCGGCCATGGCTGTGCTTCCTCCTCGAAGGACGATTCCGGATCGGAGGGACCCGTCCGGACGGTTCGCTGTCCGTTGCCTTCCGTCGCCTTCCCCCGATGGGGAGTCTCGATCGATCAGGGCCAGGACGTCTCGCGGCGCGGTACGACGACCACCTCGGCCAGCGCGCTGCCGGCCGGCACGGACAGCGCGTACATCACGGTGTCCGCCACGATCTCGGGGCTCTGCAGCAGCGACACGTCCGTGTCGGGGAAGCGGTCCATGATGAAGGCCGTCTCCATCCCCCCGGCCACGACGCCGGTGACCCCGATACCGGGGCAGTCGCGCTGGGCCTCCTTGAAAAGGGTGTGGGTGAAGGTCCGCAGCCCGGTCTTCCCCGCGGCGTAGGGGCCCGCCTCCGTCCACGTGCGGATCGCCGCCGTCGAGAGGATGTTCACGATGTGACCGCCGCCTCGCGCCACCATCCGCCCGTACGCCTCGCGGCAGAGATACATGGGGCCCAGCAGGTTGGTGGAGATGACCAGGGTCATCTCCTCGGCGGTCAGCTCGGCCACCGACTTCGTCACGTCCACGGCGGCGTTGTTGACCAGGATGTCGACCGCCTCACCGCTCGTCTCGAGATCGCGGAAGACCTCCGCCACCGCTTCCGGGTCCCGGACGTCCAGGATGACGGGCCGGGCCTGGCAGCCCTCGGCGAGCAGTCCCTCGCACAGCTCCTTGGCCAGGTCCTGGCGTACGTCCGCGACGAGCACGGACGCCCCGGCATGGGCGAGCCGCCCCACGATGGCGGCCCCGAGCCCCCGGGCGCCGCCCGTGACCAGCGCCTGCTTGCCGCTCAGCTCCACCTGTACTCCGCTGTTCATTCCGTTTCCCTCCGATGTGGTCGTTGTCCCACTCTGCGGACGGCGTGCCGTCGCGGGCGCGGCGGATTAGGCCGCAGGGCCCAACCGGGCCCCACCGTGGCCAACCGGGCTCAGCCGGGTCCTCCGGCCTTCGGTCCTCGTGTGGCCCGCCTCACCTCGCGGGGGCCGCGCACGGGGTCCGCGACCAGGGTCCGCGACGGGTGTGAGCAAGCCCACCAGAAGCGTCGAAAGCCTTTCCCCGTACGGCAGTTGGGGCCCCCGAGGTCCTCTCGCCCGCGGCCTCGCCGGATCGGCCGACGGCTTCTCGAGAGCCGTCTGCCACGATGGGTCGCCGGGACCTCCCGCCGCTCACCGAGTCCCCGCGGAACGCCGCTCAGGCACACCGCGGACGGGGCGGATCCCTGCCGCCCTCCCCGTCCGCGTCGCCGCGCACCCCCCTGGTATCCCTGTGCCTTCCTCCCCCATGCCCTCGTCCACCACGCCCTCGTCCGCCGACACCCGGTCCGCCGCCGTTCCGGCCGTCGCCCCCACGGGCGTCCCCGGTGCCGGAGCGCCCCGAAGCGACCGCTCGCCGTGGCGTTCGCTGCGCGGACGCAGCATGCGCTGGTGGGCCGTCGCCAACTTCGTCTCCAACGCCGGCACCTGGATGCAGCTCACCGTCCAGAACCTGCTGGTGCTCCAGATCACCGGCTCCGCCGCCGCGACCGGCCTCTCCATGTCCGTCCAGGCCGCACCCGGTCTGCTCCTGGGAACCCTGGGCGGCGCGCTCGTCGACCGCTGGCCCAGGAAGCTGACGGCCGCGGTCGGCCAGGTCCTGCTCGGCGTCGTCGCCGTGCTCACCGCCGTCCTCGTCGCGCTGGACCAGCTGAACCTTCCCCTGCTGATGGTCCTGGCCGCGCTCACCGGTGTCATCGCGACCGTGGACGGCCCTGCCTGCGCCCTGCTCGGCAACGACCTCGTCCGTACCGAGGACATCCCCTCGGCCATCGGCGTGGGCTCCCTCGCCCACAGCGGGGGGCGGCTGGCCGGAGCCGCGCTCGCCGGCGTGACCGTCGGAGTGCTGGGCACGGCGGCGGCCTACGTCGCCAACGGATTCACGTTCCTCTTCGTGGCCTGTGTGATCCCCTTCCTCAAGCCCGTACGACGCCAGGAGCGCGCCGTCCCCGCGGCGCGCCCGAAGGGGCGAGGGGGCAGGGCGCCGCGCGACACCGGCGGCGTACGCGAGGGCCTCGTCTTCTTCGCCCGCCGTCCCCGGCTCGTCGCGCTCGCCGGCCTCAACGGCATCAGCGCGCTCTTCGGCCGCAACTACTCGCTGACCCTGGTGGTCCTGGTCACCGGTCCCCTCGCGGGCGACGCCGGCACGTTCAGCACCGTGGCCACCGTCCTCGCCGTCGGCGGAATCGTCGGAGCGGTGCTCGGCGCCCGCCTGCAGCGGCCCGGCGTACGCCTCGTGGGCATGCTGACGCTCGCCGGCGCGCTGCTCCAGGTGCTCGCCGGCCTCTCGCCGTCGGTCGCCGTACTGCTCGTACTCGTCCTGCCCATGGCGATCGCCGAGTCCGTCGCGGACACGGCCCAGAACACCGTCCTGCAGACCGACCCGCCGGCTCATATGCGCGGCCGCGTGCTGGGTGCCTGGAGCAGCATCCGTACGGTCTGGGGCCTGGCCGCGCCCCCGACGCTCGGCCTCCTCATGGAGGTGCTCGGGGCCCGCGGAGCGCTCGTGGCGGGCGGCCTTCTGGTCGCCTCCACCGTCGGCACGGCCTTCCTCGCCCGCGGCCGGCGCACGGCGAAGGCCGCGGCCACGGCGAGGCTGACCACCACCGTCGTCGAAGCCCCGCTCACCGAGGCCCTGGTGCCGAAGACCGCCCAGCTGTCCTCTCCCCGTACCGAGCTCGGCACCGCCGTCTGACCCCGCAGGTCCCTCCCGGCCCGCCTCGCCGGAACGGACCACGCTCTCCATCGCCTCCAGCACCTCGCCGACCGTGACGCGCAGCAGACGCGGGTCCGGCGAGGTGCCGTGGGCGTCCCCGGGCCGGAGCGGGTCGGCCCCGGGGGAGGGGTGCCACAGGACGTGGTGCGGCCCGCCCGCCGGCGGGCCCCACAGGCGGGGCGCCACCGGGCCGAACAGCACGACGGACGGCGCGCCGAGCGCCGTCGCGAGATGGGCGATGCCCGTGTCGCCCACCACCAGACAGCGGGCGTGCGCGAGCAGCGCGCACAGCGCGGAGAACGGCACGCCCCGCGCTCCGCCCAGGACCGCCGTGGCGGGCAGGCCCGCGCGGGCGGCCACCGCCCGTGCCAGCGGCTCCTCTCCCGGCCCCGCCGTCACCACCACGGGGTGGCCCGCGCGCCGCGCGGCCCCGGCCACGGCGGCGAACCGTTCCGTCGGCCAGCGCCGGGCCGGGGAGTCCGCGCCGGGGTGGATCACCACGGCCCCCGGCGCGGGGGACGGGCCGCAGGGAACCGGGATGCGCGTCTCCTCGGGCTCGGCGGCCAGGCCGTACCAGCGCAGGAGCCGGCACCAGCGGTCCCGCTCGTGCTCGTCCGGCCGCCACGGCGGGCCGTCGAGCGCGGGGAACTCCGGATGGCGGAACGCCCAGAGCACGCCGGGTCCCAGCCGTTCGAGGAGCCGATGGCTGAGCGGCCCGCTGCCGTGCAGGTCGACCGCCAGGGCGGGCGGCGGCCCTGCCCACGGCAGCGCGGCCGGGACCGCTCGCCCCGGGGCGCTCGTCGGCAGCAGCCGGTCCACGGCGCCCGTGGCCCGTACGACCTCCGCCAGCGACCCCGGCGCGGCCAGCACGATCTCGTGACCGGGGAACCCCCGACGCAGCGCCCGCAGAGCGGGCACGGCGGTCAGCACGTCACCCAGCCCGAGAGCCCGCAACACCAGCACCACGGGCCGCCCGCCTCGGGTGCCGTACGGCACGAGTGCGCTGTTCGCGGGGCGGGTGTCGTACGGCACGGACGCGTTCGTCCCGGCGCGGGATCCGTCATGCCCACGCGCGTTCTGCCCGGAAGGAGCGCCGCCCGGCACGGGGGCGTTGTTCGCGGGGCGGGTGCCGTCCGGCTCGGACGCGTTCTTCCCGGCGCGGGATCCGTACTGCACGCGCGCGTTCTGCCCGGAAGGAGCGCCGCCCGGCACCGTGGGCCGCCCGCCTCCGGTGCCGCCCGGCACGGGGGTGCTGTTTGCGGGGCGGGTGCCGTCCGGCTCTGACGCGTTCTTCCCGGCGCGGGATCCGTCCTGCACCCGCACGCCCTTCCCGGCGCGCGACCCGTCCCGCACGCGCGCGTCCTTCCCGGAAGGAGCGCCGTCCGGCACGGGGGCCCTCCGGTCGCGGTCGGCGCCGCTCTCCGCTCCCGTCCTCGCCTTCCCCGCCCCCGCGGGCGGCATCGTGCGCCCCGCCGTCATCGGGCGGCGGGCGGGCGGCCGGCCGCGGCGCGGGCCGCGCGGTGGGCGAGGGACGTCGTGGAGCGGCCGTCGAGGTAGGGCAGCACGACCGCCTGGCCGTTCCAGGTGCGCAGCACCTCCGCCTCGGGAAGGTCCTCGGCGGCGTAGTCCCCGCCCTTGACCCACACGTCGGGCCGCAGCGATTCCAGGAGCCGTACGGGCGTCTCCTCCTCGAAGGCGATCACCGCGTCCACGCTGTCCAGGGCACTGAGCACGCGCACGCGGTCCGCCAGCGGGTTCAGCGGCCGGCCCGGGCCCTTGAGCCGGGCCACGGAGGCGTCGGAGTTCACGCAGACGATCAGGCAGTCGCCGATCCGTGCCGCGTTCTCCAGCAGTCCCACGTGTCCCGCGTGGAGCAGATCGAAGCAGCCGCCCGTGGCGACCACGGTGCCACCGCGCGCGTGGACCTCCCGGGCCAGCCGCATGGCGTCGCGGGGGAGCGGCGGCTCGACGGCGGGCACGGTCGGCGGCTCCCACAGGCCGCGGTTGCCCGCACCGCCCGCCCCGACGAACGCCGCCGCCTCGGCGACCGCGCGCGTGACGGCCTCCTCCGGCAGGGCGCCTTCGGCCAGGGCGACGGCCGCCACGGCGGCGAAGCAGTCGCCCGCCCCGCACGGATCGCCTCCGGCGCGGTACGGGGCCGGTACGAGTACCGGGGCCGCGCCCGGCCGGACGAGGAGCGCGCCCCGCTCGCCGAGCGTGATGACGACCGAGCCCGCGGCCCACCGCTCGGCCAGCTCGCGGCCACGGTCGGCGTGTGCGCCGAGCGAGGTCCCCGCCACAGCGGTGAGCGCGCTCGCCTCGGCGGCGTTGGGCGTCACCAGCCGCGCCCCGGCCACGGGCGAGCCGCCCCGGGGGTGCGGGTCCCACACCAGCGGGACGTGGGGCGCCGCCGCGGTCAGCGCCGAGCGGAGGGCGTCCGCCGTGCCGCGGCCGTAGTCGGCGACCAGGATCGCCCGCGCCTCGGCGAGAGCGGACAGGGCCCGCGCGCCGGGCCGTCCCGGTGTCCCGCCGCCCCGGTCGACCCGGACCACGGGACGGCCGTCGGCCAGGATGCGCGTCTTCACCGGCAGCGTGCCCTCCAACGGGATCTCGACCAGGCTCACGCGGCCCTGGAGGGCGCGGCGGGCGATGTCGCCGGCCTCGTCCCGACCGAGCGCCGTGACCAGGACGACGGGGCGGTGGTGCCGCGCCGCGAGCGCGGCGGCGAGTCCGGCCCCGCCGGGGCGGGCCCGCTCCTCCACGACGTCGACCACGGGCACGGGCGCGTCGGGGGCCAGGCGCGTGGCCCGGCCGTCGACGTCCTGGTCGAGCAGGACGTCGCCGACGACCACAAGCGGTCCGTCTTCGTTCACGGCGTCCTCCTCAGCGGGGCGACAGGGGGCGGGCCGGCGGGTGCGGCCGGCCGTTCAGGGCGCCGGTGTGCGGCGGCGCGGCGGACAGCCCGGCCGTGGCGTCCGGCGGCGCGGCGGACACCCCGGTCGTGACCTCCGGCGGCGCCGCCGCCACGGCGGCGTCGAAGAACTCGCAGAGCAGGTGGACAGCCACCAGGTGCGCCTCCTGGACCGTCGCCGTCGTCGCCCCGTCCACGCACAGGGCCTCGTCGGCCGCCTCGGCCAGGGGATTGGGGGCCGGTCCCGTCATGGCCCAGACCGTGAGGCCGCCCGAGCGCGCCGTCATCGCGGCCGACAGCAGATTCGCGCTGCGGCCGGACGTCGACAGCAGCACGAGGAGGTCGCCGGCGCGTCCGTGCGCGGCGACCTGGCGCGCGAAGACCTGCTCGAAGCCGTAGTCGTTCCCTATCGCGGTGAGGCTGGAGGTCTCCGCGTGCAAGGAGAGCGCCGAGTAGGGGGGCCGCTCCCGCTGGTACCGGCCGACGAGTTCGGCCGTCAGGTGCTGGGCCTGGGCGGCGCTCCCGCCGTTGCCCGCCGCCAGAAGCCGGCCACCCGCGGGAAGCACCTCGGCGAGTCGGTCGCCCCACTGCGCGAGGCGCCCCAGGCCCTGGCGGCGCAGCCGGTCGAGGGCGGTCTGCAGCGACTGGCAGTGGAGCTGTGCGCTCTCATAGGTGTGCGATTCGCTCATGGTGTGTCGGCCGGCGCTTCGTCGAGCGCGCCCGCCGCACCTCCTTCCGGCTTCGAGCCTTCCGGGCTCCGCGTCCTGGCGGCTTCGAGTGGTTGGACTTCGAGTCGTGACGGCTTCGAGTCGTGGGGTCGGGTCGGTCCGGCGCGGCGGACCGGGCCCCGGGGGCGGTGGGGGCAGGGGTCAGAGAGGTCGGAGCGCTCCCGCGACAGGGGCGCGCGAGGCGAGCGCGGTGCGGTAGGACGCCTCCGTCGCCGCCGCCACCCGCGCCCAGGAGAAGCGGTCGAGGACGCGCCGGCGGCCCGCGTTCCCGTACGCCCTGCGCAGCGCGGGGTCGGCGAGCAGGCCCGCGACCGCCGTGGCGAGGGCCTCGGGGTCCCGCGGCTCCACGAGCCGCCCGTTGACCCCGTCGGCGACCGTGTCCAGCTGTCCGCCCACGGCACTGGCGACGACCGGCCGGCCGCAGGCCATCGCCTCCAGCGGGACGATGCCGAAGGGCTCGTAGTCCGCCGGGCAGAGCACCACGTCGGCGCCGCGCATCAGGGCCGGCACCTCCGCCGTCGGTACGCCGCCCAGGAGGCGGACCCGGTCCGCCACGCCCGCCTCCGCCGCCAGCCTCCTCAGGCGCCGGACCTCGGGGTCCGTGTCGAGCCCTCCGGCGGGCGGGCCTCCGACCACCACCAGCTCCGTGCGCGGCAGCCGGGCCAGCGCCGCGATCGCGACGGCGGCGCCCTTGCGCGGTACCAGACGGCCCAGTTGCAGAAGCCGATAGGGGTACGCGCCCCGGTCCGCGACCGGTCCGTCCGGCCGGAACACCTCCGGGTCGACCCCGCAGGGAACGACATCGACCTTCTCGCGCGGTATCCCCATGGCGGCCAGCTCGTCCACCTCGTCCCGGCAGGTGGCGATCACCCGGTCGCATCCCCGGCCGACCTCCGTCTCACAGGCGATCCGGGCGGCCGGGCTGGTGTCCGCGCGGCCCTGGTGCCGCCGCTTGACCGTGCCCAGCGCGTGGTACGTGTGCAGCAGCGGCAGCCGCAGCTCGTACGTCGACCACAGCGAGGCGAGACCCGACATCCAGAAGTGCGAGTGGACGACGTCGGGGGCACCCGTCCGCCAGCGCCCCGCGAGGTAGCGGGCGAACTCGCTCATGTACGGCAGCAGTTCGTCCTTCGGGACCTGTCGCGGCGGACCGGCCGGCACATGGTGGACCTCCACTCCCGGCCGCAGCGGTCTGCGGACCGGCAGCTCCGCGGCGTCGCGCCGGGTGTACACCGTCACCTGGTGGCCGCGGTCGGCGAGCGCCCCGGCGAGCTGGGCCACGTGCACGTTCTGCCCGCCGGCGTCCACCCCGCCGAGCGCGGCGAGGGGGCTGGCGTGCTCCGAGACGAGGGCGATGTCCAGGGGACGGCCGTCGAGGGAGGAGAAGGATGTCATGACCGAACCTCCGCGATGAGGTGCTCCCAGTCGTCCAGGAAGCGCTTGAGGCCGTACCGTTCGAGGGCCGCCTGCCGGGCGCGCGCACCGTCCTGGGCCGCCGCCTCCGGTTCGGCGAGATAGCGCCGGGCCGCGCGGGCGAGCACCTCGGGGCGGGTGGAGAGCGTGCCCGTTCCGGCGGGTACGGCCTCCACGGCCTCGGTGGTGGCGAGGGCCACCACCGGCATGCCCAGGTGCATGGCCTCCAGCAGGGACAGCCCCAGCGAGGTCCACCGCACCGGGTGCAGGTACAGACGGCGTTCCGCCAGGGCGGCGTGCAGGTGCCGTTGGGGGAGGTCGGCGGTGCGGCATCGGTCGGCGGAGAGTCCGAGATGGTCGGCGAGCCCTTCCGTCCGCATGCCGAAGACATCGAGCGGCGCGGCTTCGGCCAGCTGCGGCAGCAGGTCCGTACCGACGTAACGGCGGCGCCGGACCGGCTCGTTGACGACGACGGCGGCTCTCGGCACGGAGCCGGTGTAGAGGTGGCCCGGGTCGACGATGCCGTGTTCGATCACGGCGGTGCGGGTGGTGCCGTTGTCCCAGAACAGCCGGTTGAAGTGGGTGACGTGAACGAGTGTCAGGTCCGCCCGGTCGGCCATCGGGTGCCGGGTGTCGGGCACGTCGCCGCGCGGCGTGTTGTGCTCCACGTACACGGCGGGGATCTCCCGGCCGGGGCGGCGCCCGCCGAGCCAGCGGGTGGCGAGTTCCTCCTCGTGCGGACGCTGGAGCACGATCAGGTCCACCGGGGCGTCCGCGAGCTCCTCGGGGGAGAGTTCGCGCACCGTCGACGGCCAGGTGAAGGTCTCGGCCCGACCGCGCCCGTCGGCTCCCCGGTCCGGCGTCACCGGGACCAGATAGGTATGGGGCCCCTGGACGAACGCGGTCGTCCAGGAACCGTGCACATGCCACAGGAGGATGTTCATACGGTCGCTCCTCGTTCCGCCCCGTGGACGCCCTCCGGAGGTACCGCGGCGGGGGCGGGGGATGTCCGGCCGAGGAGCGCGGACACCGCCGCGAGGACCTCGGCGTCGCTCACGCCGTCGAGACAGGGATGGCCTTCGACCGGGCAGACGCGTGCCCTGCTCAGGGCGCAGGGGGCGTTCTGGTCGCCGAGCAGGACGTGGGGGACCTTGTGGGGCCGCCACCGTTCGGCCGGCACCACCGGCGCGAACAGGCAGACCACGGGGGTGCCCACGGCCGCGGCCAGATGCGCGGGACCGCTGTTGCCGGTCACGACGACCCGGGCGCGGGCCAGCACCCCCGCGAGGGCGGCGAGATCGGCGGTCGCCCCGCCGAGGTCGAGGCCGTGCCGGGCCGCGACCCGCGCCGTCAGGGCCTTCTCGGCCGGGCCGCCCGTCACCACCACCCGGTGGCCCGCCCGGTGCAGCGCGTCGGCCGCCCGGGCCGCCCGGGCGGGGCTCCACGCGCGGGCCGGGACCGCCGCGCCCGGGTGGAGCACGACGTACGGCTCCGGGCCGGTCAACGCGGTGGTGTCCGGCGGTTCGCCGACCCGCAGCGCCCCGCCGTCGCCCGGCGGGAGGTCGAATCCGCAGGCGTGCGCCAGGTCCAGTGCCGCCTCCGCCTCGTGCCGGCCCGGCAGGCGACGGTGCCGCAGATCGAGCAGCGCCCCGGGGTAGTCCTCGCTGTCCGCCGCGATCCACGGCACGCCCGCGAGCCTGAGCAGCAGCGCCGCGGGCAGCGGGCTCTGGTGGTACGAGACGAGAATCAGCGCGCGGTCGAAGCGGCGGGCGGCGACGGCGTCGATCAGTGCCGCGCACTCCCGGCGGGACACCGGCGGCGGCTCCAGGCCCACCCAGGGCGCGTCGTGGACGAGGACGTCGTCCACGCCGGGCAGCAACGCGGCCGCGGGCGCGCCGAGCGGCCCGCACAGCATCGCGGTCGTCGAGGAGCCCGCCGCCACCGCCCGCACGGCGGGGCCCGCGAGCAGGACGTCTCCCGCGCTGTCGAGGCGCACGACCAGCGTGCGCGGCGCGGTCATCGCGCACCGCCCTGGTGCGCGGCGTCGGCCAGGCCCCGGGCGCCCATGAGGAGCATGCGGACCACGGCCGGGAGGCCGGTGGCGGTCTCGACCGCGGCGGCCACCTCGCCGGGCAGGGTCGCGGGGGTCGGCACCAGCACGCCCCGGGCGCCCGCCGCACGGGCGGCCTCCATGTCGGACCCGATGTCCCCGACGACCACCGTCCGCGAGGGCCGCACGCCGAGCCGTGCGCAGGCGGCCAGGATCAGACCGGGGGCCGGTTTGCGGCAGGAGCAGCCGTCGCCCGGACCGTGCGGGCACACCGCCCACACGGCGAAGGGGCCGACGAGTCCGTCCACGCGCCGCCGTACCGCCTCGACGTCCCGTCGGGTGATCAGGCCGCGAGCCACGCCGGACTGGTTGCTCACCACTCCGACGGGGATGCCCAGACTGCGCAGGGCCGTGACGGCGGCCGCGGCGCCCGGCATGGGGACCACGAGATCGGGGTCGCCGTTGTACGGCACATCGGTGACCAGCGTGCCGTCACGGTCGAAGAGCACCGCCTCCGGCAGCCGTGCGTACGGTCCGCGCGCCCATCGCGGTCTCGGCGGTGCCGGGGCGCCGACGAGGTCGCCGTCGAGCAGCCACGGCCCGTCCGCGCGCGAGGACGCGCTCGCGGACGCGCTCGGGGACACGGAGGGGGCCATGAAAGGGGCCAGGCAGGGGGACACGCCGGGCGTCACACCAGGCGACACGCGCTGGTCCACATGCGCGTCGACGGGGTGGAGCCGGGCGGGAGAGGGTCCGTTCATGATCCGACCTCCGCGCGGCGCGGCGCGTCCGCCCTGGCGGTCCCCGGTTCCGGAGGTCGGGCGGGACCGCGCGGCAGGGCGCCGCGGTGGACGACATGGCCGCGCAGCCGGTGCCAGGCGGCGACCGGCGGTATGAGGGCACTCGTCAGGATCATCCGGGTGATCTCCTCCCGTGTGCGGGGGCCTGGGGCGATGCGCGCGACGGCGAACTCGGCGGTGCCCGCGAGCCAGACCGCGCCGCACACCGCCGCTGCCGTCCTGCGGCCGAACGCGGCGCAGCACAGGGCGGCGGCGCCCGCGGCGGCCACGGCCGCGTGGCGGGGGAAGCGGCCCCGAGGGGCGCCCGCCCGCAGCCGCCAGTCCGGTCCGTGCAGCCGCGTCATGAGCACGTCGTCGGCGTTGCCGGCCTGCTGCCGCACGGAGACCCAACGGTCCGCGGGCCGTACCGGATGCGCGGTCCTGCGCGTTCCCTCGGCGAGCGTCCAGCCGCCGCCGAGGAGCCGCAGGGCGAGGTCCGCGTCCTCCCGGAAGGCGCGCCGGAAGCGCTCGTCGAAGCCACCGGAGGCGTCCAGCGCCTCCGCGCGGAACGCCATGTCGGCGGTGATCCAGCGGGCGGTGGCCAGGCCGGCGGTGTTGCGCTCCCAGTCGGTGGGGCGGCGGTCCGGGGGCAGCGGCACGTCGATGTGCGCGGTGACGGCCCCGGTGACCTCGGACGCCGTGGCGAGGTCCCGGGCCAGGTCCTCGGCCCAGCCGGCCGAGGGGACCACGTCGTCGTCGAGGAAGACGATCCACGGCACCGGACCGGCCGCCGCGGCACCGGCGTTGCGGGCCGCCGCCGGGCCGGCCGCCCGGCCCGGCACGACGACGGTGAGGGGCCGCAGCGCGTCCGGGACGGGGAGGTCGGGTACCGATCCGTCGGCACCGGGACGGTCGTGGACGATCACCAGCCGTGCGGGCGCGGGCCCGGTGGACGCGGCCAGGGCGTCGAGACAGCGGCCGAGGCTGGGCCGGCCCAGGGTGGGTACGACGACGGCGTACGCGGGCGCCCCGCCGTGGCCCGTCACCGGGTCCACCCGTTGGCGCCGGCGTGGAACGCCTCGCCGCGGCGTACCGCGTACGGTCCGATGGCCAGCAGATCGACCGGCGAGGAACCGAAGCACTCCAGCGCGTCGCGCGGGTCGTCCACCATCGGTCTCCCCGCCGTGTTGAGGCTGGTGTTGACGACGACCGGCAGGCCCGTGCGCCGCTCGAAGGCGTCGAGCATCCGGGCCACGAGCGGCTCCTGGTCCCGGTCGACGGTCTGGATCCGCGCCGTGCCGTCCACGTGCACGACCGCCGGGATGCGTTCGCGCCACGCGGCCGCGACGTCGTGGACGAAGAGCATGTACGGGCTGGGCAGCGGGCCGTCGAAGATCTCGGCCGCGCGGTCGGCGGCCACCATCGGGGCCACGGGCCGGAACTGCTCTCGGCCCTTCACGTCGTTCAGCCGCTCCAGGTTGCCGGCGTGCCCCGGGTGCGCGAGCAGCGAACGATGCCCGAGCGCGCGCGGACCGTACTCCGAACGTCCTTGGAACCAGGCGACGATGGCGTTGTCGGCCAGCGCCTCGGCGACGGTCTCCGCGATGTCCGGGGGCCGCTCGAACGGCACGGCCGCGGTCTTGAGCCAGCCGGCGAGCTCCGCGTCCGACCAGTCACGCCCGAGATCGGCTCCTCGCATCGGCTCGGGTTCGTCGCCCGCCCCCGCGGACAGCAGCAGGGCGGCGCCGAGCGCCGTACCGGCGTCACCGGCGGCCGGCTGGACCCAGACCCGCGCGAAGGGGCCCTCGCGGGCGATCCGCGCATTGGCCACGCAGTTCAGCGCGACGCCGCCGGCCAGCGTCAGAACCCTGTCATGGGTGCGGCCGTGCAGCCAGCGCACGAGATCGAGCATCGTCTCCTCGAGGACGGCCTGCGCGCTCGCCGCCACATCGGCGTGGTCCTGGGTCCACGGCTCGTCGGGCGCGCGCGGCGGACAGAACTCGGACCAGGGCACGCCACCGGCGCGGAAGCCCCCGTCGCCGGTCGGGTACACGTACCGGCGCAGTTCGTCCAGCATGCGGGGGGAGCCGTGCGAGGCGAGCGCCATCACCTTGAACTCGTCGGAGGAACGCAGGAATCCGAGGTGCTCGGTCAGTTCCTCGTAGACCAGGCCGAGGGACTCCGGCAGCTCCTGCGAGTACAGCGGTTCGAGACGGTTCCCGACGCGCCGGGCCGACAGGTGCGAGGCCCGTTCTCCCCGCCCGTCGAGGACGAGGACGGAGGAGGTCTCGGCGTCCCGCGCGGCGAAGGCGCTCGACGCGGCGTGCGCCATGTGGTGGCCGACGAAGCGGACGATCCCGGGGTCGAGCCCGGGAAGCGCCGTCTTCAGGAACCCGGGGACCTCACGCGCGTACGTCTGCCGCAGATGGTCCCAGGGGTCGTCGAGCCCCATGGCCTCGGCCGGCAGGGCCAGCGAGGGGTCGTAGGAGTACGCGACGGCGTCGAGGTCCTGCGGCCGCAGCCCGGCCCGCTGCAGGCACCAGCGGGCCGCCTGCTCGGGCAGTTCCCAGGCGGAGAAGGGCACGGGTCGCTTGCCGTGCTTACGCCGGGAGAAACGTTCTTCCTCTGTGGCGGCGACGGTTCTCCCGTCGACGACCAGCGCTGCGGCGGGGTCGTGGAAGAGCGCGTTGATTCCGAGAACTCGCATGATGCCAAGGGCCTTTCCGCTGTCGGGTACGGCTGCCTCAACCGGCGCGGCGCGCTGTGGGGGACGCGGCGGGGCCGTGGGCGCGGAACCAGGCGATGGTGCGGCGCAGCCCCTCCTCGGCCCGGACCGTCGGTTCCCACTGGAGCTTGTCGCGGGCCAGGGTGATGTCCGGGCAGCGGACGGCCGGGTCGTCGGTGGGCCGCTCGACGAACCGGACCCGCGAGCGCGAGCCGGTGAGTTCGATGATCCAGCGGGCCAGGTCCAGCATGGTGATCTCGTCCGGGTTGCCGAGGTTGACCGGACCGCGCATGGTGTGGGCGGCCGCCGCGAGGATGCCCCGGACCGTGTCGTCCACGTAGCACAGCGACCGGGTCTGCAGCCCGTCACCGGTGACCGTCAGCGGCTCGTCGGCCAACGCCTGGCGGATGAAGGTCGGTACGGCCCGGCCGTCGTACCCGCGCATCCGGGGACCGTACGTGTTGAAGAGCCGCACGATCGCGGTGTCGGTTCCGTTCGCCGACGCCTCGGCCGTGGTGAGCGCCTCCCCGAAACGCTTCGCCTCGTCGTAGACACTGCGCGGCCCGACGGGGTTGACATGGCCCCAGTACCGCTCGTTCTGCGGATGCTCCTGGGGGTCGCCGTACACCTCCGAGGTGGAGGCGAGGACGAAGCGTGCTCCCGCGCTGTGGGCGATCGCCAGGGCGTTTCTGGTCCCGAGACTGCCGACGTCCAACGTGTGCAGCGGGAGGCGCAGATAGTCGGCGGGGGACGCGGGGGAGGCGAAATGGAGCACGAGGTCGGGCGGCCGGGCGACGCGGAACGGCTCGGAGACGTTCGCCTCCAGCAGCTCGAAGCCGGGGCGGTCGAGCAGCGGGGAGACGTTCTCCCGCCGCCCGGTGCTGAAGTCGTCGACGCAGGTCACCGCCACGCCCTCGGCGAGCAGCGCGGCGCACAGATGCGAACCGACGAAGCCGGCGCCGCCGGTGACGACGGCGTGCTGCCAGCGGGCCGTGGATGAAGTTGCCATGGTGAATTCCTCCAGCGGTGGGGGAGAGGAGACCAACTGCTGCCTCGGTAAGGCTGGAAGGGAGACAGCGCCCCGTGCACCTGGGAAAAGGCGCCGATCGAGGGGTGCCCACGCGTCCGACTCATCGTCTGCCGGGGGAATGCCGGTCGCCAGACGTATGGTCCGTCCGGGTGAAACGCCGGAGCGCCGAGGGGCTGCGTCGGGCTGTGGAGATGTACGGGCGGACGCCTGGGGCTGGCCAGGCGTGCGGTTCTCCGCCGCTGCCCACGAGAAGCGCTTCTATGCTGCGGCCGGCGCGGCGTTCCGTTTGCCACCGCGACAGCGGGGCACCGCCGCAGTGCAGGAAGTGAACGACGAGGTCGACGAGGCACTGAGTGTCGCCGGAAGGAGACGGTCGTGAGTGGTCCCCAGAGTCCTGAGCAGCGCCGGAGCGACAAAGGCGCCGCCACACCGCAGGACAGCGCCGAACTGAAGGCACGCCAATCCGGAAAGAGGGAACGCGGGGCGGCGCACGGCACGGACAAGGGCGGCAAGGGCGGAGGCCAGGGCGGCGGAACCCCGCCCGCCCAGCGGCCGGACCAGCCCTGACGGCCACGGAGAGAACGGCGCTTCCGGAGGAGAAGCCTCCGGAAGCGCCGTTGTGTCAGTGGGCGGAATCGCCCGCGTGCGGGCTCAGGACGTCTGTGCCGACCAGGATGAACAGCACAATGCCCAGAACGATCCGGTAGATCACGAACGGCATGAAGCTCTTCGTGGTGATGAACTTCATGAACCAGGCGATCACGGCGTAACCGACGGCGAACGCGATGATCGTCGCGAAGACCGTCGGACCCCAGGACACGTGGCCCTCGGTCGCGTCCTTCAGTTCGTAGGCACCCGAGGCGAGCACCGCCGGGATGGCCAGCAGGAACGAGTACCGGGCCGCCGCCTCGCGGGTGTAGCCCATGAGCAGACCGCCGGAGATCGTCGCACCCGAGCGGGAGACGCCGGGGATCAGGGCCATCGCCTGGCAGATGCCGAAGATCAGGCCGTCCCGCACGCCGAGGTCCTTGAGCGTCTTGCGCTCGCGGACGACGCGGTGCCGCCCGCCGATCTCGTCGCGGGCGGCGAGACGGTCCGCGACGCCGAGGACGATGCCCATCACGATGAGGGTCGTGGCGATCAGCCGCAGATCACGGAACGGGCCCTCGATCTGGTCCTTGAGCGTCACACCGAGCACACCGATCGGGATCGAGCCGACGATGACCAGCCAGCCCATCTGGGCGTCGTGGTCACCGCGCATCGACTTGTCCCGCAGCGAACGGAACCAGGCCGAGACGATCCGCGCGATGTCCTTGCGGAAGTAGATCAGGACGGCCGTCTCCGTGCCGATCTGGGTGATCGCGGTGAAGGCTGCGCCCGGGTCCTGCCAGCCGGCGAAGGCGGCGGTGAGGCGGAGGTGCGCGCTGGAGGAGATGGGAAGGAACTCCGTCAGCCCCTGGACGAGTCCGAGGATGAATGATTCGAACCAACTCATGGGGCTAGGGCCGTCCCGAATGTGCTCGTGCGGTCAGAAGGGGCGGTCGGATCGGAGATCGACCGCCGGTTGCGCAGCGTACCGTCCCTAGGTGAAGGCCCCGATCCCAGGTCTCCTCGGCTCCGTCCCCCCATGTCCCGACGGGCCGCGTTCCCTCAGGTCCCGACGGGTCGCGTCCCTCAGGTCCCGACGGGTCCCGTCGTCGTCCAGCCCGGCGCCCGCACATGGGGGGTCAGGCTCGCCGCGTCCGCCTCGTCACCGCAGCAGGCGCACACCACCCGAGGGCTGAGCACCTCGCCGCAGCTGTGTTCCAGAAGCACCGGCCTGTCCTGCGGGTTCACATGGCGGTCCCCCCAGGCCATGAGCGTCAGCAGTACCGGCTGCAGCTCCGCGCCGGCCGGCGTGGTCCGGTACTCGAAGCGCTGCGGACGCTCGCTGTACGGCACCTTCTCCAGGATCCCGGCCTCCACCAGCCGCTTCAGGCGCGCCGTGAGGATGTCGCGCGGAGCGCCGGTGTTCCGCGCGATCCGGTCGAAGCGGCGGACGCCGAGCGAGATCTCGCGCAGGACGAGCAGCGCGTACTTCTCCCCGACGAGGGCGAGGGCGTCGGCGATCGAGCAGGGGCGGGGGGCGGCCTTCATGCGCTCAGCCTAAAGCAGGACCGGAGAGAGGGTTTGAGAATCAAACTCTGTGGGTTATGTTACTCGCGAGTTTAGGTCCAGTTTTCCAACCCTCCAGGTGATCGAGGAGCCGTCCTCATGCGCGATGCCGTCATCGTCGAAGCAGTCCGTACGCCCATAGGCAGGGGAAAGGCCAACGGCGCCCTGGCCCAGGTCCACCCCGTCGCCCTGCTCTCCCACACCCTCGCCGCCCTCATCGAGCGCAGCGGCATCGACCCCGCCCTCGTCGACGACGTCATCGGCGGAACGGTCGACCAGGTCGGCGAACAGGCCATGAACACCACCCGGTACGCCTGGCTGGGTGCGGGCTTCCCCGAGTCCGTGCCCGCCACCACCGTCGACCGGCAGTGCGGCTCCTCCCAGCAGGCCGTGCACTTCGCGGCCCAGGGCGTGATCTCGGGGGCGTACGACATCGCCGTCGCCTGCGGGGTCGAGTCCATGAGCCGCGTCCCGATGTGGTCGAACGTGCCGCCCGGCGCGGACCCCTTCGGACCCGGGGTCGCCGAGCGGTACCCCGAGGGCCTGGTCCCGCAGGGCATCAGCGCGGAACTGATCGCCGCCAAGTGGTCGATCGGGCGCGCGGCGATGGACGAGTTCGCCGCGTCCTCACACGCCAAGGCCGCCCGGAGCTGGGAGGCCGGGCTCTTCGACGCCGAGGTCGTCCCCTACGGGGACGTCCGCCGCGACGAGTCGGTGCGGCCCTCGACCACCGTCGAGATCCTGGCCGGGCTCCGGCCCGCCTTCGAGGACCCGGTCTTCGCCGAGCGCTTCCCGCAGATCGACTGGTCGGTGACCCCGGGCAACAGCAGCCCGACGAACGACGGAGCCTCGGCCGTGCTCGTCATGGCGGCGGACACCGCGGAGCGACTCGGACTCCGTCCGCTCGCCCGCCTGCACAGCTTCGCGGTGACCGGCTCCGACCCGCTGCTCATGCTGACCGGAGTGATCCCCGCGACGGAGAAGGTGCTGCGCAGGGCGGGGCTCGGCCTCGACGACATCGATCTCTTCGAGATCAACGAGGCGTTCGCGAGCGTCGTGCTCGCCTGGCAGCAGGAGACCGGCGCGGACCCGGCCAGGGTCAACGTCCACGGCGGCGCCCTCGCGCTCGGCCACCCCCTCGGGGCGAGCGGCACCCGGCTGACGACCACCCTGGTCCACGCCCTGCGGGCACGCGGCGCACGGTACGGCCTCCAGGCGATGTGCGAGGCGGGCGGCCTGGCCAACGCGATGATCGTCGAGGCGCTCTGACCAACCGTCGCCATCCCTTGACGCCGACACCGGCGCCTGCGCTCGATGCCGGCCCCGGCGCCCGCGCCTGAATGCCGGGCCCGAGGGCGCCCGTGCCTGATGCTTGGCCGGGCGTCTCCGCCCCCGATGCCGCGCCCGACGGCGCTGCCCGATGCCAGGTCTCGCGCCTGCGCCGGATGCCGGGCCCGCGTCGTCCACGCCTTGATGCCGGGCCTGGCGCCGTCCACCGTCGCCAGGGCCGGCGCCCGCGCCCTGATGCCACGCCCGGCGCCCGCGCCTGATGCCCGGGCGCCTGGCGCCGTCCGGCGCCTGCGTCGGGCGGTGGGCCCGCCGCGTCAGGTGACCGGCCCGCGCCCGTCGGCGCCGCGAGACGTCGCCCGGGGGCACCGGGCCGACCGGGTGCGAGAGACGGCGGTCGGCGCGGCGGTCAGTGTTCCTTCGTGGGTCCGGTGCCCGCGCCGGTCAGGACCCGTTCCGGCACCGTCGTGGCCGGCGGTGGCGTCGCCCGCAGGCCGTGGCGCTTGCGCCAGGCGACCGTCGCCGCGGCGAGGCCGGACACGACGATGAAGCCCATCGAGATCAGGAAGGCGGGCGAGGTCGGTGAGCCGGCCTGGCTGCCCGCCACCACGTACGCCATCGTGTTCGGGATCGACCCGATCCCCGTCGCCAGGAGGAACGGCCCGTACCCCATCCGGGAGACCGCCGCGCAGTAGTTGGCGGCGGCGAACGGCACCCCGGGGAAGAGCCGGATCGCCAGCATCGAGCGGAACCCGTGCCGGCTCAGCTGCCCGTCCGCCGCCTTCAGCCAGCGCCCCCGCAGCAGCGGCCGCAGCGCGTCCTGCCCCAGCACCCGTCCCAAGGTGAACGAGATCCCCGCCCCCAGGACCGTCCCGGCCACCGCCGCCACCAGCCCCGCCTGGGTGCCGAACAGCGCGCCCGCCGCCAGGTTCAGGATCGGCCGCGGGACGAAGGCGGCCGTGCACGCCCCGTACGTGAGGCCGAAGAGGACCACCGCCCCCACGCCGCTCATCTGCGGCGGCCAGCCCGCCGCCAGGAGTCGCTGGGGCTCGTACAGTACGACGGTCGTTCCCGCGGCGAGAAGGACCACGGCGAGCAGCGACAGCCGTGACCAGGGCGACAGCAGAGCCCGGGAGCAGCGCAGTGCGAGGGAGCCCGGCGGCCGGGTGACGGGGTCGAGCATCCGGGGAGAGTAACCGACAAGCACATGTGATCGCCGTAATGTCCGTCATCGGCCGTACGGTGGGCTACATGACGCCCGCCGAGCCCGCCACGCCCGCCGAGCCCGCCACGCCCTCCGTGCCCGACAGCGCTGTCGCCGACACCGTGCTCGCCCGCCTCACCGAGCTCTACCCGGCGGCCGGTGACCCCTTCCGGGCCCAGGAGATGGTCGCGTACATGAAGGGCGCCGCCCCCTTCCTCGGCATCCGCACCCCCGAGCGCCGCGCCCTCTCCCGTACCGTCCTCGACGGCACGCCGCGCCCCGAAGAGGCCGACTGCACCGCCGTCGCGCTGCGCTGCTTCGCGCTCCCCGAGCGCGAGTACCACTACTTCGCCGTCGACTACCTGCGCCGACACGTCCGTCGCTGTTCCTCCGGCTTCCTGCCCGTCGTCCGGCGCCTCGTCACCACGGACTCCTGGTGGGACACGGTCGACCACCTCGCCGCCCACGTCGTCGGCGGTCTCGTCGCGGCCGATCGGGCGCTCGCGGCGCGGATGGACGAGTGGATCGAGGACGACGACCCGTGGGTCGCACGCACCGCGCTCCTGCACCAACTCCGCTTCAGGGACGCGACGGACAGCGAGCGGCTCTTCGCCTACTGCCTGCGCCGCGCCGGCGACACCGACCTCTTCCTCCGCAAGGCGATCGGCTGGTCCCTGCGGGAGTACGCGAAGACCGACCCCGACGAGGTCCGCGCCTTCGTCGAGCAGCACCGCGGCCGTCTCTCCCCGCTCTCCGTGCGCGAGGCGCTCAAGCACCTCGCTCCGTCCTGAGGACGGGACCGAGGGCCCAGGCGCACTCCGCGAACCAACTCCCGTCCCGCGGAAAATGGTTCGACGCCGACCGACCCGCCCCGCGATGATCGTGGACATGTTCCGGTACGCCTTCCTCGCAGCACGGCCCGCAGTCGCGGCCGCGCCGAAGGCTGCCGTCGTCCTCGTCGCACGGTCCGCAGTCGCATTCGACGGCGCCCGAAGCTGACCCTCCCCGGCTCGTCCGGCGGACCCCGCAAGGGGAGGGTCGGTCCGGCCCCCGGGGTCCCCTCTCACGCTTCGAGCTCAAGGAACGAGCGAACCATGCCCAAGACGGCATACGTGCGCACCAAGCCGCACCTGAACATCGGCACCATGGGCCACGTCGACCACGGCAAGACCACCCTGACCGCCGCCATCACCAAGGTCCTCAGCGAGCGCGGGACCGGCACGTTCGTGCCCTTCGACCGTATCGACCGCGCGCCCGAGGAGGCCCAGCGCGGCATCACCATCAACATCGCGCACGTGGAGTACGAGACCGACACCCGCCACTACGCGCACGTCGACATGCCCGGACACGCGGACTACATCAAGAACATGGTCACCGGCGCGGCCCAGCTCGACGGGGCCATCCTCGTCGTCTCCGCACTCGACGGGATCATGCCGCAGACGGCCGAGCACGTCCTGCTCGCCCGTCAGGTCGGCGTCGACCACATCGTGGTCGCCCTCAACAAGGCCGACGCGGGCGACGACGAGCTGACCGACCTGGTCGAGCTGGAGGTACGGGAGCTGCTGACCGCGCACGGCTACGGCGGCGACTCCGTCCCCGTCGTCCGGGTCTCCGGACTCAAGGCCCTGGAGGGCGACCCGCGGTGGACCGCGGCCATCGAGGCGCTGCTGGACGCGGTGGACACGTATGTGCCCATGCCCGTGCGGTACGTGGACGCACCGTTCCTGATGTCGGTGGAGAACGTCCTCACCATCACCGGCCGCGGCACGGTCGTCACGGGAGCCGTCGAGCGCGGCACGGTGCGGGTCGGCGACCGCGTCGCCGTCCTCGGCGCGGACGCGGAGACGGTCGTCACCGGGGTCGAGACCTTCGGCAAGCCGATGGAGTCGGCCGAGGCCGGCGACAACGTCGCCCTGCTCCTGCGCGGGGTCGCGCGGGACGCGGTCCGCCGCGGGCACGTGGTGGCGGCGCCGGGCAGCGTCGTACCGAGCCGGCGGTTCACCGCGCGGGTCTACGTCCTGTCGGGCAAGGAGGGGGGTCGCACGACCCCCGTCTCGACCGGCTACCGGCCGCAGTTCTACATCAGGACCGCGGACGTCGTCGGCGACATCGACCTCGGCGGGACGGCGGTCGCGCGTCCGGGCGACACGGTCACCATGACCGTCGAACTCGGCCGGGACGTTCCGCTGGAGCCGGGTCTCGGCTTCGCGATCCGCGAAGGCGGCCGTACGGTCGGCGCGGGTACGGTGACGGCCCTGGTCTGAGACGACGGAGCCGGACCCGCGTTCCGGCTCCGTCCCGGCACTGGTTCTGGGAGACGGTCCGGGCCGTACGGGCACAATGAGAGCGTGAACGAGCAGATACCCGTCATCCGGGACGTCGACGGCGGAACCGCCAGGCTCATGCCCGACGTCGACCGGGAGCGGGCCTGGCTGCTCACGGTCGACGGCGCGCCGCAGTCGTACGTCGACCTGGACGAGCCGACGCACCTCGAGTTCGAGTACGCGCGTCGGCTCGCCCACGTCGTGGACAGCGCCGCCGACGAGGGGGCGCCGCTGTCCGTGCTGCACCTCGGCGGCGGGGCGCTCACGCTGCCCCGTTACGTGGCGGCGACCCGGCCGGGCTCGCGGCAGGACGTCGTGGAGGCCGACCGGGGGCTGCTCGACCTGGTCGCCGAACATCTTCCGCTGCCCGACGGCTCGGGTGTCACCGTGCACGGAGCGGATGCCAGAGCGTGGCTGGAGCGGGCGCCCGGAGGGTCGGCGGACGTGCTGATCGCCGATGTCTTCGGCGGCTCACGGGTGCCGGCGCACCTGACGTCCGTCGCGTACGCGCGGGAGGCCAGGCGGGTGCTGCGACCGGGCGGCATCTACGCCGCGAACCTCGCCGACGGCGCGCCGTTCGCCTTCCTCCGCTCGCAACTGGCGACCTTCGCGGACGTCTTCGCCGAGCTCGCCCTGATCGCCGAACCGGCGGTGCTGCGCGGCCGCCGCTTCGGCAACGCGGTCCTCGTCGCCTCCGACGGGGAGATCGACACGGCCCACCTGGCGCGCCGGGCGGCCGCGGACGCGTTCCCCGCGCGCGTGGAGTACGGAGCGTCCCTCACCCGCTTCACGGGATCCGCCCACCCGGTGACGGACACGACCGCGGTCCCGTCCCCGGTCCCGCCGACCGGATCCTTCACCATCGGCTGACGCGGCCGGATCGGGTCCTCACGGCGCGCCGCCGGCCCTCCCCGGAGTGGGCAGCGGGCCGGCGTGGCCCTTATGGCCCGCAGCCGCCTGCGCGGATTCGCCTTGCGCCGCAGAGGCCGCCTGGGGTCCGACCCGGGCCGGCGGCCCGGAGCGGGCGGCGCGTCGGTGAGGCAACCACGGTCCGTGCCGGGCCTTGCGCCCCGTGCCGGGCCTTGCTGCGCCGGGCCTTGCGGCCCGGAGCCGCCCTGCGCCGCCGAGGGCGCCCGTGCCCCGGTATGGGGCCCGACGGTCCCGTACCGGGCTGACGGCCCTGTCCGGCCGCCCGGCCGGTCACCCGCCCGCCCCCGGCGCCCTGGTCTCCCCGGCCGGCGTCGGAGCGGCGGTCGGCTTGGGCGCTCCCGTCCCGGCGGAAGCCGTCAGAGCCCCGGTCGGCATCTGCCCCGGGCCCGCCGAGCCGGTCACCTCCTTCGTGCGGCGGCGCAGGTTGCGGACGTCCGGGACCAGGAGGACCAGGGCCGTCACCACCACGATCAGCGCCGCCGACCCCCACAGCGCCTCGCTGCGGCCGAAGAGGCTCTCCGCCGGGCCCGCGAGGGCCGTGGAGAGAGGGAGCATCGCCGTCGAGCCGAACCAGTCGTACGCCGAGACCCGCGACAGCTTCTCCTCCGGTATCTCCTGGTGCAGCGTCGTCATCCACGCCACCCCGAACACCTCGATCGCCACACCGCTCACGAACATCGCCACCGAGAGACCCACCACGTCGAGCGGTACCGCGAGAGCCGCCGACGGCAGGGCGATCGGGAAGACGCCCAGCGTGCCCACCAGCAGCATCCGCCGCGGTTTCCAGCGCATCATCAGCAGCGCGCCGGCGAGCGTGCCCACGCCGAAGAAGGCCAGGGCGATGCCCCAGGGCCGGGCGCCGCCCAGGTGGTCCCGGGCCACCAGCGGGCCGTAGACGGAGTCGGCCGCGCCGACGAGCGCCACGACGATCGAGAACTGGGCCACGATGGACCACAACCAGGGCCGCCCGATGAACTCGTCCCAGCCCTCCCGCAGATCGGCGAGCAGCCCACCGCCCGCCTCGCGCTTCGCGATGTGGCTGACGTCGAGGAAGGCGCGCAGCGCACCGGCGAGGGCGAAGGCCGCCGCGTCGATCGCGAGGACCCAGCCCGGTCCGACGACGGCGATCATCGCGCCGCCCAGTGCCGCCCCGCCGATGCCGGCGCCGTGCATCGCCATCCGGAACAGGGCGAAGGCCCGGCTGACCTGTTCGCCGCTGACGCTGGACATCAACATGCCCTCGGCCGCGGGGTTGAAGAAGGCCTGGCCCGTCCCGCACAGCGCCGTCAGCACCATCATCTGCCACAGCTGCGGGTCGCCCGCGAGGACGAGGACGGCGAAGGCGCCCTGCGAGACGCAGTTGAGGACGTTGGCGGCGACCATCACGCGATGCCGGGGTATGCGGTCCGCGACGGCGCCGCCGATGAGCAGGAAGAGCACGAGCGGGAGGGTGCGGGCCGCCGCCACGAGGCCCACGTCGCCGCCGTCCCCGCCCGTCTGCAGCACGGCGAACGCCGCCGCGATCAGGGCACCGTGGGTGCCGAGGTTGGTGACGATCGCGGCGGCGGTCAGCAGCAGATAGTTCCGTCCGGCCCACTCGGGGCGGCGGGAGCGCAGGGGGGCGCGGCGGGAGGCGGCGGGAGTTCTCACCCCGGGACTATCCCTGTCGCCGCCACCTCCTGCCAAACCGATTATGCGGGTCCGGAGTCCGTCAGGACGAGGCCGGGGCCAGTCGCACCGTCGAGAGGATCTGCTGGATCGTGGCGTCCGGCAGCTCGTCCTTGACCCCGTCGGCCGCGTAGAGCACGAACGACGAGAAGTCGCCCTGGGAGTTCTTGAAGGAGAACGCGATGGACTTGCCGTCCGACTCGCACGTGTTCCGCTTCTTGATCCCCGGGGCGGTGGCCGTCGCCATGCTGCCGACCAGGCCGGACTTGGTGGTGTACGGCACGGCCTTGGTGATCTTGATGGTGCCCTTGGGCATGTGCTGGGCGTAACCGGCCCACACCCAGTTGCCGGCCTCGTTGTACGCCGCCTCCGCCGTGTCCTTGGCGCCCTGGCCGCCCTTGGTGCCCGCGCTGCTCAGGCCCCAGGTCTCCTCGGTGCCGTTCTTGTCGGTGTCGTACGTGCACCACTTGCTCTTGTAGCGCGTGGGCGCCGACATGGTGACGACGGGCGAGCCGTCGCCCTTCTTCTCGTCCTCGAAGAAGGTGACGGTGCCGGGCTTCAGCACCTCCCACTCCGGCGGTACGTCGAACAGCGTGCCGTACTTGGGGTTGTGGACGACCTTCCAGCCCGGGATCGTCGGCTGCTGCTGGGCGTCGTCGCGCGGGTTGTCGATCGGGGGGGCCGACGACGTGGAGGTGGGGGCCGACGAGGAGGGCTTCTGGTCGCCGCCGGCGTGGGTGTTCTTCTCGTCGTCCTTGTCGAGGACGAGGAAACCGGTGACACCGGCGGCGACGACGACGGCGGTCGCGGCGACGATGGCGATGAGGGTCGTCTGCTTCTTCTTGCCGTCACCCGGCCCGCCCGCCGGGGGCGGCATCCCCGGCACCTGGTACTGCGGCACGGTCGGCTGCTGGTACGGGTTGGGCTGCTGGTACCCCGGCTGGGCCGGCTGCGTCGGCGGCTGCTGCGGGTAGCCCGGCTGCGTCGGCGGCTGCTGCGGATATCCGGGCTGCTGCGCGTACCCCGGCTGTTGGTACGGGTTGGGCTGCTGCGGATAACCCGGCTGCTGATACGGGTTCTGATTCTGGTCCTGCGGGTTCTGCTCGCCCCCGGGCGGCTGCTGTCCTGGCCACATGGCCAGTAACCATAGAGGTGCGGCGGGAAGCCTGCTACGTCCGCCCCCGTGCGGGCTCGCGTCCCCACGGCATGGCCATCCCTGCTACTCGCGGGTAACATCGCGGCATGAGCGCAGACCAGATGTCCGTCGGCGAGATGCTCGCCGCCACGGTTCCCATGGCCAGGACCCTCAACCTCGAGTTCCTGGAGACCACTTCCGAGCGTGCCGTCGTCCGGCTGCCGGACCAGGCCGACTACCACAACCACGTCGGCGGCCCGCACGCCGGAGCCATGTTCACGCTGGCCGAGTCCGCCAGCGGCGCGATCGTCCTGGCCGCCTTCGGTGACCAGCTGAACCGCGCGGTGCCGCTCGCCGTCACCGCCGAGATCGGCTACAAGAAGCTCGCCATGGGCGTCGTCACGGCCACCGCCACCCTGGGCCGCCCGGCCGCCGACGTCGTGGCCGAACTGGACGCCGGCGCGCGCCCGGAGTTCCCCGTCCACATCGCGATCACGCGCGAGGACGGTGCCGTGACCGGCGAGATGACCGTCGTCTGGACCCTGCGTCCCCACTCCTGACACCGCGTCGCCACCAGCCGCCCCCGCCCTCCGATTCGGAAGCGGGGGCGGCTTCGTCAGCGGGGCTCCGGCGAAAATGACAGGCCGTCACGCATAGTGCGCTTCACCGCCCAAACGCGGCATCCCCGTCTGTGCGAAGGAGCAGAGCCGTGTCAGAAGCCGAGTCCCGTCAGTCGTACATCCCGCCGGACGGCCCCGCGGCCGCCCCTTCCCCCGCGGCGCTCGCGCCGCGCGCGCGTGGCACCTCGGAGGGCACCAAGGGCCGTCCGCGCCCCGCGCCGTCGCCCGGGGCCGCGGCCGGTACGCGGCTGCCCCGCAGGGCGGCCCTGTGGCTGCTCGGCGGCGCCGTCGCCGCCGCGGCCTCGGTGGCCTCACCGGCGCGCGCCAACCCGGGCCCCCGCCGGGCCGGCCGGGTCGACGAGCTCCTCAGCCGGCTCACCCTCGCCGAGAAGATCTCCCTGCTGCACGGCGCCGCCGACCCGAAGAGCCTCGGCCAGGCCGGTTACGTACCCGGTGTGCCACGGCTGGGCATCCCGGAGCTGAGGCTCGCCGACGGGCCGGCCGGCGTGCGGGCCAAGCGCACCGCCACCGCGCTGCCCGCACCCGTCATGCTCGCCGCCACCTTCGACCCCGCTCTCGCCCGCGCCTACGGCGAGGTCATCGGCCACGAGGGCCGCGCGCTCGGCCAGGACGTGCTGCTGTCGCCGATGGTCAACCTGATCCGCACCCCGTACGCGGGACGGAACTTCGAGACCTTCTCCGAGGACCCCCTCCTCTCCGCCGATCTCGTCGCCGAGGAGATCCGCGGCATCCAGGCCGAGGGACTGATCGCCACGGTCAAGCACCTCGCCCTCAACAACCAGGAGAAGGACCGGACGACCATCGACGTACGCGTCGACGAGCAGACGCTCCACGAGACCGAGCTGCGCGGCTTCGAGGCCGCCGTCGCCGCCGGGGCCGGAGCCGTCATGGCCGCCTACAACAAGGTCGACGGCGTGTACTGCGCCGAGAACCCGAAGCTCCTCACCGAGCTGCTGCGCCACCGATGGGGCTTCGACGGCTGGGTGATGAGCGACTGGGGCGCCGTGCACAGCACCGGGCCCTCCCTCGCCGCCGGTCTCGACATGGAGATGCCGTCCGGCGCGCGGTTCGGCGCCGCGCTCGAGAAGGCGGTGCGGGACGGCCACGTGCCCGAGGCGTCCGTCGACCGGGCCGTGCGCCGCATCCTCTCCGTACGGGACCGGTTCGGACTCCTCGAGGCGGTCCCGCGACCGGAACGGGACGCGGCGGCGGGCGCCCGCGTCGCCCTCAGGGTCGCCACCGCCGGCGCCACGCTGCTGCGCAACGAGGGCCGGACCCTGCCGCTCACCGGCCCCGCCGCCCGCTCCCTCGCCGTGATCGGCCCCACCGCCACGCTGCCCTTCGTCAGCGGCGGCGGCAGCGCCCATGTGATCCCCGACGCCGCCGCCCGCCCGCTCGACGCGATCCGGGACCGGGCCGGCGCCGGCGCCACCGTCACCTACGCCCTCGGTGAAGACCTCTACGGCCGGCCGATGCCCGCCACGGAGCCCCCGGCCGAGCTGGAGAACCGCACCGTCGCCGCCGGCGCCACCTGGCGCTACGAGGGCACCTTCACCGTCCCCGAGGCCGACCGCTGGACCTTCCTCATCCACTACAGCGGCACCCGGCCCACCGTCACCGTCGACTCCACCGAACTCTTCCCCGTCCGCCCGGGCGTCTACGACTTCTTCCCGGGAGGACTGGAGAGCCACGCCCCGGACGGCCTCCTCGTCCGGCGCACCACCGTCGCCCTCACCGCCGGCGCCCACCGGCTGACCGTCACCGCCTCCGGCGGATCCCTTGGGCAGCGCTTCCGGCTCCGCGCCATCAGCGCCGCCGACCGGGCGGAGGACATCGCGGAGGCCGCGCGCGCGGCCCGCGCGGCCCACAGCGTGGTGCTCTTCGCGTACGAGGACGCCACCGAGGGCCAGGACCGCACGAGCCTCGCGCTCCCCGGCACGCAGGAGGCCCTGATCGACGCGGTGACGGCGGCCAACCCCCGTACCACCGTCGTCCTCAACACCTCCTCGTGCGTCACCATGCCCTGGCTGGAGCGCAGCGCCGCCGTGCTGCAGATGTACTACCCGGGGCAGGAGGGCGCCGCCGCCACCACGGCCGTCCTCTTCGGCGACGCCGACCCCGGCGGGCGGCTCACCCAGACCTTCCCGGCCGCCGAGGACCGGCACCCCATGGCGGGGGACCCGCTCCGCTACCCGGGGCGGGACGGGATCCAGCAGTACAGCGAGCGCATCCACGTCGGCCACCGCTGGTACGACGCCGAGGGGGTGGAGCCACTGTTCCCGTTCGGGTACGGACTCTCCTACACCACGTTCGGGTACGAGGACCTGGCGGTCGAGCGCGCCGCCGACGGCGGACTCGACGTCACCTTCACGGTACGGAACACGGGCGGGCGGCCCGGGACCGAGGTGGCCCAGGTCTACCTCGGCCCCTCGCCCCACCTCGCCGCGCTCGGCGTCGACCAGCCGCGGCAGCTCCTGGCCGGGTACCGGCGCCTGGAGCTGACCGCCGGTGAGCGGCGGCGGGTGACCGTACCCGTGGCCGCCCGCACCCTCTCCTCCTGGGACACCGCGCGCCACGGCTGGGTGCTCGGGACGGGCCGGCGCACGGTCCGGGTGGCCGCCTCCTCCCGCGATCCCCGGCTGGTCACGGAGGTCACTGTGCAGCCCCGGTGACCAGGTAGGCTGCCCCGGCGTGCGCGACGCGGCGCACGCCTTCGACACGGGAGGAATCCGCGTTGCACGTCCAGGAGTGGCTGGAGACGATCCCCGCGGTCGCCGTCTACGCGCTGGTGGGGGTGGTGATCGGGCTGGAGAGCCTGGGCATCCCGCTGCCCGGCGAGATCGTCCTCGTGAGCTCGGCCCTGCTGGCCTCGCAGCACGGCGACATCGATCCGTACGTCCTCGGCGCCTGCGCCACGGCCGGCGCGATCATCGGCGACTCGATCGGTTACGCGATCGGCCGCAAGGGCGGGCGGCCGCTGCTCGCCTGGCTGGGGAAGAAGTTCCCCAAGCACTTCAGCGAGGCCAACATCGCGCTGGCCGAGCGGTCCTTCGAGAAGTGGGGCATGTGGGCGGTCTTCTTCGGCCGCTTCGTCGCCCTGCTGCGGATCTTCGCCGGACCGCTCGCGGGCGTGCTGAAGATGCCGTACTGGAAGTTCCTCATCGCCAACGTCTTCGGCGGCATCCTCTGGGCGGGCGGGACCACGGCCGTCATCTACTCGGTGGGCGTCGTGGCCGAGGCGTGGCTCAAGCGCTTCTCCTGGGTCGGCCTGGTGCTCGCCGTCCTGTTCGGCGTCGCCTCCATGCTGATCATGAAGAACCGCGCGAAGAAGGCGGCGGCCAGGTCGGAGACCGCCGACGAGCCGGCGCCGGTCCCGGTGACCGTCGGGGACTGACGCGGAGGATCCACCGATCTACGGATCCACGGAAAGGGCGCGGCGCCTGCGAGGGCGCCGCGCCCTTCTCCGTACCGTGGCCGGGGTTCAGTCGCCGAACGCCTCGGCATGCCCCTTGGCGAGGTGCAGGTACATCTCCGCGTTGAGGCGGATACCGGCCTGCTCCTCCTCGGTCAGCGGGCGCCGGACCTTGGCCGGGACGCCCGCGACCAGCGAACCCGGCGGGATCTCCATCCCCTGCGGGACGAGCGCCTGCGCGGCGACGAGCGAACCGGCGCCGATCCGGGCGCCGTTGAGGACCGTGGCGCCCATGCCGACCAGGACGTCGTCCTCGATCGTGCAGCCGTGGACGGTCGCGTTGTGGCCGACCGTCACGCGGTCGCCGATGGTGACCGGGAAGCCGGGGTCGACGTGGACCGTGCAGTTGTCCTGGATGTTGGAGTCCTCGCCGACGGCGATGGGACCGCAGTCCGCCCGCAGCACCGCGTGGTACCAGACGCTCGCGCGGGCGCCGAGCGTGACGTCGCCGAGCACGACGGAGGTCGGCGCGGTGAAGGCGGTCGGATCGACCCGCGGGTCCTTGCCGCCCACGCCTCTGATCAACGCCTCTGTCATCGTTCGCTCCTGATCCCTGGTGATTGCGTCACGCCTGCGGGGCAATCTAGCCCCGCCTCATGACGGACATCACAGGGCACCCCCCTGATCAGGTACGACGGCGCGGACTACCGTGTCCGGGTGCCCAGGAACAGAAACACGTTCTCCTCTCTCGCCGCCTGGCGGCGCCGGGTCCTCGCCCGTGCCGTGCAGGGCGGATGGCGCTGGGTGCAGGAGGCAGGCGCCGTGACCGCCGAGAGCCCGGGGCGGTTGCGCTTCCGTCGGCTCGGCTCGGGCACCCGGCTCGCCTTCCCCCAGGGCACGGTCTTCGGCGAGGAATGGATCGAGATCGGCGAGTGCTGCATCATCGCCGAGCAGGTCACCCTCACCGCCGGCATGCTGCCCGGACTCGACCTCGGCCCGGACACGGTCCTGACCCTCGGCAACGGCGTCGTCCTGGGGCGCGGCAGCCATGTCATCGCGGACACCTCGGTGACGATCGGCTCGGACACGTACTGCGGCCCGTACGTCTACATCACCTCGACCAACCACAGTTACGACGATCCGGACGAGCCGGTCGGCAGGCAGTGGCCGCGCTCCGAGCCGGTCGAGATCGGGCCGGGCTGCTGGCTGGGCACGGGCGCGGTGATCCTGCCGGGCGCCAGGCTCGGCCGCAACGTGGTGGTCGCGGCGGGCGCGGTCGTACGGGGAGAGGTCCCGGACCACTCCGTGGTGGCCGGGGCGCCGGCGAAGGTCGTCCGCAGCTGGGACCCGGAGCAGGGCTGGCAGCCGCCCCTGCGGACGCCGACGCCGGTGCCGATCCCGGACGGCGTGACGCCCGAGCAGCTCGCCGCGCTCGCGGCATGGGACCTCGCCCAGGGCTGATCTCCGCACGGCCCACCTCGCCCAGGGCCGAGCTGCCTCCCGGGCTTCCGCCAAGGCCGACCGCGCCGGCGGCGTCAACCCGTCGCGAGCAGCACCGTGCCGACCAGGGCGAGGCCCGCACCCGCGGCCTGCACCGCCCGCAGCCGTTCCTTGAGCACGCCCCGCGCGGCCAGCGCCGTCACCACCGGGTAGAGGTTGGCCAGGACGGCGGCGACGGTGACCGGACCGTTCTGCGCCGCGATCGAGTACGTGCCGTTGGCGGCGACGTCCGCGAGGCCGACGAACGCGAGCGCCGGGAGGGCCGCCAGGACGGCCTTCGCCCCGCCGCCCTCGGGCAGCGCCCGGCCGCCCCGCTTCACGGAGACGTACAGCGCGCCACCGCCCACCACCACGTTCGTGACGCGCTGCACGAACAGGGCGAGGAACAGGCCGGTGAGCGTCGAGGACGCCTCCGCGATCAGGGCCATCACCGAGCCGAAACCGAAGGCCGCCACGAGGGTGAGGAGCACCGCCTGGCGCTGCACGGGCGCACCGCGCAGTTCCGGTCCGCCGGCCAGGACGACGCCCGCGATCGCCACGCCGATCCCGGCGAACTGGAGGAGGCCCGGCCGGTCGCCGATGAGCAGGCCCACCGACACGGGCACGACGACGCCGAGCGAGCCGAGCGGGGAGACCACGCCCATCGGGCCGAGCGCCAGGGCCTTGTAGAAGCAGAGCATCGCCACGGGTCCGACCACGCCCGCGCCGACCGCGTACCAGAGCTGCGGCCCCACCTCGGTCCAGCCGCCCGTGGCGAGGGCGACGGCGCCGAGGACCACGACCGCGATCACCTGGGAGGCGACCACGACCGTCAGGGCCGGTATGCGCCGGGTGAGCAACCCGCCGCCGAAGTCGGCCAGTCCCCAGAGCAGGGCGGTGGCCAGGGCGAACAGCGCGGTCATGGATTCCTCACAGGGTGACGGTCTCGCAGTACAGTGCGGTGGACAGCTGAGTGCACCGCGATAGACCACACGGTAGTTCAGTCTGTTGAACTATGTCATCCAAAATATTGGACGGAATGTGTCGGACCTGGATCAGCTCACGCAGTCGCTCGCACGGAATCTGAAGCGATGGCGCAAGGAGCGCGGTTTCACGCTGGACTCACTCGCCGCCCGTGCGGGAGTCAGCCGCGGCATGATCATCCAGATCGAGCAGGCCCGCACCAATCCCAGCGTCGGCACCACCGTGAAGCTGGCGGACGCCCTCGGCGTCTCGATCACGACCCTCCTCGACTACGAGCAGGGAGCGCAGGTCCGCCTCGTCCCGCCCGAGCAGGCCGTCCGCATGTGGTCCACCTCCACCGGCAGCCACACCAAGCTCCTGGTCGGCACCGAGGCGCGCGGTCCGCTGGAGCTCTGGTCCTGGACGCTGATGCCCGGGGACGGCAGCGCCTCCGACCCCCACCCCGACGGCACCACCGAACTGCTGCACGTCACGGAGGGCGAGCTCACCCTCGTCGTCGAGGGAGAGGAGCACCGGATCCCGGCGGGCACCTCCGCCGTCTTCGAGGCCAACGTGCCGCACGCCTACCGCAACGACGGCGCGGAGAAGGTCGGGATGACCATGGCCGTCTCCATCCCGCCCGCACGCTGAGACGGCCAAACCCCGGGCGCGGACCGCTTGTTAGCGTGTCGGCATGCGCGCACCCATCGGAGACTTCGACAACGCCGTACCCGCCCCCGACTGCCTCGACCAGCTCACGGAGCCCGTCGCCGCCGCGGTCCGCGCCTGGCAGGGTGCCGTTCCGGTCGACCAGCTGCTGTACGTGGACACCGATCCGGAGATCGCCGACACGGCCGCCTTCGTCGAGAACCACGGCCCCGATCTCCTCGACCGGTCCGCGAACTGCGTGATCGTCGCGGGGAAGCGCGGTGAGGTGACGACCCTGGCCGCCTGCGTGGTGCGCTCCGCCACCCGGGTCGACGTCAACGGAGCCGTCCGCAAGCACCTGGGCTCCCGCAAGGTGCGGTTCGCGCCGATGGAGACCGCGACCGGCGAGAGCGGCATGGAGTACGGCGGCATCACCCCGATCGGACTGCCCGCCGCCTGGCCGGTCCTCGTCGACGCCACCGTCGTCGACACCGAATGGGTCCTCGTCGGAAGCGGCCGGCGGCGCGGCAAACTGATCGTGCCGGGCAAGGCGTTCGCCCAGCTGCCCGGCGCCGTCGTCCTGGAGGGCCTCGGCGTCAGCTGAGGACCCTCCGCGTCAGCCCGCGTACTCGGCCATCCACGCCTCCACGTCGTCGGCGGAGCGCGGCAGGCCGGCCGACAGGTTCTCGTGGCCGCCGTCGGTGACGACCAGGTCGTCCTCGATCCGGACGCCGATGCCGCGCCACTCCTCGGGCACCGTCAGGTCGTCCGGCTGGAAGTACAGGCCGGGCTCGACGGTCAGCACCATGCCAGGCTCCAGCACGCCGTCGACGTACTCCGTGGTGCGGGCCTGCGCGCAGTCGTGGACGTCCAGGCCCAGCATGTGGCCGGTGCCCGCCATGGTGAAGCGGCGCTGCAGGCCGAGCTCGTAGGCGCGGTCGACGGGGCCCTCGACGAAGCCCCACTCGACCAGCCTCGCCGTCAGGGAGCGCTGGGCCGCGTCATGGAAGTCGCGGTAGTGGGCACCCGGTTTGACCGCGGCCATGCCGGCCTCCTGGGCCTCGTACACCGCGTCGTAGATCTCCCGCTGCAGGGGTGTGAAGGTCCCGCCGATCGGGAGGGTCCGGGTGACGTCGGCCGTGTAGAGGGTGTGCGTCTCCACACCGGCGTCGAGCAGGAGGAGATCGCCGGGGCGCACGGGGCCGTCGTTGTCCGTCCAGTGCATGATCGTGGCGTGCTCGCCCGCGGCGCAGATCGTGCCGTAACCGAGGCCGTTGCCCTCGAGTCGGGCGCGGCGGAAGAAGGTGCCCTCGATCCATCGTTCGGAGGAGGCGATCGCCCCGGACAACTCCCTGACGGCGTCGGTGAATCCCCGCACGGTGGAGTCCACGGCCCTGCGGATCTCGGCGATCTCCCACGCGTCCTTGACGAGGCGGAGGTCGCCGAGCGCCTCCTCCAGCCCGGTGTCGAGCTCCTCGTCGGTGGTGACGGCGGCCTGGAGGACCGGGTCGACACCGCGGACGATCCGGGTCGGTACGCCGGACGCCGCGGCCAGATCGTCGGCGGCCCCGCGGACATCGCGACAGGGCAGGCCGAGGACGCGTTCCGACTCCGCGAGGGAGCGGCGGCGTCCCATCCAGAGCTCGGCCGAGGGGCCCGTCCAGAACTCGTCGTCGTCCCGGCCGTCCCGGGGAAGCTGGTAGCAGTAGGCGTCGTGACCGCCCTCCGCGCGGGGTTCCATCACGAGGGCGCCGTCACGGGCCTGGTCCCCGGTCATGTGCACATAGCCCGAGTACGGACGGAACGGGTAACAGTCGTCGTTCGAACGGACCTTGAGGTTCCCGGAGGGGATCACCAGGCGCTCGCCGGGGAAGCGGGCCGAGAGCGTGGCCCGGCGGCGGGCCGCGTACGGCGCCTGCTCGTCGAGCCGCAGACCACGCCGCTCGGTGTCGGCCCAGCCCGTCCTCATCACGGCGGAGAGCTCCTCCGAGACTCCTCCGTAGAGGCCGTTCTTTCGACGCTTCGCCACGTCATGCACCTTCTTCCGGTGGGATTCCTCGGGTGAGGGCCCGGACGGTACCCGGCACCGCGCCCGCCGGGTTCCGAAAGCCGCCACTGGCACGGATCGGCCGCCAGGCGCTCACCGATCGGGTAGAAACGCGCTCCCTGTCCCGGAGTTCACCGACTCGAAAGGACTCACCGGATGCGTTTTCGCCCTGTCGCACTGCGTGCCGCCGCGTTGGGGGCGCTGCTCGCGCTCCTGCCGCCCGGTATCGCGACCGCCGAGACCCCACACCACGGGAAATGCACACCGACGGCCGGCACGACGGCCGACCGTACGGACGAGTGGGCCGGCTGCCTGAAGGTGGCCCTGCGTCTGTCCGAGGCGCCGGCCGTCGGCGCGGAGGCCCGACTCGACATCGAGATCCACAGCACGGCAGAGCGCTCGGCGGTGGACGTCGACATCGAACTGCCCGCGGGGTTGGCGTGGGTGGACATCCCCGACGGTCTGCGCTCCCGGACCGTCGCCTCCTCCGTACCCGTTCACGCCGGGCGGCTGCACCGCGCCGAAGGCCGGGGCGACACCGGCCGCGACCGTCCATGGCGGCTCAGCGGCACCGTCAGGGCGACCGGTTCGGGACCGGCCCAGATCCGCGCGGTCGCCACCTCGGCCGTCGACGGCGGAGCGCAAGCGGACGCGGAGAGCGTCTTCCTCACGGTCGGCGACCGGCGTTCGAGCTTCGGCATCGCCGCGAAGGAGGTCCACGCCGCGGCCCCGACGGCGAAGGGGGCGACCCGCGCCCATGCCCGCCTGCCCCACCGGCCCGCCGGGCCCGTGCACACCGCCGCAGGGGCCCAGGGCGCCGCGGGGACGGCGTGCGTGACCGGCACATGGGGCTACACCGACCACACCGGGACCGCCCGAATATCCGCGAACGCCCAGGTGAGGGCGTACGACACCGATGAGAAGGGGCCGCACGAGCTGCTCGCCTCCGGGCTCACCGGAGCCGACGGCCGGTACCTGCTCTGCTTCGACAACGCCGACGAGGCGGGCGGCGGTCAGGAGGTCTACGTCCAGTTCGCCACCGAGAACGCGCACTGGGTCATACGCAACGGCCGGACGAAGACCTCCTACCGCTTCGCCACGCCGGTCGCCCCCGAGGCCGCCACGGGCAGCACCGTCGACCTCGGCGCGTTCCAGCCCGCCGACACCTCCCTGATGCGGGGCGTCGAGGCCTTCGACACCGTCGGCGCCGGATGGAACTGGAAGCCCGGCGCCTGCTGGGACGCCAGGGACGCCACCTGCCGACGCGCCCTGATCAACTGGGCGCCCGACTCCACCGACGGCACCTACTACTCCTTGCGGGACAACTCCGTCCACCTCGCCGCCGAGGACCCCGACTCGAACATTCTCGTCCTCCACGAGCTCGGCCACGGACTCATGGACGACGTGTACGAGGACGACTTCCCGCCCGCCCCGAACTGCAGCCCGCACTACATCCACCGCGCGAGCTCCGAGGGCTGCGCCTGGACCGAGGGGCTCGCCACCTGGTTCGGGGCCACGGTGCTCGACGACCCCACCTTCCGGTGGCCGGACGGCAGGACGCGGGACCTGGAGGGCCCGACGTGGGGGGCCCCGGACTGGGACAACGGTGACACCGTGGAGGGCCGCGTCCTCGGCGCCATGATCGACCTCGGGGACGGCGCGAACGAGCCGGGCGACACCTGCACCGAGAACCCGGCCGGCCCGATGTGGTCCACCTTCCTCGACCACGTGTCCGACACCTTCCGTCAGTTCTGGGCCCAGCGCGCGTCGGACGGGTACGACGTCGGCCCGAGCGCACTCGACTGCCTCCACCACAACACGATCGACTACCGGTCCTAGTCGTCCCTGACGGGCGCATCGCATCGCCGCACGGGGAGCAGGTCGATGCGATGCGCCCGCCCGCGATAATGCGGCGCATGGCGAACGCGAGCGAGGCCCTGCGGATTCTGGGGATAGATCACGATGCCGGCCGGCTCTATCTGGCCCTGCTGGAGTCGGCACCCGCTCCGCTGGGCGAGATCGGGACCGCTGCCGGACTGGAGGGCCCGGAGCTCACCGCGGCCTACGGCGAGCTGGTCGCCGCCGGTCTGGCGAGCGTGGCCGTCGACGGCCACGACGTGGTGTCCCCTCTCCCGCCCGCCGCCGGCCTCGAGATGCTCGGCCGGCACCGCGCGGCCGAGCTCGACGAGTCGCGCATCGCTGTCGGCGGCGCGTTCGAGTCCTTCCGGCGGCAGCGGCTCGCCGCTCACCGCGACGACCTCGTCGAAGTCGTGACCGGAGACGCCATCGGCCCCAGGATGCGCCAGGCCTGGGCGAGCGCCCGCGAACAGATCCGCCAGTTCGACTCTCCTCCGTACTTCCCCATACCCGGCGCCACCGACGACGCGCTGGCCACCCTCGCCCGCGGCGTGACGCAGAGGGTGGTGTACTCACGGGAGTCCTTGGAGCACCCGGGCACCTTGGAGGCGGTCATCGAGCCCTGTATCGAGGCCGGTGAACAGGCCAGGGTCCTGCCGTCGGTGCCGGTCAAGCTCGTGATCATCGACGACGCGTACGCGCTCGTGTCGTTGTCGATCAAGGAGGCCGACGTCCACAACACCATGCTGATCGTGCAGCCGTGCGGGCTGTTCTCCGCTCTCGTGGCACTGTTCGAGCAGGCCTGGCACAACGCACTGCCCTTCCACGGCCGCACC
Organism: Streptomyces sp. NPDC003035; assembly: GCF_042888285.1. Classification (NCBI taxonomy): domain Bacteria; kingdom Bacillati; phylum Actinomycetota; class Actinomycetes; order Kitasatosporales; family Streptomycetaceae; genus Streptomyces; species Streptomyces sp. NPDC003035. Next base: position 658,693 of record NZ_JBIAPJ010000003.1, on the reverse strand, counting down.
CCCCGGCCGGGTGGCCTGCTGCCCGCCGACCGCCGTCTGTTGTGGCTCCTCGCGGGCGGTGCGAGCGACGACGTCATCGCCCGGGAGATCGGCGTGAGCCGTCGCACGCTGTTCCGCCGGGTGCAGATCCTGATGGCCCGGCTGGGCGCCACAAGCCGGTTCCAGATGGCCCTGCAGGCGCAACGCTGCGGATGGTTGTGACCGGGTGGCGCCCGTCCGGTCGCGGTGCGTCCGGCACCTTCGGTCCGGCTCCCCGAGCAGCCGGAGTCCGCGTGCGATTCCGTTCCGTACGGCGCCGGAGGTGTGAGCGTCGCGGTGGGTCTCAGCCGAGCAGAGGGATCTCGATCGCGGGGCACCGGTCCATGACCATGTCGAGCCCCGCCTCGCGGGTCCGCGCGTAGGCCGCCTCGTCGATCACGTCGAGCTGGAACCACACCGCCTTGGCGCCGACGGCGACCGCCTCGTCGGCGATCTGGCCCGCGTGCTCGCTGTTGACGAACACGTCGACCACGTCGACCGGGAACGGGATGTCGGCGAGCGAGGCGTAGCCCGGCTCGCCGTGCACCGTCTCGGCCTTCGGGTGGACGGGCACGATCCGCTTGCCGAAGCGCTGCAGCACGGCGGCCACGCCGTACGCCGCGCGCGCCCGGTTCGACGACAGGCCCACGACCGCCCAGGTGTCGCCCGTGGCCGTCAGGATCTTCCGTACGGTCTCCGACTCGGTGGTCGTGGTCTCGACGCTCATCCGCTGCCTCCCATGGCTCGTTGCTGTCCAGAACGAGTCATGGGACCCGGTGATTCCCGCCGTCCCGCTCGGGCGAATCCGAGCGGCGGGTTTCAGACCGCTGCCACCAGGGCGCGCTTGAGGACCTTCCCGGTCGGCCCCAGCGGAAGCTCGTCGACGAATCGCACCAGGCGCGGGTACTTGTGGCGGCCGAGACGCTCCCTCGACCAGTCCACGAGTTCCTCCGCCGTGACCGTGACGCCGGCGCCCGCGCGCAGCACCACCACCGCGCACACCTCCTCGCCCTTCGCGTCGTCGGGCACGCCGATCACCGCGACCTCGGAGACCGCCGGGTGACGGACCAGGACCTCCTCGACCTCACGCGGGTAGATGTTGAAGCCGCCCCGGATGACCAGGTCCTTCTTCCGGTCCACGATGCGCAGGAACCCCTCCTCGTCACGGACCCCGAGGTCGCCCGTCCGGAACCAGCCGTCGACCACCGCGGCGGCCGTCGCCTCCGGGTCGTCGAGGTAGCCCGCGAAGACGTTGTGCCCGCGCACCACCACCTCGCCGATCTCACCGTCCGCGAGCAACCGGACCTCGGCGTCCACGGCCGCGTCCGCGATCCCGATCTCGACGCCCCGCACGGGGTGGCCGACCGTGCCCGGACGGCGCCCGATGTGCGGCTGGTTGAAGGTCGCGACCGGTGAGGTCTCCGTGAGGCCGTACCCCTCCAGGACCTGGGTCGAGAAGGTCTCCTCGAACCGCTCGAGCACGGCGACCGGGAGCGCCGCGCCTCCGGAGACCGCGGCGCGCAGTCCGATCGGCCGGGAACCGGAGAAGGCGGCGGCCTCCACCAGGGCGTGATACATCGTCGGTACACCCATGAAGACGGTGACGCCCTCCGCGGAGAGCAGTTCCAGCGCCGCGGGTCCGCCGAACCGGGGCATCAGGACCAGCGTGGCCCCGGCCCGCAGCGTCCCGTTCATGGCGCAGGTCTGACCGTAGCTGTGGAAGAGCGGCAGACAGCCGAGGACCACGTCCTCCGCGCCCAGGCCCAGCAGGTCCCGCGAGGTCACGGAGGCGTTCATCACGATGTTGTGGTGGGTGAGCCGTGCGCCCTTCGGCCGGCCCGTCGTCCCGCTCGTGTAGAGGATCACCGCCGTGTCGGAGGGCTCGGCCGGCTCGGGCGCCCGCAGCGGCTCCGCCGCCGAGGGGGCACCCCGCAGCGCGCGCACCCCGGCGGCCCGCGCCGCCTCCTCGGCCACCGGCCACAGCGGTCCGCCGCTGACGATCGCCACCGCCTTGCTGTGCTCCAGGACGTACCGCACCTCCTCGGCCACCAGGAGCGCGTGCACGGGCACGACCGTCGCGCCCGCGGCCAGCGCGCCGTAGTACACCCGCGGGAACTCCGTGGTGTTCGGCAGCAGTACGGCGACCCGGTCGCCCGGCTTCACCCCCGCCGCGCGCAGTCCGGCGGCGCAGCGCAGCGCCTCGCTCCACAGCTCGCCGTACGTCAGCCGGGCCGCGCCCTCGACCACCGCGATCCGGTCGGGGAAGAGACGGGCGGACTCGCCCAGGATGTTGGCGACGCTCAGTGACATGGCAGGCTCCAGGAAACGCGGCGTTGACACGGGTGTGACACAAGGACACGGGACAGAATCCGTCGGGGGGCCGGTCGCGCACCATGTGCAGCTGCCCAGCATGTGACCGACGAGGGTGGGCAGCGGCCCGCCTCCGACGTCCGCGGTGTGGCATTCGCCAAACCGTGAGGTTACGGTGCCGCCATGACGCACGGCCCCCCGACGCCCGGCAGGACCCCTCGCTCCACGGCGGGCGAGTCCCCGCCGCGCGGCTCCATGGCCGGCGGTTCCTCGGCGGGCGGTTCTTCGCCCGGCCGGTCCGCGGCAGGCGGGTCCTCGGCGGGCCGATCCGCGACGCGCGGGTCCCCGGCTCCCGGTGGCGCGGGGCCCCAGACCTCCATGGGCTCCGCCACGGGCGCGCTGCGGCGCACCCTCGCCACCGAGCTGCTCGGCCACATCGACCCCCTCACCGACCGGGCCGTCGACGACATCCGCGCGCACCCCCGTCACCCGCGAGGAGCTGTGGGAGTTCGTCCGCGACAATCTGATGCGGGCCCTGGAGGACTTCGGCGGCCTCGCCCCCGCCGGCGGCGACGTCGAGCAGGCGGCCCGGCAGACCGGCCGCCGCCGCGCCGAGCAGAACGTGCCGCTCGACACGGTCCTGCGCGCCTACCGCCGCGGCGGCCGCGTGCTTTGGCAGGTGATGGCCGAGCACCTGAGGGCCAGGCCCGGCCGCGACTCCGACACCCGCGACACCGAGCTCGACGTCGCGGGCGCGGTCTGGGAGACCATCGACCGCTACTCGGTCGTCATGTCCGATGCGTACCGGCTGACCCAGCTGGAGATGCAGAGCCGCCAGGACACCCGCCGGGTCGCCCTCTTCGAGGCCCTGCTCGACGGCCGCGCCGACGACCCCGCCGTCGCCGCGGCCGCCTCCGCCGCGCTCGGCGTGCCGCAGCAGGACCGGTACGTCGTCGTGGTCGCCGCCCAGAACCCGGCCGCCCCGCCCAACCCGGCGCCCGTCCTGGAAGCGCACGGCATGTGGTCCTTCTGGCGCCCCCGCGCCGGCCGGTACGCCGGCATCGTCCGCCTGCCGCGCGGCGCGGACGCCCCGCGCACCCTGCTCGACCTGCTCCGGAACCGGACGGGTGCGACCGCAGGGGTCTCCCCGGAGTTCGAGCGGCTCGCGCGGGCCGGCCGGGCCCTGCGGCTGGCGGAGGAGACCCTCCGTACCCTTCCCGCGGGCAGCGGCGCGGCGGCGGCGTTCGACGACCGGCTCGCCGAGGTGCTGCTCAGTGGCCGGGCCGACATCGCCGAGCGGATCGTCACCGTCCATCTCGGCCCGGTCCTGGCCACCGGCGGCGAGCGCGCCGCCCTCCTCGAGACCCTCCGGGTCTGGCTGGACAACGGCTGCTCGGCCGCCCGGGCCGCCGAGCTGCTCTACTGCCACCGCAACACGGTCCTCAACCGCATCAGCCGTATCTCCGAGCTCACCGGCCGCTCCAGCGAGTCGGGCGACACCCGCCTCGGCTGGTCCCTGGCCCTCAGGGCGCTGCCCCTCGCCGACCTCGCCGTCCTGACCGACGGCGCCGACCTTGCCGACCTCGGCGAGCGGCCGGAGCGGGCGCCGGGGGAGTGAGGACAGGAGCGCGGCCCCGGGCGCATAGGGTGGCGGGATGCAGGAGCAGTACCGCACGCTCGCCCGCGAGGGTGTGCACGAGACCGAGATCAACCGCTCGCGCTTCATCTGCGCGCTGGCACCCGTCGCGACCGAGCAGGAGGCGCAGGAGTTCGTCGCGCGCGTCCGCAAGGAGCACCCGACCGCCACGCACAACTGCTTCGCGTACGTCATCGGCGCCGACGCGGCCGTCCAGAAGGCGAGTGACGACGGCGAACCCGGCGGCACGGCGGGCGCGCCGATGCTCCAGATGCTCATGCGGCGCGAGGTGCGGTACGTCGCCGCCGTCGTGACCCGCTACTACGGCGGCGTGAAGCTCGGCGCGGGCGGTCTCATCAGGGCGTACGGCGGAGTGGTCGGCGAAGCCCTGGACGCGCTCGGGACCCTCACGCGGCAGCGCTTCCGCCTTGCCACCGTCACCGTCGACCACCAGCGCGCGGGCCGGCTGGAGAACGAGCTGCGGGCGACCGGGCGGGCCGTGCGTGACGTGCGTTACGGCGAAGCCGTCACCGTCGAGATCGGCCTGCCGGACGCCGACGTGGCGGAGTTCCGTGCCTGGCTCGCCGACGCGACGGCCGGCACGGCCACGCTGGAGCTCGGCGGCGAGGCGTACGGCGATGCCTGAGCGCGCCCTCCGCATGCCTGAGCCCGCCAGTCGGATTGCTGAGCACGGGACGCGGATGCCTGAGCGCGTCACGCGCCACGGGATCCGGCCCGCGCACCCGGCCCCGCCGAGCGGGATCTCCGAAGCCCCGACCGATGTCCGACCCCACCGATACGCTCCTCGATCATGAGATTCCTGCACACGTCGGACTGGCACCTGGGACGGTCGTTCCACCGGGTGAGCCTGCTCGACGCCCAGTCCGCGTTCCTCGACCACCTGGTGGCGACGGTGCGCGAGCGCGACGTGGACGCGGTCCTGGTCGCCGGGGATGTCTACGACCGGGCCGTGCCGCCGCTCCCCGCCGTCGAGCTCTTCGACACCGCGCTGCACCGGCTCGCCGAGGCCGGGGTGCCCACCGTCATGATCTCCGGAAACCACGACTCGGGGCGCCGCCTCGGCGTCGGCGCCGGTCTCATCGAGCGCGCCGGAATCCACCTCCGTACGGACCCGGCCGGGGTCGGCACGCCCGTCGTGCTCACGGACGCCCACGGAGACGTGGCCCTGTACGGCCTTCCCTACCTCGAACCGGCCCTGGTGCGCGAGCAGTTCGGCGCCGCCAGGGCCGGGCACGAGGCGGTGCTCGGCGCCGCCATGGACCGGGTCCGGGCCGACCTCGCCGCGCGCCCCGGCTCCACCCGCTCCGTGGTCCTCGCCCACGCGTTCGTCGCGGGCGGCGAACCGAGCGACAGTGAACGGGACATCACCGTCGGCGGTGTCGCCGCCGTGCCCGCCGGAGTCTTCGACGGGGTCGACTACGTGGCGCTCGGCCACCTGCACGGCAGCCAGGCCGTCACCCCGCGCGTGCGCTACTCCGGCTCCCCGCTCGCCTACTCCTTCTCGGAAGTCCACCACCGCAAGAGCATGTGGCTGATCGATCTCGGACCCGACGGCGGGATCGAGGCCGCCGAGCGGGTCGACTGCCCGGTGCCCCGGGCCCTCGCCCGGATCAGGGGCCGCCTGGACGACCTGCTGGCCGACCCCGCCCTCGTACGGCACGAGCAGTCCTGGGTCGAGGCGACCCTCACGGACCCCGTGCGGCCCGCCGAGCCCATGACCCGGCTCACCGAACGCTTCCCGCACACCCTGAACCTGGTCTTCGAGCCCGAGCGCACCGAGAGCGACCCGTTCGCCTCGTACGCGCAGCGGCTGCGCGACCGCAGCGACCACCAGATCGCGGAGGACTTCGTGGCCCACGTGCGCGGCGGCGCCGGACCGGACGGCGCCGAACGGACCGTGCTGTACGGCGCGTTCGACGACGTTCGGGTGGACGCGGCGGAGAAGGAGCGCGAGGTGGGTGCCCGGTGAGACTGCACCGCCTCGCCGTCACCGCGTTCGGGCCCTTCGGCGCCACCCAGGAGATCGACTTCGACGCCCTGTCCTCCGCCGGGCTCTTCCTGCTCCACGGGCCGACCGGCGCCGGCAAGACCTCCGTCCTCGACGCCGTCTGCTACGCCCTCTACGGCGCCGTGCCCGGCGCCCGGCAGTCCCCGGGAGCCTCCCTCCGCAGCGACCACGCACCGGCCGGCACGTCCACCGAGGTCACGCTCGAACTGACCGTGGGGGAGCGGCGGTTGGAGATCACGCGGCGGCCGGCCCAGCCCCGGCCCAAGAAGCGGGGCGGCGGCTTCACCACCGAGAAGGCGCAGAGCTGGCTGCGCGAGTACGACGCGGGCTCGGGGGAGTGGGCCGGGCTCAGCCGCTCCCACCAGGAGATCGGCGAGGAGATCACCCAGCTCCTCGGCATGAGCCGGGAGCAGTTCTGCCAGGTCGTCCTCCTTCCACAGGGCGACTTCGCGCGCTTCCTGCGGGCCGACGCCGAAGCGCGCGGCAAGCTGCTCGGGCGGCTCTTCGACACCCGCCGGTTCGCGGCCGTCGAAGAGCGCCTCGCCGATCTGCGGCGCGCCGCCGAGCAGCAGGTACGGGACGGGGACGAGCGGCTCCTCGCGCTCTCCCACCGGATCGCGCAGGTCACGGGCGGCGCCGTGGTCGAGGAGCGGCCCGGCGAGCCCGGGCTCGCCGAGGCCGTCCAGACGCGGGCCGCCGTCGCCCGCTCCGAGGCGCGGGAAGCCCTTGACATCGCCGACTCCGCCGTCTCGGCGGCCGAGGCGCGCCAGGCGGCCGCCCGGCACGCGCTCGACGCGGAGCGAGACCTGTCGACCCGTCAGGCGCGGTACGCCGACGCGCGGCGACGGCAGGAGGAGCTGGAGGGGCGGCGGCCGGAGCGGGACGCCTGGGAAGCCGAGCTGGACCGCGCCCGCAAGGCCGACCGCGTGGCGCCCGCCCTGGCGCTGCGGGCCGACGCGGAGCGCGAGCACGCGGCGGCGAGCGCGGCCCGACAGCAGAGCCGTGGCAGGCTGCCCGCCGACCTGGCCGACGCGGGCGCCGAGCAGCTGTCCGCCCTGGAGCACCGGCTCCGTGAGGAGCTGGGCGGTCTCGAGTCCGCGCGGCGGGCCGAGCGGCGCGGCGCGGTGATCGCACAGGAGCGCGCCGTCCTGGAGCGCCAGGCCCGCGCCGACGAGGAGATCCTCCAGGAGGCGGGCGGCTGGCTCACCGGGTGGGAGACGCGGCGAGCGGAACTGACGGCGCGCATCGAGTCGGCCCAGGAGGCCGCCGCCCGCGCCGAGCACCTCGCGGGCCGCCTCGAACCCGCCCGGCGCAGACTGTCCGCGGCCCGCCGCCGCGACGACCTCGCGGAGCGGACGAGCACCGCCGAGTCCCGGCTGACGACCGCCCGCGAGCGCCGCAACGCGGCCCATGAGGCATGGCTCGACGTCAAGTCCCGGCGCCTGCGGGGCATCGCCGCCGAACTGGCCGCCGCCCTGACCCCCGGCGCCCCCTGCCAGGTCTGCGGCTCCGCCGACCACCCGGCCCCCGCCCGCACGGGCGCCGACCACGTCGACCGCACCGCGGAGGACGCGGCCTACGCCGCCTTCACGGCCGCGGAGGAGGCACGCACGGCCGCGGAGCGCGAACTCGCGGCCACCACCGAAGCCTGGTCCGCGGCCCGGGCGGAGGTCCTGCCCCGGCTCGCCGACGGGACGGACGCGACGCCGGGCGCCCGCGTGCCTGGTCCCCGCGACGCCGCTACCGCACCGGCCACCCGGAGCGGAGCTCCGGCGGGCGAGGACGGGGAGTGGGCAGTCTCCGGCGCGGCCGGCGCCGTCGGCGGGTTGTCCGCCGCGAGAGGTGCCGCGTCCGCGCAGGCGCGCGCCCTCGCCGATCCGGTGGCCGGTGCCACAGCCCCCGCAGGCGGAGGGCCGGACAGCCGGGACGCGGCGCGGCGCGGCGCGCCCGCGGACGCGGTGGCCGACGACCGTACACCGGCCGACCACGGCCCGGGCGGGGCGTTGCACGCGCCGGGTGAGGGAGGCCTGGCGGGCGACGGGGCGCCGGCTGCCGCCGCCGGTGGGGCGTCGCCCGCGGCGGGTGAGGGAGTCCCGGCGGACGGTGGGGTGCCTGGCCCCGCCGCCGGTGGGGCGTTGCCCGCGGCGGGTGAGGGAGTCCCGGCGGACGGTGGGGCGTCGCCCGCGGCGGGTGAGGGAGTCCCGGCGGACGGTGGGGCGTCGCCCGCGGCGGGTGAGGGAGGCCTGGCGGGCGACGGGGCGCCGGCTGCCGCCGCCGGTGGGGTGTCAGCCCCCGAAGGGCCCGACGGCGCCGCCGAGCCCACCGTCGCCGAACTCGCCCGTGAGGTCGAGGAGCTGGCGCGGCAGCACGCCGAGGCGCACGCGCTCGCCGCGCAGACGCACAGCGCGCGCGAGGCGCTCGCGCGGGCCGAGCGGGAGTACGAGCGTAGGGTCGGCGCACAGCGGGACGCCGAGCGGCGGGTGGCCGGCCGGACCTCGCAGCGCGAGGCGCTCGACCGCGAACAGGCCGCCCTGGACGCCGAGTTGGTCAGGGGACGGGGCGAGTCCGGGAGTGTCGCCGAGCACGCCACGCGGCTGGAGCGGAAGATCGCCATCCTGGTCGACGCGGCCGAGACCGTCCGCGCCGTGGACCTCACCGCCCAGCGGCTCAAGGAGGCCGACGACCGGCTCGCCGACGCCGCGTTCCGGGCCGGCTTCGCCACCCCCGCCCAGGCCGCCGCCGCGCTCCTGGAGGACGGCGAGCGCCGTGCCCTCCAGCGCCGCCTCGACGCCTGGCAGGCCGAGGCCGCCGCCGTGGCCGACCGGCTCGCCGAGCCCGAGACGCGGGCCGCCGCCGACCGGCCGCCCGCCGACCCGGCGAGCGCCGAGGCCGCGCACACCGCGGCCGAGCGGGCCCTGCGGGACGCCACGTCCGCCCTCGCCGCCGTACGGGACCGGTGCGCGGAGCTGTCCCGGCTCTCCCGCCAGGCCGACACCGAGGTACGCCGCCTCGGGCCGCTCCGCGTCGAGTACGAACGCGTCGCCCGGCTCGCCGGACTCACCGCCGGCACCTCGGCGGAGAACGAACGGAAGATGCGTCTGGAGTCGTACGTCCTGGCCGCCCGGCTCGAACAGGTCGCGGCCGCGGCCACCGCCCGCCTCCAGCGCATGTCCTCCGGCCGCTACACCCTGGTCCACTCCGACGCCCGCTCCGGCGGCAGGCGCGCCGGCCTGGGCCTCCACGTGGTCGACGCCTGGACCGGCAACGAGCGCGACACCGCGACCCTCTCCGGCGGCGAGACCTTCTTCGCCTCCCTGGCGCTCGCGCTCGGTCTCGCCGACGTCGTCACGGACGAGGCCGGCGGCGTCCGGCTCGACACCCTCTTCATCGACGAGGGCTTCGGCAGCCTGGACGACCAGACCCTCGACGAGGTCCTCGATGTCCTCGACTCCCTGCGCGAACGGGACCGCAGCGTCGGCATCGTCAGCCACGTCGGCGATCTGCGCCGCCGCATCCCGGCCCAGCTGGAGGTGGTCAAGGAGCGGCACGGCTCGGCCGTGAGGCTCCGTACGGGAGGCATCCTCAGCGGCTGATGGCGCGCCGGGGGAGGGGCGAGGAGTACACGACGCTCGTCGTCACCGCGCCGAGTGTGGCGACCTTGCCGGAAATCTCCTCCAGATGCCTCATGGACCGGGCGGCGACCTTGATCACGAAGCAGTCGTCGCCGGTCACATGGTGCGCCTCCAGGACCTCCGGGGTGGCCTCGATCAGATCGTGGAACGGCTTGTAGTTGCCGTGCGGGTAGCGCAGCCGGACGAAGGCCAGGATCGGCAGCCCGAGCCGCTCCTGGTCCACCACCGCCGTGTATCCGGCGATCACCCCGGCCTCCTCCAGCCGGCGCACCCGCTCGGTCACGGCGGAGGCGGACATGGAGACGGTCCGGGCCAGCTCGGCGAAGCTGGCCCGGCCCTGGCTCTGCAGGGCCTGGAGGATGCGCCAGTCCGTGGCGTCCGGTGCGTACGCGGTCATGAACGAGATGGTGCGGGGGAATCCCCGGGCGATCAAGCCGTACCCGGGGAGTTCTCACCGTCCGGGACGGGAAGAGGGCCGGATTCCACCCCCGGCCCGCCGTCCCTCCCGGCCTCCGTCACAGGCGCGAGATCTCGTCCACGAGGTCGTCGAGTCCCAGCGGACCCTGCGACAGCGCCGCCATGTGCCACGCCTTCGCGTCGAACGCGTCGCCGTGCGCCGCCCGCGCGTTGGCGCGGCCGAGCAGCCAGGCACGCTCGCCCAGCTTGTAACCGATCGCCTGGCCCGGCATCGAGAGATAGCGGGTCATCTCGCTCGCGACGAAGGCGGGCGGGCGGCTGCTGTGCTGCTGGAAGAACTCCTCCGCCAGCTCCGGCGTCCACCGCTCGCCCGGGTGGAAGGGCGAGTCCGCGGGGATCTCCAGGCGCAGATGCATGCCGATGTCGACGATCACCCGGCAGGCGCGCATCATCTGGCCGTCCAGATAGCCGAGCCGCCGCTCGGCGTCCGGCAGGAAGCCGAGCTCGTCCATCAGCCGCTCCGCGTAGAGAGCCCAGCCCTCCGCGTTGGCGCTGACCCCGCCGATCGTGGCCTGGTAGCGGGAGAGCCGGTCGGCCACATGCACCCACTGGGCGATCTGCAGGTGATGGCCGGGGACACCCTCGTGGTACCAGGTCGACACCAGGTCGTAGACCGGGAAGCGGGTCTGTCCGTCGACCGGCAGCCAGGTACGCCCGGGCCGGGAGAAGTCCTCCGAGGGGCCGGTGTAGTAGGGCGCGGCGGCGCCGCCGGGCGGCGCGATGTGCGACTCCACCTTCCGTACCCGCTCGGCGAGTTCGAAGTGGGTGCCGTCGAGCGCCTCGATCGCCTCGTCCATCAGGTTCTGCAGCCAGACCCTGACCTCGTCGACGCCCTCGATGTGCGTGCCGTGGACGTCGAGGTGCGCGAGCGCCTCCCAGGGGCCGGACCCGGGCAGGATGCGCTCCGCCTCGGCGCGCATCTCACCGAGGAGACGGTGGTACTCGGACCAGCCGTACGCGTAGGCCTGGTCGAGGTCCAGATCCGTGCCGTTGAAGTAGCGCGACCACCGCTGGTAGCGCTCGCGGCCGACCGTGTCGGGCGCGCCCGCGACCGCCGGGGCGTAGACCTCCCGCATCCAGTCCCGCAGTGCGGTGACCGCCTCGGTCGCGCCACGGGCCGCCGCGGCGAGTTCCGTACGCAGCTCGGCACGCAGGGACTCCGCTCCCTGGGCGGCGAACTCGTCGAACCAGCCGCGGCCTTCGCCGTCCGAGCCCGACCACTCCGTCAGCTGGTCCACGAAGACCGCGGTCGGCCGGGGGCCGCCGAGGAGCTTGCGCTCCAGGCCGAGGGCGAGCGAGGCGCGGTAGCCCTCCAGGGCCGCCGGAACGGCGCGCAGCCGCCGCGCCACGGCCTCCCAGTCCTCCTCGGTCTCCGTCGGCATCACCGTGAACACCATCCGCACACTGTGCGCGGGGGACCGTATGTTGCTGACCGTACAGAGGCCCTCATCGGCCTCGTGGACGGCGAGTTCGGCCGTCAGCCGCTCACGGAGCAGGCGGCCGCAGCGCCGTTCGGCATCGGTGTCCGCGCCGGGCCGCCGCTCGGCCTCGTCGAGCAGGGCCAGGGTGCGGCGGGCGAGCTCGGCCACCGCATCCTGTCCGGCCGGCGAGAAGTCGGGAAGGAAGCCGGCGCTCTCTTTGACTCCCAGGTATGTACCGGTGATCGGGTCGAGTTCGATGAGTGCGTCGACGTAGGTGTCGGCGACCTGGCGGGGCAGCGCGCTGCTGGAAGTCTCTGGCATGAGGCTCATCCTCGTCCCTCCACCGTCCCCGCGTCATCCTCAATCGATCTCAGTCGGCTGACAAATGAGCGCCGGGAGAGGGCGGCAGAAGCGGGCCGCACTCCCACTGCTGGAAGATCAGCCGGGTCTCGACACGAGCCACCTCGCGGCGCGAGGTGAACTCGTCGAGCACGAGTCGTTGCAGGTCGGCGGGGTCGGCTACGGCCACGTGCACGAGGTAGTCGTCCGGGCCCGTCAGATGGAACAGCGCCCGGGACTCCGGAAGCGCGCGGATGCGGTCGACGAACGGACCGATCAGTTCGCGCCGGTGCGGTCGGACCTGGACGAGGAGGAGCGCTTCCAGCCCACGGCCGAGTTTGGCCGAATCCAGTCGTAGCCGGTGCCCCAGGATCACTCCCGTGCGGCGCAGCCGGGCCACCCGGTCCAGGCAGGTGGACGGCGCCACGCCGACCTCGGCGGCGAGTTCGCGGTAGGTGGTCCGGGCGTCGTTCTGCAGGAGGCGAAGTATGTGCAGATCGACCGGGTCCAGTACGACAGAATCGGCCATCTGCCGAACGTAGCACGGTGATACCCCGCTACTTTCCGGTATCCGTTCACAGTGCCCGTCATGTACATGGACAACGACGCCTCCACCCCCAGGGCTCTGGCCACCGAAGCCGTGCACGCCGGCCGCGAAGACCTCGCCGCTCTCGGTCTGCACGCCCCGCCGCTCGACCTGTCGACGACCTACCCCTCGTACGACACCCGGGCCGAGGCCGCCCGGATCGACGCGTTCGCCACCACGGGCGTCCAGCTCGACGGGCCGCCCGTCTACGCCCGGCTGGACAACCCCACCACCGCCCGCTTCGAGGCGGCGCTCGCCCGGCTGGAGGGCACCGACTCCGCCGTGGCCTTCGCCAGCGGCATGGCGGCGCTCACCGCCGTGCTGCTCGTACGGGCGAGCCTCGGGCTGCGCCACGTGGTGGCCGTCCGGCCGCTGTACGGCTGCAGCGACCACCTGCTGAACGCCGGCCTGCTCGGCACCGAGGTCACCTGGACCGATCCGGCGGGCATCGCCGAGGCGATCCGCCCGGACACCGGCCTGGTGATGGTGGAGAGCCCCGCCAACCCGACCCTCGCCGAGGTCGACATCCGCGCCGTGGCCCACGCCTGTGGCTCCGTGCCCCTCCTGGTGGACAACACGTTCGCCACGCCGGTGCTCCAGCGGCCCGTCGAGCAGGGGGCGCGCATCGTGCTGCACAGCGCGACCAAGTACCTGGGCGGGCACGGCGACGTCATGGGCGGCGTCGTCGCCTGTGACGAGGAGTTCGCCCGCGCGCTGCGCCAGGTACGGTTCGCGACCGGCGGCGTGCTGCATCCGCTGGCCGGCTACCTCCTGCTGCGGGGGCTGTCCACCCTGCCGGTACGGGTCAGGGCGGCGTCGGCGACGGCCGCGGAGCTGGTCCGGCGGCTCGCCACCGATCCGCGCGTCGCCCGGGTCCACTACCCGAGGGTGGGCGGCGCGATGGTCTCCTTCGAGGTGTTCGGGGACCCGCACGACGTGATCGCCGGTGTACGGCTGATCACGCCGGCGGTCAGTCTCGGCAGCGTCGACACCCTGATCCAGCATCCGGCCTCCATCAGCCACCGGATCGTGGCGGAGGGAGACCGGCGCTCGGCGGGCGTCAGCGACCGGCTGCTGCGGATGTCGGTCGGACTGGAGGACGTGGAGGACCTGTGGCGGGATCTGACCCAGGCGCTCAGCGCTCCGCCCGCTGGTACTCCTCGTACGGCAGACGGCTCCGCGTCGGAGCCGCCCCGAGTCGGGCGGTGATGACGAGGGTCCCCTCCTCGATCTGGTAGTCGAGGGGGAGGTTGAGCGCCCGCATCGCGGCGACCATGCCGGTGTTGGAGGACTGCGTCACCGCGTAGACGCTCTCGCATCCCGCCTCGACGGCCATGGCGACCAGCCGGCCCAGGAGTTCGGAGCCGATGCCCCGGCGCTGCCAGTCGTCCTCGACCAGCAGGGCGACCTCCGTCTCGTCGCCGTCCCACAGCAGATGGCCGAGGGCGACGAGACGGCCGGAGGTCGTCTGCACGGCGAGGGTGCGGCCGAAGCGGGGGCTGAGGAGATGGTTGAGATAGCGGTCGGCGTCACCCACCGGCCCGTGGTACCGCAGCCCCAGCGTGCGCTCGGAGCAGCGGTCGTGCATGGCGCGCGCCGCGGCCAGGTCGCTCTGGTCGACGCGGCGGACCGTGATCTCGTTGCCCTCGGGCAGGGTGAGGACGTCGTGGCTGCGCGGGACGCGCGGGCCGAGGCGGGCGTCGAGCTCGACGAGTGCACGGGCGCGGGCGAACTCGGTCGGGGTGAACGGCAGATAGGGCCGCTCGATCGTGATCGCCCCGCCGTTCGGGTCGCGCAGCCGCATCACCGTCTCCTCCAGGACGCCCTCGACCGGGGCCGTCTCGCCGGTCGGGCGACCGCTCAGGGAGACGGCGGGCAGGGAGTGGATGGTGCACCGGCCGAGCAACTGGCGCAGGGCGAGAGGGAGTTCGGCCGCGTCGAGGGCGGTGCGGGTGGCCAGGCCGAGCAGCCGGGTCGGGGTGTCCACCAGGTCGTGGGCGTCGGCCCGCTCGATCCAGGTGCTGCTGCCGCCGGCGGCCGCGATCTCGCGCGTGAGCTGGTTGGCCTGGAGGGCGGCCGGGGCGCGCAGCAGGAACTCGTCGACGGTGCCCTCGGCGAGCGGGTGGGTCTGCAGGGTCAGGATGTCGACCCCGTGGCGCGCCAGCGCCGTGCACAGCGAGGCGAGGCTGCCAGGGGTGTCGCGGACCGTGGTCCGCATCCGCCAGAGGGACGTCTCGGCGGGCTCGTCCGTCTGGGCGCGATCGGTCTGGGTATGGTCGGTCTCGGTGCGGGTGGCCGTCGGCAGCGGAGCGTGCCCGCTGCCGCCGGGATCACCGGTCGGCGGCGCATGGCTGTGGCGCCGTTCCCACCATGTGTGGAACCCGGCGGTGGCGATCAGGGCGATCGCCGAGAACACCAGCATGTACGGACCTTCGGCACCGCGGACGACGGTCTTGGCGATCGTGTCGGCCACCACCACGGCCGTGAACAGCGCGGCGAGCTCGATGAGGTCCCGCCGCCAGTGGTGGGGGCGGCGGGCACTCTTCGCAGAAGTCACATCAGTCATGGCTTCACTGTGACGCAGCGGTGTTGCGTGATCACGAACGCTTTGTGACTGACGGGTTAAGCGCCGATCTGGGTCCTTAGTGACGGTTTTCGGCCGGTTGTGTCGTGGCCTGATCGGGTGAGGCGGACAGGTTCCGGAGCGCCTTCCGCAGCCGCCGGGCCTGGACCACGAGCTGCGAGGAGCCGCCGCGTTCGGCGACCGCGTCGAGGGCCGGTATCTCGGCCGTCGCTCCGCACCGCTCCACGCAGTCGGCGGCCACGGCCAGCAGTTCACCGAGCCCGCGCACCGGCTCCTCCGCCACCAGCAGATCCGGCAGCGCACCCGCCAGCACGGCCCATGTGGTGGCGTACGCGCCGGTGGCGGCGGCCGTACGGGACGCGTCCGCGAGCCGGTTGGGCTTGACCGTGCCCTCGCCGACGAGCCCGGCCAGGGTCCCGCCCAGCCGGGGCGCGTCGAGATCGCCCCGCGCCGCCAGGACGAGGAGCGCGTCCACGGCGGTCAGCCGGTCCTCCGCGTGCCGGCAGCCGAGGCCGATCGCGACCGCGAGGTGGGTGGCCGGACCGACCGGCCCGTCGGACTCGGCGAGCGCCGTCAGCCCCCAGGTCACGCCGCGCTGGTCCCACTCGACCGCGACGGCCAGGCCGCGCAGCAGCCAGGTCGCCAAGGTCTCGCGGTCGTCCGGGAGAACGCCCGGCCAGTGCTGCTCTTCTCGGATCCAGTGAGTGCAGCGGTGGTTGACCTCGGCCCCGGCGCCGCCCAGCCACTGCAACACCGGCGGGAACTCCTCCCGTACGGCCCTCCTCTCACGGATCTTCAGGACGAGGCGGTCCATCAGCCGCCACTTTCCCTCCCTCTTGGTCCTGTCCTCCGTGTCGCCACGGGGCAGGAGCCGCACAGCGGGCGCCAGGGACGCGTCGGCCGTCAGCCAGTCCGCGAGCCGCTCACCCGCCCGCGTGCCGAGCTCCGCCGCCGCCACTGCCGCGTCCTGGGCCGACGGGTCGGCCTTGCGGACCCGCAGCAGAGCCTGGGCGAGATCCACCGGGGCCGGCTCGATCCCCGCGTCCCGGTAGGCCCGCAGCCGCTCCACCAGCACCGACGGCTCGATCGCCCCGGTGTGCCAGGTGGGGGCGGCGAGCAGGAACGGGAGCCGCTCCGAACCGATCAAGGAGGCGGCCTCCCACAGCCGGGCGTCGACCACCCTGTCCATGCCCAGGTGAGCACAGGAGTCGACCCTTCGACCGTGCACCAACGCATGGTGGATCCGCTCGTGTCGCACCCTCCCCATCAGGGCGGCGAGGACGACGTCCACCCCGTACGTGCCGTGATGGAAGGGGTCCCGGTTCCGCCCGTCCGGGTCCTTCTCCATCCAGAAGGCGTCGGCGAACGCGGCCTCCACCGCCCCGATCAGCTCCTCGCGCCGGCGATGAGCGTGACGGACGAGGCCGTCCAGCGCCCGCTCGAACTCCTCGGGCGCGTCCGTACGGCCCTTGGACACCGCCACCAGATCCTCGATCAGCTCCGCGACGGTCTCCGCGGGACCCGCCACGCGCCGCGGCTCAGGCACCGGGGGCAGGATCTCCTCGTACGGAAGGTCGTCGTCCGGGCCCGCCGCCGCG
Source organism: Streptomyces sp. NPDC003035 (assembly GCF_042888285.1). Classification (NCBI taxonomy): domain Bacteria; kingdom Bacillati; phylum Actinomycetota; class Actinomycetes; order Kitasatosporales; family Streptomycetaceae; genus Streptomyces; species Streptomyces sp. NPDC003035. The sequence continues at coordinate 642,063 of NZ_JBIAPJ010000003.1, read as the reverse complement.
CCGAACAGCTCCTCGGCCGCCCGCCGGTGCGCCGGGCTCAACGCCGTCGCGGCGCCCGCCAGTTCCTCGCGCACCCGCTCGTCCACCTCCGCCAGGTGCCGTCCGACCAGCTTCAGCGCCCGCTCCTGGATGCCGGTGTCCGCATGCCCGAACGCGTCCGCGACCAGAGGCAGCAGCTCGGACGCCGCCCCGGGCACCCGCCGCAGCTCCTTGGCGAGCAGCGACAGTTGGGCCCGTACCAGCTTCTTCTCCGTACGGAACAGCACCGGCCCGGTCATCTCGGCCAGATCCTGGACGGAGAGCCACCCCTCGGCGGCGAGCCCCGCGAGAACCTCCTGCGCGTAGGCCGCGACGGGCGACGGCGCGTCGGCCGCCATCCCGATCCATTCGGCCGTCCGGCCACGCCGCTCCTCCACATCGGTACCGAGGAGCTGGAGCAGGGTGAGTGGGAAACGGAGGTCACGGGCCCGGCCGCCGCGCAGCAGCCGGGCGACGCAGCCGTCGACCAGCGTCGCGCGGTCGAGGACGCCTTCGTCGGCCAGCGCCTTGAGTGCGGTGGGCCAGTGGGTGGGGGACCCCGGTCCCCCCGACCACGTCAGCCGGTCGGGGGTCTCGATCATGTCGAAGATCCGCGGCACCAGGATGGGGGTCTGCGGATCGTCCCGCAGACGCTCCAGAAGCGTCCCGTCGGTCATTTCGGCCGTCCAGCCGAGGATGTAGCCGTCCGTCGTCGGCACGGCACAGCCGGACCGGGCGACCAGCTCATGGACGAGCCGGTACTCGTCCTGTGCCACGGCCGGCCGTTCGGCGAGCCGCTGCGCCACGTCGCCCAGCCACGCGGGCTCGCGGTCGGAGAGCACGTCCAGCAGGAGGTCTGTGGTCGACCGGTCCCAGTCGAACAGATCGCGGCCACCGATCCAGGCCGCGGCGGCCGCCGCGCCGGTGTGACACCCCGCCCCGGCGACGCGCAGCGCGCGCTGGACCTTCGTCTGCTCGTGCCAGCGTTCCCAGTCCCAGCCGCGGACCTCGGTCCGCAACGCCTTGACCTCCGGGAGGGCCGCCTTCCGCCCGGCGGACCCCAGCTCCTTCAGCAGCCCGGGCACGTCTTCGGCCCGTCCCTCGCGGACCGCCACCAGCAGGCTCCGCACCGTCTTCTCCTCGTTCCCGCCGCTCATCGCACGCCTCCGACCGCCGCCATGGCCTCGGACACCGCACCGCGGCGGGCCATCCGGACCGCGAGCGCGTGTTTGCACGGCCCGCGCCGTCCCCGGTAGTCCGCCCACCACTGGCAGGTGCAGCTCAGGACGCCACCGGACTCCCGTACCTGATAGCGCCGCTCACCGGAGACGACCGCCGCCGGTTCGCCGTCGAGCAGGACCGCCCCCTCCGCGACCAGGGCGCGGGCGGCCACCAGACGGGGGTTGTGCCGCTCGGCGCGGTCCGCGTCGTACGGCAGCTCCCGGTGGAAGTACGCGGCGTCGGCCACGTCGTAGCCCACTCGGCCGGCCGTGCCGAGGCGGGTCAGCGCGGCCCGCACCCGGTCCACCGAAAGCCCTGCCTGCGCCGCGAGGTCGGCGAGGTCGATGCGCGGTTCCCAGGCGAGCAGGACCGAGACGAGCTCGGCGTCCTGGGCCGCCTCCTCCGTGGCCAGCGCCTCCAGAACACCGCCCTCGCCGGAGAAGCCCCGCGAGGCGTCGGGCGACAGGGTGAGCGTGAGGCGCATGCCCGGCAGCGTCACCTCCCAGGCGGCGGCGGTGGCGACCCCGTCCGGCACGGGCCCGTAGACCCGCAGCGCGGTCGCGTGCCGCAGCACCCGCTCCAGCGCCACCAGCCGCTCCGGCCCCGGCAGACAGACGGCGCCCGCCACCGGCCGGGTGGTGGGCCGCAGGGTGCGGCCGGTCTGGACGACCCACAGGGGACCGGATCCGCGGCCCTGCGAGCGCGGCAGCGAGCGAAGGAAACGCACCGCATCGGGACCCGAGAGCTCCGCGCGCAGATCGAATCCGGCGGAGGCCACCTGGGCCTCGGCGAAGCCGCGCAGCCAGCGGTCGGGCAGCGGAACCTTCTTCTCGACGACCGCGCCCTCCAGGGTGGTCACCGCCAACTCGTCCGGCCCGACCCGCAGATGCAGCGGATCGCTTCCCGTCATCCGGGACAGCGCCTCGCGCAGCGGGTTGTTGACGTCGACATTGGTGGTGCCGTGTCCCGTCTCCGCCCCGTCGAGACCTTCGCTCAGCACGTCGAGGCGTGCGTACACCCCGCCGCAGCCCGAGAACGACTCGAACCGCAGCCGGTCGCCGTTCCCCGTGACGACCGGGTCCAGCGACCCCGGCCGTATCCGCTGGTAGTAGCGGGCGGCCGCCACGTCGGCCACCGCGAGCAGTCCGCGGGCGGCGATCTGCGGGGACGTCAGAAAACCCGAGAAGAACCGGGGATGCGCCTCGGCCCCGGCGGGTGTGAGCCCACCGGAGGTCTCCAGGCCGAGCAACCGTCCGGCCCCGGAGGACTCCAGGGCGGACGGGCGTGAATAGGCGAGCGCCTGTACGGATCGCGTCATGGAAACGACGCTAGAGCCCGCCACTGACAATCACCGCCGAGCGGTCTCACTGACCGACGCGCCCCGGCTGGAGCACCTTGCTGAACAGGACCCTTCCGCCCTCCGCGCGGAGCCGGACGGTCAGTTCGCCGCTGCCGCCGTCGATGTCCACCTCCCCGAAGTACTGCGGGCTCTCCATCGGCGAGACGTTCGCCCGCTCCGGCGCCCGTACGAACACCCTCTCCGGGCCGAAGGTGGCGTCCAGCTTGTTGGCCGGGAAGCCGCCCGCGGCCAGCGGACCGGAGACGAACTCCCAGAACGGCGCGAAGTCCTGCAACGCGGCGCGCTCGGGGGCGTAGTGCTGGGCGGAGGTGTAGTGGACGTCGGCGGTCAGCCACAGCGTGCCGGTGATCCGTCGGTGCTTGATGAACCGCAGCAGCTCCGCGATCTGCAGCTCCCGGCCGAGCGGGGCGCCCGGGTCGCCCTGGGCGATCGCCTCGATGTTCGCCGAGCCGTCGGGCACGACGAGACCCAGGGGCATGTCCGCGGCGAGCACCTTCCACACCGCTCGCGAGCGGCTCAGCTCCCACTTGAGCCAGGCCAGTTGCTCCGCGCCGAGGATGCCCGTGGTGTCGTCCGCCTGCCGGCCGGGGGAGTTGGCGTTGCGGTACGAACGCATGTCGAGCACGAACATGTCGAGCAGCGGCCCGTACCGCACCACCCGGTGCATCCGGCCCTCCGCGGCGCCCTCGCGCGCGTGCAGGGTGGACACCGGGAAGTACTCGGCGAACGCCCGCGAGGCGCGGGCCGCCAGCACGTCCACGTCCTTCTCCGTGTAGCGGGCGTCGTCCAGGATCTGGCCCGGGTACCAGTTGTTGCGGACCTCGTGGTCGTCCCACTGCACGATCGAAGGCACCTGCGCGTTGAAGGCGCGCACGTTGTGGTCCAGGAGGTTGTAGCGGAAGTTGCCCCGGTACTCGTCCAGGGTCTCGGCGACCTTCGCCTTCTCCGGCGTGGTGACGTTCCGCCAGACCCGCCCGTCGGGCAGCGTCACGCTCGGCTGGAGGGGGCCGTCCGCGTAGATCGTGTCGCCGCTGCAGAGGAAGAAGTCCGGGTTCAGCCGGCGCATCTCCTCGTACGCCCGGAAACCGCCGATGTCCGGGTTGATGCCCCAGCCCTGCCCGGCGATGTCACCCGACCAGAGGAAGCGCACCCCGTCGCGCCGCCGCGCCGGAGCCGTACGGAAGGTGCCGACGACCGGTTCGCCCGTGCGGCGCGGGTCGTCCGGGTCCGCGAGCGTGACCCGGTAGTGGATCTGCTCGCCCGCGGGCAGCCCGCGCAGTGCCGTCGTACCGGTGAAGTCGGTGCCCGCGCCGAGCAGCGGACCGAGGTGACGGTGGGCGCGGCGGAACGATTCGCTCGCCGAGGTCTCCACGATCATCCGGGCCGGCCGGTCCGAGCGGACCCAGACCAGACCCGAGGAGGCGGTCACGTCACCCGTCTGCACACCCCACACGGCCCGCGGCCGCCCCGAGAGCGCCAGCGCCGGGGCTACGGCGGCGGCGCCGCCGAGGGTGAGCGCCGCCGACGCGGCGAGCGAGCCGCGCAGCACGCTGCGGCGGGCGGGGGACGGGCGACCGGGGACGGAGCGGGACATCGAGGCGCCTCCAAGAGCTGAGCGGTCCGGTGTGTCGCCCCCATGCCTAACGGCCGGGGGCGGCGCGCACACGAACCCCGCGTGAACAGAGCGGAGTCCACCCCGTTCGGCCCAAGGGCTCCCGGCCCACTCCTCCGGCTCCGGGTGCCCCTCCGGCCCTACGGCTCCGGGTCCACGGCTCCCGGGCCCTCGTCCGGCCCAAGGGCTCCCGACCCACCCCTACGGCCCAAGGCCCTCGCCCCGCCGGCCCCCTCAGCCAGCCGCGTTCCCTCCGCACGCCTCCGCGGCCAGGCGGACGCCCCGCGCGATCTCGGACGGCGTCAGGTGGGCATAGCCGATGACCAGCCGTACGACGCCGTCCGATGGGCGCTGCGTGCCGTACTCCTCCAGGGGGCGCACGGCCACACCGGCGGACGCCGCCCGCTCCACGAACCGCGCGCCCGGACCGTAACGCTCCGGCACGCGCGCGATGATGTGCAGCCCGGCGGCGATCCCGCTCACCTCGGTGCCCGGGAAATGCCTCCCCAGGGCCGCCACCAGCGCGTCCCGCCGTTCCCGGTACGCGCGCTGGCAGCGGCGCAGCTGCCGGTCGTAGCCACCGCGTGTCACGAACTCCGCGAGCAGCGCCTGGTCCAGCGCCGGATTCCCGAGGTCCATCGTCCGTTTGCGCTCCACGACCTCCTCCACCAGCTCCTCCGGCACCAGCAGCCAGCCGAGCCGCAGCCCGGGAGCCAGGGACTTGCTCACGGAGCCGGTGTACGCGACCCGCTCCGGATCGAGCCCCTGCAGCGCCCCGACCGGCGCCCGGTCGTAGCGGAAGTCCCCGTCGTAGTCGTCCTCCAGGACATAACCGTCCACCGCACGGGCCCAGTCGAGGAGCGCGGCGCGACGAGCCGCCGAGTACGCGAGTCCGGTGGGGAACTGGTGGGAGGGCGTCGTCACGACCGCCCGTACCCCCGACGCGGCGAGCGGACCCGGCAGCAGCCCCTCCTCGTCCATCGGCAGCCACTCCGTCCGCATGCCGGTCGCGGCGAAGAGCCGGTCGTGCTCCGGGCTCCCCGGGTCCTCGATCCCGACGGTCCGCATCCCGCGCCCCCGCAGGACGAAGCCGAGCAGCGTCGACGCCTGGGCCACCCCAGAACACACCACGAGACGTTCGGGATCCGCCACCACCCCGCGCCGGCGCGCGAGCATCCCGGCGAGCGCGGTCCGGAGCTCCGGCAGCCCCCGGGGGTCCGGGTAGCCGAGCGCCCGGTGGGGCAGCGCGGACAGCACCGACCGCTGGGCCGCCGCCCAGGCCGTGCGCGGGAAGAGCGCGAGATCGGGCGTCCCGGGGTGGAAGTCCACCTGGGCGCCCGGCGCACGCGGCGCGAGATCCCGCGCGGCCTGCGACGCGGCCGCCCGCACCGCCTCGCCCACCCAGGTGCCCGATCCGCGGTCGCTGCGCAGATAGCCCTCGGCCGTGAGCTGCTCGTACGCCTCCGTCACCAGACCGCGCGAGACGCCGAGATCGGCCGCCAGTTCACGGCTGGACGGCAGGCGTGTCCCCGCCGTCAGCCGGCCGGTGCGCACGGCATCCCGCAGCGCCTCCTGCAGTGCCCGGCCGCGCCGCCGCGCCGGTGCCGCCGCCGCGGGGAGCAGCAGCTCCCAGGCCGGCTGCCCGCCCCGCGGCGCGGCGGAAGTGGTCCCCGAAGACGTCATGGAAGTGGACCTTAAACCGGACCGCCCCGCTTTCTAGCGTCGGGACCATGAACGCGAACTCCCTGCGGGGCACGCTCCTCGTGACCGTCGCCTACGCCCTCGTGGGCGCCTCCTTCACCGCCAACAGCCTTCTCGGCGACTACCCGTACGCGGGCGGTCAGGCCCTCCGCTACGGCGCCGCCTGTCTCCTCCTGCTCCCGCTCCTCGGCCCCGGCGGACTCGCCCCGCTCCGCGCGCTCGGCGCCCGCCAGTGGGTGCGGCTCGCCGTGCTCGCCGGCGTCGGCATGGTCGGTTTCAACCTCGCGGTCCTCGCCGCGGAACGCACCGCGGAGCCCGCCGTCCCCGGTGTCCTCGTCGGCTGCGCCCCCGTCGTGGTGGCGGTGCTCGTCCCGCTGATCGACGGGCGCAGGCCCACCAGGCCGGTTCTCTACGGCGCCCTGCTCGTCGCTGCCGGTGCCTTCACCGTCCAGGGCTGGGGCCGTACCGATCTGGCCGGCCTCGCCTACTCCGTGGGCGCCCTGGCGGGCGAGGTCGGCTTCACCGTCCTCGCCGTGCCCGTCCTTCGGCCGCTCGGGCCGAAGCTGCTCACGGCCGTCGTCTGCGGTGTCGCCGCCGTCGAGTCGGCCCTGCTCGGACTGGTCGTGGACGGTGGCGCGTTCCTGCGGGTCCCGACGGCCGTGGAGACCGGCGCCCTGATCTGGCAGGCCGCCCTGGCCACGGTCGTCGGCTTCGTCCTGTTCTACACGGGGGTGCAGCGGATCGGCATGGAGCGCGCCACTCTGTTCACCGGCGCGATCCCGGTCGCCGCGGCGCTGACCGCGGCGCTCGTCTCCACCGGCGGTTTCGGCCTCCCGCAGGCCGCCGGCAGCGTCCTCGTGGGCGCGGGAGCGGCCCTCGGGACGGGCCTGTTCACGCGGGGACCGCGTGCGGACCGGTCAGCGGCTGCCGTCGAGGATCACCCGCGCGACGAGCGCCGGGTCGTCGCTCATGGGCACATGGCCGCAGCCGGGCAGCCGCACGAGCCGGGCTCCGGGCAGGGTGTTCTTGGCCCGGACGCCCTGGCGGCGCAGCAGCAGCCGGTCGCGGGTGCCCCACGCGATGGTGACCGGCACCGCGGGGACGTCGTCGCCGAACAGCACGGTGCGGCCGGCCTCCAGCGTGTCCCGGAAGCCGGTGGCCCCGCGCAGCGCGAGCGTCTCGGCAACCACGGCCTCGGGTGAACGGCGCCCGGGACGTGCGTAGATGGTGCTCGTCAGCGCCGTACGCCCGGCGGCGCTGCGGGACAGCCGCTCGATCAGCGGCACGGGCATCGAGAGTGCGGCGGCCCGCATCGCGCGCAGGGTGCCGAAGGCGTACCGGCGTTCGCTCTCCGACCAGAAACCGGCCGGGGAGAGCGCGGTGACCGAGCGCACCAGCTTCTCGCGGCCGAGTTCGAGGGAGAGGAGCCCGCCGAGGGAGTTGCCCGCCACATGCGGCCGTTCGATCCCGAGGGCCGCGCAGAAGGCGCCGAGCACCGGCACGACCGTCGACAGGTCGTAGGCGCAGCCCTCCGGCAGCGCCGGCGAGGTGCCGAAGCCGGGCAGGTCGACGGCCACGACATCGCGTTCCGCGGCGAGGATGCCGAGGACGGGCTCCCAGGCCTGCCAGTGGTGACCGATGCCGTGCAGCAGGAGCAACGGCTCGCCCCGGCCCCGGCGTTCGTAGGTCAGGGACATGGGGCGCGGACCGCGCGGGGATTCGATGGTGAACGATATCTGCTCGGACATACGCCTGCTCCCTGACTTAGACATCCTGTCAGCAAGAATTACCGCTCAGTAGGCAGGAGTTCAAGGGCCCGGACGGAACTGGACAGAGCCCGGGCGGTCGGCTGGGATGGGGGCGTGGAGACCGACACCCTGACCGACGTCTTCGAAGAACACCGGCCGATGCTCATCGGCGTCGCCTACCGCATGCTCGGCCGCGTCGCCGACGCCGAGGACGTGGTCCAAGAGGCGTGGCTGCGCTGGACGTCCGCGGACCGCGACGACGTCCGGGAGCCGCGCGCCTTCCTCGTACGGATCACCACCCGCCTCGCGCTCGACCGGCTCCGCCAGGTCCAGGCGCGCCGCGAGTCGTACGTCGGGCCCTGGCTGCCCGAGCCCGTCGTCACGGACTTCGGCCCGGCCGTCCCCGACACCGCCGAGCGGGCCATGCTCGCCGATTCCGTCTCGCTCGCCGTGCTCGTCGTCCTCGAGTCCCTCTCGCCGCTGGAACGCGCGGTCTTCGTCCTCCGCGAGGCGTTCGGCTTCTCCTTCGCGGAGATCGCCGCCGCACTCGACCGCTCCGAGGCCGCCGTCCGCCAGCTCGCCGCCCGCGCCCGCCGCCATGTCGACGAGGGCAGGCCCCGTTACGACGTCGACCCGGCCGAGCGGCGGGACCTCACCGAGCGCTTCCTCGCCGCCGCGGCCGGTGGGGACCTCGAACAACTCCTGGCCCTGCTCGCCCCGGACGTCCGCCTCGTCGGCGACAGCGGCGGCAAGTCCAAGGCGCCGCTGCGTGTCATCGAGAGCGCGGACAAGGTCGGCCGCTTCCTCTTCGCCGTGTCCCAGGACGCGGGGACCGCCTACGAGTTCCGCTTCCTGGAGCTCAACGGAGGGCCCGCGCTGCTCGCCCTCGTCGACGGCAAGCCCGACGCGGTCTTCCAGATCGAGACGCGGGACGGGCGCGTCCAGTGCGTCTACATCGTTCGCAACCCGGACAAACTCCACGCCGTCGCCGTCGGCTGACCCGCCGCTCCTCCTGATCCGCCCCGTCTCCGCTCCGGAGGCGGGGCGCTGTGCTGCGCGGGCCTCACGGCGGCGCGAACGTCCTGTGAACGATCAACGCCGGAGGGCCCCGTTCACGGGCATCCGGGTCAGGATTGGTCTTGACCAAGGGGGTGAGCCGTCTTATGGTCGCAGAGTTAGTGCAGGAACCTTTAATAAACAAGGGCGCGGAAAACCGCCGAGGACACGGCGAATGCGGAGGATCAGGGTGGGGACCACGCAGCTGGAATCGGTGCCGGAGCCGAAGTACTGGCACCTCAAGACCGTGATCGGTGAGGCGCTCGACTCCGACTTCGCGGTCGGCGAGATCCTCCCCAACGAGCGCGAGCTCGCCGCGCGCTTCGGCGTCGCCCGGGCCACGCTCCGCCAGGCCCTGGAGCAGCTGGAGCTGGAAGGCCGTCTGCAGCGGCGCCGCGGTGTCGGCACGACCGTCGCCCCGCCCCGCGTCGGTGTGGACGTCTCCACGACGCAGCACAACTGGCCCGGCGTGGCCGAGGAGACCTGGCAGTCCGTGGACTCCGCCTCCGCCGCGGCCCCCGCCGCCGTCGCGCGGCTCCTGGACATCGAGCCCGACGAGCAGGTGCACGTCGTACGCCGCCTGAGGGTCACCCACGGCCAGCCGGTCGCGGCCGAGCTCCTGTACGTACCCTCCGGATCGGTCCCCGAGCTGACCGCGATCGACGCCCCGTCCGGCCCCGCCCGCGCCCGCCGCGTGCTGCGCGAACTCCAGCGGCTCGTCCTGGACGGTCAGGACCGCGCCGTCGAGCTCGGCTCCGCGCGCGCCGACGACGCCAAGGAACTGGACCGCCTCCCGGGCGCCCCCGTCCTCGTCGTCACCACCCGCTACCTCTCCGAAGGGCGGACGGCGGCGGTCTCGGTGGCCACGTACCGCGCCGACACCTGCCGCCTGACCTTCGGCGACTCGGGCGACCTCGTGATGGCCTCCTGACCTCCTGGGCCTCTGACGCCGTACGACCTCCTGAGCCGCTGACGCCCTGACGGCCTCCTGACGAGGTCTCAGCCCGTCGGACGCGGCAGGACGGCGGGTGACAGGTAGGCGCGGAAACCGGTCCGGTGACCCAGGTCGGGGAGCGGGTGGACGCGCCACTCGCGGGCGTACGCGGGAGGGCGCCCCTCGCCGGCGACGAGGACCGCGACGGGCTGTCGCTGGGCCGTGGCCGCCAGCGCGCCCGGCGTGATGCTTCCGTCATGACCGCCCGGCTGGCGGGAGGCGCAGCCGGTACGGAACGCGATCCGGATCGCCTCCTCGCCGCTGATCACGCACGGCGGGCGCACGCCCTGGGCGTGCAGTCCGGCCGCGATCCGGGTGAGCGTCACGCTGTCGCGCCGTACACGGTTCGCCACCCCTTCGACCAGCAGATATTGGATCGCCACATGGGCGACGACGGCCACCGCGACGAGACCGATCGCGGTGCGCCGCCACCGGAGCGGGGCGAGGCATGCCCGGAGCAGGCCCTGTGCGACGGGCAGGGCCAGCAGCGCGTAGGCCGGAAGCAGGAAACGGGGCGCCGCGTAACCGACGGTGAACAGGTACGGCGCCGCCAGCACCACCCCCACCGCCGTGGCGAGGAGGATCGGTGCGCGGTTCCCGGCCCGAACGGCGGACAGCACGCCGCCCGCCACGAGCAGCGGCAGCGCGAAGAACCACAGGGCGGAGGCAGGGTAGCGCCAGGGCACGTCACAGGGCCGGCACAGCGACCGGCCGCCCAGGGCCCGCACGTGGTCGTCGACGGAGAAGTACCAGCCGAGGTGACCCTGGATCTCGCTGGCCCGCCGCAGCCGCGCGGCCAGGCCGCCGTACTGGACGTACGCCTCGATCACCCACTCGGCGCATCCGACGGTCACGCCCGCGCCGGCCACGAGGACCAGCAGGCCCCGGCGACGCGTACCCGGCATGACCAGGGCCGCCACCACGAGGGCCAGGGCCAGCCACACCGCGTCGGTCGGACGCATCAGCGCGACGAACGCCACCCCGGCGCCCATGACGAGAAGCGCGCGGCCGTCGCCGGGGTCCCGGGCGGTCCGCAGGAAACACCCGACCGCGGCCAGCGCCCCGTAGGCGACCCACAGGTTCGGCATCGCCTGCGAGGCGTAGAACATCGACACCCACAGGCTGGCGAACAGCGCCCCGGCGATCGCGAGCACGGGAGCGGGCAGCAGCCGTCGCCACACCCACAGCGCCAGGAACAGGCCACAGCCCGCCAGCACGGCCATGTACACGCGGAGCGCCGACGTGGAGGTGGTCAGCGCCGCGACCGGAGCGACGAGGTAGGTGATGCCGCGGGCCCGGGGGGCGCTGAAGAAGGCCGCCGGTGCCTGGGGGCTCACCTGACTGACGTACACGGTCTCGTCCCAGCCGAGTCCGAGACCGGGCGCGACCAGCGCGAGGTGGAGGAGAGCGAAGGCGGCACCGACACCCGCCAGCAGAGGCAGCGGACGCGCGGCCGCCCCGTGCGGAGCGCCGCGCTCGGGCACCGCGCGCTGCGGCCGCTCCGGGGGGCCGGAGACGAATCGTGTTTCCTGCATGGCCTGGCCTCGCTCGAAGGGACGGCGGGTGACGACTCCCCGACCTGACCTCTCACGCTGCGGCGGTCGTGCCGGGCGCACCACGCGGGGCGGGGCACTCGGCTGAACGGTTCTCCCGAACGGGCGAGGGGCGCGTCCCGACGCCCGTGGTTAGCATCCGACAAGGGGGCGGCCCACACACGGCACGGAGGCCTTCATGCAGCACGGACCCGCATCACGTCTGTCGGTGAACCGTTCACGGCTCGGGCACAAGATGCGCTACGCGCTCCGGCATCCGGAGCGCGTCGTGCCCTACCTGCGCCGGGCGGGGCGGGACAGCTGGCTGCGGCTGCGGCACCGGGGCAGCCATGTCGCCTACTACCGGGCCGTGATGGCCTCCGACACGGCCCGCAGCCCCGAGGCGGCGGTCGGCGGCGGACCGTCGTACGACCGCTGGCTGGCCATCGGGCAGATGCAGTACGACTACCTGCTGGGTCACGGGCTGACGCCGCGGGACCGGATGCTGGAGATCGGCTGCGGCAACCTGCGTGCCGGCTGGCGGTTCATCGAGTACCTGGAGCCCGGCCACTACTACGGGATCGACATCTCCCCCGACATCCTCATCGAGGCCAAGAAGACGCTGGTCCGCCACGGGCTGCAGGACAGGCTCCCCCATCTGACCCCCGTCGACGACCTGAAGCTGGACTTCCTTCCGGACGCCTGGTTCACGGTGGTGCACGCCCACAGCGTCTTCTCGCACTCGCCGGTCCATGTCATCGACGAATGCCTGGCGCACGTCGGACGCGTACTGGCGCCCGGCGGCTTCTTCGACTTCACCTTCGACCGCACGGAGGGAGCCGAACACCAGGTGCTGGGGGAGGACTTCTACTACCGTACGGAAACGCTGACGAGGCTGGCCGCGAAGCACGGCCTCGTCGCCCGCTTCATGGACGACTGGGAAGAACTGCCCCACGGCCAGTCGAAACTCCGCGTCTCCCACCCCGCGGCCGGCACGGACCGCGACGACGAGCGGGCGTCCCGTCCGGCTGCGACCGCCGACGTGCCCGCGGTGGAGCCCTGAGCCGCTGGCCCTTGGGCCCCTGCTCGCCCGCCCGTCCAGACCCCCCGCTCAGCGGCGGGCCGTCACCGTGCCCTCCACCGCGAAGAGCTGCTCCTCCACGTGGTCCAGGGCGAGGCGCAGAGCGCCCGTGCCCACCGCCGCCTCGCCCAGCATCGACAGGACCACCCGCGGGGGGCGCAGGCAGAAGCGGGCCAGTTCGTCGCGCAGGGGCTGCAGTACGCCGTCCAGGCCCGCGGCCCAGCCGCCGACCACCACCACCTCCGGGTCGAGCGCGAGGACCAGCGCCGCCACGTCGTGCACCAGACGCTGGGTGAAGCGCTCCACCGCCGCCTCGGCCCGCGCGTCACCCCGCCGGGCCAGTGCGAACACCTCGGCGACCGCCTGTTCGTCCAGCGGGTGCAGCGGCTCGTCCGTCGTCGACAGCAGATGCTCCGGGGTGACCCCCCGACCGAGCAGGTGCAGCGCCCCGATCTCCCCGGCGGCCCCGCCGTAGCCGCGGTGCAGGCGGCCCCCGATCAGGGAACCCGCACCCGGGCTGAGCCCGGCGAGCACGAAGACGATGTCGTCCGAGTCGGTCGCCGCGCCCTTCCAGTGCTCCGCGACCGCCGCCGCGTTCGCGTCGTTCTCCACCAGCACCGGGCACCGGAACGAACGCCGCAGCCGCTCACCGAGCGCCAGGCCCGTCCAGCCGGGCAGCGCCGTGCCGAGCCGGACCGTCCCGTCCGCCTCGACGATCCCCGGCGTACCGACGCCGACTGCCCGCAGATTGGAGCGCGCCACCCCGGCCCGGCGGAGCACATCGGCGACGACCGCGCGGACCCGCTCCAGGCGCTCGTCCTCCGGCGCCGTCTCCGAGACCTCACGGGACCCGGCGCCGATGATCCGCCCGTCCAGGCCCGAGAGCAGCGCGGCGACCCGGTGCGGTCCGATCTCGATGCCCAGCAGATGCCCGGCCTCCGCCCGGAAGCGGAACCTCCGGGCCGGTCGGCCCTGCCTCCTGGCCTCGCCCTCCTCGGGCGCCGCCTCGACGACGAGACCCCCGACGATGAGCCCCTCGACCACGCCCTCGACCGTCGGCCGGGAGAGCCCCGTGATCCGGGTCAGGTCCGTGAGCGTGAGCGCGTCGGCGCCCCGCAGAGCATGGAGTACCACCGCGGAATTGATCCGCCGCAGCAGGGACGGATCCCCGCCGGTCAGCCGCCCCACAGTGTGTCCTTCCAGCTCGTACGCGTGTCTGGCGGATGTTACTCAATGGACGGGAGGGCGGCGAGCGCCCGGCGGCCTGACGGAGCACCAGCTGTCGGTGGGGGCCGCTTTACTGGAGCCATGACGCTCGCACAGCACCTCGACACCGTGGACCTGCTGCGCGCCCGCGCGTTCGCCGCGGACGGTTATCACCTCGCGGAGTTAGCCCTCGCCGACCCCCGCGGGGGTCGGGCGGAGGTGGAACGGGAAGCGCTGGCCCTGCTCCTCGCCGACCGCTGGGGTCCGCCCGACCACATCGGGCTGTTCGGTCTGCTCCATCGCTACGGAGCGGGGGAGGCGATACCCCGCCCCTGGGACCTGCTCTGCACCTCGCTGCCCGACGTCCAGCTCTGGTGGGTGGACGGGCGCTGGATCGTGCTCGGCACGCGGGGGGATGACGGAGCGTCCGAGGAGGACAGGGCGGCCGGGGCAGCCGTACGTCTCCTGGTCTGCGTCACCGAGGTGGATCCGCCGTGACCCTCCGGTCCGGCACGCCCGCCGCCTCCCGCAGCCGCCCGAACTCCTCCGCCATCGCCCCCACCGACCAGTGCGCGTTCAGCCCGCTGGGGTTGGGCAGCACCCAGATCCGGGTGTCCCCGATCGTCCGTTCCTGCGGACCGACGACCGCGCCGCGCTCCCCGAACGCCGTGCGGTACGCCGTGATGCCGACCACCGCCAGCCACCGCGGACGCAGGCGCTCCACCCGCTCGGACAGCAGCCGGCCGCCCTCCCGGAATTCCTCGTCGCTCAACTCGTCGGCCCGCGCGGTCGCCCGCGCCACCACGTTCGTGATGCCCAGGCCGTACGCGAGCAGCTCCTCCTGCTCCGCCGGCTTCAGCAGCCGCGGCGTGAACCCGGACAGCTCGAGCACCGGCCAGAAGCGATTGCCCGGGCGGGCGAAGTGGTGGCCCGTCGCCGCCGACATGAGACCCGGATTGATTCCGCAGAAGAGGACGGAAAGGCCGCCCGCCACCACGTCGGGGATGACGCGGTCGCGAGCGGCCTCGAGCTCCTGCGGCGTGAACCGGGTCAGAGGATCGACCCGGGGGTGTAAGAGGCGGCCTCCGGGCGCTGCTTGACGATCTCCTCGATACGGGAGACCACGGCGGCGACCTGGTCGGCGGCGGCACCGGTGAACGACAGCTTGTCCGCCATCAGCGCGTCGAGCTGCGCGCGGTCCAGCGGGATCCGCTCGTCGGCGGCCAGCTTGTCGAGCAGCTCGTTGCGCTCGGCGCCCTGCTCACGCATGGCGAGGGCCGAGGCGACGGCGTTCTCCTTGATGGCCTCGTGGGCGAGCTCGCGGCCGACCCCGGCGCGGACGGCGCCCATCAGGACCTTGGTCGTGGCCAGGAAGGGGAGGTAGCGGTCCAGCTCGCGGGCGACGACGGCGGGGAACGCGCCGAACTCGTCGAGCACGGTCAGGAAGGTCTCCAGGAGACCGTCGAGGGCGAAGAACGCGTCCGGCAGCGCGACCCGGCGGACCACCGAGCAGGAGACGTCGCCCTCGTTCCACTGGTCGCCGGCCAGCTCGCCCGTCATCGACGCGTAGCCGCGCAGGATGACCATGAGGCCGTTGACGCGCTCGCAGGAGCGGGTGTTCATCTTGTGCGGCATCGCGGAGGAGCCGACCTGGCCGGGCTTGAAGCCCTCGGTCACCAGCTCGTGGCCGGCCATCAGACGGATCGTCTTGGCGACCGACGAGGGCGCGGCGGCCAGCTGCACGAGCGAGGTGACCACGTCGTAGTCGAGCGAGCGCGGGTAGACCTGGCCGACCGAGGTGAAGGCGTGCGCGAAGCCGAGGTGCCCGGCGATGCGCTGCTCGAGCTCCGCCAGCTTGGCCGCGTCGCCGCCGAGCAGGTCGAGCATGTCCTGCGCGGTGCCGACCGGGCCCTTGATGCCGCGCAGCGGGTAGCGGGCGATCAGCTCCTCCAGGCGGCCGTAGGCGACGAGCAACTCGTCGGCGGCCGTGGCGAAACGCTTGCCGAGGGTCGTGGCCTGGGCGGCGACGTTGTGGGAGCGGCCGGCCATGACGAGCTCGGCGTACTCGCCGGACAGCTTGCCGAGGCGGGCGAGGACGGCGACCGTGCGGTCGCGCATCAGCTCCAGCGAGAGCCGGATCTGCAGCTGCTCGACGTTCTCGGTGAGGTCACGGGAGGTCATGCCCTTGTGGACGTGCTCGTGACCGGCGAGCGCGTTGAACTCCTCGATCCGGGCCTTCACGTCGTGGCGGGTGACCTTCTCGCGCTCGGCGATGGAGGCGAGGTCGACCTGGTCGAGCACGCGCTCGTAGTCGGCGAGGGCCGCGTCCGGAACCTCGATCCCGAGGTCCTTCTGGGCACGCAGCACGGCGAGCCACAGCCGGCGCTCCAGCTTCACCTTCTGCTCGGGGGACCAGAGGACGGCGAGCTCCGCGGAGGCGTAGCGGCCGGCCAGGACATTGGGGATACGGGGCTTCGCAGCAGCAGTCACGTGACCAGATTCTACTGGCGGTTTCTGCAGGCCAGCGCCACGGCCCGGTTCGTCTCTTGCTACGAGACGCCCGTCACGCGCGCGGGGCGGGGCTACACCGTCGGGGGCTCCCACGGCAGCAGCTCCGGCCGCTTGGCCGGGCGCCCGTCCCCCGAGGAGCGGCCGGTCAGCCGCCGTCCGATCCACGGACCGAGGTGCTCCCTGGCGAAGCGCGCGTCGCTCAGACGGCGGGCCGCCCAGCCCGGCCGGACCGCCGGCGGCAGCGGCGTCCGCCAGTCGTGCTCGGGATCCAGGCCCAGAGCCTGCCACACGGCCTCGGCCACCCGCCGGTGCCCCTCGTCGGTCAGATGGAGCCGGTCGACGTCCCACATTCGCTGGTCGCCGAGCGCCGGTGCTCCGTACAGGTCGACCACCAGGGCGCCGTGCCGGGCGGCGAGCGCGTCGACGTGGGCGAACAGCTCCTCCATGCGGGGCCGGAAGCGCTCCATCACCGGGCCGTTGCGGCCCGGGCTGCGCATCAGGACCAGCCGGCCGCAGGACGGCGCCAGTTTCTCGACCGCCTCGGTGAGCAGGGCCCGTACCCGGCCCATGTCGACCTTCGGCCGCAGCGTGTCGTTCAGGCCGCCGACCAACGTCACGACATCGGCCTTCATGGCAGCGGCCCGGTCCACCTGCTCCTCGACGATCTGGCCGATGAGCTTGCCCCGTACGGCGAGGTTCGCGTACCGGAAGTCGGGGCTGCGGGCGGCCAGCCGGGCGGCGAGGAGGTCCGCCCATCCCCGGTAGGTGCCGTCGGGCAGTCGGTCCGACATGCCTTCGGTGAAGCTGTCCCCGACGGTGACAAGACTGGTGTAGGTGGCATTCATCTGCATGGCGGAGCGATCATACCGTTCGGTATGCCGGTGGGGATCCGCCGGGGCCCCGGGCGCACAGCGCGCTCCCGGGGCCCGGACCCACCACCGTCAGGAGGCCGCCGGCCGCCCGACGAGTTCCCGCAGGACGTCCTCCATCGTGACCATGCCGGCCAGCTTGCCGTCCTCGTCCAGCACGGCCGCCAGGTGCGTACGGCTGCGGCGCATCGCCGTCAGCACGTCGTCCATCGGCGTGGCCGCCCGGACCCGGGCGATCGGCCGCATCGCCGCGACCGGGAAGGGGAGATCGCGCGGCGTCGCGTCCAGGGCGTCCTTGACATGCATGTAGCCCAGGATCCGGCGGCTCGCGTCGACCACCGGGAAGCGGGAGAAGCCGGACTCGGCGGCCAGCGCCTCCAGCTCCTCCGGCGTCGTCCCGACCGCCGCGTACACGACCTTCTCCACCGGCATGACCACGTCCCGCACCGGACGGCGGCCCAGTTCGAGGGCGTCGTGCAGGCGCTCGGCCGCCCGGTCGTCGAGCAGACCGGCGACGCCCGCGTCGGTCACCATCCTGGCCAGCTCGTCGTCCGAGAACGTCGCCGAGACCTCGCCCCTCACCTCCACGCGCAGCAGCTTCAGCAGCGCGTTGGCGAAGGCGTTGATCGCGAAGATCACCGGGCGCAGGGCCCGGGCGATCGCCACCAGCGGCGGGCCGAGGAGCAGCGCGGAGCGCGTCGGCTCGGCCAGCGCGATGTTCTTCGGGACCATCTCGCCGAGCAGCATGTGCAGATAGGTCGCCAGGGCCAGCGCGATCACGAACGAGATCGGGTGCACCAGGCCGTGCGGCACGCCGACGGCGTCGAAGACCGGCTCGAGCAGATGCGCGATGGCCGGCTCGGCGACGATGCCGAGCACCAGGGTGCACAGCGTGATGCCGAGCTGCGCCGCGGCGAGCAGCGCCGAGACGTGCTCGAGACCCCACATGACGCTGCGCGCCCGCCGGTCGCCCTGCTCGGCGGCCGGTTCGATCTGACTGCGGCGTACGGAGATCAGGGCGAACTCCGCGCCGACGAAGAAGGCGTTCACGACCAGGGTCAGAAAGCCGATCAACAACTGGATCGCGATCATCGGCCCGTCTCCTCGGTCGTGCGGGACCCCTCGGCCGGCGGCGCGTGCATCAGCACCCGCGCTGCCCTGCGCCCGGAGGCGTCCACCACGTCGAGCTCCCAGCCGGCCAGCTCCACGCTGTCGCCGACGGCGGGGATCCGCCCCAGCACCGTGGCGAGGACACCCGCCAGCGTCTCGTACGGTCCGTCCGGCACCCGAAGGCCGATGGCCTCCAGCTGATCCGTGCGCGCGGCGCCGTCGGCGGACCAGAGGTCACGTCCGTCCGCGTCCGCGCCCGCCCGTGCCAGGTCCGGCGTCTCGTGCGGATCGTGCTCGTCGCGCACCTCGCCGACGACCTCCTCGACGATGTCCTCCAAGGTCGCGACGCCGGCCGTACCGCCGTACTCGTCGATGACGACCGCCATCGTCTGCTTGCCCGACAGCCGGTCGAGCAGCCGGTCCACGGTCAGGGTCTCGGGCACCAGCAGCGGCTCGCGCAGCATGTCCCCGATGCGCCGACGGGGCCGCTCGTCGGCCGGTATCGCCAGCACGTCCTTGATGTGGGCGATCCCGACCACCGAGTCGAGGCTGCCCCGGTAGACGGGGAAGCGGGACAGGCCGGTCGCGCGGGTCGCGTTGGCGACGTCCTCGGCGGTGGCCTGCACCTCCAGGGCGGTGACCTGGACGCGCGGGGTCATCACGTTCTCCGCTGTCAGCTCGGCCAGGTTCAGCGTCCGGACGAACAGCTCCGCGGTGTCCGCCGCCAGGGCGCCCTGCTTCGCGGAGTGGCGGGCCAGCGCCACCAGCTCCTGGGGGGAGCGGGCGGAGGCCAGCTCCTCGGTCGGCTCCATGCCGAGCCGGCGCAGGATCCGGTTCGCGGTGTTGTTGAGATGGCTGATCAGCGGCTTGAACGCGGCGGTGAAGATCCGCTGCGGCGTGGCGACCCGCTTGGCGATGGCCAGTGGCGAGGAGATCGCCCAGTTCTTGGGGACCAGCTCGCCGACGACCATCAGGACGACGGTCGACAGGGCGGTGCCGATGACGAGGGCGATCGAGGAGGCGACCGTGGGGGAGAGGCCGAGGTCCTCGACCGGGCCACGGATCAGCTTGGCGATCGAGGGCTCGGAGAGCATGCCGACGATCAGGTTGGTGACCGTGATGCCGAGCTGCGCGCCGGAGAGCTGGAAGGTGAGTGACTTGACGGCCTTGAGCGCGCTCGCCGCGCCCCGCTCACCCCGCTCCACGGCCTGTTCGAGCTCGGACCGCTCGACGGTCGTGAGCGAGAACTCTGCCGCGACGAAGGCGCCGCACGCGAGCGAGAGCAGCAGCGCCACCAGGAGCAGAAGCACTTCGGTCATCGGTTCACCTCCGTCCCATGATCAGTCACGGGGAGAGGGATCGCTCGCTTGGTACTGGGAGGCTCGCCCATGGGCGGACGCTCACACCTTTCGGTCGTGCGGGATGGAAACAAACACTCATGGTAAAGGATGGGCAAAGCGGTGCCGTGATCAGCCTCGCGGGGCCGCCGTCAGCGGCTTCACCCAGCGGGTCCAGTGCCGTTGGGGGCCGTACTCCGCCGCGCGCCAGGCGTGCTGCCCGAGTTCGTTGCGGTCCAGCACCATGGCGTCCACCCGCCGTCCGCCGAGTCGTACGAACCGCTCCTCGGCCGCCGCGAGCAGCGCGCCGCCCACGCCCCGCCGGCGGTGGTCGGGGTGGACGGCGAGCCGGTAGAGGTGACAGCGCCAGCCGTCGAACCCGGCGATCACCGTGCCGACGAGCTCGTCGCCACGCTCCGCGAGGATCAGGGCCTCGGGGTCGCGTGCGACGAGCCGCTCGATCCCGTCACGGTCGTCGCTGATGCTGGTGCCCTCGGCGGCCACCTTCCAGAAGGCGAGGACGGAGTCGAGGTCGGCCGGCTCGGCGGCCCGGATGCGCAGTTCGGTCATGGCCCGATCCCATCACCGGCTCCGGCCGACCGTCGACCGCGTTCCGCCATCCGGTCAGCCCGGCGCGCCACCGACCCGGCGCACGGCCGGCCCGGCGCACGAGGAGCGCGGCATACGTGCGACTCGGCGCACGGCCGACCTGAGCGGCCGGCCCGTGTACGGCCGACCCCTGAGCGACCAGCCACCCCGTGAGCGACCGGCCCGGCGCGCGCAGACCTCCGCGCGCGCCGGCCTCTCACGCGCAGGCGCCCGGGCCGACCCACCTGGGTCGGTCCGGGCGCCGCGATCAGCCCTCGCGGGCCGTGATCGTCAGGAACGCTCGAGGTCGAAGCGGTCCAGCTCCATGACCTTGTGCCACGCCGCGACGAAGTCCGTCACGAACTTCGCCTGCGCGTCGTCGCTCGCGTACACCTCGGCGAGCGCGCGCAGCTCGGAGTTCGAGCCGAAGACCAGGTCGGCGCGGGTGCCCGTCCACCGCACCTCGCCGGTGGCCGCGTCGCGGCCCTCGAACTCGTCCTGCGCCGAGGACGTCGCCTTCCACTCCGTGCCCAGGTCGAGCAGGTTCACGAAGAAGTCGTTCGACAGCGTGCCGGGCTTGTCCGTGAGGACGCCGTGCTTCGACTGGGCGTGGTTGGCGCCGAGGACGCGCAGACCACCGACGAGGACGGTCATCTCGGGCGCGCTGAGGGTCAGCAGGTTCGCCTTGTCGAGCAGCAGGTACTCGGCCGGCAGACGGTTGCCCTTGCCGACGTAGTTGCGGAAGCCGTCGGAGGACGGCTCGAGCGCGGCGAACGACTCGACGTCCGTCTGCTCCTGCGTGGCGTCGACACGGCCGGGCGTGAACGGCACCTCGACGTCGTGGCCGCCGTCCTTGGCCGCCCGCTCGACGGCCGCGGAGCCGGCGAGGACGACCAGGTCGGCCAGCGAGACCTTCTTGTCGCCCGCGGCGTTGAAGGACTCCTGGATGCCTTCGAGGGTACGCAGCACCTGCGCCAGCTCGTCCGGGTTGTTGACCTCCCAGTTGCGCTGCGGCTCCAGGCGGATGCGGCCGCCGTTGGCGCCGCCGCGCTTGTCGCTGCCGCGGAAGGAGGAGGCCGCGGCCCAGGCGGCGGAGACGAGCTGCGTCACCGTGAGGCCCGAGGCGAGGATCCGCTCCTTGAGGGAGGCGATGTCCGCGGCGTCGATCAGCTCGCCCTCGCGCGCCGGCAGCGGGTCCTGCCACACCAGCGTCTCGGACGGGACCTCCGGACCGAGGTAACGCACGACCGGGCCCATGTCGCGGTGCGTCAGCTTGAACCAGGCGCGGGCGAAGGCGTCCGCGAACTGCTCCGGGTTCTCGTAGAAGCGGCGCGAGATCTGCTCGTAGACCGGGTCGAAGCGCAGCGACAGGTCGGTGGTGAGCATCATCGGGCGGTGCTTCTTCGACGGGTCGTGGGCGTCGGGGATGATCGCCTCGGCGTCCTTCGCCACCCACTGGTGAGCGCCGGCCGGGCTCTTCGTGAGCTCGTACTCGTACTCGAAGAGGTGCTTGAAGAAGTCGTGGCCCCACTGGGCGGGGGTCGTGGTCCAGGTGACCTCGAGGCCACTGGTGATCGCGTCGGCGCCCTTGCCGGTGCCGTACGTGTTCGCCCAGCCCAGGCCCTGCGCCTCGATCGGCGCGGCCTCGGGGTCGGCGCCGACGTTGTCCGCCGGGCCGGCGCCGTGGGTCTTGCCGAAGGTGTGGCCACCGGCGATGAGGGCGACCGTCTCCTCGTCGTTCATCGCCATGCGGCGGAACGTCTCGCGGATGTCGCGGGCCGCGGCGAGCGGGTCCGGGTTGCCGTTGGGGCCCTCGGGGTTGACGTAGATGAGGCCCATCTGGACCGCGCCGAGAGGGTTCTCCAGCTCGCGGTCGCCGGTGTAGCGCTCGTCGCCGAGCCAGGTGGTCTCGGGGCCCCAGTACACGTCCTCGTCGGGCTCCCACACGTCGGCGCGGCCGCCGGCGAAGCCGAAGGTCTTGAAGCCCATCGTCTCCAGGGCGACGTTGCCGGTGAGGATCATGAGGTCGGCCCAGGAGATGGACTGGCCGTACTTCTTCTTGACCGGCCACAGCAGGCGGCGGGCCTTGTCCAGGTTGCCGTTGTCCGGCCAGCTGTTGAGCGGCGCGAAGCGCTGCTGACCGGCACCGGCGCCACCGCGGCCGTCGCTGATGCGGTACGTACCGGCGCTGTGCCAGGCCATGCGGACCATGAGCGGGCCGTAGTGGCCGAAGTCGGCCGGCCACCAGTCCTGCGAGGTGGTGAGCACCTCGGCGATGTCCCGCTTCACGGCCGCGAGGTCGAGCGCGTTGAACGCCTCGGCGTAGTCGAACTCCTCGCCGAGCGGGTTGGCCACGGCGGGGTTCTTGGCAAGGATCTTCAGATTGAGCCGCTCCGGCCACCACTGGCGGTTTCCGCCGCCCTGGGTCGGGTGCGCGGCGCGCGCGGTGTGCGCGACCGGGCAGCCGCCCGTTCCCTCCGCTTTCGCGTCGGTGACGATCGCATCATGGTTCTCGGACATGGAAATCCTTCCGGACGGGGCGGATCGGAGCTTGCCTCGGGAAGCCCGGTGGGCGGGAGCGCCACCCGTGCCGGAGTCATGTTGTCCCTTGGCTATTGCCGGAAGCGATCCTACGATGGACAGAGTCCAAGTCAAGAAGTGCGCCAATCCCGTACCCGTCGGATACCGTGCGTCCACCCGTGGAGGTCGCGTGTCCCGTCGAAGCCGAAGCCGAATGGGTGAGCCGATATGAGTGACCTGCTGGAGCGACTGCGAGGGCGTGGCTGGCGTATGACCTCCCAGCGGCGGGTCGTCGCGGAGGTCCTCGACGGCGACCACGTGCACCTCACGGCCGACGAGGTGCACGTCCGCGCGGTGCAGCGGCTGCCCGAGATCTCCCGGGCGACCGTCTACAACACCCTGGGCGAGCTGGTCTCGCTCGGTGAGGTCGTTGAGGTCTCCACCGAAGGCCGCGCGAAGCGCTACGACCCGAACGCGCACCACCCCCACCAGCACCTCGTCTGCGCCGGGTGCGGCACGATCCGTGACGTCCACCCGACCGGCGACCCGCTGGCCGACCTCCCCGAGGAGGAGCGCTTCGGCTTCGCGGTGTCGGAGGTCGAGGTCCTCTACCGCGGCCTGTGCCCCTCCTGCTCCACCGCCCGCCCCTAGGCCGCGTCCGTGGTTCCGCGTCGGCGTTCGGCTCCCCTTGCCGGTGCTAGCGCGCCGGCGCTAGCGTGGTCGTGTGGCGAAGACTCAGTTGAACGTACGTGTGGACGAGACCACCGCCGACACCGCGCGCCGGCGGGCGCAACAGCGCGGAGTGAGCGTCAACCGCTACATCGAGGAACTCGTCCAGCAGGACGCGGGGGAATCGGGGCGTGCCTTCGTCGAGGCGGCCGCGGACTTCATGAAGGAGTACGAAGCCGTGTTCGCCGAGGAGTTCGGCACGGAGCGTGGCCGCACCGCATGAGCCTCACGGTCGACATCGCCTGGCTGCTCATGGTCGCCGAACACCGCATGCCCGGCGACCCCCAGGTCACCGACTGGGGCGCGCTCGTCGCCGCGGTCGGCAGGCACGACGCCGAGATCTTCGGCGTGCCCGTCTACAGCGACCCGCACGCCCGCGCGGCCGCCCTGCTCCAACTCCTGCTGCACGTCCCGGCGCTGGAACACTCCAACGCGATGTTCGCCTCCGCCGTCGCCTACGGCTATCTCGTCGCCAGCGGTGTGAAGGTCGTCACCTCGCCCGAACAGGTCCGCGACCTCGCCCGCCTGGTCAAGGAGGGCGAGGCGGACGTCCGGGACATCGCCGCCGAGCTGCGTCAGTGGAGCCGCTGAGCCGGACGCCCCACGCCCCGCTGCTCAGACCCGCCGCGCCGTGCCCAACACGCAGTACGAGGAGGGCAGTCGAGGCCCCTGCTCCGGGACGGTGAAGCTGCGGTACGTCACCGGTGCGAACCCCGCCGCCTCGATCGCCGCCAGCGGATCGCGCGCCGTGTGACAGCCGCCGAACAGCAGCGGCCACACCGTACGGTCCAGGACGCGCTGGGCCCTGGCCATCCCGGGCGACGGCGCCGACCCGTGCTCGAAGAAGCGGAGTTCGCCACCCGGACGCAGCACCCGGTGCAGCTCCGCGAGAGCCCGGGGCACGTCCCGTACCGTGCAGAGCACCAGGGAGGCCACCGCCGCGTCGAAGGCCTCGCTCTTCACCGGCAGCGCCTCGGCCGCGCCCGGCACCACGTCCACCGGCACGTCGGCCCGCAGCGCGGCATCGGTCGCCAACCGGCGCAGATGGCGCTCCGGTTCGATGGCCACGACCTCGGACACGGCGCCGGGATAGTGCGCGAAGTTCAGCCCGTTCCCCGCGCCGATCTCGATGACACGGCCGGACAGACCGGTCAGCAGCTCCGTGCGGAGGGCGCCGATTCCCCCCTTCGTATCGGCGGAGACGCTGAACCGCGCGTAGAAACGGGCGAAGAGGGGATGGTGGACGGCGTCCCGGGGGACCCGGGTGGAACGCGGTGACATCGCGGACCTCCTCCGACGCCGGGCGGCGCGGACGCGGACGGATCGGGCGGACGGATCGGGCGGACAGGCAGATGGACGGACGGGAGGATTCTTCCCGCGTATCGCCCTTCTCAGCCCGACACGAAGCAGAACTCGTTGCCCTCGGGGTCCCGCATCACCTGAAAGGCCCCGTACGGGTCGGTGACGACGTCGCCGACGCGGGACGCGCCGAGCGTGCTCGCCTCGTCGGCGGCCGCGCCGATGTCGTCCGCGTGCACATCCAAATGGAGCCGGTTCTTCACGACCTTGCCCTCGGGCACCCGCTGGAACGCGATCCGTACGAACCCGGGCGGCTCGACGTACGACCAGTCGGGGCTCCGGTCGACCGGAGCCCCGCCGAGGAGGCGGGCCCAGAACCGCACCAGGCCCGCCGGATCGGCGCAGTCGAAGACGATCTCTGAAACGTGTGCGCGCATGGATCCAGCCTACGGAGATCAGGGCCGGGCGCGAGCGGCGAAGCCCTCGGCGTCCCAGACCCCGCCCAGCGCGGGGGCCAGCCACTCGCCCGCACGCGCCCGGAACGCGGCGGGGTCGAGACCGCCCGCGCCCTCCGGGACGGCCCCGAGCAGCGGCGCACCCGCAGCCTCCGGCAGATCGGCCAGATTGCAGCGGGCCGCCAGGTCGGGCGCGGCGGGCCAGCTGCCGATCACGACGCCCAGCTGCTCGATGCCGCGCGCCGCGAGGGCCTCGGCCGTCAGCGCGGTCGCGTTCAGCGTGCCGAGTCCCGCGGGCGTGACCACCAGGACCGGGGCGCCGAGGAGCCGGGCCGCGTCCGCGAGCGTGCCGCCCTCCTCGTCGAACCGGACAAGGAGGCCGCCCGCACCCTCCACGAGGACCAGGTCGTACTCGGCGGCGAGCTTCGCGGCCGCCTCGGCGACCTCCCGCGGGCCGACCGGCGCCGCCCCGGCCCGCCGGGCGGCCGTGGCAGGCGCCAACGGCTCGGGATACCGCCCCAGTTCGGCCGACGTCCGCGCTCCGGAGAGCCGTACGACCTCGTCCGCGTCCCCCTGCTCGCCCGGCGCGAGCCCGGTCTGCGCCGGCTTGAGCACGGCGACCGACCGCCCCTGAGCGGTGGCGACGGCGGCCACGGCGGCCGTCACGATCGTCTTCCCGATCTCCGTGCCCGTACCGCTGACGACGATGACGTTCATGGTGTGTGTCGAGTCCTCTCTCCGCCCCCGCGTCCGGACGGCCGTGGGGGTGTGTGCCGAGCCGGCCCGCACCGGACCCGAGGGGCACGGACACGGACCGGCTTCCGGTGCTCCGGCCGCGCCCCGGTCGTCAGCCCGCCGCCGCGGCCGCGCGCACCGCGGCGCAGATGCGGGCCAGATCCGCGTCGCCGGTGACGAACGGCGGCATCGTGTAGATCAGGTCGCGGAACGGCCGCAGCCATACGCCCGCCCGGACCGCCGCCTCCGTGGCCGCCGCCATGTCGACATCATGGTCGAGCTGGACGACGCCGATGGCGCCGAGCACCCGCACGTCCCGGACACCGGGCACCGCGAGAGCCTCCGCGAGGCCCTCGCGGAGCCCCGTCTCGATCCGCTTGACCTCCAGCGCCCAGTCCTGGGACATCAGCAGATCGAGCGACGCGCAGGCCACGGCCGAGGCCAGCGGGTTGCCCATGAACGTCGGTCCGTGCGCGAGCACCGGAACCTCGCCCCGGGAGATCCCCTCGGCGATCCGCGTCGTGCAGAGCGTCGCCGCCATCGACAGATAGCCGCCGGTCAGGGCCTTGCCCACACACATCACATCGGGGGAGACCCCGGCGTGGTCGGCGCCGAACAGCGTGCCCGTGCGGCCGAAACCGGTCGCGATCTCGTCGAAGATCAGCAGCACGCCGTGCTCGTCGCAGGCCTCGCGCAGGACGCGCAGATACTCGGGCGAGTGGAACCGCATCCCGCCCGCGTTCTGCACCACCGGCTCCACGATCACCGCGGCGACCTCGTCCGCGTGGAGCGCGATCTGCTCCCGCAGCATCCGGGCGTACGACTCCTCGTACGCGGTCGGCGGCGCGTCCACGAAGACCTGGCGCTGGAGCACACCCGACCACAGCTCGTGCATCCCGCCCTCGGGGTCGCACAGCGACATCGGCTGCCAGGTGTCCCCGTGGTAACCGCCGCGCCAGGTCATCAGCCGCTGCTTGCCGGGCCGGCCCACCGAGCGCCAGTACTGCAGGCACATCTTGGCCGCGACCTCGACGGAGACCGAGCCCGAGTCGCTGAGGAAGACGTGCTGGAGCGGTGCGGGGGTGATCTCCACGAGGCGGGTGGCGAGCCGGACGGCAGGCTCGTGGGTGAGCCCGCCGAACATGACATGGCTCATCCGGTTCAGCTGGTCGTACGCCGCCTCGTTGAGCACGGGGTGGTTGTAGCCGTGGATCGCCGACCACCACGAGGACATGCCGTCGATCAACTCGGTCTGTCCGTGCACGGGTTCGGCGAGCCGGAGCCGTACCCCGGACGCGGACTCGACGACCAGCGGGTCCGTACGGCCCGGCATGGGGGCGTACGGATGCCAGACGTGCGCCCGGTCCAGGGCCAGCAGTTCGTCGCTACGCATTCGGCGCGAGCTCCGTCCCGGGGCCCCGGCGGCGTACGGCCACCAGGTCGGTACGGGCACCCGGCACCTCGGCGGGCTCCGTCTCCGTGGCCTCCGTCTGCGGCGCGTGGCCCCCGCACGGCCCACAGCCGCCGCCGGCCCCGGTGTGCGCGCCGCAGCCCGCGCCCGCACCTGCCTCCGCCTCCGTCCGCGAACCGCAGCCGCCGCCGGCCTCCGCGTGCGAGCCGCAGCCGCCGGCCCCGGCCTCGGCCCGCGCCGCCGCGAGCGCGTCCGCCCGGTGCTGGGGCAGCGTCGGCGTGCCCGCGCCCTCCACCTCGAAGCCCGCGTCCGCGATCATGTCCAGGTCGGCCTGGCCGGCCTGGCCCTCGCTGGTCAGGTAGTCGCCGAGGAAGATCGAGTTCGCGATGTGCAGCGCCAGTGGCTGCATCGAACGCAGATGCACCTCACGCCCCCCCGCGATGCGGACCTCCACGTCCGGACAGACGAACCGCACCATCGCCAGGATCCGCAGACAGCGCTGCGGGGTGAGGTTCCACTCCTTCGCCAGCGGAGTGCCCTCGAACGGGATCAGGAAGTTCACCGGCACCGAGTCCGAGCCCAGCTCGCGCAGCGCGTAGACCACGTCGACCAGGTCCTCGTCGCTCTCGCCCATGCCCGCGATCAGACCGGAGCAGGCCGAGAGCCCGGCGGCGTGCGCCTTCTGCACGGTGTCCACCCGGTCCTGATACGTGTGGGTGGTCGTGATCTCCCCGTACGTCCCCTCGGACGTGTTCAGGTTGTGGTTGTACGCGTCGGCGCCCGCCTCACGCAGTCGCTCCGCCTGGCCGTCGGAGAGCAGGCCGAGGCAGGCGCAGACCTCGACGCCCTCGTTCTGCTCCTTGATCGCCTCGATGGTCTTGCCGACGCGGTCCACGTCCCGGTCCGTCGGACCGCGACCGCTCGCCACCAGGCACACCCGCTTCGCACCGCCCGCGACACCGGCGGCGGCCGCCTGGGACGCCTCGTCCGGCTTCAGCCAGGTGTACTTCAGGATCCCGGCCGTGGAGCCGAGCCGCTGGGAACAGTACGAGCAGTCCTCCGGGCACAGCCCGGACTTCAGATTCACCAGGTAGTTCAGCTTCACCCGACGCCCGAACCACTGGCGGCGCACCTTGCCGGCCGCGGCCACCACATCGAGCAGTTCGTCGTCGGAGGTCGCCAGTACGGCGAGCGCTTCTTCACGGCTCGGCAGCTCGCGCCGCAGCCCCTTGTCCACCAGCGTGTTCAGCAGGTCCATAAGGGCTGATCCTGGCCTACGGCACACCCCGCGGCCAAGGAGGAACTGAACAAACGAGCCCGTTTGAGGTGTGTGCATGGCCACACCCTGACCTCGGCCACGGAAGGTTAGGGTCTGTGCGCTGCCTACAAAAGGACTGCCCCATGCACCGGGACGAGGACACGCGCCGGACCGCGTTCGACTGGACCGACGCCGAGGCACGCCGGCGCGAGCGGGCGGGTCTCGTCCGTACGCTCAGGCCCCGCGCCGCCGAATCGGAGCTGCTCGACCTGGCGAGCAACGACTACCTCGGGCTGACCCGCCGGCCGGAGATCACGGAGGCGGCGGCCGAGGCGGCACGGCGCTGGGGCGCCGGGTCCACCGGATCGCGCCTCGTCACCGGCACCACCCGGCTGCACGCCCGGCTGGAGCGCGAACTCGCCGAGTTCTGCGGCTTCGAGGCGGCCCTCGTCTTCTCCTCCGGCTACACCGCCAACCTCGCCGCGCTCACCGCGCTGAGCAGCCGCGACTCGCTGATCGTCTCGGACGCCGGCAACCACGCCTCCATCGTCGACGGCTGCCGGCTCTCGCGCGCCGAGACGGCCGTCGTCCCGCACACCGACCCCGAGGCGGTACGCAAGACCCTGCGCGCCCACGAGGGCCGCCGGGCCCTCGTCGTCACCGACTCCGTCTTCTCCGTGGACGGCGACAAGGCCCCGCTGCCCGAGCTCGCCGTGGCCTGCCGGGCCCACGGCGCCGCCCTCGTCGTCGACGACGCCCACGGCCTGGGCGTCCTCGGCGACGGCGGCCGGGGCGCCCTGCACGCCGCGGGGCTCGCGGGCGACGAGGACGTCGTCGCCACCCTCACCCTCTCCAAGTCGCTGGGCAGCCAGGGCGGTGCCGTACTCGGGCCCGCCCGGGTCGTCGAGCATCTGATCAACGCGGCCCGGACGTTCATCTTCGACACCGGGCTCGCCCCGGCCGCCGCGGGCGCCGCCCTCGCGAGCCTGCGACTGATCCACGGCGAGCCCGGCCTCGCCGAGGGCGCGCGCACGGTCGCCACCACGCTGCACCGGATGCTCACCGACGCCGGACTGACCGCAGCCCGCCCGGACGCGGCCGTCGTCTCGGTGCGCGCTCCCTCGCCGGAAGCCGCGCTGCGGTGGGCGGCCGACTGCCGCGAACAGGGGCTCGCGGTGGGCTGCTTCCGGCCCCCGTCCGTCCCGGACGGCATCTCGCGGCTGCGGCTGACGGCCCGCGCCGACCTGACCGGCGCGCAGATCGACCGGGCGGTGGAGACGATCGTCCGCACCGCGCCACCGGCCTCCTGATCGCGGCCCAAATACGGTCTCTCGTAGCAGAGTTCACCGCTTCGAGCGACACATATGCCCATATCTTGGTGGATCGCCGCACAGGGCGACACGATCGGTGGCAGTCTGACGCGTAGTGCAATCCGGGCCGGGCCCGGTGGGAAAGGGACAGCGTCGCCATGGCAGACCACCAAGAAGCATCCGTCACTCTGCCGAGCGATCCCGCCTCGGTGTCCGCCGCCCGGAGATATGTCGCCGAGGTCCTGACCGGCTGGGGGCTCGCGGAGGCGGGCGACACCGCCGACACGGTCCGGCTGATCGTCTCGGAGCTGGCCACCAACGCCGTCCAGCACACGTTCGGACAGTCCCCCACCTTCACCGTCGAGGTCCGGCTGGAGCGCGAGGAGCAGCTGCACATCGGGGTCACCGACAGTCATCCTCGCTGGCCCAAGCGGCTTCCGGCGGCGGTGCAGCAGGACAACGGGCGGGGGATGGTCATCATCCGCTTCCTGGCGGCGGAGGCGGGCGGCCGCCTCTCGGTCACCCCGACCGACGACGGCGGCAAGACGGTCTGGATCAACCTCCCCTGGACCGCCTCCCCGAACCGGGGAGTGGCCTCGGCCGCACTCTAGGGGGTGTGCCGGCTGGGGCGCCCACCGCAAGCGGCGAGGCAGGGCCGGCGGACTGCATGCGGCTGACCCTGCGGCTCGCATCGGACCCTAGGAGGCTCGCCAGACCGTCATGTCCACGGTCATAAAGCTGGACCCGCTCTTCGGCAGGGCGGTCGACTTCGTCTGGACGACGAACAGCGCGATGTCTCCGGAGGGGTGCTTGATGCAGATCTCGCTGCCGGCTGCCGCCATGACCAGCGGGAGGCTGCGGCTCTCGGCGGCGGTGAGGGCGCTGCGGCACTCGTCGAGGGAGGCCCCCGGCTC
Source organism: Streptomyces sp. NPDC003035 (assembly GCF_042888285.1). Lineage (NCBI taxonomy): Bacteria > Bacillati > Actinomycetota > Actinomycetes > Kitasatosporales > Streptomycetaceae > Streptomyces > Streptomyces sp. NPDC003035. The sequence goes on along the minus strand of NZ_JBIAPJ010000003.1, from coordinate 611,488 downwards.
TCCGTAGTACAGGGTGATCAGGCTGGTGTCGCTCTCCAGCGCGCAGGACTCTTCGCAGACGAAGCGGATGTCCCCCTTGCGGTCCTTGCGCGCGACGGGCTCCCTCATGTCCAAGGAGTTCTTCTCGTCCAGCCACTGGAAGGCGTACGGGACGGCCCGGGGCGCCTTGGGCGCGTTCGAAGAGGGGCGCGACGCCCCTGGTGTCCGGCCGCCGTCCTCCGAGCCCGAGACCGACGCCGAATGCGACGCCGTCGGACCAGGCGTCTTGGACGCGGACACCTGACGGTCGCGGAGCCGGTCCGCAGCGTCCATGATCGTCCATGTCAGACCTGTCAGGAGGAGGGCTCCCGCCGCGACGGCGGCGGCAGTGATGAGCGCGGTGTGCCACCTGCGGGCCCGCCGCTCGGCCGGCCCCGCCGGCTTCGGCCGTGGGACCAGCGGCAGCGTGTGCACCGGGGTGGGATCGGGGACCGGAGCCGGAACCGTACGCGCCGGCCCCATGACCTCCCGCCAGACGGCCGGACCCGCCCCTGCCTCGGCGTCCCGGCCGAGTCGTTGCCGGCACCACTCGACGACCTCCGCCGGCGTGGCCCGCTCCTCCGGATCGGCGGCCAGGCATCGGGCGATCAGCGGGCGGAGCTGGGTGGGAAGCCGGGACAGGTCGGGTTCGGAGTGCACGATGCGGTACAGCACGCTGACCGAGGGGCCGTCGCCGTACAGCGGCTCGCCCAGTGCCGCGAAGGCTGCCGTCTGACCGAGCGCGAAGACGTCTGTCGCCGCCGTGAGTTCGCCCGCCGACGCCTGCTCGGGAGCCATGTACGAGGGCGTGCCGATGGCGGTGCCCGTTGCTGTGTGCGAGGTGACGTCAGAGGCGAGGGAGATGCCGAAGTCGATCACCCGCGGCCCGTCGGCGGCCAGCAGCACGTTCGACGGCTTCAGGTCCCGGTGCACGATTCCCGCACCGTGGATGGCCTGGAGCGCCTCGGCGACGCCCGCCATCAGCCACAGCACTGCCGGCACCGGCAGAGGTCCACGCCGGGCGACCGCCTCGGCCAGGGACGGCCCGGGCACGTAGAGCGTCGCCAGCCAGGGCGGTACGCCGTCCGCGTCGGCGTCGATCAGTTCGGCGGTGTACGCGCCCCGGACTCGTCGGGCTGCTTTGATCTCCCGGCGGAACCGCTGCCGGAAGGTCGCGTCGTCGGCCAGCTCCGGCCGTACGACCTTGATCGCCACCGGTCGGCCGCCCGGTGTGTGCGACAGGTAGACCCGGCCCATGCCGCCCGCCCCGAGCCGAGCGGCGAGGCGATAACCCGCCACCACGGACGGATCGTCCGCCTGCAGTGGTGGGAACACCTCAGTCGCGTTGTCCATCTGCACTTGTCCCCCCCCTGAAACCCTTGATCAGCCGCTCAGTTGGCCGATGGCAGCAGCGTAGGCGGGAGGGCGTCAGCACCCACCGTCAGGGCGGGCGGCCTGCACAGCGTGGCTCTGGGGTGGCTGGGCAGCGTGACGGGCCCGGGGTCCGCCCGGGGTGGCCGTGATGTTACGCCGTACGCCGATCTGCCGCGTGGCTCGTAGCCGGTACGGCACCGGCACACGTACGGCACCGGCACGTACGCGCTCCGGCTTACTGCACGTGCGCGCCCCGGGCGAAGCCGGCGCGCAGCAGTGCCCGCAGTGACCGCGCCGCCGGGCCCGATTGCTCTCCGCGGTGCGCCACCGAGATCGTCCGGCGGAACGACGTCGGCTCCAACGTCCGTACGCCGAGCGGCGACGACGCCATCGCGGCGACCATCTCCGGCACCACCGCCACTCCGAGCCCCGCGCTGACGAGCGCGCACACCAGCGCGTAGCCCGGCGTCCGGCAGACGACCGACGGGGTCGCGCCGGCCCGGGCGAGGGCGCCCTCCACACCCCGCCTCGGCGGATGGTCCGGTGCGCTGCTGATCAACGGCTGACCGGCGAGCTCCGCGATCGGCAGCCGGCCCGAGCCCTCCGCCAGCACATGGCCCGGGGCCGTGACCAGGACCAACTCCTCGACGAGCAGGGGCTCCAGTACGACACCCGGCGGCAGCGGGGCGGACTCCGCGGGTTCGTAGGCGTGGGTGAGCGCCAGATCGGCCTGGCCCTCCGCCACCGCGACCACCCCGCCAGGCGGCTCGTACTCGGCGACCGTCAGCTCCACGTCCGGGTGGGCCCGGCGGAACGCGCTGAGGACCGGTGGCAGCAGATGGATGCCCACCGTGGTGAAGGTGCCCACCCGCAGTCGCCCGCCGGAGAGCCCGCTGAGCTGCGCCAGCTCGTGACGCGCCCGCTCCATCTCGTCGAGGACCCGGCGCGCCCGGGTGACGAGCAGTTCACCGGCGGGCGTCAGCCGGGCGCCCCGGTGATGCCGGACGAGCAGCGCGGCCCCCGCCTCCCGCTCCAGCTTGGCGAGCTGCTGGGAGAGCGCGGGCGCGGTGTAGCCGAGCCGGGCGGCGGCCCGGGTGATCGAGCCGTCCTCGGCGACGGCCACCAGCGCCGCGAGCCGCACCAGATCCTGCATAAAGGATTCCTTTGGGCAGACCCACAAGATTGCCAGTACACACTAAAGGCTCCCGGCAGGCACGCTGAGGGGCATGGACGGACAGCTGATCGCCTTCATCGGGGTCGCGGCGGGCATGGTGGCCATGCCGGGCGCGGACTTCGCCGTCGTCGTACGCAGTGCTCTCGCCTCCCGGCGGGCCGGGGTGGCCTCGGCCGTCGGCGTGGCGGGCGGCCTTCTGGTGCACACCGCCCTCGCGGTGGCGGGGCTCGCGGCCGTACTGCTCGCCGTGCCCTCGCTCTACCGGGTCCTGCAGATCGCCGGTGGCGCCTATGTGCTGTACCTCGGCGTCCAGGCGCTGCGGGGCGCGCTGCGGGCGACGGGCGAGCCGCCGGCCGACCGCGCGGGGGAGGCGAAGGTGTCCCGCGCGCTGCGCCAGGGGTTCCTGGCGAACGTGCTGAACCCGAAGGCGCCGGTGCTGTTCCTGAGCCTGCTGCCGCAGTTCGTGCCGGAGGGCGTCGCGGTCGTGCCGCGCACGCTGCTCCTCGCGTCGATCGTGGTGCTGCTGGCCCTGCTCTGGTTCCCCCTGGTGGCCGTTCTGGTGGACCGGCTCGGCCACTGGCTGCGCCGACCGCGCACGGCGAGGACCGTGCAGGGGGTGACGGGCGGCGCGCTCGCCGCCCTGGGCCTGACCCTTCTGTCGGCTCCCCTCGCGGGGAACTGAGCCGGCTGTGGAGGGGGTGCGGCGGCGCCACCACACCCCCCGGCGGTCATCGGACCCGGCCGTAATAGACCTTGGACGACCAGATCCTGTCGAGCTTCACCCAGGAACCCTGCTTCGGCGAGTGCCAGATCTTGTTGCTCCCGGCGTAGATGCCCACGTGGTAGACCCTTCCACCCGAGTGGAAGAAGACCAGGTCCCCCCGCTGCCTGCTGGAGGCGGAGATGTGTCGGGTCTTGTTGTACTGCTGCTGCGCGGTACGGGGCAGCGACTTGCCCGCCTTCTTGTACGAGTAGAGCGTGAGCCCCGAGCAGTCGAACCGGTTCGGCCCGGACGCTCCGTACTTGTAGGGCGATCCCTTCTTCGAGGCCGCGATGTTCAGCGCCTTGCCGGCGTACGAGGTCGCGGCCTGGGCCTCCGAGGTGACACCTGGGGCCAGCATCGTGCCGCCGACGGCGGCGAGGGTGAGAGCCGAGACGGCTCCGGCCCGGGACAGCAGGGACGGGACATGAATCTGCGCAGTCATGCGCAACCCTTCGTCAGCCGCCTGTGAAGGATGACCTGTCGGGTTCGGGCTGGCGAAGTCGCCCGGCCGCGGCTGCGGCTTCACCCCGAGGAACGGCCCCACTGGGCGGCCGTCCCGTACTGCTCGGGTCCTCCACTCCTGCCGATCCACTCCTGTCGACCAGACATCCGGGACGGCGGCAGGACTCGGCGTCCGCCCGGACCGCCCCGCCGCGGTGGCGGGGGCTTGTCGTCGTGAGGGATCTTGACCCACTTTCAGGGCGAAATCCGAGCTGAAACGACACTATGTGAGGCTGCTCACGACTGATCCATTTGGGTGGACAGATATGTTTATTGACTCCGCGGGGTTTGGCCGACGAGGCTCGCACCAGCGACGGAACGCCCGATTCCACCAGATGTGTACACCTGCTGCGCAACTCACCCCGCACATAAGTCGATTCGTCGACTACGCCGAACGGGGGAGGGTTTCTGCCGCCACGATGCCCCGAGTGGACCTCGACACGACACGCGGATGTGTCAACTCGCGGATGTTCCCGGCACGGTGACCCGCTCCGCGCGGCGCTCCCCGTCCAACGTCCGCAGCGCACGGGCCAATGTCTCCGCGTGCACCTCGCTCTCGCCGCGTCCGTGCATCACCGTCAGCGCCTCGCGCAGCGCGGTCGCCCGCCCCACCAGGGCCTGTGCCGCGCGCAGCGCCCCATAGGTATGCGATGCCCTGGATGGATTGATGCGTCCCAGCAGATCGACGACATCGAGGTAGGCGTCGACGAACTCGCCCTCGGCGCGCGTCAGGGCGGGCAGTGGCGGCGGCTCGGGAACCATCTCCCGCTCACCTCGCCCCGGCGCCGCCGGACGCCGCGCGGTTCTGGACGACGTGATCCACCAGACCGTACGCGGTCGCGGCCGAGGCGTCGAGAACGGTGACGCGGTCGATGTCGGCGTCGATCCGCTCACGGCTCCGGCCGGTGTGGGTCGCCAGCATCCCGGCCACCATCGCGCGCAGACGGAGCAATTCCCTTGCCTGGATGTCGAGATCGCTGAGCTGCCCCCGCAACGGCTCGTCCGTCGTGGGCTGCTGGAGCACGACCCGCGCGCCGGGCAGTGCGAGCCGCTTCCCGGGCGCTCCGGCCGCGAGGAGCACGGCCGCGGTGGAGGCCGCCTGGCCGAGGCAGGTGGTCTCCACGTCGCAGGTGACGACCTGCATCGTGTCGTAGATCGCGGACATGGCGCTGAGGGAACCGCCGGGGGAGTTGATGTAGAGCGAGATGTCCCGGTCCGGGTCGGCGTACTCGAGGTGCAGCAGCTGGGCGATGACGTCGTTGGCCGAGGTCTCGTCGATCGGCGTACCGAGGAAGACGATCCGCTCCTCCAGCAGCTTGGAGTACGGATCGAGGGTCCGGCTTCCCGAGCCGGTGCGCTCGGTGAACTCGGGAAGGACGTGGCGGGCATCCATGGGAGGCCTCCTGTCTTCGTCAAAAATGTACAGGACGTACATTCCGTAAGATGAGGAGCATGGCCTATGAGATTCCGGTGACGCAAGCACGCGCAGAGCTCGCCGACCTGATCAACCGTGTGGTGTACGGGGACGAGCGGGTCGTCGTGACCCGGCACGGCAAGCCGCTCGTGGCGCTGGTCTCCGCCGCTGACCTGGAGAAACTCGAGGCGGAGCGGGAAACCCCGGAGGAGCCGGTGGTCAGCTCCGTCTCCTCCCTCCACACCCACGCGTCCGCTCCCGGTGAACAGAGCCGCTTCGGCATCGCGGCCCGCCACCGCGACCCGGGTGCCACCGGCGCATGAGAAAGCCGCGTGCCCCCGTCAACCAGGGCGGGGGCACGCGGCCGTACGTCAGCGGCGTCAGCCGGCGGGCACCGGCTCCGGCGCCGTCGTGGCCGCCGGTGCGGCCGCCGTCCGGTCGCGCCGCCCGTCGAGCAGGAGGGCCGCAAGACCGGCGACCGCCCACACCCCGAGGACCAGGAGCGGCGCAGCCGCCCCGCCACCGTCGAAGAAGGCGACCGAGCGCAGCGCCGAGCCGCCCGCGCCGGGGGGCAGCCACTGACCGAGCGCGCCCACGGGGGCCGGGAGCAGTTCGGGTGCGCTCGCCACGCCCGAGAACGGGTTGCCGAGCAGGATCATGAGGAGCGCTCCGAGGCCGAGGCCCACCCTGCCCAGCAGCGCGGCGAGTCCCGCGAGCGCCGCTCCGATGGCGAGCACGGTCAGCGCGAGGACCCCGGCCTCCGTCCACCAGTCGCCGGTGAGCGCGCCGAGCCAGCTGTGGCCGAGCGCGGCGCCGACGATCCCGGCGAGCGCGGCCGCGCCGGCCAGGGCGAGGGCCGCGCGGGTGCGGCGCAGGCCGAGCAGCGTCACCACGGCGCCGGAGGCCGCGCCGGCCAGGATCAGGGGGAAGAGGCTCGCCCCGAACGCGCTGCCACGCGGATCGCCGACCGGGACCGGGACGACGTCCGTCACCTTCATCGGCGTGCCGGCCGGGGCCTGGGCGGAGACGGCCTCGCGCAGCAGTCCGGCGACCAGGGGGCTCGCGGCGGACGCGGTCAGCAGCTCGGGGCCTCGCGGGGTGACGATCACCGCGCCGTATACGGCCCGGTCGCCGATCGCCGCACGGGCGGCGGCCTCGGAGTCGTAGCGATGGACCTCGAAGGCCCCGCCCCGCTCGGTGAGGCGCTGCTCCAGGGAGGCGGTGGCGGTGGCCGGTCCCGCGACGCCGACCGGCAGGTCGCGAGGGGCGATCCGGGCGGCGGGCCAGGCGAAGGCCCACAGGACCAGGGCCGCGACGGCGGGGATCAGCACCAGCACCGCGAGGGTCTTGCGGCTGGCGGTGGCAGACATGACGCCCTCGATTCTGAGGAGGTGGCTGTCCGCCGGCGCCGTCTACCGCTACTTCCGCGGCAAGGAGGAGCTGATCGCCGCCATCGCGGCGGAGGCGTTCGAGGGGATCCGCGGCGCCTTCGAGGAGGCATCGAAGACCACACCGCCGCCTACTCCAGACGTCCTGCTCGGCTCGGTGCTCCGGCTCGTCCTGGAAGAGCGGATCCCCGGAGGGGACCGCTGCCTTCGCGCGGCTCATCCTCCAGGTCTGGTCCGAGACCCTGCGGAACGAGCACTTGTTCCGGATCCTCTCCCAGGGCTACCACGGCATGCGCGAGATCTGGGGAGGTCTCGTCGAGGCCTGTCGCGCGAACGGGCTCATGGCGGCGGACGTCCCTGCCGACCGGGTCGCGCGCACCCTCATCGCCACCGCCCAGGGCTTCATCGCCCAGCAGGCGCTCTTCGGCGATGTGAGCGTCGACATCCTGGAGGACGGCCTTCGCGGGCTCATGTCCATGGAGACGCAAAGCCCGAGTTAACGCGCCGGAAAAACTTCCGCCCTAACGTGCAATGTCTGGCCCAGCAGCCCGTCGCCGCAGCTCAACAGTGTGTTGAAGATCGGTAGGGTCCGCTGCTGTCCGGGAGAACCGCCCGGTGGACGACAGTGAGGTGGAAGCGTGCAACTGACCCCGCACGAGCAGGAACGCCTGCTCATTCATGTCGCGGCGGACGTGGCCGAGAAGCGCAGGGCACGCGGGGTGAAGCTCAACCACCCCGAGGCCGTCGCCCTGATCACCACCCACATCCTGGAGGGCGCCCGGGACGGCCGTACCGTCGCGGAGCTCATGGCCTCCGGCCGTAAGGTCCTCTCCCGCGACGACGTCATGCCCGGGATCCCCGAGATGATCCACGACGTCCAGGTCGAGGCGACCTTCCCCGACGGCACCAAGCTCGTCACCGTCCATGACCCGATCGCGTGAGGCAGGGACACCCCCGATGATTCCCGGAGAGATCCTTTTCGGTGACGGTCCCGTCGCCCTCAACGAGGGACGGCCCGTCACCCGCCTCACCGTCCTCAACGCCGCCGACCGGCCCGTCCAGGTCGGTTCCCACTACCACTTCGCCGAGGCCAACCCCGGCCTCGCCTTCGACCGCGCCGCCGCGCGCGGCCGACGCCTCCACATCGCCGCCGGTACCGCCGTGCGCTTCGAGCCCGGCATCCCCGTCGAGGTCGAACTGGTCCCGCTGGCCGGCGCCCGGATCGTCCCCGGCCTGCGCGGCGAGACCGCGGGCCCGCTCGACGCGGCCGCCGGCTCCCCCGACGCGAACGGAGCCGACCGTGCCTGAGCTGCACCGCGCCGTGTACGCCGACCTGTTCGGCCCCACCACCGGCGACCGCATCCGGCTCGCCGACACCGACCTGCTCGTCGAGATCGAGGAGGACCGATCCGGCGGACCCGGCCGCGCCGGCGACGAGGCCGTCTTCGGCGGCGGCAAGGTCATCCGCGAGTCCATGGGCCAGGCCCGCACGACCCGCGCCGAAGGCGCCCCCGACACCGTCATCACCGGCGCCGTCGTCATCGACCACTGGGGTGTGGTCAAGGCCGACATCGGCATCCGCGACGGCCGGATCACCGCCCTCGGCAAGGCCGGCAACCCCGACACCATGGACGGCGTCCACCCGGACCTGATCATCGGCCCCGAGACCGAAGTGATCGTGGGCAACGGCCGGATCGTCACCGCGGGCGGCATCGACGCCCACGTCCACTTCATCTCGCCGACCGTCATCGACGAGGCCCTCGCCTCCGGGATCACCACCCTCGTCGGTGGCGGCACGGGCCCCGCGGAGGGCACCAAGGCCACCACCATCACCCCGGGACCCTGGCACCTCGCCCGGATGTTCGCGGCGCTGGAGAACTCCCCGGTCAACATCGGCCTGCTGGGCAAGGGCAACACGATGTCCCGCGAGGCGATGCACTCCCAGCTGCGGGGCGGCGCCCTCGGGTTCAAGATCCACGAGGACTGGGGCGCGACCCCGGCCGTCATCGACGCGTGCCTGCGCGTCTGCGACGAGACCGGCGCCCAACTCGCCATCCACACCGACACCTTGAACGAGGCGGGCTTCGTCGGCGACACCCTCGCCGCCATCGCCGGACGCACCATCCACGCGTACCACACCGAGGGCGCGGGCGGCGGGCACGCGCCGGACATCATCACCGTGGTGTCCGAGCCGTACGTCCTGCCCAGCTCCACCAACCCGACCCGGCCGCACACCGTCAACACCATCGAGGAACACCTCGACATGCTGATGGTCTGCCACCACCTGAACCCGGCCGTCCCGGAGGACCTGGCCTTCGCCGAATCCCGGATCCGGCCCTCGACCATCGCCGCCGAGGATCACCTGCACGACCTCGGCGCCATCTCGATCATCTCCTCCGACTCACAGGCCATGGGCCGCATCGGCGAAGTGATCATGCGGACCTGGCAGACCGCGCACGTGATGAAGAAGCACCGAGGCGCCCTGCCCGGGGACCACCGCGCCGACAACCACCGCGCCCGCCGCTATGTCGCCAAATACACGATCAACCCGGCGGTCGCGCAGGGACTCGACCACGAGATCGGCTCGGTCGAGACCGGCAAGCTCGCCGACCTCGTCCTGTGGGAACCCGCGTTCTTCGGGGTGAAGCCACTGATCGTCCTCAAGGGCGGGCAGATCGCCTACGCCCAGATGGGCGACGCCAACGCCTCCATCCCCACGCCCCAGCCCATCCTGCCGCGCCCGATGTTCGGGGCGCTCGGCAAGGCTCCCGCGGCGAACTCCCTCACCTTCGTGACCCAGACGGCGATCGAGGACGATCTCCCCGAACGCCTCGGCCTGGAGAAGACGTTCGTCGCCATCAAGAACACCCGCCGGGTCACCAAGGCGGACATGCGGGAGAACGACGCGCTACCCCGCGTCGAGGTCGACGCCGACACCTTCACGGTGACGATCGACGGTGCACCGGTCGAGCCCGCGCCCGCCGCCGAACTTCCCATGACCCAGCGCTACTTCCTCTTCTGATGGGTGGGTCATGAGCAGTCGCGCCGCCCTTCTCGTGCTCGCCGACGGGCGCTTCCCCGCCGGCGGGCACGCCCACTCCGGCGGAGCCGAGGCCGCCGTCAGGGCCGGCCGGATCACGGACGCGCCGAGCCTCGCCGCGTTCTGCCGGGGCCGGCTGCACACCAGTGGTCTCACCGCGGCGGCCCTCGCCGCCGCGGCCGCGCGCGGCCTCGACCCGTACGCGCTCGACGCCGCCGCCGACGCCCGCACCCCCGCACCCGCCCTGCGCGCCGCCGCCCGCAAGCTCGGCCGGCAGATGATGCGGGCGGCCCGGGCCGCCTGGCCCTGCCCCGAACTCGACTCCCTCGCCGCCGCCTTCCCGCGCGGCGCCCACCAGCCGGTCGTCCTCGGCACCGCCGCCCGAGCCGCGGGCCTCGGCCCCGAGGACGCCGCGCACTGCGTCGCGTACGAGACCGTCAGCGGTCCCGCCACCGCGGCCGTACGCCTCCTCGGCCTGGACCCCTTCCAGGCCACCGCCGTCCTCGCCCGCCTCGCCCCGGCCATGGACCGGGTCGCCGAGGAAGCGGCCACCGCCGCCCGGCAGGGCGTCGACGCGCTGCCCGCCGCCTCCGCGCCCCTCCTCGACATCACCGCCGAACAGCACGCGGCCTGGCCCGTCCGCCTCTTCGCGTCCTGAGCGCCCTCAGTGCCCTGAACACTCCCAGGAGAGCCATGCACCTCGACCACTCCCATGATCACGCCGGCGCCGTCTCCGCCGACGCCCACCGCCCCGACGGGACCCGGCGCGCCCTGCGCATCGGACTCGGCGGACCCGTCGGCTCCGGCAAGACCGCCACCGTCGCCGCGCTCTGCCGGGCCCTGCGCGACCAGCTGTCCATCGCCGTCGTCACCAACGACATCTACACCCGCGAGGACGCCGAGTTCCTGCTCCGCAACGCCGTCCTGCCCCCCGAGCGCATCCAGGCCGTCGAGACCGGCGCCTGCCCGCATACCGCGATCCGCGACGACATCTCCGCCAACCTGGAAGCCGTCGAGGAGCTGGAGGACACGGTCGGCCCGCTCGACCTGATCCTGGTCGAGTCCGGCGGCGACAACCTCACCGCCACCTTCTCCAAGGGCCTCGTCGACGCCCAGATCTTCGTCATCGACGTCGCGGGCGGCGACGACATCCCCCGCAAGGGCGGCCCCGGCGTGACCAGCGCCGACCTGCTCGTCGTCAACAAGACGGACCTCGCCCCCTACGTCGGCTCCGACCTGGAGCGCATGGCCCGCGACGCCAAGGTGCAGCGCGGCGACCTGCCCGTCGCCTTCACCTCGCTCACCGGCGAGGACGGTGTCGCCCCCGTGGCCGACTGGGTCCGCGAGCGGCTCGCCGCCTGGTCCGCATGAGCCTGCGCGCCACCGCCCGGATCGTCGCCGACGCCGACGGCGGACTGCCCGTCCTGGAGAGCGACGGCCCCCTCGCCGTCCGCCGTACCCGGACCACCAGCCCCTGCACCCGCGTCACCGTCGTCGGCGCGATGAGCGCGCCGCTCGGCGGTGACCGGCTGGCGATCGAGACGGAGGTACGGGACGGAGCCCGGCTCCTGGTCGACTCGGCCGCCGCGACCGTCGCCCTCCCCGGCCGCGCCGCCGAACCCGCCACGTACGACATCCGGCTCACCGTCGGGGACGGCGCCGTACTGCGCTGGCTGCCCGAACAGCTCATCTCCGCGCACGGCTCCCACCTGCGGATGCGGACCACCGTCGAACTCGCCCCGACCGCACGGCTCGTACTGCGCGAGGAACAGATCCTCGGCCGCCACGGCGAGGAGACCGGCACGCTCGTCACCCGCCTCACCGTCCGTCGCGCGGGACGGCCCCTGCTCGACCAGGAGATGGCGTACGGACCCGGCGCCCCCGGTGGCTGGGACGGCGGCGCGGTCCTCGCCGGCCATCGGGCGGTCGGCCAACTTCTGGTCGTGGACGAGGAGTTCGCGTCGAAGCCGGTGGAGGTCCGGCTGCTCGCCGAGAACGCCGTCCTCGCCCCGCTCGCCGGACCCGCCGCCCTGGTCACCGCCGTCGCCCCGGACGCCCTCCAGCTGCGCCGCACCCTCGACGCGGCGCTGGGCATCCTCGACGAAGCGCTGAGCACCCTCGCTCCGTGCTGAGTTCACCGCTCAGCGGTACACCGCACTCCGGTTATTGGTTCGGCAAAGAAACACCAGGACGACCTTTCGCCGCGTGCCCCACTGACGAAAGGATCCCCCGGACAGACCGACATCCATCAGGGGGAGGAACCACGTGGGACGCACCGCGGTGCTCGGCTCGGCCGGCACTCTCATAGCGGGCACGCTCATGGCCGGGGCGCTGGCAGCCCCGGCCGCCACCGCCGACAGCCGCCACCGGCCGGACGCGGAGGCGCGCGGCGTCGCCGTCGCCGCCGAGCGGGCGGCGCGGCAGGGCATCGACTGGCAGGACTGCCCGGCCGACTGGGGCCTGGAGAAGCCCATCGCCTGCGGCTGGGTCACCGTCCCGGTCGACTACAGCAGGCCGAACGGCAAGCAGATCAAGATCGCCGTCGACCGCATCGGCGCCACCGGCACCCCAGCCGAGCGCCAGGGCGCGCTGCTCTACAACCCCGGTGGCCCCGGCGGTTCCGGCCTGCGCTTCCCGCGCCGCGTCACCACCCAGAACAAGATCTGGGCGGGCGCCGCCAAGGCGTACGACTTCGTCGGCTTCGACCCGCGCGGCGTCGGCCACTCGGCCCCCATCTCCTGCGTCGACCCGACCGAGTTCGTCAAGGGCCCGAAGCTCGACCCGGTCCCCGACAGCGAGGCCGACAAGCTCGCGCAGCGCAAGCTCGCCGCCGAGTACGCCGCGGGCTGCGCGGAGAAGAGCGGCGACATCCTGCCGTACATCAACACCCTCAACACCGCGCGCGACCTCGACGTCATCCGCGCCGCGCTCGGCGAGAAGAAGCTCAACTTCGTGGGCGTCTCCTACGGCACCTACCTCGGCGCCGTCTACGGCACGCTCTTCCCCACGCACGTCCGCCGCATGGTGCTCGACAGCGTCGTCAATCCGTCGACCCGCAAGATCTGGTACGAGGCCAACCTCGACCAGGACATCGCCTTCGAGGGCCGGCTCGAGGACTGGATGACCTGGGTCGCCCAGCACGACGCCACCTTCCACCTCGGCGACACCACCGCCGAGGTCCGGCAGCAGTGGGAGACCCTGCGCGCCACCGCCAAGAAGAACCCGCTCGGCGGCAAGGTCGGCCCGGCCGAACTCATCGGCTTCTTCCAGAACGCGCCCTACTACGACTCCATGTGGGTGCCCGTCGCCGAGGCCTGGAGCGCGTACGCCGCCGGTGACCCGCAGCCGCTGATCGACGCGGCCGGGGCCGACCTCACCGACACCGCGGGCAACGTCGCCTCCGAGAACGGCAACGCGGTCTACACCGCCGTCGAGTGCGCCGACGCCCCCTGGCCGACCAGCTGGAAGAAGTGGGACCGCGACAACAGCCGGCTCCACGAGAAGTACCCCTTCATGACCTGGTCCAACGCCTGGATGAACCTGCCCTGCGCCACCTGGTCCACCCCGCGCCAGCGCCCCACCGAGGTGCGGACCGGCAAGGGCCTGCCGCCGGTGCTCATCACCCAGGCCGAGCGCGACGCGGCCACTCCGTACGCCGGAGCGGTCGAGCTGCACAAGCGGTTCAAGGGCTCGCGCCTGATCACCGAGAAGGATGCCGGCTCGCACGGCATCACCAACGTCGCCAACCCGTGCCTGAACACGCGGGTGGAGGCGTACCTGCTGACGGGCAGGCTCGACAGCGAGGACGTGACGTGCGCGCCGCACGCCACGCCGAAGCCGTAGGCACCGGATGACGGGGGAGGGGCGGTCCGCCGAGCGGTCCGCCCCTCCCATGCGTCAACGCGAGGCCAGCCAGGCGTCCTCGGCCGCGTAGTCGAAGAAGTCCACCTGGTACTTCGCCAGACCAGGGAAGGCCTCCCGCCACTCCCGGCCGGAACCCAGCCGCTCCGTCAGCCACTCGACCGTCGCCGGCAGGGACTCCTCGTACGACACCACCGGCCGGTACCCCAACTCCTTCTCCGCCGCCGTCATCCCGTAGACGATCGGATGGTCGCCCCCGGTCCACGGGGTGAGCCCCACCGTGTCCACCGGGGGCCCATCGATCAGGACCGTCTCGCTCCGCACACCCATCACGGCGTCGATCGCGCGGCCGATCTCCGCCACCGTCGGGGCCGTCGGATCGGCCCCGTTGAGCACCCGGCTGCCCGGGTTCGCCGCCGCCAGCCGGATCAGCTCCGCCAGATTGTCCACATGGACGGGGTGGAACCGCGAGGCGCCGCCGTACGAGAGGACCCGCACCGGCCGTGCGTCGAGTGCCCGCTTGACGAACCACAGCTCGCGCGGCCCGGGGCAGTACGGCCCGTGGATGGCGCCGGCCCGCACCACCGTCGTCGGCAGTGCCTCGCCCGCCGCGAGCAGTTCCTCCTCCAGCGCCACCTTCCGCGTGCTGTACGAGGTGTCCCCCGGGGCGACCGTCCGCCAGTCCTCCGGGATCGGCAGCGGATAGGCGGGGAAACCGCCCGGCTCGTCCTGGGTGTCGAAGCTGCGCCCCCGCTCGTCCTCGTAGACCGCGCCGCTGGAGATCACCACCGCCGAGCCGATCCGGTCGGCGAGCCCGGTCAACTGCCGCCCGTGCGCGCCGCCGTAGGCGACGATGTCCACCAGCACGTCACAGCCGTCGCCGAGCGCCGCGGCGAGCGCGCCCTCCTCGTTCCGGTCCACCGCCACGGAACGGACCTCCGTCGGCCACCTCCCGTCCCGGCCGCCGCGCCGCGAGGCCGCCGTCACCTCCCATCCGTCCGCGACGAGCGCCCGTACGGCCGCCCGCCCCACCTGTCCTGTCGCTCCGAGTACGAATGCGTTTCCCTTTGCCATGCGCGCGACGCTACGGCGGTCGTGTGCGCGGCCCCAGGGTCTTTCGCCGTGCGCGGATCCGCCGTCAGCGTCCCCGGCGCGGGAACTTTCGCGGAGGCCCGGCGTTCCCCGCCTTCGCCTGCTCCTCCGCGGCCTTCACCGTGGCCGCGTAGTCGTCGACGTACTCCTGACCCGACAGCGCCAGGATCTCGTACATGATCTCGTCCGTCACCGCGCGGACCGCCGCCTTCTCGCCCTCCATGCCGGCGTACCGCGAGAAGTCCAGGGGCGCCCCGAAGCGGATGGTGACCCGCCGGACCTTCGGCACGACCTGGCCGGGCGGCTGGATCTCGAAGGTGCCGACCATCGCGCACGGGATCACCGGCACCCCGGCCGTGATCGCCATGACGGCGACGCCGACCTTGCCCTTGTAGAGCCGCCCGTCGTGCGAGCGGGTGCCCTCCGGATAGATCCCGAGCAGCTCGCCCTTCGACAGCACCCCGAGCCCCTCGCGGATCGCCGCCTGCCCGGCCTCCTTGCCGGAGCGGTCGACCGGAATCTGCCCGGCGCTGCGGAAGAACGCCGCGGTCAGCCGACCCTTGATCCCCGGACCGGTGAAGTACTCCTGCTTGGCGAGGAAGGTGATCCGCCGCTTGAGCACGACGGGCATCAGGAAGTGGTCGGAGAACGACAGGTGGTTTCCGGCGACGATCGCCGCGCCTTCCTCCGGGACGTGTTCGAGCCCCTCGATCCGAGGCCGGAACAGCAGCCTCAGCAGCGGCCCGAGCAGAACGTACTTCAGCAGGTGGTAGAACACCGGCGGCCCCCGATTCAGTAGAGCATCGGCTATTTGTAACCACTCGCGCGACTGTGGTCCACACTGGAGACGGAGAGTGGACCCGATGGCTGACGCACACCGACGCAAACGGCCCGGCGCAGCCGTCACCGTGGCACTGTGCGCGGTGATGACCGCCGGGCTCTACGGATGCTCCGACGGCGGCGCCACCGAGCCGGCCCCGACGCCGAAGCCGACCACTCCCGCACCTACCCAGGAACGGTCCCCCTTCACGGGACTGCCGGCCGATCCCGCGCCCGTGCTCGCCGTCAAGATCGACAACGTGCCCCCGGCGCGCCCCCACACCGGCCTCGGCGCGGCCGACCTCGTCTACGTCGAGCAGGTGGAGGCCGGCCAGACCCGGCTGCTCGCCGTCTACTCCTCCGACCTGCCCGAACGGATCGGACCCGTGCGCAGCGCCCGGGAGTCCGACATCGAGCTGCTCCGCCAGTTCGGCCGGCCGGCCCTCGCCTACTCCGGCTCGCATTCCGGCCTGAAACCGCCGCTGAAGGCCGCGCCGCTGTACGCGCTGCCGCCCGAGGACGCCCCCCGCGCCTATCAGCGCGACCGCGGCCGGCCCGCTCCCCACAACCTGTACGTGCTGCCCGAGCGCGCGCTGGCCGCCGCGCCGAAGGCCACCGACGCCCGGGACATCGGCTTCCGGTTCGGTCCCGCCCCCGCGGGCGGGGAGCCGGTCAACGAGCGCACGGTGCGCTTCCCGGCCTCCCGCTACACCTTCACCTGGTCCGCGCCGGACAAGGGCTGGCGGGTGGCGATGGACGGCCGGGCGGCCGTGACCACCGACGGCGGCCCGGTGAAGGCCACGACCGTCGTCGTGCAGCACGTGACGATCCGGCCCTCGAAGTTCTCCGACTTCCTCGGCAGCGTCTCGCCGTACACCGAGACGGTCGGCAGCGGCACCGCCGTCGTCCTGCGCGACGGCAAGGCCCACGACGCCCGCTGGAGCCGCCCGGCCGCCGAGGACGGCACCACCTTCACCACCCCGGCCGGGGCGCCCCTGAACTTCGCACCGGGCCGCACCTGGGTCGTCCTCGCCCCGCGCTGACGTTCCCGCGCCGGCGACCCGGAGTGGATGGTCCGCGCGCCAGGGGGTACTCGCCCGGCACGACCAGGGAGGAGGTCCGTCATGGGCGCCGACATCTGGGGCTATCGCGCGACCTCGGGCCATGTGCCCGGGACCCGGCTCATCGGCTACGGCGTCGAGGCCGCCGACGGCTCGATCGGCAAGGTCGACCGACATACGGAGGAGGTCGGCCGGTCCTATCTCGTCGTGGACACCGGACCGTGGATCTTCGGCAAGCGCGTGGTGCTGCCCGCCGGCCTGGTCGACCGGGTCGACACGGAGACCGAGACCGTCCACGTCGCCTGCACCAAGGACGAGGTCAAGGACTCACCGCACTTCGAGAGCGGACAGCACGAGGACGACGGCGACGTCATCAAGCTGATCGAGTTCTACTACAGCAACCGGCACATGTGAGCCCGCGGGCGTGCCCCGGGTGCGCCCGGGCTGAGCTCAGGGCTGGGGACCCGGCCTGCTCGGCCGGCGCCGGCGAGCCCCGGCGGGTGCGGCGCTGTCGGCCGCCGACATGCCGATCGTGACCACGCCGAGCACGATCCAGCCGAACCAGAGCCAGCCGCTGCTGCCGAGGGCCACCGTGTAGGCCGTCGTCAGCACCAGGGCCGCGCCCGTGATCACGCACATCGCCTTCGTGGGACCGGACATCTGTCCGCCCTCCTCCCGACGGGGAGCCGTCACGCCCATCGTGACCCCTGAGGCGGGCGACGCGCTACTCCCGCGTCACGTCGCGCGCCGCGCGCTACCGCCCACGGGTCTGGAGCGAGGCGAGATACGCGTTGTACGCCTCCAGCTCCTTGTCCCCGTCCCGGTCGGCGGCCCGGTCCTTGCGGACGGCCTGCCGCTGCTCGGAGTGGTACCACTGGTACACCAGCGCGATCAGGACGATCACCGACGGAATCTCGCTGAACGCCCAGGCGATGCCGCCCGCCGCGTTCTGGTCGGTGAGCGCGTCGATCCCCAGCGAGGCCGGCGGGTTCTCGTACGCCTTGATCATCGGCTCGGTCGCCATCATCAGCGCGATGCCGAAGAAGGCGTGGAACGGCATGCCCGCGAAGAGCTCCAGCATCCGCATCACATAGCCGGGGCGATGCGGTCCCGGGTCCACGCCCATGATCGGCCAGAAGAACACCAGACCGACGGCGAGGAAGTGCACCATCATCGCGATGTGCCCGATCTTCGACCCCATCAGGGTGTCGAAGAGGGGGGTGAAGTAGAAGCCGTACAGGCTCGCGATGAAGAGCGGGATCGTGAACGCGGGATGCGTGACGATCCGCATGTAGCGGCTGTGCAGCAGCATCAGCAGCCATTCGCGCGGACCCTTGCTGCCCCGGGCCGCGACCGGCAGCGCCCGCAGGGCCAGCGTCACCGGCGCGCCGAGCAGCAGCAGGATCGGCGAGAGCATCGAGATCACCATGTGCTGCACCATGTGCACGCTGAACATGACCATGCCGTAGTCGTTCAGCTTGGTGCACATCATCAGCGCGACGGTCAGCACTCCGGCGGCGAAGAAGACCGTCCGGCTGACCGGCCAGGCGTCCCCGCGCCCGCGCAGGCGCGCCACGCCCCACCCGTACAGCGCGAGTCCCAGGACGCAGCCGACGAGGAAGAACAGGTCCGGCGAGAACTCCAGCCCCCGTCCCAGCGTGAACGGCGGCAGATCCATGGTCATGCCGTGCCCGCTGTGATCCATCTGTGTACTCCTGGAGCCCGATTCGCGCTTGTTGTCCGCACCAGACTAGAACCGCCCCCGTTCGCGGACGCGACCGGGGGCGGCTCATGGTGTCGGTACGGCGGTCAGAGCACGCACTCGGCCTCGGCGTAGCGCTCCGCGGGGACCGTCTTGAGGGTCTCCACGGCCTGGGCCAGCGGGACCATCGTGATCTCCGTGCCGCGCAGCGCGGTCATCATCCCGAACTCGCCGCGGTGCGCCGCCTCCACCGCGTGCCAGCCGAAGCGGGTGGCGAGGACACGGTCGTACGCGGTCGGCGTGCCGCCGCGCTGGACGTGCCCGAGGATCACCGGGCGGGCCTCCTTGCCGAGGCGCCGCTCCAACTCCACCGAGAGCTGGTTGGCGATACCGGTGAAGCGCTCGTGGCCGTACTGGTCCGTGGCGCCGACCTGGAAGCTCATCGAGCCCTCGCGCGGCTTGGCGCCCTCGGCGACCACCACGATCGCGAAGCGCTTGCCGGCCTCGAAGCGCTCGCCGACGCGCGCGGTCAGCTCGTCGATGTCGAAGGGGCGCTCGGGCACGACGATCGCGTGCGCGCCGGCGGCCATGCCGGAGTGCAGGGCGATCCAGCCGGTGTGCCGGCCCATGACCTCGACGATCAGCACGCGCTGGTGGGACTCGGCGGTGGTCTTCAGCCGGTCCAGGGCCTCGGTGGCCACGCCCACGGCGGTGTCGAAGCCGAAGGTGACGTCGGTCGAGGCGATGTCGTTGTCGATGGTCTTCGGCACGCCGACGATCGGCAGCCCGGCCTCGGAGAGCAGGTTGGCCGCCTTCAGCGTGCCCTCGCCGCCGATCGGGATGATCGCGTCGAGGCCGAGCTCGGCGACATGGCCCCGGGCGCGCTCGACGCCGTCGACCAGATGCGCGGGCTGGACCCGGGAGGAGCCGAGGATGGTGCCGCCGCGGGCGAGGATGCCGCCCACCGCGTCGAGGTCGAGCTTGCGGTAGTCGGCCTCCAAGAGGCCCTTCCAGCCGTCGTGGAAGCCGATGACCTCGTCACCGTGGTCGACGACGGCGCGGTGCACGACGGAACGGATGACGGCGTTCAGACCGGGGCAGTCGCCGCCGGAGGTGAGCACACCAATGCGCATAGCCCGAATACCTTTGCAACGTGGGCCGACTCCCGGACCACGTCGTCCGGTTGGATCCCCGCCACCCTATCGGTGCCGGATGGCGGGGCCGAACCGGATGTCCACGCATTGGACACCGTATTGACTTACGAATCCCATGCGCACACGCCTGCTCAGACGTGCAGTCCGGGATGCGGACCGCGTCCGGGTCAGGCGGGCTGCGTCGCGGCGGCGACGCGCTCGGCGCGCAGCGCCTCGTACCACCGGTCGTCGGTCGGCGGCAGCGCGTTCACGTCGAGGGCCAGCTTCAGGAGCAGGTCCGCGATCTGCGGGTTGCGGGCCATGACCGGGCCGTGCATGTAGGTACCGAAGACGGTGTCGTTGTACGCGCCCTCGGTGCCGTCGCCGGTGCCGTTGCCCCTGCCCAGGATGGTGCGGGCGAACGGGCGGGCGGTCGGACCGAGGTGGGTGATGCCCTGGTGGTTCTCGAACCCGGTGAGCTGGGGGAGGCCGAGCCGCGGGTCGATGTCCGCGAGGACGTCGCCGACGCACCGCTCGCCCTCGCCGCGGGTGGAGATCACGTCGATCAGACCGAGGCCGGGCTCGCGCTCGCCGAGGTCGTTGATGAATTCGTGCCCCAGGATCTGATAGCCGGCGCAGACCGAGAAGATGATCGCGCCGTTGGACGCGGCACGCTCCAGGCCGCCGTCGCGGCGCAGCCGCTCGGCCGCGAGGCGCTGCGGCCGGTCCTCACCGCCGCCGATCAGATAGATGTCTCCGGAGGTCGGCACCGGCTGGTCGCTGCGGACGTCGACGCGCTGGACGTCCAGACCGCGCTGGCGGGCGCGGCGCTCGACGACGAGGGCGTTGCCCTGGTCGCCGTACGTGCTGAGCAGGTCCGGGTAGACCCAGACCAGGCGCAGGCTGCTCTCACTCATGCTGCTTCAGTCCTCTACGGGTCAGTTGCCGACGCGGCGGCGGACGTCCTGGAAGGCGGTGTAGTTGGCGATCAGCTCGATCTGTCCCGGCGGGGACATCTGCACCGCCTCGTCGATCGTCTCGCACACGCGGAAGTCGACACCCGCGACCTCGAGCCGGACCGCCAGGTCCAGCTTGCGGTCGCCGATCACCATGATCGGGTGGCCGGCGAGCCGCCCGTAGTCCACGTCCCACAGCCAGGAGGTGTCCGTGCCGTCGGCGCCGCGCGCGTTCACGGCGAGGATCACCGGGGTCGGCGGCTGGTCGATGAGGGAAAACGTTTCGAGCCACCCCGCCGGGTTCTTGGCCAGCAGCAGCCGCAGCTCGCGGCCCTGGAAGGAGACCACGTCGTAGCGGCCGGCCACGGCCTGCACCTGGTACATGCGCTCCAGGGCCACCTGCGGCGGCACGCCGAAGACGGCGGCGACGGCGGCGGAGGTCGCGGCGTTGGCCTTGTTGGCGCGGCCGGGCAGCTGGAGGTGGATCGGCCAGGCCGAACCGTGCGGGTCCAGGACGTGGTCGCCGTTGAGCGCCCAACTCGGCGCCGGGCGGCGGAAACCGCACTCGCCGCAGAACCAGTCGTCGCCCGGACGCTGCATCACACCGCCGCAGGCGGGGCACGACCAGGCGTCGTCCTTCCACTCCTGGCCGGCGGCGACCCACACCACGTTGGGGGAGGAGGAGGCGGCCCACACGATCAGCGGGTCGTCGGCGTTGGCGATGACCACGGCCTTGGTGCCGCTCAGGCCCTCGCGCCACTTCTCGGCGAGCATCCGGGTCTCGGCGGCGCGGTCGAGCTGGTCGCGGGAGAGGTTGAGCAGCGCGATCGCCTTGGGCGTGGTGTCCCGGGCGACGCCGGCGAGGTACTTCTCGTCGACCTCGATGACGCCGTACTTGGCGTCGGAGCCGCCGGCCAGCGCGGACGTGATGCCCGCGGGCATGTTGGCGCCCAGCGCGTTGGAGACGACCGG
The DNA here is from genome assembly GCF_042888285.1 of Streptomyces sp. NPDC003035. NCBI lineage: Bacteria > Bacillati > Actinomycetota > Actinomycetes > Kitasatosporales > Streptomycetaceae > Streptomyces > Streptomyces sp. NPDC003035. Next base: position 590,220 of record NZ_JBIAPJ010000003.1, on the reverse strand, counting down.
GCCGCTGGCCCGCAGCGCCTCGGCGATCAGCCGGGTCGTGGTGGTCTTGCCGTTGGTCGCCGACACCAGGACGACGTCCAGATGCTGCGCGAGCCGCCCCAGCAGATCGGGGTCGAGCTTGAGCGCCACCCGGCCGCCGATGACCGAGCCGCTGCCGCGTCCCGCTGCCCGCGACACCGCGGCGGCGGCCTTGCCCGCCGTCACGGCCAGTTTGGCGCGCGGCGACAGCGGCTCTGGATTACCGGGGTGTCCTGACATCGTTCTTGTTCCTCCTTGCGTCGGTCCGGGCTCAGCCTATCGAGATCCGGCCAGGGACCCGAACCGCGGCACCACCGGGACCCTTGCCGAAACACCGAGGTCACAGCGGACCGTACCCTTACGCCCATGCGAAACCGGCCGATCCCCGGCAGTTCCGGCCACGTCCGAGCCATGACCCTGCTCGGCGACCCGGTGCTGCACGCCCCCTGTGAACCCGTCAGCGACTTCGGACCGGAGCTCGCCCGGCTGGTCGAGGACATGTTCGCCACGATGTACGCGGCGAACGGCGTGGGCCTCGCGGCGAACCAGGTGGGGGTGGGTCTGCGGGTCTTCGTCTACGACTGTCCGGACGACGAGGACGTGCGCCATCTCGGTCATCTGGTGAACCCGCGCCTGGTGGAGGCGGACGGGGACGTGATCCGGGGGCCGGAGGGCTGCCTGTCCCTGCCGGGCCTGGAGGCGCCGACGCCCCGCTTCGACCGCGCGGTGGTGGAGGGCGTCCTCCTGGACGGCACCCCGGCCCGCGTCGAGGGCACGGGCTTCTTCGCCCGCTGCCTCCAGCACGAGACGGACCACCTGGAGGGCGGCGTCTACGCGGACCGCGTGACGGGGTGGCGCAAGTCACGCCTGATGCGCGCGATCAGGAAGGAGCCGTGGGGGGCGGGCCGCTGACCCGTTGTGGGCAACTGTTCCGCTGGGGGTCCCCCCAGGACGCAGTCCGAGGGGGAGGAACGGGTGGGCACAACCCACGACGAGCGGCGCCCGTTCAAGGTCGTTGCCCCGGGCCCCGTACCTCAGAACCCCGGACCCCCCGCGCGGTCGCCCGCCTCCGCCAGCCGCCCCCACAACAGATCCGCCAGCGCCCGCACCAACTCGCTTCGCGAGCACGGCCGTTCCCCCAGCCACCAGTCCCCGGCCGCGTGCATCATGCCCACGATCCCGTGCCCCCAGATCCTGGCCTGCGCCTCGCCGCCCGGCCCGAGGTCGATGCGCTCGGCGATGACCTGGCCGAGCTCCTCGCCCATCCTCCGCAGCACGGGCGCCGAGTGGCGGCCCACGTCGAAGCCCTGCTCGGCCTGGTGCGTCTCCTCCGCCGGGTGCATCAGGAAGCGGTAGACCTGGGGCATCGCCTCGATCGAGGCGAGATACGTGTCCAGCGTGGACTCCACCCGCCGGCGCCGGTCGGCCGGTGCGTCGAGCGCCGCCCGCAGCGCGGCGAGCAGGGCGTCGGTGTGCCGGGTCGCGAGGGCCCGATACAGCCCGCCCTTGTCGCCGAAGTGCCGGTAGAGGATCGGCTTGGTGATCCCCGCCTCCGCCGCGATCGCGTTCATCGAGGCCTGGGGGCCGTCCCGGAGCACCACCCGGTCCGCCGCCTCCAACAGTTCGCGGCGCCGCTGATCGGCCGGCGACTGCTGATCGGCGGTCCGGTGTGTGGTCTCCATAGCGTGTCTCCCCGCCCATGCGAATTCCGTGAGGCTGTCGCAACGTAACACCCGACCGGCACCCGGTGCCGCGTGGTGTGCGGCGCTTCCGCGCAGGTTGACAGCGCCTACCGGCGAGTAACAGACTGCTGTTACCGCAAGTAACGCACTGCTGGGAGGGAACATGGCCGAGTTCACGCTCGAACTCAACGACGACCAGAAGCAGGTCCGTGACTGGCTGCACGGATTCGCCGAGGACGTGATGCGCCCCGCCGCCGCCGAGTGGGACGAGCGTGAGGAGACTCCCTGGCCGATCATCCAGGAAGCCGCCAAGCTCGGCATCTATTCTCTCGATTTCTATGCCCAGCAGTTCTTCGACCCGACCGGCCTCGGCATCCCGATGGCGATGGAGGAGCTCTTCTGGGGCGACGCGGGCATCGCCCTCTCCATCGTCGGCACCGGCCTCGCCGCCGTCGGCGTCCTCGCCAACGGCACCGAGGAGCAGATCGGCACCTGGATCCCGCAGATGTACGGCGACGTCGACGACGTCAAGGTCGCCGCCTTCTGCTCCTCCGAGCCCGACGCCGGCTCCGACGTCGCCTCGATGCGCACCCGGGCCGTCTACGACGAGGCGAAGGACGAGTGGGTCCTCAACGGCACCAAGACCTGGGCGACCAACGGCGGCATCGCCAACGTCCATGTCGTCGTCGCGGTCGTCGACCCCGAGATCGGATCCAAGGGGCACGCCTCCTTCATCGTGCCGCCGAACACCCCCGGCCTCTCCCAGGGCCAGAAGTTCCAGAAGCACGGCATCCGCGCCTCGCACACCGCCGAGGTCGTCCTGGAGAACGTCCGCGTCCCCGGGCACTGCCTCCTCGGCGGCAAGGAGAAGCTCGACGAGCGCCTCGCCCGGGCCCGCGAGCGAGCCAAGAGCGGCGAGCGCGTGAAGAACGCCGCGATGGCCACCTTCGAGGCCTCCCGCCCCGCCGTCGGCGCCATGGCGGTCGGTACCGCCCGCGCCGCGTACGAGGTCGCCCTCGACTACGCCAAGACCCGCGAGCAGTTCGGCCGCCCGATCATCGACAACCAGGGCATCGCCTTCCAGCTCGCCGACATGCGCACCCAGATCGACGCCGCCCGGCTCCTCGTCTGGCGCGCCTCCTGGATGGCGACCGCCGGCAAGCCGTTCACCTCGGCCGAGGGATCGATGTCCAAGCTGTACGCGAGCGAGGTCGCCAAGAAGGTCACCGGGCAGGCCATCCAGATCCTCGGCGGCAACGGCTTCACCCGGGAGTACCCGGTGGAGCGCATGCACCGCGACGCGGCGATCTACACCATCTTCGAGGGCACCAGCGAGATCCAGCGCCTGGTCATCGCCCGCACCCTCTCCGGAATGCCGATCCGCTGACGCCCGCGACGCACCGCCTCTCCAGGACCCGGCCTCACACCACGCAGAACTCATTTCCCTCCGGGTCCTGGAGCACCACCGCGTAATAGTCCATCCCGTCCGGCTCGTCCATCGTGTACAGGATCGTCGCGCCCAGTGCCGTCAGCCGGGCGACCTCCCCGTCCACACGCTCCCGCCGGAGGGCGAGCGGCGCCTCCCGGCCGCCGCCGACCTTCAGGTCCAGATGCACCCGGTTCTTGACCGTCTTCGGCTCCGGGACCTGCTGGAACCAGATCCGCGGCCCGATCCCCTTCGGGTCCACGACGGACTCGGGCAGCTCCCCGACCCCGTCGGTCAGTTCCTCCTCCGGGACGCCGATCGACGCCCAGTACGCCCGCCAGGTCGCGTGGCCCTCCGGCGGCGGCTGCGGTACATAGCGCAGGGCCTCCGCCCAGAAGCGGACGAGCCTCTGGGGATCGGCACAGTCGATGGTGATCTGCAGGGTCATGTCGATGGGCTCCATGGGACGAGCGTGCCAGGCGCCACTGACAATCGAGCCAACCCCCCGGATCCGGCCCGGTGTTCGTCCGAGGCTACCGGTGAGTCACCCGGTGCGGGACAATCACCGGGCCGGTGACGATCAAGGGGGCAACGCACACATGGCAACCACCAGCACGATTCCGGGCCCGGCCGGGCTACCGCTGCTCGGCTCGATGTTCGACCTCAAGAACGACTCCCTCGGCACCTTCCTGAACTCCCAGCGCGCACACGGGGACGTCGTACGGATCACCGCCGGACCGCCCGGCATGCGCGGCGTCGTCTACGGAGTCTTCTCAGCGGAAGGGGCCCAGCAGGTCCTGGCCACCGAGTCCGCCAACTTCCGCAAGGACAACCACTTCTACCAAGAAGTCCGCGAATCCTTCGGCAACGGACTGCTGACCAGCCAGGACGAGGACTACCTGCGCCAGCGCAGGCTCGTCCAGCCGCTCTTCACCCGTCGCCGCGTCGACAGCTACGCCGAGGCCATCGCCGCCGAGGTGGGAGCCGTGACCGCGGGGTGGCACACCGCGGCGGACTCCACCGTCGACGTCCTCGACGAGATGACGCGACTCGCCCTGCGCGCCGTCGCCCGCATCCTCTTCGGCACGGACGTCGAGGCGGCCGTCGAGATCGTCGAGCGCGCCTTCCCGGTCATGGGCGAGTACGTCCTGCGCCGCGGGTTCTCGCCCGTCAACATTCCCCGCGACTGGCCCACCCCCGGCAACCGTCGCGCCGCGGCCGCGCACGAGGAGCTGTACGCCGTCTGCGACCGGATCATCGCCGAGCGGCGGGCGGCCGGCCAGGACGCCGGGGACGGCGGCGGACAGGACCTGCTGTCCCTCCTCGCCGAGGCCGAGAGCGCCGAGGACGGCAGCTTCGACGCCTCCGAACTGCGCGAGCAGGTCCTCGTCTTCCTGCTCGCCGGACACGAGACGACCGCCACCTCCCTCGGCTTCGCCCTCCACCTGCTCGCCCTCCACCCGGAGCAGCGCAAGCGGGCGCACGAGGAGGTCGACCGCGTCCTGGCCGGCCGTACCCCCGGCGCCGCCGACCTCGACGCCCTGCCCTACCTGACCCGTGTGCTCAAGGAGGCCATGCGGCTCTTCCCCGCCGCACCGGCCATCGGCCGCCGGGCGGTGGCCGCCACCGAGATCGGCGGCCACACCATCCCCGCCGGTGCCGATGTGATCGTCGCGCCCTGGGTCACCCACCGGCACCCCGCGTACTGGGAGGACCCGGAGCGCTTCGACCCCGAGCGCTTCACGCCCGAGGCCGAGGCGGGCCGCCCCCGCTACGCCTGGTTCCCCTTCGGCGGCGGCCCGCGCGCCTGCATAGGCCAGCACTTCTCGATGCTGGAGTCCGTGATCGCGCTGGCGATGATCCTTCAGGAGTACGACCTGGAGGCGATCGACACGGAGATACCGGTCAGCTCCGCGATCACCCTCCGGGCGACCGGCCCGGCGCGCTGCCGCGTCCGGTCCCGTACCGCCTAGGAGCCCGTACCGCCTGGAACGGGACCGCGGTCGACCGTCTCGACGCGTCATCGACGCGTCATCGACGCGTCATCGACGCGTCGAGACGACGACCGTCGCGTACAGCTCCTCCGACGTGACCAACCGCGGCGTCAGGCCGTGCCCGGAGACTGCCTCGACGGCCCGGGCGGCCTGGCGCTCGCTCGTCTCGACCAGCAGGTGACCGCCCGGCGCCAGCCAGTCGGCCGCCTCGGCCGCCACCCTGCGCAGCACGTCGAGTCCGTCCGAGCCGCCGTCGAGCGCGATCAGCGGCTCGTACTCGCGCGCCTCGGGCGGCAGCAGGCCGACCTCCTCGGTCGGCACGTACGGCACATTGGCGACCAGCACCTCGACCCGGCCGCGCAACGCGTCCGGCAGCGGGGCGAACAGGTCACCCTCGACGACCCGGCCACCGCGCGGCTCGATGTTGCGCCGGGCGCAGCGCACGGCGGCGGGCTCGATGTCGGAGGCGTACACCTCGGCGCCGTCCACGGCGGAGAGCAGCACCGCGCCCGCCGCGCCGGAGCCGCAGCACAGATCGACGCAGAGGGCCCCGGGCCGGGCCAGGCCCACGGCCTGCCCGACGAGGAACTCCGTCCGCCGCCGCGGCACGAACACCCCGCTGTCGACCTCGATCCGCAGGCCGGCGAAGTCCGCCCAGCCCACGACGTGTTCGAGGGGCAGCCCGGCGGCGCGCCGCTCGACCATCGCGTCGAGTTCGGCGGGACCGGCCGCGGCGGCGAGGAGCATCTCCGCCTCTTCCTCGGCGAAGACACAGCCTGCCGCGCGCAGCCGGGTGACGACCGTCGCGTCAGACAAGCTGGGCCTCGATCGCCGCGACGACCTCGGGGGCCTCGGGCTCGGTACGCGGACGGAAGCGGGTGATCCGCCCGTCCTTGCCGATGAGGAACTTCTCGAAGTTCCACTGGACGTCCCCGGCCTCGCCGTCGGCATCGGCGACCTTCGTCAGCTCCGCGTAGAGCGGGTGGCGGTCCTCGCCGTTCACGTCCGTCTTCTCCAGCAGGGGGAACGTCACGCCGTACGTCACCGAGCAGAACGTCCGGATCTCCTCCGCGTCGCCCGGCTCCTGGCCCAGGAACTGGTTGCAGGGCACGCCGAGCACGGTGAAGCCCCTCTCCCCGTACTCCTTCTGCAGCCGCTCAAGACCCTCGTACTGGGGCGTCAGACCACACTTGGAGGCCACGTTGACCACCAGGACGGCCTGGTCACGGTAGTCGGCCAGCGAGAACGGGTCGCCGGACAGCGTCCGCAGGGGGATGTCGTACACACTCATGGAGAGCTCCTCGTCGAGACTAGGCTGTGATCAGAACATGAGTGACGAACCACTGGCAATCGACATCGGTCCCGCCCCGATTCCCGCCCCGGAGAGCACGCGACGGCCTGTACGGTGCCGGCTGTGCGGCCGGCCCCTGACCGGCGCGGAGTCCCGCCGCACGGGCCTCGGCCCCTCCTGCGACGCCAAACTCCACCCCCCGGGCCCGGACATCCGCACCCGCCGCCACGAGGTCGACCAGGACACCCTGCCCGGCACCTGACCCGCCTCCGGCTAGAGCTTGCGGAACAGCCCCTCCTGGACCACCGACACCAGCAGCCGGCCCTCGCGGTCGTAGATCCGGCCGCGGGCCAGGCCGCGGCCGCCCGTCGCGATCGGGGACTCCTGGTCGTACAGGAACCACTCGTCCGCCCGGAAGGGACGGTGGAACCACATCGCGTGGTCCAGGGAAGCCATGTCGAAGCCCCGCGGCCCCCACAGCGGCTCCACCGGGATCCGTACCGCGTCCAGGAGCGTCATGTCCGAGGCGTACGTCAGGGCGCAGGTGTGCACCAGCGGGTCGTCGCCGAGCGGGCCCACCGCCCGCATCCACACCGCGCTGCGCGGGTCCGCGTCCTTGACCTCGTCCTTCGTCCAGCGCAGCCGGTCCACGTAGCGGATGTCGAACGGCTGGCGCCGGGCCATCCGCTCCAGGGCCTCCGGCAGTACGCCCAGGTGGTCGCGGATCTCGTCCGCGAGCCTCGGCAGGGTCTCCGGGTCCGTGATGTGCCGCGGCGGCAGCTGGTGCTCGAACCCGGCCTCCTCCGGCAGATGGAAGGAGGCCGTCAGGTTGAAGATCGTGCGGCCCTGCTGGATCGCCGTGACCCGGCGGGTGGTGAACGAACGGCCGTCCCGCACCCGCTCCACCTGGTAGACGATCGGCACACCGGGCCGTCCCGGCCGCAGGAAGTAGGAGTGCAGCGAGTGCACCGGCCGGTCGCCCTCCGTGGTGCGGCCGGCCGCCACCAGGGCCTGGCCGGCGACCTGCCCGCCGAAGACCCGTTGCAGCGACTCCTGCGGGCTCTGGCCACGGAAGATGTTGACCTCGATCTGCTCCAGATCGAGCAGATCGACGAGGCTCTCGGCGGGATTGGTCACGACTGCGCTCCTTAACCCTGGCTGACCCTGGCTACAGCTGTCCGACGGACGTCACACGGACGATCGCGCGGCCCTCCTCGTCGGAGGCCGCGAGATCCACCTCCGCGCTGATGCCCCAGTCATGGTCGCCGTTCGGGTCGGCGAAGGTCTGCCGGACGCGCCACAGGCCGTGGGCCGGGTCCTCCTCGATCGCGAGCAGCTTCGGACCGCGCGCGTCCGGACCCGTACCGAGGTCGTCGTACTCGTCCCAGTACGCGTCCATCGCCTCGCCCCAGGCGTCCGCGTCCCAGCCGGACTCGGCGTCCAGCTCGCCCAGCGCGTCCACGTTGTCCAGGGCTGCCAGCTCCACCCGGCGGAACATCGCGTTGCGCACCAGGACCCGGAAGGCGCGGGCGTTCGCGGTGACCGGCTTGACCTGGTCGGCCTTCTCCTGCGCCTCCTCGGCCGTCTCGACCTCGGGGTTCGCCAGCTGCTCCCACTCGTCGAGCAGCGAGGAGTCCACCTGGCGCACCATCTCGCCGAGCCACTCGATCAAGTCCTCGAGATCCTCGGTCTTCAGATCGTCCGGGATCGTGTGGTCCAGTGCCTTGTACGCGCTCGCCAGGTAGCGCAGCACGATGCCCTCGGTCCGCGCCAGCTCGTACCAGGAGGTGAACTCGGTGAAGGTCAGCGCCCGTTCGTACATGTCACGGATGACGGACTTCGGCGAGACCGGGTGGTCGCCCACCCACGGGTGGGACTTCCGGTAGACGTCGTACGCGTGCCAGAGCAGCTCCTCCAGCGGCTTCGGGTACGAGATGTCCTGGAGCCGCTCCATGCGCTCCTCGTACTCGACGCCGTCCGCCTTCATCTGTCCGACGGCCTCGCCGCGCGCCTTGTTCTGCATGGCGGCGAGGATCTGGCGCGGGTCGTCGAGGGTCGACTCGACGACCGAGACCATGTCCAGGGCGTAGGACGGCGACTCGGGGTCGAGGAGGTCGAACGCGGCGAGCGCGAACGTCGACAGCGGCTGGTTGAGCGCGAAGTCCTGCTGGAGGTCGACGGTGAGCCGGATCGTGCGGCCCTCGGCGTCCGGCGTGTCCAGCTGCTCCACCACGCCGCCGTCGAGCAGCGAGCGGTAGATCGCGATGGCCCGGCGGATGTGGCGCAGCTGCGCCTTGCGCGGCTCGTGGTTGTCCTCCAGGAGCTTGCGCATCGCCTGGAACGCGTTGCCCGGGCGGGCGATCACCGAGAGCAGCATGATGTTGGTGACCTTGAAACGGGAGGTCAGCGGCTCCGGCTCGGCGCCGATCAGCTTCTCGAAGGTGGTGTCGCTCCAGGCGACGAAGCCCTCCGGGGCCTTCTTGCGCACCACCTTGCGGCGCTTCTTCGGGTCGTCGCCGGCCTTCGCGAGCGCCTTCTCGTTCTCGATGACGTGCTCGGGGGCCTGCGCGACCACGAGACCGGCGGTGTCGAAGCCCGCCCGGCCGGCCCGGCCCGCGATCTGGTGGAACTCACGGGCCCGCAGTGTGCGCACCCGGGTGCCGTCGTACTTCGTCAGCGCGGTGAACAGCACCGTACGGATCGGGACGTTGACGCCCACGCCGAGCGTGTCCGTCCCGCAGATCACCTTCAGGAGACCCGCCTGTGCCAGCTTCTCCACGAGACGGCGGTACTTCGGCAGCATGCCCGCGTGGTGCACGCCGATGCCGTGGCGGACGTAACGCGAGAGGTTCTGGCCGAACTTGGTGGTGAAGCGGAAGTTGCCGATCAGCTCGGCGATCTTGTCCTTCTCCTCGCGCGAGCACATGTTGATGCTCATCAGCGACTGCGCCCGCTCGACGGCCTGCGCCTGGGTGAAGTGGACGATGTAGACCGGCGCCTGCTTGGTCTCCAGGAGCTCGGTGAGGGTGTCCGTGATCGGCGTCAGCCGGTACTCGTACGAGAGCGGCACCGGCCGCGTCGCCGAGCGGACCACCGAGGTCGGCCGCCCGGTCCGCCGGGTCAGGTCCTTCTCGAACATCGACACGTCGCCGAGCGTCGCCGACATGAGGACGAACTGCACCTGGGGGAGTTCCAGGAGCGGGATCTGCCAGGCCCAGCCGCGGTCCGGCTCCGCGTAGAAGTGGAACTCGTCCATGACGACCTGGCCGATGTCGGCGTACTTCCCGTCCCGCAGCGCGATGGAGGCCAGCACCTCGGCCGTGCAGCAGATGACGGGCGCGTCGGCGTTCACGGACGCGTCGCCGGTCAGCATGCCGACGTTCTCGGTGCCGAAGAGCTTGCACAGGTCGAAGAACTTCTCCGACACCAGCGCCTTGATCGGCGCGGTGTAGAAGGTCACCTGGTCGTTCGCGAGCGCCGTGAAGTGCGCCGCCGCCGCGACCAGCGACTTTCCCGAGCCGGTGGGCGTGGACAAGATCACGTTCGCGCCGGAGACAACCTCGATCAGCGCCTCCTCCTGGGCCGGGTAGAGCGTGATGCCCCGGCCCTCCGCCCATGAGGAGAAAGCCTCGAAGAGGGCGTCGGGGTCGGCGTTCGGCGGGAGCTGATCGATAAGGGTCACGCCCCCCATCTTGCCTGGATTCCGCTCGGAGGAGGGAACCGGCCGTCGGGCACAAGATCACGGACGATACGCTGCCTTGTCGACCGGTCGTCAACTGAGCGCCGGCGCACGAGGAACGGGGCGGGAACGACCATGATGGGACCGGCGCACTCGCTGTCCGGAGCGGCGGCCTGGCTGGGCGTCGGAGCGGCGGCGGCAGCCGCGGGCCACCCGATGCCGTGGCCGGTGGTCGTCGTCGGAGCCCTGATCTGCGCGGGCGCCGCCCTCGCCCCCGACCTGGACCACAAGTCCGCGACCATCTCGCGCGCCTTCGGCCCGGTCTCCAAGGGGCTGTGCGAGATCGTCGACAAGCTCTCGTACGCCGTGTACAAATCCACGCGCTCCACCGCCGACCCCCGCCGGTCGGGCGGCCACCGCACCCTCACCCACACCTGGCTCTGGGCCGTCCTCATCGGCGCCGGAGCGTCGGTCCTGGCGATCACCGGCGGCCGCTGGGCGGTCCTCGCGCTTCTCTTCGTCCACCTCGTGCTCGCCGTCGAGGGCCTGCTGTGGCGGGCCGCCCGCATGTCCAGCGACGTCCTGGTCTGGCTGCTGGGCGCCACCAGCGCCTGGATCCTCGCGGGCGTCCTGGACCAGCCCGGCAACGGCTCGGACTGGCTGTTCACCGGACCCGGCCAGGAATACCTCTGGCTCGGCCTGCCGATCGTCCTCGGCGCCCTCGTCCACGACATCGGCGACGCCCTGACCGTCTCCGGCTGCCCGATCCTGTGGCCGATCCCCGTGGGGCGGAAGCGGTGGTATCCGGTCGGCCCGCCGAAGGGGATGCGCTTCCGGGCCGGCAGCTGGGTCGAGCTGAAGGTCCTCATGCCGGCCTTCATGCTGCTCGGCGGTGCGGGCGGGGCGTCGGCCCTGGGCTTCCTGTAGCGCGAACCCCCCGGGGCGGCGGCCGAAGACGTGCGTGCCGTCCAAGGCAAAGGCCCGCCGCCTCGGAAGGAGCGGCGGGCCCCGTCGGTCAGGTCAGCCGTGCCAGGACCGCCACAGCGCCGCGTACGCGCCGTCCGCCGCCACCAGCTCGTCATGGCTGCCCAGCTCGCTGATCCGGCCCTCCTCGACCACCGCGATCACGTCCGCGTCGTGTGCCGTGTGCAGGCGGTGGGCGATCGCCACGACCGTACGGCCGTCCAGGACCCGGGCCAGCGAGCGCTCCAGATGGCGCGCCGCCCGCGGGTCCAGGAGCGAGGTCGCCTCGTCGAGGACCAGGGTGTGCGGATCGGCGAGGACCAGGCGGGCCAGGGCGATCTGCTGGGCCTGCGCCGGGGTGAGCGCGAGCCCGCCCGAGCCGACCTCCGTGTCCAGGCCCTCGTCGAGCGCCCGCGCCCAGCCTTCCGCGTCGACCGCCCCGAGCGCCGCCCACAGCTCGGCGTCCTCGGCGCCCGTCCGGGCCAGCAGCAGGTTGTCGCGGAGCGAGCCGACGAAGACGTGGTGCTCCTGGTTGACCAGGGCCACGTGCTCGCGGACCCGCTCGGCCGGCATCTTCGACAGCTCGGCGGCGCCGAGCGTGACCGACCCCGTCCGAGGGGCGTAGATGCCCGCGAGCAGCCGGCCCAGCGTCGACTTGCCCGCCCCGGAAGGGCCGACCAGCGCGAGCCGGGTGCCCGGGGCGACGTCCATCGACACCTTGTGCAGCACGTCGACCCCCTCCCGGTAGCCGAAGCGCACCTCGTCCGCCCGGACCGCCCGGCCGTCGGGCCGTACCTCCCCGTCCCCGGCCTCCGGCTCGATGTCCCGGACGCCGACGAGCCGCGCCAGCGACACCTGGGCCACCTGCAGTTCGTCGTACCAGCGCAGGATGATGCCGATCGGGTCCACCAGCATCTGTGCGAGGAGCGCACCCGTCGTGAGCTGCCCGACGTCGAGCCAGCCCCGGAGGACGAACACACCGCCGAGCATCAGCACACCCGCCAGAACCAGGATGTGCGTGAGATTGACGACCGGGAAGAGCACCGAGCGGAGGAAGAGCGTGTACCTCTCCCACCGCGTCCACTCCAGGACGCGCTGGTCGGAGAGGGCGACCCGGCGGGCCCCGAGGCGGTGCGCCTCGACCGTGCGGCCCGCGTCGACCGTCTCGGCGAGCGCGGCGGCGACCGCCGCGTATCCCGCGGCCTCCGAGCGGTAGGCCGCCGGCGCCCGCCGGAAGTACCAGCGGCAGCCGACGAGCAGCAGCGCCGCGGCCGGCACGAGCGCCAGCGCGAGCGGCGGAGCGGTCGCGGCGAGCCCGCCCATCAGCAGACCGGCCCAGACGACACCGATGGCGAGCTGCGGGACGGCCTCGCGCATGGCGTTGGCCAGCCGGTCGATGTCGGTGGTGATACGGGACAGCAGGTCGCCGGTCCCGGCCCGCTCCAGGACGCCCGGCGGCAGACCGACGGACCGGACGAGGAAGTCCTCGCGCAGATCGGCCAGCATCTCCTCGCCCAGCATCGCGCCGCGCAGCCGCACCTCACGTACGAAGTACGTCTGGACGGCCAGCGCGACCGCGAACAGGGCGATCGTGCGCCCCAGCCGGAGATCCTCCTCGCCGGCGGCGAGCCGCTCGACCAGCGAGCCGAGCAGATACGGACCGGCCATCGAGGCGATCACCGCGACCGCGTTGACGCCGATGAGCAGCGCGAACGCCCCCCGGTGGCGGCGCAACAGCTCGCGTACATAGGCGCGTACGGTCGCGGGGGTGCCGACGGGCAGCGTCGTCGCCGACTGCGGGGCCGCCGGATCGTACGCCGGTGGCGCCAGGCCGATCATGCCGACTCTCCTTCCAGCTCTTCGAGTGCGTCGTGTTCATGGAGGGGGTCGAGGTCCGGGGAGGGGGTGCGCGCGAGCTCCTCGTCCGTCTCCCGGGTGACGACGGCGCGGTAGCGCGGCTCGCCGCGCAGCAGCTCGCGGTGCGTACCGACCGCCACGACCTCGTCCTCGTGGATCAGGACGACCCGGTCGGCGAGGTCGAGCAGCAGCGGTGACGAGGCGAGGACCACCGTCGTCCCGCCCTCGCGCAGGCGCTTGACCCCGGCCGCGACCCGGGCCTCGGTGTGCGAGTCGACGGCCGAGGTCGGCTCGTCGAGGACCAGTACCTCCGGGTCGGTGACCAGCGAACGGGCCAGGGCCAGACGCTGGCGCTGACCACCGGAGAGTGACCGGCCGCGCTCGGTGATCCGGGTCTCCATCGGGTCGCCGCCGGTGTCGACGGACGCCTGCGCGAGCGCGTCGAGCACGTCCCCGCACTGAGCGGCGGCCAGGGCGTCCTCGGCCGCGACCGCACCGGAGGAGGGCACGTCGAGGAGTTCGCGCAGCGTGCCGGAGAGCAGCACCGGATCCTTGTCCTGGACGAGCACGGCGGTACGGGCCTCGGCCAGCTCCAGCTCGTCGAGGGGGACGCCGCCGAGCAGGACGGAGGTGTGACCCTCGTCCGGCTCCGTCGGATGGCCGCCGAGCCGGTCCGCGAGGCGTCCGGCCGCGTCCGGGTCGCCGCAGACGACCGCGGTGAGGAGACCGGCGGGCGCGAGCAGACCGGTGACGGGGTCGTACAGGTCGCCGGACGCCGTGCGGTCGCCGTCGCCGGTGGCCGTCGTCGTGCGGGTCAGCGCGAGCACGCGCGCGGCCCGCTTGGCGGAAGGCCGCGAGAAGGAGAAGGCCATCGCGATCTCCTCGAAGTTCCGCAGCGGATGGTGGGTGAGCGCCACCGCTCCGTAGACGGTGACGAGTTCACCGACGGTGATGCGTCCGTCGAAGGCGAGCCGAGCCCCGTACGCCACGACCGCGATGAGCAGGATGCCCGGCAGCAGGACCTGGATCGCCGCGATCAGCGCCCACATGCGGGCGCTGCGGACGGCGGCCCTGCGCACCTCCTGCGAGGCGGTGCGGTAGCGGCCGAGGAAGAGCTCCTCGCCGCCGATGCCGCGCAGGACCCGCAGCCCCGCCACGGTGTCGGAGGCCAGCTCCGTGGCCTTGCCCGCCTTCTCGCGCTGGACGTCCGCCCGGCGCGTGGCGCGGGGGAGCAGCGGCAGCACCGCGAGGGCGAGGACCGGCACACCGACCGCGACCACGGCGCCGAGCGCCGGCTGGTAAACCACCAGTCCCACGCAGACGAGGACCAGGGTCACGGCCGCCGCGGCGAACCGCGACAGCGCCTCGACGAACCATCCAATTTTTTCGACGTCACCTGTGGAGACAGAGACGATCTCCCCGGCGGCGACGCGCCGGGTCAGCACGGAACCGAGCTCGGCGGTCTTACGGGAGAGGAGCTGCTGGACGCGCGCGGCGGCCGTGATCCAGTTCGTGACGGCGGTGCGGTGGACCATCGTGTCACCGACCGCGATGGCCGCGCCGAGCAGGGCGAGCAGTCCGCCCGCGAGCCCGAGGCGCCCGCCGTCACGGTCGACGACCGCCTGCACGGCCAGACCGACGGCGAGGGGCAGGCCGGCGATGCCGAGCTGGAGCAGCAGTCCCCACCCCAGGGACTTGACCTGCCCGGCGAGTTGGTTGCGGCCGAGCCAGAGGAGGAACCGGGTGCCCGAGCGGACATCGGGGACCCCTGGATCGGCGTACGGTAGATCGCGAATCTGCATGGCTTCCCAGGGTCTTCCGGTTCTTCGGTCTTCCGGTTCTTCGTCAGATGGCTCAAACCGTGCAAGGTTCGCGTTCCGTGCCCCTGCTCGGCAATCGATTTATTCGCATCGGGGCACAGAACGCGCCAAGGTCCGCCCACGCCCTCTGGACGCCCCCGGCACCCCGCGCTTCACTCCCGTCCCATGAGACATCACAAGGTCGTGAGCGTGATCGGCGGCGTCGTCCTGGCCGCCGGAGCGCTGCTCACCGCCCCGCCCGCGGGCGCCCAGGCTCCGTACGACACACCTCCTCCCGAGTTCACGAGCGACTGGCACGACCCGGTCACCGCCGCGCCGCCCGTCGCGAGACCGGACGCCCCCTCCTGCGAAGTGACCCTCGCCGAGGCGCAATTCCGCGACTTCACCCCGTACAAGGGGAGTTACGCGCCCCCGAAGGAGTGCGGCACCCGCTGGAACAAGGTCGTCCTGCGCCTCGAAGGAAAGGTGAAGGGCCGTCAGTACGACCGGCTCGGCCACCTCACCGTCGGCGGCGTGGAGATCTTCCGCACCTCCACGCCCCAGCCCTCGCCCGACGGCATCACCTGGTCGGTGGAGAAGGACGTCACGCGCTACCGCGACATCCTCAGCCGCCCCCAGCCGGTCGAGATGCTCATCGGCAATGTCGTGAACGAGACGTACACCGGCATCCTCGACGTCCGGGTCACGCTCACCTTCTACGCCGCCCGGGGGAAGGTGAAGCCGGCCGCCGACACCCCCGACCGGGTGCTGCCCCTCGACTCCACGAGCCTGACCACCCCGCGCAACACCGAACGCCTCCTCGCCGAGGTGTACGCGACGGGCTCCGGCGGCGGCTGCGAGGAGTACTGGTACCTGACCGTGCCCGACGCCGCCCCGTACTCCTGCAAGGCGACCGACGGGCCGTACCGCGAGGTCCAGATCTCCGTCGACGGGCGGCTCGCGGGCATCGCCGCACCCTTCCCGACGGTGTGGACCGGCGGCTGGTCCAACCCCTTCCTCTGGTACGTCACCCCCGGCCCGCGCGCCTTCGACGTCCAGCCGATCGTCTACGACCTGACCCCCTTCGCGGCCCTCCTCAACGACGGCCGCGCCCACCGGATCGAGGTGTCGGTCGTCGGCGTCCCCGCCGGACAGACCGGCTGGAGCACGCCCACCAACATCCTGCTCTGGCAGGACGAGGGCCGCGCCGTGGTCACCGGCGCGCTCGACCGCCACGAGGAGACCGCTCCGCGCAACTCCTCGGTGTACACGGCGGGTACGGAGCACCGCCTGGACACCGAGGGCGGGCACCGGCTCACCGTCGGCGGCCATCTGAACACCTCGCACGGCCGCGTCGACACCACGGTCACGCGCACCCTCGCGCACACCTCCGCCCACCGCTGGGCCGAGGGCGAGAACCCGGACGCGCTCACCGCGCGGTGGACCGACGACGAGACCGTGACCGTCGGACGCACCAGCACCCGCACCCACCGCACGTACACCATGGACGGCGAGACGACCGTCGGCGCGGACGCCCGCCTGCGGACCGTGCTGTCCCTCGGCGACCGCGCCCGCACCGACGTCGTACGCGGAGGCGAGCGGCTCTCCTGGACCCGCCTCGACCACGGCTACACCGGTGACGCCACCTACACCACCGGAGTGCCCCGCGACCAGCGGCACGCGGTCGGGACGACGTCCGAGCGGTACCGGCTCCTCGGCTCCGACGGCTGCTACGACCGGAGCGTGAAGACGGCGCAGGGCACGATCACGGAGGACCGGCTGCGCTGCTGAGCGCCGTGAGGAGCTGAGCGACGGCGCGGGTGGGGAGGTGCGACCCACCCGCGCCGCCCGCTTCTAGGCCGGCTTGACCGAGTCCACGCCGGACCGGGCCTTCTTCCACTCGCCCCGGGTGAAGTCCGGGATCTCCTGGGGAGCGCCCTTCGCCTTGATCGAGGCGTGGCTGAGCGGCACCGGCGCCGTCCAGGTCGCCGCGTCGTACACGTCGAAGTCGGGGACCAGACCGAGCTGCATGCACTGCATCAGCCGGTAGATCATGATGTAGTCCATCCCGCCGTGCCCGCCCGGCGGATTGGCGTGCTCCTTCCAGAGCCAGTGGTCGAACTCCGTGGCGTACGCCGCGAAGTCGCCCCACTGGTGGCCCTTGTGGTCCGGCTCCAGATAGATCCGGGCCGGGTAGTCCTCGAACACTCCTCGCGTACCGCCGAGGCTGTTGATCCGACTGTACGGGTGCGGCGTCGAGACGTCGTGCTCCAGCCGGATGACCCGGCCCTTCGCCGTCTGGACCAGACTGATCGTCCGGTCGCTCCCGATGTACGTCTCCTTCCAGCTCGGGTCGCCCGGCGGCATCTTCGCGGCCCGGTACTGGGCAAGACCGAGCGCCGGTGTCCCGAAGCTGCTGATGCTGACCACCCGGTCGCCCCGGTTGACGTCCATGTAGTTGGCGACCGGGCCGAAGCCGTGGTTCGGGTAGAGATCGCCGCGCAGGCGGGTGTGCCAGAGCCGGCGCCAGGGGCCCTCGTAGTACGTGGGCGAGAACATCAGCTCGCGCAGATCGTGGTTGTACGCCCCCGCGCCGTGCAGCAGATCCCCGAACTTGCCCGCGTGCGCCATCCGCAGGACCCGCATCTCGTTGCGGCCGTAGCAGCAGTTCTCGAGCTGCATGCAGTGGCGCCGGGTCTGCTCGGAGAGGTCGACCAGTTCCCACAGGTCCTCGAGCGTCATGGCGATCGGACACTCCACGCCGACGTGCTTGCCGTTCAGCATCGCCGCCCGCGCCATCTCGACGTGCAGTTCCCAGGGCGTCGCCACATAGACGAAGTCCAGGTCGGAGCGCTGGCAGAGGTTCTCGTAGTCGTGCTCGCCATGGGTGTACACGGCAGGGGAGGGCTGTCCGGCGGCGACCACCTTGGCGGCGGCGCGTTCCGTCTTCGCCTTGACCGGGTCGCAGAGCGCGACCACCCGCACCCAGGGGAGGGCGAGGAACATGTCGATCATGCTGCCGCCCCGGTTCCCGAGGCCGACGATCCCGACGCGGACGGTGGAGCGCCGGTCGAAGGGGACGCCCGCCATGGTGGCGCCTCTGCGCGTGCGGGTCGCGGCGGTGCCGGCGGCGCCGGCGGTCTCGGTGGTGAGGGCGGCTTCTCCGGCCGTTGCGGCTGGTGCGGCCTCGGCGGACCCGGCGCCCAGAGCGCCGAGGCCGATGCCCGCTCCCGCGACCCCGGCCGTGGTCCGTAGGACGGAGCGGCGGCTCGGCGGCTGCGGTGCGTTGTCGTTCATGGAACCTCCAGTAGCGGTGGGCACGGCTGGCTCATGAATCCCGCACAGGACCCTGGCCGTTGGGGCTTGTGGTGCGCAAGGGCGCGGATTGGACTCTTGCGACGGGTAGTTGGACTCTTCGCTTCCGCTTCGGCACGCGCTGTCAGGCGCGCCGGACGCGGGCGTGCGACGGACGGGACACGTCACGGACGGGACAGTTCACAGAGGCGACAGGTCACGGACGCGTCGCGCGCTCCAGGGCCAGGAGGACGTGGTGATAGCTCCGGCCGGTCGCCCGGTCCATGCCGATCTCGCACATCCGGTTCGCCGACAGGTGCACGTCGAACGAGCGCGCCGTCACCTCGGCCGCCTCACGTGCGGTGGCCGAGGCCGTCAGCTCCGGATGGAGCATTCCCCGGTCGCCCGCGAAGGCGCAGCAGCCCGCCTCCTCGGGGACCACGACCTCGTCGGCGCAGGCCCGGGCCAGCGCCGTCAGCCGCTCCTCGTCACCCAGATGCCGCATGGAGCACGTCGGGTGCACCACCGCCGAGCCCACCGCCCGCCGCACGTCGAGCCGCGGCAGCAGCTCGTCGGCCGCCCACACCAAGGAGTCGAGGACGGTCAGCTCGGCGTGCAGCTCCCGGTTGTCGTCGGTGAGGTACGGCACCACCTCGTGGGCGATCCCGAGCGTGCAGGAGGAGGCGTCGACGACGAGCGGCAGGCGCCCGCCCGCCGTCCACCCCCAGGCCGCCTCCACGATCCGGTTGGCCATCACCTCGTTGCCGCGCTCGTACCCCTTGGAGTGCCAGATCGTCGCGCAGCACGTCCCGGCCACGTCGTCCGGGATCCACACCGGCCTCCCCGCCCGGGCGGAGAGCGCGACCACCGCCTCGGGCAGCGACGGGCCCCGCAGGCCCTCCGGCCCGCCGAAGACGCGGTTCACACAGGCCGGGTAGTAGATGGCGACGGCCGCCGGACGGTGGGTGCGCGGGAGGCGGCGCGCCGCCGGGCCGGGAATCTCCGGCAGCCACTCCGGTACGAGATCGGGCCGCACCGCCTTGCGCGCGAGGCCGGTCACGGATTCCAGGAGCCGGTCGCCGATCCGGTCCGCCGCGGCGACCGCGAGGCGGGCCGAGGCCTCCACGGCGCGGAAGTTCCTGGCCGCGAGCGAGGCGATCCGCTCCTCGCGCGCCGAGTGCCGCTGATGGCGGAAGTCCCTCATCAGCGCCCCGGTGTCGATGCCGACCGGGCAGGCCAGCTTGCAGGTGGAGTCGCCGGCACAGGTGTCCACGGCGTCGTAGCCGTACTCCTCCAGGAGGCTCGCCTCCACCGGGGAGCCGTCGTTCTGCCGCATCATCTCCCGTCGCAGCACGATGCGTTGGCGCGGAGTGGTCGTCAGATCGCCGCTGGGACAGGTCGGCTCGCAGAAGCCGCACTCGATGCACGGATCCGCGACGGCCTCCACCTTCGGGATCGTCTTCAGCCCGCGGAGATGGGCCTGCGGATCCCGGTCGAGGACGATCCGCGGCGCGAGGACCCCGTCGGGATCGATGATCTCCTTGGTCCGCCACATCAGCTCGGTCGCCCTCGGCCCCCACTCCAGCTCGAGGAAGGGGGCGATGTTGCGGCCGGTGGCGTGCTCGGCCTTGAGCGAGCCGTCGAACCGCTCCACGGTCAGCTTGCAGAACTCGTCCATGAAGGTGGCGTACCGCTCCACGTCGGTGGGGTCGGCGGCGTCGAACGCGAGCAGGAAGTGCAGGTTGCCGTGGGCGGCGTGCCCGGCGACGGCCGCGTCGAAGCCATGCCGGGCCTGCAGGTCCAGGAGGTCCGCGCAGGCCTCGGCGAGCCGGGCCGGTGGCACGGCGAAGTCCTCGGTGATCAGCGTCGTCCCCGGCGGGCGCGAGCCGCCCACGGCGGTCACGAACGCCTTGCGGGCCTTCCAGTACGCGAGGATCGTCCCCGGGTCGCGGGTGAAGGCATTGCTCACCGACGCGACGGGTGCGATCAGCTCCAGGTCGTCGAGCACGGCGGCGGCCGCCCGCTCGTACGTCTCCTGCGCGGCCGTGTCCGGCGCGCGGAACTCCACGAGCAGCGCCGCCGCCTCCTTCGGCAGCTCCGCCCAGTCGGCCGGCACCCCGGCGACGGTGACCGAGGCACGCAGGGTGTTGCCGTCCATCAGCTCGACCGCCATCGCGCCTGCCTCGGTGAAGCGCGGCACGGCGGCGGCCGCGGCCGGCACCGAGGGGAAGAGCAGCAGGGCGGTGGAGACCCGCCGGTCCAGGGGCAGGGTGTCGAAGACGACCTCGGAGATGAAACCGAACGTGCCCTGAGAGCCGACCATGAGTCCCCGCAGGATCTGTACGGGAGTGGCACCGTCCAGGAAGGCGTCCAGGCGGTAGCCGTTGGTGTTCTTGAGGGTGTGCTTGGCGCGGATGCGGGCGACCAGTTCCGCGTCGGCCTCGATGTCGGCCTTGAGGGCCATCAGGCCCTCGCACAGGCGCGGTTCGGCGCGCGCGAGCTCCTCGTCGGCCGCCGGGTCGCCGGTGTCGACGACCGTGCCGCTCGGCAGGACGAAGGTGAGGGAGGCGACGGTCCGGTACGCGTTCCGCGTCGTGCCGGCGGTCATGCCGGAGGCGTTGTTGGCGACCACCCCGCCGATCGTGCAGGCGACGGCGCTCGCCGGGTCGGGCCCGAGGATCCGGCCGTACGGGGCGAGGGCGGCGTTGGCCCGGACGACCGTGGTGCCGGGGCGGATCCGGGCGCGGGCGCCGTCGTCGAGCACCTCGACGCCCACCCAGTGCCGGCGTACGTCGACGAGGATGTCCTCCCCCTGGGCCTGGCCGTTGAGGCTGGTCCCTGCCGCCCGGAACACCACTTCGCGGCCCTTGCCGTGCGCGTACGAGAGGACCGCGGAGATGTCGTCGATGTCCTCCGCGACCACCACGACCTGCGGCACGAACCGGTAGGGGCTGGCGTCGGAGGCGTACCGCACCAGGTCGGAGATCGTCGAGAGCACCTTCTCCGGGCCGAGGAGCGCGGTCAGCTCCTCCCGCAGATGACGTGGCGTGCCGCGGTACTGGAGATCGGGGACCCGGTCGGGGGCCGGGGTCCGCTTCGTACCCGGACGCAGGGCCCGCGGGTTCGGCTCCAGCAGTGGCATGGCACGGCTCCCCTCGGCGCTCCGTGCTCCCTCTCGGTCAGCAGCGACGCTCCGGCACGTGGTCGACCAGAGCGGACAGCAGACCTCCGAGCACCTCGCGCTGATCGACGGTCAATGGAGCAAGGATGTCCTCTGCGGCCGCCCGACGGGCGCTTCGCAACGCGCGCAGCGTGGCGCGTCCCGGGTCGGTGAGCTCGATCCGGACCACTCTGCGGTTCGTCGGATCGGCCACGCGGCGCACCCGGCCGGCGGCCTCCAGACCGTCCACGAGGCTGGTCACGGCCCGCGGGACGACCTCCAGGCGCTCGGCGAGATCGGCCATCCGGGGCGCATGGTCGTAGTGCGCGACGGTGCGCAGGAGCCGGGACTGCGCGGGGGTGATGCCGAGCGGCTCCAGGTGCCGCTTGTGGACGCGGTGCAGGCGCCGGGTGAGGCGGAGCAACTGCTCGGCGAGGAGACCGTCGGCGTCGGGGGTGTTCATGGGGGCACGATATCAGGACCATGTTCATTGTGAGCATAGGTAACAATGGGATATGCTCTGATCGACTCGACTGCTCTCATTCCTCGTAGGAGCCCATGCGCCCCCATGAAGCGTCCGACTGGACACCTCCCCCGCGCGATCCCGCGCAGCCCGAGGAGCCCGCGCAGATGCGGCGCATCCTGCGGCTCTTCCGTCCCTACCGCGGCCGGCTCGCCGTCGTCGGGCTGCTCGTCGGTGCCTCGTCCCTGGTGACGGTCGCCTCGCCGTTCCTGCTCAAGGAGATCCTCGACACCGCCATCCCGCAGGGCCGTACGGGGCTGCTCAGCCTGCTCGCCCTCGGCATGATCGTCACCGCCGTGATGACGAGCGTCTTCGGCGTGCTCCAGACCCTCATCTCCACCACGGTCGGCCAGCGGGTGATGCACGACCTGCGTACCGCGGTCTACGCCCAGCTCCAGCGGATGCCGCTCGCCTTCTTCACGCGCACGCGCACCGGCGAGGTGCAGTCCCGGATCGCCAACGACATCGGCGGGATGCAGGCGACGGTCACCTCGACCGCCACCTCCCTCGTCTCGAACCTCACCGCCGTCGTCGCCACCGTCGTCGCCATGCTCGTGCTGGACTGGCGCCTCACCGTGGTCTCGCTGCTCCTGCTTCCCCTCTTCGTCTGGATCAGCCGCCGCGTCGGCCGCGAGCGCAAGAAGATCACCACGCAGCGCCAGAAGCAGATGGCCGCCATGGCCGCGACCGTCACCGAGTCGCTCTCCGTCAGCGGCATCCTGCTCGGCCGCACCATGGGCCGCGCCGACTCGCTCACCAGGTCCTTCGCCGAGGAGTCCGAGCGACTCGTCGACCTCGAAGTGCGCTCCTCCATGGCGGGGCGGTGGCGGATGTCCACCATCGGCATCGTCATGGCCGCCATGCCCGCGCTGATCTACTGGGCCGCCGGACTGGCCCTCCAGGCGGGCGGCCCGGCGATCTCCCTGGGCACCCTGGTCGCCTTCGTCTCGCTCCAGCAGGGCCTCTTCCGGCCCGCCGTGAGCCTGCTCTCCACGGGCGTCCAGATACAGACCTCCCTCGCCCTCTTCCAGCGGATCTTCGAGTACCTCGACCTTCCCGTCGACATCACCGAGCCCGCGGCCCCCGTCCGGCTGGAGAAGATCAGCGGCGAGGTGGCGTTCGAGGACGTCCACTTCCGCTACGACGGTGAGGCCGTCGGCCGGGCGACGCTCGACTCCATCGACCTGACCGTCCCGGCCGGCGGCAGCCTCGCCGTCGTCGGGCCGACCGGATCCGGCAAGTCCACGCTCAGCTATCTCGTGCCCCGGCTCTACGACGTGACCGGCGGACGTGTGCTGCTCGACGGCGTCGACGTCCGCGACCTGGACTTCGACACCCTGGCCCGCGCCGTCGGCGTCGTCTCCCAGGAGACGTACCTCTTCCACGCCTCCGTCGGCGACAACCTGCGCTTCGCCAAGCCCGACGCCACGGACGAGGAGATCGAGGCCGCCGCCCGCGCCGCCCAGATCCACGACCACATCGCCTCGCTGCCCGACGGCTACGACACCCTCGTCGGCGAGCGCGGCTACCGCTTCTCGGGCGGCGAGAAGCAGCGCCTCGCGATCGCCCGCACCATCCTGCGCGACCCGCCCGTGCTCATCCTCGACGAGGCGACCAGCGCGCTGGACACCCGTACGGAACACGCGGTGCAGCAGGCCATCGACGCGCTCTCCGCCGGCCGCACCACCATCACCATCGCCCACCGGCTCTCCACCGTCCGGGACGCCGACCAGATCGTGGTCCTCGAAGCCGGCCGGATCGCCGAGCGCGGCACGCACGCGGAGCTCCTCGCCCGGGACGGCCGGTACGCGGCCCTGGTCCGCCGCGACGGCGAACACACGAACGTGGGAGCGGTTGTTCCCCAGAACGTGTGATCGTCCCCGTTTTCGTTGCTCCCCTTCCTTGTGGCGGCTGATGATGACGGTGCGCAAGCGACGGGCTGCAGACCGCGACCGCGCACTGTCCCGCAGATGCACTTGGCACAAGGAGAAAGCACCACCATGAACGTGATCACCAACCTGCTCGCCGGCGTCTTCCACTTCCTGGGCTGGCTCGTCTGACCCTGGTTCGTCCGGCACACGCAGTGCACGGCGCCGTCGGCCCCCCGTCCCAGGGGGCCGGCGGCGCCGCATGCGTGTGTATGTCCCGCCGGGCTCCGCGGTTTCCCGGGCGGGCCGCGTTAGCGTGCGGCCATGACGCACCGGTCCTGGCAGCCCGAACGCCGTCGCCGCCGCACCCGGCTCACCCGCCGCGGCACACTCATGCTGTTCCTCGGAGCGGCCCTCGCGGTGGCGGCGGCGGTCACCGTGCCGCTGCTGCTCCTCGGCGAGGACGAACCCGCCCCCGAGAAACAACGGACCCTGGTGATCCCGGAGGGCTGGCGTGCGGGCCAGGTGTACGCGGCCGTCGACCGTTCCCTCGGCCTCCCAGCGGGCACCACGCGGCGCGCCGCGGCCGCCCCGGCCACCGCGCTCGCGCTGCCCGAGGCCGCAGGGGGGAACCCGGAGGGCTATCTCTTCCCGGCGACGTACCCCGTGACGTCCTCGACCACCCCCGAGAGCCTGCTGCGCTACATGGCCGAGACGGCGGGCAAGCGCTTCGGTGCCGGTCACGTCGGCGCGGGAGCCCAGCGCCACGGCCTGAGCGTGCACCAGACGGTGATCATCGCCAGCATCGTGCAGGCCGAGGCCGACACCGCCGAGGACATGGGCAAGGTCGCCCGGGTCGTCCACAACCGTCTCGCCCGGGGCATGGCCCTCCAGATGGACTCGACGATCAACTACGCCCTGGGCCGATCGACCGTGGACACCACCCACGAGGACACCAGGATCGACAGCCCGTACAACACCTACGAACGCACCGGCCTGCCACCGACGCCGATCGGAAACCCGGGCGAGCAGGCGATGACAGCGTCGATCGAACCGGCGAAGGGCGACTGGCTGTACTTCGTCACCGTACGGCCGGGGGACACCCGCTTCACCGCCGACTACGCCGAACACCAGGCGAACGTCGCCGAGTTCAACGCGCACCGACGGGCGGCGAAGGCCGGCTGACGCCGGTCGTCACCTCACCCGGCCACCACCGGCTCCGGCTCCGGCTCCCGCTCCAGGAGACGGCGGATCTCGGTGACGGCCGCGCGCCCGGCCCGGTTGGCGCCGATCGTGGAGGCCGAGGGCCCGTAGCCGACCAGATGGACGCGCTCGTCGCGTGCCGCGCGCGTCCCCTCCACCCGGATCCCGCCGCCCGGCTCCCGCAGCCTGAGCGGGGCGAGGTGGTCGATCGCGGCACGGAAGCCGGTCGCCCACAGGATCACGTCCGCGTCCACGCTCCGGCCGTCGGCCCAGGCCACACCGGTCGGGGTGATGCGGTCGAACATGGGGTTGCGGTCCAGGACACCCCGCGCCCGCGCGCCGCGGATCGCGTCGGTCAGCGGGAGGCCGGTGACCGAGACGACGCTCTGCGGCGGCAGCCCACGCCGTACGCGCTCCTCCACCATCGCGACCGCGGCCCGGCCCTCCATCTCGCCGAACGGCCCCTCACGGTAGACGGGCTCGCGCCGGGTCACCCAGGTCGTCTCCGCCGCGACCTCGGCGATCTCCATCAGATGCTGCGTCCCGGAGGCCCCGCCGCCGACCACGATCACCCGCTGACCGGCGAACTCCTCCGGGCCGGGGTAGTTCACGGTGTGCAGCTGGCGGCCGCGGAAGGTCTCCTGGCCCTGGTAGCGGGGCCAGAACGGGCGGTCCCACGTACCGGTGGCGTTGATCAGCGCGCGCGTCGCGTACGTCCCCTCCGATGTCTCGACGAGCAGCCGCCCGCCGTCGCCCTCACGGACCGCGGAGACCGCGACGGGCCGGTGGACGCGCAGCTCGAAGCGCTCCTCGTACGCCGCGAAGTACGCGCCGATCACCTCGGAGGACGGCCGGCTGTCGTCGGCGCCGGTCAGCTCCATCCCGGGCAGCGCGTGCATCCCGTGGACCTTGCCGTACGTGAGCGAGGGCCACCGGAACTGCCAGGCACCGCCGGGGCGCGGGGCATGATCGAGCACGACGAAGTCCCGGTCGGGTACGAGACCGGTGCGGCGCAGGTGGTAGGCCGCCGAGAGTCCCGCTTGGCCGGCACCGATGACGACCACGTCGATGGTGCGTACCGTCTCCGCCTCAACCCCGAAATCGTTCACGCTTCCACTAACGAGGGCGCGTCCGCGGATCTTCCCGTACCGGCCGGCCGGGATCATCCGCGTGTGCGGTGTGAGAGGACCGCTCTGTCGGCCACCATGGAGGCATGAGCCATGGATTCGAGACCCGCACCCTGGACGTCACCACGGGGGCGTCCGAGACGGTCTACGACCTCACCCAGGAGTGCGTCTCCTTCCTGGAAGAGGTCGCGCAGGGCCGAGACGGACTCCTGAACGTCTTCGCGCCCCACGCGACCATGGGTGTGGCACTGATCGAAACGGGAGCGGGGAGTGATGACGACCTGCTGACCGCTCTCCATCACTTGCTCCCCGCCGACGAACGCTGGCAGCACCGCCACGGAAGCCGGGGGCACGGCCGCGACCACGTGATGCCGGCCATCGTCCCGCCCCATGCGACGCTTCCGGTGATCGGCGGCCAACTGGCGCTCGGCACCTGGCAGTCGGTGTGCCTGGTGGACACGAACAAGGACAACCCGGAACGCCAGGTGCGGCTGAGCTTCCTGGGCTGACGGAGCCGATCGAAAGGGCCCTGCCCCGTTCATGCTGGTCGGGGCCTTCACTTTGTGGTCGACGTGCCTGCCAGTTCCCGTTCGAATCCGGACAGCAGCGCGTCGAGCGCGAAGTCGAAGCGTGCCTCGGACGCGTCCTCGCCTGTCTCCCGGGCGGCGGCGACCAACAGCGGGTACGCGTCCGGGTCCAAGGAGGCCATGCTGCCGGCCCCGTCGACACGGCCCGCCTGGGCGGCGGCGTGCCCGACGACGAAGCTGGTCAGCGAGTAGAGAGCGTCCAGGGCCCTGGGCAGGGGGAAGCCCGCCTCGTGCAGCATCGCCACCGCGGCCTCCAGCGTCCGCAGATTGCGAGGCGTCATGGCGGGCCGGGACAGCAGCAACGGCACGGCGTGCGGATGCGCGCCGAGCGCGGCGACCAGCGCGTGGGCGTAGGCGCTCAGGTCCTCCCGCCAGGTGGCGGCGCCGAACTCCAGGGGCACGGCCTCCGCGACGACCTGCTCGATCATCCCGTCCAGCAGGGCGATCTTGTTCGGCACGTGGTGGTAGAGGGTCATCGCCTCCACGCCGAGTTCGGCGCCGAGTCGTCGCATCGACAGAGCCTTCAGCCCTTCCTGGTCGACGAGCCGCAGGGCCGCCTCCAGAACGGCCTGCCGCGTGAGCCCCGCACGCTGCCCTTGCGCCCTGTTGGCCGCCATGGTGCTCCTCCTTGCCGTGCCCGACGCACCACGATCCGATTGACGAGTCTTACGACGTAAGTATAGCGTCCTCAATCAGACTTACGTCGTAAGAATCAGTGGGATCCCTCGGAGACAGACGCGGATGAGAGGACGAGACGACGATGACCGACACGGAGTTCGCCGAGCCACCGGACGATGAGCGGCGGAGAGCGGCAGGGCTGTTACGGCCGTACGCGGGGGGCTTCGCCGCAGTGATCGTTCTGCAGGTCATCGGCGCGGTGGCGGGACTGGCGCCCCTGCTCGCGGTCGTCGAGGTCGGCCGAGTCCTGCTCGCACCCGATCCGGTCGACCACGGCCACGTCCGGCTCGTCGTGGCCGCGGGAGCGATCGGCTTGCTCGCCAAGCTGCTGTTCACGGCCGCCGCGGCGGGAGTCGGGCATCTGCTCGACGGACGGGTGCAGTTGGCACTGCGCCGGCAGTTGGCCGCACGCCTCGGGCGGGTACCGATCGGCTGGCTCTCCCGCCGCCGCAGCGGTGAGCTGGCCAAGCTGGTGGGCGAGGACGTCGGCGCCGTGCACCCGTTCATCGCCCACACCCCCGGTGAGCTGGCCTCCGCCTTCGTCGTACCGCTGGTGTCACTGGTCTACCTGTTCACCGTCGACTGGCGGCTGACGCTGATCACCCTGATTCCGGTGGTCGCGGCGGTTGCGCTGGTCCCGCTGATGATGACTCCGGCCCGGCTGCGCGAACAGGCCGACTTCGACACGGCGATGACCCGGATCGCGAACTCCGTCCTGGAGTTCGTCCAGGGCATCGCGGTGGTCAAGGCCTTCGGCGGGGGAGAGCGCGCCCATCGTGAATTCCGCGTCGCCGCCGACGAGTTCGTCGCCGTCTTCCACCGCTGGGTGCACGGGATCTCCCCGATCGCCGCAGGGATGCAGCTGGTGCTCTCGCCCCCGTTCGTGCTGCTCACCGTACTGACCGGCGGCGTCGCACTGATCAGCGGCGGGGGGACGGCCCCGGCGGACCTGCTGCCGTTCCTGCTCCTCGGCCTCGGGCTGACCGCTCCCGTGGCGGCGCTCGGGCACGGCTTCGACGAGCTGCAGGCCGCCCGCCGCGCGGTCGGCCGGATCCGCGACGTGCTCGCGGTGCCGCCGCTACCGGAACCGGCGAACCCGGCCGTGCCACACGGCCACCGGGTGGAGCTGCGCGACGTCCGCTTCGCCTACGAACCCGGCCGCGACGTACTGCGCGGGATCGATCTCGTGCTGGAGCCGGGAACGGTCACCGCGCTCGTCGGACCGTCGGGAAGCGGCAAGTCCACGCTGGTCCAGCTGCTCCCGCGCTTCGCCGACCCGACGAGCGGCTCGGTCCGCCTGGGCGGTGTCGACCTGCGCGAGCTGGACAGCCGGGAGCTGTACCGGCAGGTCTCCTTCGTCTTCCAGGACGTCCGCCTGCTGCGCGCCTCGGTAGCGGACAACATCGCGCTGGCGGTCCCGGACGCCGGGCCGGAGGAGGTCGTGCGCGCCGCCCGTCTGGCGAACGTCCACGACCGCGTCCTCGAACTGCCGCGGGGGTACGAGACGGTGATCGGCGAGGACGCCCGGTTGTCGGGCGGCGAGGCCCAACGGGTGGCGCTCGCCCGCGCGCTGCTGGCCGACACCCCCGTCCTGGTGCTCGACGAGGCGACCTCCTTCGCCGACCCGCGCACCGAGCAGGCGGTGCGCCGCGCCCTGGACACGCTGCGGGAGGACCGGACGGTCCTGGTCATCGCGCATCGTCCGGAGACCGTCCTCGGCGCCGACGCCGTCGCGGTCCTGGAGGACGGTGTGATCGTCGAGCACGGCAGGCCGGACGAACTGCTCGACAGGGACGGGAGGTTCGCTGCGATCTGGCGCTCCCGGCAGGCGGCGGACTCAGCGGGAGGGGGGCAGCGGCTGTGACGACGTACGGCCCGGACGATCCGATGGAGACATGCCCGCGGACCCTCTTCGAGCGGCAAGGAGACACCCCCCGATGATCCGCATGCTCCTGCGCGTGCTGGGCCACCAGCACGCCCGCCCGATGCTCCGCACCCTCGCCCTGATGACGACGACAGCGGTCGTCGAGGGCCTGTCCTACGCCCTGCTGCCACCCGTGCTGCGGGCACTGCTCGGGGGCGCGCCGGACGACGCCTGGCCCTGGCTGGGCGCGTTCGGGGCCACGGTGGCGGCCTATGCCGTGCTGCGCTATCTCAGTGACCTGTCGGGGTTCCGCGTCGGCACGGCGCTCCTGCGCGGTGTGTACCACCGCCTCGGCGACCATCTGGCCCGGCTTCCGCTCGGCTGGTACGGCGCGGCCCGGGTGGGAGAGGTGTCCGTCCTGGCCGGTCAGGGCGTTCTGCAGGCGATGAGCGTGATCGCGCACCTGCTGGCGCCGTTGGTCTCCGCAGCCGTGACGCCACTGACGATCGTCGCTGTGATCCTCGCCCTCGACTGGCGGTTGGGCCTGGCCGCGCTGACCGCTGTTCCGGTGGTGGCGGCGATCCAGGTCCTGACCGGACGTTCGGCGGCGGCTGAGGACGCGGAGCGCGCCACACGCGACCGAGAGGCCACCGGAAGGGTCATCGAATACCTCCAGGCCCAGCCGGTGCTGCGCGCCGGCGGCCGGACCGCCGAACGCTTCCGTCTCCTGGACGACGCCCTGCGGCAGGTCCAGCGGGCCTCCCGTCGCTCCACACTGTCCGCGCTGCCCGGCGCGTTGGGCCTGGCGCTGACGGTGCAGGCGGTGTTCACCGCGGTGCTGGTCCTCGGGACGTACCTCGCGCTCGGCGGGAGCGTCGGGGCCGCGGAGCTGCTGACGGTCCTGGTGCTGGCCGCACGCTGCGCGGATCCGCTGCTGTCACTGGCCGACCTCGGCGGCAAGCTGCGCGGCGCGCGCGGCGAGCTGGCCAGGATCGACGCGATTCTGCGTACGGAGCCGCTGCCGCAGGCCCCCGACCCGGTCGAACCGGTCGGCCACGGACTGGCGTTCGAGTCGGTCACCTTCCGGCACGGTGGGCGTACGGTGTTCGACGACCTGTCGCTGTCCGTTTCCGAGGGGCAGCGGCTGGCCGTGGTGGGGCCGTCGGGTGCGGGCAAGAGCACCCTGCTGCAGCTGCTCGCGCGGTTCTACGACGTGGACGCGGGCGCGGTGCGCATCGGCGGCGCCGACGTGCGCGCGATCCGCACCGAGGCGCTGATGGCGCGGTTCGCCATCGTCTTCCAGGACGTCTGTCTCTTCGACGGCACGATCGAGGACAACGTGCGCCTGGGCCGCCCCGACGCCACGAGCGCCGAGGTTCGGGAAGCCGCGGCCGCGGCGCGGCTGGACGAGGTGATCGAGCGCCTGCCCGACGGATGGGCGACCACCGTCGGCGAGGGCGGCGCCCGCCTGTCGGGCGGTGAACGCCAGCGCGTATCGATCGCCCGGGCGCTGCTGAAGAACGCGCCGATCGTGCTGCTGGACGAGATCACCTCCGCGCTGGACCCCGTCAACGAGGCCGCCGTCCACGCCGGCGTCGAGCGCCTGATGGCGGGCCGGACGGTGGTGATGGTGGCTCACCGGTTGCGCACGGTCCAGCACGCCGACCGCATCGTCTTCCTCGACGCCGGCCGGATCGTCGAGGAGGGCGGCCACGACGACCTGCTGCGCCGCGGCGGCCGCTACGCCGATTTCTGGGACCTCACCCTGGCGCCCGCGGCGCCGGGGCCGACTCAGGACCCGCACGCGACGGACCGGGCCGCCGGGAACGAGCCGGCGGCGGGAGTACGGACCGCGTCGGCACCGCCGCCGCGACCCGCCGGGTGACCCTCCGGCCACGAGCGTCCCGGCCACGAACCGCAGTCCCCGACAACCGCCGGACCCGGTCGACATGCCTGCCGCCCGGGTCGGCGAAGATGGGAACATCACCTGTCCCCGAGCGCGTGAGGAGCGACGGAGATGCCCACTTCCGGGGCCGGCTCGAGACCACCGACGATCGCCGATGTCGCCGCCGCCGCCGGGGTGTCGCGCACCACCGTCTCGCACGCGCTCAACGGGCTCGGAAAGGTCGACCCCCGGACCCGGGAGCGCATCAAGCTGGTCGCCGCCGAGCTGGGTTACCGGCCCAATCTGCGGGCCCAGCGGCTGCGGCGCGGGCAGGCCAAGGCCATCGCGCTCGCCTCGTCCATGCCGATCGCGGTGGCCGCGGGGCCTTCCCGGCTCGGCTTCTACATGGAGATCGCCGCCGCCGCCGCCGAGAGCGCCCTGCTGCACGGCTACGCGCTCGTGCTCGTACCCCCCGTGCAGTCCGGTTCGGGCCTGCACTCCGTCGACATCGACGGAGCCATCGTCGTGGAGCCGGACGTGAACGACGCGGCGGCCGCCCATCTGAAGGAGCGCGGGCTTCCGTACGTGGCGCTCGGCAGGCCCGTCTCACCCGACGAGGCGGCGCCGTACATCGATCTGCGCGGCGGGCTCGTCGCCGAGAAGCTGCTCGGCCACCTGCGGGAGCAGGGCGCCCAACGCCCGGCGCTGATCATCGGGTCAGGGGAACGCCACGCGGCGGTCGACGCCCGCGCCGCGTACGAGCGTCTCGCCGCGCGGCACGGCTGGACGCCGATCGTGGCGACCGCCCCCGAGACGGGCGGCGAACAGGCGGGGTACGAGTGCTGCGCGGACCTGCTCGCCCGGCATCCCCGGATCGACGCCGTGTGTGCGCTGGTGGACGCCTTCGCCGTCGGCGCGGTCCGGGCGATCAAGGACAGCGGACGCGCCGTACCGGACGACGTCATGGTCGCCACCCGGTACGACGGACTGCGCGCCCGTACGTGCGAGCCGCCGCTCACGGCCGTCGACCTTCATCTGGACCGGGCGGCGTCCGACGCGGTGGAGCTGCTGCTCGGACGGCTGCGCGGCGATGTGACCACCGGTGCGGTGGTCACATCGCCCGAGCCCCGGGTGATCCCGCGTGCCTCGTCGCTGCGGGTCACAGCCCGAGCATGAGGACGAGCCCGGAGACCAGCGCGAACCCGAGCACGAACAGACGCATCCTGGACGCGTTCAGCCGGTGGCGCACCAGGCGGCTCGACCACGCGCCGACGGCGATCGCCGGCAGCAGGACCGCTGCCCAGCCCAGGTCCTCCGGATGCCCCTCCCCGGTGGCGAACAGCAGAGCCAGGGAGGCGACTTCGCCGACGAGGAAACAGACGGCGACGGTGGAGCGCAGCTCGGCCGGTGGCCGGTGCTGGTACACCAGCGCGAGCGGCGGCCCGCCGACACCGGTGGCCGTCTCCGTCAGACCGGTCACCACGCCCGCGCCGAGGTAGGCGGCCCGGCCCGGGGTGAACGCGGGTGCGGCGAGGCTCACGACCGCCGCCAGGACGGTCGCGATGCCCACGAAGAGGCCGAGGCTGCGGTCCGGGATCAGCCAGAGCAGCGCCAACCCACCGGGGGTGGCCGCGAGCCGGGCGGCGGTGATCCAGCCGGCCCCGCGCAGATCGAGCGAGGCCCGCTCGCGCCAGGCGACGTACAGGTTGAGCGGGATCATCGCCGCCAGGACGAACACGGGGAGCAGGCCGGGATCCAGGATCCCGGCCACGGGCGCGACGATCAGTGCGAAGCCGAGCCCACTGCTGCCCTGCACGAACGCGGCGACGGCCACGGTCACGGCGAGGACGGCCAGGGTCTCGGCGCTCACGGTGCGGTGCTCCTCATCCGTGCCGCCGTGGAGGTCGGGTGCGCGCGGGTGATGGGCGCCCGTTCCACGGCGGCGCGGGCCAGTTCGATCGCTCGGCCGACGAGCGCGGGGCCGTCCCAGTCGGTGGGCAGGCCGCGCCACAGGCGCATCCGGCCGCCGACGAACACGGCCGTGATCTGGTCCCGGTTGCCGCGTCGTACCAGTTCCCAGGGCACGTCCCAGGAGAGCGCCAGTTCGGGGGTGGTGACGTCGACGAGGAGGAAGTCGGCCGCCAGGCCCTCGGCGACGGCCCCGGTCCGGGCACGGAGTCCGACGGCGTCGGCGCCGCCGCGGGTGGCGTGCTCCAGCCAGGTCCAGCCGGCGCCGCACGACGAGTCGCCGGTGGCGAGACCGTACGTGATCCGCTGGGCGAACTCGGCCGCCTCGGCGAGGCGGAAGCCGTCGCCCCGGGTGCCGTCGGTGCCGAGGCCGAAGCGGATGCCGCGCTCGGCCATGGCCAGGGCGGGAGCGACGGCGTTGCCCTTCCAGGCGCTGGCCACCGGGTTGTAGCTGACGGCGGTCCCGGTGTCGGCGAGCAGGGTCAGCTCATGGGGTGTGAGGAGCGTGGCGTGCGCGGCGAGCAGCTGGGGACCCAACGCGCCTATGTGGTGGAGGTGTTCGAGCGGGCGCAGGCCGTGCCGGAGCAGCGAGCGTTCGACGCCGGCCAGGTGCTCGTTGACGTGGATCTGTACGGTGGCCCCCGCCTCCGCGGCGAGTCGGGCGACGCGCCGCAGGGTCGCGGTTGTCGCCGCCTCGGGGATGGAGACGGCGAGGGAGGCATGGATGAGCGGGTCGCCGTCGTAGCGGGTGAGGTGCTTCTCCGCGTGGGCGAGGACGGCGGGGTCGCCGGCCTCGGCGTCCGCGCCGGTGGTCTCGGCGCCGTCGCCGGCGTCGTTGCACACGAGACCGAGAACGCAGCGGATCCCGGCGTCACGGGCGGCGGAGGCGACCACATCGACGTCCACGGCGGCGCGGGTGCCCGCGTCGGCGACGGTCGTGAAACCGCCGCGCAGCGCTTCGAGGGCCGCCAACTTGGCCGCCGTATAAGCCGATTCCTCGTCCAGCGCGCCCTCGAGGGGCACCCAGACCCGCCGGAAGATCTCCGACGGCTCCCCGAAGGCGAGTGCGGAGCCGAAGCTCTGCGTGAGGTGGTGGTGGGCGTCGACGAAGCCGGGCATCAGGAGGTGACCGGCCAGCCGTACGCCGTCCAGGTGCGGATGGGTCTGCCGGAGCTCCTCCACGGGGCCGACGGCGCGGAACGAGCCGTCGGCGACGACGACCGCCCATCCGTCCGCGGGGCCTTCCGGCAGCAGGACGGCGTCCGGTTCGAGGAGGAACGGGCCGGGCCCGTCGAGGAGTTCGCGGGTGCGCTGGTTCATCGGTCGCTTTCCGTACGGCTGGTGGCGAGGCGGGCGGCGATGCCCGGCCTCAGGTGGTGGAAGAGGATGTTGAGGACGGCGGCGACGAACGCGCCGACGGCGACGCCGCTTTCGAGGAGGATGCGGAGGTTCGGCGAGAAGCCCGCGTAGACGCCCGGGATGAGGATGGGCAGGAGTCCGAGCGCGAGGGCGACGGCGCAGATGAAGGTGTTGGTGTGGGTGTCGAGGTCGGATCGGCCGAGCATCTGCACCCCGAGCACGGTGATGACCGCGAAGACGACCATGGCGGTGCCTCCGATGACCGCCGACGGGATGACGCTGATCGCGCGGGTCACGGGGGCGAGGAAGCCGATGGCGATGAGGACCACGCCGGCCGCCGCGGTGACGTAACGGCTGCGTACGCCGGTGACGCGGACGATGCCGATGTTCTCGCCGCTCGTCACCATCAGCGGCAGGCCGAAGAACCCGCCGAAGAGGGAGGTGAGCGCGTCGCCGCGGATGGTCTTGGGGACGGCGGTGCGCCGGTCGATCTCCTTGCCGACGGCCTCGGCGTTGATGACGGTCTGGCCGGTGGCCTCCGCCATCGAGGCGAGGCAGTAGAGCATGAGCGGCAGGGCGGCGAGGAGGTTGAACTGGGGCGAGCCGAACGGCATCACCTGCGGCAGACTGACCAGGCCGCCCTCGGTGGCGCGGCCGAGGTCCATCTGACCGAGGAGAGCGGCCAGGGCGGTGCCGGCCAGCAGACCCAGCATGACGGCGAGTTGGCGCAGGATGCCGCTGAACAGCAGATAGAAGACGACCGTGAACCCGATCGTCGCCATGCCGAGCAGGAGATTCGTGGTGTCGGCGAAGCCGGGGCTGCCGGGGCGTCCGGTGACGAGGACCGCGCCGACCTTCACCAGGTTGACGCCGACGATGACGATCATGGTGCCGATGACGAGGGCCGGGAAGAAGGCCAGCAGCCGGGAGAAGACGGGCAGCACGACGAAGTAGAAGGCCGCTGTGAGGATCACCGCGCCGGTGGCCGTGCGCAGGCCGTGCTGGTCGGCGATGGCGAGGAAGAGAATGAGCGGCGCGCCGCCCGGCAGCATCACGAACGGGAGCCGGGGACCGAACCGCCACGGGCCGAGCGACTGGATCAGGGATCCGACGCCGGAGAGCACGAAGGCGGCGGAGAGCAGATTGACGGTCAGGCCGGCGTCGAGGCGGAGGGTGGCGCTCATCAGGAAGATCGCCGAGATCGGCGTGGCGGCCATGACGAGGACGTGCTGGATCCCGAAGAGGAGGATGCGGCCCAAGGGGCGGGACTCGTCGACGGGGTGGACGGGTGCGGGGTCGGTGGGCTCCGGCGTCGGTGGTTGATCCGTACCGGGAAGGGTCTGGCGGGGACTGGACACGTTCGAGCTCCGATCGGCGTTCGACACGTTCGGGTTCAGCCGCGATCCGGCCCTGGACGGGGAGCCAAATCGATTTGGCCATCGATTTGGCCGTCAGTATGTGAGGCGGCGCGACGGCCGTCAAGGGGGTGGGGTCAGCGACAGGGGCCGGCCGGCCCGACCTGACGCAGCCTCAGAAGTGGCAACGAAATCCGCACCATGGGTGGGTCGGGGCCATCGATTCGTAAGTTACTAAGGGGTTTTGCTTCAAAAAACATGGACTCATGGCTTGCGTGATGCCCTGCCCGTCCGCAAGGATCTGTCTCCGGCCCGGGCCGTCCGCCCCGGCCCCTCACGCCTCCATGTCTGGACGCCTGGCCGCGCACCGGTAACCCCGGTGCCGCCAGCCGGTGCGCCGCCTGATCCACGCGGCCGCCCGGATGCCCCCTTCGAGGCTCTCCGCGCGACCCGACGTACGGGCTTCGCCGACGTCCCGATACTCCGGCGCCCCGACGTTCCGGCGTCGCGCCTCCCCGCGCACCCCGTTCCGCTCGTACCCCTGTGTTTCCCGTCGTTTCCCCTCGTTTCCCCGCTTCCTCTCATTCACCTACCCTCAAGGCAAGGCAGAGATGGCACCACTGGCCTCGCGCAGACGACCCCCCGCCACCGTGCACCCGGTGGACGAGGTCCTCCCGCTCCCCACCCTCGCGCTGTACGGATTCCAGCACGTCCTGGCGTTCTACGCCGGTGCGGTGCTCGTCCCCGTGATCCTGGGCAGCAGCCTCGGCCTCTCACGGCAGGAGCTCGTCTACCTCATCAACGCCGACCTGGTCACCGCAGGGATCGCCACCATCATCCAGGCGTGGGGCTTCTGGCGGATCGGAGCCCGGCTTCCGCTCGTCCAGGGCGCGACCTTCACGGCCGTCTCACCGATGATCGCCATCGGCCAGGGCGCGGGCGGCGGCACCGCCGGCCTGCTGGTGGTGTACGGCGCCGTGATCACCGGCGGGGTCGCGGTCTTCCTCCTCGCCCCGTTCGCCGGGCGCCTGGCCGCGTACTTCCCCCCGATCGTGACCGGCACCCTCCTGACGGTCATCGGCATCGTCCTCATCCCGGTGGCGCTCCAGGACGTCGCCGGCGGGGCGGGGCTGCTCGGCGGCCCCGGCTACGGGGACCCCGCCCACCTCGCGTACGCGGGCGGGACCCTGCTGTTCATCCTGGTGGTGGTGCGATTCGGCGGTCCGTTCCTGCGCAGTATCGCGGTCCTGCTCGGACTGGTGGGCGGAACCTTCGTCGCCTGGCTGCTCGGTGACGTCGACCTCGGGGCGGTCGACCAGGCCGACTGGCTCGGCGTCAGCACGCCCTTCCACTACGGTCTGCCACAGTTCTCGATCTTCCCGATGATGGCGATGGTCGTCGTCATGCTCATCACCATGGTGGAGACCACGGGCGACGTGTACGCCATGGGCGAGATCACCGGCCGGAAGGTCGACGGCGAGACGGTCGGCCGCGCGCTGCGGGCCGACGGCGTCGCCACCGTGCTCGGCGGTATCTTCAACTCCTTCCCGTACGTGGCGTTCGCCGAGAACATCGGACTGGTCCGCATCTCCCGCGTCACCAGCCGGTTCGTCGTGGTCGCGGCCGGCGTCCTCATGATCCTCCTCGGGCTGGTGCCGAAGGCCGGCGCCGTGGTGGCCTCCGTTCCCCATCCGGTGCTCGGCGCCGCGGCCGTCGCGATGTTCGGCATGGTCGCCACCGTGGGCATCCAGATCCTGGCCAAGGTCGACCTGCGGGAGGAGCGCAACGCCATCATCCTGGCCGTCAGTCTGGGAGCCGCGATGCTCCCGACAGCCGTCGCGCCCTTCTTCGACCGCATGCCCACCGAGGTGAAGGCCGTCCTGGGCAGCGGAATCACCCTCGGCACGCTGACGGCCGTCCTGCTGAACCTGTTCTTCCACGTGCTCGAGGGCCGCCGTAAACGGGAGGACATCGACTGGGACGGCCTCGCCGCGTACGACGACGGGACGGGGCCGCAGACCACCACGGCCCGCTGACCCGTCTCCGCCCCGCGGAGCCCGTCGCTCCGCGGAGCCGCCCACCGAGGTGATCCGCACGTGTCCCACCCCCCGTTCTCTCCCGCCCAGGCGCGGGCCGCACGTCTCCGCATCGGCCTCGCTCCCGAACAAGTCGTCGCCGCTATGGCCCAGTTGGGGCTGTACCGCCCGGTGGAGGCCCTGATGCGCTGGGAGTCGGGGGCGGTGGCGCCGTCGGAGCTCGAACTCTTCGCCCTGGCCAGCGCGCTGTGGTGTCCCGTACCCGTCCTCATGGATCTACGGCCCCGGTCCCTGCGCGAACACCGCCTGGCCCGGCAGTTCACCGCCGAACGCCTGGCCCAGCGCATCGGCATGGACGTGCGGGACTACGTACGCGCCGAGAAGGACCACCGCTGGACCGGAACCGACCGGCAGACCCTGCTCCTTGCGGACGCCCTGGGCCTCGAACCGGACGAACTGCGCACCGTCATGGGCCGGGCCGGCGAACTCGACGGCCTGCTCCGCCAGGCGGTCGAAGGCCGGTGGAAACAGCACACCGCCTCGGTCGCGCGGCTCGTGGGCGCGCACGAGCGGACGGTGGCCCAGGCGCTGCGCACCCTGCACCAGGAGTACGCCCAGTTCAACGAGCGCTACATGGGCCATCTCGTGGCCCGCAGCGACACCGCACGGCTGAAGGAGATCGCCACGGAGCGGGCCGGCTGGCTGCACGGCCTGTCCGACCGCTTCCTCCACCTCGTCGGCCACGGCTCCCCACCCTCACCCTGAGGGGGCGCCGCCGTACGGGTGCTCCCCGGCCGAACGCACGGCGGGCGAGACGGCCCGGGCCCGGACTGTCAGGGGCGCGGGGAAGGGTGCTGGTGGTGTGCGCAGCGGGGCGTGGTGAGGAGGCGGCGGACCTGCTCGCCGGCCTCGGCCGCGTCCCTGGCCGTGGCCGGGAAGAGGAGGCGCAGATCGCAGTGGCCTTCGTGGTACTCGCAGCGCAGGGTGATGCCGTGCCGGTCCACGGCGAGGGGCAGGGCGCGTACGACGCCGAGGGGGAGCCGTGACCCGGCGAGGACGACCAGATCCGCCACCATGTCCCCGTGGGCGTCGGCGAGATGCGTCAGCATCGCTGCCTCCTCGACGGCGAGCGGGTCGGGTTCGGCGCGCTCGAACGCGTCCAGGTCCACATCCCGCGTGCCCGCCGTGGTCCGCAGCGTCACGCGCGTCGGGTCGAGGCGCAGCACGCCGCCGCCCCCCGCCTCCGCCGGAGCGACTCGGCCGGTGATCGTCACCCTCGCTCGCACACGGTCGCGGAGCGCGGTGGGGGCGATGTCGGTGAACTCCAGAACGGCGCCGATGCCGCCTCGTTCGGCCGCGGCGACCTGGACGGCCAGCGGGCTGTCCGCCTGGGGGTGGAGCACGATCCGCCCCCTGCCGTCCACGGAGTGCATGCCGATCAGGTCGTAGTCCTGCCCGTTCGCGCTGAGCGACAGGGAGATCGCCCGGGCCAGTACGGAACGGACATGCTCCGCGGCGGGCTGCTCGGTCAGGGCGGTGTCGGTGGCGGCACTCAAGGTAACTCCTCGGGGGACGAGTCGGACGGGGCGGCTCACGGCAGGGGTGACCCACACGAACCCCTGGACTGAGGTAAGGCTAACCTAACCACAGCTCGTCCGGGAGTCCATACGCCGACGAGACGACCGAGCGCCCCACGCGGCCATCGGCCCCGTGGAGCGCTCGACAGCCCCGGCCGCTCAGCCCTCGGAGTCCTGCGGGTACCAGCGCAGTTCGACCGTGTTGCCGTCCGGGTCCTTGACGTAGACCGACTGCGCCGAGCCCCGCGCGCCCCAGCGCGGGACGGGGCCCTCCAGGACGTCGAACGTCCCGGAATCGATGACCTCCTGCCAGTCCAGGGGGTCCACGACCAGGCAGATGTGATCGACATTGGACTCGCCGCGCGGGCGGGAGAAGAGGTCGATGACGGTGCCCTCGTCGATGCGCACGGACGGGAACGGCACCTTGCCCGCCCGCCACTCCTCGACACGCTCGGGCGCGAGGCCGAGGGGGCCGGTGTAGAACTCGAGCGCCTTGTCGACGTCGGTCACGTTGAGCACCAGGTGGTCGAAGGCCTTGACTCGCATGGTGGTTCCTCGGCTTTCTCGAAATGCGCCTGTGTGGCGAGGCGTTGCGTGCACGAGGGCGGACCCTGTGGACCGCCCGAGGCACTTACCTTGCCATGCGCTGTGGGGCCCAGCCGTCGGAGCCCGCCAGGTAGGTGGCGACGGTGTGGGTCGCGGCGTCCGCGTCGCTCATCTGGGGGCGGTCCGGCGTCCTGAGGGCGCCGGGGCCGGTGGTGCGGTACTCGGTGAAGCGGGCGTCCTTCCAGGAGAAGCCGCCCATGTCGGTCCACGGCGAGGCCTTGATCGCGGCCGGCAGCTCGGTGTCGCGGATCAGGACCTGTCCGATCGCGTTCGGCTCGCCGCCCGGGTGCCAGGGCCGGCCGAGGTGGAAGGAACCGGCGGGCGCGTCGCTCACGATCCGCGAGTCGGTGATCAGGAACCCGTACGGATTGCCGATCCACGTCGAAGCGGCGGTGATGTAGCCGTTGTTGCTGTCCGAGCCGCGGCTGAGCGCCCTGATGACGGTGCGGTCGACGACGGCGGTGGCGCGGCCGTAGAGGAAGTCGACGTCACCTTCGAGGTACGAGTCGCGGATGTACACGCGGCTGCGCGTGGTCAGGTGGGGGCTGTCCACCATGAGGGTGTCCTGGTTGCCGAGGAAGCCCGTGTCGTCGAAGACCAGCCGGTCGCCGGTGGTCTTCACGGCGAGGGCCTGTTCGCCGTTGATCTCCACGGCCGCCTCGTCGAAGTCATTGGCGAAGGTGAGGTTGCGGGCGGTGAAGTCATTGCCCTCCACCACGACCGTGGCGCTGCCCCACGACCCCTGCGTGCCGCCGCCGGGCTTGGGAGCCCCCGCCGGGGTGTCGAAGACGATGAGCGTGTCGGACCGGTTCCGGCCGGTGCCGACGAGGGAGACGTGGTCGCGGCCACGCCCGACGCGTACCTTCTCCCGGTACGTTCCCGGGGCGAGGCGCACGGTGATCGGCCCGTCGTTCCCCGCCGGGACCGCGTCGACGGCGGCCTGGACCGTCCGGTACGCGCCGGGCACGTTCAGCGTCGTGCGTGTGCCGATGTTCTTCTGCGGGCCGGAGAACCGGGTCACCAGCGCGGGGACGGCCGCGGCCGGGTCGAGGCGGTAGTCGTAGAAATCCCGCGGTTCGAAGGCGGTGCCCCACTCGTCGTGCCGGCCGGTGGTGTTCTTGAGGATCGAGCCGCGCTCGACCAGTTCGGCGGTGGCGTCGGCCTGGTGGGGGTGCTGGACACCGTCGTAGTAGCTGTTCTCGATGACCATCTTGGTGCGCCCGCGGGACCAGGACCCGTACGACCACACGGGGTCGCCGTCGTCGACCTGCGACGACACGTAGTTGTTGTAGAGGTGGGCGTAGGCGCAGTTGTCGGCGGAGGGGTTGCGCTGCTTG
The DNA here is from genome assembly GCF_042888285.1 of Streptomyces sp. NPDC003035. NCBI lineage: Bacteria > Bacillati > Actinomycetota > Actinomycetes > Kitasatosporales > Streptomycetaceae > Streptomyces > Streptomyces sp. NPDC003035. The sequence goes on along the minus strand of NZ_JBIAPJ010000003.1, from coordinate 549,084 downwards.
GTGCCGCTGAACCAGTTGTGGTCGATGGTGACCTGTGTCTTGACGTTGCTGGTCCAGCCGATGCCGAACGCCTTGTTGTGGTTGTCGAAGTGGTTGTACGAGACGGTGATGTACTCGCTGTCCTTGCGCAGGTCGACGAGCCCGTCGCCCATGTGCGTCAGGCGGTTGTGGTCGATCCACACATGGCTGACGGAATCCATCTGGATCGCGTCGAAGTCGCTCGTCTTCCCGTCCCAGTCGCCCTCGACGTACGAGTCGCGGATGGTGAGGTTGCGGATGATGACGTTGCGCGTGCCGGGGGAGAGGTGCAGCTCACCGTGGACGATCTCGCCGGTCGTGCCGACACCGACGATGGTCTTGTTCGAGGTCACGTCGATGTCCGAGCCGAAGGGGTCGACCTCGATGCTGCCCTTGACGCGGATGATGTAGGGCTCGGCGGCGGACGCGTACCTCTTGAGCGACTCCTGGTCGGTGGCGGTGACGACCTTCCCGCCGGCGCCTCCGGTGGTGCCGCCGGCCAGTGAGGCGAAGCCGTGGGCGGTGTCGGAGAACGGCAGGCGGTCCGCGGTGGTGCCCGACTCGGACACCATCTCCGCCGACGATTCCGCCCCCGCCGCCTCCGCCGCCCGCGCGTCGTGGCCGACGGCGGAGGTGCCCAGGGCGGTGAGCAGGGCAGTGGCGGCGAGCAGGGCGCGGGCTCTGAGGCGCCTGTGGCTGTGGCTGAGGACGTGTGCGTGGTGCATGGCGGCTCCCAACAGGGGATGTGTCAGGGGGACGGGACAAGACAGGACGGGACGGGGCGGGTGGGCGGCTCTGCGGCTCGTCGTCAGGACGCTCTTCCGGCGCCCGCGCGGGACGCCACGTCACGGTCGGCCTGTTCGGCGCTGGTGACGGGGCCGTGCAGGGTCGGCGCCCAGCCGACGTCCGGGGTGAGGTCGCGCTCGCTGCCGGAGTTGTAGCTGTTGTTGAGGGCGAGCAGGTCGACCGGGAATCCGTTGAAGAGCGTGCCGGTCGCGTGCAGGGCGCTGCCGTTCCAGCTCTTGACGAGATCGGCGGCCTCGATGTGGCCCGGAGTCGTGAACGCGTTGTTCTCCGCGTACACGGCCGACTCGGTGGAGACGCCCAGGGCGTAGCGGAAGTCGTGGGCGTCGGCCGGTACGACGTACCGGTTGTTGTAGAGGTGTACCTGGCCGAATCGGACGCGCGGGGCGCGCTGCACCACCGAGGTGAACTCGTTGTGGTGGAGGGTGACACGGAGCTTGCCCCTGTCACCGGTCGCGGTGTCGCTGTTGCCGATCAGCATCGCCTTGTCGTGGTCCGCGAATCGGCTCCAGGACACGGTGACCAGGTCGGATCCGTTGGTGATGTCGAGCAGACCGTCGTGGCGCAGGTAGTTGCGACCGAAGTGCGTCGGCTCGTCGGCGTCGGAATGCCCGGCGTCGGAGACGGTGACGTGGTCGATCCACACATGGGTGGCGCCCCGCAGCCACAGGTTGTCGTACGCGGTCTTCCAGTCACCGAGACCGCCGCTGTTGGGCTGCCAGGCGGGGAAGCAGTCGTACGCGTCACGCAGGTCCAGGTTGCGGATGATGACGTTGTCGGCGTCCCGCACCTGCAGGCTCGCGCCCTTGAGGACGGCGCCCGAGCCGAGTCCGACGAGGGTGGTGTTCGAGCCCACGGCCAGTTCGACCCGCTCGGCCTGGCGGGCGGCCGACGCACGGCGCGCGTCCTCCTGAGGGCCGGAGGGCTTGGCGCCGCCCCAGGACCGGGGGTCGTAGGCCGTCAGGTACGCCGACAGGTCGTAGCCACCGGTGGCGTAGTCGTCGCAGGTGAGGGGTGCTCCCTTGTCGTCGGTGTTCGCGTCGATCGCGCCGGCGATACGGATGATCTTCGGTACGGCACTCCCTCCGTCGAGGGCGCGGACCAGTCCGGCGCGGTCGTGCACGGTGAAGACGTGTGCCTTGTCGGCGGCGGCACCCCCGGTGGTTCCGCTGCCGTACGCGGCCCACCCGTCGCCGGCCGGGAGGGTCTCACGGCTGAGGTCACGCCCCTCGGCGGAGGCGGGCACGCTCAGCGCGGCGAGCAGTCCGGCGCCGAGGGTGATGTGGAGGAGTCGGCGCAGGGCGAGAGGGGAGGAAGGGGTGGGCACGATCGGCACGCCTCTCAGATCTCGTGTATCGCGTCTCGTATATGACGGACGAAGTGCAACGGGCTGAACGTAGAAGCGGGCGGATAATTAGTCAACGCTTCTTACAAAAGCCGCTGCGGCGAGGTGGAAGGCGGGAGTGTGCCTCGAACGCCGAGGTGGGGGCCGCTGGTTGGAGAACTGAGGGCCTGGCGTGGCGGTGTCGTGTGTGTTTGTGTACCTGACAGCTGTTCAGATAAGTGGACGCCGGAGCGCCGACCTCACGGGGTGTCCCGTAGGGCCGGCGCCGACAGAGGGTGGACGTCAGCAGGCGTCGACCCAGTCGTGCGAGGAGACGTTGTCGTTGACGAGCTGGCCCTTGCCCGCGCCGGGGCTGAAGAACCTCAGGCCGGAGAGGGCGAGATCGGGAAGGGAGTGGCCCTGGTGGAGGCAGACCCAGGAGCCGGTCCAGTCCACACCGTAGAAGAGCCGGACGTCCTCGGCGCGTCCCGGGACACCGGAGGCGCGGGGACGGTCACCGCGGACGACCGGCTTCTGCACGACGTGGAGCAACTGCTGCTGCGCGACTGTATGCGCCGGCACGGATTCACGTACCGCGTCTTCCCGCTCGACGACGGAGGACGGCGGACGCCCGTTCGCCCGGGGGCGGTTCGCCGAGGTGGGTCGGCATCGTCGTGGCGAGCGCGAGCAGGGCGCCGGCGACGGCCACGATGGAGGCGAGGAGCGAGCGGCGGGCATGGCTGTTCCGGGGCATGGCGATCTCCTGCGGCGGTCGGGGAAACGGTGTGCCGAGACCTGGAACAGGCAGCCGCACCAGCTCGTCACCGTGCTCGCCCGTCGTGATGGGACTCGCTGAATCCCCACCCGGCGCTCGGGGCTGGGACGGACCTGCTCACCGGGATTCCCCACCCCAGCAACCGCTGAGCTCACCCGGTTGGGGGAGGGAGCTCGTTCCGGCGGCCGACGCCACGCCGCCGCAGTCGATGCGACGTTCAGAGCATGACCAGTGATGAACGGACGATAAAGGCACTCTGGAGCGACTGGTGGCAGCGATGGCCGCGCTGGGTGGCCAAGGCAACGGTGCTGTGGGCGGTCCTGTATGCCGGCTTCGGCCTGGCGTGCGTGCTGAGCGGGACCTCCTTGCCTTACCACGGCACTGACTCGGGGGCCTCCGGGCTGGGTTGGGTGGTCGTGGCGGTGGGTGCGCTGGCAGCTTTGGTCAGTGGAGCGGTGGTGCTGTACGGGCTGCGGCCGGCGTTGCGGGTGCTGCTCTGGGTGGTCTGCGCCCTGGCCGGGATCACTGCGTTCAGCCTGCTGATGGATGTGATCACGTTGATGCTGGGGCAGGGAGTGGGCAGCAGGGCCTCCGCTGCGAACAAGGCCCTCTCGGCCGTCGGGGCGGTCCTGCTCGCGGCCACGGCCCGGTCCGACCACCAGTCCACCGGTAGTGCCGTACGAGCACCGTCCGCTGCACCGCCGATCGTCCGACTCGCCGCTTGGGCAGGGACGCTGGCCTTTGTCCCGTACGCGGTGATGAAGCTGGTCTGGGCGTCCGGCGGGACATTCGCTGGGATCACCGGTGAGGAGATGCTCGCGATCTCGGAGCGCAACGGCGCCTCGGAGATCTTCCTCACTCTGGAGTCCTGGGGGCTGGACCCGACCGCGTTGCTGGCCGTGCTCGGCGTTTTCCTGCTCTGGGGCCTGGTCCGCCCGTGGGGTCAGGTCTTCCCGCGCTGGACGCTGTTCCTGCGCGGCCGGCGGGTGCCGCGCTGGCTCCCACTCGCCCCGGCTCTGCTCGGCGCTGCCACGCTCGCCCCGTACGGCGTTGTGGGGGTCGGATACTTGGCCCTGGCCACGGCCGACGTCGTGACGATGCGGCGCGGCGACTTCCACTCCTCGGGCGACGCGCTGCTGGTCGGCTGGATCGGGATGGTCGCCTTCGCCGTCTACGGCATCGCCCTGATCATCGCAGCTCGCTCGTACTGGCTCCGGACGCGTCCCGCTTACCAGACGACGGTCGCCACAGAGTGACCGTCCTTGGCCCGTCAGATACCGCTGACTGGCCACGGAGCATTTCAACTGGCCACTGACAGGAAGGGCGAGCCGAGAGTCCAGGATGAACGAAACACCGCCGCAATCGCCCCGAGCTGCTCGGCACGGCCCCCCACTCCGAGGCGGGCCGCCCAGGCCCCAGTTGCCGAAGCAGCCGGTTGGGGAACGAAGAGCAGCCCTGGGGAAAATCCGAGATCCGCATCATACGGCCGCCGCCCTGGCCCGGAAGGCCGGACAACCAGTCAGCGACACGGTGCTGCATGAGATCGAGCAGACCCTCCACGGCGTGCTTGCCCACACGGATGTTGCCGAGCTGTGGGCGAAGGGCCGGCTGGTGAAGGTGCCCGAGGCCGCGGTCGCTTCGCCGTCGCCCCGCAGGCGGCGCCCGTTCGCCCTGCCCCGGCCGAGCAGTCCGCGCCGAAGAAGAAGGAGGGCCGGGAGGATGAGCACCGGCTGCGCGAACTCGAGCGCGCCCGTGCGGCGGCGGAGGAGGCTGGCGCCGCGGTCGCTCAGCGCGAGCGCGAGCTCGGAGAGGCGAAGCAGGCGCAGAGGGCCGCCGCGGCGAAGGCCGAGGAAGCGGCCGAACAGGTCGGCCCCTTGGAGCGTGAGCTGCAAGAGGCCCGGCAGGTCACGCTCAAGGCCGCGGCGGCTGAGGCAGAGGCGGGTAGGGCGGTGAAGATCGCCGCCTTCAGCCCGGCCATCGTGCTGTTTCACGCGGGAAACAGCACACGGCTGGTGGATTGTCTGCGTTCTCTTTTCGACCATGAGGGCTGGTCAGCGGCGTGCCGTGACCAGGGCTCGCCAGCGGGCGGGCACGGCGTCCACGTCGCCGGTCCACCGCACCGAGGTGGAGGCGGGCAGGGGCAGCGCGGCCAGCTCGTGGGCGATGTCGAGGCCGAGGTCGCGGTGGGCCTTGGCCCGGAAGTACAGGGCCATTTCGGCGAGCTCGGCAGGCAGCTGGCCGGTGTCGAGGAGGTCGGTGAGCCGCTCGACGGTCCGGGAGCGGTGCTCGTGTTGGCGGCGTGCAAGCGCGGCAAGCAGGTCAGTGAGCGCGTCGGCGGCGGTGGCCGGCCCGTCGACGTCGGGGAGAGGGAGGGGCTCCCAGACGTAGTCGTCGGTGTACGCGTACGCGGCGTCGGTGAGCCAGCCGAGGTCGAGGCGGTGGTCGCGGGTGAGCGCGAGGCCCTGGCGCAGGCAGCCGACGAGCAGCCGCCTGTCCGGTCCTGCCGCCGCCCGCCACTGCTCGCCGAGCGTGTCCAGGGCCCGGGCCGCGGCGGCCTGCCAGTCGGCGTCGGTCCACCGGTCGTCGGTGGCGTCGTCCGCGGTACGCAGCGTCGCGCGGATCAGGGCGTGCAGGTGGTACGGCCACAGCGCGAAGGGATCGGTGCGGACGAGGGGCCGTTCGACGAGCCGGGCGGCCGCGGCCTGGTGGGTGAGCCCGGCCGTGCGGGTGGCGAGGGTGAGGTCGAAGGCGTCGAACAGGCTGACGGAGCGCAGGATGTGCCGCTCGTCCGCGGTGAGGTCGGCGAGCGTACGGGTGATAAGGGCTGGGAAGTCCGCCTCGAAGTCGGCCGGGGCCGGGGTGTGTCCAGTGCGGCGGAGCTCGAGGAAGCGCATGACGGCGAGGTCGAGGTAGAGCGGCAGGCCGTGGGAGCGGTCGGTGATGACGGCCCGCAGTTCCGGACCGATCAGGGACTCGCCGTCGCGGACCAGGCGGCGGGCGAGGTAGTCGTCGCAGTCCTCCGGGGAGAAGTCGCCGATGAGGATCTGCCGGCCGCTTGTGGCGCCGGTGGTCCGCGGGCCGGGAACCGCGTTGGAAACGGACTGGGCGTCCGCGGTGCCGTCGTCGGCGGTGCCGACGGGCTCGCCGGCTTCGCCGACGGTGCGTCACCGCCCCCTGCACACCCCGATATCAACGCCGCCGAGGCCACCCCTGCCGCGACGACCCCCACCCTTCGCACATGTCTCATGGGGCGCAGAATGCCACCGAAACCGAGCCGGGGGATCGAGAACCCGTCGATCGGGGATCACCTACAGCAAGGCGCGGAGCCTGAGCAGCAGCGGGAGCCCCGCCGTCGCCCCATTCCAAGGCCGAACAAGCCGAGTGGAAGGAGCTCGCCGAGCAGGACGAGGCCCCGTGAGCACAGATCGTCGTCCCCGGCGCCGAGCCGGGCGGCGACGACTTCCCCACCAGGATCCACCTGGCCAACTCCCTGAGGGTACGAAGCGCAACCGGCCGGCGCGTCTGCGTTGCATCACCTCGGAGCTGGTGTCGTGCGCAGGGTGGATGACAGCGCGGCGCAGGGTTCTGTCCGTGGGCCCTACGTTGTTGGTGGGTGGACACGGCGGGTCCAAGGGGCTCTCTCGTGTGGTAATCCGTTTGCACCGGAGTCGGGTGGAAGCGCAGGCTTGCGCGGTGATTGTCGACCTGGCACCCCGCTTTCTGACCTGGGACGATGTGGACCCCGACCGTCATCCCTTCGACAGCGCGTCGGCGCCGCAGGTGGTGCGGTCCCTCGGGCCCGCCCGTCAGGTGCCCAGCCGCTCCGACATTCCCTACGGGGCCCGGGAGATGAGTGACTGGAGCTGGAGGGAGGGCACGCCCTGGGCGGATGCCATGTCGTATGCCCTTGCCGAGCACTACGGCCGCTGGACCGTGGGCTGGCGCTGGTCGCACGACGAAGGCGACTTCGACGGAGGACCCGTCGGGAACTGGTGCTGCCCAAGGGACTCGATCACCACCCCGGAGGAAACGCTCGACCGTGTCACGGCGGCCCTGTGCGAGTGGCGCGCATGGCTGGAGAGCCTCGCCGGCTGGTTCGACGCGTACCCGCTGGCCCTTGCCGACGTGGACGACCAGCGGATCCTGTGGGAGTGCGCCGCCCGGAACCTGATCCTCCAGGTGACCGACCGTACTGGCTGCGGCAGCGGCTGGTACGGCCACTGCCGACAGGTGCTCACCTGGTTCCTCAGCCGCTGGGGCGTCGCACCCGACCTCGCGGAGGATCTGGTCGACCAGGCGATCGGCGGGCGGTTCGAGAGCTGGACCGGCCCCGACGCGGTGCTGGTCGACGATGTCGCGGAACGGTTCGCGCTGTCGCTCCGGCCGGCCGACGGCGAACGGTCCACCGAGCCCACGCCGGACCACCTGGAGCGCTGGCTCGCGGTGCGCGAGACCGTGGCGTGGCAGGAAGCGCCGGATGGCGGCGGGGACGGACCGGTGACCCCGTCGCGCGATGGCGCCGCGGAGGATATCCGCGCATTCGACGGCGCCCTGGACCCTGACCGAGCCAAGGGCCTGCTTGCCGCCCTGGAACTGGTACGGACGGAAGCGGCGCGCGGAGCCTCTCTCGGCTTCGAACTGCTCCAGCACTGGCAGCAACACGTCCTGGGCACACCGCAGCCGCCGCCCTTCCGCGATCTGCCCGCCTTCGCCAAGGCAGGCCGGGAACGCTACGGCATCAGCCCGGACACCCGAGCCCGCCTCGATGCCTGCCTGGCCGAGAGCGCGAAAGACGCACAGAGGCCCCTTCCCCTCACAGCCCGCGCCGCCCGCGCCTATCTCGACGTCTGCTTCTTCCACCCCTTCGACGACGGCAACGCCAGGTCTGCCTTCCTCACCCTCGTCTTCGTCCTCGCCCGCGAGGGTGTCACGCTCGACGAGGTCACCCTGCTGCGCCGTGTCACGTTCCAGGCCGACGAGCCTGCGGACGCGCTGATCCTCGCCCGGTACATCGACGTGCACCTCACGGAGACCCGGCGCACAGCAGCGATTCCCGGTTCCTAGCCGGTGAGTCGACGCCCTCACCGGAGGGAAGCACCCCCGCCCCGACATCCGCGGCCCCATCCAGCCCGCCGAGGCTGAGGTCATCCTCCGCTGTCGGGCGGCACGAGAGTGTCAGTGCTCGGCGGCACGTGGTGTGTCAGTGGTAGCGGTTTCGACGTGGTCAATGCGGCGACAGGATGGTGCAGACGCCGTCCTCACCGCAGGCGGCGGGATCGGTCTGCGCAGCCCGCTGCGCGAGGTCACGCAGTGCGCTGCGGGTTTTGCGGAGCTCGGCCAGGCGCTGTTCGATGTCCACGAGGTGCTGGCTGATCAGGCCGGTGACGTGTTCGCAGGGGGATTCGCCGTTGTCGCGCAGGGCGAGGACGGAGCGGATCTCGGCGAGGGTGAGGCCGGCGCCCTGGGCGTCGCGGATGAACGCGAGCCGGTTGGCAGCGTCGCCGGAGTAGTCGCGATACCCGGACGCTGTACGGGGTGGCTCGGGCAGCAGCCCGGTCTGCTCGTAGAAGCGGATGGTCTTGGTGGTCAGTCCGCTGGCGGTGGCGAGGTCCCCGATACGCATACCTCCAGGCTACGTCTTGACCTTCCAGTGCGCTGGAAGGTCTAGCGTCTGCCGCAGATGCCATGAACTGGGAGGACAGAGGAATGCGGATCACGGTACTGACGGTTCCCGATTGTCCGAACGCGCCGGTCGCGCGGGAGCGGATCGCCGCCGCGCTGGACGGCCGGACGGTGGACGTGGAACTGGTCGAGGTGCGGGAGGAGGCGGATGCCGCGCGCTGGGGCATGACCGGCTCGCCCACCGTGCTGCTCGATGGTGTCGACCCGTTCGCGGTGGCGGGTGGTGCGGCGCCGAGCGTGTCGTGCCGTCTGTACCGAGACGCGGACGGCCGCACCGACGGGGCGCCGAGCGTTCAGGCCCTGCGTCAGGCTCTCGCGGGCGGGAGCGTGGACCTGTGCGCGGCCACGGGTGAGGACTGCTGCGACTCGGACGTCCTGGACCTGGTCGGGCGTGGCGGTCGGGGTCGGCGGGCTCCGGCCGAGGGCGGGCTGCGGGCGGTTCATCAGGCCGTGCTGCGGCACTTCGCCGCCACCGGCAGCGCCCCTGAGCCGGCCGTACTGGAGGCGGCGGCCGCGACCGCCGGGCGCATGGCCGGTGAGGTGCTGGCCGAGCTGGACCGTGAGGACTTCCTGACCCTCGACGGAGACGGGCAGATCCGGGCCGCCTATCCGTTCTCGGCGGTCGCGACACCGCACCGCGTACGGATCGCCGACGGCGCCGAGGCGTGGTCGATGTGCGCGATCGACGCACTGGGCATCGCGGCGATGCTCGACCAGGACGTGGTGATCTCTTCCGTGGATCCGGTCACCGCGGAGCCGGTCACGGTCACTGTGACGGGGGGTGCGGCGGTGTGGCGGCCTGCAGGCGCGGTGGTGTTCGTCGGCCGCCGTGGGCACGAAGGACCGGCGGCCGCGGTGTGCTGCGACGCGCTGAACTTCTTCGCCAGCGACGCCTCCGCCCGCATCTGGGCCGAGGAGCACCCGCAGGTGAAGGGCGGCATCGTCAGCCAGGCACGGGCCGAAGAGATCGGCCGCGACACCTTCGGCCCTCTGCTGCGCGGCAACTGACCCGGACTCCGGTACGGTCCCTCGCGGAGCGTGAGCAGGAGCCGGCAGGCCGGTCAGGCCGTTCCCCGGCCGATGCCGGGAAGGAACCGTCCGGCCCGGGCGGTGTAAGCGGCGTAAGCCTCCGCGTGCACGGCGGCCAGGTACGGCACCCTGAACGCCCTACCTGCGCGACGAACGCCTCGGCCCCGCAGTCAGCGGACGCCTCGCCCTGATTCGGCTCCGCGCGATCCAGGCATCCCTGTTGACCCGTGGCGTCCTGCTGCGCTGGCAGCCGAACCCATGAGTTCAGCGCCGCCTGACGTCCGAGCGGCGGACGGCGACGCACTTGCTGTTGATGAAGTCGGGTACCTGATGGCAGTCGTCAGGTGCCGTGCGCCGGAGCGGTTTCGTCTGCCGCCGATCGGGGACAGCGCAGGCATCGACGGGTCCGACAACCCCGGGCCGCACGGGCGCAGCCCGCAAGGCCCCGCCCGTCAGGGTTGTGGCGTAGATCACCCGAGTAGCTGGAACTTGGCGGTCCTTTTAATTGATCTTGGGAGCGGTATGGGCGGTTCATGACTCGTTATCTTCTGCTTTGCACTGCACGTACACAGTGTGAAAGTTCGTAAGAGACCGAGGAAATATGACGGTTCACATACCTGCGCCCGAGGAGCGCGGCCGGCCTTGGACCGGGGGGAGCCTGCGCTACATCGCGGGCAGTGTCGCCCTGGCCCTGACCGTCACGCTGCTCGACGGCGCGAGTTCGGCCATGGCGGCGGAGAACGAGGCCTTGGCGGCGGCCACCGCCAAGGTGGAGAAGCCGACCGCCACCCAGGCCGCCGACATCCCGTCGGCGCGAGTGGCGGCGCGGCTGTCGGGCAAACGGGTTGAGGCACTGTCGGAGCGTACGGAGACGTCGACGACGTGGGTGAACAAGGACGGTTCGCTCACGTCCGAGATCGCCGGCGGGCCGATCCGCTTCCGCGACCCCGCGACCGGCGAGTGGCGCGACGTCGACGTCGCGCTGGCCGCCCAGTCCGACGGCTCCGTCGAGTCCAAGGCCCACCCCCGGGGCCTGAAGCTCGGGGGCAGGTCCGGCGCGAAGGCCCCCTCCCTGAAGGCGGCTCAGGCAGCCCCGGCCACCGACCTGGTGACCCTCGGCGAGGGCGATGAGCAGATCACCCTGCAGTGGAAGGGCGGCCTCCCGACGCCGAAGCTGGAGGGCACCCGCGCCGAGTACGTCAACGCCGTGCCCGGCGCGGACGTGGTGGTCGAGGCGACCCGTACGGGCTTCGAGCAGTTCGTCGAGATCAAGCAGAAGCCCGCGACGGACGGCTACACCTACACCCTGCCTCTGAAGACCAAGGGCCTGAAGGTCGAACAGCAGGCCGACGGCAGCGTGCTGTTCACGGACAAGAAGAACAAGAAGACCGCGGTCATGCCCGCGCCGGTGATGTGGGACGCGACCGTCGACCCCGTCTCCGGCAAGCACACGCGCCTGGTCAACGTCGGCATGAAGGTCGTCAAGGCCAAGGGCGGCGTCGACCTGGTCCTCACGCCGGACGCGAAGTTCCTGGCCGATCCGGCGACGAAGTACCCGGTGACGGTCGACCCGTCCACTTCCGCCCTGTCGAACGTCTTCGACACCTACGTCCAGCAGGGCACGACGGTCGACTGGTCCACGGACGTGGAGCTGGACCTGGGCAACCCGGGTACGAAGAACGCCGACGGCACCTACCGCACGGCGCGTTCCTTCATCTCCTGGAACACCGCGCCGATCGCCGACGCGCTGGTCATGGACGCCAAGCTCAGCCTGTGGAACTTCCACTCCGGCAACTACACGGGCTCTTCGTGTCCCACGCAGCCGTGGGAGGTGTGGTCCACCGGGGCCGCGTCGACCTCCTCGCGCTGGGCCGCGCCCAACCAGCCGGCGTGGATCGCGAAGAAGGCCACCTCCTCGGAGACCAGGGGCAACGCCTCCTGCTCCACGCAGCCCGACGGCTGGATCAACGCCGACGTCACGACGATGGTGCAGGAGTGGGCATCGGCCAAGGCCGCCCAGTCCCACATGGGCCTGCGCGCATCCGACGAGAACGTCACCGGCCAGTGGAAGCGCGTCAACTCCGCCAACGCCGCCTCCAACCCGCCCAAGCTGGTCGTCACCTACAACTACCGGCCGCGCACCGGCACGAAGCAGGAGGCCGGCCCGCCGTTCTTCTCCTACAACGGCGCCTACGTGGTCAACACCACGACCCCGACGCTGCGGGACACGTTCGTCGACCCCAACGGTGACAAGATCCAGGGCGCGTACCAGATCTACGACGCCGCCACCAACACCCAGGTCGGCGCCGTGCTCCGGTCGGCGTTCGTCCCGTCCGGGCAGCCCGCCCCGGTCGTCGTACCGGCCGGCGTGCTGACCAACGGCAAGACGTACCAGTTCCGCAGCAGCCCCTACGACGGCACGCACTACAACCTGGGCTGGTCGGCGTGGAAGACCTTCACGGTCGACACCTCCGCTCCGATCGCCCCGGCCGGCATCACCTCGACGGACTACCCGTCGAACGCCTGGGTCAAGGGCGCGGGCCAGGCGGGCACGTTCACCGTCACGCCGAACGGCACCGACCACAACTGGCTCGAGTGGTCCCTGGACGGTGTGACCTGGACCAAGGTCGCCACCGGCGGCTCCACGGCCGCCAAGGCCGTCTCCGTCACCCCGCCGAAGGACGGCACCCACACCCTTCAGGTGCGGCAGGTCGACAAGGCCGACAACAAGTCCGAGGCCGTGGAGTACACCTTCCACGCCGGCCCCGGCGGCTTCGTCCAGCCCGCCGCGGGTGAGCGCACGGCGCGCCGTCTGCCGCTGGTCGCCGAGGCGGACGGCACCAAGTACAACAGCGTCTCCTTCTCCTGGCGGCGCTCCGAGGCTGACCCGTGGGTGAAGATCCCGGCCGGCGACGTCACCGCCGGCGGCACCGCGCTGACCGCCTGGCCCGTCCCCCTGACCGGCGGTCAGAACACCCCGCTGGTGTGGAACACCACCGACACGGTCAACCCGGACGGCACGGTCCAGATCAAGGCCGACTTCACCGGCCCGAACCTCGCCGCCGGCGCCACTCAGCCCCTGACCGTCATCGTCGACCGCAACGCCCAGGGCGCCGCGTCCGACGAGGTCGGCCCCGGCTCGGTCAACCTGCTCACCGGTGATTACACCCTGTCGGCCACGGAAGCCTCCGCGTTCGACCTCTCCGTCTCCCGCACGGCGTCCTCGCGCACCCCGGACAAGGGGGCGAAGCAGGAGGGCCAGGCCGCGATCTTCGGCAAGGAGTGGGTGTCCGGCACGGTCGCCGAGCTGACCGAGTCCGACTACTCCCATCTCCGCAGGACCTCCGACACCGCCGTCGCGGTCGTCGATTCCGAAGGCGAGGAGACGCACTTCACCGCGAACACGGCGAAGACCGGCTGGATCGCCGAGCCGGGCGCGGAGGGCCTGACGCTGACCGGCAGCGTCACCGGGGCCTTCACGCTGACGGACACCGAGGGCACCGTCACGCAGTTCACCAAGCCCGACGCGGCGGCCACCACCTGGCAGGTCTCCTCCTCGCTGCAGGACGGGGTCGGCGGCTCCACGACCACCGTGGTCTCCGAGACGGTGACCGCGGGTACCGCGAAGCTGGCCCGCCCCAAGCGGATCATCGCCCCCACCTCGGCCGTGTCGGCCGCCACCTGCACCGCCACGCCGTCCACCAAGGGCTGCCGCGCGCTGGAGTTCGTCTACGGGGCGTCCACCACCGCCACCGCCTCAGCCTTCGGCGACTTCGCCGGCCAGGTGAAGGAGATTCGCCTCTGGTCCACCGAGCCCGGCGCCGCCTCGGCGACGGCCAAGCCGGTCCAGTCGTACCTGTACGACGAGGCGGGCCGTCTCCGCGAGACGTGGAACCCGCAGCTCGGCTACGCCACCGCCACGCACTACGGCTATGACTCCGCGGGCCGGGTCACCGGCCTGACCCCCGCGGGCGAACTGCCCTGGACCTTCACCTACGGCCAGGCCGGCAACGCCGCCACCGCCGGACCCGGCATGCTCCTCAAGGCCTCCCGCTCCGGCCTCCAGCAGGGCACCAAGGACGTGGAGCAGGGCACCGCCGCCACCAGCATCGTCTACGACGTGCCGCTGACCGGCACCACCGCCCCGTACAAGATGGGCGCGGCGGACGTGAAGGCATGGGGGCAGCTCGACGCCCCCGCCGACGCGGCCGCCGTCTTCCCGGCCGACTCCGTGCCCGCCTCCCACTCGGGAGCCGGCCTGACCGCCGCCTCCTACGCACGTGCCAACATCACGTACATGGGAGTCTCGGGGCGCTCCGTCAACACGGTCACCCCGGGCGGGCACGTCTCCACCACGGAGTACGACCGCTTCGGCAACACCGTCCGCGAGCTCTCGGCCGCCAACCGGGCCGTCGCTCTTGGCACCACCGCCGCCGACCAGGCCGTCCAGGCCGACCTCGGCATCGGCAAACTCACCGGCGCCGAACGCGCCGAACTCCTGTCGACCAAGTCCGTCTACGACGAGAGCGGCGTCCGCGAGCTGGAGAAGTTCGGCCCGCTCCGCCGGATCGAGCTGACCGCCGACCTCAAGTCGGGCACCACCACCCTGGTGGCGGCGGGCACGTCCGTCACCGCCAGGTCCTGGACGGTCAACGAGTACGACGCGGGCCGTCCCACCGACGGCACCGCCAAGGTCAAGGACCAGGTCACCCGGATCACCAACGGTGCCCAGGTGCGCGAGCACCCCACCGTCCACGGCGAGACCCGCGTCACCCAGTCCACATTCGACTGGGCCAAGGGCCTGCCGCTCAGCACGATCGTCGACCCCGGCGGGCTGGCGCTGACCACCACCAAGCAGTACGACTCGCAGGGCCGTGAGACCGCGCTGATCCTCCCCGGGGGAACCGCGACCTCCGCGAACACGCTCGTCACCACCTACTGGTCCGCCACCGGCACCGGAACCTGCCAGGGCCGCCCCGAATGGGCCGACCTGGTCTGCTCCACCGCACCGGGCGGCGCGATCACCGGCGGCGGCGGCAACCCGTCGCAGCTGCCGACCACCACCACCGAGTACAACTGGTGGGGCGCTCCCGCGAAGGTCACCGAGACCGCGAACGGCGTCACCCGCACCACCACGACCACCCACGACAACGCCGGCCGTCCCACCAAGGTCGCCGTCACCGGCACCGGACAGGCCGTGCCCGAGGTGACGACCGAGTACGACCCGGCGACCGGGCGCGTGGTCAAGACGGTCTCCCCGACCGGCGGCACCATCACCAAGGCGTACGACAAGCTCGGCCGCCAGATGTCCTACACGGACGCCGACGGCGGTGTCACCACCACCGAGTACGACCTGCTGGACCGGCAGGTGAAGGTCACGGACAACGCGCCGTCGACCATCACCTACACCTATGACCACGCGGCCGAGCCGCGCGGCCTGGCCACGAAGACCACGGACTCCGTCGCCGGCGTCTTCCAGGCCACCTACGACGCCGACGGCTCCGTCGCCACGGAGAAGCTCCCTGGCGGCTACACCCTCACCCTCACCGAGGACCCCACCGGTGCTCCGCTGAAGCGCAGCTACACCCGCGACAGCGACGGTGCGTCCGTCTACTCCGACACGGTCACCGAGTCCGTGCACGGACAGGTCACCAGCCACGCCGGGTGGTCCGCCCAGGAGTACGACTACGATGCCGGCGGCCGCCTGATCACGGTCGAGGACACCGCCGACACGGTCTGTACCAAGCGCACGTACGCCTTCGACGCGCGCGCCAACCGCAAGACGCTCACCTCGGCGGCCGGCGAGCCCGGAGCGGACTGCCCCACCACCGGAGGCACCACCACCAGCCACACCTATGACAGTGCGGACCGCATCGTCGACGCCGGGTACGCCTACGACGCTTTCGGCCGCACCACCTCGGTGCCGGGCAACGGAACGATCGGCTACTACGCCAACGACCTGGCCCACCAGCAGACCGCGAACGGCACGCGGCAGACCTGGCAGCTCGACGCCGCCCTGCGCTTCCGCTCCTTCAAGACCGAGACCGGCAGCGGCAGCACCTGGACCCAGACCGGTTCCAAGACCAACCACTACGACAGTGACGGCGACGCCCCCCGCTGGATCGTGGAGGACACCGCCACAGGCGAACTGACCCGCATGGTCGAGTCCGCCACCGGCGACCTGGCCGCCACCACGAGCAAGACCGGAGACACCGTCCTCCAGCTCACCACCATCCACGGCGACGTGGCCCTCCAGCTGCCGCTGGACACGTCCAAGGCCCCGGTGGCGCTCGACAGCGACGAGTACGGCAACCCCCGGGCAGGCCAGGCCGCCACCCGATACAACTGGCTCGGCGCCAAGCAGCGCTCCACCGAGACCCTCACCGGCCTCACCCTGATGGGCGTACGCCTGTACAACCCGGCCACGGGCCGCTTCCTCCAGATGGACCCGGTCCGCGGCGGATCCGCCAATGCCTACGAGTACGCGTTCGCGGATCCGGTCAACAAGTACGACACCGACGGCCGCTGGGTCCCGCTGGTCATCGGCGTGGCGCGACTGGGCATGGCCTGTTTCCGGTACTGCGGCAAGATCTACCGGGGCGCCAAGATGGCATACCGGGGCTGGCGAGTACGGCGTAAGATCCACAAGTACACGTACACCCGCACCTCGTGGGGCCACAGGTACAGCAGGCCCTACATGCACTCGGCCCACCACCTGCGCAACGTCACCCGGGGCCGCCCGATGCGCGACCCGCGGGGCGCGCGGAACGCCATCGCCTGGAACACGCGGGGCTCCTTCAACGGCCGTCGCGGATCCTACGAGCTGGTCGTCAACTACAAGACCCGGAAAATCCTGCACTTCCAGTTCAGGGGTTGGTAGCCAGTGATCTTTCACTTCGACCGGCAGCAGGCACCCACGCCGGGCAAGCTGCTCTACATCGAGGACGAGCTGTCCCTCTTCTTCGAGGAGAGCGACCCGCTTGCGCAGGTGCAGAGCGGCCGAGACCGCACCGAGATCTCGGTCGGCGCGGTGGACCTCACCGTCCACCTGCCCACGGGGAAGGTCCTGTTCGCCTCGGGATACGCGCCCCGCGAGGGCTGGCGGCCGGGCACCGTGACGCCCCCGCCCCACCAGGCGGGTGCCGTGGCGGTCACCGGGCTCGACGCCCTCCCCGGGATGGCCGTCCGCGTGGACGCCAGAAAGTACGGGATCACGCTCGACGGCCGTACCGGCTGGCTGCAGGTGACGGCCGGCGTCCCGACCCACGAGGCCCTCGCGTTCGCGGAGGGAACCGTGATCGGAGTGGACGCCGACGGCGGCCTCAGCGGCCTCTGGCTCAAGCCGGAGTTCGCCGACTGACCCGCTGATGAGCACGGAGAACGGCCCCGCCGGGCACCCGCCCGGCGGGGCCGTTCGCCGCCCGTACCCGTAGGGGACGGTCCGGGTCCACGAAGACCGGGGCAACGATCCTGGCGACCTTGGCGGTGCCGTGGGGGTCCGGCCGAAGGCACGCCCGATGTTCTGCACGATCGCGACCTGGGAGTCACGAGGATTGGCGAAGCAGATCGCCTGGCCGCGTCTACACCGTTGGCGAACAGGCGATGTGCTGCTCATCGATATGCGTGTCCCCACCGACGGGTCCGCCGGTTCTTCCGGTTCGCCGGCCGGTGGAGAGGCATCCGTACGAGGGAGGCCGGTCACCGACTTGCCGGGCGCCGGTCGCGCGGAGGTGGTCCGGGCCGTAGACAGGGAGGAGCAGCTGCGTCCGCTGACAGGACCGGTCGGGCTGCGACCCCACAGCCAGGGAGTCGTGCCCGCCCCCGAGCGGCACGGCTCCCTGTCGGGATCGAGGACCTAGTGCTACGTCGCCCGGTGGAACCGATGCTCGCCCAGGCCCGGGAGACCCTCCCCGGCCCCGGCGTCCTGCCCGGCGGGCTCGCGGTTGAGGCCAAGTTCGACGGCTAAACTGTCCGCCGCCTTCACACGACGGCAGCGTCGCGCCTTTCTGGCCGAGTACGTCTCCTGGATCTCCACCGACCAGGAAGGCTCAGCGAGCACGGTCACAACGCAGGACCTTCTGGACGGGGAGAACGCGGCTCGGTGGCTCCACGCCGCCGAGCGGGGTCAGACACGGCGCCGTCGCAGTCTCCACGGCCCCCAGGCCCCGGCGTCCCGGAATTCCAAGGCCGCCCGTGTGTCGACACTCAACGCCTTCTCCGCGCACTACGGCCGCCCGCTCGGACTCCAGCCAGCGCCCGCGGAGTTCGCCGATCGGCCGACCCTTATACCGGAGAAACCGGGACGCGTGAAGTAACACAGCTCATCGTCACGGAGGACGACAAGAAGTTCGATGAACTGACGATCTCCACTCCAGGTGGGCCTGCCAAACTCACGGCGACGCACGAACACCCCTTCTGGGTGGTCTCCGAGAGCCGCTGGCTTGAGGCACAGGACCTGAAGCCTGGGATGACGCTGCGCACGGGAACCGGCCGCGAGGTCGCCGTATCGGCGAATCGCCCGTTCCAGTGGAAGGCTCGCACCTACAACCTCACCGTGAACGGCCTGCACACGTGCTATGTGCTGGCTGGCAAGACTCCGGTGCTGGTGCACAACGCCGGTGAATGTCCTGTCACTGGATTGCCGCACGGCGCCCTTGGTGAAAGTGCCACTCTTCAGAGGCTTCAAGATGAGGGGTACACGAGCATCACAAGGGAAGTCAGATTCAAGAACAGCCAAGGGGATGTATTCCGTGCCGACTTCGTTGCGCAGAACCCCTCAGGGAACTGGGTGGCGGTTGAGGTGAAGACCGGTAGAGGTGCATCTCTGACCGACAACCAAGCGCTGGGATACGCTGAGCTTGGTCATGGCGGTGCGGTGCTGAATACGAGCAGGGTGCCGGGCCTGAAGAAGGGCTCAACGGTCACGATGAAGGTAGAAGTGGACTTGTGGCGCTGTCCCGACTGCTAGAGGGTGTGCCACTTCGAGAGCGTGGCCGGAATTTCTAGGGAGGCATTCGATGGGATCAAAAGCCGCCGTGGTGGTTTTCGCTGAAGCGGAACCCAAAAGGGTTTTCCGTGACTCCGTCGTGATCGATCGCGCCAAGTCGCAACGTCTCGCGGAGATGGTCCTCGGAGCCACTTCGCATGAGGCAGGCCTTCTCGCACTTGACCTCGCTGTTTGGCCTGATAGCAGGGTTGTGTGTGTCGCGAGCCTGTCTGGGTATGAGGTTGTCTGTTCTCGCGAACTCGCGCGGCGTCAGCCCAGCGAGTTGACTGAGTGGATCTCCCAATTAGCGAGCGGCAGAGATGCCTACGCTGTTTTCATGCACAGTGCTGAGGACTGGGGGGCTTTCGCGATCTGGTCGGACGGTCGTCTAGTCAGGTCCCTGAGTGTGAGCCCGGATTCAGGGGTCATCGAGGATGTAGGTGAACGCCTCCCGTTCGAAGTCCCCTTCTGGGAAGGTGAGCATTCGGTTCGAAGTGGAGCGGGCTATAGCTTGCCCTTCCATCCGATCGATTTCGGAAATGAGGCGCTGAGGGAATTCTTCGGATTCATTCTTGAAGGTCGCGAGGATGAATCCTGTGTCGACCCTGAAGAGGTCGAGATTCCAGCGTTTCGGGCTGTATAGACCCAATCTTGCGCCCCGATTGGCCCCCTTACGGGCGTGAAGGTGCTTGAAGGAAACTTCAATCGATTGCAAAACCGGAAGCCCCACCAGAGTTCCTTCTGGTGGGGCTTCCGGCCCGTTGACGGCAACGTTGACGGCAACGTCAGCGGACGGCTGCCGCGGCGGGTGGGCCGTCGGGCCGATCCGCTGGGAGCTGATCGAGCAGCAGTACGGCCAGATGGTGAAG
This sequence comes from Streptomyces sp. NPDC003035, assembly GCF_042888285.1. Lineage (NCBI taxonomy): Bacteria > Bacillati > Actinomycetota > Actinomycetes > Kitasatosporales > Streptomycetaceae > Streptomyces > Streptomyces sp. NPDC003035. Next base: position 529,597 of record NZ_JBIAPJ010000003.1, on the reverse strand, counting down.
TACGCCACCGCGCTCCGGCTCGGCACCGCCGAGGCGGAGCAGGTGCTGCGGCGTTTCACCCGCGGCGGCCCCAAGCACCCCACGTACCAGGCCCTCGAAGAACTCGGCCGTGCCGTGCGCACGATCTTCGCCTGCGACTACCTGGCCAGCCCCGGCCTGCGCCGGGAGATCCACGGCGGGCTCCAGGTCGTGGAGAACTGGAACAGCGCGAACACCGTGCTGCACTACGGCAAGGACGGCGCCCTGGCCGGCCCGGACAAGGAGCACGCCGAGACCTCGATGCTCGCCCTGCACCTGCTCCAGTCCGCGCTCGTCCACGTCAACACCCTGCTGGTGCAGCAAGTTCTGGCCGAACCGGCCTGGGCGAAGAAGCTGAGCGACGAGGACCGGCGCGGCCTGACCGCGCTGTTCTGGTCCAACGTCAACCCGTACGGCACCTTCCGCCTGGACATGGACAAGCGCCTCGACCTGGGGCCGGCCGCCGCCCTGCCCCGCCCCCGCATTCCGGCAGGCTCCGCCAACCGATCGCGTACAGAGACACGATGAAGGACTCCTCGGACATCACCGCCCCCAGATGAGCGAGGCGATGGAGGACGGTAGGAGCCGGGAAGCGTCGCGTACATGCGCGTCTGTCTGTCAATATGCCCGGGGTGGCCGGCTCGTCGGCTGGGTGTGCTGATCGGCCGGTTCAGCGGGCCCGGTCATAGACCATGGCGATCTCGCCCAGTTCGCCGGTCTCCTGGTGGGTGAGCTTCCACTTCGTAGCCGGCAGGCCGTCGTCGAACAGCCGCTGCCCGTCTCCCGCGATCTCGGGGAAGACCATGAGGTACAGCCGGTCGAGCAGATCTGCCGCGAGCAGCGGCTTGATGACACTCGGGGAGCTGTTGACGAGGATGTCACCCTCGCCGGCGGCCTTGAGTTCGGCAACGATGTCGGCGGCTGGGGCGTTCACCACACGGGTGCGTTCCCACGGCGCCTCGGTCAGGGTGGTCGAGAAGACCACCTTTTCCGTGTCCACCAGCCACTTCGCGTATCCGCGATCACGCGGATCGGCGTTGTCGTCCTCGGAGACCGAGGGCCAGTACCCGAGGAATCCCTCGGCGTTGATCCGGCCGAGCAGCGCCGTCGTCGCGCCCTCCCAGATGCGGGTGAGTTGGCGCCGCGCGACCTCGGAAGTCACGTACGGCGCGAACATGCTGAAATCGCTGGGCCCGCCAGGACCGTGGTAGCGCCCGTCGAGGGAGAGGCTCAGGTTCGCGGCCACCCTGCGGCCGGTCGAGTCAGTCATTCCGTGCTCCTTACATCGGTGGTGTCAGTGTCGTGCGCGGCCGCGACGAGGGTCGCCGCGAGCTTGTCGAGGCTCTGGCCGAAGCCGATCTCGATGCCTGCGATGAAGTCGGCGGAGTCGACGGTGCTGTCCGTGATCCGCCAGTGGACGTCCAGGTCCGTGCCAGCGTCAGTGGGGCGCAGTCCCAGGTCGACGTGAGCGGTGAAGGCCAGGCCGCCGTCGGGGAGTACCGGCGAGGTCCGGTAGATGAGGCGCTCGGCGGGCCGTACGTCCTCGACGATGCCCTCCGCGCGCCCGGCGACCACGTCAGAGCCGTCGGTGTCCTCGGCATCGCGGTACTCATGGACGATCCGGCCACCCGGTCGCGCCTCGAAGACGAGCTCGGAGATGCGGAGGTCGTCGGGCGTCCACCACCGGGAGAGCAAGGAGGGCTCAGTCAGGTGCCGCCAGACCAGCTCGGGGCGGCCTGCGAGCGGCCGGTGAAACGTGAACGAGCGGCCGTCGGCCCACCCGGGCTCCTCCGCGGCGGCCCGCTCCGCGTGGAGACTCGCCCCGTAGCGGTCGTAAGACGCGCGTGTGCCGCCAGCCTGGGACGCGGTGTCGGCGAGCCGGCTGAGCGTGGCCGCAAGGTCCTGCAGGGGAACAGGCCGGAGCGCGTAGATACGGCGCTGGCCGGTGCGCTGGGAGGTGACGACGCCGGCTCGTTCGAGCGTCTGCAGGTGTTTGGTCGTCTGTGGCTGGCGTGCCCCGGCGAGCTGGGCGAGGACACCGACCGGGCGGGGCCGCTCGGCCAGCAGGCTCACGAGCCGCCAGCGGGCCGGGTCGGCCAGCGCGGTGAGGAGTGCGTGTGCGTCCATGGAGACTAGTATTCTCCATAAAGAATATTCGCGTCAAGGAATAATCTAGGGATCGGCCGGTGCGCCACATCCGGAACGTCCAGGCCGGGACCGGCAGGGAGGCCCCAGCCGTTACAGAACGACGACCCCGAGCCGCGAGGATCAGCAGGACCACGCAGGTCATCATGTGCAGCTGGTCCTCCTCTTGGGGAGACTGGCCGCGACGGGGTACGGCGTTTCATAGGTGGTCGCTCGTGAAACACCCGGCCGCGCAGCGGTCCACCTGCGGCGATCATGTTTCATGAGTTGTTGCAAACGACTGGGCGCCTGAAACGCCCTCATGAAACGCTCCGAGGTCGTGAGCGACGACTTCAAGCGCGTGGAAGCGCACGACTGCCCGATGTCCACCTGCGCCGCCCCCGCGGGCTCCCCGTGCCGGACCGGGAAGGGTCGGGTGGCGATCCAGTACCACACCGCCCGCTTCCGCCTGGTGCCCCAACTCGCCAAGGCTCTCAACGTGCCGACCCCCGCTGTACGCAAGCCGGGGGCGGTGTGGATCGAACTTCCCCGGCCCATGAGCGCTGGCACCGAGCCGGTCGGACACGTCCGCCTGGGGTACGCACGCGCCTCGACGGCTCGGCAGTCCCTGGACGCCCAGCTCGACTCCCTCGCCGAGGCCGGAGTCACCCGGGTGTTCTCGGAGAAGATCTCCACCCGCGCCACCCAGCGGCCCGAGCTGGAGGCCGCTGTGAAGCTCGCCGGGGAGATTCGCTCCTCCGGCGTCGCCGTCACCCTCGTCGTGCACGAGCACAAGCGGCTCGGCCGTGGCATCGAGCTCGCCATGCTCGCCGAGGAGCTGAAGGCGAGCGATGTCGGCCTGGAGTTCCTCGCCGGGGAGCTGAAGGGCTCGCACGACCCGTCCGGCATCGTGTTCACCGTGCTCGCCGCGATGTCCGGCATGGAGCGCGAGTACATCCGCGACCGCACTCTCGAAGGCCACGAGAGTGCGCGGAAACGTGGCAAGATCATCGGCGGCGCCGGGGTCACCGACGACGGCATGCTGTCTATGGCCCTCCACCTTCGCGACCAGGAGTTGAGCCTGCGCGACATCGCCAAGCGGCTTGTCATCACCACGGGCGCGAAGAAGGGCCAGCACCCCTCGCCCGCCACTGTCATGCGGATGCTGCGTGAACACGATGAGCAGGCGGCCACGGTGGCGAGCGCGTGATCATCCCGCTACTTTGCGGCTGGTGTCTGAGCTAGGACTCCGGGGCCGCGACGGGCTGACCGCCCCGCCCCCCGGCGGCCCCTGAACACGAAAAAGGCCGGGGCCCCGGTTCTTCCGAACCGGGGCCCCGGCCTTCCGTGGGGAAGGGGACCGCTCAGGCCGCGAGAGGCGCCTTCCGCACCGCGCCGCGGAGCCCCAGGACACAGGCGACGCCGGCGGTGAGGGCGAAGAGCACCATCACCACGTTGACCAGCACGTCCGGTCCGGCGTCCTGCGCCAGCGCGTTGGACGTCGCCGCCCAGACGCCGAGCACCTGCGTGACGGCCACGAGGCCGAATCCAGCGGCACGCGCCCACGAGGGGCCCTTGTCCGCGAAGGAGGCGAGCCCGAGCGCGGCCGCTCCCCAGAGCAGCAGCAGGACCGTCACCCCTTCGGCGGCGAGGAAGAGGACGCCGCCGAGGCCGCCGTACCCCCCCGCGTCCGTGTGGTCGATCTCAGAGGTGTCCACCACGAACACCGCAAGGGCCAACTCCATGAGGAGCAGGTAGCAGGCCTCCAGAACGAGGATCAGGGCACCGGCCCGCCTGACGAAAAGGGTCACTGATTGCTCCTCACAAGCCTGCCGCTCTTGATGATCCACAGCTTGCCGTTCCGCTGGGCGCTGCGGCAATCGTCCCGCGCCTTCGTCCCGGCGCTGTTCTGGCCGGTCCGCTTGCGGCCGATCTCCCGGCCGATCGCGTTGTTCTTCAGGTCCATCTGCTTGTCAACGCCCGAGGACGTCGACTCGTGCCGGGTCGCGAACTCGTAGGCGTCCGTGGTGGACAGGCGGATCTCCATCCGCGCGTTCCAGTAGCAGTGCCGGAAGGAGTCCCCCGTGCCCTGGAAGAGGGTGCTGTCGGGGTACCAGTCCTGCGCCTGCTTGAACGCCTTGTTCGCCGCGTCGTAGGCCGCGGTGCAGTCGATCGGGTTCCAGAAGCAGTACGACCTCTCGGAGGGCGTGGCGCTGCCGTAGCCGAAGCCCGGGTCCATCAGGACCGGGTAGGCGAGCACCTGGCCGGCGGCCGGCGCCAGCGAGGCGGTGACCTCGGTGCCCGAGAGCGTGAGCTTCACGGGGATCTCGACGCCCTTGGCGTCCCTGGCGATCGGGGCGGTGATGAAGGTGAGGTTGCCCAGTTCGTCCGAGACGATGATGACGTTGTCCGCTCCCTGCGTGGCCGTCTGGCCGGGACGCAGCTGGAGGGAGTACGCGTAGCTCTTCGCCGCGGACGCGCTCCGCAGCAGGTGGAACGTCTCGACGGCGTTCTGGCTCGTCCGGATGGCGAGGGTGTCCGCGTCCGTCTGCGTGTTGGGGTAGACGATGACGCCGGTCTCGCTGAGGCCGGCGGTCGCGGCGGCACCCGCGGGCATGGTCACGGCGGTCTGGGTGGTCCCGTCCGCGCTCGTGCCCACGATCTCCTGGCCCGCCGTGCCGGGGAGCTCCACGACGCCGGCGGCGAGAACGGACTCCTCCGTCTCGACGACCTCGGGGTCGATCTGCTCCTGGTAGCCCACCGGGGTGTCGTCGACCTCCGGGTACTCGGTGTCGATGGGCCGGTCCTCGGGCTCCGCCTGCTCCTCCTCGGGGTGGAGCAGGTCGGAGAAGTGGGTCTCGGCGATCTGGTTGATGAACGCGGGGGAGAGGACCCCGGTGATCCGGCCGCTGCGGAAGGTGTACTCCGCCGGGTCCGACCACGTTCCGGCGACGTTCTTGACCCGGGCGGACAGGACGTGCGTGCCGTCCACCGAGGGGGTCAGGGTCACGGTCGCCTTGCCGGCCGTCAGCGCCACGGTGCTCGGCGCGCCACCGTCGAGGGTGTACTCGGCCGTCACCGCCTTGCCCTGGGGATCGGTGATCGTGAACGATCCGGGCGTCCCCACGCCGCCGTGCCACAGGCCGTCGGCGGGGTAGGTGGTGGAGCTGACGGCGGGGGCCGCGGGCACGGACGTGTCCACGGTCAGGGTGCGCCAGACGGACCAACCGCCGTTCCAGAGCTTGCCGTCGTACACGGCGATGCGCCACTTGTACGTCCCCGGCGCCAGCGCGCCGGCCGTCCAGGTGCCGGGCTTGCCGGACGGGACGAAGGCGGAGACCCCGCTCGTGACCTTGGCGGTGGCGTCCGCGTTCCACACCTCGAAGGTGAGGCGCACGGAGTCACCGTCGGGGTCGGTGGCCTGACCGGTGAGGGTGGGGGTGGTGTCCGCCGTGACCAGGGCGTCGGCGGGGCTCACCGGGGAGGCCAGGTTCGGCTTGGTGTTGTACGTGACGACGAGGGTCGGCTCGGTGGGGCCCTGGGACCCGTCCACGTAGTTCGCGGAGCGGAAGCGCCGCCAGCTCAGCGAGTCGGCCTCGTCGACCGCGCGCACCTGGAGGCCGTGGTTCGGCTGGCCCGAGGCCCAGGCCTGGACGATCGCGTCCACGTCCCAGCGCATGAAGTTCGCCGGGCACGCCGAACTGAATCCGTACGCAGCCTTGGAGACGACGGCGCCGTCGGCCGTCGTCGCGGGCTGGACCCCCCAGGTCACCGCGCTGGGGTCCCAGTTCGCGGTGATGCGCCGGACGGCCACGCCGGACCCGGTCGTGGCGCAGCTCGACGACCAGTAGGAGTGCAGCCTGAACTCGGTGTCCAGGATCTGCTTGCCGGCGTACTTCGACACGTCGAATTTCACGTACGACCGGGCCTTCGTGGTGCCGCCGTCGTACGTCCCGGCCTTCAGCTCGGTCGAACCGCGCTGGGAGTCGGGGTAGTTGGTGGCGACCCAGGTGTCCGTGGACGCCGCCAGGGTCGTCGTCGGGTCGATGTTGACCGGGTAGACGACGTCGGGGTCGGTGAGGAACTCCATGCTCGGCTTGAGGACCAGGACCGCCCGGCCCGCCCCCTGCTCGATGCTGGTCTCGATCTCCATGGAATGAGTCGGGTCCCCGGACTTCGGGTCCGTGCCCATGCCCCACATGCGGGGGGCCGGGGCGCTGGCGACCAACGTCCCCTTGGAGTCCTCGAGTCGCAGGTGCCCCGACCGCTCCTTCTCCAGGCTCAGGCCCTTGAGGGTGATCGGGAGCCTCAGCTCCACCGGCTTGGTGGGCCGCTCGTTCAGGATGAGCGACTCGGTGAAGCCCTGCGGGAGCGCGGTGACGTGCAGGTCACCGTCGGGAACGACATCGTGGTAGACCGCGGTGTCGCCCTCGACCCGAGGGGTCGGCAGGGACTTCGACGTGGACCAGTCGAGACCGAAGGTCTGCGTCCCCCGGGTGACGGCGGCGAAGTCCTCGGCCCCGCCGTCGGACAGTTCGACGTCGGCCAGGGCGACTTCGGGTTCCAGCCGCTCCCCAGTGTCGACGAGGGTGGTGTCGAGCTGCTTCCACTCGCCACCCTCCTTGACCCGGAACGGTCCGGACGCGGTCTCCGTGGTGAGCGTCCCGTTCGGGTTCGCCCAGGTGCTGGAGGTCTCCGTCCGCTCGGACAGGGCCTCGACGCGCTTTCCCCTCAACGCGGCGGCCAGGCGGGCCGAAGCGAGGTCAGGTGCCTCGGCGCGGCCGGTGGTGGTGCCAACGCCGCTCGATGCGGCGGCGATCGGTGTTTGCTCTACCGCGGTGGCCGGCAGCTGTATGGACAGCGTCAGCGCAACGGCGGTCGAGACGGACGCGAGACGTACTGCTCGTCGCATCCATCCCCCCTTAATCGTGCGTTCGATGTGGATCACCTGCGAGGCAGGCGGCGCGTGATCATTTCATGAGGATTGAGTAAAGGAACAGTCATGGACCTATGTGGTCAGTCACACGGCGTTTCGAGAGGGCGCAGAACGTGACTGTTCGTGATCAAGGGGAGGGGGTGGCCCTCGGTCGTGCCGCCGGATGCGCCCGGACACGCCACAACGACGCAGGCCCCCGGTTCTTCGAACATGGAGGCAACCAAGCCGGGCAACCTCTGAGGTCGGGAGCAGCGACGCCGGAGGGGTGACGTGGACAGCCCCCTCCCGGGTATGCCGAAGGGCGGGCCGTCAGTTCCGGCGGGGCGCAGCGCCGGTCAGGTTGCAGGACAGGTCATCGACGCGGTCGGCCCCGCACGCGCGGTGCGTGCGGGGCCGGGACGGCTCATGACCAGAGCGGGCGGGGCGCAGCCGGGGGCAGAACGGTGGTTCGTCGCTGTAGCCTCCGGCTCAGCCGGGCCCCGCCTTGTCGGAGGTCAGCGGCGGATGGTCGGCGGTGCGGCGCCGCGCGCCGAACCGGCGGCGCAGCTGGTCGAGGAAGTGGAGCGGCCACAGGGGCAGGTCCTCGAAGAGGACGCGGTAGGCGGGGCACGTCGGACTGGGGGTGGCCACGTCGGCGGCCCGGTCGGGGGTGATGTGCCTCGGGAGGTAGCCGCTGCCGTGGCAGCGGCGGCAGGAGTACTTCGGGCCGCGGATCGAGTACTTGGGGCCCCGGGACAGGGTCTTGATGCCGGGAGTGTAGAGGAGTTCGAAGTACCCGTACCGCCACGCCCACTGAGGGGGCTGGTCGGGGTCGTCGTAGGGGTGGGCGGGTTCGGCGAACAGCACGGACGTCTCTTTGCGCTGAGGGGTGGGCGAGCCCCGGTGGCCCGCCGTGCCCGGCCCGGGGTGGCCGCACCGTGGAGCGCCGGGGCCAAGCGGGGCAAGGCGGCAGGGCGACGCGGCGGCGCGACCCCTGCATCCTTCGGTCACCCCTAGGGCGTTTCCTTCGGATCACGAAGCGGGGCCTCCGTCCTGAGCCTGGAGGGGGTGATCGGTGCAGCTAGTGCCACGTCAGGCAACGTTCGCCCTGTACTGACGGCCGAGTTGTCGCCTGGTAGCGTCGCTCTCTTCGGCTGGGGCAGCCTGCTGGAGTCTTGACGGGATCCACGGTGACTTCTCCAGAAAACAGTGCTCTTGCCACTGCGACGGTGAGGGTCGCGAAGACCTTCGCTGGCATGACGGCCCAAGCGGACGAGTCCGGCTGCGGCCGGTGCTTCGATGTGGGCGAGGTCGAGCTGCTGCGGACTCCGGGTGTCCCGCTCCCGGCGGACCTTGTCCGCCGGGTTGCACAGAAAGATCCTTTCCACTGGGACGACCAGCCCGCGATCATCCGTCGGGTCCTGCCGCAGCTCGTCGTGCTGCTCGCCGAGGGCGAGGCCGAGTCCGATCTAATGGCCCGTGGACTGGCCGCGGCAGGCTGGTCGCACTGGCCCCAAGAGCAGGCCGGGGCAGTGGCCGGGTTCTTGGAGGCGCGGTGGACGCAGACCCTACGGATGACGTCGCCACCCATCCCGGCGTGCGCAGTGTTCGAGAGCTGCGTGACCGCGAGTTCCTCGGTCACCCCGTGGCTTGCCCGTTGGGAGGCGGAGACGGGCTCTGCAGCCCGCCGTCACCTGGCTGACAGCCTCGGCTGGTGGCGGGAGGAGTTGGTGTCCGGCAACTCGCCTTTCACCTGGTGGTGGGGCACCGGAACGTCAGAGCAGGCCGCCTGGCATGAAGTGAAGCAGTGGCTGGCCGGTCAGACCAGAGCACGTGATGCCGGAAGGGTTAAGGGCTGACTGACAGCCGTGAACGCCGACGCGGTCGGATTCAAGCGACGTTCGCCCTGGTTAGGACCTTGCGGAGGTGCTGGTCGTCGGCGTGGCGGTTTCGCCAGAGGATGTAGCGGCGGATCATGCTGCCCTGTTCTTTGTGGGTGGCATGGTCGGTGCCGTCGCACTGAACAGCCATGTCGGAACGTCACCCGCTGCCTTGACGACTTCGAGCAGCGGGCCGCTCGAACCGGCGAGCGTGTCGGTCGGCACGGCGACGGAGGCGAACGCTTCGACTTCGCGATCTTCTTGATCTCGCGGCGCTCGGGCAGCGTGAACGTCTTCGGCCGGCCGCCGGAGTACTTCGGATACAGGGAGGTGAAGCCGTCGGCATTGAAATTGTGGATCACCTCCCGTACTCGGTCGGCGCTGGTCAACGACACCTCGGCAATCTTCACCACAGGCATGCCCTGCGCGGCAGCAGCACCATCTGGGCCCGCCGCCACGTCACCACCGAGCCGGTGCCCCTCCGGACAATCCGCAGCAGTCTGGCGCCCTCGTCGTCATTGATCGCGCGTGCCCGTACTCGTTCAGCCACCCCGCCAGGATGACGGCGGCATGCCATCCGATACAGCACTCAGACGGCATGTCGTAGCAGGGCAAAGGTTCACTGCTATGGCACTAGCCTGGCGGCATGTCCATCTCCTGGCGGTCCAGCGCCGCAGCGTTCGAGCCGATACTGGGTCGGCATGGCGTCGCCGCTGGTGCCTGCACTATGGAGGCGGCGTGGGCTGCCTTTGAGAAGTTCGTGCAGGTACCAGTCGAGGGCATTGAGGGGCCTGAGGACGACGGGGACGGCTTCATCGTTGAGTGGGGCGTCTGGGACTGGACCGGGAACCGGCCCGCGCTGTCTCTTGGACGACTGCTGGCGGTCAACGAGGACGGCGATCGGCAGGATCCGTACTGGCAGCCCCAGTACGGGAAGGTTGAGTTCCAGGCATGCTTCGCCGAGGACCCCGCCTGGGCGGACCTGCACATCAGCGGTGGCGGAGATAGCGGCTTCGATCACGCTGCCATCGGCGAACCCAGAGCGGATGCGCTCGCGGAGACACGCCGTTTCATCGACCAGGACCCGCTCCTCAGCGCGATGTGGCGGTCCGCTCCGATCGACATCGAAGTCACGCTCGACCGGGCAGATTAGCCGCACCTCCGGGTCATCTGTCCGACCAGATGAAGATCCCTGCCAGGTGGAGTCCCGCGAGGTAGATGGTGGCGGTCTTGCGGGTGGCCAGGCCGCGCCACTGCCTCAGCTTGTTGATGCACCGCTCGACCGTGTTGCGTTGTATGCCTCGCGGTCAAAGGCCGGCGGACGGCCGCCGAGGCGGCCGAGCCGCTTGCGGTTCGCGGCCTGGTCGGCGGGCTGCGGGATCACGGCCCGGATGCCGCGCGGCGGAGATGACTGCGGATCGCCCGAGACGAATACGCCTTGTCTGCCAGGACCACCTCCGGGGTGATCCTGGGCCGGCCGACCGGCCGCGGCACCCGTAAGCGGGCCATGACCTGGGCGAACGCCGGTGCGTCTCCGGCCTGGCCGGGCGTGAGGACGAAGGCGAGTGGGCGGCAGCGGCTGTCGGCGGCGAGGCGGATCTTGGTGGTCAGTCCGCCACGGGACCGTCCGAGGGCATGGCCGTGCGGCTCGCCGGCCGGGGCCCCTTTTGACGGGCCCCGGCAGCGTGCTGGTGGGCTCGGACGATGGTGGAGTCGACCGCGACGACCCAGTTGAGATCGCCCTCGGCGTCGGCCTGGGCGAGTAGGGCGGTGAAGACCTTCTCCCAGGTGCCGTCGGCGGCCCATTTCCGCAGCCGGTTGTGGGCGCCTTTCCACGAGCCGAAGTGCTCGGGCAGGTCAATCCACGGCGTGCCGGTGCGGTACTTGAACGCGATCGCGTCGATCACCTGCCGGTGATCACGCCACCGCCCACCCCGCTTCGGCGTCCGGTCCGGCAGCAACGGCTCGATGCGTGCCCACTGGCGTCAGTCAACGACACACATCAACCAACGATCAGATGATCCGAAGGAAACGCCCTAGACGCCACTGTGAAGCGATTGGTGGGGGTTCGCGTACAGGGCATGCCCCGCCCGGTGCTCCTGCGTGCAGGAGATCACCGCGTTGCTCACGCCATCGACGAGGAGCGGCAGCGGTGGGACCGGCTTCACCCGACGTGGCCGGAGGCGTCCACCGCCATGTTCGTCGGAGGTAAGGTGCCGACGGCACCCCTATGGGGTCGCGTTGAAACTGCAGGGCCGGAGGCGATCCGATCGAGCCCTGGCAGCGAGATTGAACGCAGGCCGATGTCATTCGAGAAGCCAGATGCCCGCCGCAGCCCATGACGGCCGGAAGAGGGTGCGACGACAGTCCGGGGATGTCGATTCCTCGACACCCCCGGACCGGTTCGACGCTTGCCGTGACAAGCCGTCCTGAGACGTCAGCCGTCGAGCAGATCGGCGGCCAGGATCGTCGTGACGACGACGACGGCGAGCATTCTGAGGGCGATGAGCCCGTCAGCGGCTGCCCGCACCCCGGGCTTCCGCACGACCCGGAGCAGCCAGGTCACCCCGACGGACGCGAGCACGCCTACGGCGAGCCAGGCCAGCCGGGCATGGCCGTCCGGCTGTCCCGGCGCACTGGGATCGAGGTCGTACGACTCCATGTACATGGCCGCGGCCAGAAGCAGCCATCCGGTCGCCAGGACTGCGGTGACGGCGGTCTCGACGACCGCCAGGACGAGCCGGAACGTGCCGCGACGCGCGTCCGCTGCGGGACGCTGGACGTGCGTGCTACTCACTTAAACGAACCCTCCGCCCGCGGCGTTCGACTTGAGCTTGTGCTGCCTGACAAGCTTGGCACACCGCTTGCACGCGGCCTTCTTGGCCCCGTGAATGGTCCACGCGGTGATCTGCCTTCCGATTTCGCGTCCACGGACGTTGTTGTAGGCGTCCGCCGCCGAGTCGCGACGCGCTGCGGCCCCGCTGCCGGCGTTCTTCTCGTGAGCGTTGCCGAGCCTCTTGGCGACCCTCGAGCCGAAGGACCACGTGAGCACGGCTTGCCAGATGCAGTGCCGGTAGGCGTTCTGCTTGGCCCCGTTCCTGTAGTCCTTCTTGGCCTGGCGCAGCGCCCAGTAGGAGATCGCCATCAAGCCGCCGCAGTAGAACGCGTACAGGGCGCACACCGCGGCTTCGGGAAGCAGGCCGTGGATGCTGACCATGCCGCTGAGGTCGCTGCAGTTGACGGGATCGCCGGTGCAGTACTCATAGGCGTTGGCGTTGCCGCCGTAGACCGGGTCGGCGGAGAGGAAGCGGCCCGTCTGCGGGTTGTAGAGGCGCGCGCCCATCAGGGTCAGCCCGGTGACGGTTTCGGCGGAACGCTGCTGTCCACCGAGCCAGCTGTAGCGTGCGTTGGGCTGCCCGGCGCGCGGGTTTCCGTACTCGTCGCTGTCCAGCACGAGCGGTGCGTCGGCGATGTCCAGTGGGAGCTGGAGGGCGACGTCGCCGTGGAGGCCGGTGAGGTGCAGGGCAGTGTTGCCCTTGTTGCCGGTGGTGGCGGCGAAGCCCCCGGAGGCCGAGGCCACGTTCCGGCTGATGGTGCCGTCGGCGGTGTTCTCGACGACCCAGCTGGGGTTGTCGCCGTCGCCGTCGTAGTGGTTGGTCTTGGCGTCGGAGGCGGTCCACGTGCCGTCGACCAGCTCTTCGACGGTCCAGGAGCGGAACCGATGGTTGGCGTCGAGCTGCCAGGTCTGCCGCCTATCGCCGGCGGTCTGGCGATGCACCAGGTCGTTGGCGTAGTAGCCGATCTCGGCACCGGTCAGGGCAGTGGTGCGGCCGAAGGCGTCGTAGGAGTAGCCGGCGTCGACCAGCCGGTCGGCGCTGTCGTAGGTGTGGGTGGTGGTCGTGCCTCCGGTGGTGGGGCAGGCGGCTCCCTCGGCGCCCGTCGCCGTGGTCAGGCTCGTACGGTTGGCGCGCTTGTCGAAGCCGTAGGTGCGCGCGGTGCAGACGTCCCCGACGGTGTCGGTGACGTGGGTGAGGCGGCCGGTGGTGTCGTAGGTGTAGCGCTGGCCGGACCAGCCGGTGTGCGTGGTGACCTGGTTGTGGATGGACTGGTCGATGGTGTCGGCGAAGACGACCTGGTTGTCGCTGTCGCGGGTGTAGGTGCGGGACAGCGGGGTGTTCGTGGTGTCTTCACGGACCGTGAGGGTGTAGCCGCCGGGCAGCTTCTCGGTCGCGACGGAGCCGTCGGTGTCGTAGGTGACCTGGAAGGTTCCGGCCACGGAGTCGTTCGTCCCGGTGACCAGGCCGCGGGGCTCCGTGTCGTGGTCGTACGTGTACGTGACGGTGGACGGGGCCGAGTCGGTGCTCTTGACCGGACGGTCGAGGAGGTCGTACTCGGTGCGGGTCACGCCTCCGTCCGCGTCGGTGTAGGAGACCTGGCGGCCGAGCTTGTCGTACTCCTTCGTGATGGTGCCGCCGGTCGGGGACGTGGTCCTGACGGGCTGGCCTGTCGCCGGGTCGTACACGCTGGTGGACTGAGGGACGGCCTGCCCGAGTCCGCCGGTCATGACCGTGCTGGTGAGCCGGCCCGCGGCGTCATAGACGGTGCTGCTGACGCGGGTGGTGCCGTTGGCCGTCTGGGAGACCTGCGCCACGTTGCCGAACCAGTCGTATTCGCTGGTGGTGGTCGGCAGCTGTGCGGGCTGGGCGCCGCCGCCGGTGATGGCCCCGGCAGGTCCGGTGGAGCAGACCTGGTCGGCCCACTCGGGCCGACCCTGGCAGGGTCCGGATCCGGTCGCGGACCAGTAGGTGGTGACCCGGGTGGCCGCGTCGGTGCCGGTCGCGGTGGGCAGGAGCTGCTTGGTGACGCGTCCCTGGGCGTCGTACTCCGTGCTCTCGGTGAGTGCGAGGCCGGCCGGGTCCTTGACGGTCCTGACCGGCAGGCCCCTGGCCCAGTCGTACATGGTTTGGGTGACACGGGCGTCGGCCATCGTGGTCGCGCCGAGTGCCTGGGCGCCGGTGGTGACCTTGGTGAGCTGGTTCTCCACCTTGGCCGTACCGTCGCCGGGACGTCCGGCGTCGTACTCGTTGACGGTCCAGGAGCGGGCCGCCGCCGATGCTCCGTCGAGGGTGACGCGGCGCAGAGGGCCGAAGCTCTCCAGCTCGCGGAGGCCCTTGGCGTCGTACACCGACTTCTTGGAGAGCAGGTCGGCCCGGTCCGCCGAGGACAGACCGATGATGCCGAGGTCGGTGAGGCCGGCCTGATCGGCGGGGGTGGTGCCGAGTGCGAGGGCCCGGTTGCCCGCCGACAGCTCGCTCACGGTGTTGCCGAACTGGTCGTACTCGGTGGTGGTGATGCCCCCACCAGGGGCGGCGGTGTTCACCTCGCGTCCGGAGGCGTTGGTGTAGGTGACCGAAGCGCGTCGGTAGCCGGCGGCGTCCAGCTGTTCGCCGGAGTGCCCGGCGGGAACGGCGTCAGCCGGGAACAGCGCGGTCGCGTCGGTCGGAGCGTCGCTCTGGCCCCATGCCCGGACGTCGGCCGGACCCATCGTGTAGGGAGCTTTAGTGCCTGTCAGCGGGACGTCGTAGACGACGCTCGTCGAAGCGGTGCCCGAGACGACGTCCTTGGTGCCCTGCTGCAGCGCGGAACGCGATGCCTTGAGCAGCATGCCGTCCCCGGCGGTGGCCGCGTTGCCGGCCTTGCCGTACGTGAACGTCCACGGAAGCTGCCCGGGTGGGGTCACAGCGGTGACACGGCCGGCCGCGTCGTAGGTGTAGGCGGTGACGAGCGAGGGGCTGATCTGAGGGTTGTAGGACTCTCGTAGCTGGCCCGCGGCGTCGTACCGGTACTTCTGAAGGCTCCTGGCCGTGGTCGTCTCGGCGCCGGGGGCCGTGGACCAGCCGCGGATCTCCTTGACCTGGCCGGCGACATCACCGAAGGCGGAGGCAGAAGCGGTGGTCGTGGTCGCGTAGACGAACTCGAGTGCGCGGCATCCCTTCGTCGAGGGGGTGGACGCACAGGTCGACGCCGAGACCGCGGAGGTCGGGGCGATGACGAGCTTCGGGCGGGCCAGCTTCTTCCCCTCAGGGCCGACGACCGTCTCTGAGATCACCGAGGTGGTGGACTGGGTCAGTCCATGGGTCGAGCTGCTGGCGACCTGCCAGGTCGTGGCCGTCGTGTCCGGCTTGGTGAGGACGGTGACCGAGCCTTCCGTGTCCTTCAGCGTGAAGGGACCGGTCCCGGTAAGGGATCCCGTCAGGGTGAGGTCCTCCGCACCCGGCTCGGGCTTCCATCCACCGCTCACTGTGGAGGTGAAGCCGAGCTCCGTGCCCTCGGAGTCGACCAGGGCGACCGACGTCGCCGAGGTCTTCCTCAAAAACGCCCAACCCGCCTCGGCCGTCTCGGCGATGGTGCCGGAGGCCCACTGGGGGCCGAAGATGGCGGCCTGGCCCTCCTGCTGGGCACCGGCGCCGGGGCGGCGCGATGACGCGGTGCGCGACACCGAGAGGCCGAACAGGGACGTGTCGGTCGCGGACAGGGTGTAGTCACCGGTCAGCAGGTTCACGGAGCCGGGACCGGCGTCCTGAACGGGGGCGGTACCGGCGTTGCGGTCCACGGTGATCTCGTTCGCCGGGGAGTACCCGGTCGCGGAGCCGTCGGTGAACGCGGCGCGGACCTCGATGGGGCCGTCCTCCGCCAGTGTGTCGGTGATGTTCCACGTCAGCGCGGTCGGCTTGCCGTTGGTCACCGCGACAGGCCAGGCGGCAACACCGCCGGCGCCGGCGCGGACGTCGGTGAGGGGAACGTTCTTCCAGGAGTCGGCCTCGCCGCGCCGGTACTGGTAGGTCACACCGGTGTACGAGGTCTGGCCCTCGGCGTTCAGGGCGACCCGGCGCGCGGGGCGGTCGCCCTGAGCCGGCGTCAGGAGGGCCGCGCCGGATCCCGCGTAGAATGCGTGGGTGCTCGGGGCGGAGATGTTGCCCGCCGGATCCACGGTGCGGGTGGTGACCGTGTGCTTGCCGGCAGGGAAGCTGAGCGTCCTGCTGACATCGGCGCCGGTGGTGGCGGCGGACTGCCAGGTCGTCGCGGCGTCGAGCTTGTACTCCACCGAGGCGACGTCGCCGGCGGGCGGGTCGAAGGTGAACGAGCCGGAGAAGGTGCCGTTGGCGTCAGGAGTGCCCGACCAGGTGTTCGCCGGGAAGTCGCTCGACGACACGGTCGTGGCAGCGGGCTTGGCCGTGTCGACGGTGAAGTACACCGAGGGCGTCCAGTTGGACCAGGCGTTGCCGTCGTTGATGCGGCCCTTGAACCAGTAGGTCCGGCCGTGGACGAGCTTGCCTGCGGGAACCTGGTGCGCGACCGTTTTGTTGAGGACCGGATCCTGGGTGCCGGAGTCGTACACCTCGAGGTTCGTGGCCCCCTCCCACACCTCCCACTTCGACCGCAGGAAGGTCGTCTCGGCGTCGCTGGCGGCGTAGGACAGAGTCGGTGTCGCCGACGTCGTCCAGTTCTTGCCCGCGCTCGCTCGGCCGGGGGTGACCGTCATGGGGTTACCGGCGACCGGGATGGTGTTGTAGGTGACGGAGATGTAGGGGGTGTTGGCGGCGGCGTTGCCCGAGTTGAACCGCTTCCAGCCGAAGGGGGCGTCAGCGCTGGTCTCGTCCGTGGCACGGATGCCCATCGCGTTGCTGCTGTTGCCGTTGGCGGCCCAGGCGGTGGCGAGGTTTGTGATGTCCTGTGAGACCCAGCCGTCCGCGCACGAGGACGAGGCGCCCTTCGTGGCGGTGGAGGTGGCCCACTTGGTGTTCCAGTTCGGCTGCGAGGTGTAACGGGTGCCGGTCGAGGCGTGCGGGGTGTCCCACACCTCCCAGCTGGTGGGCGTGCAGGACCAGGAGTGGTGGTTCCACAGGTTTAGCTTGGCGCCGAGAATCTGCTTGCCGGTGATCTTCGGCATCGGAAAGTGCAGGAACGAACGGGCAATCTGCCCCGAGCCGTTGTTGCCGAGCTTCAGCTCGGTGGACGTCGACTGGTCGGTGGTGTAGCCCTGCTGGACGAAGGTGTCGAAGCTGGTGCCGATGTTCACCGCGGGGTCGACCGTGACCGGGAACTTTGTCTCCGGGGCGGCGAGGAACTTGGCGTCGGGGGCCAGGGTCAGGTCGATCAGGTCACCGTTCTGCGTCACTTTCAGACCCACGTCGGCGCGCCGGGTGTGCTCGCCGGACTTCGGGTGGACCGAGGCGTCCCACATTACGGGCGCCGGCAGGACGCCGACCTGCTTGCCGGACTTTGCATCCCGGAACGACACCGATCGGTCCGCGTTTTGGCGTGCCACGATGCCCTTGGCGCGCAGGCTCAGAACCACCGTCCCCGTGGCGTCGACCGCCGAGCGGTTCTTCAGCTCCAGGAACTGCTCGAATCCGGTACGTGTGGACTCGACGATCAGGTCTGTGGCCGGGAGCACGTTCGCGTAGCGGGCCGTCGCACCTGTCAGCGCCGGCTCTGGCAGCGCTCCGCGCCACGACAGCTCGACCGACCTGCTGCCACCCGCGTCCAGGGAAACCAGCGGCACCGGCGCGGTCTCGGCCGTGGCGGCTGCGCCAGAGGCCCGCATCTGCCTCGCTTTCGCGGCAGGCGTCTTGCCGCCCAGCTTCAGGCCGAGCGGATGCCCCTTCGCGACGACGGTGCCGTCCTCGGACTTGGCGAGGTCGACGTCGACGTCCCGCCACGCGCCGGTCGCTTTGTCACGGAACCTGACCGGGCCCGACGCCGTGTCGGTGGTCACCGTGCCGTCCGGGTTCGCCCACGTCGTCGCCGACTCCGTACGCTCAGAGACCGCTTCCACCCGCTTGCCCGAGAGTCGAGCCGCGACAACTGCGGACGCGAGGTCTGCGGCCTGCGTCGGGGACGGTCGGCCCTTGACGGCCGGTACCTCGCCCTGTGCCCGCGCGGGCAGAGCCACTGCCTGTCCGGTGTTTGCGACCACGACCGCGGTCTCCGCGGCCAGGACGCAGGCGACGGCCAGGGCCGTCCACGTCAGCGTCCGCTCTCTGCGGCGTCTTCTCCTGCCGGCCCACCCGGGTCTCGTTATGCGATTACTCATCGCGCCTTTCACCCTCCCCTTGAAGTTGCCTGAGGCAAGGTGTGAACCGAGTCAACGGCCAAGTCGCCCATGAACGTAGACATCCATGGAAAGTCGCGACACAATGGTCGGCACATACGGTCGACGACGACAGCACCCGCTTGCACGCGGACAACGGTTCCGTATGCGAGCCGCGAAGCCGGCGACGCCGGGAGTTGTGCTGCCGGAGCCGCCGGTTCACCCCCTGCTCGCGTTGGGCGCCCCGTGCGGCTGCAGCTGCCGACCCGAAGGGCCGGAAACAAGCCGCACGGAGACAGGCATGACGCTATATATGCGCAGGTTGCACGCCCCAGGACCGAACGCGTCACCGACAGGACATCTCGCGCCAGAAGCTTCTGGGGACCACCAGGGCACCGACCACCAGGGCACCATGCCGGCGGCCTTCACCAGGCTGAACGCTCGGAACGCCACCCTGCTCGGCGTTCCGCCGAGCGCGTTCGTTCAACTCCTGGGCATGTCGCCCGAGTACCTAAACGATGACCGCTACCGCACGCCCGCGGCCACCAACGTGCGCGTGTGGCAGCTGATGACCACCAAGGCTCCCTGGACCGACGTGGCGGCATTCATGACCCACCGAAGCCCCCTCGGGCACCTGGGTGTCTGGGACTACCTGCTCACCTCTGCTCCGTCACCGCTCGAAGGACTTCGCGACGCGGTGGACTACCTCGCGACCGTCGCGGACACCGGAACGGAGACGCTTCTCGTGTCCGACCGCGGAGCGGAGATCACCATCAGCCATGTGAACGCCGCAGACCTGGCCGACGACGTCGCCTCCGCCATCCGCTGCTACGCGCTCAGCCTCCTGCAGAAACGCTTCAGTGAGGCGAGTCGGCGTCCTCTCGTCCCGGTCCGCGTCGCCCTCGCCGCCCGAGCCCCCCGCCATCACGCCGTCCTGACCAACCTGTACGGCACGCAGAATGTCGAGTTCGAGCACGCGGTCAGCTCCGTCACCTTCCGCTCCACGGACCTGCGGGAGCCGACCCCGTACGCGCCACCCGGGCTGTCCGCCCTTCTGCGCAGTCACGCTGCGCAGAGCCTCGCCCAGGCCGTTCCCCTGCGCGGCTGGCTCGATCTGTTCCGCACCGCGCTCAAGGGTGCCGTCGAGGAAGACACCCACGACCTGACCCTCACCGCACACGCCAGACACATG
Source organism: Streptomyces sp. NPDC003035 (assembly GCF_042888285.1). Lineage (NCBI taxonomy): Bacteria > Bacillati > Actinomycetota > Actinomycetes > Kitasatosporales > Streptomycetaceae > Streptomyces > Streptomyces sp. NPDC003035. Next base: position 510,374 of record NZ_JBIAPJ010000003.1, on the reverse strand, counting down.
GCGATCAGCAGCAGAACACTGCAGCGCCGCCTGGAGGAACACGGCACCACCTGGCGAGCAGAGCTCGAGAGCGCCCGCATCGCACACGTCGAGCACCTGCTCCACACCACACCCAGGACGCTCGACTCCATAGCGGCGCGCAGCGGCTACGCCGACGCTCGGAGCCTGCGCCGCGCCGTCCGCCGTGCGACGGGACAGACGCCCAGCTCCCAGCGGTGGAGACAGCCTCCGCCACCCCCCGAAGAACAGTGAGCGCCCTCGCGTCCGCCTCGCGCCGGCCGCGGCCTCAGGGCGTGCCGAGGAGCTCGTGCTGTGACCAGTAAGGTTCGCCGGTTTGCTCGGTGCTGGTTGGAAATGACTTCTCCAACCAGCGTGGGGAGGCGGGATTGCACAACCGGTGCGGGTTCGCAGGCTGACCGAGCAGGATGGGCAGAAACGCTGCCCCAGCAGGTCCAGGCCGTTGCTTCACGGACGGGCCTCCCCTTCGGCACGGCCGGTCCGCGTACGCGGCGCCCTCGCCCCGGTCCGCTGCGAACGGAGCAGGGCTACGGGGTCCACGTCGGGCCCGACGTCTGGGTCCGCCACCGGCTGGGGTGGCTTGAACGCGTTCAAGGCATCGAATTCCGGGGGCGGCCATGCGGGTCACCGCGCGCGAGGGTGTTCTCCCCGTCGGTCCCCTCCTGCTCCTCTCGGCGTACTCGGACCCGCTTCGGCGGCCGAGGGGCGCGACGTTCCTGGCCGGGGCTGGTCTCCTGCTGGCAGCGGCGGTGACGCTGTTCTGGTGGGGCCGAGGGTACTGAAGCTTTCCTGCGGATCATCCGATCGTTGGTTGTGAGTGTCCTTGACTCGGCAGACGTGGCGGCAGGCCGGCGGCCTTCGACCGCGAGGCCTACAGGAACGGAGCGCTCGACCGCGCGGCGCTCGACATGGTCGAAGCCGACCGCACCGACGACGGGCCCGTCATCCGCTACGAGGTGGTCCCTCTGCCACTTCCAGGGTGGCCTGAAGACGGGCCTGGAGTCGCCACCCCGCTCATAACGACAGCATCCTGCGCCGGGTCCAATGGCCGTCGCCGATGTCGCCGTACGCGGCTGTGGCATGGAACGCCGTGAGCGTCTTCGTCGTCGGTACGGGGACATCGGCGCACCGCTTCTCCATCGCGTCCGCCGACGCGGACTACGACGTCTTGAGGTCGACGAGGTCGCGGTGGCGGCCCACTCCAGTGGAGAAGAGGTAGAGCGGGGGCAGGAGGGCGGCTGCGCAGACGGCCCAGAGGGCGGTGTGGGCGCCGGTGTAGGTGGCGAGGAGACCCGCGGTGAGCGCGCCGAGCGGCAGCGCGCCCCAGGAGATGAAGCGGACCGTGGCCATCACCCGGGACAGCAGCTCCGGGGGCGACTGAGTCTGCCGGTAGGTCCGGGTGGTGATGGATCCGATGACAGTGCCGAAGGCGAAGCCGGCGTGGGCCAGGGCGAACCAGTACGCGTCCCCCGCCGACGTGGTCAGCGGGGCGAGCAGGAGCAGCGCGCCGCCGGCCAGGTCGGCCGCGATGATGCCCCGTGCGGTGCCGAGGCATGTGGTCACCCGGACCGCGACGGCGGCGCCGGCGAGCGCGCCGACCCCGTCCATGGCGAGGACGAGACCGAGTTGTACGGAATCGAGGCCGGCCTCCCGGACCAGGTAGAGGGGAGTGAGGGCGAGGAGGGCCGCGTTGACGAAGTTGGCGGCGGTCGCCCAGATCATGCAGGGCCGCATGACCGGGTGTCCGGTGACGTACCGCCAGCCCTCGCGCATCAGCCGGTGCGCGCTCTCGCCGGTGCGGGGCGCGGGGCGGCTCTCGGGAAGGGTGCGCAGGAGCACCGCGGAGGCCAGGTAGCTGGCGGCGTCCACGACGAGCGCGCCCACCGGGCCGATGGCGCCGATCAGGACGCCGCCGAGGGAGGGGCCGCCGGTGTCGGTGACGGCGTGCGTGCCGGACATGACGCTGTTGCGGGCGGCCAGCTGCCGGGCCGGGACGACGGCGGGCAGGAAGGTGGAGTTGCCGATGTCGAACAGCACCGTCGCCGCGCCGGTGACGAGCGCCGCGAACAGCAGGTGCGGATACGTGAGGGTGCCGAGCCACCAGGTGAGCGGCAGAGATCCGAGCGCCGCGAACCGTACGACGTCGAGCGCCACTTGGAGCCGGCGCAGCGGTACGCGCTGCGCGACGACGCCTGCGGGGAGGCTGAGCAGCAGCCAGGAGACCTGTCCGGCAGCGGCGAGCAGGGCGACTTCGAAGGCGGTGGCGTCGAGGACGGTGAGGGCGACGAGCGGCAGGGCGAGGGTGGTCACGGCGGTGCCCGCGCCGCTGACGGTGGCGGCGGCCCAGAAGCGCCAGAAGACGCCCGGCCGCGAGGTGTCCTGCTCGTCGTTACGTCGCTCGCGCTCCGGGATCGCTCGTGTCCCGCTCATGCGGCGCCCACCCCCTGGATCTGGTTAGTCTCTTTTGGGAACTCACTTATTCCGAGTGAGTTTCTATCCGGAACTGACCTCATGGCGCAAGATGGTCCCGAGGAACGGCCGCCGCGCGCGGAGAAGTGGAGACGCTGTGATGAGGTCGGTGCCCGAGCGGGACGCCGCCTGCGCGATCGCGCAGGCGGCGGCGGTGGTCGGCGACTGGTGGAGCCTCCTCCTGATCCGGGAGGCCGCGCGCGGGCACCACCGGTTCGACGCGCTCCAGGAGGAGCTGGGCATCTCCCGGAAGGTGCTCACCGAGCGCCTGGCGCACCTCGTGGAGACGGGCGTCCTGCAGAAGGTCCCGTACCAGGACAGACCGGTGCGGCACGAGTACCGGCTGACAGAGAGCGGCAGGGGGCTGCTGCCGGTGCTGCTGTTGATGCAGGACTGGGCCGACCGCTGGGTCTTCGGCGACGGCTCGCTCAGCGGCACCGCCGACGAGGCAAGCGCGGAGGCACAGCGCGTCGCGGGCCTCACCGGCGAGCGACTGCCGCACCTGGAGCTGCCACGCCACCAGGACGGCGCACCGGTGGACCCGGTGACCGGCGACGTCGCCACCGTCCTGTTCTGCTATCCGGCGACCGGCACCCCCGGCCCCCTTCCGGGCGGCTGGTCGGACATCCCCGGCGCCATCGGCTGCACGCTGGAGAACCGGCTCTTCCGGGACGCGTACGAGGACTTCCGCGCGGCCGGTGCGGAGGTGCGCGGCGTCAGCACACAACGCCCCGACGAACAGCGGGCGTTCGCGGTAGAGGAGGGTCTCCCCTTTACCCTTCTCTCGGACGTCGACCTGCGCCTCGCCGCCGCCCTGCGGCTGCCCGCCTTCCGCGCCGGGCAGCTGCTGCGGCTGAAACGGGCCGTGCTGGTGGTGGATCGCGACCGCGTGGTGCGGCACGCGCGCTTCCCGGTGACGGACATCCCGGCAGCGGTGAGCGAGGCACTGGCCGAGGTGCGGCGCCTGGCGACGGAGGACTGACCGGCACCCCGCCGCCGCGGGGATCCCGGGCCCCCGCCGCCGGCCTGTGGTTGCCGTCGACCACGGGGCAGCGCGCGGCCACAGGGTCGAACGAGATGCGCGCTCAGCTGTTGATCCTGGACCGCGACCCGCACATGACAGGGCTCGCGGGGCAGCCTGTGGCTGCTGTGGCCCGACGACGGGTGCGTTCCTGAAGGCCCGCGGAGTGTTCACCCGAACCGCGACAGCACTGCGCTGTTTGCCGACTGCCCCAGCCCCCTCCCGGAAGCCGAGCTGCTCACGGACCCCTCGAACGCGGCACGGGCGGTCGCACCGGCGTGCGCGCACATCCGCTGCGTACGGATTAGTACGCGATTCGTACGGTTAAACTGCGCAATCCGTACGGTTCAGGCGGTAGGGCGTGGGTCAGGAGGTGTTCATGTCCGAGTTGTTCGACGCGGTCGACGCGCTGGTCGCGTCCCGCTCTCCGCTGCCGCCGGTGGAGGAGCGCAAGCGGCTGCGAGTCGCGCACGGCCTGACGCTGGACGAAGTCGCCGCCGCGTTGAAGGTGCGCCGGGCCACGGTGTCCGGATGGGAGTCGGTCAAGAAGCCGACGGAGCCGCGTGGCCCGGAACGTGAGGCGTACGCGCGGCTGCTGGAGAAGCTCGCCGAGCTCTACCCCACCCCTTCGGTGACGCAGGAGCAGGCCGCCCCGACGGAGCCGGCCACGTTCACCGGCACGTCCGCCCCGGCGGAAGCACGGACTCTGTCCACAGGGCAGGCGTCCGAGGCTGCGGCCATGACTGCAACTGAGAACACCCAGACCAGTTCCGCTCCTGCTGCCGCCCCGCGTCCGGCGCGCACCACTAGGCCGTCGTCGACGTCGCGCCGTCCGGGTGCGAAGAAGGCAGCCCCTGCCGGCACCCCGGCAGCCGGGGTCGACCCCCGCTTCGCCAACGGCCCGCTTGCCGTCATCGACGCCGAAGACGGGCAGGTGCTGGCGTACTGCACCGGCGGCCTGGTCCTGGACGTGCCCGCCAAGTCGCTGCCGTCCCTGGTGGAGTGGACGCTCAAGGAGGCGAGGCTCGGGCAGCCGAAGCTGTCGGGACCGGGCAAGGACGCCGACCCGCTGCTCGTGCTCACCGAGGCTGCCCTCGAGCGCTACGGCCTCCCAGTCGCTCTCACCGACGAGGAGCGGCTCGCTGGCCGGATTCCGGAGGGCCACAAGGTCGTCAAGCAGCTGGTGCTTGCGGAGTGGAAGCTGACCAAGCGCGGCTTCGGTCCGTGGGCGCGGATCTACCGCCCCGCGACCGGTTCGGAGCGGGCCTGCGTGCAGCTGTGCATTCCGTCGTGGAACGCGCTGGACACCCGGCACTGGGGCGAGGCCGGGCAGCTCCCGCCGGCGGAACTCGCCCGTGTCCTGGGCGTGTACGCGTCCCGGGTGATGACGCCGCGCGGCTCCACGGCCGTGACCGGTCTGGAGCTGATGACCGCCCTACACCCGGCGACTCGCGCGTCCGAGCCCGACGCGGCGGGGAAGCGGCACTCCGAGCACAATCCCGGCTCGCTGGGCAAGGACCCGGTGGACTGCGCCCCGTGTGAGGCCTCGGACGGGCACCCGCTCCTGAAGGACCGACCTGCCGCGCTTCCACGTCCGCGGGCAGGGCGAGAAGCTGTTCGAGGAGGCGTACGACTGGGCATGGCCGATGACGGATGCCGAGTGCACCCTGCGGCATCTGGTCGGCATCGACGTGAACATGGCCTTCGCGGCGGGCGCCAACGGCCTGGTCGTCGGTCTTGGAGCGCCGACGCAGGTCAAGAACCCGGTGTTCGACCCGAAGTTGCCCGGCTCGTGGCTGGTCGATCTCTCCCACGTCGACCTGTCCCGCGTGAAGGTCGGCAAGGAGTGGGTGGAGCTGGACGGCAGCCTGCTGTCCTCCCCGTTCACACCGAAGGGCGACCACCCGACCGGCCCGGCTTGGTACGCCACGCCCACCGTCGCCTACGCGCTGGAACTCGGCTATGACGTCGCGCCGCTGGAGGCGTACGTCCGGTACGAGAACGGCCGCTACCTGGACGGCTGGTACCAGCGGCTGCGCGACGCCTACCTCGCCACGATGGCCGACCTCGGCGTGCACGCGGACATGGAGCCGGCCGACTTCCTGGCGGCGATGGACGGCTACAAGAGCCGCGACCCGGAGCTGGCGAAAGTCGTCTCGGCGGTGAAGGCGACGGTGAAGGGCGGGCTGGGCAAGCTGCGCGAGCGCCCGCGGGGAGGGCTGGCGGCCCGGCGAGCCGTGGCGTGCCCTGTCCCGCCCGACGTGGCGGCCGGATATCCGCGCGGCGGTCATCTCCCGAACGCGGATCAACCTGCACCGCAAGATCGTCAAGCACGCGGCGTTCACCGGGCAGTACCCCATCGCGATCCTGTCCGACTGCGTCGTCTACGCGGCGGGCGGCCCCTCGCCGTTGGACTTCCTGCCGTACCGGGAGGGCAAGTCGCTGCCCGGTGGCTTCAAGCTCGGCATCAACCCCGGCCTGGTCAAGCACGAAGGCACCCAGAGCGTCCTGTTGGGGCGAGGAAGTCCGCGAGCGGCTCAACGCCCCGGAGCTCAACCTCGCCCTCTACATCAAGGACGGCACCGTCACCGACGCCGACAACGGAGAGCAGGAGTAGGCGATGAGCCTGTTCGGGGACGGCCTGGAGACCGCGGTGCAGAAGGCGTTCACCCGCCCCGCGCCCAAGAGCGCGGGCGCGCAGATGCGGTACCTGATCAGACAGCTCAAGAGCACCAAGGCGGTCGCCCAACTGTTGCGGATCTCCCAGCGCACCGTCGAGCGGTACGTGAAGGACCAGATCAAGAAGCCCCGCCCGGAACTCGCCGCGCGCCTGGAGCGTGAGGTGAAGAAGCGGTGGCAGCCGCAGATCCGCGCGAAGGCCCGCAAGCAGGCGGCCACCACCGGCGGCATCGTCATCGACACCCGCGCCCGCATGGGCTACACCGCGCCGATCGGCTAGACCGACCAGGACCGCATCCGTCACCTCACCGTCGCCCTGCCCCCGCAGTACGCCGCTCGCCTCTTCGACGCCCAGGAGGCCGGCGCCACCGATCAGCAGCTCCAGGAAATCGCCGCCGAAGGACTCACAGAGGTGTACTTCCAGGACGGCGGCCGCCGCGCCGGCAGCCTGGAGGAAGTCCGGTTCACGGACATCGAACACCTGGCCTCGAGCCCAGAGCGATTGGTGCAGGCTCGCTCGCCCCGCGCACGACGCCGCTGCGCCCCGGTCATCCCGCGGTGAAGGCCAGGCGCTCGGTCTGACGCTCCTCCGGGGCCGCTACCTGGCGGTCCAGAGGCCCAGGGTGTTGGGACCGGCTTCCTCGGCCGCCCCACGCAGCGCACTCGGATCGGCGGCTTCGCCTCAATGAGGGTGTCGGCATCTGCGTAGGCCGGGCGGCGTCCCTTTCTGCGACCTGGCCTGATTCCCACTTCCTTGATCACCCCGAGTGGTGGTGTGCTGACCAGCCTTCAGCGCCAGGGCTTCGTCCAGCGACTCGGCGAGAACGATCTTTTCCGCCCCCTGGGCAAAGGCCCAGGCGGCCACGGTGAAAGCGTGCATGACGTCGACGACCACCGCCACGGCCGGGGCTTCGGTCAGATCGGCGATGCCGAGGAAGCGAGTGTCCATTCCGATCATGATCGCGTGTGCCCGGCCCGAGTCACCCGAAGAGCGCTCCACGTCACATCAACACCGTGCGGATACCGCCTCAGCGCACCACGAGGATCACCTCCAGGGTCCTCGGGCCGTGCACGCCCTCGATCCGGTCGAGTTCGATGTCGCTGGTCGCGGACGGACCGGAGATCCAGGTCAGCGGGCGCGTCGGGTCGAGGCGCGGCATGGCCTGCGGTACCGAGGCGACGATCTGGTCCGCGGCGCGCACGACACAGACGTGCAGGTCGGGGACGAGGCTGAGGGCGCGGCGGCCCTGGCCGGGGCCGGCGTCGAGGACGATGCTTCCGGTCTCGGCCACGGCGAGCGCGCAGCCCGTCACCACGGCGTGGGTCGCGTCCAGTTCGTACGGGGTCAGGGTGCCGTCGTCGGGGCGCTGTTCGGCCTCGGTGGCGGCGAGCCAGGAGACGGGCAGGCCCGGCGGTACGGCGACGCTCTTCGCGCCGCGCTCCGCGAGCAGTCGGCCGATCAGTGCCGGGAGCGCGTCCTCGGTGGCGCGGTGCACGACGGCCCGGTAGTCGGCGAGGTTCTCGTGGAGGAGGTCCAGGAGCACGGCCGGATCGTCGGTGGTGTGGCTGGTGAGGTAGTCGCGTACCACCTCAGGAGCGTCCGGGGCGTCGGCGACGGCTGCCCGGACGCGGGCGAGGATCCGGTCGCGGGAGGAGGGCTGCGGGGTCATGAGCGGTTCTTCTTCCACCAGTCGCGGAACGGTTCGGCCGGCATCTCCGGCAGGTCGCGGCTCTCGGACCACTGGCGGGCTCCCGGGCCCGGGAGCCGCTTGGGGTGCAGCTTGCGCGTCGTGGAGGCGAGGCGTTCCCCGGCGGCGAGGGCCGCCGGGTGGTCGAGGACCCAGCCCGCCGCCCTGACGGCGGCCTTCTCCAGCCGGTGCCCGGCCCCGCCCTGGCCGGCCACCTTCTCCCGCAGGTGGACGAGGACCTCGGGGATGTCGATGGCGACCGGGCACACCTCGTAGCACGCGCCGCACAGCGAGGAGGCGTACGGGAGCGAGGCGTCGATCTCGCTCCCCGTACCCCGGAGTTGGGGCGTGAGGATCGCCCCGATCGGACCGGGGTAGACCGAGCCGTACGCGTGGCCGCCCGCCCGCTCGTACACCGGACAGACGTTGAGGCAGGCCGAGCAGCGGATGCAGCGCAGCGCCTGGCGGCCGACCTCGTCGGCGAGGGCGTCGGTGCGGCCGTTGTCGAGCAGGACCAGGTGGAAGACCTTCGGCCCGTCGCCGTCACGCGTCCCCGTCCACATCGAGGTGTACGGATTCATCCGCTCCGCCGTCGACGAGCGGGGCAGCGTCTGGAGGAACACCTCCAGGTCCCGCCAGGTCGGCACGACCTTCTCGATGCCGACGACCGAGATCAGGGTCTCCGGCAGGGTCAGACACATACGGCCGTTGCCCTCGGACTCGACCACCACGAGGGTGCCGGTCTCGGCCACCATGAAGTTGGCGCCCGAGACGCCGACCTTCGCCCGCAGGAACTTCTCCCGCAGGTGCAGCCGGGCCGCCTCGGCCAGCTCGGCGGGGGAGTCGGTGAGACCTTCCGGCGCCGGGCGGCCCCACGCGCCCATCTCGCGGGCGAAGATCTCGCGGATCTCGCCGCGGTTGCGGTGGATGGCGGGGACCAGGATGTGCGAAGGGCGGTCCTCACCGAGCTGCACGATCAACTCGGCGAGATCGGTCTCGTACGCGCGGATGCCCTCGGCCTCCAATGCCTCGTTGAGGCCGATCTCCTGCGTGGCCATCGACTTGACCTTGACGACTTCACGCTCCCCGGTGGCCTTCACCAGATCGGTCACGATCCGGTTGGCCTCGTCCGCGTCGGCGGCCCAGTGCACGGTGCCGCCCGCCGTCGTGACCGCCTCCTCCACCTGCACCAGGTACCGGTCGAGGTGACGCAGCGTACGGTCCTTGATCTGCTTGCCGGCCTCACGCAACCGCGCCCAGTCGGCGAGTTCGGCCACCGCCACCGCCCGCTTGTCGCGGATGGTGTGGGTCGCGTGCCGCAGGTTTCCGCGCAGGGTCTCGTTCCGTACGGCCTCGTGCGCCGCCTTCGGAAAGGACGGCATTCCGACGAATGTCCCGCTCATGCCAGTGGCTCCTCTTCCGTGCTCGCGAGGATCTCCGCGAGGTGCAGCGCGCGCTGCGGGGCGTCCTGGCGGCGCAGCATGCCGCCGATGTGCATCAGGCAGGAGTTGTCGGCGCCGCACAGCACCCGCGCGCCGGTGGAGAGGGCGTTGCGCACCTTGTCGGCGCCCATCGCCGCCGACACGTCGGGGTTCTTCACCGCGAACGTGCCGCCGAAGCCGCAGCACTCCTCCGCTCCGGGGAGGTCGATCAGCTCCAGGCCCCTGACCGCCGCGAGCAGTCGCCGCGGCCGGTCGCCCAGGCCCAGCATCCGCAGGCCGTGACAGGACGGGTGGTACGTGACGCGGTGCGGGAAGTACGCCCCGACATCGGTCACGCCCAGCACGTCGACCAGGAACTCGGTGAGCTCGTACGTCCTGGGCACCAGCGACGAGGCCGCGTCCGCGAGCGCCCGGCCGCGCCCCTCGGCCGCCGCCCTGGCGCCGATTCTCGGGTAGTTGTCGCGCACCATGGCGACACACGACCCGGACGGGGTGACCACGTACTCGTACCCCTCGAAGGCGCGGGCCGTGCGGTGCACCAGCGGCTCGGTCTCGCGTCGGTAGCCGGTGTTGAACTGCGGCTGCCCGCAGCAGGTCTGCGCCGCGGGGAAGTCGACCTCCACGCCGAGGCGTTCGAGGACCCTGACGGTGGCGATCGCCGTCGACGGATAGACCGCGTCGTTGACGCAGGTGGCGAAGAGCGCGACGCGCATCACGAGCTCCTTGGGACGGTGTCGGGTCCGGCGGTGTCGAGGCGGGCGGCGGCCGCGTCCCAGGCTGCCGTGTCCCCCTGGGGACTGTAGTGCCGCAGGTGCTGGGTGGCGGCGACGAGCCCCCGCATCGCCGGCGGATCCCCCACGAGCCCGGCGGCTCTGGCCTGGACGAGGACGTTGCCGAGGGCGGTGGCCTCGGCGGGGCCGGCGACGACGGGCAGTCCGGTGGCGTCGGCCGTGAGCCGGCAGAGGAGGTCGTTGCGGGAACCGCCGCCGACCAGATGGACATGGGTGATGTCCCGGCCGGCGAGTTCGGCGGCCTGGCGCAGGGTGCGCCGGTGGGCGAGCGCCAGGCTCTCCAGGATGCAGCGGACCACCGCGCCCTGGCTCTCGGGGGCCGGCTGTCCGGTGCGGCGGCAGTACTCGCGAAGACGGCCGGGCATGTCACCGGGGGCCAGGAACTCGGGGGCGTCCGGATCGACGACGGCGGCGAACGGCGTGGCGCGGGCGGCGTCGGCGAGCAGCGTGGAGAGGTGTGTGGGCAGACCCTGCCTCTCCCAGGTGCGCCGGCACTCCTCGAGCAGCCACATGCCCATGATGTTGCGGAGGTAGCGGACGGTGCCGTCGATGCCGCGCTCGTTGGTGAAGTTGGCGGCCCGGGAGGCCTCCGAGAGCACCGGGGCGTCCAGTTCGAGACCGGCCAGGGACCAGGTGCCGCAGGAGATGTAGGCGAAGTCCGGTTCGGTGGCGGGGACGGCGACGACGGCGGACGCGGTGTCGTGCGAGGCGACCGTGGTCACCGGGGTGAGGGCGTCGAGGCCGGTGTACGCGGCGACGTGCGGCAGCAGCGTCCCGGCGGGGTCGCCCGGGGCGCGCAGCGGAGGCAGCAGACCGGCGTCGATCGACAGCCGGCCCAGGAGGTCCTTCGACCAGGCGCCGGTGCGGGCGTCGAGGAGCCCCGTGGTGGAGGCGTTGGTCTCCTCGGCGCCGATGGACCCGGTCAGCCAGTGGACGAGCAGGTCGGGGACGAGGAGCAGGGTGCAGGCGGCGCCCAGGTGCGCGCTTCCGGCGGCGGAGGCGAGCTGGAAGACGGTGTTGAAGGGCAGGTGCTGCAGGCCCGTCGTCCGGTACAGCTCCTCGGGGCCGACCCGCGCCCAGACCCGGGCGGCGGCGCCGTCGGTCCGGCTGTCGCGGTAGTGGTACGGCTGGCCGAGCAGCGCGCCGTCCGCGTCGAGGAGCCCGTAGTCCACGGCCCAGGTGTCCACGCCGATGGAGGCGACCCCGCCGGAGCGGGCGGCTTCGCGCAGCCCGTCGAGGACGCCCTGGAAGAGGGCGAGGACGTCCCAGCGCAGCCCGTCCGGGAGGCGCACGGGGGTGTTCGGGAACCGGTGCGCCTCGGTGAGGTCGAGGCGGTCCGGGCCGACCCGGCCGAGCATCACCCGTCCGCTGGTGGCGCCGAGGTCGACCGCGGCGAACACGGATGGGGTCGCCGAGGGCGGCGGGGCGGGCGTCACGTGGGGTACCTCCGCTGCGAGGAGAGGGGGAAGGACGAGTGAGGAGGAGAAGGAGCGCATGCCTGCGGCGCGGTCGTGTACTCGGTCGTGTACTCGGCCGGGGGCGCGTTCGGGAGCGCGGCCGGGGGCGCGATCGTCAGCGCAGGAAGGCGGCCGCTACGCCCGCGTCCACCGGGATGTGCAGCCCGGTCGTGTGGGTGAGGTCGCCGCCGGTGAGGGCGAACACGGCGTTCGCCACGTGCTCGGGCAGGACCTCCCGCTTGAGCAGCGTGCGCTGGGCGTAGAACTCGCCGAGCTTCTCCTCCTCGATCCCGTACGTCGCGGCGCGCTGCGCCCCCCAGCCCGCGGCGAAGATGCCGGAGCCGCGGACGACCCCGTCCGGGTTCACGCCGTTGACGCGGATCCCGTGTTCGCCGAGTTCGGCGGCGAGGAGCCGGACCTGATGGGCCTGATCGGCCTTGGTCGCGGAGTACGCGATGTTGTTCGGGCCGGCGAAGACCGCGTTCTTGGAAGCGACGTAGACGATGTCGCCCCCGAGGCCCTGCTCGATCATGACGCGGGCGGCCTCGCGCGAGACGAGGAAGGAGCCGCGGGCCATGATGTCGTGCTGGAGGTCCCAGTCCGCGGCCGTGGTCTCCAGGAGCGGCTTGGAGATGGAGATCCCGGCGTTGTTGACGACGAGGTCCACCCCGCCGAAGGCGAGCGCGGCGGCCTCGAACGCCGCGCTGATCCCGTCCTCGGAGGTGACGTCCACCGTGACGGCGACCGCCTTGTCGGGGCCTCCGAGTTCCTCGGCGACGGCGGCCGCGTTCCCGGCGTCGACGTCGGCGACGACCACGCAGGCGCCCTCGGCGACCAGGCGGTGGGCGATGGCCTTGCCGATGCCGCTGCCCGCGCCCGTGACGAGCGCGACGCGGGTGGCGAGCGGCTTCGGCTTCGGCATCCGCTGGAGCTTGGCCTCCTCCAGCGACCAGTACTCGATGCGGAACTTCTCCGACTCCTCGATGGGCGCGTACGTGGAGACGGCCTCCGCCCCGCGCATCACGTTGATCGCGTTGCGGTAGAACTCGCCCGCCACCCGCGCCGTCTGCTTGTCCTTGCCGAAGGAGAACATGCCCACACCCGGGACGAGCACGATCGCCGGGTCCGCGCCGCGCAGGGCGGGGGAGTCGGGGCCGGCGTGCCGCTCGTAGTAGGCGCGGTACTCGGCGCGGTACTCCTGGTGCAGCTCCTTCAGCCGCGCGATCGCCTCGTCCAGCGGGGCGGCGGCGGGCAGGTCCAGGACCAGCGGGCGCACCTTCGTCCGCAGGAAGTGGTCGGGGCAGGAGGTGCCGAGGGCCGCGAGCCGCGGGTGTTCGGCACGGGAGACGAAGTCCAGTACGGCTTCGGCGTCGTCGAAGTGGCCGACCTGCGGGCGGTCCTGGGAGGCCAGGCCGCGGATCACCGGTGCCAGGGCGGCGGCGCGCTCGCGGCGCTCCGTCTCGGCCAGCGGCGCGTACCCCTCCAGGACCGGGCCGAAGGGCTCGGGTCGGCCGCGCTCGGCGAGGAAGGCCTCGGCGGTACGGATGATGAACAGCGAGTTCGCCTCGCACTCCTCGGAGCTGTCGCCCCAGGCGGTGATGCCGTGGCCGCCGAGAACGCAGCCGACGGCCTGCGGATTGGCCTCCTTGACCGCAGCGATGTCCAGGCCGAGCTGGAATCCGGGACGGCGCCACGGCACCCAGACCACCGTGTCGCCGAAGCACTCGGCGGTCAGCTTCTCGCCGTCGGCGGCGCAGGCCAGCGCGATGCCGGAGTCCGGGTGCAGATGGTCCACGTGCGCGGCGTCCACCAGCCCGTGCATCGCGGTGTCGATGGAGGGGGCCGCTCCGCCCCTGCCGTGCAGGCAGTAGTCGAAGGCGGCGACCATCTCGTCCTCGCGCTCCACCCCGGGGTAGACGTCTCGGAGCGCGCGCAGCCGGTCGAGGCGGAGCACGCCCAGGCCGGCCGCGGTGAGCGTGCCGAGGTCGCCGCCCGACCCCTTGACCCACAGCAGCTCGACATCGTCGCCGGTCGCCGGGTCGGTCCCGGTGCCCTTCGCGGACGTGTTGCCGCCCGCGTAGTTGGTGGTGCGCGGGTCGGAGCCGAGCCGGTGGGAACGCGCGATCAGCGCGGCGGCCGTGGGGTGCGTGGCGGAGGACATGACGGCATTCCTTCGAGGTGTGGGTGAGGTATGGGAGGCCGCGCGGAGCGGCGTACGGACGGTCGCCCGGGGCGCGCGGGGCGCGGGGTCCCCGGGGGGCGCACGGTTTGGGCGGGTCAGGCGCCCCAGCCGGCCTGTTCGCCGCCGACGCGGTCGGTGACGATGCGCTCCTGCCAGCCGGAGGCCCGGTAGGCGGCGATCGGGTCGGGGTCGAGGCCCCGCTCCTCGCGGAACTCGCGCAGCAGGGGCCGTACATCGGTGTTGTAGGCATCCATCACGACCGCGTTGGCCGTCAGCACGTCACCATCCCGCTGGGCCGCGCCCAGCGCGTCGAGGTCGACCAGCAGCGCCTTGGCGGTGGCCTCCTGGACGTTCATCACGGAGCGGATGACGGCCGGGATCTTCGCCTCGATGTTGTGGCACTGGTCCAGCATGAAGGCGACACCGGTCTCCCGCAGCAGACCGCCGTTCTTGGCGACCTCGTGCATGATCCGGAAGAGCTGGAACGGGTCCGCGGAGCCGACCATCAGGTCGTCGTCCGCGTAGAAGCGCGAGTTGAAGTCGAAGCCGCCGAGCTTCCCCTCCCGCAGCAGCAGCGCGACGATGAACTCGATGTTGGTCCCGGGCGCGTGGTGCCCGGTGTCCACGACGACCTGCGCCTTGGGGCCGAGCGTGAGGCAGTGCGCGTACGCGGTGCCCCAGTCGGGCACGTCGGTGGTGTAGAAGGCGGGCTCGAAGAACTTGTACTCCAGCAGCATCCGCTGGTCGTCCCCGAGCCGCTCGTACACCTCGGCGAGCGCCTGGCCCAACCGGTCCTGGCGGGCGACGACATCGTCCTGGCCGGGGTAGTTCGTGCCGTCCGCGAACCACAGCTTCAGATCCGACGAGCCGGTCGCGTCCATGATGTCGACGCACTCCAGCAGATGGTCCACGGCCTTGCGGCTCACCTTCGCGTCCGGGTGGCAGACGCTGCCGAGCTTGTAGTCGTCGTCCTGGAACGTGTTCGAGTTGATCGCTCCCAGTTCCAGGGAGCGCTCCTTCGCGTACGTGGCGAGCGCCGCGTAGTCGTCGACCTTGTCCCACGGGATGTGCAGCGAGACCTTCGGGGCGACCCCGGTGAACTCCTGCACCTTCGCCGCGTCGTCCAGTTTCTCGTAGGGCGTTCGTGGCACGCCGGCCTGGGCGAACACCTTGAACCGGGTGCCGGAGTTTCCGTACCCCCAGGACGGCGTCTCGATCCGCTGGCCGGCGAGTGCGGCCTTGACGGCGGCGATATCAGGCATGTCCACCTCTGGATGACTGAATGAATCGATTCATTTCTTCGGGGGAAGCTAACCCGCTCCGTGACCGTCGTCAAGGTCGGCCGCGGACCATCTGGGCTTGCGTGGATCGCGTTGTTGAGGTGGCGGAACCGGCGCTTCGCGGCAACCCCTTGACGCGCCCGGTCGGCAGGGCTAGCTTCCCGGCAACCCCAATGAAACATTTCACGTCAGGTGCTCCAGTGAGGTGGACCGGCTGTTCGGCGTGGTGAAGACGCTGCGGGAGCGAGGACGGCGTGGTGTCCCTGGGCAAGCCGATCGTCTTCGACAAGACCGACATCGACGACTTCGGCTTCTGAGCCACACAGAGCACCCGAGCCACACGGAGCAGGAGGCACCCCATGCAGCGCGTCTGTTTTCTTCTGAAGGTGCGGGCCGAGAAGGCCGAGGAGTACCGCGAACGCCACCAGCACGTCTGGGCCGACATGCGGGCCGCCCTGTCCGGAGCGGGCTGGCACAACTACTCCCTCTTCCTGCGCGAGGACGGCCTGCTCGTCGGCTATCTGGAGACCCCGGACTTCGACGAGGCCCGTGCCGCCATGGAGGCCACGGAGGTGAACGCCCGCTGGCAGGCGGAGATGGCGCACTTCTTCGAGGAGCTGGACGGGCGGGCTCCGGACGCCGCCATGCGCCCGCTCACCGAGGTCTTCCATCTCGCCTGACGGCGTGGACCGGCGACATAGGATCACCCTTCCGGGCAGGACAGAACCAGGTGGGACGGATGACAGGCACCGCACGGACGGTCAGCATCAAGGATGTGGCACGCGAGGCCGGGGTCTCCGTGGGGACCGTCTCCAACGTGATCAACCAGCCCGACCGCGTCTCGGCCGAGACACGGGAGCACGTGCAGAGGGTGATCTCGCGGCTTGGCTATGTGCGCAGCGAGTCCGCCCGGCAGCTCCGAGCGGGCCACAGCCGCATCGTGGCCCTGCTCGTCCTGGACATGGGCAACCCGTTCTTCGTCGACATCGCCCGCGGAGCCGAGCGCGCCGCCCGGGGCGCGGGGCTTGGTGTCATGGTCTGCAACAGCGGCCAGAGCCCCCAGGACGAGGCCGACTACCTCTCCCTCTTCGCCGAGCAGAGGGTCCGGGGCGTCCTGATCTCCCCCTCGGACCCGAGCGGAGCCACTCTGCGGGAGTTCCGCCGCCACGGCATCCCGTTCGTCCTCGTCGACCGCGTGGCGGCGGACGACGACGGATGCTCGGTGTCCGTCGACGACGTGGTCGGCGGCTCCCTGGCGATCCGCCATCTGACGGCGGCGGGTCACCACACCCTCGCGTACGTGAGCGGCCCGGGGCACCTGACACAGGTCCAGGACCGGCGCGCGGGCGCCCTGGCCGCCCTGGCCGAGGCCGGCCTCCCGCCCGAGGCCCTGCAGGAGATTCCCGCCGAACGCCTCGACGTCGCGGCCGGCCGCGACGCGGGGGCCCGGCTCCTGGGCCTCGCCGAGCGTCCGACCGCCGTCTTCTGCGCCAACGACCTGCTGGCCCTCGGCGTACTCCAGTCCATGTACGCGGCCGGCGTGCGGGTCCCCGACGACATGGCCATCGTCGGCTACGACGACATCGAGTTCGCCGCGGCGGCCACGGTCCCGCTGACCTCGGTGCGCCAGCCGGCCCTCACCATCGGAGCCCGAGCCGCCGAACTGCTGCTCCAGGAGACGGGCGAGCACGCACGGGACCACCGGCACGAACACGTGATCCTCCAGCCGGAACTGGTGGTACGTCAGTCCAGCCTCACCTCACGGTCGGGCTAGTGCCTGTCCTCCTGGATCAGGAGCGCGGCGACCGCGGTTCGATACGGAAGTCGAAGGCGAGCGTGCCAGGGTCGAGGGCGGTCACGCCGCCGTCGACGGTGAGCACCGCTCCGTTGACGAAGGAGGACGCGGGCGAGAGCAGCCAGGCCACGGCCTCGGCGACCTCGCGCGGCTCACCCGGGCGGCCGGCCGGCACAACGCGCGTGACCTCCTCGTACGCCGCGTCGACACCGCCTTCCCCCAGCCCCGCCTCCTCGGCGAACCGGTTCATCCGGCGGTCCGCCATGTCGGTGCGCACCCAGCTCGGGCAGACGGTGTTGGCCCGCAGCCCCCGGGCGCCGTAGTCGACCGCGAGCGAGCGGCAGAGCTGGAGCAGCGCCGCCTTGGAGGTGGCGTACGCGGCGCTGCCCAGGCCGTTGCGCAGGGCCGCCACCGAGGCGACGGCGACCACCGATCCGCGCGCTTCGAGCAGGTGCGGGAGCGCGGCGCGCAGCAGGTGGAAGGGGCCTGTGAGGTTGGTCCGCATGACCGTCTCCCAGTCCTCCAGCGTCACCTCGCCCACACTTCCGCCACGCCCGACACCGGCGTTGAGGACGAGGCCGTCGAGGCGTCCGTACGCGGCGACGGCCGCGTCGACGAGCGTGCGTACCGCCTCGGGGTCGCCGATGTCGGACGGGACGGCCAGGGCCCCGGTCTCCTCCGCGACGACCCGCAGCGGTTCCGGTCGGCGCCCGGAGACCACGACGTGGTGACCGGCTTCGCGGAGCAGCCGGGCGGTCGCGGCGCCGATGCCCGTCCCGCCGCCGGTCACGAGGTATACGCGCTGGTCCGCCATGGTCGTCGAGCCTCCGTCGTCGTCCGCCGTCGTCGTGATCATATGCGCGGAGGGGCAGCCCCCTCCGTACCGTAAGGCCGTCGTGGGACCGAACGGACCGCAGCCACCACCGGAGTTGCCCGGCCGGACGGTGCGGCGACGCTGTCTCGGAGCGGGCACGCGCGCGGTGAGCCGGTGGGTCCGGAGGTGATCCCGCGTGCGGCCGACCGGCGTCCCGGGCCACGGGGCGCCCGGCCCCGGTGAACTATCTTGGGCAGCAGTGAGACGAGAGGGAGGCACTCCGTGGCATCCGGGCAGCAGGCGCGCGCACAGGCCGCCGCGATCACACCGGGCAGGCGCTCGACGGAGGCGGAAGCGGCTTCCCCCGCGTCTCCCGCCGAGCGGGTGCGGTCGCTGTTCGGCGGCCACCGGCTGTCCCCGGGGCAGCGCCGCATCGCCCAGTTCCTGATCGACCACCTCACCGAGGCCGCGTTCCTGTCGATCACCGAGCTCGCGGAGCGCGTGGGCGTCAGCCAGCCGTCCGTGACGCGGTTCGCCTCGTCGCTGGGCTTCAGCGGGTACCCCGCGCTCCGCGAGGCGCTGCAGCCCATCGCGCTCAGCGCGGTGGCGGGCGCACCGGACGAGGGCGAGGAGAGGCTCCGTAACGAGCTCCAGTCCGCGGTCGACGCCGAGATCGAGAACCTGACGTCCCTGCGGCGTGTGCTCGCCGACCCCGACCAGATCCTCGACATCGGCCGGGAGCTGGCCCGGTCCGTCCCGCTGACCGTCGTCGGCCTGCGGATCTCGGTCTCCCTCGCCGAGTACTTCGCGTACGCCGCGCGGCGCATCCACCCCGATGTGCGGGTGGTGACGCGGGGCGGCAGCGTCGCCTACGACGGACTGCTCCAGGCGCGCGAGGCGGGCGGGACGTGGGTGCTGGCCTTCGCGATGCCCCGGCACGCCAAGGAGACCCTGGCCGTCGTCCGCGCGGCTCGAGCCGCCGGGCTGCGCGTCGCGCTGATCACCGACCTGGCGCTCGGGCCGCTCGTCGACGAGGCCGATGTGGTGTTCACCGCCCCCACCGGGGCACGGCTCGTCTTCGACTCCTACGCGGCGCCGGGGGTGCTCTCCGCGGCGATCCTCCAGGCCATGGCGGACGCGGATCCGGAGCGCACCCAGATCCGACTGGAGAAGTACGAGCAGGCTGCTGAGCAGCACGATTTCTTCCTGGACGACTGAGCGGTCGCTGTAACGGAATGCATGAAATTTTTCATGCTCTTGCTTACTCGACGGTATATATATTTACTACAAGAGCCCCCACGGGCCCGAACAGAACACCGCGGGGCCGCCCCCTCCTCCTCGGACGGCCCTGGTGTCTCGACGGTCCGCGCCGCGCTTCGCGCGAGCGCTCTGTGGCGGCTCCGGTCAACCCCTGGGCCGGAGCCGCCACACACATGTCCGGCGGGTGCCCGGACCGTGTCCCTAGGAGGCGTAGGTCTCGAACTCGGCCACCTTCGGGGTGCCGGTCGAGCCGGTGATCTCGAAGGTGATCTTGCTCAGTGAGGTCCGCGGGACGGTGATGGCACCCGCGCCGCTGCCGGTGGTCAGAACGGCGCCCGTGTCGGCGTTGAGGACCCTCCAGGACCCGATGCTGCCCGCGGAGCCCGCCGCCTCGCGGATGGTGATCCGGGACACGGTGGTGGCGGAGCCCCACTTGATCGAGATCGAGCCGGTCGAGCCGGCCGGTGACCAGTAGGTGCTCAGATTGCCGTCCCGTACGTTGCCGTAGCTCGTCCCGTCGGCCTTGCTGGAACCGTCGGAGCCGGCCCCGATGCTGAGGTTGGTCCCGCCGGGCTGGGTCGGCGACGGCGTGGCGGTGGTGGGTGAGGGCGTCGGCGTGGTCGGCGTCGGCGTCGGGCTGGTGGGGGACGGAGCCGGCGTGGTCGGGGACGGCGTCTGCGGCGAGCAACTGCCGTTCGACTCCTGCATCCCCTTGTTCGCGCCCGCGATCCGGGTCACGACGTCCGGCACGCAGGCGGCCGCGTCGAGGGTGTAGGGATACGGGACGGCGACCGTGGTGGTGGACCGCGGGTCGGGGCCGGCGGGCTTGTAGTCGGCGGCGGGGCTCGACCAGGTCACGTTGTCGAAGGTGTTGCCGCTGACCTGCCAGTATCCGGCCGCGGTGGTGTAGAAGGTGCCGAGGACGTCCTTGGAGTCCTTGAAGTAGTTGTTGTCCACCTTGGCGCGGGCCCCCGCGCGGGAGTTGATGCCGGACTCGTTCAGCTTGACGTAGTAGTTGTTGTACATGTGCGCGATGCCGCCCCGCAGGAGGGGCGCGCGCGAGTCGATGTTCTCGTACAGGTTGTGGTGGTACGTGATGAACCCGTTCGAGAGCTCGGTCTCGCTGGAGCCGACGAGGCCGCCGCGGCCGGAGTTGCGCAGGGTGCTGTAGGACAGGGTCACGTACTGGGTGTTGTCCTTCATGTCGAAGAGGCCGTCGAAGCCCTCCGACTCGCCGCCCGACGCCTCGAGGCTGACGTGGTCCACCCAGACGTTGCGGACGTTGCTCTCCATGCCGATGGCGTCACCGCCGTTGGACGTGGGCGAGCCCGACTTCTTGACGTTCTTGACGGTCACGTTCTGGATGATGATGTTGCCGGCCTCGCGGATGTGGATGCCCAGCTGGTCGAAGACGGCCCCGCTCCCGACGCCGACGAGCGTCACGTTGCTGACCTGCTTGAGCTCGATCACACCGTCGGCGGTGTTGCAGCTGGTGCCCGACACCTTGGAGGTGTTGCCGTGGTTGATGGTGCCCTCGACCTCGATGGTGATCGGGGTGCTGCTGCTGGCCCGGCCGCACAGGGCCGCGTGGATCGCGGTCCCCGTGGTGGCCCGCACCGTCTGCCCGCCCGCGCCGCCGGTGGTCCCGCCGTTCTGGGTCGCGTAGCCGGTGGCCCGTCCGGTCGCCGCCGATGCCTCGGGCATCGACAGCACCACGCCGGCCGCGGCCGCCGTGGCCGTCGTGGCCAGCGCCGCGCAGAGTCGCAGTGCGACTGGTCGTCTCATCCTGGTCTCCTCGTACGTCTTCGCATGTGGGTGCCGCTGCTGCATACTCCGTGGGGGGAAAGCGCTTTCTGCTCGGCGACAATAGGGCGGCCTCAGTTGGGCTGGCAAGGCTCTGGGTGACTGCGGATCGCCCAACTCTCATATTTAGTACGGGAGTTGGGCGCCGCGGTCACGCCCGGGGGTGCGAGGTCCGTGGAGGGGTGGACGTGCGCCGGAGGCCGGCCGCCGCGATGGCGGCGCCGAGGAGACACAGGGCGCCGGTGACCGTCACGGCCAGGTGCACGCCGTTCATGAACGCCTCGGCGCTGCCTTCCGCGACCGAGGCCCGGAGCGGGGAGGGCATGCCGGTCGAGATCGGGGCGACGCCCATCGCCACCGCGTCGACGGCCTCGTGCAGCCCGCCCGCCACATGGGCCGGCACGCCCGCGGTGGTCAGCTCGCCCGTCAGCGTGGAGCCGACCCGGGCGCTGATGAGCGAGACGAGGACGGACGTACCCAGCGCGCCGCCGATCTGCAGCGCCGTGGCCTGCAGACCGCCCGCGACACCGGCGTCCCGGACGGGCGCCTGGCCGACGATGGCGTCGGAGGAGGCGGCCAGGACCATGCCGACGCCGAGGCCGAGGGCCACGAACGGCGGCCACATCACGGCGTACGGCGAATCGGTGTGCCAGCTGAGCATCCCGAACGCGGCGGCGGCCTGGAGCACCATGCCGAGCGGCATGGTGAGCCGGGGCCCGAAGCGGCCGGTCAGCGCGGCGCCCAGTGGAGAGGCCACGAGAGAGGCGAGGCTGAGCGGCAGGGTGCGCACACCGGCCTCGACGGGGGAGAAGCCGCGCACGTTCTGCAGATACAGCATGACGAAGAAGATCACGCCGAGCATGACGAAGAAGTTCAGCGCGGTGACGACCGTACCCGTCGTCAGCGCCCGGCTGCGGAACAGCCGCATGGGCAGCAGCGGATGGGCGACCCGCGTCTCGTGACGGCCGAAGAGAACGAGGAGCAGGAGGCCCACGGTGATCGACCCGAGGGTGCCCGCGGAGGACCAGCCCCAGGTCTCTCCCTTGACGACGCCGAAGACCACGCACAGCAGGGCCACGGCGAGCAGGACGACCCCGAGGAGATCGAACCGGTCGGCGTCCGCGGTGTTCCTGCTATGGGGCAGCACCGCGGCGCTCACCAGCAGGGCCAGCAGGCCGATGGGGGCGTTGATGTAGAAGACGGATTCCCAGGAGATGTGCTCGACCATCAGACCGCCGACGATCGGCCCGAGCGCGGTCGAGACCGCCGAGACCATGGCCCAGATGCCGACGGCCATACCGAACCTGCGCGGCGGGAAGGCGGCGCGCAGCAGGCCGAGGGTGTTCGGCATCAGCAGGCCGCCGAAGAGCCCTTGCGCCGCCCGGAAGACGATGACGCCCTCGATGGATCCGGACAGGCCGATGGCGACCGAGGCGACGGTGAACCCGGCGACGCCGACCAGGTAGTACGTACGGCGTCCGAAGCGGTCGCCGAGCTTGCCGCCCAGGATGAGGGAGGCCGCCAGGGCGAGCAGGTACGCATTGGTGACCCACTGCAGATCCGCCGTGGAGGCGTCGAGGGCGCGGCCGATCTCGGGGTTGGCGATCGCCACGACGGAGCCGTCGAGCTGGACCATGAAGAGGCCGAAGGCGACCGCCAACAGGGTCAGCCAGGGGTTGGAACGCCTGCCCCGGGGCGACGCCGCCGGTGGCGGGGAGGGTGCGGGCAGGGGGGAGTGATCCACGGTGGTGGAGGGCATGGAGCTGCCTTGTCTGTGAAGGGGCCGCAGGAAGAGCTGCGGGAAAGGGGGACGCCGACGGGCCGCGTCGCGCCTTCCCGGTCAGGAGAGGGCGGAGGCGTACGTGCGTACGTGCGTACTGGCGGGCGCGGGCACGGAGCCGGCCGCGTGGCGCTCCCCCGAAAAGGGGCGCCCGGGTCTACTCGGCTGCCGGCGCGGGGTGAAGGTGGCGCGCCAGTGAGTTCAGCGCGCCGAGGGCCGAGCCCAGAGCGTCCTGCTCGCCCTCGGTGAGGCACTGCAGGGCGCGGGCGATGTGCCGGTCCTGCAGGTGACGGACCTCGGCCAGCTCCAGCTGGGCCCGGGCGGTCGCGTAGAGGTGCGCGATCCGCTTGTCGGCCGCGTCCTGGCGGCGCTCCAGCAGCCCTCGCTCGGTGAGCTGGGAGACGAGCGCGCTCACGTTGTTCGGCCGCATCAGCAGGGCCTCGGCGGCCTCACGGACGGTGGCGCCTTCCCGCCGCGCGACGAACCGCAGCAGGGCGAGCTGGGCCTCCGGCGGTTTGGGCTGCGCGAAGTCCTGGCCCACACGCCGGTCCAGGGCCCGGTTCAGCGCGGGCAGGCACGCCGCGAGGCCGGAGGCGACACGGTCGAGGTCCTGGGCGGACGCGCGGGAATCGGGCATGCCGTGAGATTACCTCTCGCCCTATAGGTATGTCCAAAGAGGTTTTCTCGAAAACGGTTGGGCCCCGTGCTGTGGAGAGGAGGGAATACGCGCTCGACCTCTGTCGTTCTCGCGGGTGACCGATGGCCGAAAGCGTGTCCCGCAACCCTTCGGAAGGCCATGCACAGAGCTCGAAGCGCCTGCTGCGTCCTTGCTGCGTCCGTCGTCGCCGTGCTCGTCGGCTGCTCGGCGGCGGACGGTGCCAGTGGTACGACCGCCGCGCCCGTCACGGCCGCTTCGTCCAGCGTGTCCGAACCCGCTCGCGACACCGCGCCCGCAGCCGCACCCACGTCGCCGGCGACACCCTCCCCGGCGACACCCCCGCCGGCCTCGGCCCAGGCCCCCGAACCGGACCCCAGCAAGCGGTCCCGCGCCGCCGAGATGTCCATACCGTCGATCGGTGTCGAAGAGCTGACCGTCGTGCCGTACGAGGGGACGACCGACGATCCTGCGGGTACCCGCATCCAGGACCGGGGCGTGGCCGCCAGCCCGTACGGGAAGCGGGGCGGCGTCGGCCCCGGCGAGATCGGCAACTATCTGGTGACCGCCCACCGGCTCTCCGCCGGCGGCCCCCTGCGCGAGCTGCCCGCCGTCGACGTGGGCGATTCGGTCTTCGTCACCGCGGGCGACACCGTCTACGAGTACCGGATCACCGAGACGCGGACGACGTCCTTCCGCTCCACCCGTTCCCTCGCGGAACAGCGGGCCGCGGTGCCGGGGGCGCCGGGTGAGAAGCCCACCCGGGCCATGATCACTCTCTCCACCTGCGCGACGCCGGAGGACGACGCGGCGGGCAACTTCTGGCGGGACGCCCAGGGCAACCCGGAGCACCGCATCGACAAGATAGGTGTCCTGAAGGCTTCCCGGCCGGCGTAGGTCGAGGGCGAGGAAAGCGAAGGGACTAGGTTCAATTGGTTTTGAGAAGGAAGCCCCTTCATGGCCTCGCCGCCGTCAAGATAGCAGTCACTCAGGGATGAGGTCGCGCAGGTTTTCCGGCGTGATGATCCGGGAGTCCGGGTGCAGTCCCTCCGGCCGCTGCAGGCCGATGTAGGTGACCGGTCCGCCCGGGACGGTCGCGCCGTCCCCGAGCATGGTGGTCGCCACCGTGTCGTCGGTGAGCAGCCCGACGAGGTGGCGGACCGTGAGCGGGGCGCGCTCGACGATGCCGCGGAGCAGCGTCGCGACGGAGATCCGGTTCCCTTCGACCCGGTTG
Source organism: Streptomyces sp. NPDC003035 (assembly GCF_042888285.1). NCBI lineage: Bacteria > Bacillati > Actinomycetota > Actinomycetes > Kitasatosporales > Streptomycetaceae > Streptomyces > Streptomyces sp. NPDC003035. The sequence continues at coordinate 486,006 of NZ_JBIAPJ010000003.1, read as the reverse complement.
GCCGTCGGTCGGCCCTTCAGGTAGAGGTGCAGCCACCTGGCGTGCCACCGGCCGTCGTCGCCGCGTACGAACGCCAGCGGCAGTGCGACCCTGCCGGGCCCGCGCAGATCCGACTTCATGCTCACCGTACGTGCCTCGAAGGGGCGGCCGCCCTGTTCCGCGTCGCGCAGCATGAAACCGAAGAACGACTCCGCCACCTCCTCGAAGCCCTCCCCGGAGAAGATGTCGACCTGCGGCACGATGTACGTCCCACGGGCGGCTCCCAGGCGCAGGTCGATGAACTCCGAGGCGCCGTCGGGCGCGTCGGTGATGTCGCCGGAGTGCTCGCCCTCGAGAGCGGTGAGGGCGGTGTACGACAGCCAGGACACGGTCGAGTGATCGGCGTCAAGGAGGAGCGCCGACAGGTCGTAGTCGGTCGAGCGCTCGGTCTGCTTCCAGTACACGAAGAAGCGCAGCAGTTCGCCGTCGACCGGGGTGACGGACCCGCGGGGCAGGACGCCGAGGCTGGACGCGGTGACCCGGCCACTGAGCGGCAGCGCCACGTCGAGGACGTCGGGGTCGATCAACAGATGTCCGGGGGAGGGGAGTCGGCGACGGATCTCGGCGTCGAGCGCGGCCGTCAGACGGTCGTGCTCGGCCGGCGGCACGGTCTCGCGGGTATCGTCGGTGACCCAGGCGCGGCCGAGGCGGTTGACGAACAGCCTGCGTCCGCCCGCCTTCTCGTGACGGTTGTGGAGGTGTTCCCGTACCGCGAGCACGACGCGGCCGGACACCTGGGGCGCGGCCTCGACGGCGGCCGTCACCACGGCCTCGCGCTCGTCCGGGCCGGACGCCGCCCGCAGCAGACGGTCCACGGAGCGGAACAGCTTGCCCGGCGCGGACGTCAGCAGCTCCGTCGCGCCGACGACGTCGTGCCGGCCGAGGAGTTCCTCGACCCGGCTGTCGAAGGGGCGGACCTTCTTCTCGCCCCGGGCGACGGCGAACACCTCGGCGGCGTGGGGCACGCGTGGGTACTCGTGGGGGTGGAGGCGTTCGCCGAGCCGCTTCCACGCCTCGCGGTGCGCGCCGACGTCGGCGAGCTTGGCGGGTGCGGCGGCGACCACGGAGTCCAGGCCCGCGAGCAGTGCGCGGCGGCTGGGGCGGGACAGGGCGCGGAACCGGGTCGGCTTCTGAAGGGTGACATCGCCGTCCGACAGCGCACAGGCGAGCCGGAGCACATCGGTCACGGTGTCGAGAAGGAGACCGGCACCGGCAGCCAGGCGCGCACGGTTGAGGAGGGCGAGGTTCTCCCGGACAGGGACCGCCTCGGGCTGGGGTCCGTCCACGCAGTGACCGGCGAGCACGGCGAGGTCGCGCAGGTCGTCCTCGCCCAGCGGCGTGGTGCTGCCGGCGAGGGCGAGGTACAGCGCGGTGACCTCGGTGTCCGCGTCCTCGCCCAGGTGGAGGACCGTCAGACGGTCGCCGGCCGCGGCGGTCAGCTCCTCATGAGCGGTGAGCATCTCGGCGTACGTGTGCCCGTACGTTCCGTACGTCGGGAGGGTGAGCAGGTCGACGGCGCCGCTCTCGAGCTGGGCGAGGGTGCGCTCGCGGGAGCCCTCGTCGTCCATCGCGTCCGCGACGCACCGCATCCAGAAGTCGAAGGTGTCGGGCACGTTGGCCGGGAAGTCGAGGAAGTAGACGTTGTGCTCGACATGGTCGCCGACCATCTCGCGGACGACGTCCAGTGTCCGTACGGCGGTCGCGGTCACCGTGTCGTCGGACAGCCCCGACAGGTGCGTCAGCAGCTCCGACGAGAGGGTGAAGCCCACCGACATCAGAGCGGCGTCGAACTGGCGCGCGGCGCCCTGGCCGTTCCCGGCGGGACCGGTGGGGGTGGGGAGGCGGAGGGTGCGGCGGACGACCAGCGGTTCGAGAAGGTGGGGCATCCGCACATGATCACAGGATCGCCCGACCGGGTGCACTCGGGTTTCGTGGTCCTCTGCCACCGCCACCGCCACCGCCACCGCCACCGCGATCGCCACCGCCACCGCAACCGGCCGACACGCCGCTCATGGCACGCGCGCGGGCCGAGCGGGCGGGACCTGCATGCGGTCCCGCCCGCGGGCGGTCAGGAGGCGGGGCTCGGGATCGTGTCGTAGGCCACGACGTCCCCGCTCGCCTGCCTCACGAAGCCGCCTCCCTCGTCCACCTGCACGTCCAGGGTGTAGCGGTACGGCCCCTCCGGCACCAGGCCGCCCGCGTCGTTCCTGCCGTCCCACCGCGCCGTGACCGCGGCGCCGGGGCCGCCGGGACCGTCGAGGGTCCGTACGACCTGCCCGGAGGCGTCCCGGATCACGACCTTCGAGCGGGCCGCCGGGCGCGAGAGACGCCACAGGGCGTCCCACGTCCGGTCGGCCGGGGCGATGGCGCTGAACGACGGGTCGACGGAGGATTCGAGCAGGGTGAGAGGCTGCGGTGCGATCGGGACGGGCTTGACGTGGATGTTCCGCAGCGCGTCGACGTAGGCCACGCCGCCGCCGAACCTGTCGACGCTCCAGTCGACGCGCCGGCCCGAACCGGCCGCCGCCGCCGTGGCGGGCACGTCGGCGAACACGGAGGTCTGTCCGGTGAGGGCGTCGGTGAGCAGGAGCCGGCCCGCCGCGTTGTCGCGCCGTACGAGGAACCCGTCCCCGAGGAGGGCCTCGCCCGAAGGGACACCGACGCTCTTCCTCAGCACCTGGTCGTATACGCCCGCCTTGCCGTCGCAGCTCCAGTAGAGCCAGCGGCCCACGGCCTGCAGCTCGTCCGGAACGCATCCGGAGCCGAGGTCGACGGCCGGTGAGGTCGCCTTCGTCACCAGGTCGTACGCGTTCACGGTCCCGGTGGCGGGAGCGGGCTTCCACAGTGTGCCGGCCCAGACGGAGGCGGCCGTGGGGGCGCGGGTGAGGAGGACCGTGGCGCCCCGGCCGTCGCCGAAGTCGACGACGTACTGGGTGCCGTCGCCCTCGGTGACCGCGTACCGCCCGGCCGCGTCGACCGGGGTGCTGTCCACGGGCACGGTCACGCCGCGGATTCGATCGGGGCCGGTGGAGATCAGCGTGTTCTCGTCGACGAACGCGCTCTGCCCGTCGCCCAGATCGCGCAGCCCCTGGAGCACCCAGTCACGCCCCCGGTACCGTTCCCTGGCCTCGGTCGGCGCGGCCGTGTCGACCTCGTACAGCGCCCAGGGCGACTGTGTGTCGCTGAGGTGGCTCACCCGGCCACCGCCGACCGCGAGCCCGTTGTACGTGGCGGGCACATGGGGCACCTTCCGCACCGTGGTGAGCCGGGGCGCCCCGTCGGCGCCGAGCGTGATCCGCCGCACGGCCCACTCCTTGGCTCCGGTGCCGCCGGTGACGAGGACGCTCCCGTCGGGGGCGGTGGTGAAGCCCGCGGCGGCGTACGGAAGGAGTTCGCGGGCGGGTCCGCCGCCGAGGGGGACGGCGAGCAGCCTGGTACCGATGGGGGCGGTGCCGCCGCCGCCCGGGGAGTCGAGCACAAGCGGAGCGCGGCGTACGACGATCCAGTCGCCGATCACGGTGAACGAGGCGGGCAGGTACCGGTCCTCTCCGTGGCCGGCCGGCGGCAACGGAGTCGCGACCGGCGGCGCGCCCGGGTTGTCGCGCGGGACGGTGTGGACGGTCTCCTCGGCTCCGTACTGGAGAAGATAGTGACGGCCGCCGAGCGCGACCGACGCCGGGCTTCCCGTCTTCACGACGGCCGAGGGCGTCACGGTCGCGGTGCGGTAGTCGAGGAGGTACGCGGCGGTCGCGCCGCCCGGCGCCGTCTGTGTGGTCAGCCACGCCCCGCGCGTGTCCTGGTGGACGACCTTGAGGCCGTACGCCGTACCGAGCCCGGTCACCGGCCGCTCGACGGTGGCGCCGTCGACCGACCGGCGCAGGTACAGGCCGGTGATCCGGTGGTCGGTGGCCGAGGTGTACGTGAGGGCGGTGTCCGCGTTGTACGCCTGCGCCCACCGCCGGCCCGGCGGGAGCGTCACCGAAGCCCGTGCGGGCGTGTCCCCGCTGGTGACGGTGAGCGTGCGGGTCTGGGCCACCGACCCGGCGGACAGGGCGGGGAAGAGGCCCGAGTGGCTCAGCGCGTGGCCCGGGGGCAGCGGCCCGTCGGCGCCGCTCGCGTAGTCGGTCCAGACCGGTCCGGGGCTGCCCTCCTGACGGTGGACGTAGCCCGTGCCGCCGGCGCTGGTGATGTCCTCGCCGCGCGGCTGGAAACGTCCCGGGTCCGGGACGACCACCTCGTCGGCGACGGGCGAGGGCAGGGGCGCGGGGTCGTCGGCGAGCGCCACCCCGTGGGTGGTGGCGCAGAGGCCGGTGACGATCAGGACGGTCGCGGTGGCAAGCGCCGTGCGCCGGCATGCGCCGCTTCGAAGAAGCATCAGAACGGTCCCTCTCCATGAACCTGGGCAGGCGAGGGGAGGAGGCCGCGCCGGCGCGGAAAGCGCGTCGTGGCCTCCGGTCTTCCCCCCGGTGAGACGACCGTAGCCATCGGGCCGCTGCCGGACATGAGTACGCGGACGCGTTCAACTGGGCTGCTGTGCCTAGAGATACGGGTGGGCTACGAGAGGAGCTCCTACGAGCCCGGGATCTTCGCGAACGGGCTCGTGCTCAGGTGGGCGAGGAGGTCGGACGGGTCGTCGTAGACGGCCGCGGCCCCCGCGTCGGTCAGGTCCGCCCGGGGGATTCCACCGCAGAGCAGGCCGGTCGCGACCACTCCGGCGGCGCCGGCCGCCTTCATGTCCCAGACGCTGTCGCCGACGAACACGGCCCGGTCCGCGGGCACTCGGGCGAGGGACAGCGCGTGCAGGATCGGATCGGGTGCGGGTTTGCCCTCGTCGACGTCGTCGGAGGTGGCCGTGTCCGTGATCGCGTCGTCCGCGTCCACGGCGCGGCGCAGGGCCGCGAGCTCGCGGTCCTTGGCGGAGGTCACGAGGACGACCTTCCAGCCGTCCTCCGCGAGGGCGCGCAGCAGGTCGCCGGCCCGGGCGAAGGCGGGGAGCCGCTCGAAGTACGTGCCGTACATGGTGTCGTGAGCCCCCGACAGGCGGTCGTCCTCGGCGCGGTCGCGGCGGTCGCCCAGCAGGTGCTCCAGGAGCTGCTCTCCCGGAAGGCCGATCGCGCGATGGACCGCGTGCATCGGAACCTCGTGCCCTGCCTGGCGCAGTGCCTCCCACCAGGCGACGACGTGCAGGTGGTTGGTGTCGGCGAGTGTGCCGTCGACGTCGAAGAGCGCGGCGCGATCCACCATGGTCGGTCTCCTCATCGTTCCCGGAGCGCGGGCAGCAGCTCGTCCTCGGCCCAGCGGAGGAAGGGCCGTTGGTGTTCGCCGCCGATCTGGACCAGGGCCAGTTCGCTGAACCCCGCCTCCTCGAAGGCGCGGACCGCCTCGACGACGGCGCCGACGTCGTTCCCGCACGGCACCGCTTTCGCCACGTCCTCGGGACGCACATGCTCGGTGGCCTGGGCGAATCCGGCAGGCCCGGGGAGTTCGGCGTTGACGTGCCAGCCTCCCACCGACCAGCGGAACTGCTCGTGGGCGCGGTCGACCGCCGCCTGGGGGTCGGGGTCGTAGCAGACGGGAAGCTGTCCGATGCGCGGTTTTCCGGCGCCGCCGTGGGCGTCGAAGGCGTCCAGGAGCTCCCGTTCCGGTTCCGTCGCGATCAGCAGATCGCCCTGGCGGCCGGCGAGCTCGCAGGAACGCGGGCCCGACGCGGCGATGCCGAGGGGCGGCGGCGTGTCGGGGAGATCCCACAGGCGCGCGTTGTCGACCTGGAAGTGGACGCCGCGGTGGGAGACGTACTCGCCGGTGAACAGGGCCCGGACGATGGTCGTCGCCTCGTCCAGCATGGCCAGCCTGACCCGGGCGGAGGGCCAGCCGGAGCCGACGATGTGCTCGTTGAGGTTCTCTCCCGATCCCAGGCCCAGCCGGAAGCGGCCGTCCGACAGCAGCTGCATGGTCGCGGCCTTCTGGGCGATCACCGCGGGGTGGTACCGGAAGGTGGGACAGGTGACGAAGGTCATCAGCGGGATGCGCGAGGTGGCCCGCGCGGCCGCTCCCAGGACACTCCACGCGTACGGTGCGTGCCCCTGCGACTCCAGCCAGGGGAAGGAGTGGTCCGAGATCACGGAGAAGTCGAACCCCACCCGTTCCGCCTCGACCACGTGCTCGACGAGCTCACGCGGACCTGCCTGTTCGGTCATCATCGTGTAGCCGATGTCCATCATGCTTGGCGGCTTGCCGGAGGCGGGTGGGTCGAAACGGACACGTTCGGTGGAGAGCGGGGCCGCTCCGTTCCGCTCGGTGGCGTACGGCCTGTCCATATCGGGCTGAAATCGGGCGAAGTGGGGCGTCGATGCCCGTCCCCAGGGACCCCTTGAACGATCAAAGGAGGGGCGGGTTAGCATATGAGCGCCGCCTAGCTCGAAAGATAAAACTGTGACTGTCAACGAGGACTCGTTCACCAGTTGGAAGACCCGCGAGGAGATCGCGGAGTCGATGATCCCGATCATCGGGAAGCTGCACCGGGAGTATGACGTCACCGTCCTCCTGCACAGCCGCTCCTTGGTGAACAAGTCGGTGGTCAGCATCCTCAAGACCCACCGATTCGCCCGGCAGATCGCCGGTGAGGAACTCTCGGTCACCGAGACGATGCCCTTCCTGCAGGCGCTCGCCGCGCTCGATCTCGGTCCCTCCCAGATCGACATCGGCATGCTCGCCGCGGAATACAAGACCGACGACCGCGGTCTGTCGGTGGCGGACTTCACCGCCGAGGCCGTCGTCGGTGCCACGGGTGCCAACAAGATCGAGCGCCGCGAGGGACGCGACGTCGTCCTCTACGGCTTCGGCCGCATCGGCCGCCTCGTCGCCCGCCTGCTCATCGAGAAGGCCGGCTCCGGCAACGGCCTGCGCCTGCGCGCCATCGTCGTGCGCGGCGGCGGCGAGGCGGACCTGGTGAAGCGCGCCTCGTTGCTGCGCCGCGACTCCATCCACGGTCAGTTCCAGGGCACCATCACCGTGGACGAGGCGACCAGCACGATCGTCGCCAACGGCAACACGATCAAGGTGATCTACGCGAACGACCCGTCCGAGGTCGACTACACCGCGTACGGCATCAAGGACGCCATCCTCATCGACAACACGGGCAAGTGGCGGGACCGCGAGGGTCTGTCCAAGCACCTGCGCCCCGGTATCGACAAGGTCGTCCTGACCGCCCCGGGCAAGGGCGACGTCCCGAACATTGTCCACGGCGTCAACCACGACACCATCAAGCCGGACGAGCAGATCCTGTCCTGTGCCTCCTGCACAACCAACGCGATCGTCCCGCCGCTCAAGGCCATGGACGACGAGTACGGCGTCCTGCGCGGTCACGTCGAGACCGTCCACTCGTTCACGAACGACCAGAACCTGCTGGACAACTACCACAAGGCCGACCGCCGCGGCCGTTCCGCGCCGCTCAACATGGTGATCACCGAGACCGGTGCCGCCTCCGCCGTCGCCAAGGCGCTTCCGGACCTGAAGGCGCCGATCACCGGCAGCTCGATCCGCGTCCCCGTCCCGGACGTCTCGATCGCCATCCTGAGCCTGCGCCTGGGCCGCGAGACCACCCGCGAGGAGGTCCTCGACTACCTCCGCGACGTCTCGCTCCACTCGCCGCTCAAGCGCCAGATCGACTTCACCACGGCCCCCGACGCGGTCTCCATGGACTTCGTCGGTTCGCGCCACGCCTCGATCGTCGACGCCGGTGCCACCAAGGTGGACGGCGACAACGCGATCCTCTACCTGTGGTACGACAACGAGTTCGGCTACTCGTGCCAGGTCATCCGGGTCGTCCAGCACGTCTCCGGCGTGGAGTACCCGACGTTCCCGGCGCCGGTGGCCTGACCTCGCCGGGCCCACGGCCCACTTCGGAACCCGGCACGTCCGGGTCCCGGTGAACGGGGCGGCGGTGGAGCGGTGCGACAGATCCCGGAAGGGATCGCGCGCCCTCCCACCGCCGCCCCGTCGGCGTACGGAGGGGCCCGGCCGGCGCTGTGGTAGCTTGCCGTAGCCAGTCGAACTCACGTGCGTGACGTACGCGAGTCAGGGAATCCGGTGCGAATCCGGAGCTGACGCGCAGCGGTGAGGGTGACGGGCGGGGCACGAAGTCACTGGACCGGGGAACCGGGCCGGGAAGGCGTCCCGCCCGGATGACCCCGAGTCCGAAGACCTGCTGGCGAATCCGTACGAAACGGGCCCCGCGTATGGGCCCTCGACGCCGAGGATGAGCCGTGCCTCTCGCCCGCACCCCCCGTTCCTTCGCCCTGCTCGTGTCCGGAGCGCTGCTCCTCACCGGCTGCGGCGGCGCCGCCGGCGAGGCCCGGCCGGCCTCGTCCGCCCCGGCGCGGACACTCGAGAACTGCGGCCGCACCGTGGAGATCCCGCCCGGCGGGCCGCGCCGGGCCGTCTCCCTGAACCAGGGCACCACCGAGATCATGCTGTCCCTCGGCCTCGCGGACCGGATGGTCGGGACCGCGACCTGGACCGACCCGGTGATGAAGGGGCTGGAGAAGGCCGCCTCCGCCGTCCCGAGGCTCGCGGAGAACAACCCCTCCTTCGAGAAGGTGCTGGACACCGAACCCGACTTCGTCGCCGCCTCCTTCGGCTCCACCCTCGGCAAGGGCGGAGTCGCCGGCCGCGAGCAGTTCGAGAAGCTCGGCGTCCCCACCTACCTCTCCCCCTCCGACTGTGTGGGCAAGGACAACAGCGGCGGGGGCGACGGCAAGCGCACCACGCCGCTCGCCATGGACACCGTCTACGGCGAAGTCCGCGACCTGGCCCGCGTCTTCGGCGTCGAGAAGCGGGGCGAGGAGCTCATCGCCCGCCTCAAGACCCGGGTGACCGAGGCCACCGCCGGCCTCCGCGTCGCCGACGTCAGCGTCCTCTACTGGTTCTCCGACGCCAAGTCCCCCTACGTGGCTGGTTGTTGCGGAGCGCCCGGCGTCATCACCCGGGAGACCGGCACCAAGAACGTCTTCGACGACACCACCGAGGAATGGCCCCAGATCGGCTGGGAGTCCGTCGCCGACCGGAACCCCGACCTCCTCGTGATCGGCGACCTCACCCGCAAGGCCCAGTCGGGGGAGAGCGCCGCCAAGAAGATCGCGTTCCTGGAGTCCGACCCCGTCACGAAGAAGATGGACGCCGTGCGCGCCAAGCGGTACGTGCTCCTCAGCGGCCAGGCCATGAACCCGACCATCCGTACCGTCGAGGGCATCGAGCAGGTCGCCGCCGCCCTGCGCGCGCACGGCCTCGCGAAGTGACCGCCGCCCTGCTGCGCATCACGGCCGGCTGCACCGCGCTCGTCCTCTCCCTCGCCGTGACCCTCACCATCGGACCGGCGGACATCGGCGTCGGTGACGTGGGCTCCGTCGTCGCCTCGCACCTCGGGGGCACGCCCTCAGGGGTCGGCCCGATCCGGGACGGCATCATCTGGAACCTGCGGCTGCCCCGTACCCTCCTCGCCGCCGTGTGCGGGGCGGGTCTCGCCCTCTGCGGCGCCGTGATGCAGTCCCTGCTGCGCAATCCGCTCGCCGACCCCTTCGTCCTCGGTGTCTCCTCCGGCGCCTCGACCGGAGCGGTCGTGGTGGTCGTCCTCGGCGTCGGCGGGGGAGCGCTGTCCGTCTCCGCGGGCGCCTTCGCGGGCGCGGTGTGCTCCTTCGCCGCGATGCTGCTGCTGAGCCACACGCTCGGCGGCACGCCCGACCGGGTCGTCCTCTCCGGCGTCGCCTCGATGCAGCTGTTCTCCGCGCTCACCTCCTTCGTCGTCGTCACCTCCGCCGACGCCGAGACGACCCGCGGGGTGCTGTTCTGGCTGCTCGGTTCGCTGAGCGGCGCCGGCTGGACCGACGTATGGCTCTGCCTCGCCGTCCTCGGGCTCGCCCTGGCCGTCTGCCTCGGTCATGCCCGTACGCTCGACGCCTTCGCGTTCGGTCAGGACGCGGCGGCCACCCTCGGCGTACGGGTGGCCCGCGCCCGGCTCGTCCTGCTGTGCGCCACCGCGCTGCTCACCGCCGCGCTGGTCAGCTCGGCGGGCGCCATCGGCTTCGTCGGGCTCGTCCTGCCGCACGCCGCCCGCGCCCTCGTCGGACCCGGCCACGGCCGTCTGCTGCCCGTCACCGCCCTCGGGGGAGCCGTCTTCCTGGTCTGGGTCGACACGCTCGCCCGGACCGTCCTCGAACCCCAGGAGGTGCCCGTCGGCGTCGTCACCTCCCTCGTGGGCGTCCCCGCGTTCGTCCTCGTCCTGTACCGGAGCAGGAAGGCCCACCGATGACACCCGGTCACGTGACACCCGGCTCGCCCGGTTCCACGACGCTCGGCGCCGAGCGCGTGGCGCGCACCGCCGGAGGGCGGCTGATCCTCGACGGGGTCGACATCGCCCCGGAGCCCGGCACCACCACGGCGCTCCTCGGTCCCAACGGCTCCGGGAAATCCACCCTGTTGAGGCTGCTCTGCGGAGTCCTGGAGCCGTCCTCCGGTCTCGTCACCCTCGACGGCCGGCCGCTCGCGGACCTGCGCCGCCGGGACGTCGCCCGGCGCGTCGCGGTCGTGGAGCAGCAGGCCGACACCCTCGTCGAGCTCACGGTCGCCGAGGTCGTACGCCTCGGCCGCATCCCCCACCGGCGGGCCTGGTCGCCCCCGACGGCCGCCGACGAGCACGCCGTACGGGACGCCCTGCACCGCACCGGCCTCGCCGACCGCGCGGAACAGCCCTGGCAGACCCTGTCCGGCGGTGAACGCCAACGCGTCCAGATCGCCCGGGCCCTCGCCCAGGAGCCGAGGGAACTCCTCCTCGACGAACCCACCAACCACCTCGACATCCAGCACCAGCACGACCTCCTCGACCTGGTGTCCGCGCTGCCGGTCACCACGATCGTGGCCCTCCACGACCTGAACCTCGCCGCGATGTACTGCGACACGATCGTCATGCTCTCCGGCGGGCGGGTGGTGGCCGCCGGTGCGCCGCGCGAGGTGCTCGAACCCGCGCTGATCGCCGACGTCTACGGGGTCCGCGTGACGGTCACGCACCCGGACGGCGACGGCCGGCCGCACCTGCGCGTGCTCGGCACCCTCGCCCGTTCCCGCTCCTCCTGATCCGCGCGGCCGTCAGCGCTCCCGGCGCGGCTGCGGCTCGCCGGCGGATCCCGGCGTGACCAGGCCCGTCTCGTACGCGGCGATCACCGCCTGCGCACGGTCGCGGAGCCGGAGTTTCGCGAGGATGCGGGCGACATGCGTCTTGACGGTGGCCTCGCTCAGCCGGAAGCGAGCCGCCAGTTCGGCGTTGCTGTCGCCCCGGGCAAGCGCCTCGAAGACCTCCAGCTCCCGCGGCGTGAGCGTCGACAGATCCCGGTGCAGGGACGTCGTGCGGTCCCGGGAGGCGGCGAACCGCTCGACGAGACGGCGCGTGATGGCCGGGGCCAGCAGGGCGTCCCCGGAGCGGACCAGCCGGACGGCGGCCGCCAGGTGCTCGGGAGTGACGTCCTTCAGGAGGAAGCCGCTCGCGCCCGCGCTCAGCGCGGCGTACACGTACTGGTCGAGGTCGTAGGTGGTCAGGATGACGATGCGCGGCGCCGCCGCCCCGTCGTCCCGGAGGATGCGGCGCGTCGCCTCCAGACCGTCGGTGCCCGGCATCCGGATGTCCATCAGGACCACATCGGGCTTCGTACGGCGGACCGCGGCGACCGCCTCGTCCCCGTCGGCCGCCTCCCCGACCACCTCGATGCCGTCGGCCGCCAGGATCATCCGGAAGCCGGTACGCACCAGGGCCTGGTCGTCGACGATCACCACGCGCGGTGCCTCGGTCACGACTCCTCCACCGGGATCACCGCGCGGACCCGGTAGCCCCCGCGAGGGCGCCTGCCCGCGTGCAGCGTACCGCCGTAGACCGCGAGGCGTTCGCGCAGACCCATGAGCCCGCGACCGCCGCCGGGCGCGGCCGAGGGGAGCGCCGGCCCGCCGGTGTCGGCCACCTCCACCCGTACCTCGCCCGGCGCGTACTCCACCGTGACCGACACGCTCGCCCCCGCCGCGTGCTTCACCGCGTTGGTGAGCGCCTCCTGCACCACCCGGTAGGCCGCCAGATCGACCCCGGCCGGCAGCTCGACCCGGGTGCCGCGCACCGTCAGCTCCACCGGCACGCCCGTGTCCCGCACCCGGCCGGCCAGTTCCTCCAGCCGATCGAGACCGGGCTGCGGGGCCAGGTCCACCGTCGCGGCCGGATCCGGCCCGTCGGCCGCCATGGTCAGCAGCCCCATCACATGGCGCAGCTCCGACATCGCCGTGCGGCCGGCCGCCTCCACCGCCAGCATCGCCTCACGGGCCTGCTCGGGCGACACGTCCAGCACCTTGCGCGCCGCGCCCGCCTGGATCGTCATCATGCTCACGTTGTGGGTGACCACATCGTGCAACTCACGGGCGATCCGAGAGCGTTCCTGCTCCACGGCCCGTCGCAGCGCTTCGTGTCGCTCCTCCCGCAGCGCCTGCGCCCGCCGACGCCAGGTGTGGATGCCGTGCGCCGCCAGGGCGACCGGGATCAGGACGAGTACGGGGACCAGGCCCCCGTCCACCTCGGGGACCAGGGGTGTCGTCGCGTACAGCACCACCCCCGCGAGCAGCGAGGCGGCCGTGGCCTTGCGGTGCGGGCTGTACATCGCCGCGCTGTACGCCGCGATCAGTCCCGAGGCGAACGTGACCGTGGTCGCGTCCTTGGCGACGTCGCCCAGGTGCAGCACCACCGTCGCACCCACCACCGCCCAGTACGCGGCCAGCGGGAAGCGACGGCGCAGCACCAGCGGCAGGGCGGTCAGCACCGCCGCGAGCAACTCCCAGAGTTCCACCGGCGGCAGCGTGTGCTCCACGGCCGGCAGTAACTGGTGCTTCCCCGGCGGCGGGACCGGTGGGACCGGTGGCGGCCCCACCGGGACCGGCGCTTCGGGCTCCCCGTGGACCACCTCCACGTACGAACGGTCCAGATCGCCCAGGACGGTGCACACCGCCAGCGTCACGGCGATCACCGCATCGGCGGCCCACGACCGGCGCGAGGACGCCGCGGCCGCACCGAGGGACCACCACGCGCGGACCCGGCGGACGACTGACTCTTCTTCCCTGCTCACCGGCTCAGTGTGCCAAGCGGTCGAGGGCGCCGAATCAGCCGCGAGACGCACGGCCGTGCACCACGGGCGTACATCGCGGGGATGACGGACCGGAGCCGTCATTCCCGCACGGTACGCGTCTTCCGCACCGCGGCCGACGTGGGCGCGACCCCCTCGCTCCTAGCGTCGTGCCCGACCGATCCGAGCCATGGAGGAGACCCATGACCGACCCCCTCATCGACGTACGCCAGGTGACCAAGGCGTACGACGAGGGCCCACCCGCGCTGGACGGACTGACGCTCCAGGTGCTGCCCGGGGAGGTGCTCGCCGTGCTCGGGCCGTCCGGCAGCGGGAAGTCGACGCTGCTCAACATGATCGCCGGTCTCGACCGTCCCACCACGGGCAGCGTGACCGTCGACGGGCTGCGCGTCGACGGACTGAACGAGACCGCCTCCGCGAAGTACCGGCGCTCGCGCATCGGCATGGTCTTCCAGTTCTTCCACCTCCTCGACGACCTCACGGTCGCCGACAACGTGCTGCTTCCCGCCCAGCTCTCCGGCATGGCGCCCGCCCGGGCCGCGGCCCGCGCCGCCGAACTCCTCGAACAGCTCGGCATCGACCGGCACGCCCGTGCCTACCCGGGCCGGCTGTCCGGTGGGGAGCGCCAACGCGTTGCGGTCGCCCGGGCCCTGATGAACCGTCCGCCGCTGCTGCTCGCCGACGAGCCCACGGGCGCGCTGGACACCGCCTCCGGGGCGGACGTACGCGATCTGTTGCGCGAGCTCAACGCCGACGGGCAGAGCATCGTCCTTGTCACCCACGACCTGGCGCTCGCCGAGTCCTGCGCGACACGGACGATCCAGCTGGTCGACGGCCGGATCGCACGCGACGTCCGGGCGGTGGCCCGATGAGCCGCTCGATGAGCCGCCCGGCGAATCGTCCGGCGGGCTTTCCGGTGGTCCGGCGCGGCGCCCTGGGACGGGTGGTCCGGGGCGGGGTCGGACGGCGCCGGGTGCAGACCGCGGTGATGGCGCTGACGACGCTCCTCTCGGTGGCGGCCGCCGTCCTCGCGGTCGGACTGCTGGTGGCCTCCCAGGCGCCGTTCGACCGGGCCTTCGCCCAGCAGCGAGGGGCACATCTGACGGTGCAGTTCGACGGAGCGGCGGTCACCACCGGGCAGCTCGCGGCGACCGCCGACGCCGCCGGAGTGGACGCGGCCGCGGGCCCGTTCCCGGTCGTCTCCGTGCGGCTGTACGACACCGGCGGCGCGGCACCGGGCTTCGAACCGCCGCCCTTGACGGTGGTGGGGCGCGGCCCGGCCGAGACCCCGGTGGACCGGGTGGAGACGGTCGAGGGGCGCTGGGCCGAAGCCCCCGGGGAGATCGTGCTGGAGCGGGGCGCGGCCGAGCGCGGCATCGGGCTCGGGACCCGCCTTCGCGCCGGTGACACCGAGCTCACCGTGGTCGGGATCGCCGAGTCGGCGGGGGAGAGCGCGGACGCCTGGGTCGTACCGGCGCAGCTGCCCGGACTGACCGGCACACCGGCGGGGACGCCCCCCGGGCACGGGACGCACTCCGCGACACAGCTGGGGTCACCCCTCGGGCAGCAGATGCTCTACCGACTCTCCGACTCCGCGACCCGCGCCGACATCGAGGCGTGCCGGGCCGCGATCGCCGCCGCCCTGCCGCCGCGCGCGGTCGCCGGTACGCAGTCGTACCTCGACGTCCAACAGACCGCCCAGGAGAACACGGCCGCCTTCGTCCCCTTCGTCACCGCCTTCGCCCTGCTCGGCCTCGCCATGTCCGTCCTGGTGATCGGGATCGTCGTCAGCGGTGCGGTGGGCGCCGCGACCCGGCGGATCGGGATCCTGAAGTCCCTCGGCTTCACCCCGCTCCAGGTGGGGCGCGCGTACGTCGGGCAGGCACTGATCCCGGCCTCGGTGGGCGCGCTCCTGGGCACCGTCCTGGGGAACGCGCTCGCCGTCCCGCTGATGGCGGAGGTGGCGGAGACGTACGGGACGGCGGCGGTGCTGATCCCCCTGTGGGTGGATCTCGTCGTGCCGGCCGGAGCCCTGCTGGTGGTCGTCGCCACCGCGTTCGGCCCCGCGCTGCGGGCGGCCCGGTTGCGCACCGTGCAGGTGCTCGGCGCGGGCCGGACCGGGGGCGGCGGCCGGGGGCGCCGCGCGAGCCGGCTGCTGGGCCGTCTGCCGCTGCCGCGCCCCGTCGGCCTGGGACTCGCGGGCCCGTTCGCCCGGCCGGGGCGCTCGGCGACGATGGCCGCCGCGATCGCCTTCGGAGCCTTGGCGGTGACCTTCGCCGTGGGCCTCGGCAGCACGCTGGTCGGGGTCAGGACGGGCGGGGACCCGGACCGCGGCGGCGCCGTCACGGTCCACACCGTGGCGCGGCCGACGCCCCAGGCCACGGCGCCGCCGGAGCCGGCCGATCCGGCGAAGGTCGCGGCGGCGATCGAAGCCCACCCGGAGACCGCGTCCTTCCACCGGACCGCCAAGACGCACGTGGGCGTGGCCGGTCTCAAGGGCGGAGCGCCCCTCGTCGCGTACGACGGCGACACGACCGGCAACGACCCCACGATGGTCTCCGGGCGCTGGTTCAGCGGTCCGGGCGAGGCGGTCGCGGCCTCGCGCTTCCTGCAGGCCGCCGGGGTGCGGGTGGGCGAGACGGTCGCCCTGTCGGAGCAGGGACGCACCGTGCGGCTGCGGATCGTCGGCGAGATCTTCGACCTCGGCGACCAGGGGATGGCGCTGCGCACCGACGCGTCGTCGGTGGCCGCACTGCGGACGCGCTTCATGCCGGCCGACTTCGCCGTCGAGCTCACGCCCGGGACGGACACGGCCCGTTACGTCGAGGAGCTGAACGCCGCCCTGACGCCGCTCGGCGCGTACGCGGCCCCGACGGAGGCGGGCCGGTCGACCGTGATCCTGGCGATGCAGGCGCTGATCGCGATGCTCACCCTGATGCTGGTCGCGGTGGCCTGCCTGGGCGTGCTCAACACGGTCGTGCTCGACACCCGGGAGCGGATCCGGGACCTGGGGGTGCTCAAGGCCCTCGGCATGACCCCCCGCCAGACGATCGTCCAGGTCCTCACCTCGGTGGGCGCGATCGGCCTCGTGGCGGGGGCGATCGGGGTGCCGCTCGGGGTGGCCCTGCACCGCACGGTGATGCCGGCGATGGGGCGCGCGGTCGGGACGACGATCCCGGCCGCCCACATCGACGTGTACGGCGTGCCTCTGCTGGCTGGGCTCGCCCTGGCCGGCATGGCGATCGCGCTCACGGGCGCGCTGGTCCCGGCGTTCTGGGCGGCACGGACCCCGACGGCACGGGCGCTCCGAACGGAGTGAGGGACCCGGTTCCCGTGCGGGCCGGGCGAGGCCCGTGCGGGCCGTGCGGGCCGTGCGGGCCGTGCGGGCCGTGCGGGCCGAGCGCGGCCGTGCCGGCCGGGCAGGGCCCGTACGGGACGCGTCAAGAGCGCGCCGCGTGCCGTCAGGGAGGCGTCAACGGAAGCCGGGACCCGGCAGATGAGCGCTTTGCTCATCTCGTCCGAGAATCCGTTCTTCACTCAGGAGCTCACGATGGCCGACGTGGCCTTCGTCGTCACCGCGGTCGCGGTCTTCGCGCTGGTGGCCCTCATCGCCAAGGGGGTGGCCAAGCTGTGACCGCCGAGCACATCATCGGTCTCCTCGTGGCCGCCGCCCTGCTGGGCTATCTCGTCCTCGCCCTCGTCAAGCCGGAGAGGTTCTGACGGTGACATCGGTCGCTGCCGCTCCGGGGGACATGAGCCCCGCACTCTCCGGCGTTCTCCAACTCCTGGCCCTGCTCGTGGCGCTCGGCCTCGCCTACCGGCCGCTCGGTGACCACATGGCCCGGGTCTACTCCTCCGCCACGCACCTGCGGGTCGAGAGGTGGATCTACCAGGGCATCGGCGCCGACCCCACCATCGAGATGCGCCGGGCCGCCTACCTGCGCGGCGTCCTCGTCTTCTCCCTGGTCGGCGTCCTCTTTCTCTACCTGCTCCAGCGGACGCAGGGCTCGCTGCCCGGGTCGCTCGGCTTCGCCTCGATCGACCCGGACCAGGCGTTCAACACCGCCGCGTCCTTCGTGGCCAACACCAACTGGCAGTCGTACGCCGGCGAGCAGGCCATGGGCCATGTCGTCCAGACCGGCGGCCTGGCGGTGCAGAACTTCGTCTCGGCGGCGGTGGGCATGGCGGTCGCGGTCGCGCTCGTGCGCGGCTTCGCCCGGTCCCGGACCGGTGAGCTGGGCAACTTCTGGGCCGACCTGGTGCGCGGAATCGTCCGCATCCTGCTGCCGATCTCGGTGATCGGCGCTCTTGTCCTGGTCGCCTGTGGCGCCATACAGAACTTCGCGGGGATCCACGAGGTAGGCCAGTTCATCGGCGGCCCGCAGCAGTGGAACGGCGGCGCCGTCGCCTCCCAGGAAGTCATCAAGGAGCTGGGCACGAACGGCGGCGGCTACTTCAACGCCAACTCCGCCCACCCCTTCGAGAACCCGAACGGGATCTCCAACCTCTTCGAGATCTTCCTGATCCTCGTCATCCCCTTCGCCCTCACCCGCACGTTCGGCCGCATGGTCGGCTCGCTCAGGCAGGGTTACGCGATCCTGGCGACGATGGCCACCTTCTGGCTCGGCTTCACCGCCCTGATGATGTGGACCGAGTTCCACCACGGCGGACCGGCCTTCGACATCGCCGGCGGCGCCATGGAGGGCAAGGAGACCCGGTTCGGCATCGGCGGCTCCTCGATCTTCGCCGTGGCCACCACCCTCACCTCCACCGGTGCGGTCAACTCCTTCCACTCCTCCTTCACCGGCTTCGGCGGTGGCATCACCCTCCTGGGCATGCAGCTCGGCGAGATCGCGCCCGGCGGTGTGGGGTCCGGCCTCTACGGCATGCTGATCATGGCGCTCATCGCGGTGTTCATCGCCGGTCTGATGGTCGGCCGCACACCCGAGTACCTCGGCAAGAAGATCGGCACCCGCGAGATCACGTTCGCGGCCTGCTACCTCCTCGTCACCCCGGCGCTGGTGCTCTGCTTCACCGCCGCCGCCATGGCGCTCGACACCCCGGCCCACTCGATGACGAACAGCGGCGCGCACGGATTCTCCGAGATCCTCTACGCCTACACCTCCGGAGCCAACAACAACGGCTCCGCGTTCGCCGGACTGAACGCCGACACCCAGTGGTTCAACTCGACGATCGGCATCGTGATGCTGCTCGGCCGGTTCCTGCCCATGGTGTTCGTCCTGGCGCTGGCCGGTTCGCTCGCCGAGCAGAAGCCCGTACCGGAGACCGCGGGCACGCTGCGGACCGAGAAGCCGCTGTTCACGGGCCTTCTCGTCGGCACCATCGTGATCATCACCGGTCTGACCTATTTCCCGGCCCTGGCGCTGGGGCCGCTCGCCGAAGGGCTCGCGGCATGACCATCGACGTACAGCGGCAAGACAGCAGTCGAGAGGCGAGCGTGAACCAGCCGTCCACCGCCATCACCACCCCCGCCACTCCGGCGAAGGGACCGCAGGGCGACCCGTCCAGCGTCCCCGGAGCGGCCGGACGAGCGGCCGGACGGGTCGGCGAAGGCGTCTTCGATCTCCGGCAGCTGGTCAGGGCCTTCCCGGACGCGATCAGGAAGCTCGACCCGCGGGTGATGATCACGTCGCCCGTCATGTTCGTCGTGCTGATCGGCTCGGTGGTCACCACCGTGCTGGCCGTCAGGAACCCCGGCGACCAGTTCGGCTGGGCGATCACCGGCTGGCTGTGGCTGACCACGGTCTTCGCCAATCTGGCCGAGGCGGTGGCCGAGGGCCGTGGCAAGGCACAGGCCGACACGCTCCGCAGGGCCAGGACCGCCACGGTCGCCCGCCGTCTCGCCGCGGACGGCGTGACCGAGGAGCAAGTTCCGGGTTCGGAGCTGCGCGTGGGCGACCTGGTGGTCTGTGAGGCCGGTGACATCGTCCCCGGCGACGGTGACGTCGTCGAAGGCGTCGCGAGCGTCGACGAGTCCGCCGTCACCGGTGAGTCGGCCCCGGTCATCCGTGAGTCGGGCGGCGACCGTTCGGCCGTGACCGGCGGTACGAAGGTGCTGTCGGACCGGATCGTCGTCACGATCACGACCAGGCCCGGCGAGACCTTCATCGACCGGATGATCCATCTGGTCGAGGGCGCCGCCCGGCAGAAGACCCCGAACGAGGTCGCCCTCAACATCCTGCTGGCGTCCCTCACCATCGTCTTCCTGCTCGCCGTCGTCACACTGAAGCCCTTCGCGATCTACGCGGGCGCCGACCGGCAGACCTCGACGACCGTGCTGACCGCGCTCCTGGTCTGCCTCATCCCGACCACGATCGGAGCCCTGCTCTCCGCGATCGGCATCGCGGGCATGGACCGCCTCGTGCAGCGCAACGTCCTGGCCATGTCCGGCCGTGCCGTGGAGGCCGCCGGAGACGTCTCCACCCTGCTCTTGGACAAGACCGGCACCATCACCCTGGGCAACCGGCAGGCAGCCGAGTTCGTCCCGGTCGAGGGGGCCACCGGGGCCGAGGTCGCCGACGCCGCGCAGCTCTCCTCGCTCGCCGACGAGACGCCCGAGGGCCGCTCCGTCGTGGTCCTCGCCGAGGAGAGGTACGGCCTGCGCGCGCGCCACCGGGGCGAGGTGCCCCACGCCGAGTGGGTCGCCTTCACCGCCCAGACCCGTATGTCGGGTGTGGACCTCGACGGCCGCAAGGTCCGCAAGGGCGCCACCGCTTCGGTCGTCGCCTGGGTGGAGGAGCGGGGCGGGCACGTCTCCGAGGACGCCTGGACGCTCACCGACCGGATCTCCCGGGCCGGCGGCACGCCGCTCCTGGTGGCGGTCGACGACGACGAGGGCGCGCGCGTCCTGGGGGCCGTCCACCTCAAGGACGTCGTCAAGGAGGGCATGCGGGAGCGGTTCGACGAGCTGCGCCGCATGGGCATCAGGACGGTCATGATCACGGGTGACAACCCGCTGACGGCGAAGGCCATCGCCGAGGAGGCGGGCGTCGACGGCTTCCTCGCGGAGGCCACCCCCGAGGACAAGATGGCCCTCATCAAGCGCGAGCAGGCCGGCGGCAAGCTCGTCGCGATGACCGGCGACGGTACGAACGACGCTCCGGCTCTCGCCCAGGCGGACGTCGGCGTGGCGATGAACACCGGCACGTCGGCCGCCAAAGAGGCCGGGAACATGGTCGACCTCGACTCCGACCCGACCAAGCTCATCGAGATCGTCGAGATCGGCAAGCAACTCCTCATCACCCGGGGCGCGCTGACGACCTTCTCGATCGCCAACGACGTCGCGAAGTACTTCGCGATCATCCCCGCGATGTTCACGGTGGCGTACCCGAGCCTGGACAAGCTCAACATCATGGGCCTGGCCTCGCCCGAGTCCGCGATCCTGTCGGCCGTCATCTTCAACGCGCTGATCATCGTGGCCCTCGTCCCGCTGGCGTTGAAGGGCGTGCGTTACCGGCCGGCCGGCGCCGACCGGATGCTCCGCCGCAACCTCGGCCTGTACGGACTGGGCGGCCTGATCGCCCCGTTCATCGGCATCAAGCTCATCGACCTGATCCTCTCCCTCATCCCCGGGCTGCGTTGATCGGAAAGCGTGCTGACGAACATGAACAACTCGGTAGGAAACACCGGCCGCGTGCTGTGGGCGGGACTCCGGGCCCTCCTGGTCCTCACGGTGGTCTGTGGCGTGCTCTATCCGCTCGCCGTCACCGGCATCGCCCAGGTGGCCTTTCCCGGCAAGGCGAACGGCTCCGAGATCGAGGACGCGCGCGGGAAGGTCGTCGGCTCCGAAGTGATCGGCCAGCGCTACGACCTGCCGGTCAAGGACGGCGAAGAGACGCCGGCCCCGGACCTGCGCTGGTTCCAGCCGCGCCCCTCCAACGGCCTCGGCACCAACAGCGTCAACACCCAGTACTCGATCGTCCTGTCCGGCGCGACCAACCGCTCCGGGGACAACGCCGGCCTGATCCAGTGGGTCAAGGACGCCAAGGCGGCCGTCGTCGAGGACAACTCCACCGCCGACCACACCGTGAAGCCGGAGGACGTCCCGGCCGACGCCGTCACCTCCTCCGGTTCCGGCCTGGACCCGCACATCTCGCCGGAGTACGCGAAGCTCCAGGTCCACCGTGTCGCCGAGCGCAACAAGTTGGACGTGGCGACCGTCGAGAAGCTCGTCGCCGACCACACCGACGGCCGGATCCTCGGCTTCATCGGCGAGCCGCGCGTCCACGTCCTCCGGCTCAACATCGCGCTCAAGGAACTGGCGACGCGGCGCGCGGCCTGGCCGAGCGGCTGACACCAGCAGAGCCCGGCCACCCCTGGGACGGCGTGCGGTCCACGACCTCCTGGGGGTCGTGCCCGCCGATCGACGTCGTACTCGTCGAACCGGAGCTGGTCGCCGAGATCATGGTGGACACGGCGCGCAGGGTGCGGCCGGCCGCGACGGGGCCCTCCTGCGGCGGCGGCAGTCGCAGCGAGCTCTCGTGTCGCTCCTCCTCGACACCCGTGCGGCCTATCACCTCGTAGAAGGGTGCGCTCTGCGCCTGTCGATGCCGGGACAGGTGTGTGCGCCGTGGTACGGGATAGCAGGAGCTAATTCGGGCCGTGATCGCGAAGGGTGCCGCCGGTGTCTCAGGAGCAACGCAAACGGGGCCAAAGGTTGCGGCTGCCGGTGAAGGCGGCCCTGCCCGGCCGCCACCCGCACGAGGACCAGGCGCCCGTCACCGACCGGGTGGTCTTCGGAGTGACGGCCGTGCTGACCTTGGGCTTCGTGATCTGGGGCGCCACGGCCACCGGCGCCCTGGAGAGCGTCTCCGACACCCTGCTGGACGCCCTGATGCACAACGGCGGCTGGGCGTTCGTCCTGGCCGCCTCCGGATTCGTCGTCTTCGCGCTCTGGCTCGCCATCAGCCGGTACGGACGGATCGAGCTGGGCCAGGAGCACGAGAAGCCGGAGTTCAGCACCGTCTCCTGGGTCGCCATGATGTTCAGCGCCGGCATGGGCATCGGCCTGATGTTCTACGGCGTCAGCGAGCCCCTCGCGCACTACACCACTCCGCCGCCGGGCACCGACCCCGCCGACTCGGCGGACGCCATGCAGACGGCGCTGGCCACCACGCTCTTCCACTGGACGCTGCACCCGTGGGCCATCTACGCGGTGGTCGGCCTGGCCATCGCGTACAGCACCTTCCGGCGCCGCAGGCGGCAGACCATCAGCGCCGTCTTCGTCCCGCTCATCGGCAGGAAGCGCGCGGAGGGCGGACCCGGCCGGGTGATCGACATCCTGGCGATCTTCGCCACGCTGTTCGGCTCGGCCACGTCCCTGGGACTGGGCGCGCTCCAGATCGGCAGCGGCATGCACGAGGTGGGCTGGCTGGGCAGGGCCGGGACGGGGCTGCTCGTCGCCATCATCGGCGTGCTGACGGTCTGCTTCGTCTTCTCCGCCGTCTCCGGCGTGGAGAAGGGCATCCAGTGGCTCTCCAACACCAACATGGTGCTGGCCGTGATCCTCGCGGCCTTCGTGTTCATCGTCGGCCCCACCATCCTGGTCCTCGACCTGATCCCCACCTCCCTCGCCGCGTACTTCGACGAGCTGCCGCAGCTGATCGGCCGCACCGAGGCGTCCACCGGCGGCGGAGACGTCGCCGACTGGCTGAGCAGCTGGACGGTCTTCTACTGGGCCTGGTGGATCTCCTGGACGCCGTTCGTCGGCATGTTCATCGCCCGCATCAGCCGGGGACGCACGATCCGTCAGTTCGTCGGCGGCGTCATCCTGGTGCCCAGCACCGTAAGCCTGGTCTGGTTCGCCGTCTTCGGCGGTACGGCCATGCGCCTGAAGGAGCAGGGAAGCCTCGGCGAGGCGACCACGCCCGAGGCGCAGCTCTTCGGCGTGCTCCAGGAATTCCCGATCGCCGGCGTGATGAGCCTGCTCGTGATGATTCTGGTCGGCATCTTCTTCGTCTCCGGCGCCGACGCGGCGTCGATCGTGATGGGCACCCTCTCCCAGAAGGGCACTTTCGAACCTGCCCGGTTCATCGTCGTCTTCTGGGGCGTGGTGACCGGTGGCGTGGCGGCCGTGATGCTGCTCGTCGGCGAGGGCAAGGGCGACGCCCTCGCGGGCCTGCAGCACTTGACGATCCTCGTCGCGGCCCCGTTCGTCCTGGTGATGATCGGCATGTGCTGGGCCCTGTTGCGGGACCTACGCCAGGACCCGCTGATCGTCCGCCGAGAACTCGCCGAAGAGGCGGTGGAGGACGCCGTGATCGCGGGCCACGAGGAGTACGCGGGCGACTTCGAGATCCGCATCGGCCCGGCGCAGGACGAGACCCCTCCAGGGGAAACGCAGGACGGCCGCGACCACAAGGACCCGGGAGCCCCGCCTCCGGCCTCCTGACAGGTAGCGGCGGCCACTGTGCCGGTCCCAGCCGAGACAGCACCGCCGGAGCGACGATGAGGGAGCCGATCCGGTCGAGGAGGCCGCCCGAGCCGCCGTCCGCCGCGTCGGGCAGACAGCACGGCCGACGTGGGTCGCTCCGATCGCGCACAATGGCTCCATGACGGTGGGGAGTTGGCGACGCGGAGACGTCGTGCTCGATCTGTACGAGGTGCTCGACGTGCTCGACGGCGGCGGCATGGGGCTGGTGCACCGGGTCCGCCACCGCGGCTGGAACACGGACCTCGCGGTCAAGGTGCCGCGCCCCGAGCTCGTGGCCACCGCCGCCGGACGCGCCGACTTCGAGACCGAGGCGGGCACATGGGTCGGCCTCGGGCTGCACCCCCATGTCGTCAACTGCCTCTACGTCCGCAGGGTCGACGAGATCCCGTGCGTGTTCGCCGAGTGGGTGGGAGGCGGCTCGCTCGCCGAGCTCGTACGGGACGGCCGGCTGTACGCGGAAGGCACAGGCGGAACGGGCGATGCGGGGGGCACGGGCGGCTCGAGCGCGGGCGCGCTGGGCGGCGGCGAGCCGTCCCTCGCCCGCGCCCTCGACCTGGCCGCGCAGATCGCCTGGGGCATCGACCACGCCCACCGGCAGGGCGTGATCCACCAGGACGTCAAACCCGCCAACATCATGGTCGACGTCGACGCCGACTGGACCGCGAAGGTCACCGACTTCGGTATCGCCGGCGCCCGCGCCGCCGCGGGCGAGAGCGCCGCGGTGCCGCCCGGGGCGAGCCTGGCGGCAAGCTACGGCGGCCGGACACCCGCCTACTGCTCCCCGGAGCAGGCGGACGCCGCGGCCGGCGCGCGGGTCACCCTGACGCGCGCCACGGACGTGTGGTCGTGGGCGCTGTGCGTACTGGAGATGTTCACCGGCGGCCCGCCCTGCCTCTACGGGCAGACGGCGCCCGAAGTGTTCGCCGCGTTCCTGGAGTCCGGCGGACGGGCCGGACCGGCCGTACCGGCCATGCCCCCGGCCCTCGCCGAACTGCTGCACGACTGCTTCGCGATCGACCCGGACGCCCGCCCGCGCGGGATGGCCGAACTCGCCACGGCCGTCCGCCGGATCCACGCCGACATCGTCGGCGGCCCCCCTGCCCGCCCGGAGCCCCAGGCGGCCAACCTGCTCGCCGACGGCCTCTCCAACCAGGCGCTCTCACTCCTCGACCTCGGCCGCCCGGAGGAGGCCGAGGAACTCTGGCGCACCGCCGCCGACATCGACCCGCACCACCCGTCGACCGTCTACAACTGGGCCCTGCACCGCTGGCGCCAGGGCGTGCTCACCGACGAACAGGCCGTGTCCGAGCTGAGCACCGCGCGCACCATCGAGGGCGCGCGCTGGACAGCGGACCACCTCCTCGGCCTCGTCCACGTCGAACGAGGCGACGACGACGCCGCCCGCGCCCTGCTCACGAGCGCGCCGCCGGACCTCCCCGAAGTCGAGGCGGCCCTGGACGAGTTGGAGCGCCGGGGCCGGATCCCCGAGCGGGTACGACGTCACGGCCACCGCGGCGGGGTGAGGGCGCTGGCCGTCGACGCCACCGGCGCGGTGGCGCTCACCGGCGGCGAGGACGGCCGGATCCGGGTATGGTCGACGGCCGACGGCGGCCACTGCCGGTACGAGCTGCCCCGGACACCGGCCACCGAGGACGCCCCGCCCGTCACCGCCGTCGCCGTCACCGCCGACGGCCGGACCGGGCTCTCCGCACGGGGCGAAGGCATCCTCGAGGTGTGGGACCTCGCCGCCGGGACCCTGCTGCGCACCCTCCCCGGCCACGCCACCCGGGTCACCGAGGTCGCGCTCAACGGCGCGGGCCTCGCCGCCGTGGCCTACGACGGCGGGCCGGTCCAGGTGTGGGACCTGGCCGGCCGGCTGATACGGGAGTTCGTCCACCCGCCCAGGCCGTACCGGAAGCTCGACCCGAGGACCGGTCGGTCCGGTACGGAGACCTTCCACGAACCCTCGTCGGCCACCGTGCTCGGGCTGAGCGAGGACGGCGCCGCCGTCGTGTCCGCCGCGCCCCGCGACGGCAGTGTCGTGGTCTGGGACGTGGCGGCCGCCCGGCCGCTGCACCGACTGGTCACCTCCGCCGACTTCCACCGCACCGGCATCGACGAGGTCGTGCTCAGCCCGTACGGCACGTACGCGCTGCTCCTCGACCACCTGTCCGGCGAGCTCCGCCTCTGGGAGACCAGGACCGACCGGATCCGCACCACCGCGCCGAACCACTTCGACCGCCACGCCGTCTTCGCGCTCGACGGCGAGGGCACCCTCGCCGCCTCCGTCGGCGTGGACGGCACCGCTCCGCCGTTACGGATCTGGGAGACGCGCACCGGGCGCTGCCTGCGCACGATCTCCCTCGTGGCCGAGGAGCACCCGTTCCCGCAGCCCCGGTGCGTGGCCCTCAGCGGGGACGCCCGGGTCCTCGTCGTCGGCGACGAGGGCGGCGACATCCAGGTCCAGCACCTGCCGCCGCCCGGCTTCCGTGCCGGCTGGAGCTACGCCCGCCCCCGGACGGCGCTCGCCCTCGAGGACGGCGAGACCCGGGCGCGGCAGGCGATCGAGAGAGCGGAGGAGCTGGCAGGGCGGGGCTCGTTCGCGGCGGCCGCCGAGGAGCTACGGGCCGCCCGCGCCATCCCCGGCTTCGAGCGCCATCCCCACCTCCGGGCCCTGTGGAACGACCTGGGCCGCGAAGCGGGCCGGAGTACCGACCTGCTCGGCATCTGGCAGCGCTACGACCTCAGCGGGACATGGATCCTCACCCAGAAACCGACCTTCGCCCTGAGCCGCGACGGCGAACTGGCCGTGACCGGCGGAGCCGACGGGCGGGTCCGCGTCTGGGAGCTCCAGACCGGCCAGTGCCTGCACCAGTTCCCCGAGCGCGTGGCCAACACCCACACCGTCCTGATCGCCGACGACCGCGGCCTCGCCGTCACGGCGGACTGGGGCGGCGCCGCCCACCTGTGGAGCTTCGAGAGCGGCACCAGGCGCTGCCAGTTGTACGGGGATCACGGGCACGTCACCAGTGTCGCCATGGATCCGGCCGGCCGCCGCGCGCTGGTCGGGGACAGCGACGGCGCGCTGTGTCTGTGGGACCTGACCCGTGCCGGGGCGACGCTGATCCGTACGATGGTCGGCCACGAGGGGAAGGTCGGCGCCGTCCGGCTGAGCGACGACGGGAAGTACGCCGCGTCGGCCGGGCTCGACGACCGCACCGGCAGGCTCTGGCAGACGGCAACCGGACGCCCGCTGCTCGATTTTCCGGTCGGCTTCGGCGACACCACCCTCAGGTTCAGCCCCGAAGGCGGGCGGCTGTTCGTCAACGACGCACGGCAGGTCGCGGTCTGGGACGTACGGGCCCGCCGGCAGATCCGTACCGAGGAGGTCGCCTACCACGCGACCCTGGCGATGAGCGCCGACGGGCGCGTGGCGGCGACCTCCGGCATCGGCACGATCCGGGTGTGGGACACGGAGAGCGGCCGCACCCTGTGCGAGATCCCCGAGTTCACCGAGATGTACGACCTGAGTCCCGACGGGCGTCACCTCCTGACGGGCGCGCACGACCGGGTCCTGCGCCTCTGGGACGTCCGCACGGGAGCCTGTGTGCACCAGCTGGAAGGCCATCCCGTGTCCCTCGCGCAGGTCGCCTTCACCGCCGACGGCCGCAACATCGTCTCGACCGACCTCCGGCCCGCGCTCCGGCTGTGGGAACTGGACCGGGACTACGACTTCACGGCGGGGACCGGTGCCGGGTGAGCCCGCGGGTGACCGTCGCCGTCCACACCCCGGACGGCGTCGCGGAGCACGTCTTCGGTGAGCGGGCCGGGCTCGACGTCGGACGGTCGGCCGCGTGCGGCATCCGGATCCCCGACCGGTACCGCAGCGTCTCCCGGCGCCACTGCCGACTGGAGATCGACGCGCCCGGTCCGCGCGTACGGGACCTGGGGAGCAGTTACGGCACGTACGTCAACGGCACGCGGCTCGGCCGCCTCACGGAGCGGCCGCTGGCGCACGGCGATGAGATCGTGATCGGGGAGGTACGCCTGCGGATCGCGGTGGAGGAGCCCGCCGACGCGCTCTCGGAGGACCCGCCTGCCCTCGCACCGCCGGCCGTTCCCGCGTACGAGATCCTCCAGGAGCTCGGCCGCGGGTCCCAGGGCGTCGTCCATCTGGCCCGCCACCGCGGTACGGGGGAACTGGTGGCGCTCAAGCGGGTCCTGGCCGTGGGAGCGGTCGACCCGCAGACGCGCTTCGCGCTCCGGCGCGAGTTCGAGAGCATCCGCGCGCTGCGCCACCCGAACATCGTCGCGTTCCGCGACAGCGGCGACCGGGACAACGCCTTCTGGTTCGCCTGCGCCTACTGCCCCGGCGGCGCTCTGGAACGGCTGGCCGCCCGGCACGGGGGCCGCGTGCCCGTGGCCGAGGCGCTGACCGTCGTACGGCAGGTGCTGGCCGCTCTGGAGCACGCGCACCGGGCCTTGCTGCCCGCCGCGCCGCTGGCGGACGGCGCCGAGGCCACGGCCCGGGGCCTGGTGCACCGCGATGTGAAGCCCGCCAACATCCTGCTCACCGGGGAGGAGACGGACGACGGTCCGGTGGTCAAGCTCGCCGACTTCGGCCTGGCCAAGGCGTTCGAGCACGCGGGGCTCTCCGGGCACACCCGGACGGGAGCGCTCGGCGGCACGATCCCCTTCACCCCGCGCGGCCAGCTGCTCGGCTACAAGTACGCCGGACCCGAGGTCGACGTCTGGGCGGCGGCCGCCTGCCTGTACTGGATGCTCACGGGCGCCACCCCGCGTGACTTCCCGCCGCACAAGGATCCGGTGGCGGTCGCACTGCGCGAGCCGGTCGTACGGATCGCGGACCGCGATCCCTCGATCCCGCCCCGGCTCGCGGACGTCATCGACGCGGCGCTGGTCGACACCCCGCGCATCGGGATCAGGACGGCGGAGGAGCTGGCGCGAGCCCTCCGGGAGAGCGCGTAGACCGCGCAGACGCCCGGCTCACCCGCCGGAGTCCCGTACGCACGCGAGCCCGACCCGGGTCGTGAACCCCGAGCGGCCGAGCGGCAGCACGTGCTGATCGGTGTACGCCCCCGCTCGCACGGCCTCGTCGTGGGCGGCCCGCTGCTTCCGCGTGCAGCGGCTCCGGTCCACCTCGATCGTGGGCACGACCGACGGCAGATGGTCGTGGAACGACTCGTGGACGAAGGCGAGCCGCTCCTCGTACGAGGGATCCGCGGGGTAGCTCAGGGAGAGCGCGACGGGTGGTTCCGCGCCCAGTGCCCCGGCGGCCCGCTCCAGCGTCCCGGCCACGAAGCGCAGAGCCAGGTTGACGTGGGTGCCGAGGTCCCCGTTCCCCGGGTCCGGCGGATACGGCCAGGGCGCGGCCTCCGGCACCATGAAATGGACCCGCACGCGGCTCACCGGCAGCGTCAGCACCAGGGCCGGCCAGGGGCCGCCCCCCTCGATCGTGAACGCGGGGCGTTCGGGCTCCACCGACCAGAGCAGGGCGATCCAGTCGATCACGCTCATGGCCTCGGGCGGCAGATTGTCCGGGGAGTACGGGCCCCGGCTGCGTGTGTCGAGCGCGTCCTCCGGCATCACCGCCAGGACCCGGGCCTCGCCCGGGTCGATCTCCAGGGCCAGAGGGGAGACGGCGAGCCGCGACATGGTCCGGCAGGCCGACTCGATCAGCTCCGACATCGCCCCGCCCGCGACCGCCATCCCGTTCGCCCTTCAGTCGACGAGCGCGACGTAGAGCGGGCTGGCGAGCAGCACCGTCATGTCGTTCCGGGGGACCAGTTCCGGGTACGGGCACGGTCCGTGCAGCATCCGCTTGGCCACGAACTCGACGGTCTGCGCGGGACCGCGGAGCACCCCGTTGGCCCGCATGACGGTGGCCAGGGCGCCCGGATAGGGCGCCCCGTCCTCGGTCGCGGAAGCGAGGTGCTCGATGAGCACGGGCGGCAGGGACGGGCTCAGCCGGTTCTCGGTGAGGGGCTGGGCGGTGACGGTGCTCAGCAGATGGCTCGTCGACCCGCCGAGACCGACGATCGTGCGCTCGGTCCGACCGCCGAAGTACACCGCGTCACCGTCGCCGAGTACGCCCCACTGCATCGGCAGTACGCCGTGCACGTACTGGCCGGGATCGTCCACGTCCCCCAGGTCGGCGTGGTCCTCCAGGTGCCGCACGACGCGCTCCAGACGCGCGACCCGGTCCGTGCCCGCCGCCTCGACGCTGCGCTTGGCGCTCGCCACCTTCAGGTCGAGGCCGAACTCCGTGACGCGCTTGCGCCCCCACGAGGCGTCGATCTGCGAGAGCAGCATGTCGACCTTGGCGTCACTGATGTACAGGTAGTAGCGGACCGACACATCGTCCCCTCTCGCGGTGAAGCCGATGCTACCCGTCGAACCGGCCGCGAAATCTCGGCACTTGACACCGGACGTGCCCGGCGGCGCACGGAATCGACCCCTGAGCCGGACACCAGGCGGACGCTCGAGTCTGTCCTGAGGCCATCGCGGGGGGCATACTGGCATCACGATGACGAACCGATCCGCGCCTCGGCGCCACCTGTCCACCAGCCCCTTCGCGGCTCCTGTCGATCCCGTGATCAAGGAGTTCGCCGTCGGGGACCGTGTCTCCCACGATCGTCACGGCCTCGGGAAGATCATTGGCCAGGAGCCGACGGGTGCGCTGCTCGTCGACTTCGGAGCCACCCAGGTCCGCGTGCTCATCCCGTACAAGGGGATGCACAAACTCTGACCGCCAGCTTCCTCGGATCCGCCCCCGGTGCCCCGCGCCAGGGGCGGTCGTCTTTGCCGCGCCTACGATGGCCCCATGGCAGAACGCGAGGGACCCGCGACGGCGAGTGTGGTGCACCAGCGGACCCCGGGCGCCGCCGAGCTCGCCGCGGCGGCCGGTGTGTTCGCGCTGCTCGCGGACCCGACGCGACTGCATCTGGTGTGGCTCCTGACGCGCGGGGAGTCGGACGTGGGCGCCCTCGCCGAGGCGTGTGGAGCGGCCCGGCCCGCGGTGAGCCAGCATCTGGCCAAGCTCCGTCTCGGCGGACTCGTCCAGCACCGCAAGGACGGCCGGCGGGTGGTCTACACGCTGCCCGACGGGCACATGCGGCGCCTCGTGGTCGAGGCGATCAGCCACGCCGACCATCAGGTGACGGGGGAACCCTGGCACGACTGACGGGCAGCGCCCGTCCATAGAGTCAACATGTGCGCAAGCATGCACATGTCGGCTACGGTGGTGAGGACCCCGTAGCCGAACGAGGGCGGGCCTCATGCTGTCCGTGCTGCGCAACCGCACCTACCGCCGACTGTTCACCGCCCAGGTCGTCGCCCTGGCGGGCACGGGGCTCGCGACGGTCGCCCTGAGCCTCCTCGCGTACGACCTCGCGGGAGCCGACGCCTCCGCCGTCCTCGGGACCGCCCTCGCGATCAAGATGGTCGCGTACGTCGGCATCGCCCCGCTGATCAGCGCCTTCGCGGACCGAATAGCCCGGCGCGGGCTCCTGGTCGCCATGGACCTCACCCGCGCCGCCGCCGCCCTGGCACTGCCCTTCGTCACCGAGGTCTGGCAGGTCTACGCCCTGATCCTGCTGCTCCAGGCGGCCTCCGCCGCCTTCACCCCGACCTTCCAGGCCACCGTCCCCGACGTCCTGCCCGACGAACGCGACTACACCCGGGCCCTGTCCCTGTCCCGGCTCGCCTACGACCTGGAGAACCTCTTCAGCCCGGCGCTCGCCGCCGCCCTGTTGACCCTCGTCCCCTCCGGTCTGCTGTTCGCCGGCACCTCCGTCGGCTTCCTCGCCTCCGCCGCCCTGGTCGCCTCCGTCCTGCTCCCGAAGCCGGCACCGGTGGAACGGGCCGGCGGACCGTACACCAGGGCCGCCTTCGGCACCCGGCTCTTCCTGGCCACCCCGCGGCTGCGCGCGCTCCTCGCGCTCGACCTGGTCGTCGCCGCGGGCGGGGCGATGGTCCTCGTCAACACCGTCGTCCTGGTACGCGAGGTCCTCGGCCGCCCGGTCGGTGACGTCACCCTCGCTCTCGGCGCGTACGGCGCGGGCTCCATGACAGCGGCGCTGCTGCTGCCCCCACTCCTGGACCGGGTCGGCGACCGCGCGGTGCTGCTCCCCGCCGCCTTCGTGACGGCCGGTACCCTGGCCCTCCTCCCGGCCGGCCTGGCGGCGGGCCCGGACGCCTGGTCCTGGCCCGCCCTCCTCGCCGCCTGGCTGCTGCTCGGCGCCGCCGGCTCGGCGGTCCTGACCCCCGGCGGGCGGCTGCTGCGGCGCTCCGCCGACCGCGCGGACCTCCCCGCCGTCTTCGCCGCCCGGTTCTCCCTCGCCCACGGCTGCTGGCTGCTCACCTACCCGTTCGCCGGCTGGACCGCCACGCGCGCCGGACTCGGTGCCGCCGCGAGCGCGTTGGGCGCGGTCGCCCTCCTCGCGGCCGTCGCCGCCGTCCGGCTCTGGCCGCGCGCCGACCCGGACGAGCTGGACGAGCTCGAACACCTCCACCCGGACCTGGCGCCGGACCATCCGCACCTGGCCGGTGCGGGCCGGCGCCACGCCCACGACTACCGCGTCGACGCCCTCCACCCCGGGTGGGCCGCCCCGACGCTCACCGCGCGGACCCGGGGGCCGCGAAACGCAGCGTGAGCAGCTGGAAGGGGCGCAGCGCGAGCCGGAGCGCCCCGTCCGTCACGGTGACCGTGCCGGCCGGCACGTCGTCGAGCGGGCGCTCCAGCAGGTCGCACACCGTGACCCCGCCGAGGTCGAACCCGGTCGTCAGCCGGGCGCGGGCCCGGCCGCCCCGCGCCTCGTAGAGCCGGACCACCACGTCGCCGCTGCGGTCGTCCGCGAGCTTCACGGCGCTGACCACGACGGCGTCCTCGTCCACGGCGACCAGCGGGACGACGTCCGCGTCCCCGGGCACCCGGCGCTCCGGCAGGTTGACCCGGTAGCCCTCCCGGACGGCGTCCCCGACGGAGGCGCCCGGCACCAGCGCGTGGTGGAAGCGGTGCACGCCCTGGTCCGTGTGCGGGTCGGGGAAGCGCGGGGCGCGCAGCAGGGACACCCGTACCGTCGTCGTCGTCCCGCCGTCCTCGGCCCGTACGGTCCGGGTCACGTCGTGCCCGTACGTGGACGCCGTCACCAGGGCGACACCCCAGCCCGGCTCCTCGACGTGGACGAACCGGTGGTTGCACGCCTCGAACTTGGCCGCCTCCCAACTCGTGTTGGTGTGCGTCGGGCGGTGCAGATGGCCGAACTGGGTCTCGGCGGCGTAGCGGTCGGCGTGGACGTCCAGCGGGAACGCGGCCTTGAGGAACTTCTCCGTCTCGTGCCAGTCGACCTCCGTCTCCAGGTCGAGCCGCTTCGCGCCGGCGGTCAGCGTCAGCGTCTGGACCGCGCGGGAGGCCCCGAAGGAGCGGACCACCCGTACGGACACGGCCCGTTCCGTCTCCGCGGCCACCGTCACCTCGTCGACGCCGGTCAGATCGGTCACCGTGTTGCGGTAGAACTGGTCGACGTCCCAGGCGTCCCACATGTTCGGGAAGTCGGGATGGATCTGGAGGAGGTTGGCGGCCCCGCCCGGCGCGATCGTCTCCCGTCCGTCGGCCAGATCGACCACCGACAGCACCAGACCGCGCTCGTCCACGACCACCCGCAGCAGCCCGTTGGCGAGCATGAACCCGCCGCCGGGCCGCGCCTCCACCGTGCAGCCCCCGGCGGGCACGGCGACGACCCTGCGGCCCCCGCCCGCCGGAACGCCCGCCCGCTCGTGCGGGGCCGCGTTGAAGACCACCTGGCCTCCCGCCGCCGGGTCCCCGGCGAGCGCCCGCTGCGCCCGGTCGATGATGCCGTTCAGCTCCTCCGCCACCGCCGCGTACGTCCGCTCCGCCTCACGGTGCACCCAGGCGATCGAGGAGCCCGGCAGGATGTCGTGGAACTGGTGCAGCAGCACCGTCTTCCAGATCCGGTCCAACTCCTCGTACGGATACGGCACGCCGGACCGCACCGACGCCGTCGCGGCCCACAGCTCCGCCTCGCGCAGCAGGTTCTCGCTCGCCCGGTTGCCCTGCTTGGTGCGCGCCTGGCTCGTCAGCGTCGCCCGGTGCAGCTCCAGATACAGCTCGCCCACCCACACCGGCGGATGCGGGTACTCGGCCTCGGCCTTCGCGAAGAACTCCGCGGGCCGCTCCCAGCGCACCCGCGCCGAACCCTCCAGGTCCCGCAGCCGGGCCGCCTTCGCGATCATCTCGCGCGTGGTGCCGCCACCCCCGTCACCCCAGCCGGTCGGCGCGATCGAGTGCCGGGCCCGCCCCTTGTCCTTGAAGTTGCGGACGGCATGGGCGATCTCCTTGCCCTGCATCGAGCAGTTGTAGGTGTCGATCGGCGGGAAGTGCGTGAAGATCCGCGTCCCGTCGATCCCCTCCCACCAGAAGGTGTGGTGCGGGAAGGTGTTGACCTGGCTCCACGAGATCTTCTGCGTCAGCAGCCACTTGGACCCCGCAGCCTTGATGATCTGCGGCAGTCCGCCCGCGAAACCGAAGGTGTCCGGCAGCCACGCCTCCTCGTTCTCGACGCCGAACTCCTCCAGGAAGAACCGCTTGCCGTGCACGAACTGACGGGCCATGGCCTCCGAGCCCGGCATGTTCGTGTCCGACTCCACCCACATGCCCCCGGCCGGCACGAACCGGCCCTCCGCGACCGCCTTCTTGACCCGCGCGTACACCTCCGGCCGGTGCTCCTTGATCCACGCGTACTGCTGCGCCTGCGACATCGTGTAGACGAAGTCCGGCTCGTCCTCCAGGAGCGCGGTCATGTTGGCGGTGGTCCGCGCCACCTTGCGTACCGTCTCGCGCAGCGGCCACAGCCAGGCCGAGTCGATATGGGCGTGCCCGACCGCGCTGATCCGGTGCGCCGACGGCTCGGCGGGCGACGCCAGGACACCGGCCAACTCCTCGCGCGCCGCCGCCGCCGTCGCGTTCACGTCCTGGAGGTCGATCGCGTCCAGGGCCCGCTCGACCGCCCGCAGGATGTCCCAGCGGCGGGCGCCCTCCACGGGGAGCTCCGCCATCAGCTCGCCGAGCACCTCCAGATCGATCACCAGCTGCCACACCGTCTCGTCGAAGACGGCCAGATCCATCCGCTCCAGCCGGTACTGCGGCCGGTCACCGGCCGTGTCCTTGTCGCCGAGCTCGGTGGCCAGGAAGGGGTGGTAGTCGAGGATCACCGGGTTGGACGCCGCCTCGACATGCAGCAGCACCTCCTCACCACCGGCGGCGGGCGCGGCGATCCGCACCCACTGGTTGCGCGGGTTGAGGCCCTTCACCGGCGACCCGTCGGGCCGGTAGACCAGGCCCTCGCACTGGAAGCCGGGCATGTTCGCGTCGAAGCCGAGGTCGATCAGAGCCTCGACCGTCCGGCCCGCCCAGGCCACCGGCACGGTGCCGGAGACCGTGAGCCAGCTCGTCCCCCAGGGGGCTCCCCAGGCGGCGCCGACGGCGATGGGGGTACGGGGGGCGGCCAGACCCTCGGCCACCGGCACCGGTTCGTCCGGGGCGGTCCAGATCCCCACCTCCAGGGGCACCGACTCCGGGTGGATCGCCGGCCGGATGCGCTCGTCGAGGACGCGCCGGAGGCGGGACTCGATCAGGGTGCGGTCGTCATGCATGGCAGTCGCTCCATCACGTAAGAGGGAGAGGGTCAGGCCCGGCCGACGTCGTCGACGGTGACCGTCTCGGTGATCCCGCGTGCGCTGAGATGATCGCGGTCGGAGGCCCGCGACGCCAGTACGGCGGCGGGCCGTACGCCGTCCGCGGCCAGCCGCATGAACGCCTCGAAGTACACCCCGCCGGGGCCGCACGTCGACCGCTTCGGCGCGTCGTCGGGCAGATCGAGGATCAGGGCCGTACCGCGCGGCCGGGGACGGCGGGGCTGCGCACGGGCCTCCGCCACGGCCTCGGCGAGCGCCCGCCCGGCCGGCTTCGCCCGCCGGTCGGTGGTCAACAGGCCCAGGCTGTACTCCAGTTCGGGGAAGTCGGCGAGCGAGCGGTCGACGTCGTGGGAGCACCACCAGGTGATGCCCCAGACGTCCGGGCAGTCGAGCGCGGCGTCCACCGTCGTACGGGTGAAGGCGGCGGCCCGCTCGGCGGCGATGTGCGGGGCGGGCGCCCCGACCTCCTGCAGCCACACCGGCCGCCCCGGGTCCTCGGCCCACGCCTTCGACAGCTCGATCAGGTACGCGGCGTGCTGCCCGGTCGCGACCGAGTCGGCGCCGTAGCGCTGCGCGGTGCCGTTGAAGACCCAGGAGTGCACGGCCGTCACCGCGCCGAGCCGGGCCGCGTGGGCGGGGGTGAACGGGTGGTCGTCGAGGTACCAGGCGGCGTCGTATTCCGCGTGCAGATGCAGCCGGCCCGGCGCCCCCCGCTCGCACGCCGCCAGCATGCGGCGCAGCCAGCTCTCCGCCTGGCCGGGCGTGATCCGGTCCGGATCGGGGTGCGGATCGCCCGAGAACTGGTTGATCTCGTTGCCGAGGGTCATGCCCAGGAAGCTGGGCCGGTCGGCCAGGGCCGAGGCGAGGGTGCGCAGATAGGCGGCCTGGCCGTCGAGCACCTCGGGGTCGGTGAACATGTTGCGCCGGTGCCAGGTCAGGGTCCACGAGGGCCGGAAGTCGAAGCTGGACAGATGCCCCTGCAGCCCGTCCACGGCCACGTCGAGGCCACGCTCGGCCGCCGCGTCGACGAGCCGCACCAGCTGCTCGACCGCGCGCGGGCGGATCAGGGTGCGGTTCGGCTGGAAGACGGGCCACAACGGGAAGACCCGGACGTGGTCCAGGCCGAGGGCGGCGATCGAGTCCAGATCGGCGCGGACGGCGTCGAGGTCGAAGTCGAGCCAGTGGTGGAACCAGCCCCGGCTCGGGGTGTAGTTGACGCCGAAGCGCGGGGCGTCGACGGGAGGGGGCATGCTCGGCATCGGATCCTTTCCGGAGGTCATCCCTTGATGGCGCCTTCCTCGACGCCCTTGAAGAAGAACCGCTGGAGCGCGGCGAACACCGCGACGATCGGCAGAAAGGCGATCATGGTGCCGGCGGCGATCAGCCGGGGGTTGGCCGTGAACGTGCCGTCGAGGTACTGCAGCCCGACGGTCAGGGTGTAGCGCGCCGGGTCGTTGAGGACGATCAACGGCCACAGGAAGTCGTCCCAGGCGCCGATGAAGGTGAAGATCACGACGACGCTCAGCATGCCCCGTACGTTCGGCAGGCCCACGTGCACCAGGCGCTGCCACACGGTGGCGCCGTCCACGAGCGCCGCGGCGTCGAGTTCGGGCGGCACGGCCTGGAAGGCGGTGTACATCAGCAGCACGTTCAGCATGGCGATCGCCCCGGGGAGCGCCACCCCGAGAAGGGTGTCCGTCAGGCCCATGCTCCGTACGGTCACGTACTGGGAGACGATCGTGACCTCGCCGGGCAGCACGAGCGTGGCGAGGAACAGGCCGAGCACCAGGCGCACCCCGCGGAACCGCAGCCGGGACAGGGCGAAGCCGGCGAGGGTGGCGCCCACGACGTTGCCGGCCACGGCGATCGCCGCCACGGTCAGCGAGTTGAGCGCGTACGTCCACACCGGGATGGTGTCGGCGACCTGGGCGTAGTTGGAGAACGTCCAGTCCTGCGGCAGGAAGTCCGGCGTACGGGAGTACACGTCCTCCCCGGGCCCCTTGAGGGAGGTGGACAGCTGCCACAGGAACGGTCCGATCGTGAGCAGCAGGACCACGGCCAGGAGCAGATAGCGCGCGGCCTTCCCGGCCGGCGTGGGCGTACCGAATCCCCGTGCGGGCATGGTCAGGCCGCCTTCCGGTTGAGCCGTGCCAGGAGCAGCATCGGGCCGACGGTGATGAGGAAGAGCAGCAGGCTGAGGGCGGAGGCGTAGCCGATGTGCCCGGTGAAGCCGCGGCTGTACATCTGGATGAGCATGACCACCGACATGTCCCGCCCGCCGGGGCCGCCGGTGCCGTGGGACAGGACGTACAGCTCCGAGAAGACCCGGAGGGCGGACACGGATATCAGGACGGAGACCAGCATCATCGTGGTCCGTACGCCGGGCAGGGTGACGTGCCAGAACCGGCGCACGGCGGAGGCGCCGTCGACGGCGGCCGCCTCGTGCAGCTCGCGGCCGACGTTCCCGAGCGCGGACAGGTAGATGACCATGTAGTAGCCGAGGCCCTTCCAGACCGTGAGGCCGATGGCGCTGAAGAGCAGGAGCCAGCGGTCGGTGAGGAAGTCGACCGGCCGGTCGGCGAGGCCGAGCTGTCCGAGCAGACCGTTGAGGAGCCCCCGGTCGTCCAGGACCCAGCCCCAGATCAGCGCGACCACGACGGCGGAGGCGACGACCGGGGTGTAGAACGCGGTACGGAAGAAGGTGATGCCCGGGAGCTTCTTCTCCACGAGGAGGGCGAGGAGCAGCGGCAGCAGGGTCAGCAGCGGCAGGCAGATCAGCAGATAGACGATGCTGTTGATCAGCGCGTCGATCAACTGCTCGTCGTTCAGGGCGCGCTCGTAGTTGTCGAGTCCGGTGAAGCGGCCGCCGCCCAGCGGCTTGGCGTTGGTGAACGAGAGAACGACCGTGTTGAGGGCGGGCCAGAGGTTGAAGACGACGAGCCAGACCACCGCCGGCCCGGCGAGCAGCCACGGCGTGAACCAGCGCCGGTGTGTCATGGAGTGCCTTCCGGGGACGCGGAGCGCCGCCGGGGGAAGGCGGCGCCGCTCGGACGGCCGGGCGCGGGGATCAGTCCTTCAGCATCTGGTCGGCGCGGGCGACCGCCGTGTCCAGCGCCTCCTCGGAGCCGGCCTGGCCGCTCAGGGCGAGGGCGATCTGCTGGTTGATCACCGTCTTGATCGCGTCGTTGGCCCGGACCGGCTCCAGCATCGTGGCCTGGGCGAGGGAGCTGAAGGCCGTGACCTTCGCGTCACCGGCGTTGGTGCCGTCGCTCTTGCTGAAGAACGGGTCCGAGGCCGATGCCTTGGTGGAGGGGAAGATACTGGTGAGACGGGCGAAGGCGGCCTGGTTCTCGGCGTTGGTCACCCAGCGGGCGAGGGCGAGCGCGGTGGCCCGGTTCTTGGTGTTCTTCGAGACCGAGAGGCCCTGGACGTACAGCGGCGGGATGCCGATGGCGGGGGAGGAGACCACCTTGGGGGCGAGGCCGGGGTTGTCGGTGGCCAGCGAGGTGATGTAGTTGCCGCCGGCGGTGGTCCAGGCGGCGGTGCCGGAGCTGAACAGCTTGGTGTTGCCCGCGTAGGTCTCGGTCAGGACGTCCTTAGGCAGCAGCCCCTCCTTGAAGGCGGCGCGGTACGTGTCGAGGACGGCGGCCGCCTCGGGGGTGTTGAAGGTGAAGCGCGTGCCGTCGTCGGACATGAGCTTCACCCCGGCGTTGGCGAAGTCCATGAGGCCCGGCTTGCGGCTCATCAGGTAGACCGAGCCGCCGGACTTCCGCTTGACGGTCCTGGCCGCGGTGATCAGCTCGTCCAGGGTGGCCGGCGGCTTCTTCGGGTCCAGTCCGTACCGGGTGAGCAGCTCCGCGTTCCAGTAGTTGACGTCGGTGTTGAGGTACCAGGGGTAGCCGTACGTGCCGTCGTGCCCGGCGAAGCGGTAGGCGGCGGTGCCGCCCGCGACGTAGTCGCTGTCGAGCGTGGCGTCGGCCTTCCCCACGTCGAGCAGCATGTTCCGCTCGACCAGCGGCAGCGCGAAGTCCGGGGGCAGGTT
This sequence comes from Streptomyces sp. NPDC003035, assembly GCF_042888285.1. NCBI lineage: Bacteria > Bacillati > Actinomycetota > Actinomycetes > Kitasatosporales > Streptomycetaceae > Streptomyces > Streptomyces sp. NPDC003035. The sequence continues at coordinate 446,573 of NZ_JBIAPJ010000003.1, read as the reverse complement.
GACCACGTCGGGCAGGGTGCCGCCGGCCGCCTGGCTGAGCACCTTCTCGGAGTAGCCGTCACCGGGCTGGTCGAGCCAGTCGACCTCCACGCCCGGGTGCTTCTTCTCGAAGGCGTCGATCACGCCCTCCATGTACGCGGTGAACTTCGGCTTCAGAGCCCAGGTCTGCAGGGACACCGTGCCCTTCACCTCGCCGCCGGCCGCGGCGTTTCCGGTGTCCGTGCCGTCGGAGCCGTTCGGGTCGCCGAGGCCGCAGCCGGCGAGCGTGGCCGCGGCGACCGCGGCGACGGCCAGCCGCATCCAGTGGCTTGTTCGCATGTGAGAGGTCTCCCGGTCTGTTCTGGCGGACGGTGCAGAGCTACTAAACCGGTCTAGCGATGGGGGACTATGCTCCCGCTACACTCCGCTGTCAAGAGAGTGCGCGAGGACGAGAGGGGCGCCGCGTGGGCAGACCGACGATCGCCGACATCGCCCGCCGGGCCGGGGTGTCCAAGGGCGCGGTGTCCTTCGCGCTCAACGGCCGGCCGGGAGTGAGCGAGGCGACCCGCGAGCGCATCCTGCGGGTGGCCGAGGAGATGAACTGGCGGCCGCACAGCGCCGCGCGCGCCCTGGGCGGCGCACGGGCGGGCGCGGTCGGCCTCGTCCTCGCCCGCCCGGCGCGGACCATCGGCCTCGAGCCGTTCTTCGGCCATCTGCTCAGCGGGCTGCAGGCCGGTCTCTCGGTGCGCGGCACGGCCCTGAACCTGCTGGTCGTCGAGGACACGGCGGCCGAGATCGAGGTCTACCGGCGCTGGACCTCCGAGCACCGGGTGGACGGCTTCGTCCTGGTGGACCTTCAGGTCCGCGACCCGCGGATCCCCGTCCTGGAGGAGCTCGGCGTCCCCACGACGGTCATCGGCGGACCCGGCCGGCACGGCAGCCTGCCCAGCGTCTGGGCGGACGACCGCGAGGCGATGGTCTCCATCGTCGACTACCTCGCGGCCCTCGGGCACCGCCGGATCGCGCACCTGGCCGGCCTGCCGGCCTTCCAGCACACCCAGCGCCGTATCCGGGCCGTACGGGACAGCGCCCGGCGCCTGGGTCTGACCGAGGCCGTGTCGCTGCCCACCGACTTCAGCGACGCCGAGGGCGCCGCCGCCACCCGGGCGCTCCTCGCCCGCGCCCAGCGGCCGACCGCGATCATCTACGACAGCGACGTGATGGCGGTGGCCGGACTCGGTGTGGCCGCCGAGATGGGCGTGGCCGTGCCCGGCGAGCTCTCGATCGTCTCCTTCGACGACTCCGCCCTCGCCCGCATCGTGCACCCGGCGCTCACCGCGCTCTCCCGCGACACCTTCGCCCTCGGCGAGCAGGTCGCGCGGGAACTGCTCGCGCTCGTCGACGACCCGGCGGCGGCGCGCGACGTCAAGAACCCGACGCCGCGCCTGACGGTCCGTGAGAGCACGGCGCCTCCGGCTCTTGACCGCCGCGACTAAAGCCGTTTAGCCTCCCGGGGCGAGAGGGGCGACGACGCCCGCCTGCCCCGCCTCGCCCTGGCCTGTACGGCGCCTCCGTGCCAGGGCCCACCGCCGCTCCTCCCGCGCCGCATCCCGTTTTCGTACCGCCGCACCTCCCGTACGCCCAGCACCCCCACCCTCCCGCTGGACCGGAGTATCGGATGAGACGACACCTGCCCCTGCTGCCGCTCGCGGCCCTCCTCGCCGCGCTGCTCGGCCTCGCCCCCCACGCTCCCGAGGCACGCGCCGCCGCCCGGGCGACGGGCGACCAGCCCTACGCCTCGTACTGGCACCCGAACACCCTCCTGAACTGGGATCCGGCCACCGACCCCGACGCGCGGTTCAACCGCTCCCGCGTCCCGCTGCGGCCGCGCGTCTCCGACCCGGCGCTCAAGGCCAACGCCAACGCCCGCGCCGGCGAGGGGAAGATCGCGTCCCTGGTCTCCTTCGGCCCCACCTCGAACAACCCCTCACAGGGCTCCACCGACCCGCACTACTACGCCTTCGGCCACTGGCAGTACATCGACAAGCTGGTCTTCTGGGGCGGCTCCGCGAGCGAGGGCCTGATCCTCGCTCCGAACGCGACCGTCATCGACGCGGCCCACCGCAACGGCGTGAAGGTCTACGGCACCGTCTTCTTCCCGCCCACCGCCTACGGCGGCCAGATCCAGTGGGTGCGCGACTTCACGAAGAAGACCGGCTCCACCTACCCGGTCGCGGACAAGCTCGCGCAGGTCGCGCGGCACTACGGCTTCGACGGCTGGTTCATCAACCAGGAGACGGCGGGCGGGGACGCGGCCCTCGCGACCGAGCTGCGGAACGTCATGCGCCATGCCCGCTCCCTCGGCCCGGTCGAGTTCATGTGGTACGACGCGATGACCGAGTCCGGCGCGGTGAGCTGGCAGGACGCGCTCACCTCCGCCAACGACTCCTTCCTGCAGGAGGGTGAGCGGCGGACCTCCGACTCGATGTTCCTGGACTTCGGCTGGAGCTCCTCCGGGCTCGACTCCTCCCGTACGCTCGCCCGGAGCCTGGGCCGCAGCGAGTACGAGCTGTACTCCGGCATCGACACCGAGGCGAACGGCTACCACACCTCCGTCCCCTGGTCCTCGGTCTTCCCCGCCGGGCAGCCGCACGTCACCTCGCTCGGCATCTACCGGCCCGAATGGACCTTCACCTCGTCGGCGAACCGGGCCGACTCCCATGCCCGCGAGGCGCGTTACTGGGACGGAGCCAACGGCGACCCCTCCGACACCACCACCACCTCGGCCTGGAAGGGCCTCGCGCACTACGTCCCCGAGTCCTCGCCCGTCACCGCCAAGCCCTTCGTCACCTCGTTCGGCGCCGGCCAGGGCGACTTCTTCCACTCGGGCGGCGTGCGGGTGGCGTCGACCGGCTGGAACAACCTCTCGCTGCAGGACGTGCCCCCGACCTACCGCTGGCTGGTCAGCTCCACCGGCTCCCGGCTCACCCCGTCCATCGACTTCACCGACGCCTACGAGGGCGGCTCCTCGCTGCGTCTGACCGGCACCCTCGACGCGGTCAACACCGTCCGGCTGTACCAGACCAAGCTGCCGGTCGCCGCCGACACCAAGCTGTCCGTCGTCGTGAAGACCCCGACCGCGGGACCCACCCGCCTCAAGGCCGCGGTCTCCTTCACGGACGCGCCGACCGCCTTCACCACCCTCGACCTCGGTTCCACCGGCACCGCCGGCTGGGAGCGCAAGACCCTCGACCTGTCGGCCTTCAGCGGCCGGACCATCGCCCAGATCGGCCTGCAGGCCGCCGGATCCGAGGCCGCGTACGACGTGAAGGTCGGCCAGATCGCCGTCTACGACGGGGCCGTGGACACGGCGGCCGCCCCGACCGCGGTCACCGTGCTCGGCACCACCGACGTGAGCCCCACGCGCAAGTCGCTGCGCCTGTCCTGGACGGCGTCGGCCGCCGGGTCCGTCCACCACTACGAGGTGTACCGGCGCAACACCGACGGCACCCGCACCTTCCTGGGTGCGACTCCCAACGACGCCCTCTTCGTCCCGCGGCTCGACCGGGTCGGCACGGAGACCACGACGACGCTCGACGTCGAGGCCGTCTCCACCGAGTACGGCCGCTCACCGGCCGCCACCACCACCGTCGGCTGGTCCGGCGCCACCGGGTCCAACCTCGCGCTGAACCGGCCCGCGACCGCCTCCGGCCAGTGCAACAGCACCGAGACCCCGGCCAAGGCCGTCAACGGCAGCGTCTCCGGCGGCAACGGCGACAAGTGGTGCACGACCACCACCGCCAAGTGGCTGGAGGTCGACCTCGGCGCGGTCCGTACGCTGGACCGCCTCGTCGTGAAGCACGCGGCCGCGGGCGGCGAGAGCGCCTCCTGGAACACCCGGGACTTCACCCTCAAGGTCCGCGGCTCCACCGCCGACCCGTGGACGACCGCCGCGACCGTCACCGGGAACACGGCGGCCACCACGACACACCCCGTGAGCACCACGGCGCGCTACGTACGCCTGGAGATCACCCGGCCGACCCAGACCACGGATCCGGCCGCCCGCGTCTACGAGATGGAGGCCTGGGGGTCCTGACGGGAGGAGCCCGACCGCACCCGGGGAAGACCCGTCACGCTCATCACGAGCGAGTAGAGCGAGGTCGTGGCCGTGATGAACAGACGGTTGTTCTTGGGCCCGCCGAAGGCGATGTTGGAGACGGGTTCAGGCACGCGCAGCCTGCCGATCAGGGTGCCGTCCGGGTCGTAGCAGTGCACGCCGTCGTGGAGCGCGGCCGCCCACAACCGCCCCTGGTCGTCGAAGCGGATGTTGTCGAAGCCGCCGCCGGTGAGCTTGGCGAAGACCGCGCCCTCCGAGAGGGTGCCGTCCTCGCGGACCTCGAAGGAGCGGATGTGGCGGGCGCGGGTGTCGGCGACGTACAACCGCCGCTCGTCGGGCGAGAAGACGATGCCGTTCGGGCCGCCGAAGCCGTCGGCGACCCGGCGGACCTCGCCGGTCACGGGGTCGATCCGGTAGACGTCGCAGCTGCCGATCTCGCTCTCGGCGCGATGGCCTTCGTAGTCGCTGGTGATGCCGAAGTCCGGATCCGTGAACCAGACCGAGCCGTCGGAGCGGACGACCGCGTCGTTCGGGCTGTTGAACCGCCTGCCCTCGAAGCGGTCGGCCAGGACCGTGACGCGCCCGTCGTGCTCGGTGCGGGTGACCCGGCGGTTGCCCTGCTCACAGCTGATCAGCCGTCCCTCGCGGTCGAGCGTGTTGCCGTTGACATGGCCGGCGGGGGAGCGGAAGACGCCGATCGTGCCGGTCGTCTCGTCCCAGCGCAGCATCCGGTCGTTGGGGATGTCGCTCCAGATCAGCTGCCGCCATGCCGGCAGGTAGAGCGGCCCTTCCGCCCAACGGCAGTCGGAGTGGAGTTGTTCGAGCCGGCTGTCCCCGTTGGCACACCGGCCGGTACGGAACCGCTCGTCCAGAACTTCGTACGGATCGTCCACCATCGCGCCGGACATGACCCACCTCTGTCGCTCGTTGTCTGAATGGTGTTCGGAGTGATCGCAGTACGACAGTACGGGGACCTTTTTCGAGAGGCCCGTCGCTCCCTCTTGACGTGGGTCGAATAAGGAGGAAAATCCGTATTACACCAGAAAACCAGAGCGAGCCGCACTCGCCGGTGAAGACGTTCACCGACCCGCGTGACCCACTCGCTGGCTCTGGCCAGGCCCCCGGTGGAGCCTCCCGGATCTCAGGACCGACAGCGACGGCTGGGAAGTCCGAGTCCGGAGACGGACCGCCGGGGACTGCATGTGGGGGCGCACTCATCCGATCGGGCGACGGCTGATCGTTTCCGCAAGTCGGCCCCGGTGTGGGCGTAACCGTCCCGGGGGAGGGCCAGGGGGGCCGGAGATCTTTCCGGCCGTACGCCGACGAACGGATGCCCCCATGCGCCTGCGCGCCCTCGCCACCGCGACCGCCTGCGGCCTTGCCGTGCTCTTCGCCTCCGCGCCCTCCGCCTCCGCGGCCGAGGGCCAGTTCACCTACCTCTACAACGCCCCGGCCGGCCCGGCCCAGCTCGGCGTCCTCACGGACCCGCCGAGCGGGGTGTGCCTCACCCTTCTCGAGGTCGCGCCGGAGTGGACGCCGGCCGCCCACTCCCCGCGCAACCACACCGGCTCCACCGCCACCGTCTTCACCGGCCCCGACTGCGAGGGCGACTGGTTCAGCCTCCGGCCGCACGGCGGCCACGCCTCCGAGCGGCTGAAGCTTCGCTCGGTGGTGTTCAGCTGATCCGATCCGCCTGAGGCCGGAGCCGGTCCGAGGCGACCGGCGTCACCGGGCGGCCCCGGCCTCCAGAATGCCCTTGAGGGTCTGCTCGTTCCTGGGCAGCTCCTTGCGTACCTGCGGGCGGACGACGAGGGGGACGAGCATCTTGCCGATGCCGTGTCCCTCGAAGTCCACCGCCAGCGTGACCCGGGAGTGCTCGCCGTTGTCGATCGGCTCGATCGTGCCGTGGACGTCGGCGCGTACCGGGCCGTCGATGCCGTGCAAGTGCCAACTCCTCGGCGGGTCCAGATCGATGACCTGCATCGTCATCGTGATGTCCCGACGCCCGACGTGTCGCGTCACGGCGGCTTTCGAGCCGACGGCGAGAGGCGCGTCGCTCAGCGGGCGGACCGAGACGGCGCTCTCCTGCCACTCGGGCAGGTGCGTCGGGTCGGTCACGTAGGGAAAGACCTCCGCGGGGCGGCGGGAGATGTCGATGGATTCCTTGATGGCAGACATTGCGCCCTCTTTGCTCGGCTTCGTCATGCCTGTTGTCATTTCATACAAATCGTCCCACGGATGGGGGAACGGCGCCATCGAGCGTCGGTCGTGACGCCCGCCGCCCGTCACGCAGTGCGGGCCCGGTGGAGATCGCGGAGCAGCGCGATCTCGGCCCCGTGGTGCAGCAGTTCCTGGTTGACCCACCAGACGACGTCCAGGAAGGGATCCTCCGGATCGCTGCCGTGCGGGTAGGTGCTGTGCCCCACCGTGTCGAGCGCCGTGTCGTCGGCCGCGAGCAGGGCCTCCCGCCAGGCGTCCGCCCCGGCGTCGAAGGCCGCGATCGCCGAGGCCGCGTCGCCGGAGATCCGGTAGTCGTCACGGGTCAGGCTGTGGCTGCCGTCGGTGTGGTCCGCGCGGAGCGTCATGAGCTCGCTCAGGTGGCTCAGCCGCCAGGCGAGGGTGGTGAACGGCGGCGGCGCGGGGTGCGGGGGCGGGGTGGCGTCGCGGCCCCAGTCGCCCGTGCCGGTCAGGACGGTCGCCCGAGGGCCCGGACCGTCGGCGCGGCGGCGGACCGACCAGCAGCCCGGAACCGGCTCCGACAGGTACTCCTCGTCGGTGAGCTCCCCGACCTCGACGTCCGTACCGTTGCCGCTGTCCACGAACGGCCCCGCGATGCGCTGCCGGAGCCGTAGCTGCGCGAAGTCGAACTGGTCGAGCAGCGGGATCAGTCGGGGCGGCAGGGACACGACGGCTCCAGGGCGCGGGCGGTGGCGGGGCATGCGTACCCTGCCAGACGCCCAGGCCGCCCGGCACTCGCATTTCCTCGGATCCTCCGAGCCGCTCGCCGGACGTCAGAGGGCGACGACGGTCACCTCGGTCGCCTTGACCCCGGCCCACACGGAGACGCCGTCCGCCAGGCCCAGTTCGGCCGCCGCCTGCGGAGTGATCTCGGCGACGAGGGACGGCACCCGCTCCGAGGTGATCAGCACACGCAGCCGGCTGCCGCTCGCCGTGATCTCCCGTACCGTGCCCGGCCAGACGTTGCGGGGGCTGCCCCCCGGCTTCTCGCGGTGTACGGAGACGGCCTCCGGCGCGATGATCGCGAGCGCGTCCGTGCCGGGCGGCAGCGGCTCGGCGGCCACCAGGGCGCCGCCGTCGGCGAGCGCCAGACCGTCGGCGGTGGCCGTACCGGGCCAGGCGTTGCGCCCGAGCATCCGGGCGACCCACGGGGACCGCGGGTGGCGGGTGACCTCGGCCGGGGCGTCGTCCTGGATCGCCCGCCCGTCCTCGAGCACGAGGACCCGGTCAGCGAGCGAGACGGCCTCCACCGGATCGTGCGTGACGATCAGACAGACACCGCCGAAGCCGGTGAGATGGGTCCGCAGCGTGTGGCGTACATGGGCGCGAGTGGTCTGGTCGAGGGCGGCGAGCGGCTCGTCGAGGAGCAGCAGCCGGGGGCGGGCGGCGAGCGCGCGGGCCAGGGCCACCCGCTGCGCCTGGCCACCGGAGAGCTGGGCGGGGCGGCGGTGGGCGAGATGACCCACACCGAGCCGGTCCAGCCAGAGCCGGGCGGCCCGCCGTGCCTCGGCTCGCCGGACGCCACGGGCCGTCAGCCCGTACGCCGTGTTGGCCAGCGCGGACATGTGCGGGAACAGGGCTCCGTCCTGGGGCACCCAGGCGACGTGGCGCCGGTGCGGAGGGAGCGCCGTGACGTCGGTCCCGCCGAGCCGGAGCTCCGCGTGGGCGCGCGGGGTCAGCCCCAGCAGGGCACGCAACAGGGTGGTCTTGCCGGCTCCGTTGGGGCCGACGACGGCGATCGTGGTGCCGGGCTCCGCGTCCAGGGTGAGCCGGTCGAAGCCGGTCACCTCGGCGTGCAGCGCCCACCGCTCCTCGGGCCGTACGGCGGGGGTGGCGTCCAGGACCGGTGCCGGTTCGTCGACGGCGGGTGGGGAGACGGCCTGGCGGGCCGCCGGGGCGCCGCCGGTCCACCGGCCGCGCAGCGCGATCAGCACGGCCATCGCGATGGCGAGCAGCAGCAGCGAGACCGAGGTCGCCGCCTCCGGTTCCTCCTGGAGCAGCAGATAGACCTGGAGCGGCAGCGTCTGGGTGGTGCCGGGCAGGTTCCCGGCGAAGGTGATGGTGGCGCCGAACTCGCCGAGCGCCCGCGCCCAGGTGAGGGCCGCTCCGGCGATCAGCCCGGGCGCGACCATCGGCAGGGTGACGGTGAAGAAGACCCGTACCGGCGAGGCACCGAGCGAGGCGGCGGTCTCCTCGTACCGCGGCCGCAGCCCGCCCAGCGCGCCCTCCAGGCTGATCACCAGGAACGGCATGGCGACGAAGGTCGCGGCGAGGACCGCGCCCGAGGTGTGGAAGGGGAGGGTGATGCCGAACGTGGACTCCAGCCAGGGGCCGAGGAGCCCGCGGCGGCCGAACGCGAGCAGCAGCGCCACGCCGCCGACGGTCGGCGGCAGCACCATCGGCAGCAGGACGAGGGAGCGGACGAACGCCTTGCCGCGGAACGGCACACGGGCCAGCAGCCAGGCCAGCGGCACGCCGAGCAGCAATGACAGGCCGAGCGCCCAGAACGACACGACGAGCGACAGCTCGAGCGCCTGCACGGTGCCGGGGCGCGTCAGATGGCCGCCGATCTCACCCCACTCGGTCCGGGCCAGGATGCCGACCAGCGGCAGCAGCAGGAACGCGACGGCGAGCAGGGCCGGAATCGCGAGGGCGATCGGCGTGCGCGGACCGGCCGCGCGACCGGGAAGACGTGTCATCGCTGTTCCTGGGGTCGGTGGTGGGCGGGGTGTGAGGGCTCCCCCCCGGCGGGGTGGGCGGCGCTTGTTCCTCGGCGGGGCGTGCAGGCCGCCGCCCCCCCGGATCGGACCGGCCCGCCACCCCTCGTACCGGGTTACGGCTGCTGGAACCCGGCGTCCCGGAGGATCTTCTGCGCCTCGGGTGTGGACAGCCAGGCCACGAACGCGGCCGCCGCTTCGGCGTGCCGCGAGCCCTTCAGCGTCGCGGCCGGGTACGCGGCGATCGCGTTCTGGGCGTCGGGGATCTCGACGGCGTCGGTCTTGTCGGCGGCGCCGACGGCGTCCGTCCGGTAGACGAGTCCGGCGTCGGCCTCGCCCATCTCGACCTTGCTCAGGACGGCGCGGACGTTCGGCTCCTGGGAGACCGGCTTCACCGTGATCTTCTGGGCGTCGAGGACCTTCCGGCTGTACGCGCCGGCCGGGACCTCGGGGGCGGCGAGCACGACCTTCAGCCGGGTGTCCGCGAGGTCCCGGAGCTCGTCGATCTTGTGCGGGTTGCCCTCGCCGGTGGCGATGACGAGCCGGTTCCTGGCGATGACCGCAGGCGTGCCGGTGTCCGCGGCGACCTTCTCCATGCTCTTGGTGTCCGCGGTCACGAGCGCGTCGGCGGGGGAGCCCTGGGCGACCTGCGAGACGAGCTCCTGGGAGCCGGCGAAGGAGAACGTGATCTTCGTGCCCGGGTGCCGCTTCTCGTACGCCGCGCCGGCGGTCTCGAACACGTCGGTGAGGGACGCGGCGGCGAGCACCGTCAGGTGGGCCGGGGGAGTCCCGCCGGCGGAGCCGGAGGTCGTGGCGCCGCCGGCCTCATGCTTCCCACCCCCGTCGCCGCAGGCGGCGAGCGGGGCGAGCAGGGCGGCCGTCACGACGGCGGCCGCGGCGCGTCGTCGGGTGAACGTGAGGGACATGAGGGCGGGACTCCTTGCGCGTGGTCGGCGGATGCCGCGCCTCAGGCGCGGTCGATGTGCACGCTGGTCGACTTCACGCGGGCGGTGGCCCGCATGCCGACCTCCAGACCCAGCTCTTCCACGGCCTCGCGGGTGAGCAGCGACACGAGCCGGTGCGGGCCCGCCTGGATCTCGACCTGGGCCGCGACGTCGCCGAGCTTGATCGCGGTGACGATGCCGGGAAAGGCGTTACGGGCCGAGGTGTACGGGGCCTCCTCGTCGCCCTGGGCCGCCTGCGCGATCACGGTGGAGAACGCCGCCAGGTCGCGGCCGTCGATCAGACGGCGGCCGCTCTCGTCGCGATGGGTCGCGATCCGGCCGGCGTCCGCCCAGCGGCGCGCGGTGTCGGGACTGACGCCCAGCAGACGCGCCGCCTGCCCGATGGTGTAGGACTGCATGTGCGCCACGCTAGGCCGCAAGGGGTCTCATCTGCAATGAACGAGGTCGATTCTCGTAGCATCTGCCACCCTCCTCGGAGAAACGTCCAACCCGGATCGACCGGCCCGGGATCAACCGGTCCGGGCCGACGCTCGCCCCACTGCCTCGACCAGAGGCAGCAGCCGGTGCGGGACCCGCTCCCGCAGCGCCATCTCCGTACGGGTGCGGACCACCCCCGGCAGCTGGATCAGCCGCTGGATCACGTCCTCCAGATGACCGTTGTCCCGGGCCACCACTCGCGTGAGCAGGTCCCCGCCGCCCGTGATCGAGAACGCCTCGACGATCTCCGGCACCGCGGCGAGCGCGTCGCCGACCTCGTCCAGATGCCCCTGGGTGACCTCGATGTGCACGAATGCGAGCACCGGGTGACCCAGCGCCGCGGGGGAGAGGACCGGACCGGTGGCGGTGATCACCCCGTCCCGCTCCAGCCGGTCGATCCGGGCCTGCACCGTGCCCCGGGCCACCCCCAGGATCCGCGCGTACTCGCGCACACTGGTGCGCGGCTGCTCGATGAGCAGCCGCAGGATGCGTGTGTCGAGCTCGTCCACTGCCATGGTCCGTTGGCCTCCCTCTGGTCAAGTTGTCCCTGCAGTGACTGTACCAATGGCCCACTGTCGACCGGATGAGTTGAGCCACTGGGCGTCCAGGTGTTTTCCTGTCCGAAGAGTACGAAGAGATGGCGCCGCGCACGCGCCGGACCGGCGACGCGGCCGGAACCGGACCCGCGGCGCCTTTCCCATGTCCAGGGCCGCCACAAGCAGGCCGGGGCACGAGAATCACGCGAAGAGGGTGTGTGTACGTCAGCGGGGGCGGCAGGACCGCCGTGAAGCAGGTTCGGGCGGCCGGGCGCCGGTTCGTCCGGCTGGTGTTCGTGGCCCCGGATCCGGGCCGGGTCCGGCTGCGGGTCTCCTCGCGCGCCGTCCTTGCCGTCGGTCTCGCCGTCGCCGCGGCCGAGCTCGCCGGGCTCTCCCTCACCGCCTCCCTCACCGGCGGTCTCGCCGCGCTCCTCGCGCTCTTCACCGTCGGCGACCCCACCGTCCGCCGGCAGGTCGTCACCACCGCCCTGCTGCCCGCCGTCGGCTTCCCGGTGCTCGCCCTGGCGACCGCCCTGCACGGCGCGCCCCTGCTGCGCGACGCCTCCTGGCTGCTCGTCGTCTTCGCGGGCGTCTACGCCCGCCGCTGGGGCCCGCGCGGGCACGCACTGGGCATCTTCGCGTTCATGATGTTCTTCGTCACCCAGTTCCTGCACGCGCTGCCCGCGCAGCTGCCGGAGCTGTACGCGGCGGTGGCCCTCGCGCTCGTCGCCGTGGGCGCGGTCCGTTTCGTCGCCTGGTGCATCGAGCGGCGCGTCCCGCCGCCCGCCGCACCCGCCCCGCTGCCCGGGACGGGCTTCGACCGCCCCACCACCCGGCAGGCATTCCAGGCCACCGCCGCCTGTGCCGTCGCGCTCGCCGCCGGTCAGTTGATCTCGCACGAGCGCTGGTACTGGGCCGTGGGCACCGCCTGGTGGATCTTCGTCAACACCGCCTCCCGCGGCGAGACGTTGGTGCGCGGCTTCCGCCGGGTCGTCGGCACGGTCACCGGTATCGCCGCCGGACTCCTGATCGCCATCCCGCTCGGCGGCGCCCCCGCCCCGACCGCCGCCCTGGTCGCCGTGTGCGTCTTCGGCATCTTCTACACCGCCCCGCTGTCGTACAGCTGGATGATGTTCTTCGTGACCGTCATGGCCGGGCTGCTGTACGGACTGCTCGGCGTCCTGCACCCCGGGCTCCTGCTGCTCCGCTTCGAGGAGACCGCGGTCGGCGCGCTCGGCGCGGCCGTCGGTGTCGCCCTGCTGCCCGTGACGACCCACGCCGCCACCAACGCCTGGATCGAGCGGGCCGTGACCTGTGTGCACGACTGCACCACGGCCGCGGCACGGCGGCTCGCCGGTGACCCGCACGCCGACCCCGCGCCGCTCGCCGCGGAGCTGGAGGTGCTGCTCGGCCGGGTCCGGCTCTCGCTGGCGCCCCTCGTCCACCCGCTGAGCCCGCTGCGGGCCCGCAAGGCCCGCGCCCGCCGGGTCCTGGCCCTGCTCGACGACTGTGCCCGGGAGATCCGCGGGCTCGCCGCCGTCGCCGCCGACCCGGACGCCTCCCACGACGCCCGGCTCGCCGCCGCCTCCTGGCGGGTCGAGGCAGCCGTCCACGCCCTGGTCCCGCCGGCCCGGCCCGCGAGCCCCGCCTCCGTGGTGGTGGAGGCCCTGCCGCCCCACCACCCGGGCGCCGAGGCGGCCCTCGGCCACCTGTACGGCCTCGAGCGCGCGCTGGTCGACCTGGCCGCACCCCTGCGCACGGCACCGAGCGCCCCGCTCGTCCCGGCGGCCTAGGGCGTTTCTTTCGGATCATCTTGCTGACCAGATGAAGATGGCGGCGATGTGGAGTCCGGCGAGGTAGATGGTGGCGGTCTTGTCGTAGCGGGTGGCGAGGCCGCGCCATTGCTTGAGTCTGTTGATGCAGCGTTCGACGGTGTTGCGCTGTTTGTAGGCCTCGCGGTCGAAGGCGGGCGGACGGCCGCCGAGTCGGCCGCGCCGTTTGCGGTTCGCGGCCTGGTCGGAGGGCTGGGGGATCACCGCCCGGATCCCGCGCCGGCGCAGTCTGGTTCGGATTGCGCGGGACGAGTACGCCTAATGGGAGGCGAAGGCCGGCGGGAGTTGGCCTTCGTGGGCGCGAGCCGAGCCTTTGAATACGCCCGGGCCTGAGAGCTCTGTTGACAAGACGAGGCTGGCTCGCGCCCAGCAGTCCTGTCGGCCAGGACCACTTCCGGGGTGGTCCTGGGGCGGCCGATCGGCCGCGGCACCCGTAAGCGGGCCATGACTTCGGGGAACGCGGGTGCGTCACCGGCCTGTCCTGGGGTGAGGACGAACGCTAGTGGCCGGCAGTGGCTGTCCGCGGCGAGGTGGATCTTGGTGGTCAGTCCGCCGCGGGACCGTCCGAGGGCATGGTCGTCCGGCTCGCCGGCCGGGGCCCCTTTTGACGGGCCCCGGCGGCGTGCTGGTGGGCCCGGACGATGGTGGCGTCGACCGAGACGATCCAGTCGAGGTCGCCTTCGGCGTCGGCCTGGGCGAGTAGGGCGGTGAAGACGTTCTCCCAGGTTCCGTCGGCGGCCCATTTCCGCAGCCGGTTGTGGGCGCCTTTCCATGATCCGAAGTGCTCGGGCAGGTCCATCCATGGCGTGCCGGTACGGTACTTGTACGCGATCGCGTCGATCACCTGCCGGTGATCGCGCCACCGCCCACCCCGCCGAGGTGTCCGGTCCGGCAGCAACGGCTCGATCCTCGCCCACTGGGCGTCAGTCAACGACACGCATCAACCAACGATCAGATGATCCGAAGGGAATGCCCTAGTCGGCTGCTGGGGTGGACCTGCCTGCGCGTCGGCGCGACGCGGGGCGTCGGAGGCCGTGCGCCGGGAGGATCCTGTGGCGGTGATCCGTCACGGATGCTCCCCGCCGCGCCCTCTGCACGTCCTGCTGCTCCTCCTCTGCCTCGTGCTCCCCGCCGCGGGAAGAGCCGACGCCTCCGCACTCGCCTCGCCGGGCTGTCGAACCGATCAGCTCAAGCAGGCCACGGTGACGGCGCTCGCCGAGTTCAAGCACCGCGGCAATGCCTACAGCATGCTCGTGAGCACCATGGACGTCGGCGTGCCCGCAACCTGGGCGCACGCATCAGACCTGCTCCTTGATGGGCACTCTCCGCTCTACCGCTCGGCGCTGCGGTGCCTGGTGGGCAAGCCTGAGCTGGAGCAGGACGACTTCCTTGACTCCGAGTGGCGGTTCAAGCCGGTGGCCGTGAAGGCGGATGGCCAGTGGGTCAGGGTCCATTACGAGGCCAGCACATGGGTGCAGTCCTCGTCCTCCGCCGTCGGCCCGTGGAAGCTGACGGCGGAGAACGAGGACTGGCACATCGAGTTGACGCCCGCGATCGCCCTCAAGGCCGCGGACTGGGAACGCGTCGAGGTCAACCTGAGTGGCCCCGGAGCCCTGATGGCGACACCTCCACCCGCCTTCGGCGAAGGCGGATCGAAGCTGGGCTGGCGGCACGTGCGGCCCGGCCGGTACCCCGCGGTCACCTTCCGCCCACCGGCGGTGCAGCGATGGAACTACATCACTGCATCCCACGAGCCCCGTTGGGCGGCCTGGGAAACATGGGGCGTCTGGAGTGCCTCAGACGCGTTCTGGTACGTCGCCTCGGGCGCCCTGCTGCTCGTCGCGGCTCGACGGCTGAGGCGCAGCCGGGCCGGCAAGACGCTGCCGGACGAGTCGCGAGCACTGCGCCTGCTGCGGTGGTGGTCGGTCCTCCTGATCTTCCTGGGGCTGCTCGTGAACCTTGGCGACAACCTGTACCGACTTGTCGCCAAGTCCATGATCTCGGACTACTCTCCGACGCTGTCGGTGTTCAGCCTGGCGTTCCTCGGGCTTGCGTTGTGTTTCCTCGGCAGCCGGTCCACGCGCCTGCGCGTGAGTGTGAGCGCACTCGTGCTGGTGATCCTCGTCTGGTACGTGGTGGCGGAGGTGTACGAGGTCGCCCTCCTCCCCTCCGCCGATCTCGTGCTGTCCACGCCGGGCCTGACCGTGGCGGCCCTGGTCTGCACCGTGTTGATGTCCGTGTGCTGGCTCGGTGTGTTCGCCGCGACGCAACGGATCCTGCTGATCCGGGAAACCAGGATCCCGGCGCGCGTGATGGTGCCCGCCGCCGTCGTGGCGGCGATGGGCACCGTCCTGTGGAGCTATCTCGCCTTCCAACGCTCCTGGGACCGGGTCAGCTGGCTCGGCGACCCCGATCGGCCGGAGTTTCAGGAGAAGTGGGACGGGGAGCTCGACGGATGGTGGTGGCAGTTCCCTGAGCTCGTTGTTGAGCCGCTGCTGGCCATCGTGTCGATCCTGGCTCCGCTGGCCGTGCTGGGAGTCTTGCGGGTCTGTCGGGTCGAGCAATACGACAAGACGGCGTTCACACCGGCGCCGGCGGAGAAGTTCCTCCTCCTGGTCCTCTTCGCCATCACCCTCGCGCCACCCGCGTATTACTACGGTCTGTCCGCCTACGCGTTCTCCCTGCTGCTGTGCCTGGGCACGGCCTGGGGAGTGCTGGCCCTAGGCTCATCCGTCTCCGTGCTGGAGCGGCCCTTCACCGACAACGCTCCGCTCGGCATGACGATCTCACGGACCGAACGGGCCGACATCTTGCGTCTGGCGCGCCGGTTCCGGGAGCTGCAGGCCCGTCTGAGTCATCTCGGCACGGCCGACACCGACCGCGTGGAGCGGGAGTCGCTCGAGGCCCAGATCGACCGGCTGGACCAGTCGCTCCCGGCCGGAGTGAGGCCGGTCGATCTGCCCTTCGCCTGCGGCCCGATGGTCACCTGGTGGGGCAACGCCCGCCGGGGAGCCGTCGTCGCGTCTCTCTTCGGGCTGCCCGCGACGGGCCTGCTGTACTGGACCCAGGTGGTGAAGGGTGACTCCTGGGCGGTGTACGCGGAGGATCCGGCGGGATTCCCCTGGATCATGGTGACTCTCCTCTTCTGGCAGATCGCATGGCTCGTCGCGGGATTCTTCCTCGGGGCGCTCTGGCGCGACCTGCCGGGCCGTCACGGGCCGACGAAGGCGCTCTTCGTCGCGCTCGCGTTCGCCGTCCCGGAGGCGGCCGGCTTCCTCGTCGCCCACGTCGTCGGAGAGGCCGTACCCCAAGTGATCGGCGCGATTGCGGCATTCGGTTCGGTGATGACGTGCACCGGTCTGGTGATGGACCTGCAGACCTTCCAGAACGAGCGCCGCTACTGGGCCACCAATGCGGGCATGGTCGCGTACATCTATCAGATGCGCTTCGCCTCGGTGGCGTTCTTCCTGGCACAGCTCCTCGCGCTCACCACGCTCTGGAAGACCCTCTCGGAAGTGGCGCCGTCCTCACCCACCCGTTAGGCCGTCTCTTCCGATCTTGCAGGGTTCCCGACGCCCGGCACCGGACGCCGCTCGTTGATCCGGCCTGATCCGAAGGAAACGGCCTAGGGCCTGTCTCTTGGATCATGCCGGGCTCGCGACGCCTGGCACGCACGCTCGCTGCGTTGTCGTCAGTCGTCGATGCTCCGCATGGACTCTCTCCTCCGCCTTGCGATCGCACGCACCAGACGCCGCTCGCCGATCCGGCCTGATCCAAGAGACAGGCCCTAGGCGATTCCCCCCCGGCCTGACCCCACTTGGTCTAGACCTCCTGCTACCGTCGGCCCCGACGACGCGGGCGGTCGGCCGTGACCGCCCGGCGGAGAGGGGAGACGCCATGGGCGGCACAGACGCGCGGGAACCGGTACGGGCCTTCATCGGATCGTTCACCTCGGACGGGGGCCGCGGCATCCTCACCGCCGACGTGGACGCCTCCACCGGCGCCCTGACCGTCACCGGCGCCACCGACGCGCTCGCCGACCCGTCCTTCCTCGCCCTCGCGGGCACCGTGCTGTACGCCGTCTCCGAGACCGAGGAAGGCGTCGCGGCCGCCTTCGACGTGACCGGAGCCGTACCGCGGCCCCTCGGCGCTCCCGTGGCCGTGCGCGGCGCGGGACCCACCCACCTCGCCGTCGCCGCGGGCCACGTCCTCACCGCCAACTACGGTTCCGGCAGCGTCACCGCCCTGCCCGTCGGCCCGGACGGCGCGCTCGGCCCGGCCACCGACGTCGCCCGGCACGAAGGCTCCGGACCGGTCGCCGACCGCCAGAGCGGCCCGCACGCCCACCAGGTCCTGCCCGCACCCGGCGGAGCCTGGGCGACCGCCGTGGACCTCGGCACCGACTCCGTACGGATCTACGCCCTGGACGCCCGCTCCGGTGCCCTGCGCCCGCACGGGGAGACCGCCCTGCGCCCCGGTACGGGCCCGCGCCACCTGGCCTTCCACCCGGACGGGACCCACGCCTACGTCCTGAACGAGCTGGAGCCCACCCTCACCGTCTGCCGCTGGGACGCGACCGCCGGCACCCTCACACCCGTCGCGGAGACGCCCGTGGTCCCCGAAGGCGCCACCGGGCCGAGCTACCCCTCCGAGGTGGTCGTCGCCCCCGACGGACGCTTCCTCTGGGCCGCCGTGCGCGGCGACGACACCATCGCCGTCCTCGCCCTGGACCCCGACGGCGAGAAGGCCGTCCTCGTCGCCACCGTGCCCTGTGGCGGACGGTGGCCCCGCGACCTGGCCCTCGACCCCTCGGGGAGGCGGCTGTACGCGGCCAACGAGCGCTCCGGCGACGTGACCTGGTTCGACATCGACGCGCAGAGCGGTGTTCCGCGCCGCGCCGGCGCGATCGAGGCCCCGGCCGCCTCCTGCGTGGTCATCGGCTGAGACCAGCGGCGTACGAGCGATACGGAAGGGCCCGCACCGGACATGTCCGGTGCGGGCCCTTCCGTATGCCGTGGAGCGATCAGACGGCCGGGGCGCCCTGCTGCGGGGCGATGCCCAGCGCGGCCGTGTACTGCGAGAGCACCAGCTTGCCGATCGCCGGGTAGGCGCCCAGCGGCTCGGCGGCGGCGCAGTCGGCCTCCTTGGCGGCCGCGTCGAGCAGGCCGTCGGCCAGCTCGGGACCGATCAGGTAGGGGGCGAGCGCCAGTTGTACGGAGCCGGAACCGCGCAGCTGCTCGGCGATCGCGGTGATGGAGCCCTCCTGGTCCAGCGCGGCGGCCATGACCGGGACGGCCAGCCGGGCGGCCAGGAGCATGCCGGTGATGCCTGCGGCCTGCACGGCCTCCTCGCCGCCGACCGTGGCCAGGACGATGCCGTCGGCGGCCGTGGCCACCGTGAAGAGCCGGGCGCGGTCGGCACGGGCCAGACCGGCCTCCGACAGGCGCACGTGCAGGGCCTCCGCGAGCAGCGGGTGCGGACCGAGGACGTCCGTCAGCTCGGCGACGTTGCCACTGTCCATCACGGCCTGGCGGATCCGGCGCATCAGGGCGCTGTCCGGGCCGGCGAGCAGCGGCACCACGACGGCGGCAGGACCCTCGGGGGCGCTGACCTCGCGGCCGGCGGCCAGAGCCAGCTCGTACCGCTCGGTGCGCAGCGTCTCGGCGCGCGTCAGCACGTTCTCGAGGGTGGGGTACTCGGCGTCGTCACCGTCCAGGTAGCCGATCACGCCGTCCAGGCCGGGCAGCTCGGAGCGGGCGATGCTCACGACCTCCTCGGCCAGCGAGCGTATGGCGGCCGACGGCGTACCGGGGACGGCGAGAACGAGCGCGGGAGCACCCTCGGGAGCCGCCACGGGTTCGGGGCGACGGTGCCGTCCGGGCTGACGGGGTCGCGGCATTCGTACAGGCAGGCCGGAAGCAGGCCCAGTGGGGGAGCTCATGGCGCCGCATGTTACTGGTTTCGCCCGCCGCGCAGTGCGGTGAGGTGCAGCAGAGCGTAATCTGCCCCTCTTTGTCCGAACCGTCGTTTACCGGGTCAATTGCAGCAGCCGCGGCTCCGTGGGCAGCCGGAGCGTGTCCGTGGCCAGCCAGGCGGCGAGGGCGAGCGATCCGGCGAGCGGATCCCCGGCCGCCGGCGTCGGGCGAGCGTGCGGCAGGTGGTCCGCCAGCTCCGCCCGCAGCGGTACGAGGAGCGGGTCACCCATCATGAAGAGGCCACCCGTCAGAGCCACTTCGGGCGCACCCGCGGCCGGGCACACGGCGGACGCGGCCTCGGCCACGTGCGCGGCGGCCCGCCGCAGGATCTCCGCCGCCACCGGGTCACCGGCCGTGGCGGCGTGCGCGACCTCGGGTGCGAAGGAGGCCAGCACGGCGGGCCGGTCGGACCGCGGGTACAGCGCCGCCGGCAGTCCCGCCGCGGGACCGAACCGCTCCTCGGCCCGGGCGAGCAGCGCCGGAGAACCGCCGCGCCGCCCGTCGAAGGCCCGCATCGCCGCCTCCAGGCCGGCCCGGCCGATCCAGGCACCGCTGCCGCAGTCGCCGAGCAGATGGCCCCAGCCGTCGGCCCTGCGCCAGGTGTTCAGGTCCGTGCCGAGCGCGATCAGACCCGTGCCGCCCGCGACGACGGCCCCGGGGCGCTGCCCGAGGGCCCCGGCGTACGCGGTGACGGCGTCGGCGGCCAGCGCCAGACGCCGTACGCCGAGCGCCTGATCGAGAGCGCCGGGCAGCACGGCGCGCAGCTCGTCGCCGAGCGTCGCCATTCCGGCGGCCCCGACCGCCACGGCGACGACGGCCCCCGCCCCCGCGCGGCCCCGCATCGCCTCGACGGCGGGCAGCACCTGCGCGAGGAGAGGGGCCGCCTCGATCCCCCCGGGACCGGTCCGCACGGGCTCACGGGACGCCACGGTCTCCACGGCGACCCCGTCCGCCGCCCGCCCGAGGGCGATCCGCAGCCCGGACCCACCCGAGTCGACCCCGACCACCCAGGCGTCGGCGCTGGAGACGTACGACCTCATGGACCCGCTCCGGAGATGAGAGAAGTGACGACATCGCGCACCCTAGCCCCGGTTCGGGTGACTCCGGTGGGCCGGTAGGGTGATCTGCCGTGGCAGCTAGACCGTTGAGTGAACTGGTGGAGCCCGGCTGGGCCGAGGCACTGCGTCCCGTGGCCGACCGTGTCGCGGCGATGGGCGACTTCCTGCGTGCGGAGATCGCGGCGGGACGGACCTACCTGCCGGCGGGACAGCACGTCCTGCGGGCCTTTCAGCAGCCCTTCGACGAGGTGCGGGTGCTGATCGTGGGTCAAGACCCCTACCCGACCCCGGGGATGGCCATCGGCCACAGCTTCGCGGTCGCGCCCGAGGTCCGTTCCCTGCCCGGCAGCCTGGAGAACATCTTCCGGGAGCTGCACACCGACCTCGGCCTGCCCAGGCCCTCCAACGGCGACCTGACCCCGTGGACCCGACAGGGCGTGCTCCTCCTCAACAGGGCGCTGACGACGGCCCCCCGCAAGCCCGCCGCCCACCGCGGCAAGGGCTGGGAGGAAGTGACCGAGCAGGCCATCCGCGCCCTCGCCGCGCGCGGAAAGCCGATGGTCTCGATCCTCTGGGGACGCGACGCCCGCGACGCCCGCCCGCTCCTCGGCGACCTGCCGGCGATCGAGTCCGCCCACCCCTCCCCGATGTCGGCCGACCGCGGCTTCTTCGGCTCCCGCCCCTTCAGCCGCGCGAACGACCTCCTCGTCCGCCTCGGCGCGCAACCGGTGGACTGGCAGCTGCCCTGAGGGCCTCGTCGGCCCGCCCGTGGTCAGCCTCGGGTGGGGCCCGCCCGTCCGCTCACCCGACCACCGCCGCGCGCACGCAGAGCACGTCCGGCAGGTGCTCGGCCAGGAGCTGCCAGCTGTCGCCGTCGTCCGCGCTGGCGTACACCTCGCCGTTGCGGTTGCCGAAATACACGCCCGCCGGGCTGCCGTCGTCCGTGCACATCGCGTCCCGCAGCACCGTGCCGTAGTGGTCGCCCTCCGGCAGGCCGGTCGTCAGCGCCTCCCAGCTGCCTCCCGCGTCACTCGTGCGATAGACACGGCAGCGGCGTCCGGCGGGCACCCGGTCCTCGTCCGCGTTGATGGGGAACACATAGGCCACATCGGGTCGATGGGGGTGCGCGACCACCGTGAAGCCGAAGTCGGAGGGGAGTCCGGCACCGATGTCGGTCCACTTCGTCCCCGCGTCGTCACTGCGGTACACACCCCAGTGGTTCTGCAGATAGAGCCGGTCCAGGTCACCCGCGTCCTGCGCGATCTTGTGCACGCACTGACCGAACTCCGGGTTCGGATCCGGCAGGAACACCGCGGACACCCCCTGGTTGGACGGGTTCCAGCTCGCCCCTCCGTCGCGCGAGCGGAACACCCCGGCCGTCGACACCGCGACCGTCACCGCCTCCGGATCGCGCGGATCCGTCACGATCGTGTGCACGGCCTCGCCGCCCCCGCCCGGCATCCACCGGGACCGCGTGGGGTGCTCCCACAGCGGACGCACCAGCTCGAACGACGCGCCGCCGTCCTCGGATCTGAAGAGCGCGGCCGGTTCCGTCCCCGCGTAGACGACGTCCGGGGAGTGCGCGGGTGCGGGGTGCAGCTGCCAGACCCGCTCCAGCGACGCGCCCGTGTCCTTGGGGAACTTCACCGCCGGCTTCGGCGGCTCGGTCCAGCCGGCGCCGAGATCGTCGGAGCGGAAGACGGACGGACCCCAGTGCGAGCTGTCGCCGCCGACGAGGAGCCGGGGCGTGGACCTTCGGGTGTCGATGGCGACCGAATAGATCGCCTGCGCGTTGAAGTGGGGATCGTCGAACTCCCATCGGCCGTCGCGCCTTCGGCCGATGAACAGACCCTTGCGGGTGCCTACGGTCAGAACTACGTCGGGCATGGCCGACACCTCCAGGACGCCGTTGTCGCGGATACGGGCCAGTCTGCACCCCGCCACTGACAGCGGCCCCCGGAACGGGCTTCTCCCCAGGTCGGCGCCGTGTGCCGCGTCGACCCGGGGAGAAGTCCGCAGGGGAGGGAGTGCTCAGATCGCCCAGGCGTACTGGCTCGGCGCATGGGTCTGCGCGCCCAGTTCGCGCGCCGCCCGGCGGGCCCAGGAGGCGTCGCGGAGCAGCTCGCGCCCGAGCAGGACGGCGTCGGCCTCCCCGTTGGCGAGGATCTTCTCGGCCTGCTCGGGCTCCGTGATGAGTCCCAGGGCGGCGACGGGCAGGCCGGTCTCGGCCCTCACCCGGGCCGCGAACGGCACCTGGTAGCCGGGGCCGACCGGAATCTCGGCGGGGCCGCCGTTGCCGCCGCTGGAGACGTCGAGGAGATCGACCCCGTGCTCCTGGAGCAGGGCCGCGAGGCGCACGGTCTCGTCCGGCGTCCAGCCCTGTTCCCCGAGCCAGTCGGTGGCCGAGATCTTGAAGAAGACCGGCAGCTCCTCGGGCCACACCGCCCGTACGGCGTCGACGACTTCGAGGGCCAGCCGGGTGCGGTTCTCGAAGGAGCCGCCGTACGCGTCGGTGCGGTGGTTGCTGTGCGGGGAGAGGAACGAGCTGATGAGGTAGCCGTGGGCGCCGTGCACCTCGACGACCTCGAAGCCGGCGTCGAGCGCGCGGCGGGCCGCGTCCGCGAACTGGCCGACGATCTCCTTGATCTGTTCGACCGTCAGCTCGACCGGGACCGGGTAGCCCTCGGCGAACGGGACCGGGCTCGGTCCGAGCGGCTGCCAGCCGTGGTCGTCCGGTGCGACAGGGCCCCGGCCCTCCCAGGGACGCTTGGTGGACGCCTTGCGGCCGCCGTGCGCGAGCTGGATGCCGGGCACGGTGCCGTGCTCCTTCAGGAACCGGGCGATGCGGCGGAGCGCCTCGGCCTGGGTGTCGTTCCAGATGCCGAGGTCGGCGGGGCTGATCCGGCCCTCGGGGGAGACCGCGGTGGCCTCGACGAGGATCAGGCCCGTACCGCCGGTGGCGCGGGCGCCGTAGTGGGCGAAGTGCCAGTCGTGGGCGACGCCCGCGTTCGGGCCGGACACCTCTGCCGAGTACTGGTCCATCGGCGCCATCCACACCCGGTTCGGGATGGTCAGCGACCGCAGGGTGTACGGCTCGAAGAGGGCGACGCTCATGGCGGACTCCGTTTCAAGGGGCCTTCGGTTGATGGTCGTACGATACTCATCGTAGTACGCCATCTGTCAAACTACGAGAGTTCTCGTACGATGGGTGCGTACCCCGGATGAACTGGAGCCGCCGCCATGACGACCGCGACCAACCCTCGGGTCCTGGACCACCCCGCGCGGGAGGAGATCCGCCTGGAGGGTGTGCTGCACGCGCTGTCCGACGCGGTGAGGCTGCGGATCGTCAGCGACATGGCGCGCGAGGGCACCGAGCTGAGCTGCTCGTTCTTCGACCTCCCGGTGACCAAGTCGACGACGACGCACCACTTCCGCGTGCTGCGCGAGAGCGGCGTCATCCAGCAGATCTACCGGGGCACCGCCAAACTGAACGCCCTGCGCCGCGACGACCTGGACGCCCTCTTCCCCGGCCTCCTCGACAGCGTCCTGCGGGCGGCCGGGGCGCAGGAGCAGCGCCTGGGAGCCTGAAGCGGGCGGGACCCGCTACGTGACGTGCGGGATCGCCAGGGGCTCAGGCCGCCGCCGGCTCACGCCGCCAGCTCACGCCGCCACGGGCTCACGCGCCAGCCACGCCGCCCACGGGCTCACGCGCCAGCTCCTGCGCCCCCGGGTCCTCACGGGCCCTCCCGCGCGGCCGCCCGGAGTCCCGCCCAGTCCGGGATCTTCACCCGGCCGCGGCCCAGGGAGACGCCCAGGGCCGACTCCGCGCGCTCGATGGAGAGCCAGCCGGGCCAGGCGACCGGTTCGTGGCCCAGGTCCCGCAGCGCTCCGACGGGGTCGGCCGTCACCGGTCGCGCGGAGAGCTCCGCCGCGTCGGCCAGCAGGGAGGTCACCGTCTCCTTGGCGCACGGCCGGTTGGTGCCGATGACCCCCGTGGGGCCTCGCTTGATCCAGCCGGCGACGTACTCGCCCGCCGACGGCACACCGTCCCGCAGCACCCGCCCCGCCTCGTTCGGGACGACCCCGCGGGCCTCGTCGAACGGCAGCCCGGACAGCGCGATCCCCTTGTAGCCGACCGCCCGCAGGACCAGCTGGGCCTCGATCTCCTCGTACCGTCCCGTGCCCCGCACACCGCCGGCTCCGTCCGGCTCCGTCCGTTCGAAGCGGACGGCGGCCACCCGGCCGTCCTCGCCGAGCAGCTCCACCGGCCGCAGGAAGAACCTCAGCCGGATGCGCCGCGCCGCCTCCTGCGCCACCGCGTCCCCGGCGCCCGTCGCCCATCCGCGGACGACCTCCAGATTGCGCCGGTTCACGGCAGGCAGTGCCGCGGGGTCCGCGAACGAGGGATCCAGAGCCAGGTCCGCCGGCTCCACCTCCACCCGCGCACCCTCCAGACCGCCCAGCTCCCGCAGCTCCTTCGTCGTGAACTTGGCCTGGCCGGGGCCCCGCCGCCCCACCATGTGCACCTCGCGGACCCGGCTGGCCGCCAGGGCCGTCAGGGCCCCCTGCGGCACGTCGGTGGCCCGCAGTTCGTCCGCGCCCCGGGCCAGGATCCGGGTGACGTCCACCGCCACGTTTCCCACGCCGATCACCACCGCTGAGCGCCCGTCGAGGGGGAACCCGTGGCCCACGGCATCGGGATGGGCGCTGTACCAGGAGACGAATTCCGTCGCCGAGTGGCTGCCCGCCAGGTCCTCGCCCGGCACCCCGAGCCGACGGTCCCGCGCCGCGCCCACGCAGTACACGACCGCGTGGTACAGCTCCAGGAGCCGGGCCGGGGTCAGCCCCCGCGCACCCACCTCGACATTGCCGACGAACCCGACGCGCTCGTCCTCCAGGACCACCCGCAGGTTCTGCTGCAGCGACTTGATCTTCTCGTGGTCGGGCGCGACACCGTAACGGACCAGACCGTACGGGCAGGGCAGCCGGTCCAGGACGTCGACCCGCACCCCGGGCACCACCGACTGCTGGACCAGCGACTGGGCCGTGTAGACCCCGCTGGGCCCGGAACCGACGACAGCGACACGCAGCACGGCCGGACTCCTTCCCGCCGCGGGGATTCCCGCCGAGACGCTTCCAGCATGGCACCGGAAGCCCCTGCGGGGGAGACGCGCGACGGGCCGGGTCGCCCGGACGGCCCCGGAGCCGCTCCCCGATCCCGCCCCCTCGATCCCGACCCACGCCGTCGAGCCGCGCCGGCATCCAGCCGCACCTACATCGAGCGCATGCGGTTGATCTCCGACGTCTGCTGCGCGATGACGTCGTTCGCCATCTCCTCCACCAGGACGTTGTTCCCCTGCCCCAGCACCTCGGCCGCCATCGTCACCGCCCCCTCGTGGTGCGTGATCATCAGCTTCAGGAACAGCTCGTCGAACGCCGCGCCCTTCGCCTTCCGCAGCTCCGCCAACTGGGCCTCGGTCGCCATGCCCGGCATCGTGTGGTGGTCGTGACCGCCCTGCTCACGCGGGCCGCCGTTGTTCTTCAGCCACCCCTCCATCGCGTCGATCTCCGGCTTCTGCGCCGCCGTGATCCGGTCGGCCAACTTCTTGACCTGGGCCGATGCGGCGCGCTGCGGAGCCAGCGCGGTCATCGTGAGCGCCTGCCGGTGATGGACGATCATCATCTGCGCATAGCTGAAGTCCGCCGCGTTGGGCTTGTCGTCGGGCAGCAGCCGGGACGCCTCGGCGGGCGATATCCGCCGCGCCGGTTCGCCCGGCTTGCCGGGCGCCACCACCGCGGGGCCCGTGGACGCCTTGCCCTGCGGCGTGCCGCCGTCCGGGGCCGACTCGCAGGCGGACAGCGCCCCTATCGCCACGGCGCACAGCGCGACGGCGACAGCTCCACGGATACGGCGGTTCAACAAGGCGACCTCCAGGGGTGGTTCCGAGGGACCGAGGGACGTGCGTCGAGCACCGTTCCTAGCATGCTTCTCAGGGGCGTCGAGCAAAAACATTCATGACATCTGTGTTGCCATCTGTTGAGATGTGCACGCTAAGGACGATACTGCCGACGTCCATCACCCGTTCAACTACGAACGGATCCAAGGGAGGACGGAGTGACTTCGTTGCGTACCACGCGCATCACGCGTACCCCGCGTGCTCGGATCAGAGGTCTGGGTGTGGCGACCGCCGCCGCCGGACTGCTGGTCAGCCTGCTCGC
Organism: Streptomyces sp. NPDC003035; assembly: GCF_042888285.1. NCBI lineage: Bacteria > Bacillati > Actinomycetota > Actinomycetes > Kitasatosporales > Streptomycetaceae > Streptomyces > Streptomyces sp. NPDC003035. Next base: position 420,460 of record NZ_JBIAPJ010000003.1, on the reverse strand, counting down.
GGCGGGCCCGGCAGCCGCCACACCCGACCCGGGTGACGCCCCGGCGTCGCAGGGCACCGTCAGCTCGGAACAGGCGGCCGAAGCCCGGTCCGCCATCCAGAGCGGCGAGATACCCGGCGTGGACGAGATCGTCCACAGCGACAACATCCAGCACCTCGTGAACATCCCCAAGGACGCTCTCAAGGGCACCAACTCCGACCTGGCCTTCCAGGGCACGTACGCCTTCGCCGGCAACTACGACGGCTTCCGCATCTTCGACATCAGCAACCCGCGCGCCCCGAAGACGGTCGCCCAGGTCCTGTGCCCCGGATCGCAGAACGACATCTCCGTCTCCGGCAACCTCGTCTTCCTCTCCACCGACTCCTCCCGCAGCGACAACTCCTGTGCCAGCGTCAGCCAGCCGGCCACGGAGAAGTCCTCCTGGGAGGGCATGAAGATCTTCGACATCAGCGACATCACCAACCCGAAGTACGTCGCCGCCGTCGAGACCGCCTGTGGCTCGCACACCCACACGCTGGTGCCCAAGAAGAAGGACGTGTACGTCTACGTCTCCTCGTACTCGCCCAACGCCGCGTTCCCGGACTGCCAGCCTCCGCACGACGGCATCTCGGTCATCAAGGTGCCCCGCAAGGCGCCCGAGAAGGCCGCGATCGTGAGCTTCCCCGTCCTGTTCCCGGGCGAGGGCCCGAACGGAGGCGGCAACCCCGGCAGTCCCACCAACCCGGGTGTCTCCAAGACCACCGGCTGCCACGACATCACCGTGCTGCCGAGCAAGGACCTCGCGGCCGGCGCCTGCATGGGTGACGGCATCCTCTTCGACATCGAGGACCCGGAGCACCCGAAGGTCATCGACCAGGTCCAGGACAACGTCAACTTCGCGTTCTGGCACTCGGCGACCTTCAACCAGAGGGCGAACAAGGTCGTCTTCACCGACGAGCTCGGCGGCGGCTCCGGCGCGACCTGCAACGAGGCCGTCGGCCCGAACCGCGGCGCCGACGGCATCTACGACATCGTCGGCAAGGGCGACAACCGCAAGCTCGTCTTCCGCAGCTACTTCAAGATCCCCCGCCACCAGGCGAACACCGAGAACTGCGTCGCCCACAACGGCTCGCTGATCCCGGTCAAGGGCAAGGACCTCATGGTCCAGGCCTGGTACCAGGGCGGTGTCTCGGTCTGGGACTTCACCGACTCCGCCAAGCCCAAGGAGATCGCCTACTTCGAGCGCGGTCCGCTCTCCGCCACCACCATCAGCACGGGTGGCTCGTGGTCCGCGTACTACTACAACGGCTACATCTACTCGAACGACATGGCGAAGGGCTTCGACGTGCTGAAGCTCGACGACCGTCGTACGGACCCGGCGAAGCGTGTCCGGATGGACGCGCTCAACGTCCAGACCCAGCCGGACTACTTCGAGGACTTCGAGGACTGAGTCACTGAGGACCCAGCCCTCGCAGGCTGGGCCTTGGCAGGCTGAGCCTTCGAGGGCTGATACGGCACCCGGCTCCGTAACGCGGACGCCGTGAAGGGCAGGCCGTCGGGCGGACCCCCGTCCGGCGGCACGCCCTGCTCCCAGTCCAGCCCGTAGCGGTGGAACAGCTCCGCCCGCAGCCGGGCCATCGGCATCGGCGCCCCCGGCAGCAGCACCGCCACGACGGCGCCCATCAGCAGCGCCCGCAGCAGCGGATAGTCCGCGTCGACGTTCGCGGAGCCGTAGCGCGTCACCGTGTCCCGCAGCAGGAACGCCAGCCGCTGCTGCTCCGGACACTGCACGAACCCCTCGGCCTGCAGGATGCCCGCCATGTGCGTCCGCATGAGCACGGGGCGGTCCACCGCCAGTCCGAGAATCGCGTCGATGGCCCGTGCCATCCGCTCCCGGCCGTCCTCGGTCCGCGGCTCGCGTTCCAGCGCCTCCTCCAGCGTGAGGTGCATCAGCCGGTGCACGGCCGACTGCAGGAGCTGCCGCTTGCCGGGGAAGTAGTACGAGATCAGACCACGTGCCGAGCCCGCGCGCTCGGCGATGTCGCCCAGCGTCGTCGCCTCGTACCCCCGCTCCGAAACCAGCTCGACGGTCGCCTGCAGCAGCCGCTCCCGGGAGCGTCGCCGGAGCTCTTCATTGACCGATGGGCTACGCGGGGACATGCTGGACTCCTGCGTTGACTGGCTCGCAGCCAATATACTCAGCGCAGTCTGCTGTCGCGCCTTCGTGGCTGGTCAGCGGGTTTGCCGTCTGCTCTGGGCGACGCGGGGGATCGTCCAGGGCAGGCGGCTTCATCGCGTCTCCTCCATTCTGCTCCGCCCGGAGCCCCTCGGACCGGCCCGTCCGGTGCCCCGTCCGTACGTGCGGAACGTGAGGATCGACACCACCACGAAGAAGCAGCCGAGCAGCCAGCCGGCCACCACGTCCGACGGCCAGTGCACCCCGAGATAGACCCGGGTCCACCCCACACCGAGCACCGACACCAGGGCGGCCACCGCGGCCACGCTCCAGCCGCGCCAACCCTCCCGCCAGTGCAGGGCGAGCACCCAGAGCAGCAGTCCGCAGCTCACGGCCGCCGTCATCGCATGTCCCGAGGGGAACGCCGCGTAGTGCGCGGAGTCCACCGGATCCGGCCAGCCGGGCCGCTCCCGGTCCACCGCCCACTTCGTGCCCTGCTGCACGGCCGCCGTCAGCAGGCTGGTCACCGTCAGCCACAGGGCGAGCGGCCGCTCGCGCCGGCACCACAGCACCACGACCGTGACGGCGATCAGCGCGCGCATGGTCCACGGATCCCACACCCAGTCGCTCAGGATCCGGTTCAGCTGGGTGAAACCCGGCTCGGCCACGGCGCTGCGGTGCAGTTCCTCGGAGACCGACCGGTCCAGCGAGAGCAGTGGCGGCCAGCCCACGGCCACGAGGACGAGCAGCAGTACGGCCAGGGCACCGGAGACCACGGCGGAGGAACGCATGAACCGATCTTCCCCGAACCACGCGCCGGTACGCCGCAGTCCCCCGACTATCCGAGCACCCTCAGGGCGGGCACGAAGGCCACCAGGACCGGCACCACCGGGACGAACGCCGCCGTCGCCGTCAGCCGCAGCCGCCGCCCGGCGGTGAGTCGCGGAGCGGCGGTGAGGAGACGGTTGACCCGCTGCGGAAGATCCGCGTCCGCTGTCGTTCCGGGCCCGAACACCCCGCGCTCCTCGTTCAGTTCCACCAGCGCCAGCGCGATCGTCAGCCGCCCGAACCGCCGCGACGCGACATCGTCGGCCGCGAGCTCCACCAGCCGGTGCATCTCGCCGCGGAAGGCGGCGAAGACCGGAATCCCCGGGAAGCCTTCCGCCAGCGCCCCGGAGCAGTGCAGCAGCCAGTCGTGGCGGGCCCGGGCGTGTCCCTGCTCGTGCGCGAGCACCGCGTCGAGCTGGCGGCCCTTCAGCCGGCGCAGCGCCGCCGTCGTGATGACCAGCCGCGGCGCGGCCCCCGGCAGCCACCAGGCGTCCGGACGCTCGCCCTCCAGCACGACGAGACGCTCACCGCTCGGCTCCTCGCCCGGCAACAGGGGCGCACGGACGAGCAGTTCGCCACGGCGCTGCCGACGGCGGGCCCGCGCGCGGCTGATCTCCCGGCCGAGCATCGCGCCGGTCCACAGTCCGCCGCAGGCCAGGACCACCGCGAGCACCGCCGACCAGGGGTGGTGGGTGCCCAGTTCGTACGCCTCGATCACCCCGCGCGGCGCGGGCGCGAAGACCTGACCCCGAACCACCTGCCAGGCGGCCGCGGCGCTGAACGTCATCGACAGTGCGAAGCTCAGCAGCACCGCCGCCACCACGCACTGCCACATCCACAGGGCCACCACGGGCTCGCGTTCCGCCCAGTCCGACCGTGCCAGCAGCCGTGGGGCCACGGCGGCGGTCAGGACGCCGAGCGCGAGCAGCGCGAGGGAGACCAACATGTGTCCAGCCTATGAGGGCCTGCTACTCGGGGGTATGGCCTCGCGCGCCAAGTGACGTACGCCACGGTTTCGACGGCGGCCGGGTCAGGGTCACGGGTTCACAGCGTCACGAGCATCGCCAGCATCGCGAGCGCCATCGACAGCCGGCACACCAGCGCCAACTCCGGCCGGTTCGCCCAGGCCGCCGGCGGACCGCCCGCGGGCACCGCCACCGGGACGAGCCGCGCCCCCGTGCGGAGCACGTACACGGCGTAGTAGACGAGGAGCGCACCCGTCAGGAGGGGCACGCCCCCGGTGCTCCCGGCCGCGTGCCCTCCGTGCGCCCCCTGGGCCGGGACCGCCATCGCCACCGCCATGTAGACCATCGCCAAGGAGCCCAGCAGATGGTGCAGATGGTGACCCCCGCGCCGTACCGCCGACAACGCGCGCACGGCCGCCACCCCGAACACGGCGACGTACACCGCCCACGACCAGGAGGGCGGCGTGAGGACGGCCGCCGGCAGCGACATCGCGGCCATCCCGAAGCCCATCACGGCCTCGCTCCCCGCCGCCCTGCGCTCCTCACCCGCACACCTGCGCATCCTCAGCAGGCAGTACACCCCGCTCGCCCCGCACAGCGTCAGCAACAGCCAGCCCGACAACGCCGGTCCGTGCACGACACACCTCCCGTGGGTCTCCCCGGGGTCGATGCCCGCGCGCGGTCCGACCTACGCGAGCGCACAGGCGTACGCGGGGGGAGCACGCCCAGGGGCGTTACGCTCGGGGGATCGTCAGCGCCCCGAGGGGAGACCGGAACAGCATGGACACCGCCACATCCCAGGACACCGGCCGGATCGCCTACCGCGACGCGGTCGAGGACGACGTCCCGGTCCTCGTCCCGCTCGTCCAGTCGGCCTATCGCGGCGACGCGAGCCGGGGCGGCTGGACCACCGAGGCGGACCTCCTGCAGGGGCAGCGGACCGACGCCGAGGGGGTGCGCGCCGTCATCACGACCCCGGGCAGCCGGCTGATGGTGGTGGAGCGCGACGGCGAGATCGTCGCCTGCTGCCAGCTCGAACACCGCGGGGACGCCGCCTACTTCGGCATGTTCGCGGTCCGCCCCGAGCTCCAGGGCGCCGGTCTGGGCCGAGTGATCATCGCCGAGGCGGAGCGCCGGGTCCAGGAGCTCTGGGGCGTCCGCGAGATGCACATGACGGTGATCTCCGTGCGAGAGGAGCTCATCGCCTGGTACGAGCGGCGCGGCTACCGCCGTACGGGAGAGATGACCCCGTTCCCGTACGGCGACGAGCGCTTCGGTGTCCCGCAGCGGGACGACCTGCAGTTCGAGCTCCTGGTGAAGCCGCTGGCCTGAGGCCGCTGCTCTGAGGCCGGGGGCCGGGACTCGGGCCGGACCCCCGGGCCGGGACTCAGGCCGTGAAGCGGCCGGTGCGACGGATCTCCGGGTAGTCGGTCGTCGCGCCGTCCAGCTCCAGGGCGCGCGCCAGCCGCAGGTGGTCCTGGGTGTTCACGACCCAGCCGATGACCCGCAGACCCTCCCGGTGCGCGCGCTCGACGGTGTCCAGGGTGAGGTGCCGGATGTTCAGGACGAGGGCGCCGGCGCCGACCGCCTTCGCCCGGTCCACGAGGTCGGCACCCCACAGGTCGGCGACGAGCGCGGTCCGCACGCCGGGGACCAGCCGGGCGATCTCCACGAGGGCCTCGTCGTGGAAGGAGAGGACCTCCACGCGCGCCACGAGGTCTCGCCGGTTCAGCACCTCGGCGAGCGTCCGGGCGGCGGCCACGTCCTTGATCTCGGCCTGGAGCGGCGACCGCACCGCGTCCAGGACCTCCTCGAAGACGGGGACGCGCTCCCCGGCGCCCGCGTCCAGCTCGCGTAGCTCGGCGAGGGTCTTCTCGGCGATGGGGCCGCTGCCGTCGGTGGTCCGGCCGACGTCGGCGTCGTGCATGACGACGAGGGCGCCGTCCTTGCTCAGATGGAGATCCAGCTCGATGACGTCCATCCCGGCCTGCTCGGCCCGGACGAAGGAGCGCAGGGTGTTCTCGGGCTCGACGCCCATGACTCCGCGATGACCGATGGTGAGGAAACTCAAGATCTTCTCGCTTCCGTCGATGTCCGGGTCCGTCGATGTCCGGGCCCGGGTCCGGGTCCCTCCGGGCTCCCGGTGCGGCTCGTCGCGCAGCCTAATGACTTCGTCGCGAGAAGGAAGCGCACGCGCGCGGGGCGTCGGAGGGAGCCGCTCCGGGCGCACGGGGCTCCACGGGGCGCCCGGAGCGCTTCACGGGGTCACCCCCGGCGCGGCGGATGCGATGGCCTCAACCCTCCCCGACAGGAAAATTCACGGTGACCATGGGGGTTGCGCAGGATAATTTCTCTTCCCCCTCTTGTCTGAAGGAACCGCAGACCTATACGGTGTGTTGACGCGAGGTTCTCCTGTGGAGGAAGAGGCATGACGGAAATTCTTGTGCAGGACGTGACCGGTGGGGGGATATCCACCGCTGCTCCGGTGATCGAACACCCTGCCTGGCCCGAGCTCAAGAATGCCGTGGAGGAGATTCGTCCCTGGCAGAGCAAGGACGGGTCCATCGACTTCGAGGCCGAGGACGCGCCGAACCGCGCCCTCGCCGAGCTCGCGGTCGACCGCATCGTGGCCGCCGTCGAGCAGCTCTCCCCGCTGCTCCCGCACGACGCCGCGTACCACCGCGCGCTCGTCGCCGACCTGCGCAAGTGGGTCGAGGGCGGCTTCGGGGTTCCGGACTTCCTGGACTCCCTGCTGGCCTTCCAGCCGGCCGCCGACCGCCGGGACGGACTCCAGCACCTGGCGCTCTTCCCGATGTACACGCAGAACGGCAACCCGGACCGCAACCTCGAAGCGGTCGTGCTGCGCATGGTCTGGCCGGAGTGGCTCTCCGAGCTGGAGCGCACCCGCTACGACAACCCGCTGTTCTGCGGCATCACCTTCGAGGACTTCACCGCCGGTTACGACACCAACTCGGCCGTCCTCTTCCCCGAGACCATCGCCGTGCGCGAGGCCCCCGAGCGCTTCAGCTGGGGCGGCATCTTCTGCGACCGCGAGGCCGCCCGCTTCCGCAAGGTCACCGAGGCCGCCGTCGACATCCTCGGCATCGAGCTGCCCGAGGACATCGCCGCCATGGTCCAGGACCAGAAGCGCTGCGAGGCCGCCTTCGTGCTCTGGGACATGGTCCACGACCGCACCCACAGCCACGGCGACCTGCCCTTCGACCCCTTCATGATCAAGCAGCGCCAGCCGTTCTGGATGTACGGCCTGGAGGAGCTGCGCTGTGACCTCACCGCCTTCAAGGAGGCCGTGAAGCTCGAGGCCGAGGGCAACGCCCACGGCCGTGACGTGCAGTACGCCGTCCTCTTCGACCGGATGTTCCGCTTCCCCGTCACCGGCGACCGCAACCGCAACTACGACGGTCTGGGCGGCCAGCTCCTCTTCGCGTACCTCCACAAGCACGACGTGGTGCGCTGGACGGACAACACGCTCAAGATCGACTGGCAGCGGGCCCCCGAGGTCACCAACCAGCTCTGCGGCGAGATCGAGAAGCTGTACCGCGAGGGCATCGACCGCCCCAAGCTGGTCCACTGGTTCAAGGCGTACGAACTCGTCTCCACCTACCTCGCTCCGCACCCCGGCTCGCGCTGGGCCAAGGGCCCCGACGCCCTGGACCTCTCGCTGCCGCCGCGCAAGCTCGTCGACGACGTGCTTCCGGACGAGTTTCCGCTCAGCATGTTCTATGAGGCCCTGTCCAAGAAGCTGAAGGACGTGATCGCCTCCACCAAGGGCATCACCGCCGCGAACGCTTCGTGGGCCGAGCAGGCTGCCGCGTGAACCCAGTCACGGAGGAGGAGGGGACGACCATGAACGGCAACGGAAACGGCGGGTCGCTGGAGGGCGCCGTCATCGCGGTCGCGGGAGCGGCCGGACCGGCGGGGCGGGCGACCCTGATGCGTCTCGCCGAGGCCGGCGCCATCGTCGTCGCCTCGGACGCCGACCCGGCGCGCCTGGCCGAGGCGGTCGACGCCGCCCGGTACGCCCACGGCGGCGCCACGGTCGTCGGGGACACGGTCGACCTGCTCGACCTCGGCGCCGCTCGCGAGTGGGCCGACAAGACGGAGAAGGAGTTCGGCCGGATCGACGGGCTCGTCCACCTCGTCGGCGGCTGGCGCGGCAGCGCCTCCTTCGCCGAGACGGACCTCGCCGACTGGACCTTCCTCGAGAAGCTCCTGATCCGCACCGTCCAGTCCACCTCGCTCGCCTTCCACGATCCGTTGCTGCGCAGCGACCGCGGGCGCTACGTGCTCATCAGCGCCGCGGGCGCCTCGAAGCCCACCGCCGGAAACGCCGCCTACGCCGCGGCCAAGGCGGCGGCCGAGGCGTGGACGCTCGCCCTGGGGGACGACTTCCGCAAGATCGGGGGCGACGCCGGTCCCCAGGCCGCGGCTGCCATCCTGGTGATCAAGGCACTGGTGCACGACGCCATGCGCGCCGAGCGCCCGACTGCGAAGTTCGCGGGCTTCACCGACGTCAAGGATCTGGCCGACGAGATCGCCGGCGTCTGGGCGCGGCCCGCCCAGGAAGTGAATGGACAGCGTCTGTGGCTGACCCCCAAGCCGTGACCCCGGCTCTGCCCACCAGGACCGACGCGCGTCGTCACCACGACCCGTCGGTCCGGGGCTTCGCCAGCGACAACTACGCGGGCGCCCACCCGGAGGTGCTCGCGGCCATCGCGCTCGCCAACGGCGGTCATCAGATCGCCTACGGCGAGGACGACTACACCGAGCACCTCCAGCGGATCATGCACAGCCATTTCGGCCCGGGCGCCGAGGCCTTCCCGGTCTTCAACGGCACCGGTGCGAACGTCACCGCCCTCCAGGCGCTGACCGACCGCTGGGGCGCCGTGATCTGCGCCGAGTCCGCGCACATCAACGTGGACGAGGGCGGTGCGCCGGAGCGGATGGGCGGCCTCAAGCTGCTCACCGTGCCCACCCCGGACGGCAAGCTCACGCCCGAGCTCATCGACCGCCAGGCATGGGGCTGGGAGGACGAGCACCGGGCCATGCCGCAGGTCGTCTCGATCACCCAGAACACCGAGCTGGGCACGGTCTACACCGTGGACGAGATCCGGGCGATCGTCGAACACGCGCACGCCAAGGGCATGAAGGTGCATCTCGACGGTGCCCGGATAGCCAACGCCGCCGCCTCTCTCAACGTGCCGATGCGGGCGTTCACCAACGCGGTGGGCGTGGACGTCATCTCCTACGGCGGGACCAAGAACGGCATGCTGTTCGGCGAGGCCGTGGTCGTTCTCAACCCGGACGCGGTCAGCCACATGAAGCATCTGCGCAAGCTGTCCATGCAGCTCGCGTCCAAGATGCGCTTCGTGTCGGTCCAGCTGGAGGCGCTGCTCGCCAAGGACCTGTGGCTGCGCAACGCCTCGCACGCCAACGCGATGGCTCAGCGCCTCGCCGCCGGCGTGCGGGAGGTGGACGGGGTGGAGATCCTCTACCCGGTGCAGGCCAACGCGGTCTTCGCGCGTCTGCCCCACGAGGTCAGCACCCGTCTCCAGAAGCGCTTCCGCTTCTACTTCTGGGACGAGGCGGCCGGCGACGTGCGCTGGATGTGCTCCTTCGACACGACGGAGGACGACGTCGACGCGTTCCTCCAGGCGCTCAAGGAAGAGATGGCGCACTAGTTTTCTGCATAAGTATGCGGCCGATCGGAAATGGATTGACTCCGGTCGGTCGCATTCCTACGCTCTGGCGCATGGAACTGATCCAGCGCGAACCAGAACTCTCCGCCTATCTCGCGGCCGACGAGGTCATCGATCATGAGCACCCGCTCGTGCGGGAGATGGCCGCGCGTCTGCGCGCCGACCACCCGGACGCATACTCATACGCGAAGGCTGCCTTCGAGTTCGTCCGGGACACCATCCCGCACTCCTTCGACTCCGGCGACACGCAGGTCACCTGGCGGGCCTCCGACGTCCTCGCGCAGGGCACCGGCATCTGTTACGCCAAGTCGCACGCCCTCGCGGCGCTGCTGCGCGCCGAGGGCATCCCGACGGCCCTCTGCTATCAGAAGTTCGAGGCCCTCCACGGGCTGGTCGCGGTCAGGATGCCGGGGGAGCCGACCTGGCACCGTCAGGACCCGCGGGGCGGCGAGCCGGGCAAGGAGGCCGAGTTCTCCCTGGGGCAGGAGCGGTTGGCTTTCCTGCCGGATCCGGAGTTCAATGAAATGGACTCACCGGTACTGTATTCTGCACCCCACCCAGCGGCGCTGAAGGCCCTGCGGTCGGCGCGGGACGTGCCGGAGCTCTCCAGGACCCTCCCGACCGAACTCTGACGCAAGGATCGCGATGCCCCTCACCCTGACCGTGTCCGACGAGGTGCGTGCCCTCGTGCCCGGCTTCACCCACCTCGCCGTCGAGGCCCACGGGCTCGTCAACGGCCCGAGTGACGACGTCAGTTCGGCTCTGCTCGACGACGCGGGCCGACGCCTCGCGGAGCGGCTCGACGGGCTGGCGCCGGACAGGGACCCGCACATCGCCGCCTGGCGCGCGGCCTACTCCGCCTTCGGCGCCAAGCCGTCCCGTACCCGGAACTCCGCGGAAGCGCTGGCCAAGCGGGCACTCGCCGACGGCGGGTCCGGCGGGCTGCCCCGCATCAACAAGCTCGTCGACGCCTACAACGCGATCAGCATCGCGCACCTCATCCCGGTGGGCGGCGAGGATCTCGACAAGATCCAGGGCGGGATGAGGCTCGTGCGGGCCACCGGCGACGAGCCGTTCGTGACCATGGCGGGCGGCGAGGAGACCGTGGAGCACCCCGAACCGGGCGAGGTCGTCTGGTGCGACGAGGCGGGCGTGACCTGCCGCCGCTGGAACTGGCGCCAGGGGCCGCGCACGCGGATCGACGACGACACCGTCAACGCCGTCTTCCTGCTGGAGTCGCTCACGCCCATGACGCGGAAGGAGCTCCTCGCGGCCGGCACCGAGCTCGCCGAGTCCCTGGAGAAGCTCAACCCCCGGGCGCGGATCACCGTCCGCGACCCCGAGTGACGTTTCGTTCCTCGACGCCCCGGCCGTCGGTCCGAGCGCTCGGCCGACCGGTCAGCCGGCCTCTTTGACCTGGGCCGGAGTCGGAGCCGTACCCCCGAGGTGCGCGGGCACCCACCAGGTGTCGCTCGCGTCCTTGGGGCGTACGGGATAGGCGCGCTGGGCGGCCTCCAGGAGCTCCTGGACGCGCTCGCGCAGGCGCCGGGTGATGGCGCCCGCGAACTGGTCCGTCGGCGCCTCCATCGGTTCGCCCACCCGGATCGTCACGGGGATGTGGCTGCGCCTGAAGTTCCGCGGACGGCCCTTCGTCCAGACCCGCTGCGTGCCCCAGAGCGCCATCGGGATCAACGGAACGCCGGCCTCCTGGGCAAGGCGCGCCGCACCCGACTTGAAGCTCTTGAGCGTGAACGACTGCGAGATGGTCGCCTCGGGGAAGACGCCGATGATCTCCCCGGCCTTCAGCGACTCCAGCGCGTGCTGGTAGGCGTGCTCGCCCTGCGCGCGGTCCACCGGAATGTGCTTCATGCCGCGCATCAACGGACCCGACATCTTGTGCCGGAACACCGACTCCTTCGCCATGAAGCGCACCAGGCGCTTCTGCGGGAGCGCGGCCAGGCCCGTGAAGATGAAGTCCAGATAGCTGATGTGGTTGCTGACGAGCACCGCCCCGCCCGTGCGCGGGATGTGCTCCGAACCCTGCGTGTCGATCTTCAGGTCGAGCGCCTTGAACATGGTCAGTGCGGCGCCGATGACCGGCCGATACACGAGTTCTGCCATCTGAGGGGAAGCCCTTCTTCTGTGCCCGGGGAGGGTTCTCCCGGCGGAAGTTACGCGGCCGTAGGTTTTCGGCTTTGGGCAGATCGTGCCCCATGTGGGCGCCGGTGACCAGTCCTGACGGCTTCGTACGGGGAGATTCTCGTCACGCCCCGGCGCCCGTGGCGGGAATCGAACGGTGCCGTGGGACGCTGCACAGGGGAGTGGAGAGCAGGGAGAACGACATGGCGGAACAGCCGCTGGGCGCGGACCCGGACGCCGGCCCGGACGCGGACGCGGACCCGGGTACGGGTGGGGACCTGGGCGCGCTCGGAGCCGGGAGCGGGGTCGACCTGGGGGAACGGGCCACCCTCGTGCAGTTCTCCACGGCCTTCTGCCAGCCCTGCCGTGCCACGCGCCGCACGCTCGCCGAGGTCGCCGGAATGATCGAGGGGGTGGGCCACGTGGAGATCGACGCCGAGGACCGCCTCGATCTCGTACGACGGCTCGGCATCGTCCGCACCCCCACCGTCCTGGTCCTGGACCGCACCGGGCGGATCGTCGTCCGCGCGGCCGGACAGCCCCGCCGGGCGGACGTCATCGCCGCGCTGGGGCGAGCCCTCTGACGCGGTGACCCTCCTCCCATATCCCGGTACGCACTTGACTGCACCCGCCAACGATCGCCACGCTGGCCAGGTGCCTTCCGAAATCCTTCTCCACGGGCGGGTCCACGTGGACCTCGCCCGCAACGCGAGCGCGCGCTGTCCGGGTGTCTGAGAACCCACGGACCCACCTCACGACGCCCCCGCAGAAGGACAGTTCCATGACGGTTTCGCCCGAGCTCCGCACCATCGGCGCCCCTCGGCAGGCCTCTCCCGACCTCCTCCGTTCCGTCTTCCGGCAGCACGCGGCCGGTGTCGCGGTCATCACCGCCCACGGGGACCGCCCCGTCGGCTTCACCGCCACCTCCCTCAGCTCCGTCGCCGCGGAACCTCCCCTGATCTCCTTCGGCGTGGGCACCTCCTCCTCCAGCTGGCCCGTGGTCGCCGAGACGGAACACATAGGGGTGCACGTCCTCGGCGAACACCAGCGGGAACTGGCCGACACCTTCGCCCGCAGCGGCGCCGACCGGTTCGGCGGCTCCACGCGCTGGAGCGTGGGACCCGAGGGCGTCCCGATCCTGGACGGCGTGCTCGCCTGGCTGGTGTGCCGGGTGGTGGCCCGCGTCCCGGCCGGGGATCACCGCCTCGTCATCGCCGAGGTCGTCGCCGGAGACCCCGACGGAGTGGGCCGGCCCCTCCTCTATCACCAAGGGCGCTTCAACGCTCTGCGCGACTGAAAGTTCCCGGTCGGCGCGGGGCGCCGCGCGTTGGCAAGGTCACATGCCTGAGCGCTTGCTCACTGGTAACGAACTGGGTGTACTGACGAGTAATATTTCGGTCGGGGCAGAGGGCGCCCCAACCGGAAACCCGCCCTTCAGGCGCCTATGCTGCGAGCAACAAGGCAGCCCAGTTATGACGATGCAGTAGGAGAGCCGGCGTGAGCTTGAGGATCGTTGTCTGTGTGAAGTACGTGCCCGACGCCACCGGCGACCGGCACTTCGCCGATGACCTGACCGTCGACCGCGACGACGTCGACGGCCTGCTGTCGGAGCTCGACGAGTACGCGGTCGAGCAGGCGCTGCAGATCGCCGAAGAGGCGGACGACGTCGAGGTCACCGTGCTCACGGTCGGCCCCGAGGACGCCAAGGACGCGCTCCGCAAGGCGCTGTCCATGGGTGCCGACAAGGCCGTCCACGTCGAGGACGACGACCTGCACGGCTCCGACGTCATGGGCACCTCGCTGGTCCTGGCCAAGGCGATCGAGAAGACCGGCTACGACGTCGTCATCGCCGGTATGGCCTCCACCGACGGCACCATGGGTGTCCTGCCCGCGATCCTCGCCGAGCGTCTGGGCGTCCCGCAGGTCACGCTGCTCTCCGAGGTCAAGATCGAGGACGGCAAGGTGACCGGCCGTCGTGACGGCGACAGCGCGTCCGAGCAGCTGGAGGCATCGCTTCCGGCCGTCGTGTCGGTGACGGACCAGTCGGGTGAGGCCCGCTACCCGTCCTTCAAGGGCATCATGGCCGCCAAGAAGAAGCCGGTGGAGTCCCTGGACCTCGACGACCTCGAGATCGAGGCCGACGAGGTGGGCCTCGAGGGTGCCTGGACCGCGGTCGACTCCGCCGCGGAGCGCCCGGCGCGCACCGCGGGCACCATCGTCAAGGACGAGGGCGAGGGCGGCAAGCAGCTCGCCGAGTACCTCGCGAGCCAGAAGTTCATCTAGGGCTCGCGCGAGCCGCTGAAGTCCGCCACTCTTTCGTTCGCAGGAGACTGAAGTCCCATGGCTGAGATTCTCGTCTACGTCGACCACGTCGACGGAGCCGTCCGCAAGCCCACCCTGGAGCTGCTCACCCTGGCCCGCCGCCTCGGCGAGCCCGTCGCCGTCGCGCTGGGCAACGGCGCCGAGGCCACCGCCCCGGCGCTCGCCGAGCACGGTGCCACCCGCGTCCTGACCGCCGACGCCCCCGAGTTCGCCGACTACCTCGTCGTACCGAAGGTGGACGCGCTGCAGGCCGCGTACGACGCCGTGTCCCCGGCCGCCGTGCTCGTCCCGTCCTCCGCCGAGGGCAAGGAGATCGCGGCCCGCCTCGCGGTCCGCATCGGCTCCGGCATCATCACCGACGCCGTCGACCTGGAGGCCGGTGACGAGGGGCCGGTCGCGACGCAGTCCGCGTTCGCCGCCTCCTTCACCACCAAGTCCCGTGTCTCCAAGGGCACCCCGGTCATCACGGTCAAGCCGAACTCGGCCCCCGTCGAGGCGGCCCCGGCCGCCGGCGCCGTCGAGCCCCTCGCGGTCTCCTTCGGCGAGCTGGCCACCGGCACGAAGGTGACCGCGCGCACCCCGCGCGAGTCCACCGGCCGCCCGGAGCTGACCGAGGCCGCGATCGTCGTCTCCGGCGGCCGTGGCGTCAACGGCGCCGAGAACTTCGCGATCATCGAGGCGCTCGCCGACTCCCTCGGCGCGGCGGTCGGCGCCTCGCGTGCCGCGGTCGACGCCGGCTGGTACCCGCACGCCAGCCAGGTCGGCCAGACCGGCAAGTCGGTCTCGCCGCAGCTGTACATCGCCTCCGGCATCTCCGGTGCGATTCAGCACCGCGCGGGTATGCAGACCTCGAAGACCATCGTGGCCATCAACAAGGACGCCGAGGCCCCGATCTTCGACCTCGTCGACTACGGCGTGGTCGGCGACCTCTTCGACGTCGTCCCGCAGCTGACCGAGGAGGTCAAGACCCGCAAGGGCTGACCTGCGGTTCTGTCGCGGCCGGGGCCGCACGGTGATCCTTCACCGTGCGGCCCCGGGTCGTTTCGGACAACCATTGACGCAGGTCCCGACGGACTACTAACTTCGCCATACGGATTGTTGATTCCGTGAAGCGGAAAACAGGAGGATGTGGGATGGGTCAGCAGGAGAAGGTGTCGACGAGCCTCGCCGGAGCGGTCAGCGAGGGCATCAGCGCCTCCCTCGCAGCGGTGGACGCCGAGCTCGACCGGCGCTACCCCGGAGACCCGGGCACCCGCCAGCCCGTCCACACCGTCTACGTCCCCGGCAACGTCTTCGACGCCGGGACCATCCGCTCCTGGGGCGACCAGGCCCTCGCCGCCCTCGACGAGCACGCCCCCGACGCCGCCTCCTTCGCCGCCGTCCTCGGCCTCTCCGACGACCTCGCCGAGGACGTCTACGGCCGCGTCCGCGCCAAACTGGAGCGCGAGCCGATCGAGGACCTCCGGGTCGACTTCGAGGACGGCTACGCGGGCAAGGACGAAGACGCCCACGCCGCCCGGGCCGCCCGGCTGATCTCGGAGGCGTACAAGAACGGCACGGCCGCCCCGTACATGGGCATCCGGATGAAGTGCATGGAGGCCGCCGTACGCGACCGCGGCATCCGCACCACCGACGTCTTCCTCACCGGCCTCATCGAGAACGGCGGCCTGCCCGACGGCCTCGTCCTCACCCTCCCGAAGGTCACCTACCCCGAGCAGGTCTCGGCCTTCGTCCGCCTGCTGGAGGCCTTCGAGAAGGCCCACGGCCTGGACGCCGGCCGCCTCGGCTTCGAGATCCAGATCGAGACCAGCCAGTCGATCCTCGCGGCCGACGGCACGGCCGCTGTCGCCCGCATGATCGACGCGGCCGAGGGCCGTGCCACCGGACTGCACTACGGCACCTTCGACTACAGCGCCTGCCTGGGCGTCTCCGCCGCCTACCAGGCCAGCGACCACCCGGCCGCCGACCACGCCAAGGCGATCATGCAGGTCGCCGCCGCCGGAACCGGTGTACGGGTCTCCGACGGCTCCACCAACGTCCTGCCGGTCGGTTCCACCGAGCACGTCCACGAGGCCTGGCGCCTCCACTACGGCCTCACCCGCCGCGCCCTCGCCCGCGCCTACTACCAGGGCTGGGACATGCACCCGGCCCACATCCCCACCCGCTACGCCGCCGTCTTCGCCTTCTACCGGGAAGGCTTCGAGACCGCCGCCAAGCGCCTCTCCGCCTACGCCAACCACGCGGGCGGCGACGTCATGGACGAGCCCGCCACCGCCAAGGCGCTCAGCTCCTACCTGCTCCGCGGCATCGACTGCGGCGCCCTCGACACCGCCGAGGTCGACGCCCTCACCGGCCTGTCCCGCGCCGACCTCGACCGCTTCGCCGCCCCGCGCCGAGGCGACCTCACCGCCACGGCCCAGTAACAAGCGGAACCACCAAGCGGAACCACCCGCGCCGAGCGCGCGACGGTGCCCCGTACTCTGTACGCGTTCAACGCAGCCGACAGAGAACGGGGCATCGGTGTCTTCGGGGGAGAACGAACGGCTGGCCGGCCGCTACAGAGTCGTGCGCCAACTGGGCCGCGGCGGCATGGGCGTCGTCTGGCGGGCCGTCGACGAGGTCCTCGGCCGCGAGGTGGCCGTCAAGGAACTGCGGACGTACAACGACTCGTCCGGGCCGGAACTGGCCGATCTGCACGTACGGATGCAGCGTGAGGCACGGGCGGCCGCCCGGGTACGGCACCCGGGGGTCATCGCCGTCCACGACGTGACCGAGCATCAGGGCCGCCCCGTCATCGTCATGGAGCTCATCGACGGGCCCTCGCTCGACGACGTGCTGAGCGAGCGCGGTGTCCTTGACCCGCGTGAGGCCGCGGCCATCGGCGCCGCGGTCCTGGAGGCGCTCGCCGCCGCGCACGACGTCGGTGTGCTCCACCGTGACGTGAAGCCCGGCAACGTCCTCCTCGACAAGGGAGGGCGGGTCGTCCTCACCGACTTCGGGATCGCCACGATGGAGGACCCGGGCGACGGCTCCACCACGCACCTCACCCGCAGTGGCGAGATCGTCGGTTCGCTGGACTACCTGGCGCCCGAGCGGGCCCAGGGACAGCAGCCCGGACCCGCCTCGGACGTCTGGGCGCTCGGTGCCACGCTGTACGCGGCCGTCGAGGGCTCCTCGCCCTTCCGCCGTACGTCGACCTGGTCGACCCTGAACGCCATCGTCGTGGAGCCTCTGCCGGAGTCGCGCAGAGCGGGCCCGCTCGGTCCCGTACTCCAGCGGCTGATGGACAAGGACCCGGCCCGGCGCCCCGACGCCCGCGCCGCGGCGCGGCTCCTGACCGCCGTGGCCCACGGCGGTCAGGACGCCCCTTCCCCGGCTCACCCCGGCGTCCCGACCGAGCGCGGCGCCGTGCCGCACCCGCCGGACGGCTTCGGCCCGGCGGTCGCACCCCCGGCCCAGGGCTTCGGGCCCGACGGGTTCGGCCCGACGGCTCCGGGTGCGATCGCGGGAGCGGGTACGGCGGACGGTTTCGGGCCCGCGCGGCCGCAGGGGCCCGGGGCCTTCGGCCCGGCCGTCGCGCCCGGTCCGGACTCCGTGCTGTCCTCCTACGCGCCGGCCGCGGCGACGGGCTTCCCGCCCGCCGGCCATCCGGCACCGGGGCATCCGGCGTCGGGGGCACCGGCGGGGGTCACCGACGCTCGGACGGCCCCGCAGGCGCCCCGTACGTCGCGTTCCGCGGCACTGGTCGCCGCGGCGGTCGCCGCCGTCCTGCTGGCCGGCGGCGGCGTGACCTACGCGCTGGTCGAACGCGACTCCGGCACGGAGCGGGAACAGCGCGCGGACGGCCGGACCCCGACGGCCCCCGGCACGAGTCCCGGCCGCGTCCTCGACCAGGGTGCCCCGGGCCAACCGGACGCGACGGCGAGCGCGTCGGCGACGGGGTCGGCCACACCCTCGAAGGCGGCCACGAACAAGCCCACCGGCCCCACACCGACCACCGCGTCGAAGGCACCCGTCCCCGGAACCGGCAGCGGCGGCACCACCGGTGGGGGCACCAGCGGCGGTACGAGCGGCGGCGGCACCAGCGGTGGCGGCGGTACGAGTGGCGGGTCGACCACCACCACCGGCGGCGGCTCCCCGGCGGAGCCCGCGCCTGTCTGCCACTCCATCGGCGGCGGCAAGTACAACTGCGAGGTGTGGCGCACCGAGAAGACATACCGTCACGACGGCGGCCAGATGGGGATCCTCAACGCCGGCACCAACTACTTCTACTGCCAGGTCGATCTGGGCCGGCGGGAGACGTACGGCCAGTGGACGAACGTCTGGTGGGCGAGGACGGACGACGACAGCGGCAACACGAACGTCTACTTCAGCCTCGTGTACATCAAGGGCGGCGACAACGACCGTCCGCTGCCGGGCCTCCCGGTCTGCTGAGTGCCCTCGCCGGGGCGTACCACCGGTCGCGCGTTCGATGGTGTCCGCGCCCCGGCTACGCGGACGGCGGGGGGATCTCGCCCGAGCCGCGCGGGATCAGCCGGGTCTCCAGGACCACCTGGGCCGGCGCCTCGTCGATGCCGTCCAGGCGGCGGAAGAGCCGTTCCGCCGCCGTGCGGCCCAGCGCCGCCGCGTCCTGGGCGATGACGGTGATGCCGAGCAGATCGGCGAGTTCGATGTCGTCGAAACCGACCAGGGCGACGGGGCGTTCGCGGTCGGCGAGCGCCCGGACGGCGGTGACGGTGACCCGGTTGTTGCCCGCGAACAGCGCGGTGACCGGCTCCGGTCCCGACACCATGGCCGTGACCGCCTCCCGTACCCGCTCAGGGTCGGTCGGGCCCAGCGACACCCAGGAATCCTCGACGGCCAGACCCGCGTCCTCCATCGCCGCGCGGTAGCCGCGCAGCCGCTCGGTCGCCGTGTGGATGCGCGGCCGGTCGCCGACGAAGCCGATCCGGCGGTGCCCGTGGGCGATCAGGTGGGCCACCCCGGCACGGGCGCCGCCGAAGCTGTCCGAGAGGACGGCGTCGGCGTCGATCCGGCCCGCCGGGCGGTCCACGAAGACCGTGGCGACACCGGCCTTGATCTCCGGTTCCAGATAGCGGTGGTCGGTTCCGGCCGGGATCACGATCAGTCCGTCGACCCGGCGGGCGCACAGCGCGAGGGCCAGCTCCTGCTCCCGGTCCGGGTCCTCCGCGCTGGAGCCGTTGATGAGGAGCGCGCCGTGGGCCCGGGCGACCTCCTCGACCGCGCGGCTGAGGGGACCGTAGAACGGGTCGGCGAGGTCCTCCAGGACCAGGCCCACCGAGGCGGTGCGGCCCTTGCGCAGCACGCGGGCGCTGTCGTTGCGCCGGAAGCCGAGCGAGTCGATGGCCTCCTGGACCCGGCGCTCGGTGTCGGGGGTGACGCCCGGCTCGCCGTTGACGACCCGTGAGACCGTCTTGAGCCCGACGCCGGCCCGGGCGGCGACGTCCTTCATCGTGGGCCGATTGCCGTAACGGTGCTCGGGGTGGCGGGCGGTGTCGGCCACGGTGCGCGGATCTCCTCTGTCTCGTCTCTGTCTCGTCCGAGCATAGGGCCTGGACAACGTTGTCAGAGCTTGGGAGACTGTAGGTCGCACCGATCGACCGCTTCCGCCCCTTCTGGAGACACCGCGCACATGCAGACAGAGCTCGTGGTCGCCCTCGACTTCGGCGGCACCAAGATCGCCGGCGCGCTGGTGGACGGCGAGGGCGGGATCCTCGTCCGGGCGCAGCGACCCACCCCGGCCCAGGAGGACGGCGAGACGGTGATGGGTGCCGTCGAGGCGGTGCTCGCGGATCTGGCGGTCTCGCCCCTGTGGGAGTCGGCGCGCGCGGTGGGCATCGGGAGCGCCGGGCCGGTGGACGCCTCCGCCGGCACCGTCAGTCCGGTCAACGTGCCGGGCTGGCGCGGCTTTCCGCTCGTCGAGCGGGTGCACAAGGCGACCGGCGGGCGGCCGGTGACGCTGGTCGGCGACGGCGTCGCCATGACGGCCGCCGAGCACTGGCAGGGTGCGGCCCGCGGCCACGACAACGCGCTGTGCCTGGTCGTCTCGACCGGAGTGGGCGGAGGTCTGGTGCTCGGCGGGCGGGTGCACCCGGGCCCCACCGGCAACGCCGGCCACATCGGTCACATCAGCGTGGATCTCGACGGCGACCCGTGCGCCTGCGGCGGGCGCGGCTGCGTCGAGCGGATCGCGAGCGGACCCCACATCGCCCGTCGCGCCCTGGAGAACGGCTGGCGTCCGGGTCCCGACGGCGACACCTCGGCCGCGGCGGTCGCCGCCGCGGCGCGCGCCGGGGACCCGATCGCCACGGCCTCCTACGAACGTGCCGCGCAGGCCCTGGCGGCGGGCATCGCCGCCACCGCGACCCTGGTCGAGATCGACATCGCCGTCGTGGGCGGGGGAGTGGCGGGCGCGGGGGACGTGCTCTTCGACCCGCTCCGGCGCAGCCTGCGCGCCTACGCCACGCTGTCGTTCGTCCGCGACCTCGTCGTGGTCCCGGCGCTCACCGGCACGGACGCGGGCCTCCTCGGCGCCGCGGCGGCGGCGGTCCCGCGCAGCCCCGACGGCGGACCCGCCTCGGCGCCCTGACGTCTCGTCACGGCTCCGCCCGCTTCCGCCCGGTCGGTCGTTCTCGCCCGGTCAGCCGGTCAGCCGGTCAGCCGGTCAGCCGGTCAGCCGGTCAGCCGGTCAGCCCGTTCCCGCCCGGTCAACCGCTCCCGCGGTCGGCGGCGCCCGCTCCGGCACCCACCGGTTCCGGCCTCCGCTGCTCGACGATCACCAGGAACGCGTCGGACTCCAGGTCCATCACCACCTCCGCCGGAAGCCCCTCGTCCCTGCGGGCGCTGGCGAACTCCTCGGCGGGCCAGCTGCCTCGCGGGCCTCCCGCCGGAAACCTCTGCAATACCGTACGGCTCATCTCCGCACCCCCTTGCCTCGCGGGTCCAACGACAGTCGGTCCCGAAGTGTTACGCATCGCCCCGCACGCGCGTTCGCCGAGTGAGGCGTCTCACATCCGCCTACCCGCCTTCGGGGCCTCGACGACCCAGGGTCCGCCCGGGGTTTCCGTGGCAGGGTGTTGCGGGCAAGCCACTGGGGGCTACCGAAGAGGGGGAATCGTGATCGTCTGGGTCAACGGTGCGTTCGGCGCGGGGAAGACCACCACCGCGCGCGAGCTGGTCGATCTGATCCCGAACAGCACGCTGTACGACCCCGAGATCATCGGCGGCGCGATGGACCGGCTGCTGCCGCGCAAGCGCCTCGACGAGGTCGACGACTACCAGGACCTGCCGATCTGGCGCCGACTCGTCGTGGACGCCGCCGCCGCGCTGCTCGCCGAGGTCGGCGGCGTGCTCGTGGTTCCCATGACCTTGCTGCGGCAGGAGTACCGGGACGAGATCTTCGGCGGGCTCGCCGCCCGGCGTATTCAGGTGCGGCACGTGCTGCTCGCCCCGGACGAAACGATCCTGCGCGCGCGGATCCGGGGCCGTACGCCCGACGACTCGGACCCCGAGGCCCTGGAGCGGGTCCGCCAGTGGTCCCTCGACCACATCGAGCCCTACCGCGCCGCGTTGCACGGCTGGCTGTCCGCCGACACCCATGTCGTCGACACCTCCGCGCTCACCCCGGCCGAGGCCGCCGCGGCCGTCGCCGAGGCGATCGCCTCGGGCACCGCCGCCCCCTGCGGCATCGTCCAGACCCCCGAACCCACCGGCGAGACGCTCGCCGCCGGAGTGCTGCTCTTCGACGAACAGGACCGGGTCCTGCTCGTCGACCCCACCTACAAGCCGGGCTGGGAGTTCCCCGGTGGCGTCGTCGAACCCGGCGAACCGCCCGCGCGGGCCGGGATGCGCGAGGTGGCCGAGGAGATAGGGATCGAACTCGACTCCGTACCCCGTCTGTTGCTCGTCGACTGGGAACGCCCCCAGCCCCCGGGCTACGGCGGCCTGCGCCTCCTCTTCGACGGCGGCCGGCTGCCCGCCGCCGACGCGGACCGGCTCCTCCTGCCCGGCGCCGAGCTCCGCGGCTGGCGCTTCGTCACCGAGGAGGAGGCGGCCGAACTGCTGCCACCGGTCCGTCATCGCCGCCTCCGCTGGGCCCTGCGCGCCAGAGAACGCGGGACCGTGCTCAATCTGGAGGCCGGTGTCCCGGTCGGCTGAGACCAACCGTCCGCGCGGGGCGGTCGGCTGAGACCACCGCCCGCCGGGGCCGTTCGGCTGAGACCACCGCCCGCCCGGGCCGTCCGGCTGAGACCACCGCCCGCCCGGGCCGTCCGGCTGAGACCACCGCCCGCCCGGGCCGTCCGGCTATTCCGCGGCTTCCGCCAGTCGGCGGGCGGTGTCCGTCGTCACCGGGTCCCCGTGCCCGCAGCACAGGACCGACGGCTTCAGCTCCGCCATGCGCCGCATCGACTCCATGGCGAGCTCGCGGTCCACATGGAACACGCTGAACGTCACGCCCTGCACCGTCGCCACCGTGTCGCCGGTGAACAGGACGCCGTGCTCCGGAAGATGGACCGCGAGGGAGCCGGGCGTGTGACCCGGCGTGTGCACCACCACCGCCCCGCCCCCGAAGTCCAGCACGTCCCCGTCCTCCAGCTCCCGGTCGACCCGGGTCGCCGGTGCCACGGGGACGGTCATGCCGTGCTCGTACAGCGGGATCTCCCAGTCGAGCAGGACGGGCTCGGGGACCGGGGCCTCGCCGCGGATCACGGGGGCGTCGAGGCGGTGCGCCAGGATCTCGGCGCCGAACCGGTCGGCGAGCTCCTGCGCCGAGCCGACATGGTCGCGGTGGCAGTGGGTGAGCACGATCCGGCGCAGGGCGGCGGGGTCGAGCCCCGCTCCCCGGATCGCCGTCTCGATCTCCCGCGCCGAGTCCACCCAGCCGGCGTCGATCAGCGTCAACTCCTCCTCGTCCCGCCACAGATAGGCCTGGCCGATGGAGAAGTGCAGGAGGTACAGGCGCGGCGTGATCTCGATGAGGTCCATGCGGCGAACCTACGCGTCCGCGCAGGTCCGCCGCGTGGTTCTACGCTCTCGGCGAGCTTCGCCGAGCGCTGAACACACTCCGCGTCAGTTCTGCTTCGAGCGGGCGTAATTGAGCAGGAAGTGCGCCTCCGCCACCGACAGGCGCTCCAGCTCCTCCGGCGACACCGACTCGTTCACCGCGTGGATCTGCGCCTCCGGCTCGCTCAGACCGATCAGCAGGATCTCCGCCTCCGGGTAGAGCGCCGCGAGGGTGTTGCACAGCGGGATCGAGCCGCCCATGCCCGAGCTCTGCATCTCCTGGCCCGGGTACGCGATCCGCATCGCCTCGGCCATCGAGGTGTACGCCGGGCTGGAGACGTCCACGCTGAACGCCTGCCCCTGGCCGACCTGCTCGAAGGAGACCCGCGCGTTCCACGGGGTGTGCTTCTCGATGTGCGCGTACAGCAGCTGCGTCGCCTCGGCCGCGTCCTGGCCCGGCGGCACCCGCAGGCTGATCTGCGCGCGGGCCGTCGACGGGATCGACGGGGTCGCGCCGGCCACCGGGTGGCAGTCGATACCGATGACGGTCACGGCCGGGCGGGCCCAGAGGCGGTCGGCCACCGTGCCGTTGCCGGGCAGACCGACACCGTCCAGGACCTTCGCGTCCTGGCGGAAGTCCTCCTCCGGGTACTGCAGGCCCTCCCACGCCGCGTCCGCCGGCAGGCCGTCGATGACGGTCGAGCCGTCCTCCGCGCGCAGCGAGTCCAGGACGCGGATTAGCGCGGCCAGCGCGTCCGGCGCGGCACCGCCGAACATGCCGGAGTGCAGATTGCCCTCCAGGGTGTCGATCTGGACGCGGATCATCGTCATGCCGCGCAGGGTGGCCGTGACGGTGGGCAGTCCGAGGCGGAAGTTTCCGGTGTCGCCGATCACGATCGCATCGGCGGCGAGCAGCTCGGGGTGCGCCTCGGCGAACCGCTCCAGGCCGCCCGTGCCCTGCTCCTCCGAACCCTCCACGATGACCTTGACCGTGACGGGCATCCCGCCGTTGGCCTTGAGGGCGCGCAGCGCCAGCAGGTGCATGATGAAGCCGCCCTTGCAGTCGGCCGCGCCGCGCCCGTACCAGCGCCCGTCGCGCTCCGTCAGCTCGAACGGCGGGGAGATCCACGCCGACTCGTCCAGCTTCGGCTGCACGTCGTAGTGCGCGTAGAGGAGGACGGTCGGGGCACCGGCGGGGCCGGGCAGCACGCCGTACACCGACTGTGAACCGTCCGGGGTGTCGAGCAGCGCCACGTCCTGGAAAGCCTCGGCGCGCAGCGCGTCGGCCACCCAGTTCGCGGCGGCCTCGCACTCGCTCCGCGGGGCAACCGCCTCGTCCGCCACCGACTCGAAGGCCACGAGCTCCGCGAGCTCCGCCTTGGCGCGCGGCATCAGGCCGGCGACGGTCTCGGCTATCGGATTGGCGGTCATGGGCACGCTCCTGATGGGTGCGACGTTGTAAGGACGATGCCGTATGTCGGTGGTACGGCGAACGCATTGCCGATCCTACGGCGCGAGGTCTCGCAGGCCGCGCCGTAGGATGCCCGAAGAGCATGGACCGTCGGTCGGATCAGGAGCAGAAGCACATCGTGAGCAGCGAGAACGCAGACGCCGAAGAGGTACGCGCGGGAGAGTCTCAGGACGCGACCGTCTGGGACGTGGTCGTCGTCGGGGCCGGCCCGGCCGGCGCGTCGGCGGCGTACGCGGCCGCGGTCGCCGGTCGCCGTGTGCTGCTCCTGGAGAAGGCCGAGCTGCCGCGTTACAAGACCTGCGGCGGCGGCATCATCGGGCCGTCGCGGGACGCGCTGCCGCCCGGTTTCGAACTGCCGCTCCAGGACCGGGTGCACGCCGTCACCTTCTCCATGAACGGCCGCTTCGCCCGGACGCGCCGCTCGCGTCGGATGCTCTTCGGGCTCATCAACCGGCCCGAGTTCGACGCCGGTCTCGTCGAGCAGGCGCAGAAGGCGGGCGCCGATCTCCGTACGGGCGTCACCGTGTCCCGCGTCGAGCAGCACGGCCCGGCCGTGCCCGACCGCCGGACCGTCGCCGTGGTCCTGGCCGACGGCGAGACGGTCCTGGCGCGGGCGGTGGTCGGGGCGGACGGCAGCGCCGGACGCATAGGAGCCCATGTCGGGGTCAAGCTCGACCAGGTGGACCTGGGTCTTGAGGCGGAGATCCCCGTTCCGCCGTCGGTGGCCGAGGACTGGAAGGGCCGCGTCCTGATCGACTGGGGCCCGATGCCCGGCAGCTACGGCTGGGTCTTCCCCAAGGGCGACACGCTCACGGTCGGCGTCATCTCGGCGCGCGGCGAGGGCGCGGCCACCAAGCGCTATCTGGAGGACTTCATCGCCCGCCTCGGGCTCGCGGGCTTCGAGCCGGCGATCTCCTCCGGTCATCTGACGCGCTGCCGCAGTGACGACTCGCCGCTGTCGCGCGGCCGGGTGCTCGTGTGCGGCGACGCGGCGGGGCTTCTCGAGCCGTGGACGCGGGAGGGCATCTCCTTCGCGCTGCGCTCGGGCCGGCTCGCGGGGGAGTGGGCGGTACGGATCGCGGAGGCGAACGACGCGGTCGACGCACGCCGTCAGGCGCTGAACTACGCCTTCGCGATCAAGGCGGGCCTGGGCGTGGAGATGGCGGTCGGGCGGCGGATGCTTGCGCTCTTCGAGCGGCGCCCCGGGCTGCTGCACGCGACGATCACCGGTCTGCGTCCGGCCTGGAACGCCTTCACGGACATCACCCGGGGCTCGAGCTCGCTGGCCGGCCTGGTCCGCTCGAACGGGGTGGCCCGACGGGCCCTCGATCTGCTGGACCGCCGCCTCGGGACGACCGACGGCCCGGAGGGCCGGGGCGTGACGGAGCCGGCCACCACGGCCGGGCCCGCCGAGCGGCAGAGCGTGGCGACAGGTGCGGGTGCGGTCGAGGGCGAGGCGAAGGGTGCCGAGGCCGTCGAGGATGTCGACGGTGCCGCGGATGTGGCGGGTGCTGCGGGTGCCGAGGGCTCCGCCGGTGCCGAGGGCTCCGCGCGGGCGGGGGACGCCGAGGCGTCGTGACGGCGGGCGGGGCGGCAGGCGGGGCGGCCCGGTCTCATGAGGCCGGGCTGATCCGGAAGACGGGATGCTTCGGGGCGATCGCGCGCAGCTCCTCGTCGGAGGAGTCGGGGCCGACCCCGCCGAAGAAGACGCCGACCTCGGCCTTCCAGCGCTTGAGGTAGGCGCGCAGCAGCATGGCCGCCGACTTCGCCGCCGATCTGCCGCCCGCTCTCGTCGTCGCCCTGGTCGCCGCCTGGTCGCAGCTCTTCGGGCTCGTATCCTTCGAGGTGTTCGGCCAGTTCCACCGGATCGTGGAGGAACGGGAGGAGTTCTTCTCCGCGGCCGCCGCCCGCCTGGGCCGGGACATCGGCCTGCTGAGCCGCGCCTGACAGGGGGCCGCCACCTCGACCGCACCCCTCAGGCAGCCGGGGCCCGCCCCACCATCTCCGCGCCGCCACCCAGGAGCGCCGGGTCCTGCCGCAGCATCCGCGCGTGCAGATCGCGCAACGCCGGGCCCGGGTCAGCCCCCATCGCCTCCGCGATCCGCCGCCTCGCCTCCTCGTACGCGAGCAGCGCGTCGGACGAACGCCCGTTCCGGTACAGGGCCAGCATCAGGAGCGCGACCGGCCGCTCCCGCAGCGGATGCGCCGCCACGAGCCGTACCAGCTCGTGCACGCACTCCTCGTACCGGCCCAGCGCGATCCCGCCCTCCAGGCGCGCCTCCAGGACCAGCATCCGCTTCTCCGCCCAGCGCCGCCGCTCGGCCTCCAGGTACGGTCCGGGCAGCCCCTCGGCGTACTCACCGCGCCACAACGCCTCTGCCTCGCCCGCCACGTGACCGGCCCGGCGCAGATCCCCGGCCTCACGGGCCGTGATCGCACTCCGCAGCAGCTCCCGCCGCTCGCAGAGATCGTCGATCCGGGCCCCGGTCAGCCGGTAGCCGCTGCCCGTCCACACCAGCTCCGGCCCGGCCTCGCCGAGGGCACGGCGCAGCCCGGAGACGTACTTCTGGACGAGATTCCTCGCGTGTACGGGGGGTTCGGCGCCCCACAGGGCGTCGACGAGGCTCCCGAACGCCATCGACCGTCCGTCGAGGTGCAGGAGCACGGCGAGCACGGCGCGCTGCTTCGGCGGCCCCAGCGGGAGCTCCGCCCCGGCGCACAAGGCCCGCAGAGGGCCGAGGAGTTCAAAGCGGATCGTGTCGGCCATGCGCCGAGCGTATCCCGAACGGTTCGGGGCCCCACCGGCCGTCCGCCTGCCGGAAGACCTACCGGCGACCTTCCAGCAAACCTTCCGGCGAACCTTCCAGTAGGCCGTCCGGTGAGCCTTTCAGCGGAAGTTCCAGCCGGCCTTCCAGCGGAAGTTCCAGCCGGCCTTCCAGCGGCCGTTCCAGCCGCCGGTCAGCGTCGCGTCCGAGCGTGGCCTCATGCAGCACGAACCACGACCGAAGCCCACGCTCCCCACGCCACCCATGGCCCTCACCCCTCTCGCCCGTCTCGGCGCGCTCGCCGTCCGCCGTAGCGGGGCGGTGCTCCTGACCGCTCTCTTCCTCTTCCTCGGTCTGGGCGTCTACGCCGCGGGCGCCCAGGCCGACCTCGATCTCGCCCGCTGGGACGCCCCCGGCTCCGAATCCGTCGAGGCCGCCCGCGCCCTGCGCGAGGACTTCTCCACCGGCAACCCCAACCTCGCCCTCCTCGTCACCGCCCGCGGCGGTGACATCGACGACGCGGCCACCGCACGCGCCGCGCGTGCCCTCGCCGCCGAGGTCGCCGCGCTGCCGCACGTCACCGACACCCGCACGTACTGGAGCGGCCAGAGCCCCGCCCTCCGCTCGAAGGACGGAAGCCGCGGCCTGATCCTCGCCCGCCTCGAAGGCACGGCCACCGAGACCCGTGCCCAACTCGCCGAGCTATCCCCCCGATTGACCCGCACCACGCCCGAACTCGTCGTCCAGGTGGGCGGTCAGGAGGAGATCTCGCGGCAGGTCGGCGAGCAGGCCCGCGCCGACTTCCTCACGGCCGAGGCGCTCGTCCTGCCCGCGGTGGTCCTCCTCCTGATCCTGGTCTACCGCCGTACCGCGGCTGCCCTGATCACGGTCGGCACCGGACTGCTCTCCGTCGTCGCCACGCTCGCCGGGCTGCGTCTCCTCGCCCAGATCACCCCCGTCTCCACCTTCGCCGCGAACATCGCGCTCGTGCTCGGGCTCGGGCTCGGCATCGACTACAGCCTCTTCCTCATCACCCGCTACCGCGAGGAGCGCGCCGCGGGGCACCCCCAGCCCCAGGCCGTCGTCCGGGCCACGGGGGCCGCCGGCCGCACGGTCGTCTTCAGCGGCGTCACCGTCGCCGTCTCCCTCTCCGCGCTGCTGGCCTTCCCCTTCTTCTTCCTCAGCTCCTTCGCCTACGCGGGCATCCTCGTCGTCCTCACGGCGATCGGCGGCGCCGTCCTCGTCCTGCCCGCCGCCCTCGCCCGCTGGGGCCACCGCATGGAACGCGCCACCCCACCCGCCGCGAGCGGCCTGTGGCACCGGACCGCCCTGCGTGCCCTGCGCCGCCCCGTCCTCAGCGGCGCCACCGTCCTCGGGGTCCTCCTGCTCGCCGGCTCACCCCTCCTCGGCCTGCGCTTCGGTCTGCCGGACGAGCGGACCCTGCCCGCCGGAACGTCGTCACGGACGACGTCCGAGATCGTCCACCGGGACTTCGCCGCCGAACCGACCGACACCGTGCAGGTCGTCGTCCCCGCACCCGTCGACCGCTCCGCACTCACCGCGTACGCCGCCGAACTGGCCCGTCTGCCCGGCGTCTTCGGCGTCGAGCCGCCGGCGTACGGGAAGAGCGGCGCGGCCCTGCTCGCCGTCGTCCCCACCCAGCGGGCGATGTACGGGGACGTGCCCGCGTTCGTCGAACGGATCCGTACCGCCGACGGGCCGCCGGGAGTCCTGGTCGGCGGCTACCCCGCCGAGACCACCGACTTCCGCGCCACGCTCCTCGACCGGCTGCCGCTCGTCGTCGGACTCGTCCTGACCGCCACCTTCGTCATCCTCTTCCTCCTCACCGGCAGCCTGCTCCTGCCCGCCAAGGCGACCGTCCTCAACCTGCTCAGCCTGTCGGTGATGTTCGGCTGCCTGGTGTACGTCTTCCAGGACGGCCACTTCGCGTCCGTGCTGGGCTTCACCCCGACCGGCTCGATCGAGCCGAGCATCCCGGTCCTGATGTTCTGCGTCGTCTACGGCCTCTCCATGGACTACGAGGTGTTCATGCTGGCTCGCATCAAGGAGGAGTACGAGCGGACCGGCGACACCGAGCGGGCCGTCGTCGCGGGCATCCGGCGCACCGCGCCGCTGATCACGGCCGCCGCCGGGATCCTCGCCCTCAGCTTCGCCGCGTACGCGACCGGTGGCGTCGTCTTCCTGAAGGAGCTGGGCGTCGGCACGGCGCTCACCGTCCTCGTCGACGCCACCCTCATCCGGCTCGTGCTGCTCCCGGTCACCATGCGCCTCGCGGGTCGCGCCAACTGGTGGGCCCCGGGCCCGCTGCGCCGCCTCCACCGCCGCTTCGGGCTGAGCGAGGAGCCCCGGCTCGCGGAGGCGCCGGACGGCGTACTCCAGCGGGAGTACGCGTGACCACCACGCCCGGCTGACGCCCGCCGGCACGGTGCGCGTCTAGCGTGGCGGTCATGGACGAACAGCGCGGACCCGCCTTCGACGGCCCGCCCCGGGCGGGTGAGGGGGACGGCGGCCCGCCTCCGGCAGGTGAGGGCCGTGACGGTCCGCCTCCGGCGGGCGACGGCCATGGCGGTCCGCCTCGGACGGGCGAGGGCTGTGACGGCCCGCCGCCGGTTGGCGGGCGCCACGACGGCCCAGCCGGAGCGGGCGGGCGCCGTGACGGTCGCCCACCGGCGCGCGAGCGCCACGGCGGGCCCTCCTGGCCCCGCGAGGGTCGTGGCGGTCCCTCCCGGCCGCTTGAGGGCCATGGCGGTCCGCCCCGGCTCTGGCGGTGGGTCGACCGTGAGACCGGCACCGGGCTGCCCTGGCGATCCACCCTCCTCCTCGCCCTCTTCGTGATGGTGGGCTCCGGATTCGCGGCGAAGAACCAGACGGACCGGGAGTCGCTGGACGCGCTCGGCCGCTCGCTGCTGCTCGTCGGCTCCGCGCTGCTCCTGCTGCGCCACCGCCACCCGGTCCCCGTCGTCTTCGGCACCGCGGCGGCCACCCTCGGCTACCTCGCCGCCGGCTATCCGTACGGCCCGGTCTTCCTCACCCTCGCCGTCGCCTGCTACGCGGCGATCGTCCACGGCCACCGGCGGTCGGCCTGGTGGGCGCTCGGCCTGCTCTGGGCGGGACATCTGATCATCGTCCACTGGCTCTACCCCCACCTGCCCCCGGACGGCGACTCCGCCGCGCCCTGGGGCCAGGAGATCCCCGTCGCCTGCTTCGTCGTCGCGATCCTCGCCGCCTCCGAACTCGTCCGCGTCCGCCGCGAGCAGTGGGCCCAGCAGCGCGCCGAACGCGCCGCGGCGGAGCGGCGCCGCGCCGACGAGGAGCGCCTGCGGATCGCCCGGGAACTGCACGACGTCCTCGCCCACTCGATCTCCGTCATCAACGTCCAGGCCGGGGTCGGCCTCGCGCTGCTCGACACCGACCCCGAGCAGGCCCGCACCGCGCTCACCACCATCAAGGCGGCGAGCAAGGAGGCGCTGGGAGAGGTACGTCAGGTCCTCGACACCCTCCGAGCGCCGGGCGAGGCGCCCCGTACCCCGGCGCCGGGCCTCGACAGGCTCCCGGAACTGGTCGAGCAGGCCGCGTCCGCCGGTCTGACCGTGCGCACCTCGACCGAGGGGGAGCCGGTGGCGCTGCCGCCCGGCACCGACCTCGCGGCCTTCCGGATCGTCCAGGAGGCGCTGACCAACGTGGTCCGCCACTCGGGCTCCCGCACGGCGCGGCTCGTGATCGGGTACCGGCCCGGCAGCGTGGAACTCCGGGTCGACGACGACGGACCGGCGACCGGCGGCGACACGGGCGGCGGCGACGCGGGCGGCAGCGGCAACGGACTCGTCGGCATGCGGGAGCGGGCCGCCGCGCTCGGTGGCACCATCGAGGCGGGCACCCGCCCCGACGGCGGTTTCCGGGTGCGCGCCGTCCTCCCCGCCCGTCCGAAGGAGACCCCGTGATCCGTGTCCTGCTCGCCGACGACCAGGCGCTGGTACGGGCCGGCTTCCGCGCGCTCCTCGACGCCCAGCCCGACATCGAGGTGGCGGGGGAGGCCGCCGACGGCGAGGAGGCCGCGGCCGGGGCGCGCGAACTGCGCCCGGACGTCGTCCTGATGGACATCCGGATGCCGCGGGTCGACGGCCTGGCCGCCACCCGGAGGATCACCGGCGACCCGGAGCTCGGCGCCGTGAAGGTGGTCATGCTGACCACGTTCGAACTCGACGAGTACGTCTTCGAGGCCATCCGCTCCGGCGCCTCCGGCTTCCTCGTCAAGGACACCGAACCCGAGGAACTGCTGCGGGCCGTGCGCGCGGTCGTGCACGGCGACGCGCTGCTCTCGCCGGGGGTTACGCGCCGGCTCATCGAGGAGTTCGCCGCCCGCTCGAAGGCCCCGGCCGGCGCGTCCTCTCTCGACGGACTCACCGAGCGGGAACGGGAGGTGATGGCCCTGGTCGGCATCGGCCTGTCGAACGAGGAGATCGCCCGGCGTCTGGTCGTCAGCCCGCTGACGGCCAAGACCCATGTGAGCCGCACGATGGTGAAGCTGGGCGCGCGGGACCGCGCCCAACTCGTCGTCATGGCCTACGAGTCGGGTCTGGTGCGCCCGGGCTGGCTGGGCTGACCTCCGCGGAAGGACACCGTCCGCGCTCTCACGACCAGGTGATGCCCGACGTCTCCCGCCACAGCCCGGCGAGCGACGGGTCGCCCGTTATGGTCACCGCGCCGTCCGGCAGTCGGTTCCAGAGCGTCAGATAGAGCCGGTCGGCGGGACCGCTCAGCTCGCAGTCGGCCGGGCCCGCTGCATCCCGCTCCGTGCGCGGTGCCTCCTGCGACAGCCGGACGGTCCATACGTCCCCGGTGTCCGTCGCCCGTATCCGCAGGGTCTTCGGCTCCGGTGTGCGGACCCGGCTGCGGTCGCGGGCGTGGAGGGCGCGCAGCAGCTCCTCGATCCCGTCCGCGGCGAGCGCGGGGGCCACCGGGCCGGGACTCCCCGCCGGCAGTGCGGACTCGGCGTCCGCGCGGTGCACGGTCGTCTCGTGGGCCTGCCGCCGCGCCCAGAAGGCGCGGGGCGAGGGGGCGGGCAGGAACGTCCAGCACTCCAGGGAGTCGGGCGCCGCGCGCAGGGCGGCGACCAGCAGGGCGTGGCCCTCACGGAAGTGGGCGAGGAGCTCCTCGCCGTCGAGGTCCGGCTCGCCGCCGTCGGGGTGGTAGGAGGTGTGGCCCTCGGCGACGAAGCCCGTGGCCCAGCGGTGCACCATCGTCGTGTGGCGCAGGAGATCCCGCACCCGCCAGCCGGGGCACGTTGCCACGGCGGCGTCCGTACCGGCCTCGGCGGCGGCGTCGGCGAGAGCCCTGCCCGCCGCGTCGAGGGCCTCTATGTGTTCGTCGATCTTCATGATCCCCATGCGGCGGATTCTGCCAGGACGAGGCGCGCGGCGGGCCGGAATCATCCGTCGGACGGCACCGGCGGGGCCCTGCCCGCCCCCGCCCTGCCTCGTGGGGCGGGAGGCCACGCAGCGCAGAGGGCGGCTCCCTCGCGCGGCGGGACAGGCGTTCGGGTACGGCTCTACTCGGCTCCCGCCGGCAC
This sequence comes from Streptomyces sp. NPDC003035, assembly GCF_042888285.1. NCBI lineage: Bacteria > Bacillati > Actinomycetota > Actinomycetes > Kitasatosporales > Streptomycetaceae > Streptomyces > Streptomyces sp. NPDC003035. The sequence goes on along the minus strand of NZ_JBIAPJ010000003.1, from coordinate 387,484 downwards.
TCGCGCGTTCCGGGCCGCGTAGCCGATCGCCGCCGCGCCCGCCGCGAGGAGTGCGACCGTGGTCAGGGCGAGCGGCAGGGAGAACCAGTCGGCGAGGAACCCGATCGAGGGCGGACCGAGCAGCATGCCGCCGTAGCCGAGGGTGGAGGCGGTGGCGACCCCGCTCGGGCCGGCGAGCGCGCCCGCGCGGGCCACGGCGACCGGGAAGATGTTGGCCAGACCGAGACCGGTGACGGCGAAGCCGAGCAGCGCGGCCCAGACGCTCGGGGCGAGCGCGCCGAGCACCATGCCGGCGGCTGCCGTCGCCCCGCCCGCCACGAGCGTGCGGGTCTGGCCGAGGCGTTCGAGGAGCGCGGTGCCGGACAGCCGGCCGACGGTCATGGTCAGCGCGAAGAGGGAGTAGCCGGCGGCGGCGACGCCCGGATGCGCGTGCAGGTCCTGCTCCAGGTGGAGCGCGCCCCAGTCGGCCAGCGCGCCTTCGCCGTACGCCGTGCAGAGCGCGATCACCCCGAAGACGAGGACCGGTCCGCGAGAACCGGCCCTGCCCCGGGGCCGGTCGGCGGTGGTGACCGCTTCCGGCGGGGCGGGGGAGGGCTGCCGGAGCAGTACGGGACCGGCGGCGGCCGTCAGGAGCAGCCCGGCGACCGCCAGGCCCAGGAGGTGGGTCGCCGGGGACAGGCTCCCGGCGACGAGCCCTCCCAGCCCGGCGCCGAGCATCCCGCCGAGGCTGAACGCGGCGTGGAAGCTCGGCATCACGGGGCGGCGCAGCGCGGCGACGAGGTCGACGGCGGCGCTGTTCATGGCCACGTTGATGCCGCCGTATGCAGCGCCGAAGACCAGCAGGACGAGGCCGAGGGAGAGGGGGGAGTGGGTGAGGGCGGGCAGTGCGATGGAGAGGGAGAGCAGCACGGCGGTGACGACGGTGACGGCGTGGCTGCCGTGGCGCCGGCAGAGGCGGCCGGTCAGGGTCATGGTCACGACGGCGCCCGCGGACACACCGAGCAGCGCGAGCCCGAGGTCGCTCGCGGTGGCACCGGTCTGCTGCTTGATGGCGGGGATGCGGACCACCCAGCCGGCGAAGAGGAAGCCGTCGAGGGCGAAGAAGAGGGTCAGGGCGGTGCGGAGGCGGGACAGGGAGCGAGCGGTGTCTCCGCCAGGGCCCCCCGGAACGGCCGTCCTTACTTTGTTTAGTAGCGGCACAAACTCAGGATAGGGGTGGACGGTCGCGGATTTCAACCCGCGACACCTCCGGCACCCCGCCGGGCTTCCACCCTCACCCCCACCCCCGCCCCGTACCGCGCAGACCGCGCCACCCCCTGATCATGGGAGACTCGCCTCCATGAACGGCAAGGCGACGACGACCAGGACACGGCTGGACAGAGGGCGGGGCGCGCTCGGGCCCGCGCTGGAGCTGGTGCACACGGGCCGCGCGCCGACCCGCGCCGTGCTCACCGCCGAACTCGGCGTCACCCGCGCCACCGCCGGTGCCGTCGCCGCCGAGCTGGAGGCCCTCGGTCTCATCCGCGTCGACTCCAACCCCGGCGCAGCCGCCGGGTCCCAGGGGCGCCCCTCGCACCGCCTCGCCGTCGACGAAAAGGGCCCCGTGGCCCTCGCCGCGCAGGTCCACGCCGACGGCTTCCGCGCCGCGCTCGTCGGCCTCGGCGGCACCATCGTGGCCACCGCGCCCGGCTGCGTCACCGTCTCCGCCGACCCCGCCCAGGTCCTCGGCGCCGTCGTCGACGCCGGTGTCGCCCTCCTGGAGGAGAGCGGGCGCCGCTGCGTCGGCGCGGGCCTCGCCGCGCCGTCCGCCGTCGCCGAGCCCGAGGGCACCGCCCTCAACCCGCTCCACCTCGCCTGGCCGGCCGGCGCGCCGGTACGGGAGATCTTCGCGGAACGCGTCCGCGCCGCCGGCATCGAGGGCCCGGCCTTCACCGGCAACGACGTGAACCTCGCCGCCCTCGCCGAACACCGCCACGGCGCCGGGCGCGGCGCGAAGGACCTCCTGTGCGTCGCCACCGGTCACCGGGGCGTCGGCGGCGCCCTCGTCCTCGACGGCCGCCTGCACACCGGGAGTTCGGGCCTCGCCCTCGAAGTCGGGCACCTCACGGTCAACCCCGAGGGCCGCCCGTGCCACTGCGGCAGCCGCGGCTGCCTCGACGTGGAGACCGACCCGCTCGCCTTCCTCACCGTCGCCGGACGCGCCCCGGGACCGGAGGTCTCGCTGCTCCAGCAGGCCCGTGACCTGCTGCGCACCAGCCCGGACGACCCGGGTGTGCGGGCCGCGACGGCGGAGCTGATCGACCGTCTGGGGCTCGGCCTCGCGGGTCTGGTGAACATCCTGAACCCGGACCGGATCATCCTCGGCGGTCTGCACCGCGAACTGCTGGACGCCGACCCCGACCGACTGCGCGCGGTCGTCGCGGACCGCAGCCTGTGGGGTCGCAGCGGCGGAGTGCCGATCCTCGCCTGCACCCTCGACCACAACAGCCTCGTGGGAGCTGCCGAGTTGGCCTGGCAGCCGGTGCTCGACGATCCCCTGGCCGCGCTCGGCAGGCCGGCGGCCTGACCAGGAGCCCGGCGCCGCGGTATACGGGCGCCCGGCAGGCCGGTTCGTCTCCTAAAACGCTGGTGAGTCGGCTCCGGACGAACTAGCGTCCGGATCATGACCGACACCGACGAAAACCTCCCCCCGCGCCTCGGCAGCCTCACCTTCCACGGCCCGCTCTCCGAGGCCCGCGCCAACCGCATGATCGAGCGGCTCGCCGCGGCCTCTCCCTCCACCGTGCTCGATATCGGGTGCGGCTGGGGCGAGTTGCTGCTGCGTGTCCTGGAGGCCGCGCCCGGTTCGACCGGTGTCGGCATCGACATCAACGCGGAGGACCTGGCGCGTGGGCGGCTCGTCGCCAAGGAGCGCGGGCTCGCCGACCGTGTCGAGTTCGTGGAGGAGTCGGCGCTCGGCACCACCCGCGGGCCCGTCGACGCCATCCTCTGTCTCGGCTCCAGTCAGGCCCTCTGCGACCCCGACCAGCCCCACGACCCGGCCGTCGCCCTGCGGGAACTGCGGCGTCTGGTACGGCCCGGCGGCCGTGTCGTCCTGGGTGAGGGCTTCTGGCAGCGCACGCCGTCGGACGAGGAGCTCGCCGGGATGTGGCCCGGTGCGAACACCGGCGACCACCTCCTGCTCGGGCCGCTCGTGGACCTGGCGATCGAGGCGGGCTTCCGGCCCGCGTGGATCGAGACGGCGAGTCGCGAGGAGTGGGAGGAGTTCGAGTCCGGCTACCGTCACGACACCGAGGTCTGGCTGGCCGCCCACCCCGACCACCCGCTCGCCGCCGAGACCCGTGAACGGGTCGACCGCCAGCGCTCCTCCTGGCTGAACGGCTACCGGAACGCTCTCGGCATCGCCTATCTGACGCTCGTCCCGGTGAACTGAGCGCGCAGACCGGCCCGTTCCGGCGCGGACAGGTGCAACACCTGGAACCGCTCCCAAGAGCCGGAGCCGGAGCCGGAGCCCGAGTCGGACCCCGAGCCGGAGCCCGCGCCCGAGCCGGACCCCGAGCCGGACCTTGAGTCGGCGTCCGCCGGTGCCTCGACGCCCTCCGCCTCCGCCCGGAGAGTGAAGTGCAGCAGCTCCCAGCTCCGGGGATCGATCGCGAGCGCGCTCGCCACCACGCCGTCCTCACGGGCCTCGCGTGCGTGGCGGGCGCGCGCCCGCTCCACCGCCTCCGCCGGGGCGATGTCCATCGGCACGGGAAGCCTGCGCCGCGTCGCGGTCCGTGGCGTCGCCGCGGCCGCCGGCCCCTCCTCGTAGGCGAGACCCGTCCAGTGCTGCACCACCGGCCGCCCGAAGTCGTTCACGATCCCCTGGAAGCCGGGACCCCAGAGGAAGGAGTTCATCCCTTCCGGCGCCGTCCAGAGGTAGAACGGCGCGTACTGGTTCACCGGCGAGCCGTCCGCGCGTTCCCTCATCAGGTACGCCTTGAGCCCGAGGCCCGGGAAGTCGTCGAGGAGATGCCCCCTTGTCGCGACCCGCTCGCGGATGATCCCCATGTCGTAGTCGGCGGGCAGGGTGAGCTCGTACTGCATGGCGTGCATCGGGCGGTCTCCGAATCTCTGGTGTGCGCTCAGGCGGTACGGGTCGACAGTGAAGCGAGCAGGGCGCGCAGGCCGCGGACGGCGTCGTCGAAAGCGGCGGGGGAGCCGGACGCGCGGGCCAGTACATAGCCGCCCTGCACGGTCGCCACGACCGTGGCCGCGATCTCGGCCGCATCCAGACGCCCGGCGAACTCCCCGCTGTCCAGGCCCTCCTGGACGACCCCGGCGAGCCGGCCGCGCAGCCAGTCGAGCGTCTCCTCGACCGGGGCGCGCAGCTCCTCGCTCGCGAGGACGTCCGGATCCATCGTCAGCCGTCCGACGGGGCAGCCGCGCAGCACGTCGCGCTCGCGCAGCAGATACGCCTCCAGCCGGGCGTACGCCGTGCCTCCGCCGCCCAGGACGGCTTCCGCCGTCGCCCGCATCTGCTCCGCCGTGCGGCGGATCGCCGCCAGCGCCAGGTCCGGCTTCCCGGCGAAGTGGTGGTACATGCTGCCCTGCCCGGCCCCCGCGGCCTGCTGGATCGCCTTGGGGCTGGTGCCCACGTACCCCCGCTCCCAGAGCAGCTCGCGGGTCGCCTCGATCAGTCGCTCGGACGTCGTCATGGCAGCAGTGTACATACCAGTAGGTACAGAGGCTCGGGTTTTCGCAAGCAGCTCGTGATACGGCCCGTACTTCCCACGCCGTACGGACGAAGCCGCCTGCCGTACGACGACCCGGGCCCCCACAACGGGCGAGTCTCGAAGCACCGACACACGCACGAGGAGCTGAGCCACCATGAACACACTCGCCCCCGCCGGCCCCGGCCCCTGGGTCCTGTTCTTCCCCCTCGTCTGGGCGGCCGTGATCGTCACCGTGATCACCGTCCTGCGGCGCACCGGATGGCGCGGCAGGAGCGGCCCCGGGCCACGACCCGCCCACGACGAGCAGTCCCCGATCGCGCTCCTCGGCCATCGTTTCGCGGCCGGTGAGATCGACGAGGACGAATACTGGCGCCGGCTGACGGTCCTGGAGGAGCGGTTCGGTCGCCCCACAGGCACGAAGCGCCGTACGGCATGACCCCACGCCCGGCACGCCCCGCCCCCCCCGCGCCCCCGTCCGCCGCGCTCAGCCCGCCAGGGCCGAGCGGGCGACCGCCGGGGCGCGGGCCGGCTCCGTCGGGGCGCCGAAGGGAACGCCCTCCAGGCTGGTGCCGTGCGCGCCGCGGAAGCGGGTCTGGCCGGCGAAGGGTCCGTCGGTGGTCGCGCCGTAGACGGCATGGGAGCGGGAAGGGACGGCCACCGCGGGTGTCGGCGCCGGGAGGGTGAACCACACGACCTTCCCGGTCTCGCCGTGCGGGCGGATGCCCCAGCTCTCGCTGACCGCCTCGATGATGGCCAGACCGCGGCCCGAGGTGGCCAACCCGTCGATGTCCAGGGAGTCCAGGGACCTCCCGGTCCCCGTCCCGCCGCCGAAGCCCGGTATCCGGGGGTCGTTGTCCCGGACCGAGACCGTCAGGCGGTCGAGCGTCAGCTCGATCTCGACGGTGCACATCTTGTCCGGCTGTGCGTGCCGGTGAACATTGGTCAGCAACTCGGTGACGCCGAGCGCCGCATGGTCGATCAACGCATCGAGATGCCAGTAGCGCAGATGCGCCGATACGATTCTGCGGACCTGACCGATCCGCGACGGCAGGGCCTGGAGCTCCACCGTGCAGTGCCTGCTTGGCTCGCTGATCACGGCTGCGACTCCCCGAAGTAGTCCGGAAGAAGACGAAGATTCGGATCTGTCATGCGTACAGCACGGCGGGGAGCTGGATCACAGCGTCACCGCCGGTGAACCCTCGGTGAGGTGGTTCCAGAGTGAACCAGTCGTGACCGACCCGCAACTCGCCGCGACCGGCCGCAGGTCACCGGCGCGTCAACCGGGGCGCCGGCCGGAGGATCACCGCTCCGGTGTCCAGCGCGCCTCGGCCGCCTTCTTCAGCGCGTCGAGGAACCGCCCGGGCCCGGCCGCGCGGTCGTGCCGCCCGTCCATGGTCAGGCGGTAGCGCGTCCCGTTCACCGTCGCCACCGTCTCCTCCGGCTTGGCGAACCAGGGCCGCCCCGCCCGGACGGAGGTCACCGGCGCGCTGTCGATCTCGCTGCCGTAACTGGTCAGCAGCGACAGCCTGCCGTCCTCGATCCGGACCTCGCCCGCCCGGGTCAGCGAGCGGGGCCACCGCTCGATCCGTACGCCCGTGGCCGTGAACTCGGGATCCGCCATATCGCTCCGCCCCCTTCGCGCCGGTTGCTCACACCAGTGTGCCCGGCAGGGCGGCAGCCACACCAGAGGCCCCCTGCAAGGGACTCCTATGGACCCCCAAAGTGAACGTTTGCGCAGGTGAGGGAGTTATCGTCACCAGTGGGACCATCGGGGGAAGGACGAGGAGAGGGACGCATGAGCACCACGGAGAACACGGTGTCGAGCACCGCGCCACAGCCCGCGGCCACCATCGACGTCGACCGCAGCGACCCGGCGTACCGCGCCTGGCTCAAAGAGGCCGTCCGCAAGGTCCAGGCCGACGCCAATCGCTCCGCCGACACCCACCTGCTGCGCTTCCCCCTCCCGGAGAAGTGGGGCATCGACCTCTACCTCAAGGACGAGTCCACCCATCCCACCGGCAGCCTGAAGCACCGGCTCGCCCGCTCCCTCTTCCTCTACGGTCTCTGCAACGGCTGGATCCGGCCGGGCAAGCCCGTCATCGAGGCGTCCAGCGGTTCGACGGCGGTCTCCGAGGCGTACTTCGCCAAGCTGATCGGCGTGCCCTTCATCGCCGTGATGCCCCGCACGACGAGCCCGGAGAAGTGCCGCCTGATCGAGTTCCACGGCGGGCAGTGCCACTTCGTCGACGACTCGCGCACGATGTACGAGGAGTCCGCGGCCCTCGCCGAGCGGACCGGTGGGCACTACATGGACCAGTTCACCTACGCGGAGCGGGCCACCGACTGGCGGGGCAACAACAACATCGCCGAATCGATGTACCAGCAGCTCAGGTTGGAGCGCTACCCCGAACCCGCCTGGATCGTCGCCACCGCCGGCACCGGCGGCACCTCCGCGACCATCGCGCGCTACGTGCACTACATGCAGCACGACACCCGCCTCTGTGTCGCCGACCCCGAGAACTCCTGCTTCTTCGACGGCTGGACGCACAACGACCCGCTCGCCACCTCGGACTGCGGCTCGCGCATCGAGGGCATCGGCCGGCCGCGAATGGAGCCGAGCTTCGTGCCCGGCGCCATCGACCGGATGATGAAGGTCCCGGACGCCGCCAGCATCGCCGCCGTCCGCGCCCTGGAGGCCGCGATCGGCCGCAAGGCGGGCGGGTCCACCGGCACGGGACTGTGGAGCGCGCTGAAGATCGTCGCCGAGATGGTCGAGCAGGGCCGTACCGGCAGCGTCGTGACCCTGATCTGCGACCCGGGCGAGCGCTACCTCGACAAGTACTACTCCGACGCCTGGCTCGCCGAGCAGGGCCTGGACATCGCGCCCTACGCGGCCGCTATCGACCGGTTCCTGGAGACGGGTGTCTGGCCGGAGTGAGCCGCCGGTCCAGGCGGCGCATCGCGTCGCGGAAGGACCTCCCGACGCCCGGGCGGGCCAGGCGCATGGCGAGGAGGCAGGGCGCGGAGCCGTCGACCGCCATCGTCCAGCGGACCCGGGTGCCCGGACCGGCGGGGGAGAGCTCCCACACCTCCAGCATGGCGCTCACGCCCGGTGCGTTGGTCTCGTCGATCCGGTAGGCGTAGCGGGTGTCCGGCTCGTCCGCCACGATCGTCTCCCGGAACACGATCCCGCCCCGGAGCCGCACCGTCCGGCCGGCGCCGTCCCCGGTCGGGGTCGCGGAGGTCACCGCCGGGAACCAGGCGGGCAGGGAACCCAGCTCCACCGCCAGCGAGCGGTGGACCGCGGCGGGCGGCGCCGCCAGGTCGGCCGAGAACACCGGGCGGACGGGCGCGGACGTCGCGAAGTCGAGCTCCACGAGCCTGAGTCGGCGTGCCATGGACCGTACCTCCCGGGGCCGGGGCTGGGGTGCGCACACGATAGCTGACGTCACGTCAGCTGCCCAGGAGTCCGTCCATCGCCCGCCCGAACAACCTGCGCCCGGCCAGGGCGAGTACGGGATCGAGCGCGCCGGGAACACCGCGTACCCGCAGCTCCTCGACCCACACCGCACGGGAGCCGCCGTCCGGCGTCCCGTACACCTGGATCACGGCCCGGCCGAGCACCACGCGGCCCCGCTTCTCCAGCCGGCACGTGCCGGGCCGGCCGGGCGACGGCGGCTCCCAGCGGACGATCTCCATGAGGTCGTCGAAGGCGAGCCGCCCGATGCCGGTACGGGCCACGAACCGGGATCCCACGCCCGTCGGTCCGGGGGAGAGCAGCCGGGTCCTGGTCAGCGGCACCAGACGGCCGTGCGCACGGAAGTCGGTGAGCCGCCGCCACACCTCCTCGGCCGCGAGAGCCGAGGAGCGCTCGACGCGGAAGACGCTCACACCTCGTCGCCCTCGACCTCGACCTCGACCTCGTCCTCGCCTTCGCTCTCGTCCTCGCCCTCGCCCGCGACCACGAGGCCCGGCAGCGCCTCCGCCATCTCCGCGCGCGTCTGTGGCGACAGACCCGCGTCCGTCACCAGCGTGTCCACCTCGTCGAGCCGGGCGAAGGAACTCAGACCCACCGTCCCCCACTTGGTGTGGTCGGCGAGCACCACCACGCGGCGGGCCGAACGCATCAGACGCCGGTTCGTCTCCGCCTCCGCGAGGTTGGGTGTCGAGAGCCCGGCCTCCACCGAGATCCCGTGCACCCCCAGGAACAGCACGTCGAAGTGGAGCGAGCGGATCGCCTGGTCGGCCACCGGACCCACCAGCGCGTCCGACAGGGTCCGCACCCCGCCCGTGAGCACCACGGTCGCCGCACCGGGCCGCGTCTCGCCGCTCGCTGAGCCGGCGTGGTGCGCCGTGTGGAAGACGTCGGCGACCCGCACCGAATTGGTCACGACCGTCAGGTCCGGCACGTCGAGGAGACGGCCCGCGAGGGCGAAGGTCGTCGTACCGCCCGACAGCGCGATCGCCGAGCCGGGCACGACCATCCGCGCCGCCGTCCGGGCGATGTCCTCCTTCGCGCCCAGTTCGAGCGCGGACTTGGCCTCGAACCCCGGCTCGTGCGAACTCGTCTCCTCCACCGGTACCGCGCCGCCGTGCACCTTCTCGACGACGCCCTGGCGGGCCAGTGCGTCGAGGTCCCGGCGGACCGTCATGTCCGAGACGTTCAGCCGACGTGTCAGCTCGTTGACCCGTACACCGCCACGTCGCCGTACCTCGTCCAGAATGAGGGCGCGCCGCTGCTCCGCGAGGAGATTCTGATGGTCGCTCACCACCGGGGGCCGTTCCTTCCGAAGGGGACAGGGGGATTGCCGTCGGATTCGGTGAGAGACCGTGCACGCGCGCACGGCCTTCCGCGATCCTGTTGCCTGTCGTCGAATCCTCCCACCCAGAGAGCGAGACACCGAAGTGCCCCCTGCCACACCTGCCCCGAAGAGCGGAGGCGCGGCCCTCGAGCTCCTCGTCCACGGTGTCGGCGGAGCCACGCCGCAGGACATGCTGGGTGACCCCCGCACGGTCCGGGTCACCGGCGACACGACCGCCGCCATGCACCGGCGCGCCGACGACCTCGACGCGGAGGATCACCCCGAGCGCTACGCCGAACGGCCGGTCCCCGAGGCGTACTGCTGGTCCAACCTCACCTCCGGCAACGGCGCCCGCGCCCTGTGGCTGCTGCTCCTGCCCTTCATGGTCGTCAACCTCGCCCACTGGATGCGCCCGCCGGGCAAGGGGCACCCCCGGCTCGTCCGGCTGTACGGGGTGCTGGTGCGGCTCGTCGCCCTCACCCTGACCGTGCTGCTCACCGCCGCCGCCTGCGAGGTCGCGCTCGATCTGACGGCCTGGCAGTGCGCCGGATCGGCCGTCTGCGCCGAGGACCGTGCCTGGCTCGGCTTCGTCTCGGCCGAGCGGGGCGGCTGGTGGTCCCAGCCGGGCCGCCGTTTCGCGCTCGCCGCCACGGTCCCGGCCGCCCTCGTGGGGCTGCTCTGGTACCTCTCCAACCGGACGTGGAGCGCGTACGAAGCCCAGCGCCCGCCCACGGGGTACGACGAGGCGCACGCCGAACCGGCGGGAGCGGAGCCCACCGGATTCGGTTTCGGGTCCGGCCAGGCCGAAAGAGACCAGGACGATAGCGACTCGGAGGAGAGCGACCTCGTCGTGTGCGGGCCGGCCCAGTGCGAGCCGTCCGGGTCCGAGCCCGCGCAGATGACGGGGACCGGGAGCGCCGACCCGGCCGGCCCCTCGGATCTGCGCCCCGCCCTCGGCCGCCCCGGCTTCTGGTACGGCCGCCGCCTCGTCGCCCGGCTGCGCGCCGCCCACACCGCCGCGGGCTTCCTCACCGTCGCGGCCGCCGTCACCGGAGCCGCCGCCCGCCACGACCGGCACGCACCCGACGTCCTGCTCGAAGTCTTCGCCTGGACCCTTCAGACCGCCTTGGTCGTCCTCGGCGCCGTCGTCCTCTGGGTCGTCTGCCGGCGCGGGCGCAGCGAGAAGTGCCTCGACCTGCGGCTCGAACGGACCCTGGTCACCTGGCTGCCGGGCGCCTCCCTCGTCGTGCTGGCCCTCGCCGTCGGCCACGCCGGCTGGTCCCGCCCCGACTGGCGCTCCGCCGGCACCCTGCCCGGCGACGCCACCTTCGGCGTACTGACCCTGGCGCAGGGCGGACTCGTCGTCGCCCTCGGACTGGTCGCCCACCTCCTGCACCGCCCCCACCGCGAGCAGCGCACCGCCCTCTTCGGCCTCGGCGGTCCCGCCGTCGCGATGCTCGCCTGCGCGCTGGGCGGCGTGATGTCCGGCGGTGTCGCCCAGCGCGTCGCCGACTGGCTGGACGGGCCCGGCACCCCGGGCATGGGGGCGGGCTCTCCCGTCGCGCCGCCGGTGCTGCTGAGCTGGCAGGCGTCCGTCATCCCCGTCCTGCTCCTGATGCTGCTCGCCCCGGTCCTCTTCCTCGCCCTGCGGACCGCGCGCGCCGTCCGTCGTCTCGGGCCCGTGGTCGAGGCCGAGTACGAGGCCGAGGTCCCCGACCCGGTCCGTACCGGGCGGATCGCCGCCGGCCGGGCCACGGCCGGACTCACCGACTCCGCGCCGGGCTTCGTGGGGATCGTCTCCGGCGCCACCCTGCTGCTCGGTGCCGGTTCCGTCGCCGGTGCCTGGATCAGCGGGAGCGTGCCCGGCCGGGCCTTCGACGGCGCCCACCCCGCTGTCGAGTCCGCCGCCGACACGGCCCAGTCCCTCGGCTCCTGGATGATCGGCTTCGGCTTCCTGCTCTTCGTCACCTGGGGCCGCCGCGCCTACAAGGACCGCTCGGCCCGCCGCACCATCGGCATCCTCTGGGACGTGGGCACCTTCTGGCCCCGCGCGGCGCACCCCTTCGCCCCGCCGTGCTACGCCGAACGGGCCGTCCCCGACCTCACCTGGCGGATGTGCTCCTGGACCCGGCGCACCGGCGGCCGGCTCGTCCTCTCCGGCCACTCCCAGGGCAGCGTGCTGGCCGCGGCGGCCGTCTGGCAGCTGCCGCCGGTGACCCGCGGGCGGGTGGCGCTGCTGACCTACGGTTCCCCGCTGGAGCGGCTCTACGGGCGCTGGTTCCCCGCCTACTTCGGCCCGGGGTCGCTGCGCGCGCTGCACCGTACGGTCCACTGCTGGAGCAACCTCTACCGGGCCACCGACCCGATAGGCGGACCCGTACGGGTGCCCGCCGAGGGCGCCAAGCCGGCCGTCGACCGTGCCGTGCTGCTCGATCCGCTCGTCTACGGCCGCACCCACGAGCACCCGCTGCCGGAACCGATCCTGGGCCACTCCGACTACCAGGCCGACCCCGTGTTCGCCGCCGAACGGTCCGTCCTCCTCGACCGGCTGCCGCCGGCCCTGCCCCGCCAGCGCGGCGGCGACGCCGACGCCGATGCCGATGCCGACGAGCAGGCAGATCGGACGGATCAGGGGAGCTCGGGCAGGTCCTCCGGATAGAGCAGCGTCAGGTCGTCCGTGCTCGCCTCGGTGAGCCCGGCGACCCGCCCGGCGTGCCGCTCCACCATCGACTCGAACGTCTGCCGCGCGGTCCGGCCGTTGCCGAACGCCGGACCCTTCGGCAGCTCGGTGAAGTACTTCCGCAGCGCCTCGTCCGTGCCGGGCGCGAGCCGGTACTCGTGCTCGTCCGCCTGCTGCTCCACGATCCGCAGCAGCTCGTCCGGTACGTAGTCGCTGAAGCTGATCGTCCGTGAGAACCGGGACGCCACACCGGGATTGACCGTCAGGAAGCGTTGCATCTCCGCGGTGTAGCCCGCGACGATCACCACGACCGCGTCCCGGTGGTCCTCCATCAGCTTCACCAGCGTGTCGATCGCCTCCCGCCCGAAGTCCCGGCCGGAGTCCTCCGGCGACAGCGCGTACGCCTCGTCGACGAACAGCACTCCGCCGCGTGCCCGGTCGAAGGCCTCCTGCGTCCGGATCGCCGTCGAACCGATGTGCTCGCCGACCAGGTCGACCCGGGAGACCTCGACCAGGTGCCCGCGCTCCAGGACGCCCAGCGAGGCGAGGATCTCACCGTAGAGCCGGGCGACGGTCGTCTTGCCCGTGCCCGGGTTGCCGGTGAAGACCAGATGGCGGCGCACGGAGGCGGCCTTCAGACCGGCCTCCTGCCGCCTGCGCCCGACCTCGATCATGTTGGTGAGCGTGCGCACCTCGTGCTTCACGCTCTCCAGGCCCACCAGCGCGTCCAGTTCACCGAGCACGTCGTGCGAGGAGCGCGCCTCGGGCGCCGGCTCGGGGACGGGCGCGGCCGTCGGCGCCACGGTGGCGCGCGGCCCGGGAACCGTACCGAGCAGCCCCGCCGTCCGGGTCGCCGTCAACACCGTCCCGCCCTCGGGGGCCGGAGACGTACGCACCCCGCTCTCGTCGCTCGTGCAGCCCTCCGCCACCGGGCCCTCGTCGGGGAACTCGTAACCCCCGCGCGCGCAGCGCTCCGTACGGCACGTGCGCAGGGTCGTCCGGCAGCCGTCCATCACATGGAAGCCGTAGCCGCCGCTCCCGGTCACCCGGCAGCCGTGGAAGGAGCCCCGCCCTTCGGCGGAGACGTAGAACCCGGCCTCGGCGGGCGACGTGACCGTGCACCGCTCGATCGTCGGGTCCGCGCCCTTGGTCACGATCACGCCGGTCTGCACGGCGTCGATGGTGCAGCCGGCGAGCGTTCCGCCGCTGCCGTGGTCCCGGAACCAGGCGCCCGTGGACGCCTCCCGGATCCGGCAGTCGTCGAGCTGAGCGGTCGCCCCGTCGCTCACCGACACCGCCGTGTTCCGCACCTGCGACAGATCGCTGTCGACGACGTCCGCGCGCGAACCGCGGTCGAGGACGAACAGCGCGTCCGGCACGTCGTGCACCCGGCACGCGTCGAGGACGGCGGTCGCCCCGTCGCTGATCCAGACCGCCGGGTAGTCACCCGTACTGTCGTGGATCTCGCACTGGTTGGCGTCGACCCGGGTGCCCGGGTCCCACACCGAGAGCCCGTTGCGTCCGAAGCGGCGCACGGTGGAGCGGGTCAGAGTCAGCACGGAGCGCGAGCGCAGGTCGATCGCGTTCTCGGGGATGTCGTGGATGTCGCAGTCGGAGAGCGTGAGGACCGCGTCCGTGTCGAGCGTGATGCCGTCGGCCGAGGTGCGGTGCACGGAGGAGTCGGTCAGATGCGCGGTCGCGCGGGCCGCGATCTGCAGACCGGCGCCCTTGATCTCGTAGATCTCGCAGCCGATGCCCTCCAGGCCGCTTCCCTCGCCGTTGACGGCGATCCCGGCCCCGGAGGCGTGATGGACCCGGCACCGTTCCAGGCGCGGATGGGCGCCGCCGCGCACGGAGATCCCCGACTGCCCCGCCGAGACGATCTCGCACTCCTCGAACACCCCGCCCGCGCCGTCGAGTACGGCGATGCCGACGCCCGCCGGGTTGTCGACCGTGCAGCGCCGGACGGTGGGACGGGCGGCTCCGCGGACCTCGAGCCCGGCGGCCGAACGGGTCACGATCCGCAGATCGAGCAGCTCCGGCGTGCCGTCCTCGACGAGCAGCGCGGGAGCGGCGGTGTCCTGCCCCTCCACGTGCAGGTCCTGGACGGTCGCGGAGGCCCGTACCGTCAGCGGTACGCCGTCCACGGGGGCGATCCGGACCGAGCCGACCCCGCCCTCGGGGCCGCGCAGGGTGACGGCCCGCTGGATGACGAGGTTCTCCCGGTAGGTGCCGGGCGCGACGGTGAGGACGTCGCCGTCCCCCGCCGCCTCCAGGGCTGCGGCGAGGGAGGCGTACTCACCCGTGCGGCGCCGCCACCGCGATGTGCCGGTGTGCGTCACCTGGACCGTGCCCTGTGCCATGGGTGTGCTCTGCCCCCGCCTCATGCGTCGCTGCTCGTCCGATGCCCCACCGTAGCGCGCGCGGCGGGGCGGGGTTGACGGGTCAGCTGCCCGCGCCCGTACGCCCCCAGTCGGGACCGGCCTTGGCCCATGCGCGGTCGAGGTGCTCGTACCGCCGGTGGACCAGCCGTCGTACGACCAGCCGTCTGACCGCCTCGACGAAGACACCGGCCAGGGCGGCGGTGAGCAACCCGACGACGAGCGCGTGGGCGTGCGCCGTTTCCGGCCGCATGGGAGCGGGGACCGGGCGCCCGCCGCGGTCCGTCCAGATCCGGAAGGTGTCGCCCGGATCGGCCCGTTCGCGCCGGGTGGACACCGTGCCCGTGCGCGCCGTGCCGTCCGGTGCCGTCCAGCGGGCCACGACCGAGCGGCGGAGCGGCTGTTCGCCCGGGGACTCGGGGCTCGTCAGTCCCGGCGCCGGGGTGTCGGCGAGCCGGACGACCCGGGCCGTCGTGGGCTGCCGCGACCGGTGCTGGGCCTCGACCGCGCGCTGGAGGGAGGCGTCGGTGCGCGCGCCGGAGATCCAGCCGGCCGTCGGCGCGGCGAGGACGAGCAGCACCAGGGCGGCGAGCGCGACCCAGGCCTCGACCAGGTCCGTGGTCCGGCACAGGGGACTGTGCCGCCAGCGCCAGACTCCGGTGGCTGCTCGCACGCCTCACACCCCCTCGTTGTCCGTGGCTCTCTCAACGAGTCTGCCCCGGGGGAGGGTTCCCCGCCCGTCGTGGCGCGCGGGGGGCGGGATCGCGACCTCAGCCGTTCTCAGCCGTTCTCAGCCGAGGATGGTGACCTCGTCGCCCACCCGGATGGTGCCGGTGTGCTCGGGAACCAGGTTCTGGCCGAAGATCAGCCGGCTGCCGTCCTTGCGGTGGCGGGCGAGCGTGCGCAGCGGCTCCTTGCCGCGCTCGGCGGTCGCCTGGTCGGTGGTGGTCACGACGCAGCGGCCGCAGGACCGGGCGACGCGGAAGGTGACCTCGCCGATGGAGAGCCGGGTCCAGCCGTCCTCGGCCCAGGGCGCGGTTCCGTCGACGACCACGTTCGGGCGGAAACGGTTCATCGGCAGCGGGCCCTCGTCGGCGTGATCCCCCTGGGCGATCAGCGAGTTGAGGGCGTCGAGGGAGGCGGTGGTGGTGACCAGGAGCGGAAAGCCGTCGGCGAAGCTCACCGTCTCGCCCGGCAGCGCGTACGCGGGGGCGACCGGACGCCGACGCGCCGGCTCGTCCATGTGGACGAGCCGCACCTCCGTCTCCAGATACTCGCTGAACCACGTGTCGGCCGCGGGATCGGCCGGGACCGCCTCCACCGGAGTCTCGAAGACCTCCACCCGGATCGTGGACGACGGCCGCGGCACCTCGACCGACAGTGCCGGGCGGCCGGACGCGGACACCCTGATGCCGCCGTCCGGCAGTGGTTCGGCCGAGGCCAACGCCATCTGCGGATGACGGCGTTGGGTCACGACCTTGCCCGACGTGTCCACGACGGTCCAGCGACGGTCCCCAGCCAGTCCCCATGGCTGGACCTCCGCCTCGGCGGGCGCGTACCCACGCATCGCCTTGACCGGGTGGACATGGACGGAGCGCAGATGAGCAATCGACATGTCGTCATCCTGCCAGCCGCTCCGTCCGGAGAGACGGTCAGTACCCCTGACCCTGGTACGGGCGGTTGTAGGGGTCCTGGTACGGCGCGGGCGCCGGGGCGGGCCGTGCGGCCGCCGGGCGCATCGCCTCGTATCCGGTGGCCGCCGGTCGCTGCGGCTGCTGGTACTGCTGCTGGCCGCCCGGGTAACCGCGCGGGCCGACGGGCTGCTGCGGGATGTACGGCGCCGGGGCGTGCTGCAGCGGCACGGGGGCCATCTGCTGCTGCATCGGCTGGGGGTAGCCGTACGAACCGCCACCGCTGTAGGCGGGGGCGGGCTGGCTGGGTGCCGCCGGGAGGGCGGGCAGGGCCGCGGGCAACGCCGGCAGGTAGCTGTTGCCGGTGTCGTACGCGGAAGGCACTCGGATCGGGGCGATCTGAGGCGTGCCCCGCTCCGCGACCAGGGAGTCGTAGATCGGGGTGTCGGGGAACGACGGCGCGGTGTAGTAACCGCCTCCGTAGGTGGAGCGGGGGGAGGTCATGGCACATAAGTTAAGCCCACGATGTGCTGGTTGGGGAGCCCCAATCTCGGGGTCATCCGTTTTACGCTGGTTTTGTCCGGCTGAGCTGCCAAAACATCGTTAAAGACGCCGTTAACGGAGGGCTTTTCCGCGGGAGGGCCCATGGTTAACGAGAAGTGGTGGAGAGGCTACAAAGGGCGACATTCGGGGGATGCTCCCGTGCCTGGCACGCGACGACCACCAGGGGATCGTCGCTGGTCAGCACGGCTTGCCGGTCGCCACGGCCGACAGCACGCTCTCGCGACGGCCTTCTCTTCGGTTCGTCGGTGTGGTCCTGGGGTGGGAAATCCGAGGTATGCGGAGTGGGCTCCGCCGGAGCATCCGTAACTGCCGAAGTCCCGTGTGGGGAAGGGTGTTGGGAGAGTCACCGCAGCGGGCGGTCGACGGAATCCGTTCCGGTGGCGGACGGGGTGTCGGGTCGGGAACTGCCGACGCGTACGGGTATCCGGGAGACCGCCCCGCCCCGACGGCCCGCTCCCACCACGCCTGCCGCTCCTCGTCCGTGGCCGGACGGGCGGCCTCCGTTCAGAACCTGCGGATCACGCGGAGGGAGTCCGTGTACAGGTCACCCTTCTGGTCCGCGGTCGACTTCCTGCCGTTGAGGATCGACTTGCCTCCGAGGTCCGCCATGGTCGGGCCGTTCGGCGTCTTGCGGCTGGAGACGAAACGCAGGCCACCGTGCTGGTCCTGCCCGACGTAGATCCCGGTGTGGTCGATGACGCCTTCGTCGGTCTCGGGGTCGGCGGGGTCGGAGGCGGTGGCGTCGAAGTAGACGACGTCGCCGATCCGCAGCCCGGTGAGCGAGGGCGCCGCGCTCGTGCCCTTGGCCACCACCACGCCAGGACCACTGGCCGACTGGTGCCTGGACGTGCGCGGCAGGTTGCGGCCGTCGAAGTTCTTGTAGGCGACCATCGGGATGCCCAAGTGGTGCCCGTAGACCATCCGCACGAAGCCGGAGCAGTCGAGACACCCCTTGAAGGCCGACTCGGCGTCCTTGCTCTCGCCGCTCGCCGTGAAGGTCCAGTCGAGCCCCATGTACTCGTGGAAGTCGGCGCCGATGTACCGCAGCCCGGCCGCGTCCGGCTCGCTGTACTCGGACTCGCCGAGCACGGTCGCCCCCTGGAGGGCGGGGTCGGTGACCGCGGGGGCGAAGGGCCGGTACATGGAGGCGTACGCGAGCGCGTCGGGGGAGGTGTCGCCCGCCCACGCGCGGATCCGCTGCTCCAGGGCGGGCGTCCACACGCCGTCGAAGGGCGCCGGCAGCGCCCGCACCCAGGTGTCGTGGCAGACCACCGGCGGATCGGCCCAGGACGCCGAGGTCACGTCGAAGTCATAGACCCGGGCCTCCAGGGTCGTGGTGCTGCCGGGGGAGGCGTACGCGCGGACCCCGAAGGTGCCCGTGGCGAAGACCTTCGCCGGGTCCTTCTCGGGATCGCTCAGGCTGTGGTGCCACGTCTCCTGGGGCTCGTCGGTGCCGTGCTGCCAGGCGCGGGCGCGCAGGAGGGTTCCGGTCTTCTCGACTCGTACCCACCAGTGGTCGTACGCCGCGAAACCGGTGCCGACCGTGACGGCCGCACCGAGGACGGTCACGGTGTTGGCCAGCGCCTTCTCGAGGAGGAGTTGGACCTCACCGGCGGGGGTGACGACCAGCCGTGCCCGGTAGTGGTTGCTCACGTCCGTGACCGCGAAGGTGAGGGCGAGGGAGGCGGGTGCCCCCGTCGGAATCCTGTCGAAGGAGAACCGCGCGGCGGCGCTGACGTCACCGACACCCTTGTCGGGGAGCAGGGCGTGGCGGCTGCTCCCCGCCTCGGCGAGGTCGAGCCGGATGGCCGCGCGGCCGCTTTCCAGGAAGTAGTTCGTGTCGGGGCCGTTGTACGTGGACCACTTGCCGCCGCCGGGGGAGGAGCCCCAGCCGTTCTGGCCGGCGGGCAGGGTGCGGGTGAAGGCGTCGGCGAACGGTTTCTTCTGCTCGGTGAACCAGCGCTTCGGTCCGCGCAGAGTGACCGTCGTGGCGCCGGTGGTGAGGGTGGCGAGGATCCCCTGGTCGTCCGACACCTCCAGCAGCGCGGGAGTGCCGGCGATCGTACGGGTGGTGAGCGCCCCGGCCGGGTGTGCGGTGAAGTGCCACGGGTCGCACGGGTCGGCAGCCATGGGGAGCCGGCCACTCGGCGCCGCGGGTCCGGCGGCCGCCGCCTCGGTCGCCACGGTCGCCGGGGTCTCTGCGGCCGTCGTCGGCGTGGCGGCGAAGACGGACGGCGCGAGCGGCAGCGAGCCGCCGACCGCCGCCCCGGTCAGCGCGGCGAGTGCCGATCTGCGGCTCAAGGAAGACTTCGGCGTGGACATACGGGTACCCCCCAGGGCGGTGACTGCGGTAACTGCTGTGACGTCGAGGGGACCTTACCGGGCGCCACCTCGCCCGGACGGCGGCCGGACCGTACGACGGTCCCGCACACACCCCGCAGAGCTGTTGAACCCCGGATGCCCGGGCAGAGGGATCGTATGAATGATCTTGACATCCTTGCCGTCGCCGGAGGACTCCGCCCATGACCGACCCCCGCGAACGCGCCGGCCGCGCACACCAGAGGTCGGCGTTCAGCATCCGGCAGCTTCTCCTCTTCTTCGGCCTGATAGCCATAACCCTGTGTGCCGCAGGGCTTCTCGTGAAGGTGATGGTCAGGACGGCCGATCGGCACCCGGATCAGATCGTGATCGCGGTGGTGGCGGTTGTCCTGGTGGGGGTGATGCTGAGAAGTGTCCGCGGCCGCCGAACAGCGAGCCGCAGGCGTGGGACACGGGCAGGCTCCCTCCGGCAGGGCGAGGGGATGACAGCCCAGGAGGGCGTACACGAAAGCGAGTTGACGGCGGAGGCAGAGGTCGAAACCGAGCTGCCCTGTTTCGAGGCGGACGACTACATGGCCATGGACGCCGACGCTTTTGAGCAGGCCGTCGCCGCACTGTGCGCACGCGACGGTTGTCTGGACGTCGAAGTCGTCGGTGGCGCAGGTGATCTCGGAGCCGACGTGACAGCCACGACGCCCGACGGGCGGCACCTGGTCATCCAGTGCAAGCGCTACGGGCCGGTCAACAAGGTCGGTTCCCAGGACGTCCAGAGATTCGGCGGCACCTGCTTCGCCGTGCACGACGCGTCCGTCGCCGCCGTCGTCACCACGGGCGAGTTCACCCAGCCGGCGACGGAGTACGCGGAACAGTGCGGCATCCAGTGCTTCGACCATGAAGCCCTCGTCGCCTGGACGGAGGGCACCGGCCCCGCCCCCTGGGAGGCCGCACCGGCCCCGGTTCCCGGAGGGCCCGCATAGGGCGCGCCTGCCCCCACCTTGCCGACCCGGGCCTTGCCGACCCGAGCCCTGCCGAGCAGGCCCTGCCGGGACCGGGCGGTCCGCTGCCCCAGTACGTTGACAGGCGTCTGTCGACATGTTGCTATAAGGCGCCGCTCAGCCTGACCTGCGCCGTATCGCCTGCCGCTCGGGCACCGGATCGGCTGCCGATCGACCGGGGCGGCCCCCCCGAGACCAGAGCGAGGACCCATGCCGCAGCGCGCCGCGACCATCGTCGGCGGCGGGATCGGCGGACTCACGACGGCCATCGCCCTGCACCGCCGCGGCTGGCGCGTCGAGGTGCTGGAAAGAGCCCCGGAGTTCACCGAGGTCGGCGCCGGCATCTCCCTGTGGCCGAACGCGCTGCACGCGCTCGAAGCGCTCGGCCTCGCCGACACCGTTCGCGCACGTGGCGCCGTCGAGACGGGGGGCGGCGTACGCGACCGGCGGGGCCGTTGGCTCTCCCGCGTGGACAACGCGGAGCTGACGCGCCGCTTCGGCCATCCCCTGGTGGTTCTGCACCGCGCGGACCTGTTGCGGGCGCTCACCGATGCGCTGCCCGCCGACAGCCTGCGCCCGGGCAGCGAGGTGTCCGCGGTCCGCGACGACGGGCACCACCTGGTCGTCGAGCACCGCGGCGGCGAGTCCCGGCCGGACCTCGTGGTCGGCGCCGACGGCCTGCGCAGTGCGGTCCGCCGCGCCCTGTGGCCCGACGCGGCCGGCCCCCGCTACGCCGGTTACACCGCCTGGCGCATGGTCACCGAGCCCCTCGCCGAGCCGCCCTCCGAGGGCGCGGCGACCTGGGGCCGCGGGGAGAGGTTCGGCTGTACGGCGCTGCCGGGCGGGCGGATGTACTGCTTCGCGACCGCGTCGCTGCCGGCATCGGGAGCGGCCTCCGGCCCCGCCGAGTACGCCGAACTACTGCGCCGCTTCGGGTCCTGGCCGGACCCCATCCCCGCACTGCTGGCCGCCGTCCCCCCGGACGCGGTGCTCCGGCACGACCTGTACGACCTGCCGCCGCTGCCCTCCTTCGTCCACGGCCGGGTCGCCCTGCTGGGCGACGCGGCCCACGCCATGACCCCCAATCTCGGCCAGGGCGCCTGCCAGGCCCTGGAGGACGCGGTCACGCTCGCCCACTGCCTCGACGGCACCCCGGACGTGGCCGCCGCGCTCCGCTCGTACGACCTGCTGCGCCGCCCGCGAACCCAGGCCGTCACCCGCCGCTCCGCCCGCCTCGGCGCGGTCGGCCAGCTGTCGTGGCCGCCGGCGGTGCTGCTGCGCGACACGGCGGCCCGACTGACGCCGCCATGGGTGACGCTGCGTTCCATGACGCCGGTGCTCGGGTGGACCGCGCCCGACGACCGGCGGATGGGCACGACGGGAACGACGGGCACGACGGGAACGACGGGAACGACGGGAACGACGGGAACGACGGAGAACGAGAGTCACTGATGCCGGACTGGACGTACCACCCTCTGCGCGGCGCGGCCGCCGCCGTCCTCGGCCTGCGCCGTTCGCAGCGCACCGCGCTGCGGCTGCTGGCCTCGGTCGGATCCCGGCCGGCCGGCGCGCGGCTGATCGCCCGGGGGTTCGGCCACCGTCATCCGCCGAAGGTGCTCGCCGGGGAGGTCGCCGGCGCACCCGTCTCCGTCCGCCTCGGCATATCCGTCCCGCCCTCGCTCGCCCGTGAAGCGGTACGTGCCATGCCCCCGCTCGGAGCCGGCGTCGTCGAGGTGGCGCCCGTCTCGGCGGCCGACGTGGAGACCGTACGCGAGGCTGCCGCCGGCCGCTCGATCCCGATGGTCGTCCGCGCCCGCGACGCGGAGACGGAGGCCGCTCTCGCGGCCCATGTCGACGGATTCACGAGCGACGACGACCCGAACCTGATCCGTGTGTCCGACCCGTCGGTCACCGCGGCGGCCGGCCGGCTGGAGGAGCCGGGCGCCGTCGTCCTCGCCCGGCCCGAGGTCCTCGTCGCCGCCGGCCCCGGCTGGTTCGCACGGGTCACCGAGGCGGCCACGCCCACCGCGCCCGCTCCGGCGCTACGGGACGTCGGCCGCGATCCCCGCCGCTGGCCGGCCTGGTGGTGGGCGCTGCTCGTCGGGCTCGGGATGACGGGCGCCGGCCTCGGCGCCGCGGCGATCACGCTCGGGCCGGTGCTGCTCTGGTACGACCGCGACTACCTCGGCATGACGCTGCACGAACTGCACGCCGCCAACCACCACCTCGTGCACTTCCTCCAGCACGACCGGATCACCATGGCCGGCACCATGGTGGCGATCGGCGCCCTCTACACCGGCCTCGCCGTGGGCGGAATCAGACGCGGCCGGCCCTGGGCCCGCGAGGTGTACCTGCTCTCGGGGGCGATCGGCTTCCCCACCCTGTTCTACTTCCTCGCCACCGGCTTCGTGGAGCCCCTGCACACGGCCACCGCCCTCGTGCTGTTCCCGATGTTCGTGGCCGGGGTCCGCCGGACCCCGCACGCACCCCGGTGGCGCCTGACCCCCGAGGGGCCGGAGCCGGAGCGCCGACGGGCGCTGGTCGGCCAGCTGCTGCTGATCGTCACGGGAGCCGGGCTCTTCGTCGGCGGAGCGGTGATCTCGGTGGTCGGTCTGACCGGTGTCTTCGTACCGACCGACCTGGTCTTCCTGGGCACCAGCACACAGACGCTGGAAGCCGTGAATCCGCGGCTCGTGCCGTTCGTCGCCCACGACCGCGCGGGGTTCGGCGGTGCCCTGATGGCCGCCGCGGTGGCCATCACGCTGCTCAGCGCGTGGGGCTGGCGGCGGGGCGAAGCCTGGGTGTTCTGGAGCCTGGCCGCGGCGGCGGCCGCCGGCTTCCTGCCGGCCGTCGTGGTGCACGGAGCGATCCATTACACCGACTTCATCCACCTCGCGCCGGTCTACTTCGGCATCGTGACGACCGGCACCGGCCTGCTGCTCGCGCGTCCGTACCTCTGCGCCAGAACATCGACGAGGCCGAACAGCCCGGACAACTGACGGTCCGCCCGACAGGCCGACGGGGCCCCGCCCGTGGAGGACGGGGCCCGAGGCGTCACTGCCCGGCGGAGTCACCGGCCTCGGCCGCGAGGGCGTCAAGGCGGGCTCAGCCCTCCTTGCCCTGCGGCCGCAGTCGTCTCATGGGCTCGTTGAGCTCGCGCTGGAAGAAGTCGATGAAGCCGTCCGGGTCAGGGCCGGCGTTCTGCATGACCAGCCGGTCGAAGCCCGCGTCGACGAAACTCTGCGCCACCTCGGTGTACCGCGCGGGGTCGTTGCCGCAGGCGAACTTCTCGAGAATGTCCTCCTCGCGCACGGTCGTGGTCGCCGCCTCGAAGTTGACCGGGTTGGGCAGCTCGCTCATGACCTTCCACCCGGTGACCGCCCAGCGGGACGTCTCCCGTACGGCTTTCGCCGCAGTCCGCTCGTCGGGCGCCCACGCCATGGGGACCTCGACGTAGCCCGGCCCGTTCCCGCCGGCCTGACGGTAGTGCTGGACGATCTCCGGCTTGTCCTCGGTGGCGAACAGACCGTCGCCCAGTTCGGCGGCGATCCGCGCTGACGGTTCGCCGCTCGCGGCCACCGCGATCAGGGGAAGCTCCTCCGGAAGATCGAAGACCCGGGCGTCCTCCAACCGCAGATGCCTGCCCTCGTACGACTGGTATCCGCCACGCCACAGCAACCGAATGATCTCCAGGGCCTCCCTGAGCATCTCGTGCCGGGTGCGGACCGTGTCAGGGAAGCCGCGGCCGACGACGTGCTCGTTGAGCCGCTCGCCGGAGCCGACCCCCAGGACGAAGCGCCCGTCGGACAGGAGGGCGAGGGTGGCGGCGGCCTGCGCGATGATGGCGGGGTGATAGCGCACGGTCGGGCAGGTGACGCCTGTGGCCAGACCGATCCGTGAGGTCTTGGCCGCGATGCCGCCCAGGACCGTCCAGGCGAACGGCGAATGCCCCTGGTTGTCCAGCCAGGGATGGTAATGGTCGCTGATCTCGACGAAGTCGAACCCCGCCTGTTCCGCGAGGACCGCTTGGCGTACCAGTTCCGCCGGGCCGAAGGCCTCGGCGGCGAGCTTGTATCCGATCTGCATGAGTCGTACCTCTCCTCGTTACGGAGACACCACTTTTGTCCGCGCAGAGGTACCCCGGCCCCTGCGGCCTGTAACGGGGCGTCCCGGCGTGCGCCGGGGGAGGGACGAAGCCCCGTACGAAGCCGGTAGGCGGGGCGAGACTCGCCGTGCCGGCCGTACCGGGCCCCAGGCATGGCGGATACCACCGGTCGCGGTCCCGACCGGAGGCCGTAGCCGAGGTCGTCGTGGTTCGCCGGCTCGACCTCATGCGCCGCGAGGGATGACCCGAACAGGTGACGATCGCGTGAGCGGGCAGCAGCCCCAGGCGGAAACCTCGCCCGACAGGCTCTGCGCTCGCCGGCTGTCAGGTGGCGAAGCGTACGGCTCCCTGCCCCCGCCGCGTACCACCGTCTGTCGGCGCAGCTGACGGGGTCCCAACCCCCGGTCCGGGCGCGGGCAGCGCCCCCTCGCCGTGGGTCGCGTTGACCCCCGCCGCCGCGCAGGTCCCGGGGGAAGCGCACCTGGTTACTGACCACAGGAGTGGGCGGGCTGGTTCTCGCGGTCGTCGCCGGCACGCTGCTGTGGCGGTCCATGGGGTCTGACGAGGGGTCGGAGGACCTGGACGCGAACCGGGCCCCGTTCTACCTCGCGGTGTACAACCTGGCGCGCGAACCCGTGGCGCACTACACCGGCTCCGCTCCTGACGGCACGGCACGGGACCTGACGGTCACCGACGCCGACGAGGGGCACGGCTGGATCACCGCCTCCGGGAGCCGGATACCCGTCCTGATGGTCGGCGGGAAGACGTATGTGAAGCCTCCGCGGGACATGCTGACCAACGTGCCGAACGGGCCCTCGGCATAGGCGCTCCAGGGCAAATGGATCACCGGTCACCCGCTCCTGAGCCGCATGCTTTCGGACGTACCGCGATCTCCCGCGGCCCTCGCGTCGACCCTGTGGACCGGTCTTGACCGGACCAGGGACTTCCCGCGGGCCGACGCGGCCGAGGTGCGGATCGGCGGGGTCGAGGCGCTGTCCGTGGCGACGCCGGACGGGGTGCTGTACGTCTCGGCCGACGCGCCGTACCGGGTGCTGAAACTGGACTCCCAGGGTCCCACCGGAGGCCAGACGTCCGCCGGCGGTGCGACGCGCACGAGCCTGGCCCTCGCGGCCGCGGACACGCCGGGCCGGGCCGCTCCGGCGACGTGGACCGCACAGATCGCACAGGCCGACCGGGCCGTCCGGGCCGGTCTCGGGAACATCGGCGTCACGCCGATGTCTCCTGAGGGCGTCGGCAAGGCGTACGACGACCTCATCGCGCAGACCAGGAGCCTCCGGGGCGCCGTCGACCTCGGAGTCCGCTTCGACTTCAACCAGAGCGGAAACCTGAGCTGCTCGCAGACCTGCACCGTCACCGAGCGGGTCGTCACCTCCACCACGGCCGCTCCCGGCGCGAAGCTCTCCGGGACCGTCAATGCCTCCATGACGGCGCAGGTGACCGTCAACGGACAGTCCGGCGGGGGTTGTACGCGGAGTGCGACCCTCCCCATCAACGGCAGCGGCACGATGAGTTGCGTCGCCACGGGAACCGCGCCGGTCGTCCAAAGGATCAAGGCGCAGAAGCAGCAGGAGGCGCAGGCCCGGGCCCGGGCGACGGGCCGCTCCGTCCGCATCCCGTACACGCTCAACTTCCGGGCTCAGGTCCAGATCACGGCCATGGCGTTCGCCCAGGCCGAGATCGAGCAGAAGGTCGGTGCTCAGCAGGCCGACCGGGGCAGGGCGGTCGAGACCGCGAAGCAGAACGCGGGTCCGAACCCGGACTGCTCCCAGGACAGTTTCGTCGCCGGGACCCCGGTCCTCACGGCCGACGCCGGCTCCGTACCGATCGAGGACATCAGGGTCGGGGACGCGATCGGCAACGCGGCGCCGGGCGGTCGCGACCTCCGGAAGCACACGGTCACCGGGGTCGTGGCCACCGACACCGATCGCGACTTCGTCGAGCTGACCATCTCCGGATCCCGCGGCAGCAGGGGAACGCTCGACCCGACCGCGCACCACCTGTTCTACAACGTCACGACCGCCACCTGGACTCGGGCAGCCGGCCTCCGTCCCGGCGATCGCGTCCAGACGACGGGGGCGGGCGTGGCGACGGTCGAGGCCGTGCGTCCGTACCGTGCCACCGCGCGCACCTACAACCTCAGCGTCGACGGCATCCACACGTACTACGTGCTCGCGGCCGACATTCCGGTCCTGGTGCACAACTGCGCGATGAAGAAGGACGCCAAGACCCTGAAGGGCGTCAAACCGCCCAGGCAGTACGAGGGTCTGGACATCGCGCATGTGCGGCAGAACCACTTCGCCGGCGGGTCGGGAGTGAGGCCGGGCAAGGACTTGTGGCCCTCGAAGATGACCGATGCAAGGCTCGAGGACATCGCCCGGCAGGCGCTGAGGAACAATCCGAAGGTCAACGGATTCGACCCGGAAACCGGGATGGGCCGGGCGGTCGCCATGGTGGAGGGCAAGTTGGTCCAGTTCCAGTTCCCCCGGGGCGGCGGCCCCATCAGGTCGATCTACCCGATCGGCGTCTGGAGTGAGTAAGTGAGTGAGTGAATGAATGAATGTGTGGTGAGTGACGTGGGTGGACAGCCCGGCCAGGTGAGGATCTCCGTGGCGGACCTGGAAGTGCGCCGGGGAACACCGCCGCAGGTCTCGGGCGAGATCTGGTTCACCCTCGGGGAGACGGACTTCCCGGTGGCTCACTGGACCGACTCACCTCTGTCCGTTCTCGGTTCGCTGGGCGAGGCCATCCGGAGCTCCTCGGCGGGGGAGACCGGAGAGGCATACTTCTTCGACGGGCCCTACAACGTGCGGTTGATTCCGGCCCCGGCCGGGACCCAGGGCCATGTCGACGTCATCGGGATCAGCGAACGCGAGGGCTTGATCTCGGGAACGGGGGAAGGCGTCGTCGAAGCCCGCTGCACGGTGCCCTTGGACGAACTGCGGCGGCACTACGTGAGTGTCCTCGCCGAGTGGGAACGGTGGGCGCGGCGGCACGGTCACTCCGACGTGGCCGAGACCCTGTCGAGAATGGCGCGCCCGGGCGGCCCCGCCGTTCCGTAGCCGGGTCGGGTCAGTCCCACTGCTGCTCGGCGAGGGCGAGGGCGAGGGCCGCGCGCTCGGCGTCGCCCACCCTGTTGCCGGACCGGCAACAGGAGTGGCGTGACCGCGACGCGGTGGGCGACGGTGGGTCCGTGACCGACAACATCGCAGCGGGATCGCCCGCGTCCGACACCCCCTCGTCCGCCGACGGATACGTCGGAGATCCCGCCGTACGGGCGGAGTGGGACAGTCGCTATGCCGACCGGCAGCAGCTGTGGAGCGGCCGGCCCAACGGTGCGCTCGTGGCCGAGGTCGCCGGGCTGACCCCCGGGCGGGTGCTCGACGTGGGCTGCGGCGAGGGCGCGGACGCCGTCTGGCTCGCGCGCGGCGGTTGGGACGTGACCGCGCTCGAAGTCTCGGGCGTGGCACTGGAGCGGGCGGCCGGGCACGCACGGGACGCCGACGTCGACGTTCGCTGGGTCCATGCCACGCTGACGGAGGCGGCGCTCCCGCCGGCATCCTTCGACCTGGTCTCCGCGCAGTACCCGGCGCTGCTGCGCACTCCCGACGCCGAGGCCGAGCGTGCGCTGCTCTCGGCCGTCGCGGTCGGCGGTGTGCTGCTGCTCGTCCACCATGCGGGGATGGACACCCAGCATGCGAACGACAGCGGCTTCGACCCGGCTGACTACGTCTGGCCCTCGATGGTCGCGGCTCTCCTCGACGACGACTGGGTGGTGGAGGTGGATGAGCAGCGTCCACGCGTGGCACCCGACGGCGGCGCCGGCGCGCACCATACCGACGACCTGGTACTGCGCGCGCGCCGGCTGCGCTGAGCCCCCGGTCTATCGAGGTATGGCGCGAACGTTTGAGGAACTGGCGGCGGAGGCCGAGTCGGTCTCGGTGGAGGGATGGGACTTCTCCTGGCTGGACGGACGGGCCACCGAGCAGCGCCCGTCCTGGGGCTACCAGCGCATGATGGGTGAGCGGATGGCACGGGCCTCGGCCGCGTTGGACATCCAGACCGGTGGCGGGGAGGTCCTGGCCCGGGTGCCGAAGCTGCCGCGACTGGTGGCGGCGACGGAGTCCTGGCCGCCGAACGTGGCCAAGGCCACCCGGCTGCTGCACCCGCGCGGAGTGGTGGTCGTCGCGGACCAAGACGAGCCGCCCCTCCCTTTCGCCGATGAGGCGTTCGACCTGGTGGTCAGCCGGCACCCGGTGACCGTGTGGTGGGAGGACATCGCCCGGGTGCTCCGCCCGGGCGGCACGTACTTCTCGCAGCAGGTCGGCCCGGCCAGCGTCTTCGAACTGGTCGAGTACTTCCTCGGCCCGCAGCCGGAGGAGGTGCGCCGCAAGCGCCACCCCGACGAAGCCCGCCGGGCGGCCGAGGCGGCGGGGCTGGAGATCGTCGACCTGCGCTCGGAGTCGCTGCGGAGCGAGGGCCCGTTCGTCGCCCACACCACGCGGTTCCTGATCGAGGCACGCTGCCGCCCATGAGGAGTTACCCACGGGTCGCCCCGGGCGTGTCCGCATGTCCCGCACTAGGTTGACGTGAAGAGTCCTGATGCGCCGGTAGCCGTGATGGGGGCGAGCATGTCCATGCTTAAAGGAGCGAACGTTCCGGTGCCGGCGCGCGGTGTGCGCGTGGAACTTGGCTGGCGTTCAGGCGCGGGAGTGCCGGATGTGGACGCCTCGGCGCTCCTCCTTGTGTCAGGGAAGGTGCGCTCCGACGCGGACTTCGTCTTCTTCAACCAGCCGGCGCACGCCTCGGGGGCGGTACGGCACGAGGGCAAGACCCGTCCCGGCGGACCCGACGGCGCCGTGACGGACACCCTGGTGGTGGACCTGGAGCGGGTGGAACCCGCCGTCGAACGGATCGTCCTGGCAGCCTCGGCCGACGGCGGGGACTTCGGCCGGGTGCCCGGTCTCCACGTGCGCGTGACGGACGCGGCCGGCGGGGCGGAGCTCGCGCGCTACGACAGCGCGGACGCGAGCGTCGAGACGGCGTTCGTCCTCGGGGAGCTGTACCGGCGCCAGGGCGCCTGGAAGTTCCGGGCGGTGGGGCAGGGTTACCGCTCCGGCCTGGCGGGTCTGGCCACGGACTTCGGCATCACCGTGGACGCGCCGCAAGGACCGGCGGCGCCCGTGACGGCCCCGGAGGCCCCCGCTCCGGTCGCCGCCCCTCCCGCTCCCCCTACGGCTCCCGCCCCGCAGCCGGTGCGGCTCACGAAAGTCACCCTCACCAAGGACTCCCCGACGGTCTCCCTCGCCAAGCAGGGCGGCACCTCCGGAGCCATGCGGGTGAACCTCAACTGGCAGATGCACAAGCAGTTCACCGGCTGGGCCGCCAAGCTCGGCCGCGCCGTCGCCCAGCACGCCGACCTCGACCTCGACCTGTGCGCCCTGTACGAACTGACCGACGGCAGCAAGGGCGTGGTCCAGTCCCTCGGCAACGCCTTCGGCTCGCTCCACCAGGCCCCGTACATCCACCTGGACGGTGACGACCGCACCGGAGCCCTCGCCTCCGGCGAGAATCTGACCATCAATCTGGACCACAAGGACAAGCTCCGTCGCGTCCTCGTGTTCGTCACCATCTACGAAGGCGCCCGCAGCTTCGCCGATCTGCACGCCACCGTC
Source organism: Streptomyces sp. NPDC003035 (assembly GCF_042888285.1). Taxonomy (NCBI): domain Bacteria; kingdom Bacillati; phylum Actinomycetota; class Actinomycetes; order Kitasatosporales; family Streptomycetaceae; genus Streptomyces; species Streptomyces sp. NPDC003035. Next base: position 357,599 of record NZ_JBIAPJ010000003.1, on the reverse strand, counting down.
ACCCTCCAGCCGCAGTTCGGCGCCGCCGTCGACTTCTCCCTCGACGACTGCACCGTTCCCTCCACCGTCTGCGCCCTCGCCCTCCTCACCCGGGAGAACGGCGACCTGGTCGTCCGGCGCGAGGCCCGCTATCTCGTACCGCAGGGCGGAGTCAGCCCGCAGCGGACCGTCGACCAGGCGTACGGCTGGGGCATGAACTGGACTCCCGGCCGCAAGTAGCCCCTCAGCGCCCCCAGCCCCTCTGCCCGTCAGCCCGTCAGCCCTTCAGCCCTTCGCCCGACGGGACGGCTCGCACCCGTCGCTCAGCGGTCGGGCGCCGCCTCCGGACGGCTGTAGGTACGCCCCTTCCACGCGGCGCCCCTGCCGCGGTAGTGCTGCACCGCCGAGTCCACCGTCATCAGGAGATAGAGCAGCGCGGTGAAGGGGAGCGTGAGAGCGAGCCAGAGCGGCTGACGGTAGTAGCGGAGCATCGGGAGGTACGTGCCCGCCATCACCGCCCACGCGAGCCCGCCCGCCCAAGCGGCCACTCCGTCGCCGTCGGCCAGCCCGACCAGCAGTGCCACCGGGGGAGCGAGGTAGACGACGGCGAGTCCGGCGACCGTGCCCGCCAGCACGAGCGGGTTGTGCCGGAGCTGGGCGTACGCGCTGCGCGACACCATGCGCCACAGGTCGGCGAGGCGCGGATACGGACGGACACTGTCCACCCGCTCGGCCAGACCCAGCCAGATCCGCCCCCCGGCCCGCCGCACCGCCCGGGCCAGCGAGACGTCGTCGATCACCGCCTGCCGGATCGACTCGGGGACCCGCGCCCGCTCGGCCGTCTCCGTCCGCAGCAGCACACAGCCCCCCGCCGCCGCCGTCGCCAGAGGGCGGCGACGACGGTTGATCCAGCGGAACGGATACAGCTGGGCGAAGAAGTACACGAACGCGGGCACGACCAGCCGCTCCCAGAGACTCGCCACCCGCAGCCGGGCCATCTGCGACACCAGATCCAGGTCGGATCCGACGGCCGCGGCCACGAGACGGCGCAGACTGTCCGGCTCATGGGCGATGTCGGCGTCCGTCAGGAGCAGGAACTCGGGGTCACGCGCGCGTGCCAGGCCGATGCCGTGGCGCAGCGCCCACAGCTTCCCCGTCCAGCCGTGCTCGGGCTCGCCCGGCGAGGCGACGGTCAGCGGCAGCCCCCCGTACCGCGCGGCCAGCTCACCGGCGAGCTTTCCGGTCCCATCCGTACTGCCGTCGTCGACGAGCACGACCTCCGCGTCGCCCGGGTAGTCCTGCGACAGCAGCGACGGCAGGCTCAGCGGAAGCACCTCCGCCTCGTCCCGTGCCGGCACGACGATCGCGACCCTGGGCCAGCTGCCGGGCTCCACGCGCGCGTGCGAGGCCGGCAGGCGTTGATCGGTACGCCAGAAGAACCCCTGACCCAGCAGCAGCCACCCCCAGGCGGCCAGCGAACCCATGGCGATCCAGGCAATGGCGCTCATTCGCCGCAGTCTGCCCCAGATCGGCGGCGACGCAAGGGTGGTCGGCTAGGGTGACCGGGTGAAGATCGCGCTCATGGACTCCGGAATCGGCCTGCTCCCGGCAGCGGTCGCGGTTCGCCGACTGCGGCCCGACGCGGATCTGGTCCTCTCCTCCGACCCCGACGGGATGCCCTGGGGCCCGCGGACACCGGAGGACCTCACCGACCGCGCCCTGACGGTCGCCCGGGCCGCCGCGGCGCTCGGGCCCGACGCGCTGATCGTCGGCTGCAACACCGCCACCGTGCACGCCCTGCCCGCGCTGCGGGCGGCGCTGGAGCCCCGTATCCCGGTGATCGGCACGGTTCCCGCGATCAAGCCCGCCGCCTCGGAGGGCGGAAAGGTCGCCATCTGGGCGACCCCGGCCACCACCGGCAGCCCGTACCAGCGCGGCCTGATCCGCGACTTCGCGGACGGCGCCGAGGTCACCGAGGTGCCCTGCCCCGGACTCGCCGACGCGGTGGAGCAGGCGGACGCGGACGCCGTCGAGCGGGCCGTGGCGGCCGCCGCCGCCCTCACCCCGCGCGATGTACGGGCTCTGGTCCTCGGCTGCACGCACTACGAACTGGTCGCCGAGCAGATCCGCTCGGCGGTGCAGTCGGCCGACCTGCCGCCCGTGGTTTTGCACGGCTCCGCGGGGGCAGTCGCGGCACAGGCGCTCCGTCGGATCGGCGCCGAGCCCGCGCCCACCGCGACTCCGTCCGGAAGCCTGACCGTGCTGCTGAGCGGCCGGACCTCGGACCTGCCGGCCGCCGCCCTGAGCTATGCGGAAGGCCGCTTGCTGGGGGCTGCGGCCCCGGCCCGCTGACGGGCCCCGCCCGGCGCCGAAGGGCGCCGCATGAGCGGAACCTGAGTAGGCTGCCAGACATGAGGGACCATCCCCGACACCCCCGGCCCTTGGACACGGACGCGCCCCTGCCCCAGGTCTGGATCGGGCGCGCCACGAACCGTATGCAGTGGGTGGCGGCGGTCGCCGGTGCCGCCTGTATGGCGCTGGGCATCACCCTCGCGGTCGAGGCGCCGTGGACCTCCGGGATCGCGGCCCTGCTGATGGCGGTGATCGGCTGTGTCGCGGCGGGTCTGCTCGTGCTGTTCGGGACGCTCGCCTTCGTCCATGTCGAGGTCCGCGTCGACGACCGGGCCATGGAGGTGCGCTGCGGCCACATCGGCGTACCGCGCCGGCGCATCCTGCTCGCCCACATCGTCGGCGCCGACTACGTTCCCAAGGTCACCCCTCACGAGTGGGGCGGCTGGGGCTACCGCTGGCGCCCCGAGAAGGGCAAGGGCGTCATCGTCCGCCGCGGTGAGGCCCTGGTCCTGACACTGGACGACGGGCGCACGTTCACGGTCACGGTCGACGACGCCGAGTACGGCGTCCGCGTCATCCGCGACCGGCTGCGCCCCACGACACCGACGGGTCCGACGAGCGTTTAGGTCGTGTCCCGGAGCCGCGCCTTTCGGGCGGAACGGCGACACTGCCGCTCCACGGCGCCGGACGCGTCGACGATTCGGGAGTCGGCGGTCGCCAGTCAGTCATCAGTTATCAGTCCTCAGTCGTCAGTCGTCGGTCGCCGCCGGGGCGGCGCGGGCCGTCGCCAGGCCCGCCAGCAGACCCGCGCCCGCGGTCACCGGGGTGAAGCTCAGCGCGTTGCCGACCGCCGCGAGCGCCGCCAGGGCCGTCAGGGTGGCCCCCGCCGTCAGGACCACCGCGGTCCGCCGGGGCGAGGCCCACAGTCCGCACAGCAGCCAGCCGTAGGCCGCGCCCAACAGCACGACCCCCGGCACCCCCTGCTCCGCCGCCTGCTGCAGCGGGGCCGAATGCGGCTTGCCGTCGGCGTACAGCGTCTCCCGGGCGGTGGGGCTCAGCGCGCCGAAGCGCTCCGGGCCGACCCCGAGCAGTGGGTTCTCCCTGGTCAAGGAGATCGCGTCCTGCCAGAGCAGCACCCGGTGCCGGGTCAGCTGGCCCTCCAGGGAGGTCGTGAGCCCCTCGGGAAGCCGATCCTCCGCCACGGCCCAGGACGCGCCCACGACCAGCCCCGTCGCCAGCGCGAGCCCCGCGAGCCCGAGGAGCCGGCGCCGCATCCGTACCGCCGCCAGGGAACAGAGCAGGACGCCGAGCGCCGCGACGAAACCCACCACGGACCCCAGGACCAGAGCCACGCCCGCCACCGCCAGGGCGAGGACCCGCAGCAGGAGCCGGCCCCGCGGCGAACCGGAGGCCGAGGCCGCGCAGCAGGCCGCCCCCGCGGCCAGCACGAGCAGCGCCGCGGCCGCACCCGTATGACCCGGTGGTACGGAACCGGCGGGGGTGGCGCCCGGGATGCCCGGCCCGGAGGCCAGCGCGAGTCCGAGCGCTGCGAGGGAGGCGGCCGCCGCCGCGGCGACGGGGAGCAGCGTGCCGGAGATCCGGCCGCAGGCATAGCCGGCGGCGAGCGCGAGGACGGCGAGGAGGACTCCCTCCGGGCGGGCGTCCCGTCCGGTGGACGTGACGAGCGCCCACAGCACGCACGCACCGAGGATCAGCACCCCGGCGACATCCGGTCCCCGCCCACGCTCACGCACGGCGGCCCGCTCAGCCGCAGGTGCAGCCATCCCCGTCGTCCCCCCGCTCGGTCTGGCCGACACCGTAACGGGGCGGCGGACGTTTGGGGAGCGAAAGCGCAGGAACGTTGCAGCAGAAGTGAGGGAATGGTGAGGACAGCGTGCCCCTCCCGCCCGGCGCGGGTCGCGGCACGACGCGCGGGCGCGGGCAGGGGCGCGTGAGGGAGCCCGTGACGCGGCGCCTGCCGCGGCTCGCCCGAGGGCCGTGCGGACCGGGCTCCTCCGGGCCCGGGTACGCGCCGTAGACTCCGCAAGGTGAGCACCACGATCACCCCCGTCGACGCCCCAGGCCCCGCCGCCGCCCCCGAGCCCGGTCCGACCGGCCTGTGGCGCCTCGTACGGCCAGGGGTGGCCGTGATGTCGGGGGTGCTGCTCTTCCTGAGCTTCCCGCCTCGCCCACTGTGGTGGCTCGCGCTGCCCGCTTTCGGCCTGCTCGGCTGGACGCTGCGCGGTCGCCGGCCGCGTGCCGGTTTCGGTCTCGGCTACCTCGCCGGCCTCGGCTTCCTGCTGCCCCTGCTGATCTGGACCGGCTCCGAGGTCGGCCGCTTCCCGTGGATCGCGCTCTCCGCCGTGGAGGCGCTGTTCGTCGCCGCCGCCGGTCTCGGGATCGCCGCGGTCTCGCGGCTCCCCGGCTGGCCGGTGTTCGCCGCCGCGGTGTGGATCCTCGCGGAGGCGGCACGCGCGCGTGTCCCCTTCGGCGGCTTCCCCTGGGGCAAGATCGCCTTCGGTCAGGCCGACGGGGTCTTCCTGCCCCTGGCGGCCGTCGGCGGCACCCCGGTGCTCGGCTTCGCCGTCGCACTCTGCGGCTTCGGGCTGTGCGAGGTGGTGCGCCAGGTCCGCGCCCGCCGCGTCCGTCGCGCCACCGGCGTCGTCCCGCGCGCCCCGCTCGCCGCGGCCGCGCTCACCGTTCTCGTCCCGGTCACCGGAGCCCTCGCCGCGCTGCCGCTCGTCGACGACTCCGCCGAGGACGGCACCGCGACCGTCGCCGCCGTCCAGGGCAACGTGCCGCGCCTCGGCCTCGACTTCAACGCGCAGCGCAGGGCCGTCCTCGACAACCATGTCGCCCGCACCAAGGAGCTGGCCGAGGACGTCGAGCAGAAGCGCAAGCCCCAGCCCGACTTCGTCCTGTGGCCGGAGAACTCCTCCGACATCGACCCCTACGCCAACCCCGACGCGGCCGCCGCCATCGACGGAGCGGTGCGGAAGATCGGCGTACCGACGGTGATCGGCGCCGTCGTCGCCCCGGAGACGGGCAAACTGCGCAACACCCTGATCGAGTGGGACCCGAAGCAGGGCCCCGTCGCGACGTACGACAAGCGGCACGTCCAGCCCTTCGGCGAGTACATCCCGATGCGTTCCTTCGTGCGGATCTTCAACAGCAACGTGGACCGCGTCAGTCGCGACTTCGGCCCGGGCGACAAGATCGGTGTCTTCGACCTCGCCGGGACCAAGGTCGGCCTCGCGACCTGCTACGAAGCGGCGTTCGACTGGGCCGTGCGGGACACCGTCACCCACGGCGCCCAGCTGATCTCCGTACCGAGCAACAACGCCACCTTCGGCCGCAGCGAGATGACCTACCAGCAGCTCGCCATGTCGCGGGTGCGGGCGGTCGAACACAGCCGTTCCGTCGTCGTCCCCGTCACCAGCGGAGTCAGCGCGATCATCGAGCCGGACGGCGAGATCGTGGCGCGGTCGCGGATGTTCACCCCGGACGTGCTCGTCGAGGAGGTGCCGCTGCGCTCCTCGCTCACGCCCGCCACGCGGATGGGGACGCTGCCCGAGGCGCTCCTGGCCGGTGTCGCGGTCGCCGGGCTCGGCTGGTCGGGGCTGCGGGCCGTGCGGGCGCGCCGCAGTCGCACGGTCTGAGGGATTTTGTTTGAGCGTGAGGGTTTTTGATCGATCAACGCTAGGGTCGAGGCATGGGTACTCCTGATTTCATCCGCGACCTGCGTGCCAGCGCCGGCCACCAGTTGCTCTTCCTTCCGGGCGTCAGCGCCGTCGTCTTCGACGACCAGGGCCGCGTGCTGCTGGGTCGCCGGGCCGACAACGGGCTGTGGTCGATCATCGGCGGCATCGTCGAGCCGGGTGAGCAGCCCGCCGCCTGCGCCGTCCGCGAGGTGTACGAGGAGACCGCCGTGCGCTGCGAGGCCGAGCGGGTCGTGCTCGTCCAGACCCTGCGCAAGCCGATCGTCTATCCGAACGGCGACCAGTGCCAGTTCATGGACGTCACCTTCTGCTGCCGCGCCATCGGCGGTGAGGCCCGCGTGAACGACGAGGAATCGACGGACGTCGGCTGGTTCGAGGTGGACGACCTGCCGGAGATGAAGAGGTACGCGCACTTCCGGATCGAGCAGGCGCTCGCCGACGAACCCACATGGTTCGACCCCATGCCCCAGAGCTGAAGTATGGGCTCGGCGCACATCGGTCGGTGCTGAGGCGCTTCATAAGGTGCGGAGCATGAGCGCCCCCACCCCCGCACGTCCCGCACCGGCACAGGTCTCGTGCCCCTCGGCACAGGTCCTGGCCCCCTCCGCACAGGGCCCTGCCCCGGCCGCCACTCCGTCGCCCGGTTCCGTCCAGCTCGACCTCGCGGGCCGCACGGCACTCGTCACCGGCGCGGCAGGCGGCATCGGCCGGGCCTGCGCGCTCCGCCTCGCCGCCGCGGGGGCCCGCGTCAGAGCTGTGGACCGGGCGGCCGAGGGTCTTGAGGCGCTCACCGAGGAGGCCGGTGGTCTCGCCGGCGCGGTCGAGCCGCAGCTCCTGGACCTCACCGATCTCGACGCCGCCGAGGCGGCGGCCGTCGGCACCGACATCCTCGTGAACAACGCCGGGCTCCAACTGGTCCGGCCCATCGAGGAGTTCCCGCCGGAGGTCTTCCACACCGTCCTCACCGTGATGCTGGAGGCACCCTTCCGGCTGATCAGGGGTGCCCTGCCGCACATGTACGCGCAGGGCTGGGGCCGGATCGTGAACCTCTCCTCCGTGCACGGTCTGCGCGCATCCCCGTTCAAGTCCGCCTATGTGGCCGCCAAACATGGTCTCGAAGGACTCTCCAAGACCGCCGCGCTCGAAGGAGCCCCGCACGGGGTCACCTCGAACTGCGTCAACCCCGGCTATGTCCGCACGCCTCTGGTCGAGCGCCAGATCGCCGACCAGGCGGCGGCGCACTCCATCCCGGCCGACCGCGTCCTGACCGAGGTCCTCCTGAAGGACTCGGCGCTCAAGCGGCTCATCGAGCCGGAGGAGGTCGCCGAGGCCGTGCTCTACCTCTGCACGCCGCAGGCGTCCTTCATCACCGGAACCTCCCTCGCCCTCGACGGCGGCTGGACCGCGCACTGACCGCGGGCGGATCGCGCACTGAGAGAGGCCGGTCCGCGCACGAACAGTGGCCGGTCCGCGCACCGACGGCGGTTTTCCACAGGGCTGGTGCGATCACCCCTACGGCAGGTATCCCTGTGTCCATGTCCCAAGAACAGGTCTCCTACCTGGAGCTCCTCGCACGAGGAGCCGCCACGGAAGGCTTCGACCGGCCCGTGCTGCTCGCCCGTGCGAGCGGCGCGGGCCCCGAGGAGCTGGCCGAGCTCGAACAGGCCAAGCAGCTCGCCCTGCGGGTGCGGGCCGAGCTGGAGGGCAGGCGGCGCCGCGAGGCCGAGCTCTCCGCCCTCTTCGAGACCGCCCACGACCTCGCGGGACTGCGCGACCTCGACGCCGTGCTCCGCGCCATCGTCCAGCGTGCCCGCTCCCTGCTCGGCACCGAGGTCGCCTATCTCAGCCTCAACGACCCCGCCGCCGGAGACACGTACATGCGGGTCACCGAGGGCTCGGTCTCGGCACGCTTCCAGCAGCTCCGACTCGGCATGGGGGAGGGCCTCGGCGGACTCGTCGCCCAGACCGCCCGCCCGTACGTCACCGACAACTACTTCGACGACGCCCGCTTCCAGCACACCCGCACCATCGACTCCGCCGTCGGCGACGAGGGCCTCGTCGCCATCCTCGGCGTGCCGCTGACCCTGGGCAGCCAGGTGATCGGCGTGCTCTTCGCCGCCGACCGGCGCGCCCGGGTCTTCGAGCGGGAGCAGGTCGCCCTGCTCGGTTCCTTCGCCGCGCACGCCGCCGTCGCCATCGACACCGCCAACCTGCTCGCCGAGACCCGCTCCGCGCTGGCCGAGCTGGAGCGGGCCAACGAGATCATCCGCGAGCACAGCGGCGTCATCGAACGGGCCTCGGAGGTCCATGACCGGCTCACCGAACTCGTGCTGCACGGCGGCGGGGTCCACGACGTCGCCGCGGCCGTCTCCGAAGTCCTCGGCGGAAGAGTCGAGTTCATCGACGCCGCGCGTGACCCCGTCCGCGACCCCGTTCGGGACGCGGGCCGGCTCGCGGACGGGCACGCCCTGCGGGAGGGCGACCGCTGGGTGGCGGCGGTCTCGGCAGGCGGCGAGACCTTCGGAGCCCTCGTCCTGCACGGCCAGCCCGATCTCGACCCCGTCGACCAGCGCACCCTGGAGCGCGCCGCCCTCGTGACCTCCCTGCTGCTGCTCGCCCGCCGCTCGGCGGGCGAGGCCGAACAGCGAGTACGGGGCGAACTGCTGGACGACCTCCTCGACGCCCCCGACCGCGACCGCCGGCTGCTCCGCGAGCGGGCCGCCCGTCTGCGGACCGATGTCGACGCGCCCCACGTCGTGCTCGCCGCACGCATCGACCGTGCCGGGTCCGGTGCGGAGTCCGACAGCGGGGTACGGGAGAGCGCGGACCGCCAGCGACTGTGGTCGGCCGCCTCGCACCTCGCCGCCACCCGGCACGGACTGGCCTCGGCGCGCGACGGCGGAACGGTGCTCCTGCTGCCGCTGGGCCCGGGGGAGAACGCGGCCGAACTGGCCCGGCAGACGGCCAAGCACCTCGGCGGCGCGTTGCGCGAGCCCGTCACCGTGGGAGCCTCCGCCCTCGTCGACTCGCCCCTCGCCACGCCCGGTCGGGTCGCCACCGCCTACGAGGAGGCCCGGCGCTGCATGGACGCGCTGCGCCTGTTGCACCGCTCGGGCGAGGGCGCCGCCGCTGAGGACCTGGGCTTCCTGGGCCTCCTGCTCGCCGACACGCGGGACATCGAGGGCTTCGTCGACCGCACGATCGGCCAGGTCGTCGCGTACGACCAGCGACGCGGCACGGATCTCGTCCGCACGATGGACGCCTATTTCGCGAGCGGGATGAGCCCCGCCCGTACGAAGGACGATCTGCACGTCCATGTGAATACCGTCGCCCAGCGCATCGACCGGATCGGCCGCCTCCTGGGCCCGGACTGGCAGTCACCCGCCCGGGCTCTCGAGATCCAGCTGGCCCTGCGCCTGCACGCGATGTCGTCCGCCGTCACCCGCTGAACGGCGGACCGCTCGCCATTCTCGGCGCGGGCGGAACCAGCCTCGCCGCGAGCTTCACCGTCGGCATGGGCGTCCTGCAGCACCTCAAGTCGGGCAGCCAGCCACCGACATCAGCGAGTGGCCCCCTCAGCCGGTTCGGCTGAGGGGGCCACTCGGTCCCCGTGAACGGCGCGGTCAGGCGTCGGCGCGGACCGGGGCCGCGTCGTGCGGGGCGTCCTCGGCGACCTCGGACAGGTCGCGGTTGCGGGTCTCGCGGGCGCAGGCGATGGCGACGATCGTGAGGAGCGCGGCGGCGATCACGTACAGGGAGATCGGCGTCGAGGAACCGTAGTCGGCGAGCAGCGCGGTCGCGATCAGCGGGGCGGGGGCGCCGGCGGCGACCGAGGAGAACTGCGCGCCGATGGAGGCACCCGAGTAGCGCATCCGGGTCGCGAACATCTCGGAGAAGAACGCGGCCTGCGGTGCGTACATCGCGCCGTGAAGGATGAGGCCGACGGTCACGGCGAGCAGCAGGGAACCGAAGGTGCCCGAGTCGATCAGCATGAAGAACGGGAACATCCACGCGCCGACGCCGACCGCGCCGATCAGGTAGACGGGGCGGCGGCCGATCCGGTCCGACAGCGCGCCCCAGGCCGGGATGACGGCGAAGTGGACGGCGGAGGCGATGAGGACGGCGTTCAGCGCGGTCTGCTTGGACAACCCGACCTGGGTCGTCGCGTAGACGAGGATGAACGCGGTGATCACGTAGTAGGAGATGTTCTCCGCCATGCGGGCACCCATCGCGATCAGCACATCGCGCCAATGGTGCTTGAGCACGGCGATCAGCGGCATCTTCTCGACCTGCCCGGCGGCGGCCTTGCGCTCCTCGGCGGCGGCCAGCGCGGCCTTGAAGACGGGCGACTCGTCGACCGAGAGCCGGATCCACAGACCCACGATCACCAGCACACCGGAGAGCAGGAACGGTATGCGCCAACCCCATGACAGGAACGCGGAGTCGGAGAGGAGCGCGGTCAGCGCGGAGAGCACACCGGTCGCGAGCAGCTGCCCGGCGGGCGCGCCCGTCTGCGGCCAAGAGGCCCAGAACCCGCGCCGCTTGGCATCCCCGTGCTCGGAGACGAGCAGCACGGCCCCGCCCCACTCCCCGCCGAGCGCGAAGCCCTGCACCAGGCGCAACGCGGTGAGCAGCAGGGGAGCGGCGGACCCGACGGTCGCGTGGGTGGGCAGCAACCCGATCGCGAAGGTCGCGCCACCCATCAACAGAAGGCTCAGGACCAGCAGCTTCTTGCGCCCGAGTCGGTCACCGTAATGCCCGAAGACGAGCGCGCCCAGCGGCCGGGCGGCGAACCCGACCGCGTAGGTCAGGAAGGACAGCAGCGTCCCGACCAGAGGGTCGGACTCGGGAAAGAACAGCTTGTTGAAGACGAGCGCGGCGGCGGAGCCGTAGAGGAAAAAGTCGTACCACTCGATGGTGGTGCCGATGAGGCTGGCGGCGACGATGCGCTTGAGGCTGGAGGGGGCTGGCGGAGCGGTCGCGGGGGTGGACATCGGCACCACTTCCTGGCGTGTGACGGGGACGTTTGCGTGTCGCCATACCGTAGGAACGCGCAGGTCAGGGGCGTATGTGGCGGGACACCATAGTTCTGGGGTCGGGTGTGCGCGGGGCCACCATGCGAGGCTTATCGCGCTGGTTCGCGGGCCATTTTGAAGGGCGATGGAGGGGTGCCCGAGTTGCACTGTTCAGCACGTTTTGGAGGCGTTCGGGGTCCAGGAGCGGTGGCTTGTCGATCGCCTCGGTGACATAACCGACGGCGACCGCGGCGGCGGTCTCGTTTGGCTGCCCCTCACTGGTGTATCGGGGCCGTGAGGTGGATGACGCGGGGGCTGCGGCTGAGGGAGTCGGGGTGGGTGGTGGACAGGGCGGCGCCCAGTAGCCGGGCGGGGGAAGCCCCCGGCCTCAGATGCGGCCGGGGGCTTCCCCCGTTCAGGTTTGAATCCGTTCTGTCCGGCTCAGTGCTTCCTCGCCTTGTCCATGTACTTCGCGAAGTGGGGATTCATAAGCTCCAGAGCGGGGTCACGGGGCATGATCCTCGGGTCGAAGCGGTCGATGAGATCATCGCCGATGATCAGCCTCTGGAGGTTGAACGTCTGGTCCCTCCATTCCTCCCTGGCCATCCCCATTGCCACTCCCAGGCGCGGGATGGCCTTGGCTCCGGTCGTCATGGCGTCCTGCCTCAGGTACAGGTCCTCACCCTTCTGCTCGACCGTGAAGGTGATAGTCGAACCGCGGTCGTCGAAGTATCCCTCTTCGATCACCTCGAAGGTGAAGCTGGTGTCCGCGGTCGTCACCAGGACCACACCAGGGCCTCCGAGTAGGGTTGGGCTGATGCCGTGGGCACTGGCCCCGGGGTACAGGGTGCAGACATCCCCGCCGACGAATTCGTCGCAACCCTTCACCGGGAACGGGAAGACCTCCCCGGGGTTTGCCTTGAACGCCGCCATGACGGACTCCGGCGAACCCAGGATCGATGCCTGTCCCAGGTAGTTCTTGTACGAGTAGGAGTACGAGAATTTGTAGTTGCTGACCGGCTTGGGGTTGCTTTCGCGGCCCTTCGGCGTCCTGTTGTACGTGCCCTTCTTCCGCGCCTGCTGCGTCATGGCGTCCGCCGCCGCGCGGCAGGAGTCGCGGTTGCAGTTGTCGGAGTAGTCGCCGACCACTCCGTCGGTGTCGCCCTCGACACCGGCGCAGATGCCGTCGCGACCTCCGCCCGGCGAGCCGTGCAGGCACATGCGGCCGTCGGGGTCGGTGTTGCCGACCGGGTCGTTGTTCGCGTAGGCGTAGCCGTTCCACTGCTGCGGGTCCATCGGTGACAACAGCGGGTCGGGGCTGATGAAGCGGCCCGTCGTCGGCTGGTACAGGCGGACGCCGAGGCTGGTGAGCCCGGTCGTGTCGTCCTTCTGGCCGCCGACGAATCCCTTGTTCCCGGTCCAGGCCGTGGGCGCGGTGCCCCGGACGTTGCCGAAGGCGTCGGTACGGCTGCGGGTGGGTGCCAACGTCGACAGGTCGATGCTCAGGTTGTTCGTGCCGTGGTGGTCGGCGATCTGGACGGCGAACGCCCCGGCCGCGGTTCCCGCACCGGTGCGCACGATGGTCATGCCGCCGGGGATGGGGTAGTAGCGGGTGCCGGTGCGGGCCTGGGTGGCCGTGTTCACCGTCAGCTCGTCATTGCCGAGCGTCAACGTGGCCGTCGCGGGGTTGCGGCGGATCAGCAGCTTGCCGTCCGCGTCGTACAGGTACGTCGTGGTGCTGTTGGGGATGGTCCACTTCTGCCCGGCGGGCACCGTGGCGCCGCAGTCACCCAGCACCAGGTTCGTGCTGTCGGTGTTGACGTCACCCGGCACTGTGAGGCAGCGGCCGGAGGCGGGGTTGTGGAGAGCGCTGTCGGCGCGGGCGATCCAGGTCTGGTCGGCGCCGCCGTCGCAGTCCTGGAACGTGATCGGCGATCCGGCCGCGGTGCCCATGGACTCGACGCACCGGTTGCCGCTGGAGAGCGTGCTGTTCGCGGTGGAGTACCTCTGTCCCGCGCCTGTGTTGCACGTGTAGATCTGCAGCGGGCTGCCGACCCCGGTCGAACCGCCCTCCGCATCGAGGCACTTGCCGCCGATGCCCTTGATCTGGGCGGCCAGGGTCAGCGAGGCCAGCTTGCCCTCACTGTTCCACGTCAGGCTGCTCGTGCCGGCCCTGCCGGCCCGGTAGGAGGTGGTGGCGCCGTTCTCGTCGTACTGGAACTTGTCGTTGTTGGTGCTCGTACCCGTCTTCGTCGTGGAGAGCAGGAGCCCGTGCGGACCACCCGTGCCGCCGCCGGTGGCGGGAGCGGAGGTCGGGGCGTTCTGCTGCCCGGCGAGACCGAACGTCTGGGTGGTCGTGGCGTCCTTGGTCGTGTCTCCCGCCGGGTCGTGGCGCACCATCTTGGTGCGGTTGCCCGTCAGGTCGTAGGCGTACTCCTGCCAGTAGGGAGCCGGTCCGCCGACGGTGGTCTTCGCCGGGGCGACGGCGCCGCTGGTCGGCGTGGTGTTCGTGCACGTGCCCTGGTCGGCGGTCTGGTGCGTGAGCGGATCGGGCCTCTTGATGCCGCCGGTGTCCGTCCACGCCGTCGTCAGCCGGCCGAGGTGGTCGTAGGCGAAGCACTGACGGTCGGTCTGCGCGGGGGTGTTGTCCGCGATGTTGGTGAGCGAGGTGATTCGGCCGGTCTGGTCGTAGGTGTAGCCGGTCTGCTGCACCGCGCCCGTCGTGGAGGTCTGCTTGTCGATGAACTGGTCCCGGAGCCGCCCGGTGGCCTGGTCGTACACCGTGGTGGAGACGACCTGGGAGGCCCACGGGTTGACGGTGGACCGGATCACGCGACCGAAGGCGTCGTACTCGGTCTGCGTGTCGTAGGTTGTGGCACCGGCGTACTTGTACATCTGGCCGTAGTCGTTGTACGAGTAGGAGATGTCGTCCAGCGGCAGACCGGCGAGCGCCGGCAGGACCGTGCCCTTGGGGTTGCCGGTGAGTGGGTCATAGGTGGTGCTGACGCTGTACGTGAAGGTGCCGGAGGTCAGCCCTGCGTCCGTACCGGGCATGGTTATCGTCGTGCCCGTGATCCGGGCCCCGTCGTCGTAGCCGGTCACGGCGCTTGTGTATGCCTTGCCGGCGGTGCCGCCGACGTAGCGCGTGGAGGTGGCGGGCTTGCCGTTTCCGCCGGCGGCCGTGTCGAACGTCCAGCCGGCCAACTGCTTGGCGGCGCTCACGGTGCCGTCGTACACGCCGGTCTTCCGCCCGAGAAGGTCGTACGTGTAGACGAGCGTCTGGTTCTTGGCGTTGGTGATGGTGGAGAGACGCGAAGCACCGTCGTACGTCTGCGTGGTCGTGCCCGTGTCCGGGTCACTTGCGCTGACCTGGCGGCCCCGCTGGTCATAGGTGTACGACCAGACGTTGCCGACCGCGTCCTTGCGGGTCAGGGGCTGGCCGTCGAGGGTCGAGGTGAGGCGGGTGACGGCCGCGTCCGAGGCCTGCCCGGTGGGAGCGGGCGTGGAGTATTGCCACAACTCGGTGGTGTGGCCCAGGGCGTTCGTGAACACCGATGTCGGCGCGCTGCCCTTCGGCGGCAGGACATCGGTGCGGTCAGCACCCGGATAGCCGGTCGTCGTACGGTGCTGCTCCGTGCCCAGCGACCACGTCGAGACGACGGTCGCCCTGTCGAGGCCGTCGTAGCTGGTACGCGTCTGCGAGGGGATGGAGCTGTCCACGGCGGTGACGAGGACGTCCTTCGGCCCCGAAGCGTCGTTGTACCAGGCCGCGTTGGTCGTCATCGTCCGGTGGTGCGAGTCGAAGCGGGTGTCCGTCACCAGGCGACCGGTGTAGGTCGGGTTCGCCGGGTTGGACTGCTGCTGGCGGACGTGACCGAAGCCGTCCATCAGCTGGATCGATGTGGTTCGGACCGGCGTGGTGCCGTCCACGGTCAGCTTGCCGGTCGTGATCGTGGAGGGTGCGCCCGCCTGGTTGGAGACCCGGTAGCCGAACACCACGTTCGCGCTCGGGTTGGCCTCCGAGGTGCGCCCCGGCGCCCACACCGCGGTGAGCCGGCCCAGCGCGTCGTAGGTGCTGGTCGTCGTCTTCTGGTTGGGGTCGGTCACCTTCAGGGCCAGTCCCCGACGGGTGTCGTAGGTGGTGACCGTGTCCCAGGTGCCCGCAGGCTGGCCGGGGACAGGCGTGGAGACGGTCACCGTGCCGGGCAGTTCGCCGGCGGCGGCCGCGGTGTAGAGGGTGCTGGTGGTGGCGCCGTTCGGGTGCTGCGCGTCCTTGCTGTTCGGGTCGGTCGTGGAGGTGGTGCGGCCGTAGCCGTCGTACGTGCTGGTGGAAGCGGTGACGAAGACCGGGGTGCCGTCGGCGGTGTACCGGTCCAGGATCTCGCTCTTGGTCGCGTCGGCCGTGGCGCCCGCCTGGCCGAACGGGAGCCCGTCGTAGAACGTACGGGCCCGGGAGACCGTATTCGTGGCGGTGGCGTCCGCGGTACAGGCGTCGGCGCCCGAGACCTTCAGCACTTCGGACACCAGACCGGTGCGCTGGGCGTCCGGTCCGGTCGCGTAGGTGGTGCGGGTGCACTCGTCCGGGACACCGTCCGCCTGCTCCAGAGAGGTCACCGTCCGGTTGTTCCGCGCGGGGTCGGTGACCTGACTGCTGGTGCTCGTCCGCCAGCTACCGTCGGCCAGCTTCACCCGGGTCGTGGCGGTGAGCTTGGTTCCGGTGTATCGGGCGACCAGGGCGGGCAGGCCGGTGCGCGTGCGGGTGGCGGTGACGACCTCGTCGCTGGAAGCGTGCACGGTCTGGGTGACGGCGGCGCCGCCCGCCTGGTCGAAGGCCTCGGTCTGCAGCACCTGGCCGTTGAGCCAGTCCACGTCCGTGACGTCCCGGCCCAGTGCGTCCGTCAGGTGCGCGGAGCGGGCGGTGCCGTCCTTGCGGATGTCACCGTCCATGCCCTGGCGGTAGGTGGTGACGGTCTGCGACTTGGGGCCGTCGTTGCCCGAACCGACCGTGGTCGTCACCTTCGCGAAGCCTCTGAAGTCACCCCAGGTGCGCGCCTTGGTCTCGGTCAGCTCGCTGTCGTCACGGTGCCAGGCGGGGGAGCTGTACGTATACGCGGTGATCTTCTGCGGGGTGTCGGTGGCGATGTCGTTCTCGGTCAGGGACTTGACCGTGTAGCGGTGGAACCAGTCGAGCACCGGGTCGGAGTCGGCGACCGAACCAGGCGGGGACCAGCGCACGGGGTAGCAGGCCCGCTTGTTGTCGTCCTCGGCGGCCGGCATCACGTTGTTGATCCGCGAACAGTCGGCGAGGTTGTAGTCGACGTTCAGGACGCCGCCGGTCTCGTTGCGGATCTGCTGGATCCGCGCACGGTTCATGATCGGTGGCGCGGGAACCAGATTCGTGCCGTCCACCCGGTTCGGCAGCATGACGGGCGTGAACGATACCGCCGGAAGGTCCAGGTTCGGCGTGCCGGCCCTTCCGGTGCGCTGGATGGAGTCCAGCCACAGGGCGCGCTGGCTGCCCGCGTCCTTCGGGTCGGGGAAGGAGTGGGCCAGCCGATAGTGGTCCACGTCCTTCCACACGTTTCCGAGGCGTATCTGGGTGGTGATCTCCGTCAGGCGCTTGGTGGAGAAGTACGTGGCGGCGTAATAGACGCACGTGCCGGTGCTCTTGCACTCGTTGTCCACGGGAACGTCGGGCCAGTTGGCCTTGTTGGCGACGGTCCGGTTGGCGGGCTCGCAGGCCGTGCCGGCCGCGACGCAGCGCTCGACGACGGTGAAGTTGACCTTGGCGGCGGGCTGGAGCGTGCCCTTGGCCGCGACCTGGTCGGAGAGCTTCTGCCCGTAGGCGATGCTTGCCAGGGTGGTGGCCCGGGTGTACTGGGTCATCGTGCCGGTGCCGTTGTTCTGGCCGGCGCCACGCTTGTACCAGTTGGTCTCCGGAGCCCACGAGTACGTGGTGAGGTTCCCGTGCGCGTCGACCACGTGGTCGAGGTAGAGGCGCTGCCACATCTGGCACCAGGACCCGGCACCCTTGGCGGCGTCGTAACACGGCTGGCCGCTCTTGGGCGTGTACACCGGCACCGAGGACACGGCGTTCGTGGCCCGGTCGGTCTTGTCACCACCGGGCAGGTGGTTGACGCCGAAGTAGTACGTGGTGCCCGAGGAGTCGGTGACCTTCGCGTACGAGCCGTCCCGGACGCCGTTGGCGGCACCGGAGCCGAACTCGATCTTCGTACCGTCGTCGTCCTTCAGACGCCACACCCCCGTAGCGGCGTCTGTGGTGGCCGTCGCCGAACCGGCCTTGTCGTCACGTACCAGGGCGCCGGAGCGCGAGCCCAGCGACAACGATGCGTTGAACCCCGCCCAACAGGCGTCGCCCGAGTCGGGGATGCCCGCCTTGTCGCACGGCTTGTAGACGCGCTCGATGAAGCCCGGGTTGAATTCCCAGCCGTCGCCGATCCAGGAGGCTTGGGCGTTCGTGACGGAGGTCTTGCCGTCCACCGAGGAGGAGTTGTAGCCCAGCGAGACCTCGGGGACGGGGCCACCCAGCGCCGGAGGAAGCTGGATGGGATGGTTGTACGTGAGTGCGCCGGAGCTGCTGCCCGAGGCCCAACTCTGCGAGGAGTTGAGCGGGGTGGCCTCGTACGTTCCGCCAGGGCCGGAGGATTCCGTCTCGGCGGCCAGCAGCATCGGGGCGCCGGCGGAGGCGACCAGGAGGCGGCTTGACTTCGACGGGGCCGTGCCCGCGGCGGGGGCAGGAGCCGGGGCAGCCGCCGTCGGAAGCGCCACGTCGGCGATCAGGCGCCCGGTCGTCTTGTCGTAGCGCGTGGTCAGCGGGGTGCGCACCTGGCAGGACGGCACCTTCGGTGTCGTCAGCGCGCACGCGGGCAGCGTCACCAGGCGGCCGCGAGAGGCGAACTCGCCTCCGGTGGCGGCCTGCAGGCCGGCGAGGTCCAGGCCGACCTGGACGCGGGAAGCCGTGGGGGAGTCGCCGGACGCCTGTGCGGCGAGGTTGAGCAGGACCCCGTTGACCCCGACGGCGCGGGCGGAACGGTCGTCCGTGCGTACCACCGTGACCTTGCCGTCGAAGCCCCGCGATGCTGCCCCTGCCTTGGCGGTGACGCCCTTCGGGGACACCCACACCGGCAGGCGGCCGGCCTGGACCGGAGCCGTGCCGACGGCGCCCGTCAGGTCGGCGCTGCCGGCGACCGGAGCGGCGAACGGGATCCTGGGCTGCGCCGCGGAAGGCGTGGGCACCGGGTAACGGGGCTTGACCGTCTGGGTCTTGCCGGCATCGGTCGCCTTCACCGGCTTGGTGCCGGGGAGCGGGCGGTGCGGCGGCTTCCAGATCTTCGAGAAGTCCGCTTCGGCAGCCTCGGTTCCGACCTGCGCCGCTTGCACCGACGGTGCGCCGAGCAGTGAGGCCGCGAGCGCCACGATGACCGGACCGGCCACCCGTGAGCGGAACGTGCACGTTCTTCGGCGCACGCCGTGGACTGACATGAGGATGTCCTCCATCGTTGAACAGCAGAGAGCGAAGGTCCCGGCCGTGCGGGCCGGGACCTTCTTTCAAAAAGGTATGGAGAGTGGGGAGCTGGGCCCGCGGAAGGAAGCAGAGGGAGGTCCCGGATCCCGATGAATGCCGGTCTGAACGGGGGAAGTTAGCAGCAAACGATCGTTGAGTCACTATCAACGACAGTTTATGGACAGGTGGGAAAGGTCACGCGGCGGCCAATTGGGCACAAGCCCGCACAGGAAGGGCGGTATTAGTTCCTCCGCCTGTTGATCCGCTGTGTGCTCGCCTGCCACAGTGCCCCGACCCTGACCTGTCTGATCAGGGACTCGACACGTCTAGGGGAGCGGGCACTCGCATGTCCAATGCACGAAGAACCGGCTTGCGGACGCCGGTCACCGCCAGTCTGGCGGTGGGGGTCTCGACGGTTCTGCTACTGGCGGCGCCGTACATCGCTGAGGCCGCACCGGTGCCTCTGCCCGACGCGCGGGCCACGCCGGGAGCATCGACGGCCCCTGTGGCGCCCGGCGCCACGGTCAAGCCGATCCAGCCGACCAAGCCCACCGCACCGGCAGGAATGCCCGCTCGCACGGGGGTCGAGCAGGCATGGGAGCTGGCGGCGAAGACCGGCAAGGACGTGCCGGTCCCGGAGCTGACGACGGAGTACACGACCACGGTCGCCACCCCGAAGGGCAAGCTACGCTCCGAGAGCCACGTCCTGCCCCAGCGCACCAAGGGCGCCGAGGGCCGCTGGCAGACACTGGACGACACGCTGACCGTCCGTGCGGACGGCGCCGTGACGCCGAAGGCGGCGAGTTCGGGCCTGGTCATCTCCGGCGGCGGCATGGGTCCGCTGGCGACGATGACGACCGCGGATGGAAAGAAGCTGTCGGTGTCTTCGCCGTTCCCGGGCGCGCTGCCCAAGCCCGTACTGCGGGGCAACGACGCGCTGTTCGAGAACGTGGCCCCCGACACCGACCTCCAGGTGAGCGCCACCAAGTACGGCGGCTACACCACGGTGGTCGTGCTGCGCACGCCGGCAGCGGCGGCCGACCCGGCCGTGCGCGACCTGGTGTTCCCGACGGAGACCAGCGGTCTGACGCTGGCCAAGGACAAGGACGGCAGCCTCACCGCCGCCGCAGGCAAGGACACGGTGTTCCGGGCCCCTGCTCCGCTGATGTGGTCGGCCGGCGAGGCCCGCACGCCCGGTGCGCGCGGGTCTCGTTACGCCGACTTCGAGGCCGCGGAGGGCCGCAGCAGTGCCGATGGACCAGGGGCCGCTGCTTCCGTGGCCCGGATTCCGGTGACGGGCGCGAAGGTGACCGGGTCCGCCAAGCGTGCCACGGGTGAGATCGCCCTGGCCCCCAGCGCCGAACTGCTCGATGGCGCCGACACCAAGTACCCCATCTACGTCGACCCCTCGTGGTCCGTGGACAGCCGGGGCAAGCAGCACCACGCGTGGGTCCAGCAGGCGTACGACGCGGGCAACTACGACCGCACCGGTTCCAGTGACCGGGACCGTCCGGGCGTGGGCTACCAGGGCTGGGAGACCAGCAAGGGTATCGAGCGCGCGCTGTACGAGTTCGATCTGAACGGGTACGCGGGCGCAACCATCAACTACGCCAACCTCCGCCTGGAGCAGTACATTTCGGCGGACTGGTCGTGCACGAACAAGTACCCGGTGCACCTCTACCGGGCCGGCGCGTTCAACTCCACGATCAAGTGGAGCAACCACCAGATCCGCGAGTGGATCCAGAACCAGTCCGTCGGCGGCAACGGCAACAGCGGGGACTGCTACGGCAATATCCCCGTGGACTTCAACATCACCAACGCCATGCGGGACGGCATCCGTGACACCGGTACCCCGCTGGCTTTCGCCCTGACCGGCCAGGAGGGCACCGGCGACAAGATCGCCTTCAAGCGGTTCGCGTACACCGCCGTCCTCAGCGCCGAGTACGACTTCCCGCCGCGCGTTCCGGAGAACCAGCGCACCGTTCCCGCTCCACGCCGCGTGGTCTCGGGCGATACCCAGGCCTGCGGTGACATCTCCGCTGACCAGTTCGGGTGGATCACCACCCCCACGGTCACGATCACCTCGAAGGTCAGCAGCCCCAACCAGAGCCAGCTCACCGAGTACGTGAACATGTGGGAGCACAACACGGGCGTGACCGTGAACCAGGGCTGGTCCGGATTCGTCAGCACCGGCACCGACGCCACGTACAGCACCCCGTCCGACGCGGTGAAGGACGGTCACAACTACGGCTGGGCGGTCCAGGGCGACGATGGCCTGCTGCGCGGCCCCGCCACCACCTCCTGCCACTTCGCGGTCGACCTGACCCCGCCGGTCCTGGAGTTCGGTCAGTTCACCAACCCCGCCACCCAGTTCCCGCCGGCCGGCAACGGCCAGATCACCAACCTGCGCCTGGGTGACACGGGTTCCCTGCCCATCGTCGCGTCCGACCCGAGCCCGGGCGCTGGTTTGCGCAGCTCCGGACTGGCTTGTGTCCAGTGGGGCTTCGACGCGCAGCTCGTCGGTGCCCAGCAGCAGTGCGGCAGCCCGCTCAGCGTGAGCTCCCTCAGCGTCAAGCCCACGCACTGGGGTACCAACATCGTCTACGCGCGGGTCCTGGACGAGGCCGGCAACGCCTCGCAGACCCAGTCGTACGCCTTCTACGTGCCGTGGAAGGACGGTGCGGTCGCCTTCGGTGACACCACCGGTGACGCCCGCTCCGACATCCTCGTCCCGGACACCGCGGGCAACCTGATCACGAACGGCCGTGCCTCCGACGGCACCAGCCGCAGCATGATCCCCAGCGGCACCGCGGCCACCGCGCTACAGGCTCCCGAGACCTCCTCCGGCCGGACGTGGAAGGACTACCGCGCCGTTCACCGCGGCTCGCTCGACCCCGGCCGCAACGTGGACGACCTGTTCGTCCACCAGGAGCCGGCCACCCCCGGCGCGTTGGGCGGAGCGCAGCTCTTCGCCTACGACAACACCCTCTCCGACCCGGGCCGTTTCACGCTGGGCACGAAGACCACGGTCGCGAAGCCGGAGTGCTCCCCCACTCACACCACTGCCTGCACCGGCTACCACAACGTGCCGACCTGGGAGTACTCCAGCCAGATCACCCCGACCGGCCCGGCCCGCACCACGCGTACCCCCAGCCGCCAGGTCACCGACGCCACCGGCCTGCTGTCCGTGGAGTCCGGCAACCTGTGGTTCTATCCGGTCAAGTCCAACCAGACTCTCGCCGCACCCACCCTGGTCGACGCGAGCGGCAGCTGGGACGACAAGGACCTGATGGTCCCCGGCAACGCCCTGAACATCGGTGCCACCACGGACATCGCCCCGGCGCTGTGGGTGCGCAACCGCACCAACGGTGACATCTTCCAGTACAAGCTGACCACCGCCACCCGCGCGGTTGACGGGTACGTCGTGGTCGCAGGCGTGGCGGCGCAGCCGGCCACCCGCATCGGATACGGGATCAAGGGCACGGACTACCCGCGTGTGGGTTCCGAGGGAGACGTGACCGGCGACGACATCCCGGACTTCTGGGCGGTCGGCACCGACGGCACCCTGCACGCCTGGGCCGGCACCGCCGCCGGCGGCGCGGTCAACGGCTACAGCGGTTACCACGTCCGTGGCGACGCCCAGGCCCCGACCGCCCAGTGGCGTCTGGAAGGCGACACCAAGGCCATCCCGGCCAAGAACGGCAGCGGCGTGTCGAACGACGCCACCGCCACGGCGATCACCTACGCCACCGAGACCGTGGACGGCCGTTCACGCAAGGTCGCGGTCTTTGATGACGTGGCGAGGTCGGTCATCACCGGGCCGGCCAAGGCGGTCGACACCCGGCAGTCCTTCACCATCTCCACCTGGGCTCGTATGAGTGCCGCCGACGGCGTGATCGTCAGCCAGGACGCTGCTCACGCCAGCGCGTTCATGCTCTGGGCCGACGCCGGCCACTGGCGCTTCGCCATCGCGCGCGGTGACGACGACGGCTGGCCGTACGACTACAACTCCACTGTCACCCCGGCCAACACGTTCAAGAAAGGCATCTGGACCCACCTGACGGCCACCTACAACGCCACGACGGGGGCCATGAGCCTCTACGTGAACGGCACCCTGGCCTCCAGCGGCTACCACCGGGCCGCCACGAGCCCCGCTCCCAGCGGTTCCCTGGTCCTGGGCCGGTACAAGTACGTCAGCAAGCCCAGTAACTACCTCAACGGCGCCATCGCCGGACTGTCCGTCTTCCAGAACTACGTACCGCCGGCCACGACCACGGACCTGCCGATCCGGTACGCCGCGTCGCCCGACTTCTGTGTGGACACACCGCAGGGCGCCAACGGCAACGGCAACCAGCCGCAGCTGTGGGGCTGCAACGGCTCCGACCCGCAGAAGTTCAGTGTCAACGCCAACGGCACCCTGACCCAGAAGGGTCAGTGCGTCGCTGTCCGGGGCAACCAGACCGCGCACGGCACCGACCTGATCTTCTGGCAGTGCCTGGGCGAGGGCGGCCAGCAGTGGCTGCCCCGCGCCGACGGCAGCATCTTCAACCCGCAGTCGGAGGCCTGCTTCGACCTGCCGCAGGCGAAGCGGGACTGGGGTACGAAGTTCATGATCTGGGGGTGTAACGGCACTACCGCCCAGCGCTGGAGCATCCCGACGCTCCTGACCCCGGACCTGCCGGTCGCTCCGTAACACCCGCACCACCTGATCCATCGCCGCCGCTCCCTGGGCACGGGCCAGGAGCTCTCTGCGGAGCGGGCGGCCCCTGCTCATGCGGAAATGGCTGAACAACAAGGAAACATGCCGGGTCTTCGGGATCAATCCGAAGATCGGGCAGACGCTGGCGCAACGGACCGAATCCGTCCGACGGCAACAAGGCGGCACCATCGATCGAGCGGTGGTGCCGCCTCTCGTGTCCTTGCGGTACCTGTGCAAGGCCGTCCTCATCTACATCGCCGCCCTGCGGCGTGGATGCGGTTGTGTACCTCGTTACTTGGACTCGGCCCCGTGCCGGATCTGCCGGGAGGAGATCGCGTGCCGCGCCGCCCCAGTCCAGTCGGATTTTCAGCGTCGAGTGGTAATTCCCGTCGATCACCTAATTCGGCCTCACCTCACGGTGAGGGGCGGTCTGGCCGACGGGCTGCCGCCTCAGTCCGTGGTCGAAGGCGACAGAACGGCGACCGAGCCGAGGGCCCGGGAGATGCCGACCAGGAGATCCCGGTACTCGGCCTCGGCCGCACGCAGCGCCCGAACCGCCATCACGCCGTCCGCTCTGTCCGCCGGCAGGCCGCGGGCACGGGCGTCGGCCGCAGCCGTGAACATGGCAGCCAGCCCAATGGCGACGCTCTCGGCCTCCGTCCCGCCGCCCCGGCGGGCCTCGGCGTAGGCGTGCGCACGCACGTCGTCCGAGCAGTGCGCCCCGAGCTCCAGCATCCGGTCGTGTATGTCGGTCATCCGGTCCGTAAGGCGCCGGCCGGGGCCGGCGGTCCAGGGAGTGGGGAACCGCATCCCGCCACGATGATGGCCGCCCCGACTTATCGTCCGCCGCAGAGGGCCCAGGGCGCGCAGAGTCCGCAGAGGCCCGAGCACCTGTGCGGCGAGCCAGGGTCCGACGATGGGGATCAGGAAGCCGACCGCGACGAGCAGGGTGCCGAGGCAGGCGAAGGACATGGCCGCCCGGTTGAGCGGTTCCCAGTCCCGCTCGCTCCAGGCGGCAACGACCGCGGCCAGCTTGGCCGTACCGTAGGTGACGTTGGTAAGGAAACCGACGGCCAGGACGGTGAGCCCGATACGCAGCAAGCGCCCGGCCGGTGTCCTCCGCTCGGGGCACTCCCTGCGGATGTCGCGCGCCCATTTCCAGCACGCGGCCGCCGCCGCTGCGGCAGCGGCGGTGACGGCAAACAGGCAGAGCAGCACCATCTCGCGCATAAAGGGTGTGTTGGCGTAATACGTCTCGAAGTCACGCTGTCGCTCGACCGGCGCCTCGCCCCAGACGAAACAGCCGATGAGCAGGATAGTCACGGCTCCATGGCCCCAGATCCAACGCCTGACCCGGCGGCGAGTGCGATGAAGGACTTCCACGTCCTCACGCCAGTTCTCCATGAGGACCCGGCAGGCGCACGCGTAGGCGGAGAGGATGCAGTAGACCAGCACCGCCGAGAAGTTGCTGACGCCGGTCATCTCGTTGACGAACGAGATTGTCGGGGGCGCCGAGAAGAAGAACGCCGCGGCCTGCAGGAAGATCACGGCGTTGACGCTGCGGACCACGGGGCTGTGCCGGCGCCTCACCAACGAGGGAAGTTTGACGACCAGCACGATGCCGAGCGCGGCCGCCGGGACGTAGAGATTCACGACTTCTCGCCTGTCATCCTCTGAGCGAAGCCCAGATGCGGTCGGCCACTCCGCCGAAGGGTGTCGTGCCAGGCCTGCGCTCCAGGAAAGGCCTGACCCGGTCGGCCAGCATCCGGCCGAACTTCTCCGCACGCCGCTCCTCTTCGAGGTCTGGCTCCGTACGGGCGGCGACGTAGGTGACTGCGTCGGCAAGGCTCCAGCGGTCGCCCAGCATGCGGGCCGCGGCCATCGCAGCGGACGCGCTTCCATGACCGCAGTGCCCCTCCTTGAGGTGCCATAGCTCATGCCCAAGGATCACGGCCTGGTGCAAGGGGGAGGTGTTCGCCTCGAGGACGATCAGGTCGTAGTCGCCCATGTCCAGCCACAGGCCTGTCACCGTGCCGGGCGGGAACTCCTCCAGCATCAGACGCACTTCGCGCCCGCTGCTTCGTGCGGCACCCGCGCAGATCGCCTTCAGTAGCTCCATGGGCTGCTCGGGAACCGGTTCCGGCAGACCCCTGAGCAGCGCGTCGCGATACCGCTTCATCTCGCGCGAGAACCGCACTCCGTGCCACCCGTCCCTCGTCCCGGATGCACAGCCCCCATGCATCGTTACTTGTGCGTTACCGCTGGTGAGTCGTGGCGTCCGCCGTCGCGATCAGTCGACGTCATTGTGCACCAACGCTGTCTCAAGAGCGGCGCGGGCCTCTCGGGCGCGCTCTTCCCGGGAGCGCCGTGCGACGGATTCGATCAGGGCGATCAGGGGTTGGGCGGTGTCGTCCGGTACGTCGGCCAGGGCCCGGGCGGCGTACGCGACGACGCCGAGTGCGGGATCCACCTCGCTCGCGGGCCCCGCGGTTTGCAGGCGTCGCAGGTCCTCGTCTTGGCGCTCCACGGTCCGCTCCAACAGGTCCTTGTGGATCTGCTGCAGGGCGCGGTCCAGCGCCTCGGCCGGCTCAGCGACCAGAAACTCGATCTTCTCTCCGAAGAAACCCGCGATCCCGGCGGCGTGGTCGAGGTTCGGAGCACGTCCGGTCTTGATCATCTTGTCGAGCCACTGCGCGCTCGTTCCCGCGCCGGCCGCGATCTCCGCCAGGGAGTGGGCCCGCCTGCTGCCGTCCGCGGCCGCACGTAGCCGCGTCGAGCGCAGGAAAAGGATCCGCTCGACCACACGCCGGTGGCGTGCCTCGACCACGTCCACCTCCGGTCCAGGCTCAGCGGGGCGCTCACCACGCAGCAGCTTCCGCACGTCCGCCACCGCCACCCCGGAGGCGTACGAGAGTCCGCCCTCCCCCTCTACCCGCAACACGTCGTCGCGGTTCAATCCCATGCGGTCCAACAGTGAGTCGATCCGACACACCGTGCCCATCAGGTCCTGAGCAGGCCCATCACTCACAAGAACTCCCGCGGTCATCGGACGAGGTACTGCAAGGCTAGCAACCACCGTTGGTCCGTCTTTCTCGGAAGGCCGACATGGACGGCTCCGGTCGCATTCGTTCGGCCTCCTCACTGACGCTCGTCCCCGTTCCGCGCCGCGCCAAGCCCCCTGTCACGCCGGTACCTTGGGGCGTTCGGATAGAAGTGAGGAGCGCCGGTGCAGGTTTCCATGCTCAGTCTCTGGGGGCCGGGGCCTTCGGGGCGGTGATCGGGTGGATCGCGTACCGGACGCTGCGGCGTGCGAACGGCGGGTCCAGGATCGCCGATCTCGTGACGATCATCGCGGCGTTGGGCGGTGGCGCGGTCGTCAACAACCAGTTCGCGGAGGAGGAGTGACGGACGGCGGCCCGGTCGGCGGTCAGACGGTGGAGCACGGGCGGAGCCCGGCGAAGCAGTACGCCGTGTAGGCAAGTCCCAGGACGTTGCCTTTCGCAGCAGAGCCATCCGGACGCCGTGCAGGGCCGCTCCCACCTGCTGCCCCGCGAGCAGCCACTCCCATAGGGGTTCGGCGAACTCGCTGGCGAGTGCCTGGTCCACGGTGATCTCGGTGCCGTTGACAACGGAGGCGTGGCGTTCGGTGAAGGTGTCGACGAAGCCCAGCCACGAAACGGGGGCATGGTCGGCAGTGTGACACGGTCAGACGAACTGAGAACGCTTCAGGAATGCCGAAGCGGCTCAGGACAATTCACGGGATGTCGCACAGGAACGTCTTGAGCTCTTCGGCCCGGTGGCGCCGGTGCAGGGAGCCGATCACCTTGCCGGTGGCCACCTCCAGAGCGGCGAACAGAGTGATGGTGCCGGCCCGCGGACGTAGTCGTGCGTGACGCGTTGTGGATGTGGGCGTCGGCAGGGGCGGGAGGCATCGGGATCCTTCGGCTACGCAACCCGCCCGGCGATGGGGCGGCGGGCCCGGGCAGAGGTAGGAGCGGGCTGGGTGGTGAGGGGGCTGCGCGGGCCGGCTCGTGGGGCCGCGGTGCCTTCGGCCGACGAGATGGAGGCGTGGTTGGGGCGGGTGGCTTGCTGCCAGCGGCTGCGGACGGTGTGCAGGTCGGCGAGCGCGCGGCGGCTGCTGGTGACGAGCTGGTGCACGCTGTTGGCGGGGTCGGCGGTGTAGGCGGTGATCTACCCGGCGGCGTGGAGAGCGTGAGCCAGCAGGTTCCGTTCGAGAAGCCGCTCGCCCCCATACTCCGCGGAGCCGACGGGCGTCGACAGCAGGGCGACCACGGCGGCAGGGGCGATGCCCGTGGAGAGGAGGCCGCGCTGCTGGGCCTCCCACAGCACCGTGACCGGATCCACCGGATCTCCGCAGTGGGCCAGCTCGGTCACACACTGCCACAGACAGGCGTGGACAGGGTCGAACGAGGAAGTCGTCGGCGGTCAGCCAGCGCTTCCCCTTCAGTTGCTCTGGTCGGGACACGGAGCTCGCGAGCAGCCACGCCCTCGTCCCGCACTGCCGGCTGCGGGGCCGGCGTGCGGGCAGCGGGCGGGCGTGGGAAGGGAAGCGTTCGGCCAGCTGATCGAGGTGTCGGGCGACGACGTCGGCGGCGGCGAGAGCGTGTCGGGGCCGGTCCGGGGCGGTCGATGCCGGGCAAACTGATTACTTTGGGTGACAGACGGAGGCGTCAGTAGTTGGCCGCGAAAGGCGTGGACGTGCTCGGCTTCGCGCCCGCGATCAGCACGGCAGTTCCCGTGCTGGTTCGGTGCTGACTTCGGGGGTCTGGAGACGAGAAAGGCGCAGGTCCTAGCCCCGGTCGAATGAGTTGTCGTACCACTCGATGGTGGTGCCGATGAGGCTGGCGGCGACGATGCGCTTGAGGTTCGACTCGGCGGGTGGAGCCGCTGCGGGGGAGGCCATGTGCACCACTTCCAGGGGATGTGCGGGGACGTTTCGTGTTGCCACACCGTAGAAACATGCAGGTCACCGGCGTATGTGGTGGGACACCATAGTTAGGGTGGGCCGTGTGCGCCCTGCCTCCATGGCCCGCTGTCATGGCGCTTCGGGAGGGCTTCGAGGGCCCTGGAGATGCCATGTCCGAGTTGTGGTGGTCGGGCATGTTGTGGTCGTGTGGTGCTGACTTCCGACCCGGCGAGGGCATGACGCCGGTGCCCATGTCCGCCTGCCGAACGGGTCAGAGCCATCCTCTGCGGGCCGCCTGGACGCCGGCCTGGAAGCACCCGCTCGCCGAAGCCCGCAGCACACACCCTGTACGACGCCGCCGCCCGCGACCGCCCCGCTCTCGCCACTTCGGCCGGGGCCGGGGCGGTCGCGGTGGTTCCTCACCACCGCGAGCAAGAGAGGAGGTGGACGTCATGACCGAGCGCTGCTTCGAGGTAGACGTCCCGATACTGAGTACCCAAACGCCGGGCCTGCGCGGCGTACACGTCTTCACCGGCCGGGCCGGCAGCGACAGCGCCGCCATGAAGGCCGCGCACGAGGTCTACGATGCGGTACGCGCCGCGGCGGAGGCCGGACTCGAGACGCCCCATGGGCGCCTGGACGGCTGGGGGAGCCCGCGGCTACCGGCCCGGCCCATCCGTCCCGTACGAGGAGAGACGGAAAGCCCACGTACGTCCTCCGCCGGGCCGCCATCCGCGACGGCCTCCTCCCAGCGCGTCCTCAGGGGCTGTCCCGGCGGTCTGGGAAGTTCCGGGGCCGGGATGTACAACCGCCTGCCCTGCTCTGCCCGGTGAGCAGGAGGTCTGCATCAGACTGACAGCAGGTCCACCACGAAGATCAGCGTCGAACCCGCCGGAATCAACGGCGAGGGTGACTGCCTGCCGTAGCCGAGACGCGGGGGAACGATGATCTCGCGCCGACCACCCACCTTCATCCCCCTCACCCCTCGGTCCCAGCCCTTGATGACCCTGCCACCGCCCAGGGCGAACTTGAACGGCTCGCCCCGGTCCCAGGAGGCGTCGAATTCCTTCCCGGACTCGAACGTGACCCCGACATAGTGGACTCTGACCACCATGCCCGGCTTCGCCTCAGCCCCGTCCCCGATGACCAGGTCCCGGACGGTCAGCTCGGTGGGCGCGTCCCCCTTCGGAACGTTGACCTCGGGCTTCGTCAGTTCACTCACTGCTGCCTCACACTCTCCGCCGGAAGCCCTCACGGACCAGCCGGGCACATAGACACTCCATGCAGTGGATGATCACGCTACCGATAGTGGGCGTTCCGCAAAGTAGCCGGCGTCCAGTTCAGCCACTCGCACAGCGCCCGGGAAGCGTGGCGGTGAGAAAAGCAATCCGGGCAGGTCTTCCAGCGGCCTGGCGCCCGCCTGCTCCGGAAGCCCTGACTCGGCCGGTCCGAGTCGGTAAAAAATCGTTTGAGCCTTGGCGGCGGCACCGGCAGGATCGGGTGACACCGATGAGTTTTTCCCGCCGCCGTGGTCTGTCAGTGTGTCACGCCTCCGCGGAGGACACTCACATGACGGAAGGCACCATGCTCGCACCGCACGCAACGCCCACCCTCTCGCCCGCCCGCGTCACCTCCGTGCTGCGGATTCTCGTGCTGTCCACGTTCGTGGTCCTCCTCAACGAGACGATCATGGTCAATGCGATCCCGCGGCTCATGCGCGAGTTCGAGGTCACCGCGGCGGCCGCCGGGTGGCTGTCCACGGCCTTCATGCTCACCATGGCCGTCGTCATCCCGATCACGGGGTGGTTCCTCCAGCGCGTGACGACGCGGACCGCCTTCGGCCTGGCCATGGCACTGTTCCTCACCGGCACGGCGCTGGCCGCGGCCGCGCCCGCCTTCCCCGTGCTGCTGGCCGCCCGCGTCATCCAGGCCAGCGGCACCGCCGTCATGATGCCGTTGCTCATGACGACGCTGATGACCCTCGTGCCCCCGCACGACCGCGGCCGGGTCATGGGCAACATCACCCTCGTCATCTCCGTCGCACCCGCCCTGGGCCCGGCGGTCTCCGGTGTGCTCCTGCAACTCGGGACATGGCGGCTGTTGTTCCTGGCCGTGCTGCCCATCGCCGGAGCCATGGCCATATTCGGCCTGCGCCAACTGGTCAACATCGGCGAGCCGCAGGCCGGTCCGATCGACTGGCTGTCCGTCCTCCTGGCGGCAGCGGGCTTCGGCGCCCTGGTCTACGGCCTGAGCGGGCTCGGCGCCGGGAACGCGGACCAGGCCACCCTGCCGCCGTCGGCCACGACCGTTGTCGGTGCCGTGCTGGTGGGCCTGTTCGTATGGCGACAGCTGTCACTGCAGCGATCGTCCACGCCGCTGCTGGACCTGCGCAGCCTGACATTCCGTCATTTCTCCGTGGCGCTCGCCTTGATGTGCCTGTCGTTCATGGCCCTGATGGGCGCGTTCATCCTGCTGCCGATCTACCTGCAGGACGTGTGCGGCCTGACCTCGCTGCAGACCGGGCTGCTCCTCATCCCCGGCGGCCTGACGATGGGCCTGCTCGGGCCGCAGGTCGGCAAGCTCTACGACCGGCTCGGCGCACCACGCCTGGTCGTGCCCGGAGCCGTACTGACAGCGCTGTGCCTCGCGCTGTTCGCCTTCGCGGGCGAAGAGACCTCACCGTGGCTGGTGCTCGCCCTGCACGTGGCCCTGAGTGCCGGTATGGCGTTCGTCTTCACCCCGATCTTCACCTCCGGCCTGTCCGTACTGCCGCCGCACCTCTACGCGCACGGCTCCGCCATCCTGGGTTCGCTCCAGCAGGTCTCGGCCGCCGCCGGCACGGCCCTGGTCATCAGTGTCATGTCGGGACAGGCCGCGACGGCAGCAGCCGATGGCGCCGACGCCACCGGGGCCCTGGCCGCGGGCATCCGGTGGGGATTCGGCATCGGCGCCGTGCTCGGCGGACTGGCCGTGCTGCTCGCGCTGTTGGTCCGCACCCCGCCCGCTCCGCAGCAGCCCGCTGTGTCGGAGGCCCAGGACGAAGAAGACGGCACCACGACGAACAAAACCGCCCACACACCCACCTGACGCCCTGGACGATCGCCCCGGTGGTCGCCGCGACGAAGGGGGCGGGGCGGGGTGCGAGCGGCAGATCATCTGAGTACACGTACTCGCACGAGTCCGGTGACCGTACTCATCCGCCGCGCCTCCCCGCTCACCTAGTCTCCGCGTATGCCCGACGAGACCGTGCCAAGCGCCGCCACCCCCGACTCGACCGAGTCCAGGGCCTCCTCCTGCGTCCTCGGAGCCCTGGGATGCGGCGGCGCCGCGCTCGTCGGCGTACTCGTTCTGGTCGTCACGCTCGCATGGGGCTCGTGGGGGTCGACGGACTTCCCTCGCGTCGCACCCGGGGAGATGGCGAACCGCGCCCTGCAGCGTTCCCAGGAGGCCTACGGTGTCCTGGGGTTCAAGCGCACCATAGAACCCGGAGTCGAGGACATCGGCGTCAGCACGGAGAACACGTACGGCTCCAGCTTCTGCTACGACGGGGGCTTGCTGGGGCTGGAGGACGAGACCGTCGACGGCGCCTACTCGATGAGCCACACGTGGGCTCTGGACCACGTGCCGGCGAGCCAGGCGGTGCCCGGCCTTCGGCGACTGCACCGGTTCCTCAAGGACAATGGCTGGGAGATCACGTCCTACCGCGAAGGCGAGCAGGGAAGGAACGGGGACTTGTACGTCCAGCGGGACGACGGCGACGAGCGGATGTCCTTCACCTGGTACTCGGACCGGGAGTACTTCACCGGCGGCGCCAGCGTTCCCTGCGCGTACGACCCGGAGTGGAGGAACGGCGACGTCGGCCCTGCCGGTGACGACCAGAGGCCACCCGCCTTCGGGCCCGCACAGCGGCACTAGCGGGGCGGCCCGCCGTTGGATCACGACGTGACGGGGACGGGAGTGCGCGCCTCGTCCGGGTCCGGGGACGGCATACATGAGTGGCGTCGTTGTCGGTGAGCCGTCGTATGAGCACCGTAGGCGGGGGCAGTGAAGTTCAACAGGACCAGGTCGAGCGGCAGCGCGACCGGCACGTGGACCGTAGCCTCCGTGTCACTCCGGAGCTCGGAGGAGCGTAGGTCCGGCGGGATCATGCTGGGGTGCCTGAGCCCCTCGTACGCGAACAACTGAGAGTCGGCGCCGGCCGCGAGGCCCGGCGGGGGTGATCGCAGCCATCCCCGCCGCCGGTGTCCCGCGCGCCGCAGCGGCGAGCCGCTGGCCAGGGGAGTTCACGCGCGCGCGTACGCCGAGAAGGGCCGCACCCTCCAGCCCTTCTGATCCTCCTGCTCGGTCAGCCTGTGGACCCTGGCCGGTTGCGCCATCTTGCCTCCCCTGGTTGCAAGCATCGCCAGTTCCCGCCGACACAACGAGCCATCTCGCAAGGTTCGCGGTCACAACACTGGGCGGCAGTGACTAGAATTCGTGACGGCATCGCGTGTCGGTCACCGTCCGGGTGAGACATGGAGGTGTCAGGACATGCCTTCGGAGGAATTCCTTGGCAGTCGAGTTGAACCACATGATCGTCCACGCCCGGGACAACCGGGAGTCCGCAGAGTTCTTCGCGAACCTGCTCAGCCTTGAGATCACCGCCGAGTGGGGCCCGTTTATCGCCGTCGACCTGAGCAACGGCGTCACGCTGGACTTCGCCGCAATCCCCTCGGACAAAATCACCCCCCAGCACTACGCCTTCCTGGTCTCCGAGGAGGAGTTCGACGCGGCGTACGCGCAGATCAGGCAGCGCGGCATCGAGCACTACGCCGATCCTCATCGGAAGCAGCCCGGTACGATCAACCACAACGACGGCGGCCACGGCGTGTACCTCGTGGATCCGGCGGGTCACCTCCTCGAGCTCATCACCGTGCCGTACGGCGGCTGGACCTCGTAAACACACGCGCAGGGCCCCACCCGGCGCAGCGTGCGGCTCCCTCAACCGATGCTTGTACCTGCTGTGATCGCGGTCGACACCCAGCGATAACTGCCCCGTCGCCCGACTGCACCCCGTCCACGTCCACTTGGTCGCGTACACCGGGCGAGACGGGGTTTCGAAGCGAGGTCGTAACGGTGTCGAAGCCCCAGCAGGCGCCCAGCCATCACCGACGAGAGCATGGTCCGTAAACGGCGAAGGCGTTCGCGGAACGGTCACTGTGACCGTTCCGCGAACGCAAGCCCTCAGACAGGCGCGGTTCAGGAGCAAGGGGCGACGGTCAGTGGCGTGACCACTGGCCAGAGGTGGCAGTGGTCCGCACCACCGCCACCAACCCCTATTTCGGCTATTTCGGCGCCCGATCCCGGCCGGCCGGAGGGTTCAGACTCAGGCGCTCACAGGAGGCCGAGCAGGAGGCCGTTCTCGTTCGAGCCGGAGTCGGCGGCGTTGCCGGCGAAGACGGGACCGTTGGCGCAGATCTGCTGGTTTGCGCGGGCGGGCGTCGAGCCGTTGCCGAGGATGCCCAGCCCCAGGTCCTCGATGTTGATGAGGCCGTTCTGCACCGTCCCCTGGTGACTCTCCTGGTGGCACAGCGCCGGGTCCGCGCCGTTGCCGCTTCCGTACACGTTGTCGGCGGAGGCCACGCCCCCTCCGAACATGCTGACGCTCCCGACAATTGCGGCTACAACAGCGGCCTTGCGAAGGTTGCGCACGACATCTCCACTTTCGTCAGACTCAGCACGAGTTGCTCTTGAGTGATATTGCCGAGCCAGACGTTATATGGCGAATTGCCGCTTTCTCGGAGAGGCGCGCCGATGTCGGTGTGCCGGGCGCGGCCGCCGAGAGGAGGCCGGACGGATGCCTGCCGAACAACCCCGCTTCCCCTGTCGGGCCCGCGCTTGCCGCGTTGGCCAATCTGTCGGCGGTGAAAAGACCCGCAGCAGGAAGTGGTGCGGTCCGCTCCATCGTGAAGAATGACCCGACTGCCCCCGGACACGGTTCGACGGGGATCTTTCTTATTGTGGTGCTATTTGAACGTGTTGCCGAATGCGGGCATCTTGGGTGCAGCGCCTCCATCCGTATGTGGTTCGAGTGCCGATGGCCCCGCAACTCCCTGGGCGATACCCGGGCTCCGAGGCAACCCTGGCCACCCCATGCCAAGTCGGCAGCCGATATGAGGCTGGTGGGAAGCAGTCGATGTATGCAACGCTGCCAGGACAGCCAGCCTGGTCTGGTGGGAGGCCCCGCGCCGCCCTTCAGGGTCACTCGGTGGCCGGGGCGCGGTACGGGTTGTCTCGCTCGACTGTGCGCGGCCCCACGCCGCGCGCTTGACGATCCCCTTTCCGGGGCGTGATGGGCTCGACCCCTGGAACGAGGGGCGAACCATGAACGACTTCACCGTGACCGTGAAACAAGACCCTCAGCGCACTACGGTCAGTGCGGCTGGGGAACTCGACCTGCACACGCTTCCCGCCCTCGAGGAAGCCACCCTCGTCATCCCGCTCGGCGGCAAGGTGCTGCACCTGGAGCTGTCCGGGATCCGGTTCATGGACTCCAGCGGCCTGAACCTCCTACTGCGCCTGCGCCGGCGTCTCCTCGCCGAAAGCGGCCGGCTCGTGGTGAGCGGCCTTCAAAGACAACCGACGGACCTGCTGCACCTGACCGGGGCATACGAGTTGCTCCTCACCGATGGCGAGCGGCTCTCCCTTGGCAAGTTCTGCCCGTAGGTGACAGAGGACGCCACCCACTCTCCCGTCTGCATGCCTCGGCCTGAGGTCGGGGCCGTTGAGGCGCCGCCGCGGCATTCTTCGCTGCGCCCGGCGCCACCCCCCCGGCCCGATCTGAGCATCCGACACCGCAACCTCCACGGGAGCGCTCCCGTCGCGCTACTCTCCGGTTTCCGGCCTGACCCGGGTGCGCTTGATGTGAAGGTCTGGGGGTAGAGGGGCCGCATGGGCATAAGGGTGGGGTGGATCGGTATGGATGAGACGGCGGAGGGTGAGGACCGGCAGTCACCGCTGATGGAGGACGACATCTCGGTGACGGAGGCGTTCGAGGGCAGCGAGGACATTGCCGCCGCACGCGATCTGGCCCGTAGCTTTCTCACCGATGTGCAGGCCGTACACGGGCTGCCGGTGTCGGGGCGGGTGATGGGGATGGTCGAGCTCGTGGTCAGTGAGCTGGTGACCAACGCCCGCAAGTACGCACCCGGGCCGTGCCTGCTGACGCTGAGCATCAGCGGCGGCGCGGTCGAGGTGACCGTGTGGGACAGCAACCCGACGCCGCCGGCGGTCCTGGCGCCCGACCCGACCCGGATCGGCCAGCACGGATTGGAGATCGTCATGGCGGTCGGCCAGAGCTTCGCGGTCCACCGCGAACCCGTCGGCAAGCGGATCACCACGGCCATCACGCTGGTCGACGATCCCGGCGGGGACATCACCGGCCGCCAGTTGTAAGGGCTCCGTCAGACCGCCGAACAAGCCCGACGCCGACTTTTTGACCCGCGACTGCTCTCCCCGGCGTAGGCGGGTGCGGCGTAGGCGCGGGGCGGATGCTCTCCCCACCGAGGAGACGCATCCCAGCTGCACCGTCCGTACGGGCTTGTAGCGCCACCCGATCCCTTGGCGGCCGCATCGTCGTCCAGCGCAGCGTCCACTCCGGCGTCCACTCCGGCGTCCACTCCGGCGTCCACTCCGGCGTCCTCGCCGGACTCCAAGCCGCCTTCGTCCAGCCCTCGATCGACAGCAACCTCGGCATCGCCCATGGCATCACCCTCAAGGCCCTCGCCGCACCTTGCCGGCCCAGCCCGACGCGGCCGCCGCCTACGTCGTCACGCCCACCTACGTCGACGCTTCGGGACCGACCGTCTGCAGGACTGCTTCCTCGACGAGCGTTCTGCCACGTTCGGTGTGTCATCCGTTTGACGGGGCACGCGGAGTTCTGGAGGTGGATTCATGGTTCCCTTGCTGCTTGTTCTGCTTCTTGTGCTGATTCTTTTCGGCGCGGGATTCATGGTCGAGGCGTTGTGGTGGGTCGCACTGGCTGCGCTGGTGCTCTGGCTGCTCGGATTCCTCGCCCGGTCCCGGGCGGGTGGAAGCCGCTGGTATCGCTGGTAGCCACGTCGACGACCGGCCGACGCAAGGCATATTCGCACGTGCCCCAGAAATGCGGGCAGTCACCGTATTCGGAAGAGGAGTGGATTTCACATGGGTGAGAACGCGTGGAGTTTCGCGGAGACGTCGGGCCACGTGGCGGGCACGGATCTGACCGGGTGGAGGGTCGAGGCGACCGATGGCCACATCGGGAAGGTGGACAAGCACTCGGACGAGGTCGGTGACGCCTACCTGGTGGTCGACACGGGGGTGTGGATCTTCGGCAAGGAGGTGCTGCTCCCGGCCGGCACCGTGACACGGGTCGACCTGGTCGAGCACGCGGTCTACGTGGACCGCACCAAGGAGCAGATCAAGGCCGCGCCCGAGTTCCACTCGGACAAGCACCTCGCCGACCAGCAGTACCGCGAGGAGATCGGCATCCACTACCGCACAGGCGGACCCTTCGGCGGTACGCCGGCCTGACGACCGGACTGCTGGGGCCGATGCCGTGGTGGGGTCGGCTTCGGCCCCGGAAGGGGAGTGGAACGACATGACCACGCGTACAGCAGGGGGCGAGCCGCGCATCGGCGTCCGGACGTACACAGATGTCGACCTGGCCCTCGACAGGGTGGAGACGCGGACGCAAGAAACACCGCAATTCTGTGCCGGCGCGGCTGCCGCGTACCAATGGGCGATGAGCCGCACCGAGCGCTCACCCATCACCGGTGCGGACGCCAGCGGCACCCCGGACCTGCCGACACTC
The DNA here is from genome assembly GCF_042888285.1 of Streptomyces sp. NPDC003035. NCBI lineage: Bacteria > Bacillati > Actinomycetota > Actinomycetes > Kitasatosporales > Streptomycetaceae > Streptomyces > Streptomyces sp. NPDC003035. The sequence goes on along the minus strand of NZ_JBIAPJ010000003.1, from coordinate 320,550 downwards.
ACTGCTGAAGTGGATGCGGCTCTCGTCCAGTTGGGGGATCCTGCCATTCCGGAGGGCAGCCACGAGTACGTACGGGGAGCACACCAGGCCCTCGCCTGGATCTGCGGACAGCGGGACCAGGCCGCCTGACTCTCGACGTGATCCCTCAGGCCTCAGCCGACCGCTCGTGAGGAGTCGTGGCCGTCCGGAGAGCGAACTGCGCGGTGGGCGATCCAGCGGGCTCGTCAGGTGCGAGGGGAGGAACCAGCCCATCCTCTTCCTGGACGAGTCTTCTGGGCCGCCGCGTCAGCCTGCAGGTCCCAAGGCCTTCTCCGTCCGCCCCACCAGGTCGACGTCATCGAGGCCGCATCTCTGGCGTGGCGACACCTGGGAGGAGTCGCTCGCTCGCCGGCCAGGGCTGGTGCCGAGGGCGATGTCAGGCGGATTCCACGGCGCTGCTGCCGCGTCCCTCGTTCCTCGGGCCGACCGCCTCGACGGCCGAGCAGAAGCTGTTCAGGCCCCTGGCGAGGGCGGCTTGGTCCTCGGGGGGCATGGATGTAATGATCTTCATGAGCCCGAGTTCGCGGCGGGCTCTCATATCCCTGAGGTAGGTTTCGCCTCGGCTCGACAGACGCAGCTCGAGCTCGCGTCGACTGGCCGGGCTGGTAGAGCGTTTGATGAATCCCAGGGCGTGGAGGCGATCGCACATCCGGCTCACGGAGGAGGGCGCCGAGCCGAGTGCCTCGCCCAAGGTGCGTAGGTTGATCCCCTGGTTCCGATCCAGGACGTACAGCACGCGTAGCTGCGACGAGGAGACAGGCGCGGTCGGTGTCAGGTCCCGGCCCTGGCTCCAGAGCACCTCGAGCAGTTCGATGACCCCGCGGGTGGTCTGCGCCACAGCATCCCGATCGCGCTGCGGGGAAGTTTCGGAATGCATGCCCCTAACTGTGACACTGCACAATGGCTCTGTCAGTCGCTGAGGCATGAGAGATTTTCCTCATTCATCTCAAATAGGTGGGAACCCAACGGTGGACAGATTCATGGTCGTGGAACGCGCACTGCGAAGAGCCGCGCCCCACGCCCTCCTCGAAGCGGTCCAAGACACGCTTACCGCCCACTACGCCGCCGACGCCGTCGACCTCCTCATGGCCGACTACGCGATGACCATACTGCAACCCGTCAGCGCGCTTCCCTATACTGCCGAGCCCATTCCTGTCCACACCAGCGCCCCCGGCAGGGCCTTCGGCGCACAGGAACCATACGTCGAGACCGACAGCCGGACCGACCTAGTGACCGCGCACCTTCCTGTCAGCGTACGAGGGGACCGCATCGGCATCCTCACCGTCAGGCTGCCGGCCGACTTCTACGACCGCGACACCGCACGAGAGTTGGAGGACATCGCCGAAGTCCTCGGCCACGCCATCGTGGTCGCCGAGCGGGACACCGACGTCTATCTCCAGGCCCGCCGCGCGGACCGCCTCACACTCGCCGCGGAGATGCAGTGGCAGTTGCTGCCCGGCCGCTCCTGCTCCCGTCCCGAGTACGAACTCGGCGCCCAGCTCGAACCGGCCTACGCGATCCATGGCGACAACTTCGACTGGTCCACCTCCGCCCACCATCTCACTCTCACCGTGACCAACGGCATGGGAGAAGGCATCGAGGCGGCCCTCCTCACCAACCTCGCGATCAATGCCCTGCGAAACGCCCGCCGTGCCGGCCTGTCCCTCTCCGACCAGGCGTGCCTGGCCGACCAGGCCATCTACGGCCAGTACCAGGGGGCTGTCCATCTCTCCGTACTGCTCCTGCAGTTCGACCTGGCGACCGGAGAGACGGAGATCATCGATGCCGGCTCCCCCAGGATGTGGCGTCTGAGGCACGGCAAGGCCGAGCCGATGGAACTCGAGGCGCAGCTCCCGCTCGGCATGTTCGAGGACACCATCTACACGGTGCAGCGCTTCCAGGTGGAACCGGGGGACCGGCTCCTCTTCGTCAGCGACGGCGTCTACGACGTGGCGTCCCCGGCGGGGGAGCGCTACAGCGAGCGTGCCCTGGTGCGCGCGATGGCCAACACCCGTCTCCTCCCACCGTCACAGGTGCCCCGCGCGGTACTCCAGGAGCTCTCCGGGCATCGCGGCCCCATCGATGCCGAAGACGACGCGATGGTGGTCTGCCTCGACTGGCATGGCCGCACGGAGTCGAGGCTGTCACCGTAGCGACTGCTGTATGAGCCAGGTGGTCTGCTCCGTATGGTCTGACGCCTGGCGTTGCTCCGCCAACTCATCTCCGTTGCATTGGGACTACCACCCGTAATGTCGGGTAGCTGCACTATTGCTCTCCGTGACAACGGATGGTGTCGCCCCCCTTGCGGGGCCGGCTGACGGAAGGAGCGGCTGTGGAAGAGTCCGTGGAAGTGCTGCTTGATCGGGTGCAAGAGCGTGGAGGGTACGCTCACCGGCCGGAAGCGGCCGGGGCGGTGCACAGTGTGCTGGAGGTGCTCGGGGCACATCTCGTCGGTACCGACCGCACAGATCTCGGCCGCCTGCTTCCGTGTCAATGCGGTCGTCTGCTGCTGGACGCGGAAGCGGCGAGTGAGCCTCTTACGCCGTCGGGGTTCGTCCAAGCGGTGGCCTCGCGCGATGCCATGGACGTGACACAAGCGCGGCGTGCCGTCACCGCGGTACTCGGCTCGGTGGCGGACGTGGTCGACGACGCGCTGTTGCGTCGCATCCTCACGCAGCTGCCGCCGGGACACGCGGGTCTCTTCGGGCGCGCGGGGCTTGCGTGAACGATCTGTGCCTCGTGCGCGCCGACGGTTGAGCCACTGCTTGGCATCCGGCTTCAGTTGCTCATCCGTCACCGTGCCGGTATGGCGTGGCCGGCTTGCGGACGTATCGGGATGGTCGCCGGCCAGGCCTGTACTCCTCAGGCCGTGGGAGCCTGGTAGAGGCCCCGACCCGCGCGGTGGGCGCGGGAAGTCGCGACCAGGCGGTCGAGGGTGGAGCGTACGGTGTTGATGGCGCCGGTCGAGCCGTCGCGGCCGATGACCGCGGCAACCTCCCTGGCGCGCATGGGCGTACCGGGCTTGCCGGCGAGCACGGCAACCACCTGGTCGGTGAGGCCATCGGCATGGGAAAGGGAAGGCGCGTCCTTCCTTCCGGTCGCCGCCGTGTCACTCGGCACCTTCGCCGTCGCCTCCTCGGATTCCCCAACCTCAGCCTGCCGCGGCGCCGGTACGTGTGCGCCGGCTTCGACGCCCGGGATCATCGCAGAGCCCACGGCGGACAGCGCCTGAAGGGCAGCCAGGGCCGTGCGCACCGATTCGAGTCGCAGCGTGACTGCCGCGATGTCCTCTTCCAGCGCTGCTCGGCGCTTTTCCAAATACGGAAGCTCCGCCTTGAGTTGAGCAGTGGTGGCTTCGACACTGTCCGTTCCGGTGACTGGCAACGACATGGCGGCCTCCTGTAGGCAGGCATAAGGGCAGGGGACTACCCCTGCAGACTATGACTGTGGTGTTGCAATCCGCAAACAACTGGATCCACACGGACGGCACTTGAAGAAGCGCAACTGTTTCCCTACGGCTAGAGAACGTGGCCGTAGACCTTACAGGGCCGCAGTGCATGGTGGGGTCGCCCCCGGCCGAGGCGTCTCAGTAGCAAATGTGTGCGTGCCCTGTGCGTAGCGCAGTGTTGTCACCTCGAGAAACGGCCCGGCCCGGCTCCGTGTCGCATGGAGCCGGGCCGGGCAACGCCGTCGAAAGCAGGTCAGTCGTTCATCTCCTTGTCGAAGTCCTTCGCGCACGCGTCGCGCTCGCTCTGAGTCTTGGCGTGTTCGACGCAGTCGTCGAGGTTCTTGAACTCGTCCGAGTTGAGGATCGATGCGCCGATGGCGAGGATCACGGCGGAGGCGATCATTCCCAGCGCCCCGAGAATCGCACCGATGACGGACATCTTTCCGTGCCCGGCGCCGCCGGCACGCGCCCTGCGGGCGCCGATGATGCCGAAGACCAAGGCCAGAAGGCCGAGCACGATGCCGCCGAAGACGGTCCAGAAGAGAAGGATCGCCGCGATGCCGAGAACGAGCGAAGCGATCGCCAGGCCGCTGCTCCGCTTCACGCCCGCGGCCGGGGCGGTCTGCGTGGAGTCGTTCGGCATCGCGGGGTGTTCGGAGAAGGACACGCGATCACACTCATCTCTGTTGCCGTTCCAACGAGTTGTCTTCGTGCCGTGTGCCCGCGAGTTGGCGATGAATGCGTTGTCGGCCGACCTTGCGCGTGGGTGCCACCGAGCGTACGGCGCAGTCGGCCGGTGCTATCGGGGTAGGATGGCTCGGACGGTCTTGCCGCTCGGCCTCGTCGTGACGGCGACGGCTGTGGCCAGGTTCTGCACCATGGGCCAACCGAATCCGCCGGTGCCGCCGGTGAAGTCGGGCGTCCGCTCCCGCGGCGGGCGGGGATCCGCGTCGCTGACGTCGATGGTGATCGAGTCGTTCTTGGCTTGGAGGCACAGGGAGCCCGCGGCACCCCGCGCGTGGCGTACGGCGTTGGTGACGAGTTCGGACACCACGAGTTCGACGGTCGCGGCGGCCTGCGCGTCCGCCGCAGGGTGGAGCGTACTCATGAACGCACGGGCGGTCTCCCGAGCCTTTGCGACGGCTTCCGGCCGCCTGGTGAAAGCCATGTCGTGCGGCGGTCCGGTGTTCAGGCGCCCGTGATGTGTCCGCATGAGCCCCTCCTCGTATGGCGTGGCCGTTGTGTGAGACGCCCACCTGCCCCCAAGCGGACCTGCCACACGCGGCGACGTCGTGCCGGCAGCGTCCGGCCGCGACCTCGCCGTGGGCGTGAAGTGCGCAGGTGGGGTAAGCGCGGCTGACCGGCCTGATCAAGGCCGTCGACCGCTTCGCGCTCTCTCGCACCACGTTCACGAGACAGGGCTCCAGTGGCACACCATGAGCTGTGAGCCGCCGGTGGATCTCCGGGAGCAGTTCGATCACGAAGGCGTTGGGTACCACGCACTGCCCGAGTCTCTGCCCTCATGCTCACCCGAGAGAGTGGCGCCACGGTCCAGGTCGGCACCATTCGGCGATCCAGGAGCAGCCGAAGGTGCCGAGCAGCCGACCGCATTGCGTCCGGGACGATGGCAGCTGGGCCGCCTGCGGCTGGGATCCGGCGTCGTGTGTGGGCGATAGCATCACAACCCCTCTGCGGTTCGATCGAGAAGGCGATTCCACGCGATGGCCGATGACGCATACCTTTTCCTGCTGCCTGACCGTCACCCTCGGCTGGGCGCGGCCCTGGCCTCGGTCGGTGTTCTGGAATGCGCGCAGACACCCGCCGTACAGGGTTGGCTGCACGCCCATGGAGCCTCGGCCTCTTCGGAGCAGGTCAGGATCCTGCCGGCCGAGGCGGAGGCGTTCCTCCCCGAGGGCGCGGAGCGTCTGCCTCTCCCGCTGAGCGAGGAAGAAGCGCTCCGGGTGCGGCAGGAGTGTGCGCCCCGGTCCGTCACGGACATGGAGAGCGAGCTGCTCGACTTCCGGGAGGCGACCCAGGACTGGGAGTCGCTCGTCCACCGGGCGTTGACGGCGGGCATCCCCGCTCCGCGCATCGCCCAGCTGACCGGCATCGATCCTCATGACATCGGCCGCCTGACCATGTGACCTCTCGCCGGTCCGCCGCGGCCGCCGAGACGTTGTCCGCTTGGTCAGCGATCACGGCAAGAGTGTTTGCGAGTGATGTCCCGGGGTCATCAGGAATCCGGACGACAACGCCAAGCTCAGCCAGGGAGGCACGGGCGGCCATGAAGGACGAGGTAGTCGAGAGCGACCCCGGATGCGGTGCGGCCTCGTCTTTGGACCTGCCGAGCCGGCTGGGGGCGGCAGCCTGCATCGTGGACGACTGCGGAGTGATCAGCGCGGTGAACACCTACGCGGAGCAGCTGTTGGGGATGACGGCCGCCCGTGTCGTGGGCAAGGACGCCCACGACCTCTTGCACCGCGACGCGCACGGCCAGCTACTGGCCAGGGCCCAGTGCCGGGTGGAAGAAGCGGTTCTGGCCCGGCGCACGCAGGCCGGCCACGGCTGGTTCGCGCAGGGCGACGGAGGTCTGACCCAGTTGTCCTGGTTGATTGTCCCCTGCGCCGCGACGTGGGATTCCGGCGCGGAAACGCTGATGATCTTCCACGACCACACCGAGACGCTCACTCCCGAGACAGACGCCGACGACGCGAGAGGCGGCTCGACGCTTTCGGAGCTCGAGCGCCTGGCGCTGCTGGCCCAGACGACGACGCAGTTGACATCGACCCTCGACAGCGACGAGACGCTGCGTCGCCTTGTGCGACTGGTGGTACCCAGGCTGGCGGACTGGGTGGTGGTCGACCTGATCACCGAGGTCGGCGAGGTGGAGCGGGTCATCGTCGTCCATCACCAGGACGGCGAGCTGGTCTCCCGGGAGGACTTGGAGGGGCCGATGCCGCCGGTGCCGGACGAGTCGCCGATGCCGCTGTCTCGGGCGCTGCGGGGGGCGGCTTCGACGCTGGTGACGCCGGCGACGTATCAAGGACCCCCGGACTCCGGCATCGCCATGGAACAGCGGCGGTTGTTCGAGGTGACGGGCATGCATTCGGCGGCGATCGCACCGATACGGGGTGTACGGGACGTGCTGGGAGCCCTGACCCTGGGGCGGTCCGAGCGCCCGGACGCCATGACCCCGTCAGACCTGTCCCTGGTGGAGGACATCACCCGCCGTACCGGACTGGCTCTCGACAACGCCCGCCTCTACCAGCGGCAACGCAAGGTCGCCGAGACGATGCAGCGCCACCTCCTGCCGCAGCTGCCTTCGATCCCGGGGCTGCAGATGACCGCGCGCTACGTCCCCTCACCTGACGCCTCGCAGGTCGGTGGCGACTGGTACGACGTGTTCACCCTCGCCGACGGCACCACGGCGCTGGCGATCGGTGACGTCGTGGGGCACGATCTGGACGCCGCGGCCGGCATGGCCCAGGTCCGCAGCATCCTCCGCGCGTACGCCTGGACGCACCACGAGCCGCCCAGCGCGATCGTGAAGCGGCTGGACGAGTCGGTCATGCACATCGCGGGGGTGTCGATGGCGACCTTGGTCTTCGGCACCCTCCACCAGGCCGTCGACGGGGCCTGGCAGCTGACCTGGACGAGCGCCGGCCACCCGCCGCCCCTCCTCGTCACGCACGACGGGCAGGCCCGCTACCTCACGGAAGGACATGGGCTGCTGCTCAGCACCGGCCTCTCGTCCAGCCGGACTGACGCGCACATCACGCTTCCTCCGCAGTCGACGCTGGTCTTCTACACCGACGGGCTGGTGGAGAGCCGTGACCGCTCGATCGACGACGGTCTCGACCGGCTTCGCAGACACGCCGCCTCGCTGGCGCACCGTCCACTGACCGCCTTCACCGACCTTCTGCTGGAGCGCGCCCGACCGGACCGGGCCAACGACGACGACGTCGCCGTCCTGGCCCTGAGGCCCCAGTGACCCACCGGCCTCCGTCATCGTCCATGGGACCCAGGTCAGGCCTCGGAATCCGGCCGCCCGCAGACAGGTCTCGTACACCTCGCGGCGCGGCCGGTCGGCGACGAACGACCTGCTGAGCGCCAAGGCGGCTCACCTCAGCGGCACCAGCGCGTGGATGGACTTCCCGCCGGGCGCGGGCGTGATGGTGACCTCTTTGCTGAGGCGCCGGATGAGTCGCAAGCCGAACCCTCCGGGACGCGGGGATCCCGAGCCGGAGGCAGGAGCGGTGGGCCAGGACCGATTGCGGTCCGTGACCGTGATCCAGAGGCCTTCGTCGGCGAGGGACAGCCTGAAGGCGCGGACGCCGCCACCGTGTCGGATGGCGTTGGTGACCAATTCCGAGGCCACCAGTAGTGCGTCGGCGAGGACGACGTCCTCGCTCGTCGCCGGCTGCTCGCGGCAGAACCGCTCGTCGAGGAATCCGCGCACCTCGTCCCGGGCGGTCGCCGCCGTCACGTCACGCGCCCGCTCCAGGGTCTCCTTCCGAACGGTTGACGTTTCATCCGTTGTCATAGGTGGAACCCCCTGCTCGGCCTCTGGGTGTCCGTACGGCGTGCGTCTGCCCGACTAGGGCGGGTTGCACACGGTAAGTGGCTTTCTGCTTGCCTCCGTGCCGCTCGGGGGCCTGGCCGGGGCTTCACACGTGAGCGTCCGCTCGTGGCGGTGGGAGATGGCCGGTTCCATGCGGTTTCGAATGCGGCGCGGGGGTATACGCGCCGCGGAGTGATCTTCGAGGAGTTCGATGACGAAGAAGCTGATGGGGAGGGCGGCGGTCGTGTCTCCGGGGCCGACGGCGCCGACGGGCTGTGGGGTCGGCGGCGGGAAGGAACCGCCCCCGGCCGACCGAGTGGTGGACCCGAAGACCGTCGAGAGGTGACCGGTGCCCTCGGTCGGCCGGCTCGGGGCTGCCCTTCCCGGGCGGCGGGTCAGCGGCGCCCGACGCGCTGACCGCGCGCTGCTGACGTGCGGCGTTGGATGCGGCGTTGGATGCGGCGTTCGGTGCGGTGCGAGGGTGCGCCTCTCCTTTCCGCGTGCGTGCTCGGCTTCGGCGGCGGCCGGGGCTGCTCGAATAGTTGTCGTACGGCTACTATCTTGAGCAGGTCGTCGATTCGGCCGGGTAACGCAAGCAGAGGGCGTCTGAGAGGCGAAGGATGAGTTCCACCGAGTCCGCCGTACGGGAACGTCTGGCCAAGCTACTGACGCGGCGCGGCGCCGAGATCGCCGACCGATGGGTACAGCTGCAGCAGGAACGTGCTGATCCCGGCGGGCAGACCGTGCACGAGACCGAGCTCCGCGAAGAGGCCGACGCGCTCGTCGCCGCTCTGCGCGCGGGGATGGAGAGCGACGTTCCGGTCGACCACGTGGTCACTCGGCAGCGTGAACTACGGGAGACCGTGGTCGACATGTCGCTGCGCCGGGCGAGGGTGGGGGCGGTTCCCACTGCCACCTCGTCGGCCGTGCTCGGGCTCAAGGAAGCTCTCCTGGAGGCAGTACGGCAGGAGTCGTTCGAGAAGGACGACCTGTACGAAGCCGCTGTGCTGATCAACCGGGTCCTGGACGCGGCGGGCGCTTTGTCGTTCGAGACGTACGTCGAGCGCCGTGAGGAGATCATCCGTCGGCAGAGCCGGCAGTTGCTGGAGGCGTCGACGCCGGTGGTGCGGCTGTGGCGGCACGTCCTGGCCGTCCCGCTGATCGGCAATCTCGACACGGCCCGCAGCCAGGTGGTGATGGAGAACCTCCTCGAGTCCATCCAGAAGGACGAGGCGCTGGTCGCGATCATCGACATCACCGGTGTTCCGACCGTGGACACCTCGGTCGCCCAACACCTGATGCAGACGGTGAAGGCGGTGCGGCTGATGGGTGCCGAGTGCATCGTCAGCGGAATCCGGCCGGCGATCGCACAGACGGTCGTTCAGTTGGGCATCGACCTGTCGGACATCCTGACCCGCGCCAGCCTCGCGGACGCGCTGGCGACCGCCGTGCAACTGACCCGGCAGGAACCCGCCACGGGTGCCGTGGGCGCGGTGCAAGGGGGGACGGACCACGGGCGGGTGGAGCGATGAGCCGACCGGAATCCGCCCGTGTACCGATCCTGCGACTGGGCGACACCCTGGTCACCGGGCTGCTCAGTGAACTGGACGACACGTCGGCCGTGGCGCTGGCCGAGGAGTTGACCGCCCGCATCGCGGACGACGGAGCGCGTGGCGTCCTCGTGGACATCTCGCGGGTGCAGATCATCGACTCGTTCGTCGCGCGCGCGTTGATGGAACTCAGCACGATGGCTCAGTTGCTGGGGGCGCGGGTGATCGTTGCCGGTATGAGCCCGGCCGTGGCCGTGACACTGGTGGAGCTGGGCATCGACCTCACCGGTGTCGAGACGGCGCTCAACGCCGAGCAGGGCATGGCCGCCCTGGGTTGGTCGAAGACCGGCTCGGGATCGGTGCCGGGGCAACCGACGGTGGATGGGATGTCAGTGTGATGCGCTCCGAGGAGGCAGGACCGGCACGGTCCGGCGGGTCACCCAGGTCGGCAGGGGGCGCCACGGCGACGGCGACGGGCGGGCACGTCGGAGCCCAGCGAGGCTCCCTCGCCACCTCCCGCGGCCCGAGGGACTTCGGAGGCACGGGCAGCAGCACCCCCGTCGAGTGCCTGGTGCGTACGGAGGAGGACCTTCTGCGGGCCCGCCATGCGGTGCGCGCTGCCACGCAGGAGCTCGGGTTCAGCCTCGTGGATCAGACGAGGGTCGTCACCGCGGCGAGTGAACTGGCCCGTAACGCCTTCATCCACGGAGGCGGCGGCGTGCTCTCGATCGAGTGTCTGCGCCGGGCCGGCGCAGTGGGCCTGCGTCTGATCGTCCGCGATGACGGCCCGGGCATCGCCAACCTGGAAGGGGCGCTCACGGACGGATTCACCACCGGCGGGGGGCTGGGCCATGGACTGGGCGGAGCGCGGCGTCTCATGCACGAGTTCGAGGTGCGCTCCGCGCCCGGTCAGGGCACCACGGTGACCGCCGTCCGGTGGACCGACCGGTGACCCTTCGCCCGTACCTGCGGCCGCCCACCCACCACGTGCCCATCGACCACTACAGCGCCGTCCACCTGGCCACCACCCGCGCCCGCGAGATGGCCGTGCGCTGCGGCATGGAGGCGTCGTGGCCCGATCAAGCGGCCGCGGTGGCGAGCGAGCTGGCCAGCAATCTGTACAAGCACGCGACCGACGGGATCGTCTACCTGCAGCCGCTTCCGATGGGGGAGGGGGTGGAGATCCTCGCCGTCGACCGTGGCCCCGGCATGGCCGAGCTCCAGCGGTGCCTGACCGACGGGTACACCACCACGGGCACCCTGGGCACGGGCCTCGGGGCGGTGGGCCGAGTCGCCACCGACTTCCTCATCCGCACCCACGTGCCGGAGGGAACGGTCGCGTCGGTACGTATCAGCGCCGTCGGCAGAACGACCGCACCCGGTACGGGCATGGTGTGTCTGCCCGCCGACGGCGAGCAGGAGTGCGGTGACGGCTGCGTCGTGTTCGAAACGGGCGGTGGCCTCACGGCCGCTGTCGTGGACGGCCTGGGTCACGGAGAGGCGGCGGCCCGGGCGACCCGCAGCGCGCTGCAGGTCTTCCGCGACACGAGCGACCAGTCGCTGCCCGACATCATGCGCTCACTGCACCGATCCCTGCGCCACACCCGTGGCGCCGCGGTCGGCCTGATCCGACTCCTCGCCGGGGGCGTGGAGTTCTGCGGTGTCGGTAACATTCGGCTCTGCCTGTTGTCCGTCCATCACGTGCAGCGCCGTCTCGACGGCAGGCCGGGAGTCGTCGGATGGAACCTGCCCTCCCCGCAGGTGCAGAGCGCTGCCATGGAACCCGGCCAGATCCTCCTCGCGCACTCGGACGGCATCGAGTCCCGCTGGTCGCACGACCCGTCCCCCTTCCTGCTCCGCCTTCCTGCGGAACTTCTGCCGGCAGCGCTGGCCCACCGTCACCGCCGGTCACGAGACGACGCCTCCGCACTCAGCCTTACGGGATTGCGATGACCGAACACACCTACGGCGAACGCCCCTTGTCCGCACTGCCCGAAGTGCGGCGGGCAGTGCGCCGTCTCGCCGACACACACGGTCTGCCGGTGGGGATCCGCGCTCGACTCACCGCCTCCGTCGCGGCGGTGGCCCGCGCCGACCTGGAGAACGGGCAGAGCGTCCGTATCACCACTCGGCGCGGACCGCGGGAGGAGCCGGCCGGTGTCGGCACACTGACGCTCGCCCTCACCACCTCTCTGCCGACGGCCCTCGGGACCCTGGCGAAGCTCCCGCTTCCCGCTGTGGCCACCGATGGCGGAGTCGAATGGCGCATCGCTCTCCCTTCTCCTGGGCAGGAGCCTGAGGCGGCTGCTTCGGACGATGCGGCCGAGGAAGAACTGGCCGCCCTCTTGGCGGACCTCGACGCCCTCGGCGCCGACCACCAGCGACTGAAGGCCGAGCTGGACGAGACCAACAGCGGCGTCCTCGCTCTCTACGTCCAGCTCGAAGAACGCGACGAGCAACTGCGCCGCGCCCACGGACAGATGCTGCGCGAGCTCGAGGATGCCCTGCGGCCGGCGCCGCTGAGCGTCCCGGGCCTCGAACTCGCCGTTCACTACGCACCCGCCGACACCGACGCCCCCACCGGCGGCGACCTCTACGACTGGTTCGTCCTTCCCGACGGGAGCGTCCACATCACCGTCGTCGACGCGCTCGGCCACGGAGTGGGCAGCACCCGCGCCGCACTCGATGTCACCCACACCGTCCGTACGCTCGCGCTGGACGGCTATCCGATGAAAGCCATCGTCGGTCGTGCCAGCGAAGTCCTCAACGGCATGGACCCCCAACTGATGGCGACCGTGCTGCTGGCCCGGATCAACCCCGCCGACGGGGAACTGCTCCTGGCCAACGGCAGCCACCCGCCGGCCCTGGTCGTACGGACCGACGGGCCGACCGAGTACCTCGAAGTACCCGGTCGCGGCGTGGGATACCCCCTGCCGGGCAGCGAACAGGTCCTGCGCAGCCACCTTCACCCGGGTGACCTGCTGATGCTCTACACCGACGGTCTGACGGAGAGCCGCAGAGACCCCCTGGAGGGTGAACAACGCCTTGCCGCATCGGCCACCCGCAACGCGGGACGCCCCATCCACGAGATTCCCAGCGCCATCGCCGATGACATGCACACCGTGGTCCACCACCCCGACGACACCCTGGCCCTCACACTGCGTCGCCTGGGCCGTGCGTCCGGCCCTTGAAACGGCCGCGGGTCAGAAGTCCGTGCCGGGGTCCGGATGGACCGGTTCGCTGATCTGGGCACGTACGGCTTCCAGCTGAGCGGCGAAGGCGACGCCGAAGAACAGAGCGATGCCGGTGAGATTCGCCCACAGGAGCAGGGCGACGAAGGCGGTGAGCGGGCCGTACACGGCGCCGAACGAGCCGCTGTACTCCACGTAGAGGGCCAGCAGCCAGGTCGTGGCGATCCACAGGACGAGATGGACGGCCGATCCGAAGGCCAGCCACGTATAGCCGGGTTGGCGGCGACGCGGGGCCCAGCGGAAGAGCACCGCGGAGGCGATCACCGCCAGGGCGACACCGGCGGGTATCTGCGTCCAGTGCCACCACTGGGGCAGACCGGCCGCAGGGCCGGAGGCGGTGCCGGACGCGGTGACGACGGCCTCGGCGAGGGTGTCGCCGGCCACCAGGACGAGAAACCCGGCAGCCATCGGCACACCTGCCCCCACGGTCAGCAGCAGACTCCTGCCGTATTTGCGGACGAAGGGCCGGTCGCGTTCGATCCCGTAGATGCGGTTCGCGCCGCGTTCGATCTGTGCCATGGCCGAGACCAGGCTCAGCACGGCGAAGCCGAGCCCCAGCCACATCGCCAGCGCGCCCGCCGCATCGGTGCCGGCGCTGCGGCGCCCCGCGCCGAGGACATCTTCGATCAGCTCGGAACTGGCGCCCGGTGCGATCTGTGTGAGGGTGAGCTCGACCGTCCGGCCGATGCCGTCGGAGTGCAGGGTGGACGCCACCCCGACCAGCGCGATCATGAAGGGCACGACGGCGAGTGCGACCTGGAAGGCCAGAGCGCGGGAGTGGCTGAAGCCGTCGGCGTACCGGAATCGGAGGAAGGCGTCGGTCAGGAGCTCGCGCCCGCCGTACCGCCTCAGGGCCACCCAGGCCTCGTCCCCCGAGAGCTCTTCGCCGGCCATGTCCCGGGTCTGCGGCACGCGCACAGCCGATCCCATGTCCCACCCCTGCCTTCAGCCGTCGGTTTTCCGCAGCTGTGTTGCCGCTGCGTGTGATCTGCTGTGCACCTCTGCCCGGGGAATACCCGAATATAATTGCCGTGTAGCAAATGTTGTGCTGGATTCGTAGGATAGAGAGTGTGACTGTGCCGCGGGCCGTCGTACGCTGGCTGGCGTGGGAGCGTGCTTGGCCCTGGCCTGCCGGGTCTGGCTCCCGGCACATAGAGAAGCTGGATGACGTGGACAAATTTGCCGCTGTTGAGCGGGCTCTGCGCAGCGCTGCACCGCACACCCTGCTGAATGTGGTGACCGTCGCGCTCAAGGAGCAGTACGGCGCCGAGCGTGTCGAACTCCGGTTGGCGGACTACGGAATGCGCTCGCTGCAAGCCGTGGAGAGCGTGCCCTACACGACGGAGCCGGTGCTCATTCACGACTCGCCCCAGGGGCGTGCTTTTGGCGCTCAAGAACCGTGCGTGACACGGAACAACGGCTCCTTCGACGTCCATCTGCCCGTCACCATCCGTGGCGACCGCATGGGCGTGCTGACCGTGAGGCTGCCGGAGGACCGCTACGCGCAGTCGCTGCTGCCCGAGATCCAACACGTCTGCCAGGCCCTCGGCCACGAGATCCTGGTCGCCGAGCGTGACACCGACCTGTACGTGTTGGCCCGTCGCGCGGCACGGCTCACCCTGGCGGCGGAGATGCAGTGGCAGCTGCTGCCCGGGCGCTCCTGTGTACGCCCCGAGTTCGCCCTCGGCGCGCACCTGGAACCCGCCTACGCCATTTTCGGCGACAACTACGACTGGTCCGCCTCGGCCAACCACCTGACCCTGACGGTCACCAACGGCATGGGGGAGGGCATCGAGGCCGCCCTGCTCACCAACCTCGCCGTCAACGCGCTGCGCAACGCGCGCCGAGCCGGCCTCGACCTCGCGGGCCAGGCGGCGCTCGCGGACCAGGCGGTGTACGCCCAGTACCGAGGCAGTGCGTACGTCTCGGTGCTGTTGTTGCGTTTCGACCTCGACACCGGCGAGGTCGAGGCGGTGGACGCCGGCTCCCCGCGTATGTGGCGGCTGCGGGAGCGTTCGGTCGAGGCCGTCTCCTTCGACGCCCAGCTGCCGCTCGGCATGTTCGAGGACACGGTCTACGTCCCCGAGCGGTTCACCGTGGAGTCGGGCGACCGTCTGCTGTTCGGTAGCGACGGTGTCTACGAGGCGTCCTCCCCGGCGGGGGAGCGCTACGGGGAAAGGGCCCTGGCCCGTTCCCTGCTGTCCACCCGGCTGCTGCCCCCCGCTCAGGTGCCGGGAGCGGTGCTGCGCGAGCTCGCCGGGTATCACGGGGAGACGCCCTTGGACGACGACGCCCTGGTGGTCTGCCTCGACTGGCACGGGCGGCCGGAGGGCGGGGACGGGGTGGAGGCCGGCGGGTCCCTCTAGCCGGCTCCTGGCGCCCCTGGGGGCGCTCCTGGGTGTGCTCCTCGGACGGCCGGCCTCAGGCGCTCTGTGGCGAGGTGCGCGGCGGAGCGTGTTCGCGGACGGTTTCGGAGGCCTCCAGGACCTCACGAAAGGCGCTGAGGCCGTCCAGCAGTGCGGCGCGGGCGGCGGGCGGCATGTTCTGGATCGGCGCCATGAGGATCTCCTGGCGCAGCGCTCGCAGCTCGGCCAGGTGGGCTTTGCCGCGGCTGGTCAGGCGGAGCGTCAATTCGCGGCGGCTCACCTGACTGGGGGTGCGCTCGACGAAGCCCATCGCCTGCAGGCGGTCGCAGAGTCGGCTCACCGATGGAGGGGCGGCCCCCAGGAGATGGCCCAGGCGGCGGAGGTTTATCCCCTCCTCCCGCTCCAGGCAGTACATCACCCGTAGCTGGGAGGCGGAGACCGACGAGGAGGCGGTGGCGTCATTGCTCCGTTCCCACAGGACATCGAGCAGTTCGATGACGGCACTCGCGGCTTGGGCGGCACCTTTTGCGGGTTTCGGACGGGGGCCGGGATCTGTGCTCATGCCGTGACACTCCGCTTCACTCCGGACCGCAACCATATCTCTCCTGCCCCGGGACGCCGGGGATAGCCGTATACGTCCGGGCGGGTGTGCGACGGCCTCCGGCGGGCGGCGCTGGAGCCGGCGGACAACCGGTGAGCCGCCGGACCGGGACCTCGCCGAGAGCGGGACGGGGGAACGGTGCGGGGCCGCTGTTCCCCCGCTGCGTTCACCTTTCCTAGCTCTGTGGCAGAGGGGGCGGAGGAGGCCACGGGGGCCGTTCGGCGCCGGGTACGTCAGCCAGGGCATGGCCGACGGAGGGGAAACAGCGAAGGACCTTGCCCGCGCCGCTGACCGTCACTGCACGCATGACCTGGGTGCCCACACCCGAGAGCAGGAGCCGGCCCTCCATGTGCCCGCAGAGCCAGTTCAGCGACAGCAGGCAGTTCAGGCCGCGGGAATCGCAGAAGGCGAGAGCGGTCAGGTCCAGGACCAGGTATCGGCGTCCGTCGGCGAGTCGTCTTCCGGCCTGGTCGAGCAGATCCGTCTCGGTCCGCAGATCCAGCTCCCCCGTCACCCGCAGGACGGCGCACGAGCCGCTCGCCAGCAGTTCCGTGACGATGATCCGGGCCTTGTCGCCGTACACGCAGCCTCCCCGCCCATCCCGCGGCAACCCTTGTCAATAGTTGCCTCCAAACAACTGTACCCTTGAGGCAACACCATGGGTCGGGCCGCGAGGTGCCGACAGTGACGTCCCAGCATCGGAAGTGAGAAGTCGGGAGTGCGAATCGACTCGGCAGTCCGCGTGCGGCCGGATCAGGCGGACCGGACGCCCTTGACCGAAGAGGATCGCTGCGGGACACCGCCCGTAACGTCGAGCGCGTCCTGGAAACTCGTCAGCCCCTTCAGCAGCGCGTTGCGCGCCGACGGGGTCATCGAGTCGATGACCGCCAGGAGAGCCTCCTGGCGCTGGGCCCTCAAATCGTGCAGGTACGCCTTGCCCCGCGTGGTCAGGTGCAGCTCCAGCTCGCGCCGGCTGACCGGGCTCGGGAGCCGCTGGACGAACCCGAGCGCCTCCAGTCGGTCGCACAGGCGGCTCACGGACGGGGGAGCGGAACCCAGGACCTTGCCCAGCGTGCGCAGGTTGATGCCCTCATCCCGGTCGAGGCAGTACAGGACGCGCAGCTGGGACGCCGAGACGGGGGTCGAGGACACCATGTCCTTGCCGCGCTCCCACAGCACTTCCAGGAGCTCGATGAGCTCGCGGGCGGCCTGAGCGGTCTCCTGCGGCCGACGCTGAGAAGAGGCGGGGTTCGCGTCCATATCTAGTGACACTCCGAATCAGACGTCCTCGGCCGGCGGCGCTTCTTGTGCGCCACGTTTCTAGTCTCCACATCTCCCCAGAAAGCGGTAATGGTTCGGTGGAACGACGTGTGATGGTGGAACGCGCCTTGCGCGGAGCACCGCCCCATGGCCTTCTGGACTCCCTCCGTACTCATCTTGCGCAGCACTTCGCGGCAACCGCTGTCGACCTGCTGCTGATCGACTACGGGCTGAGCAGTCTCCGTCCCTTTGGTCCCTGTGACGCCGTTCGAGGGCCGGTTCCGGTGGAGTCGAGCCCAGCGGGCAGGGTCTTCTCCGCGCAACAACCATATCTTTCCACCGGGGCGGGCCCCACGGTGACGGCGTACCTTCCCGTGGCGGTTCGAGGTGACAGGTATGGAGTTCTTGTGGTCACGCTGCCGCAGGGCCACGAGCCGCCCGAGGTCTTGCTCGATCATCTCGGAGCCATCGCCCAGATGCTGGGTCATGCTCTGAGGGTGGCCGAGCGGCACACCGACGTGTACCGCGAAGCACGACGGAACGGCCCGCTCACCCTCTCCGCCGAGATGCAGTGGGAGCTGATGCCGGGACGCTCGTGCTCGCGCGAGGAGTTCGAGCTCCACGCGCACGGCGAACCCGCCTACGCCTCCGGCGGACACCTCTTCGACTGGTCGGCCTCGGCGGACCAGCTCACGCTGGTCGTCGCCAACAGCGCCGGAACGGATGCCGAGGCCGGCCTGGTGAACAACCTCGCCGTCAACGCGATCCGCAACGCCCGCCGCGCCGGCCTCGACCTCGCGGGCCAGGCGGCCCTGGCAGACCAGGCCTTGTACGGACAGCACCGCGGCAGGAGGCACTTGTCCACCCTGCTGATGTGCTTCGACCTGCGCACCGGAGAGGCGCAGATCGTCGACGCCGGCTCCCCGAGCGTGTGGCGCGTGTCCGGGTCGACGGCGCAGCGGGTGGAGCTGGAGAGGCAGCTCCCGCTGGGCATGTTCGAGGACACCGTCTACGCCGCCCAGCATCTGCGGACCCGGCCGCGGGAGAGGCTGTTGTTCGTCGCCTGCGGTCCGGACCTGCCGGCTTCACACCCGGCCCACGCGGCCTTCGAGCAGGCCGTGAGCCGGGCGATCACCCGTACGCGACACCTGCCCGGCGCGGACACCCCCAAGGCCGTCCTGCGCGAACTCACCGCGTACGGAGTCGCACCGGACGGCGGTCTCGTGCTCTCCCTCGACTTCCGCGGACCGTAGGCGGGCGGCACCTGACGCGGCCGCCGGCCACGGGCTTCCGGCCGGCGCACCGGCTCAGGACCACGGCGTGGGCGTCTCGTCCTCGGGGAGGCGGGCGGGCTCCAACGGGGCGTCCAACACGGGCACATCGAGCGGGTCGTGATGGATCCGCTCGCGTGGTACCCCTCGTTCCGTGAGCACGTGCGCCGCTGCCGTGACCATGCCGGGCGGTCCGCTGAGGAACACCTCGTGACCGCCCCATGGACCGAACTCGGAGATGACCTCGGGAAGGCTGCCTTCGGTTCCGGGGATGCGCTGATGGGAGACGGAGGCCCGCACACTCAGCCAGTGGTGCCGCTGCGACATACGGAGCATGTCGTCCAGGCCGTAGAGCTCCCGGGCCGTGCGGGCTCCGATGAACAGCGCGACCTCACGGTCCGAGCGCTCTGCCGCGACCTGCTCGATCAACGCCTTGATGGGAGCGAGCCCGGTGCCGCCGGCCACGCACAGGAGGTCTCGGTGCGAGTCGGGCGGCAAGGTCATGTCACCCTCGGGTGGCCCAAGTCGAAGGAAGTCCCCCGGTCGTGCCTGGCGGACGAGGGCGGTGCTGACCCGGCCCTGGGGCACGGCCTTCACGTGGAAGGTCATCGTCGAGTCCGGCCGGGGCGCGTTGGCGGGTGAGTAGGAGCGCCACTGCCGGGGCCACCACGGGGTTTCCACGCTCACATACTGGCCGGCCGCATAGGGGTAGTGCTCGTCCGTCCGCACCGTCACTTCGGCGATGTCGTGGCCGTACCGGCGGTGGTCGACGATCCGGGCGGTCCATTGCGCCGGACGCAGCCGGGTGTCGTCGTCGGCGGCGAGCATCATGGTGCGGGAGGCCGTGGCGTACGCCCGTTGCCATGCGCCCGCCAGTTCGGGGCTCCACGCCGGTCCCGCGAATCGGGCCAGAGCGTCGAGAAGGCACTCGCCCACTGCCGCGTAGTGGGCGTTGAGGGTACCGAACTTCCGGTGGTCGCGGCCCAGCCGGGAACAGAAGCGGACGAGGTTGTCGGCGTCGTCGACCAGGTCCACGATGCGGAGCAGGGCGCGCAGCAGCCGGTCCCGCTGGACGTCCATGTCCGACGGGAACAGACTCCGAACCTCGGGATGGCGCAGAAAGAGGATGGCGTAGAAGTACACCGCCATCTCCTCGGACCGCGGCTCCACGAGGGTGAGACTGGCCCGTACGAGCGCCACATCCTCGGGTGCGAGGGGCGCGGGCAGCGTGGCCACGGGTGCGGGACGCGGCCGGCGGGAGCGTAGGTTCACCGCGGTGCTCGCGTGATTCCCACGTCAGATCCGTTGATTCTGGCGTTGTATTGCCCGTTCACGCGATGCGTCCTCTTCCATGGCGTCGGATCGTGGGATGTGCTCGGGGCCGCTGCGGTCCGAGGCCTCAGGCCACAAAGAGCATTGCCGTGCGGCAACGCTTTCCATTCGTAATGTATGGGAAGGGCTCATGGCAAGCCGGGGCGTTCACCCCGTCCGGATCACCATGTGCCCGCGGAACGTCCCTGTATGCGCACCGATGTGTCGTCCGGGCCAAGGTGGAGTCCGAAACCGCCGGTGGCGGTCGTGACACCGGGCGCTCGCTGAGCGGGCTGGGCGGGGCTTTCGTCACGGACGGCGATGCGGGCACCACCGGGTGTGGGTTCGAGGTGGAGCCAGGGGCCGGCGTCGCGCCGCACGCGCGGCCGGGATCGGCGACCGTTGATCGCCGGAAAACAGTGGGCTGTCGCACATCAACGCGACGTATACGGACAGCCGGACTCCATGACCTCACCGCACCGGCCCCCGCACGTGAGTGACCAGGAAGCACGCCGGGCCGCCGCGATGCTCGTCTCCCTCTGGGAGAGCGACGAGCTCGCCGCGGCGCACCAGTTGCCGCGCACGCAGGAGCGCACGCTGGCGGTGATCGACGCCGCCGGGCACATGACGGCGAGCGTACTGGGACAGCGGCTGGGATCCCGCGCGCCATCGGTGAGCCGGCTGTGCGGTCGTCTGGAGACAGCCGGTCTGCTGTCCCGCCGGCGTGCGTCCCACGACCGCCGCCGGGTGGACTTCGCGCTGACGGAGGCAGGCAAGCGAGCCCTCGACAGTGTCCGGAGGCAGCGACTCGACCGGATGACCGGCATGCTCGCGTCGCTCGACAGGTCGGCGCAGGTGGCGCTGGCGCGAGGACTCGAAGGACTGGGCGACGCCCTCACGGGGTTGCCGGGTGCCGGTTGTCCGCGGCGACCGTCACTCGGTGGCGAGCAGGCCCTTGCGGAGGGAGGCGAGGGCGCGGGAGAGCAGGCGTGAGACGTGCATCTGGCTGACGCCGAGCCGCTCACCGATCTGGGACTGGGTCAGCTCGTCGACGAAGCGGAAGTGGAGGATCTGTCGGTCGCGCTCGTTCAGGGCGGTGATGAGGGGAGCGAGGGCGTGGAAGTCCTCGACCCTTTCCATGGCGGGGTCCTCTGTCCCGATGACGTCCGCGAAGGCGCCCTCGCCGTCGGAGCTGTCGGCCCCGCCGATGGGGGCGTCGAGCGAGGAGGAGGTGTAGCCGTTGGCGGCGACCCTGGCCTCGATGACCTCCTCCTCCGAGAGGTTCATCAGGGTGGCGAGCTCGCTGACCGTGGGGGCGCGGCCCAGACGGCCGCTGAGTTCCTCGGTCGCCTTGGCCAGTTCGACCCGGGCTTCCTGAAGCCGGCGCGGGACATGGACCGCCCAGGAGGTGTCGCGGAAGAACCGCTTGATCTCCCCGACGATGTACGGCACGGCGAAGGTCGTGAACTCCACCTCGCGCGACAGGTCGAACCGGTCGATGGCCTTGATGAGGCCGATCATGCCGACCTGCGTGATGTCCTCCATGTCGTCGCCCCGGCCGCGGAAGCGTCCGGCGGCGTACCGCACGAGCGACATGTTCATCTCGATCAAGGTGTTGCGCGCGTACTGGTACTCGCGCGTGCCTTCTTCGAGTACGGCCAGTTGGTCGAAGAACAGCTGGGAGAGCGAGCGGGCGTCCTTCGGGGCCATCTTGTGCGGCGCCGCCACCTCGGGCAGTACCGGAGCCTTCGCCGTAGCCGTGGCCGTTGATGCGGACGCTGCCATCACGCTCATGATGTTCCCCTCCCTCGGTGCCCGCCGACCAGAGCGGACCGGGCGGTGAGCGCCACATACCCCGAGAGCCGAGGCGTATGTACGCCAATTGCAGAAAGCCTGCGCGGCTTTCGCCCGTCACCTGCAACGGGGTAGGCTGCCTCGTATTTGTCGTACGGCAATGATTGCCGACGAGGGGGGCGGCCTGTGCGAGGCCGTGGCGGTGTCCGGCTCTCCGGCGGGGCTCCTATCAGCGTTCAACGAGGAATGGTCATGGCTGAGACGACGGTCGACAACGCGCGTGTACCCCGGACACGCGCGCGTGGTACGGGCAAGGTGGGGGAGCCGGAGCTGCGGCAGCTCCTGGCCGGACTGACGGCGGTACGCGACGGTGACTTCGGCACGCGCCTGCCGGACGACGCGGACGGCCTGCTCGGCGAGATCGCCACGGTGTTCAACGGCATGGTCGACCAGCTGTCCCTCTTCACCTCCGAGGTGACCCGCGTGGCCCGCGAGGTCGGCACCGAAGGCACCCTGGGAGGGCAGGCCGAGGTACCCGGCGTCTCCGGCACGTGGGCGGACCTGACCGACTCGGTGAACGCCATGGCGGGAAACCTCACCACCCAGGTCCGTGACATCGCGCAGGTCGCCACGGCGGTCGCGAAGGGTGACCTGTCGCAGAAGATCGACGTGGACGCCCGCGGGGAGATCCTGGAGCTGAAGAAGACCATCAACACGATGGTCGACCAGCTGTCCGCGTTCGCCGACGAAGTGACCAGGGTGGCCCGTGAGGTCGGCACGGAGGGCAATCTCGGGGGCCAGGCCGATGTGAAGGGTGTCTCGGGCACCTGGCGGGATCTGACCGACTCCGTCAATTTCATGGCGGGCAATCTGACCGCGCAGGTCCGCAACATCGCCCAGGTCACCACGGCGGTGGCGCAGGGTGACCTGTCGCAGAAGATCACCGTGACGGCCCGGGGCGAGATCCTGGAGCTGAAGGAGACCATCAACACGATGGTCGACCAACTCTCGTCGTTCGCCGATGAGGTCACGCGCATGGCCCGTGACGTGGGTACGGAAGGCATCCTCGGGGGCCAGGCCGATGTGAAGGGTGTCTCGGGCACCTGGCGGGATCTGACCGACTCCGTCAATTTCATGGCGGGCAATCTGACCGCGCAGGTCCGCTCCATCGCCCAGGTCGCCACGGCGGTGGCGCAGGGGGACCTGTCGCAGAAGATCACCGTGGCGGCCCGGGGCGAGATCCTGGAGCTGAAGGAGACCATCAACACGATGGTCGACCAACTGTCCGCGTTCGCCGACGAAGTGACCCGCGTGGCCCGCGAAGTGGGCACCGAAGGCAATCTCGGTGGCCAGGCCACCGTACGAGGCGCATCCGGTACGTGGAAGGACCTCACGGACAACGTCAACGTGATGGCGTCCAACCTGACCGGGCAGGTGCGCTCGATCGCCCAGGTCGCCACGGCGGTGGCGCGCGGTGATCTGTCGCGGAAGATCACGGTCGAGGCGAAGGGCGAGGTCGCGGCACTCGCCGCGGTGATCAACACCATGGTCGACACCCTCTCGGCGTTCGCGGACGAGGTGACCCGCGTGGCCCGGGAGGTCGGCACCGAGGGCCGGCTCGGCGGCCAGGCCCGGGTGCCGAACGTGGCCGGCACCTGGAAGGACCTCACCGACAACGTCAACTCCATGGCGAACAATCTGACCGGGCAGGTCCGCAACATCGCCCTCGTCACCACCGCCGTCGCCAACGGCGACCTGTCGAAGAAGATCGACGTCGACGCCCGCGGCGAGATCCTGGAGCTGAAGACCACCATCAACACGATGGTGGACCAGTTGTCCTCGTTCGCGGCCGAGGTGACGCGCGTGGCCAGGGAGGTCGGCAGCGAGGGCCGCCTCGGCGGCCAGGCCGAGGTCGAGGGAGTCTCCGGCACCTGGAAGCGGCTCACCGAGAACGTCAACGAGCTGGCCGGGAACCTGACCCGGCAGGTCCGCGCCATCGCCGAGGTCGCGAGCGCGGTCGCCGAGGGCGACCTGACCCGCTCGATCACCGTGGACGCCTCCGGGGAGGTGGCCGAGCTCAAGGACAACATCAACGCGATGGTCGGCTCTCTGCGGGAGACGACGCGGGCCAACCAGGAGCAGGACTGGCTCAAGTCCAGCCTCGCCCTGATCTCGGGGCTGATGCAGGGCCACCGCGACCTGGCCGTCGTCGCCGAGCTCGTCATGGACGAGCTCACCCCGCTGGTCTCGGCACAGTACGGAGCCTTCTACCTGGCTGAGGAAGCCCCCGAAGGCACCGAACTGCGGCTGGTCGGCTCCTACGGCCGCCCCGCTGGCACCACGGGCCACGACCGCTTCGCCTTGGGGGAGTCACTCGTCGGTCAGGCCGCCCGCAGCCGGCGCACCATCGCCGCCGACGGAGTCCCCGCCGACTACATCAGCATCTCCTGCGGCCTGGGCCGCACCGCACCGGGCAGCCTGATCGTGCTGCCCATCGTGGTGGACGACCAGGTCCTCGGCGTCATCGAACTGGCCTCCTTCACCGCCTTCACGCCCGTCCACCGTGACTTCCTCGAACAGCTCATGGAAACCGTCGGCGTCAACGTCAACACCATCGTCGCCAACGCCCGCACCGACGAACTGCTCGGCGAATCCCAGCGCCTGGCCCGTGAACTCCAGGCCCGCTCCGAAGAGCTGCAGGTGCAGCAGGAAGAACTCCAGCGCTCCAACGCCGAGCTGGAGGAGAAGGCGGCGCTGCTCGCGGCCCAGAACAGCGACATCGAGGGCAAGAACCTGGAGATCGAGCAGGCCCGGCAGGAACTCGAGGACCGCGCCCAGCAGCTCTCGCTGGCCTCGAAGTACAAGTCCGAGTTCCTGGCGAACATGAGCCACGAGCTGCGTACCCCGCTCAACAGCCTGCTGATCCTTGCCCAGTTGCTCGCTCAGAACCCGACCCGCAACCTCACGGCCAAGCAGGTCGAGTACGCGGGCATCATCCACTCGGCCGGGTCCGACCTACTGCAGCTGATCAACGACATCCTCGACCTGTCCAAGGTGGAGGCCGGAAAGATGGACATCAACCCCGAGCGCGTCGCGCTGCGGCAGCTCCTCGACTACGTCGAAGCAACCTTCCGGCCCATGACGACCCAGAAAAGCCTGGACTTCACGATCACCACCGCCCCGGGTGTCCCGGCCGATCTGGTCACCGACGACTCCCGTCTGCGACAGGTCCTGCGGAACCTGATCTCCAACGCGGTCAAGTTCACCGAGCAGGGCAGCGTGGAGCTGCGTATCGAGCGAGCCGCCGAAGCGGCACTTCCCGCCTCGGTCCACCGTGACGGACCTGTGTTGGCGTTCCGGGTCAAGGACACCGGCATCGGTATCCCCGAGCAGCATCTCGAAGCCATCTTCGGCGCCTTCCAGCAGGCGGACGGGACCACGAGCCGCAAGTACGGTGGTACCGGTCTCGGCCTGTCCATCAGCCGCGAGATCGCGCACCTGCTCGGCGGTGCGCTGACCGCGGAAAGCAGCCCCGGCCAGGGCAGCACCTTCACCCTCTACCTCCCGGTCAGGCGCCTCGGCTTCCAGCGCGAGACCGCGGGGACCACCCAGGACACCGGCACGGCGGGCTCCTCGACCGTGGCCGAGCCCTCCGACATCCGCCGCTCCGTCCGGGCGGAGAGCGAACCGCGCAAGCCCCGCCGACTGCTCGTGATCGAGGAACGCCCGCGGGGACTGCTGTCCCTCGTCGCCGAAAGCGCCGTCGCCGAGCTCGCCGGGGGCCACGACCGCGCCACCATCGAACTCGTGGCAGCTGTCGGACCGGAGGAAGCCGCCAGCGCCCTGGCGACGGCACCCGTGCACTGCGTGGTCCTCGAACTCGACCGGGCCGACAGCGATGCCATGCACTTCCTCGACGCGATGGACGGGGACGCCGCGCTGCGCAGCGTCCCCGTCCTCGCGCACAACAACCGGCGCCTCGACGCCGCATTCGAATCCACGCTGCAGGACCGGGCCCGCCAACGGCCCCTGGAACTGCTCTCCAGCCTGGACGAACTGCGGGAGCGGATCGCCCTGTACCTCTCCGCCGAGCAGCCGGGCGACGTCGTGCCCCTGGTCCGTATCGAGGAAGCGCGTCCGACCGCACAGAGCGTGGACGACTCGCTGCACGGCCGGACCGTCCTCGTCGTCGACGACGACGCCCGCAATCTCTTCGCCCTCAGCGGCATCCTGGAAATGCACGGCATCCAGGTCGTCCACGCGGAGAACGGCCGCCAGGGCATCGAGGCGCTCACCGAGCACCCGGACATCGACCTGATCCTCATGGACGTGATGATGCCCGAGATGGACGGCTACACCGCCACCGCCGAGATCCGGCAGATGCCCGACCACGCCGACCTGCCCATCATCACGGTCACCGCCAAGGCCATGCCCGGCGACCGCGAGAAGAGCCTCGCCTCGGGTGCCAGCGACTACGTCACCAAGCCCGTCGACGCCAACGATCTCATCGCCTGTGTCCGTCGCTGGCTCAACCCGCAGCACGACGCGCGGGTGACGTCATGACCGCCCGCGGGAGCTCCGACGAGAAGCGTCCCTTCAGCGGCTCGGCCCAGGACATCACCGCCCCCTCGGTGATCACCTCGATGGAAGCGGGCCTCAGCAATACCGAACCCAGCCACGGCCTGGACCCGTCGGCGGCCCGGTTCGACCTCGCCTCGGCCGCGCAGGCAGGGCATCAGGCGTCCACGGTCGGCCGCCTGGCGGCCACGGTGGAACGGCTGCGCGCGGAGGTACGCGCCGCGCACGCCGCCGCCGAGGGCCGAGCCCTGATCGAGCTCGCCAAAGGCGTGATGATCGAACGGCTCGGGTGCGGGCCGGCACAGGCCGCACGCCAGCTGACCGAATTGGCCCAGCAGGCCGGCCTGTCCTCGCTCGAACTCGCCGCGGACATCGTCAACCAGGCCGCTCACGACCAGGTCGCCGCGGTGGCGGAAGACCTCGTCCGGCACGCGAACGGACCGGAGAAGGAGCCCGCCCCGTCCGTCGCCGTCCGGCTGCGTACCGCCGAGAGCGCCGCGCTCGCCGCGAGCGACACCCAAGCCGTCGCCGAATCCCTTCTGGAACACGCCCTCGCCCCGCTGGGAGCGACCGCCGTGGCCGTATGGGCAGCGGGCTTGGAAGCCTCCCTCACCCTCTGCGGCCACGCCGGATTCAGCGAGGACGAGGCGAACCGCTGGCGGTACGTCCCCCCGGGCGTCTCCACCGTGGCCCGACAGGCCCTCGACGAGCGACGCACCGTACGGATCGAGTCCCTCTCCTCGGTGGGCCTGCCCACCATCGGCCGTGCCCAGTCCCTGGACGGCGGCCGCGTCGCACTGCCCGCCGGTACGGGGGGCCGTATCCACGGAGTCCTCGAGATCTGCTGGCCCGAGGCGCTCACACCCCACTCCCCGGCCATCGCCCGCCAGATCGAAGCCCTGGCCGAACTGTGCGCGCACACGCTCGAAAACCTGCCGCCGTCCGTCGGGCTCCTGACGGGCACGCGGGAATCGGCCGACGTCTCGGAACTCGTGGACCTCTCGGACGGCCTGTACGACCCGGCACTCGTCCTCACCCCGCAGCTCGATCCCGCGGGCCATCTCACGGACTTCCGTATCCGCCACGCCAACAACCGCTTCCTGGATCCCGCCGGGCGTCCACGAAGCGCCGTCAACGGCTCCCTGCTGCTGGAGGCCTATCCGACGGCGGGCGGCGAGAGCGAGCTCTTCGAGAAGATCGAACGCGTCTATGCCACCGGCGAGCCCTTCCGCGCCGAGCGCATGACGCTCACCGCCCTGGTGGACCAGGTGCCGCTGGCCGCCGTCGCCGACCTCAGCATCAGCCGGCACGCCGACAGCGTCCTGCTGATCTGGCGTATCGAGGACGAGACGGCACGGCTGGCCAGTCTTCTCCAGCACGCGCAGCGCCTGGGTCGCATCGGCGGCTTCGAAGAGAACCTCGTCACCGGGGACATCACGTGGAACGGGCAGCTCTTCGCGCTCTACGGACGAGCGGTCACCGAAAACCCGGTGCCCCTCCAGGACCTGGCCGAGCACGCCCACCCCGACGACGCCGTGGCCATCGGCCGCTTCCTGCAGGCGGTGCTGCACCATCGCCGCGCCACCTCCACGGCCTTCCGCCTGCAGCGGCCCGACGGGGTCACACGCCACATCCGGGTCATCGCCGAACCGGTCCTCGACGCCGACGACCGGCTCCTCGCCGTGCGCGGCGCGTACCAGGACATCTCCTCCCAGCACTGGACCGAGGTGGCCCTGGCAGCCACGCGGGACCAACTCGCCCACACGGAGCAGGAGTCGGCGGAGCGCAACCGGCTGGCCTTGCAGCTCCAGCACGCCATCATGCCCCCGACCCGCGCCCCTCTCGACGCCCCGGGTCTGGACGTCGCCGTGCGTTACCGGCCCGCCGAGACGGAGTCCCTGGTCGGTGGCGACTGGTACGACGCCGTGGTCCTGCCGTCCAAGCGCATCCTGCTGTGCGTCGGTGACATCGCCGGTCACGGCATAAAGGCGGCGACCGGCATGGTCGTTCTGCGCAACGCCATGCGCGGCCTCGCCGTCACCGGAGCCGGCCCCGGACAGCTGCTGTCGTGGCTCAACATCGTGGCGCATCACCTCAGCGAACAGGTCACCGCCACTGCTGTGTGCGGCGTGTACGACCCCGAAACCCGCGTCCTGCGCTGGGCCCGGGCAGGCCATCTGCCACCGGTACTGGTCCGCGGCGAGGAAGCCAGCACCCTTCCCCTGCTCCGCGGACTCCTCCTGGGCGCTCTTCCCGAGGCGGAGTACGAGGAGGGGGAGGTGCAGCTCGAACTGGACGACACGCTGCTGATGTACACCGACGGCCTCGTCGAGCGCAGGGACACCGCGGTTCAGGAATCCCTGTCCCAGCTGCTCGCCTCGGCACAGGACCCGGCTTCCTCACTGGAACGCAGGCTCGACCGGCTGCTGTTGCACAGCAAGTCGGACACGGACGACGACACCTGCCTGATCGGCATCAAGGTCTCGTGAACCGAGGCAGGGCTTGGCGCCGCTCTCCGTGCGTGGCCACACGCCATGCGTCGCTCCAGGGGCCCGTGCGGTCTGTTACTCCGCACTCTCCCGGCTCGCGGGTCGAGCCTGAGCCTCGGCGACAGAATCCTTCTGCCGCACGTCCGCGAGTGCCGCCTCGACGTCCGCGTGGATAGGTGTCGTCACATGGAGCCCCGTGATCTCGAGGAGGCGGCGTACGGCAGGAGTCGGTGCCACCAGGTGCAGATCCCCACCCATCTCCCGGGCTTCTCGGGCTCCCTTGATCACCACGTTGAGACCCGAGGAATCCATGAAGCCCAGAGCCGAAAGGTCCAGAACGAGGTGACGGCGCCCGTGCAGGAACTGATTGGCGACGTGGTGGTGCAGGAGCGTGGCGGTCTCGATGTCCAGTTCGCCGCCGACGGTCAGGATCGCGGTGACGGCGTCGCAGACCTTGACCTCAATGTCCAGATTCTCTTCTCGAACGGGCATGGTTCCTGCTTTCTGCGAATATGGTCGGTTCGGGCTGAGCGACGGACCGCCGCTTGGCAGCGGCTGTCCTGCACGCCTGTGTGCCGCCTGCGATCGACGACGGGCAGCGCATCCCCGAGGCAGCACAGCCAGATGCCTCCCAGCGACCGAGCCTCACGGCGGATCGCCATGTCAGGTGCCCAGGCAGCGGTCGCCTCATCCACGCGACCGGTGAGTGAGATCAACTCCACATTGCCCAGGTCGGTAGCTTGTCACCCGGCAAATATTAGCGGGTGGGTCAACTCTCGGGGACGGGGCGACGCGGGCGGCATGCCGTTTCTCACTGCGGGTAACCGCAAGGCCAGTGCCGTAACAGCAGCGGAGGGGGAGTCACGATGAGGCGCACGTCTCGCAATGACGATCATGGCGGCAGTGACGCGAGTGCCCACGGAACGCCCCACGGCACCGGTAAGCCACCGGCCCGCCCTCTCCTCCGTGCGCTCGCCATGCTCGCCGCCTTCGCGGGTACGGTCGCTTTCAGCGTGGTGCTCGCTCACCTCACCCTCGAACCGTCGGTCGCGTCGGAAGCTCTGACGCACAGCAATCTTCGACCGGGTGACTCGATCAGCGCCTACCTCGGCCAACCGGCGTTCCAGGACACCGTCAAGCAGCTGGGTGGAAACATCGTCCTGGGCATTCCGTTCGGCCTGCTGCTCCCCGTACTGGCACCGCGAGCACGGGGACTGTTCCGCGTGGTGGTCATCACCGCCCTCACCATGCTGCTGGTCGAACTGGTACAGGGCGCCCTGGTCACGGGACGGGCCTTCGACATCGACGATGTCATCCTCAACACCATCGGCGCGATGCTGGGCTATCTGCTGCTCGGCCGCCGGCTGGGCAGGGCCGTCCACCCGCGCCGCCACCACTGGTGGCACCGTTGGACGAAGGAGCGAGCGGTACGGCCCGAGGCGTCCTCGGGAGAGCGCTCGACCTGACCCTGGCCTGATGCGCTGCACCTGCGGGGGCAGCGTCGGCGTATGGGGTCTGGGCGGCGTGTGCGGTGAGCCTCCTGGACCGCCTCGGCGGACGTCAACTGCCGCTTAATGAAAGCCAAAAGATAAGTAGTGACAGATCCCTTGACCGTCCGTGTCGCTACGGGCAAGGTTCCGGAGAGCGCTCTCCCGTGTGTCGTTCTCGTTCCCAAGGAGCCCCCACATGCCCACAGTTGACATACCGTCCGTCGCGCCACCGACACCCCGCGGATCCGTTCGCCGCGGTGTCGTCGGCGTGGTGGTCGCCGCTCTCGCGGCCACGCTTCTCGCCTTCGTTCCCGCCCAGAAGGCCGCGGCCGCGCCCGTACTGCTCTCCCAGGGCAAGCCGGTCGCCGCCTCCAGTCAGGAGCACTACGGCACGCCGGCGACGGCCGCGGTGGACGGTGACAACGGCACGCGGTGGTCCAGCGCCGCCTCCGACCCGCAGTGGATCCGCGTCGACCTCGGCGCGACGGCCACGATCAGTCAGGTCGAGCTGCGCTGGGAGGCCGCGTACGCCAAGGCCTACCGCATCGAGACGTCCCCGAACGGCACCGACTGGTCGACCGTCCACTCGACCACCACGGGCGCCGGCGGCACGGAGACGCTGAACGTCTCCGGGACGGCCCGCTACGTCCGGATGCTCGGCACCGCCCGCGCCACCGGATACGGTTACTCGCTCTGGGAGTTCAAGGTCTACGGCTCCACGGGCGGCGACGGCGGCCCGACCCTGCCGGGCGGCGGGGACCTCGGTCCCCACGTGCACGTCTTCGACCCGTCCACCCCCGGTATCCAGGCCAAGCTGGACGAGGTGTTCCGCCAGCAGGAGTCCGCGCAGTTCGGCAGCGGCCGGCACGCGTTCCTCTTCAAGCCGGGGACGTACAACGGCCTCAACGCCCAGATCGGCTTCTACACCCAGATCGCGGGTCTCGGGCTGCGGCCCGATGACACGACCATCAACGGTGACGTGACGGTCGACGCCGGCTGGTTCAACGGCAACGCCACGCAGAACTTCTGGCGGGCCGCGGAGAACCTGGCACTGAACCCCGTGAGTGGGACCAACCGGTGGGCGGTCTCCCAGGCGGCGTCCTTCCGGCGGATGCACGTCAAGGGCGGCCTGAACCTCGCGCCGAACGGCTACGGTTGGGCCAGTGGCGGCTACATCGCCGACAGCAAGATCGACGGCCAGGTCGGCAACTACTCGCAGCAGCAGTGGTACACCCGGGACAGCTCGATCGGCGGCTGGTCCAACTCCGTGTGGAACCAGGTCTTCTCCGGTGTCGAGGGCGCCCCGGCCACGAGCTTCCCCGAGCCCCGCTACACCACCCTGAACACCACCCCGATCTCCCGGGAGAAGCCGTTCCTCTACCTGGACGGCAACGAGTACAAGGTCTTCGCCCCCGCCAAGCGCACCGACGCGCGCGGCACCACCTGGGCGAACGGCACCCCGCAGGGCGAGTCGATCCCGCTGAGCCGGTTCTACGTCGTCAAGCCGGGCGCCACGGCGGCCACCATCAACGCCGCGCTCGCCCAGGGGCTGCACCTGCTCTTCACCCCGGGCGTCTACCACGTGGACCGGACCATCAACGTCGACCGGGCGAACACCATCGTGCTCGGCCTCGGCCTGGCCACGATCATCCCCGACAACGGGGTGACGGCGATGAAGGTCGCCGACGTGGACGGAGTGAAGCTCGCCGGCTTCCTGATCGACGCCGGTACGGTCAACTCCCCGACGCTGCTTGAGATCGGGCCGCAGGGGGCCGCCGCCGACCACGCCGCCAACCCCACCACCGTGCAGGACGTCTACATCCGCATCGGCGGTGCGGGCGCGGGCAAGGCGACCACCAGCATGGTCGTGAACAGCGACGACACGATCATCGACCACACGTGGGTCTGGCGAGCCGACCACGGCGAGGGCGTGGGCTGGGAGACCAACCGCGCCGACTACGGCGTCCGCGTCAACGGCGACGACGTGCTCGCCACCGGCCTGTTCGTCGAGCACTTCAACAAGTACGACGTCGAGTGGTACGGCGAGCGCGGCCGCACGATCTTCTACCAGAACGAGAAGGCCTACGACGCGCCCAACCAGGCCGCCATCCAGAACGGCGCCACCCAGGGCTACGCCGCCTACCGGGTCGACGACTCCGTCACCACCCACGAGGCGTGGGGCCTGGGCAGCTACTGCAACTACAACGTGGACCCGACCATCCGCCAGCACCACGGCTTCAAGGCCCCGGTCAAACCCGGGGTGAAGTTCCACAGCCTGCTGGTCGTGTCCCTCGGCGGTATGGGCCACTACAACCACGTCATCAACGACACCGGAGCGTCCACGGTCCCCGCCGGAACCTCGACCGTGCCGTCCACCCTCGTGTCCTTCCCCTGACACTCCCTCCGCCGACCGACCGGATGATCCGGCGCGCGCCGGCAGTGACTCCCCTCCGGGCCTGCCATCCCCGCGACGCGGCCCGGAGGGGCCACACCCGCCAGGAGCAGATGTGACCAGACCTCCCTCATCACCCGCCCCGGCCCGCCGTCGCGCCGGCCTTCCCCTGCTCGCCCTCGGCGCGCTGGTGGCGTCCTCGCTCACCCTCGCCGCCCCGCCCGCCCGGGCGGCCGACGCCCTGCTGTCGCAGGGAAGGCCGGCCACCGCCTCGTCCCAGGAGGGTGACGGGTTCGTCGCGTCGGCGGCCGTCGACGGCGATCTCACCGGTACCCGCTGGGCCAGCCGGTGGAGCGACCCGCAGTGGTTCCAGGTCGATCTCGGCCAACGCGCGAACCTCAGCCGCACCGTCCTCACGTGGGAAGGCGCGTACGGCAGGAGCTACCAGATCCAGGCGTCCGACAACGGCACGGACTGGCGGACGCTGAAGACCGTGACCGGCGGTGACGGCGGCACGGACGACCTCGCCCTGTCCGGCTCCGGCCGCTACGTGCGGATGCTGGGAACCGAACGGTCCGGAGGCTACGGCTACTCCCTCTGGGAGTTCCAGGTCTACGGGAACACGGACGGCACCACGCCGCCGCCCACGGGAGGCCCGGTCCGGGTGGCCGGCTCCCAGGGGAACTGGCGGCTCACCGTCGGTGGACAGCCCTACACCGTCAAGGGGCTGACCTGGGGCCCGGCCATCGCCGACGCACCCCGGTACATGCCGGACGTGAAGTCCATGGGCGTCAACACGATCCGCACCTGGGGTACCGACGGCGGCACCAAGCCGCTGCTGGACTCGGCGGCGGCCCACGGCATCCGCGTGATCAACGGCTTCTGGCTGCAGCCCGGCGGCGGCCCGGGCAGCGGCGGCTGCGTGAACTACGTGACCGACTCGGCGTACAAGAACACCATGCTGACCGAGTTCGCGACGTGGGTGGAGACCTACAAGTCGCACCCCGCCACGCTGATGTGGAACGTCGGCAACGAATCGGTGCTCGGCCTCCAGAACTGCTACGGCGGAAGCGAGTTGGAGGTCCAGCGCAACGCCTACACCGCCTTCGTGAACGACGTCGCCAAGAAGATCCACACGATCGACCCGGACCACCCCGTCACCTCGACCGACGCCTGGACCGGCGCCTGGCCCTACTACCAGCGCAACGCCCCGGACCTCGACCTGTACTCCATGAACTCCTACGGCGACATCTGCGGCGTCCAGGAGGACTGGCAGCAGGGCGGCTACACCAAGCCCTACATCATCACCGAGGGCGGCCCCGCCGGTGAGTGGGAGGTCCCCGACGACGCCAACGGCGTCCCCGACGAGCCCACCGACGTGCAGAAGGCCGACGGCTACAGCAAGGCGTGGGGCTGCGTCACCGGCCACCAGGGCGTCGCGCTCGGCGCCACCCTGTTCCACTACGGCATCGAGCACGACTTCGGTGGTGTCTGGTTCAACCTCGTGCCCGACGGCCTCAAGCGCCTGTCGTACTACTCCGTCAAGAAGGCCTACACCGGATCGACCAGCGGCGACAACACACCGCCGGTCATCACGAACATGGCCGTCAGCCCCGCCTCCTCAGCCCCTGCGGGCGGCGAGTTCAGCGTGCGTGCCGACGTACGTGATCCGGACGGCGACCCGATCACGTACAAGATCTTCCTCAGCGGCAACTACGCCAACGGCGACAAGCGGCTCGTCGAGGCCCGGTGGCGCTCCACCGGCAACGGTACCTTCGCCGTCACCGCGCCCGAGAAGCTGGGCGTCTGGAAGGTGTACGTCCAGGCCGAGGACGGACGCGGGAACGCCGGCATCGAGACGAAGTCGGTCAAGGTCGTCGCCCCGCCGGTCACCGGCACCAACCTGGCGCTGAACAAGCCGACCACGGCCTCCTCCTTCCAGGCGTCCTACGGCGACTGCCCCTGCGAGCCCGCCAAGGCGACGGACGGCAGGGCCGACACCCGCTGGGCCAGCGACTGGAGCGACCCGCAGTGGATCCGCGTCGACCTCGGCGCCCCCACCGCCATCCGCAAGCTCCAACTCGTCTGGGACCCGGCCTACGCCAGGTCCTACGAGGTCCAGGCCTCCGACGACGGAAACACCTGGCGCACGCTTCACACCACGACCACCGGCAACGGCGACATCGACACCATCGACGTCGCGGCGACCGCGCGCCACGTCCGTCTCCATCTGACGGCCCGCGGGACGGGCTGGGGCTACTCGCTCCACGAGTTCGGCGTCTACAGCTGACGCACCCCGCACGCCACGCCCCCGGCACGGGGTGGCGCTCAGCCCCCTGCCGGGTCACCACTCCTCACCCCACGGGTTGGAGGCCCTCCATGAGATGGCGTTCGAAACGACTCCCCGCGCTCCTTCTCGGCAGCGCTCTCGTCGCATCCGTCCTCGGCATCGGCACCGTCGCCACCGCCGCCGATCCGGGAAGTTCCGCCCAGGCCGGCAGCCACGCCGGGCACACGATGGCCGTGTCGACCCAGGCGTCCGGCGACGACCCCGACGGGGACGGCTATATACCGGCCGTCCCACAAGTCACCGGCGTCACACCGTCCACGCAGACTCCGCCGCCGCGCTACCACAAGGAGTTCCAGGCCAACTGCGCCGTCACGCACACGGCGCCGGACGACCCGATCGTGTACCCGGGACAGCCGGGCAAGTCCCACGACCACACCTTCATGGGCAACACGACGACGCACGCCGGCAGCACGACCGGAAGCCTCTACGGAGGCAGGACCACCTGCAAGGCGCCCGCCGACGCGTCCGCGTACTGGATGCCGTCCCTGTACAACGGGGACACGAAGATCCTCCCGGTGGGCCCGCAGGTCATCTACTACAAGGCAGGGGTCACCGACTACACCAGCGTGCAGCCGTTCCCCAAGGGGCTGCGGTACGTCGTGGGTGATCCGATGCAGAGCGCCGACGAGTTCCGCCGTCACCGCGGCTTCGTCGAAGGCTGGGAATGCGGTGACAGCTTCTTCAACGTCGACTTCCCGGCGAGCTGCCCGAGCCGGCCCGACGTGCAGCTCAACCTCCGGTTCCAGGCCCCCAGTTGCTGGGACGGCACGTACCTCGACACCCCCGACCACAAGAGCCACATGGCCTACCCGGTCGTCAAGCCCGGCACCAACGACAACATGTGCCCGGCCTCGCACCCGGTCGCCGTGCCGATGATCGAGTTCAAGATGGCCTTCCCGGTCAACGGCGACATGAGCCGGGTCCGACTGGCCGGCGGCCGCGGCTACTCCTTCCACTACGACTTCTTCAACGCGTGGGAGGAGCGCACCCTCAAGGCGCTGGTCGACCACTGCATCGTGGGCGGCTTCCAGTGTGACGCGCGCGGATACGACCTGTACCACCCGGAGCGGGGCGCGGTCCTGAACGCGGACTACCGACTGCCCTGACCGAGCAACCGTGAGAGAGGGGCGGGACATGGACGACCGGACGCTCGACCGGCACATCGGCAAGCTGACCCTTGAGCAGAAGGTACGTCTGCTCACCGGCGCGACGACGTGGCGCACGGCGGGGGAGGCCGACATCGGGCTGCGGGAGATGGTGATGTCGGACGGGCCGGCCGGTGTCCGGGGTGAGGCGTGGGACGAGCGACGTCCCTCCGCCCTCCTCCCGTCCGCCTCGGCCCTGGGAGCCCTGTGGGACGAGGGACTGGTGGAGGAACTCGGCGGCCTGCTGGCCGCGGAGGCCGTCCGCAAGGGCGTCGACGTGGTGCTGGCCCCGACGCTCAACCTCCACCGGACCCCGCTGGGGGGCCGGCACTTCGAATGCTTCTCGGAGGATCCCGAACTGACGGGCCGCACCGGCGCCGCGCTCATCCGGGGCATCCAGGCCCACGGCGTGGGGGCCACGGCCAAGCACTACGTCGCCAACGACTCCGAGACCGACCGGCTGACCGTCGACGTACGGGTGTCCGAACGCACCCTCCGGGAGGTCTACCTCGCGCCCTTCGAGGCGGCCGTCGAGGCGGGGGTATGGCTCGTCATGGCGGGCTACAACGCCGTCAACGGCAGGCCGATGACGTCTCACCCCCTCCTCGACGAGCCCCTCAAGGAGGAGTGGAGGTTCGACGGAGTCGTCGTGTCCGACTGGGCCGCTCTGCGGTCGACCGAGGAGCCGGCCCGCGCCGCACTCGATCTGGCGATGCCGGGTCCGCGGAGTCCTTGGGGCGCCTCGCTGGTGCGGGCGGTGAAGGGCGGACGGGTGCCCGAGGAGGCCGTCGACGAGAAGGTACGGCGGTTGTTCCGGCTCGCCGATCGTGTGGGCGCCTTCGCACCGCGCCGCCGCGTGTCGGTGCGGGGCTCGCACGAGACCCGTGCGCTGCTGCGCCGGGCGGCAGCGGCCGGCGCCGTCCTGCTGACCAACCGAGGGGTGCTTCCGCTCGATCCGACGGAGCTCTCCACCGTCGCGGTCATCGGCGCGCACGCCGCGTCACCCCGCACGCAGGGCGGCGGCAGTGCGGGTGTCTTCCCCTCCGACGTGGTGACCCCGCTGGCCGGGATCCGGGCCCGGCTGCGCGGCCACGCCCGGGTGGTGCATGTTCCCGGACCGCCACCGGGGTCCGCTGCGACCCCGCTCGACATCGACCGGTGCAGCGACCCGAGGTCGGGTGCCCCCGGGGTGCTGCTGCGCGTTCTGGACGAGTCGGGGCGCGAACTGTACGCGGAGCGGCGCCTCTCGGGCCGTCAGTTGGAGCCGGCCCTGCCCGCGGGGGCGCGCACGGTGGAGATCAGCGCGCTGCTGCGGCCGCGGCGGACAGGAACGTGGACGTTCGGGGTCGGAGGCTTCGGCCGGATGACGCTCACCCTCGACGGACTCACGATCCTGGACGGCGTGTTCCCCCGCGAGACGGACGACCCGGCGGTCGTCCACGTGAATCCGCCCGTGCACACGGCCCGGGCGGCACTGGCCTCGAAGCGGCCGGTGCACGTGGTGGCGCGGCGCGAGCTGGTCCCCGGCGGCGGACGTGCCACCGTCGTCACCGCGGCGCCGCCGGAGCCCGATGCGGCGGGCGCGTCGGCGGCGGCGGTGGAAGTGGCCCGGGCGGCGGACGTCGCGATCGTGGTCGTCGGTACCACCGAGCACGAGGAGACCGAGGGGTACGACCGGAGCGGCCTGTCCCTCGGCGGGTGCCAGGACGACCTCGTGCGGGCGGTGGCCTCCGTCAACCCGCGCACGGTCGTGGTCGTCAACAGCGGCGGCCCGGTCGAGATGCCGTGGAGGGAGGAGGTGGGCGCGCTGCTGCTCGCCTGGTTCCCGGGGCAGGAGGCCGGTGCGGGGCTCGCCGACGTCCTGTTCGGCCTGGCGGAGCCCGGCGGCCGGCTCCCCACGACCTGGGGTGCGTCCCTCACGGACGCACCCGTGACGCGTACGCGACCCGTGGGGGGCCGTCTCGACTATGCCGAGGGCCTGCACATCGGCCACCGGGCGTGGCTGCGGGGCGGCCGTGCACCGGCCTTCTGGTTCGGCCACGGGCTCGGTTACACCACCTGGGAGTACGAGACCGTCGACGCGCCGACGAAGATCGCGGCGGGTGAGGCGTTCACCGTTCGGGTACGGCTCCGCAACACGGGGGTTCGCGCCGGGCGGGAGGTCGTTCAGGTCTACGCCGCCCGGCCGGGGTCGGCCGTGGAGCGGCCCGTACGCTGGTTCGCCGGCTGGGCGGCGGTCGGGGCGGAGGCGGGCCGGGCGGTGACCGCCGAGGTGGAGGTGCCTGCCCGTGCCCTGCGCCACTGGTCGGAGGAGGAGCGCGCCTGGTCCACGGAGCCGGGGCCGTACCGGCTCATGGTGGGGCGGTCGGCGGGGGACCCGCGCTGGGAAGGGACGGTGTCGGTCGAGCGCCGGGCGGTCACCGGCTGAGGCTTCTCACTGCGCCGCCCGTTCCCGCAGAGTCGTCTGCCAGGCGGGGCTCTGCTCCTCCGGATCCGCCTCGGCGCGGCGGCCGCCGCGGGCGAAGAAGTCGGCGAGCGGCAGGATCGCGGCTCCGACCGTGACGGCGTCCGGCCCGAGGGTGCCCAGGTCGATCTCCACGTGCGCGGCCGGGTACGCCAGGGAGTACGAGGTGGCGTGGGTCCGGACGGCGTCGAGGAAGCGCCGGCCGAGCTGGAGGCCCGCCCAGCCGCCGACCAGGATGCGTTCGGGCTGGAACAGGTTGATCAGGTCAGAGAAACCGGCACCAAGGTACTCGGCGGTCTCCTCCAGCACGGCCAGGGCGGTCGCGTCGGCCGGCGGCGTCGTTCCGTCGGCGACCGGGGCGGGGTAGGCGGCGGCGAGCATCGCGGTCAGCGCGGTCTCCTCGTCCGCGCCGGCGGGGGCCCGCCCACCCGCCTCGGACCAGCGTTCCAGGAGGGCCTCGGCGCCTGCGTACGCCTCCAGGCAGCCCTGGGCGCCGCAGCGGCAGCGGCGCCCCCGGACCCGTACCGTCAGATGGCCCCACTCCACGGCCCGGCCGGAGCGCATGTCGTCGGTGACCAGGCAGGCGCCCACCCCGGAACCGAAGAGGACCACCACGGCGTTCTGTGCGCCGCGCCCGGCGCCGAACCACATCTCCGCCTGACCGAGTGTCTTGGCGCCGTTGTCGATGTAGTACGGCACGGTCTCGGGCAGGAGCCGCGACTCGCGCAGGAGCCGTTCCAGCGGGACCGCGTCCCAGCCGATGGTCTGGCCGTGCACCACGGCGCCGTCCTCGGGGGTCCTGGCGACGATGCCCGGCACTCCGACGCCGACGCCCAGCAGCCGCTCCGCCGGGATCCCGGCCTGGCTCAGGACCTCGGGGATGGCCTCGCGCAGATGGCCCACGACGACGCCGACGTCGTAACGGTCGACGCGCCGCGGGCCTTCCGTCGTCAACGGCCTCTCGATCCGGGCGAGTTCGGTGAGAGCCAGGTCGAAGAGCTCGATCCGCACGCGCGTTTCACCGATGTCCACCCCGATCATGTAGCCGCTGTGCGCGCTGATGCGCAGGAGCGTTCGGGGGCGGCCGCCGGCCGAGTCCACGCTGCCGGCCTCCTCGACCAGGCCCTCGGCGACCAGTTCGGCCACCACGTTGCTCACCGAGCCCGAGCTCAGGCCGGTGACCGGGCCGAGCGAGAAGCGGCTCAAAGGCCCGTCGAAATACAACCGTTGCAGTACCGCGGTGCGGTTCTCCCGCCGCAGGTCACGCACAGTACGGCCGCTGCGCACCTTCACTCTGCCCCCTCATCTCCGTTGTCCTCCCTGCAACTTACAGGTGACGGAGGCCTTGACGCGACCTTCGCTTGAGGTTTAACTCACACCGTAAATTAAGCGGCGGAGGGTTTCAGGACCTGAACGCGGGACGCTTCTGCCGTCGCCCCTCCCCGCAGGCGAACTCCGTCCACCTCCCCGGAAGGCCCCTGGAGTCATGCGCAGAATCAGAGCCGCAGCCGTCGGCGCCGTCACCCTCTCGCTCGTTCTCACCGCGGCCGCCTGCGGCGGCGGCTCGTCCGGCTCGGAGGGCTCCAACGAGCAGCCGAGGACACTCACGTACTGGGCCACGAACCAGGGCGCCAACCTCGAGGTCGACAAGAAGGTCCTCCAGCCCGAACTCGACAAGTTCGAGAAGGAGACCGGCATCAAGGTGAAGCTGGAGGTCGTGCCCTGGTCCGACCTGCTCAACCGGATCCTCACCGCGACCACCTCCGGCCAGGGACCCGACGTCCTCAACATCGGCAACACCTGGAGCGCCTCCCTGCAGTCCAGCGGCGCCCTGCTCCCCTGGGACGCGAAGAACTTCGCGGCGATCGGCGGCAAGGACCGCTTCGTGGATTCCGCCCTCGGCTCCACCGG
Source organism: Streptomyces sp. NPDC003035 (assembly GCF_042888285.1). Taxonomy (NCBI): domain Bacteria; kingdom Bacillati; phylum Actinomycetota; class Actinomycetes; order Kitasatosporales; family Streptomycetaceae; genus Streptomyces; species Streptomyces sp. NPDC003035. Next base: position 280,279 of record NZ_JBIAPJ010000003.1, on the reverse strand, counting down.
TGTCCAGGGCCGGGAGCCCGCCGCCGTACCGCTGTACTCCATGGCCTACGCGCTCTACTACAACAAGAAGATGTTCGCCGACGCCGGCATACAGAAGCCGCCCATCACATGGGCGGAGCTGGCGGAGACCGGCAAGAAGCTCTCCAAGAACGGTGCGTGGGGGCTCGGCGCCGAGGGGTCCAACCTCTCCAGCAACATCCACCAGGTGTTCGTCCTCGCCAAGCAGCACAACGCGGACTTCTTCACCCCCGACGGCAAGGCCGACTTCACCTCCGACGGCGCCGTGGCCGCCGTCAAGCAGTACGTCGACCTGATGGCCAAGGACAAGATCATCGCGCCGGGCAACGCCGAGTACGCGCAGAACCAGTCCCTGAGCGACTTCGCCAAGGACAAGACCGCGATGGTCCTGTGGCAGACCGCGTCGGCCACCTTCGCCTCCCACGGCATGAACGAGGACGAGTGGGGAGTGGCACCCGCCCCGGTGCAGTCCGGCAAGCCCGGCCCGGGCGCCGCCACCAACTCCATGGTCGCCGGCATCAACATGGCCGTCTTCAAGAACACCAAGAACATCGACGGCGCCAAGAAGTTCGTCAAGTTCATGACCAGCGACGAAGAGCAGATCATCCTCAACAAGGCCTACGGATCCATCCCGCCGGTCAAGACCGCCCAACAGGACCCGGCCTTCAACACCCCCGCGATCGCCGTCCTGCGCGAGACCCTGACCACCAGTGCCGCCGCGCTCCCGCAGGTCCCCGAGGAGTCCCAGTTCGAGACCGTCGTCGGCACCGCGGTCAAGGAACTCTTCGCCGAGGCGGCCGCCGGCCGTCCGGTCACCACCGAGTCGGTGCGGGCCAAGCTCGAAAAGGCCCAGCAGCAGATGCCGAAGAAGTGATCACGGACACCTCGATGACCCTCACCGCTGCCCCCGGCACGGGCGAGCGGACGGCACGGAAGAACTCTCCCGGAGCGGCGCCGCGCCCGCGCCGCTCCGGGCGGCTGCGCCGCGTCGGCCTGCCGTACCTCCTGCTGCTTCCCGCCCTGATCCTGGAACTCCTGGTCCACCTGGTGCCGATGGTGATCGGCATCGTCGTCAGCTTCAAGGAGCTCACCCAGTTCTACGTCCGCGACTGGGGCACCGCGCCCTGGGCCGGGCTCGACAACTACTCCCTCGCGGTCGACGTCAACGCCCCTGTGGGCGAGGCGCTGCTGCGGTCCTTCCTCACCAAGTGCCTGTTCACCCTGTTCTCGGTCGGGTTGTGCTGGCTGCTCGGCACCGCCGCCGCGATCTTCATGCAGGAGAGCTTCCGCGGCCGGGGCTTCCTGCGCACGGTCTTCCTCGTCCCGTACGCGCTGCCCGTCTACGCCGCCGTCATCACCTGGGCGTTCATGTTCCAGCGGGACAACGGCCTGGTGAACCATGTGCTGCACGACCAGCTCGGGCTCACCGACAGCCCGCCGTTCTGGCTGATCGGCGAGAACAGCTTCGTCACGCTCCTCGTGGTGTCGGTGTGGAAGGGCTGGCCCTTCGCCTTCCTCATCATGATGGCCGGGCTCCAGAACATCCCCCGGGAGATCTACGAGGCCGCCGCGCTCGACGGCGCCGGCGTCTGGCAGCAGGTCCGCCGGATCACGCTGCCCTCGCTGTGCCCGGTCAACCAGGTCCTCGTCCTGGTCCTCTTCCTGTGGACGTTCAACGACTTCAACACGCCGTTCGTCCTCTTCGGCAAGGCGGCACCGGAGGCGGCGGACCTCATCTCCCTGCACATCTACCAGTCCTCGTTCCAGACCTGGAACTTCGGCGCGGGCTCCGCCATGTCGGTCCTCCTGCTCCTGTTCCTGCTCGTGGTGACAGGCGCCTACCTCCTGCTCACCTCCCGAGGAAGGAAGGCCACCGATGCCTAGCCCGTCCCGGCGGCCGGCCCGCTCCCCGATGGCCGCCCCGCGGTCCTTCCTGTGGAGCCGGCGGATCTTCCTGACGCTCCTCACCGGCTTCGTGCTGCTGCCGGTGTACGTCATGGTCTCCAGCTCGCTCAAGCCGCTGGAGGACGTGTCCGGAAAGTTCCAGTGGATCCCCTCGGGCCTCACCGTCCGCCCTTACGTCGACATCTGGAAAACCGTTCCGCTGGCCGACTACTTCATGAACTCCCTGATCGTGGCAGGGGCGGCGACCGTCTGCTCCGTCACCATCGCCGTCTTCGCGGCCTACGCGGTCAGCCGCTACTCCTTCCGCGGCAAGCGGGTCTTCACGGTCACCGTGCTCTCGACCCAGATGTTCCCCGGCATCCTGTTCCTGCTGCCGCTGTTCCTCATCTACGTCAACATCGGCAACGCCACCGGCATCGCCCTGTTCGGCTCGCGGGGCGGGCTGATCCTCACGTATCTCACCTTCTCCCTGCCGTTCTCCATCTGGATGCTCATCGGCTACTTCGACTCGGTGCCCCGCGACCTGGACGAGGCGGCCAAGGTGGACGGCTGCGGGCCGCTCGGCGCGCTCTTCCGGGTCGTCGTGCCCGCCGCGATCCCGGGCATCGTGGCCGTCGCGGTGTACGCCTTCATGACCGCCTGGGGCGAGGTCCTGTTCGCCTCCGTGATGACCAACGACACCACCCGGACCCTCGCCGTCGGCCTCCAGGGCTACTCCACCCAGAACGACGTGTACTGGAACCAGATCATGGCCGCCTCCCTGGTCGTGAGCCTCCCGGTCGTCGCCGGATTCCTGCTCCTCCAGCGCTACCTCGTCGCCGGGCTGACCGCCGGCGCCGTCAAGTAGCGGGCCGCGTCCCCCTTCCCTCACCCCACTCCTCCCCTCACCCCAGAGAGGCCCTCTGTGTCCGATGCGATAGACCTCGCCGCTTTCCCGCCCGACTTCGTCTGGGGCACGGCCACCTCCGCCTACCAGATCGAGGGCGCCGTCACCGAGGACGGCCGGGCCCCGTCGATCTGGGACACCTTCTCCCACACCCCGGGAAAGATCGACCACGACGACCACGGCGACGAGGCCTGCGACCACTACCACCGGTGGCCCGAGGACATCACGCTCATGCGGCGGCTCGGCACGGATGCCTACCGCATGTCCATCGCCTGGCCCCGTGTGCTCCCCGCCGGCGACGGCCCGGTCAACCCGGCCGGTCTCGACTTCTACGACCGGCTCGTCGACGGCCTCCTCGACGCCGGCATCACTCCCAACATCACCCTCTACCACTGGGACCTGCCCCAGGCCCTCCAGGACCGCGGCGGCTGGACGGTCCGCGACACGGCCGAACACCTCGCCGCCTACGCCTCCGTCGTCGCCGGACGGCTCGGCGACCGGGTCACCCAGTGGGCCACCCTCAACGAGCCGCTCTGCTCCGGGTGGATCGGCCACCTCGAGGGCCGGATGGCTCCCGGCCTCACCGACCTGACCGCCGCCGTGCACGCCTCGTACCATCTCCTCCTCGGCCATGGACTGGCCACGCAAGCGATCCGCGCGGCGGCGCCGGACGCCCGGGTCGGGCTCGTCACCAACCACTCCACCGTCGAGGCGGCCTCCCCCCGGCCGGAGGACATCGCGGCGGCCACCCGCATGGACGGCCACACCAACCGCTGGTGGCTCGACCCCGTCCACGGCCGGGGCTTCCCCGCCGACATGCGCGAGCTCTACGGCGTCGAACTCCCGGAGCGCCCCGGCGACCTGGAGACGATGGCCGTCCCGCTGGACTGGCACGGCCTCAACTACTACTTCCCGGTGACCGTCGCGGACGACCCGCAGGGCCCCGTCCCGTACGCCCGGGAGATCCGCCTGACCGACGTACCACGCACCGGCATGGACTGGCAGATCGACGCCGACGGCCTGGAGGCGTTCCTGATGCGGCTGACCGACGACTACGGCGTACGACGGCTGTACGTCACCGAGAACGGCTCCGCGTTCCCCGACCTCGTCCGTCCCGACGGAACCGTCCATGACCCCGAACGGGCCCATTACCTGGAGCAGCACCTGAGCGCCTGCGCCCGTGCGGTGCGCAAGGGCGCCCCGCTCGCCGGTTACTACGCCTGGTCGCTCCTCGACAACTTCGAATGGGCCTACGGCTACGACAAGCGTTTCGGGCTCGTCCACGTCGACTACGCGACGCAGGAACGCACCATCAAGGCGAGCGGCCGCCGGTACGCGGACATCATCCGCGCCCACCGACAGGCCCATGCCTGATCCCGTCGGCAGGGACAGGGGGAGCGGCTCATGTGCCGGCGGACAGGCGTGATCGGCGGCCTGCCCGCCGGCCGGCTCATGCGGACTCCCGTACGACCAGTTCCGGTTCGAAGATCACGGTCCTGGGTTCGGTCCGCGCACCCTGGACCTGCTCGTTCAGGAGCCTGGTCATGGTCGCGGCCATGTCCTCCACGGGTTGGCGCACCGTCGTCAGAGGTGGTCGGCACGTCACCGCGATGGTCGAGTCGTCGAAGCCGATGACCGCGACGTCCTCCGGCACCCTCTTGCCCCGCTCGCGAAGGACCTGACAAGCCCCTTGCGCCATCAGGTCGTTGGCCGCGAACACCCCGTCCACCTCCGGATGCTCCCGCAGCAGCCTGGTCATCGCCGCCGCGCCGCTGTCGAGGGTGAAGGCGCCCTCGACGACCGGGGGGTGGTGCCGGCCGGCGCGGGCCAGAGCGTCGCGGAACCCCGCGAGACGGTCCTGACCGGCCGGGAGCTCCGGTGGGGCGCTGATCGCCGCGATGTGCCGGCAACCGCGGGCCAGAAGATGAGCGCCGGCCAGCCCGCCCCCGGCGTAGTGGTCCAGGTCGACGTAGCTGATCGGTGTCGTCCGGCCGGGACGGGCGAACAGGACCGTGGGTATCCGAGCGGAGAGGAGCATCTCCGGCAGGGGGTCGGCGGCCGGGATCGACACCACCAGCGCCCCGTCGGCGCCGCCCTGCCGCACGTAGTCGACCACCTGCTTCCTGGCCGCCTCCGACTCGGCGAACAGCAGCACCGGGTGCATCGCGCGGGCCCGGAGGTACCCCAGGACGCCGCTCACCACGCGCCCGAAGAACGGGTCGGCGAAGACCCGGGCCGCGAAGGCGTCTCCGGCCCCGGAGAGAATGAGGGCCACGGTGTCGGCTCGTCGGGTGACCAGGGACCTCGCCGCGCGGTTGGGCGTGTAACCGGTGCGCTCGATCGCGTGACGGACCAGGTCCTGGATGTCGGGATCGACGTTGCGCACGCCGTTGACGACCCGCGACACCGTCGCGCGGGACACCCCCGCCTCCCGCGCCACATCCTCCAACGTCGGGGCCCGTCTGTTCATCCCCGAACTCTACTGCCGGCGATGCTCCCGTCGGCGGGGAGCCCCATCGCGCGCGAGACCAGCCGTAACCGGGACGTCGTGCAGCAGTTGATCGAGACGCGGACCGACCGCACGTACCGCTCGATCGGCAAGGAAGCGCGGTACCGCGGGGCTTCCTGAGCGACCGGTTCCGCTCGCACGGAACTCCCGTACCGCGGCCCCCTGTGCCCCATCCGCGGTACCGGACTCGCCTTCCTTCCTCCGGTCCTGGGGCGAGCCGGCACGGATGCCGCCTGCTCGGCTCGGACCCACGCCACCAAGGAGTATCGACATGCGCCTCTCACGCCGCGCCGCGCTCGGCGCCCTCGCCGCCGCCACGTTCGCCGGCCTCACCCTCCAGGCCCCGTCGGCCGGCGCCCGGACCGCCGCGGCCGGGCCCGACCCGATCGTCTTCGTGCACGGCTGGAACTCCAGCGGCTCCACCTGGAACACCATGGCCGGCCGCTTCAGGGCCGACGGCCGCCCCGCGAGCCACCTCGTCCAGTGGAGCTACAACACCAGCCAGTCCAACGCGACGACGGCCTCCCAGCTCGCCCAGGAGATCGACCGGGTCCTGGCCGCGACCGGCGCCACCAAGGTGGACGTCGTCACCCACTCGATGGGTGGACTGTCGTCTCGGTACTACACCAAGAACCTCGGCGGCGCGGCCAAGGTCGACGCCTGGGTCTCGCTCGGCGGCCCCAACCATGGCACCGATACCGCGTACTGGTGCGGCGGTGCCTCCTGTACGGAGATGCGCCCCGGATCCAGTTTCCTGAACGAGCTCAACTCCGGCGACGAGACTCCCGGCGCGTCGCGGTACGCCACCTGGTGGTCGCCGTGCGACAGCATCATCAACCCGGACAGCAGCGTCGCCCTCAGCGGCGCCACGAACACCCGGACCGCCTGCCTGGGCCACAGCGACCTGCACGCCGACGCCACCGTCTACGGCCAGGTCAAGGCCTTCGTCGGCTGACCCCGCCTGTGCTGGGTCCGCGCCCGCGGACCCAGCATGGCGAGAGAGCGCCCGCTGGGCGCCTCACGCCCACACGGCTTGACCATGGCGTGGCCTGTGCCACCCCAGGCGGGTCCAGGACAAGGCTGGTTTTCGTCTTGCGCTCGACTGGTGAGACCTTATTTCGCCAACTGCTTAGGTTAGGCTAACCTCCGTGGCGTGCGAGTTGCTGAAGAGACCCCCGCGGACGTCCGCCCACGTGGTCATGAACTTTCGGCCACGGGTGTCACCGTGGCGTACGACGGCGTCGACGTCGTCCACGACGCCTCCATGACCCTGCGGGCCGGTGAAGTGACCGTCCTGGTCGGGCCGAACGGCAGCGGGAAGTCCACGCTGCTGCGCACGATCGCCCGTCTCCAGCAGCCCCGGACCGCCGCGCTGGTCATCGATGGTGACACCGACGGTCTCGCCCTGAGCCCGCGTGACTTCTCCCGGCGGGTGGCCCTGCTGACGCAAGGTCGCCCGACGCCCAGCGGGCTGACGGTGCGGGACGTGGTCGAGTTCGGCCGCTATCCGTACCGCGGCCGCTGGGGCAGGGCCGATGCGGGCGGCCGGGCCGCGGTGGATCGCGCGCTCGCCCTGACCGGCGTGGCGGAACTCGCCGACCGGGGCGTCGAGCACCTCTCGGGCGGACAGCTCCAACGCGTCTGGCTCGCCGGCTGCCTCGCCCAGGAGACGGGCGTCCTCCTGCTCGACGAGCCGACCACCTACCTCGACCTGCGCTACCAGGTCGAACTGCTCGACCTCATGCGCGACCTGGCCGACGACCACGGCATCTCCGTCGGCGCCGTCCTCCACGACCTCGACCAGGCCGCGGCCGTCGCCGACCGGATCGTCCTGCTCCACGCCGGACGCGTCGTCGCCGAGGGCCACCCCGAGGACGTCCTCACGGCCGAGCGCCTCACCCAGACGTACGGCATCCGTGTCGACGTCGACACCGACCCCCTGACCGGACGGCTCCGCACCCGAGCGATAGGCCGGCACCACACGCGAAGCGAAAGGCTCAGCACAGCCCGATGAGACGACACCTCCTCACCGCCGCGGTCCTCACCACGGCGGCCCTCACCCTGACCGCGTGCGGCACCACCGAGCCCGCATCCGACGCGAAGGCGGACAAGACCGCCGAGCGCATCACCCTCACCGACGCCTCCGGGCAGAAGGTCCAGCTCGACGGGCCCGCCAAGACGGTCGTCGGCACCGAGTGGAACATCGTCGAGAGCCTGATCTCGCTGGGCGTCGACCCGGCCGGCGTCGCCGACGTCAAGGGCTACAAGACCTGGAACACCGCCGTCCCGCTGAAGAACGCCCCCAAGGACATCGGTACCCGCGGCGAGCCCAGCATGGACACGATCGCCGCGCTCAAGCCCGACCTGATCGTCGCCACCACCGACCTGCCGCCGGCCGCCGTCAAGCAGCTGCGCGGCGTCGCCCCGGTCCTGGCCGTCAAGGCCGCCGACGCGGCCGACCCCGTCGGCCAGATGACGAAGAACCTCGACCTCATCGCCAAGGCCACCGGCACCACGGAGCAGGCCGACAAGCTGAAGAAGCGGTTCGAGACCAAGCTGGCCGAGGGCAAGAAGGCCCTGGAAGGCGCCGGTCTGGCCGGGGCACCGTACGCCTTCGCCGACGGTTACATCGTCTCCAACCAGGTATCGATCCGTCCCTTCACGAGCGGTTCGCTCATCGGCGGGGTCAACGAGAAGCTCGGCCTGAAGAACGCCTGGACGGTCAAGGGCGACCCGGCCTACGGCCTCGGCGCGACCGATGTCGAGGGCCTCACCAAGATCGGCGACGCGCACTTCGCCTACATCGGCAACGACGGCGACGAGAACAGCACCCCCTTCACCGGCGTGCTGGCCAAGGACAAGGTGTGGACGTCGCTGCCGTTCGTGAAGAAGGGCGACGTCCACCGACTGCCCGACGGCATCTGGATGTTCGGCGGTCCTGAGTCGATGAACACGTACATCGACTCCGTCGTCGCCGCGCTGACGAAGAAGTAGGACCATGGCCGTCACCGCGACAACTCCCGCCACCCGTCCGTCGACGGTCACGTCCCGGACGGGCGCGGCCGCGGTGACGGCCGCACTGCTCCTCCTCGTCGCGGGCCTCGCGCTCGTCGACATCACCCAGGGCACCGCCGCCGTGGGCGCGTCCGAGGTCTGGAAGGCCCTCATCGGTCGCGCCGACCCCGCCGACGCGTCCGTCGTCATCGCCTCGCGACTGCCGAGGATGGCGGCGGGCCTGCTCGTCGGCGTCGTGCTCGGCATGGCGGGAGCCGCCCTGCAGGCGGTGAGCCGCAACGTCCTCGCCGCGCCCGACACCCTCGCCGTCAACGCCGGTTCGTACTTCGCCCTCGGGGTGGCGGCCGCCACCGGCGTCTCGCTCCCGCTGCTCGCCTCCTCCGGCATCGCGTTCGCCGGCGGCCTCACGGCGGCGGCCGTCGTGCTCGGGCTGTCCGGTCTCGGCACCGGAACCGTCCGCCTCGTGCTCGCCGGCAGTGCTCTGACGCTCGGCCTCACCGCCGTGACCGAGGGCCTTCTCCTGCTGTTCCCCCAGCAGACGGAGGGGGTCTACCACTGGAACCAGGGCAGCATCTCCCAGAACGGGTTCGACGGAGTGCTGCAGATGGCACCCATGGGCGTCGTCGGCCTCGCCGGTCTCCTGCTGCTCGCCCGCCGGGTCGACGCCCTGGCCCTCGGCGACGACGCCGCACGGGGCCTCGGCGTCCCCGTCCGCACCACCCGCCTCACGGCGGTCGTGCTCGCCGCACTCCTCTCCACGGCCGCCGTCACCCTGGCCGGCCCGGTCGGCTTCGTCGGCCTGTGCGCCCCGGCGCTCGCCCGCGTCCTGGCCCGGCGCTTCCGTGGGTTCACCCGGACCCGCGTCGGCATCCCGGTCGCGGGTCTCGTCGGCGCCGCCCTGGTGCTCGGCTCCGACGTGCTGCTGCGCACCCTCGTGCCGGCGGACACGGCGGTCGCCGTGCCGACCGGGGTCGTCACCAGCCTCGTCGGCGCCGTCTTCGTCATCGTCATGGCCACACGGCTGCGGGACACCGCCGGCGTCGCCGCCGACCGGTTGCGCATCAGGAGCCGGGCCGTCTTCCTCACCACCACGGCGGCCCTGGTCGTCGTCCTCGTCGGCGTGACCATCGCCGCCGTCCTGCTCGGCGACGCCAAGCTGCTCCTGGGCGACGTGACCAACTGGGCGCTGGACAGGGCCGGACAGACCGTCACCTTCGTCCTCGACACCCGGGTGCCGCGCGTCCTCGCCGCGCTGCTCGCGGGGGCCGCACTCGCCCTGGCCGGGACGCTCGTCCAGGCCGTGACCCGTAACCCGCTCGCGGAGCCCGGCATCATGGGCGTCTCCGGCGGCGCCGCGCTCGGCGCCGTGCTCCTGGTGACGACGGTGCCTCTGGCCGGGGCGTGGGGCGTGGCCGGCGCCGCGTTCGCGGGCGCGGCGCTCGCCTCCGTCCTCCTCTTCGGGCTCGCCGCGCGCGGCGGATTCCAGCAGACCAGGCTCGTTCTCGTCGGATTCGCGATCCACACCGGGGCAGCCGCCCTGGTCAGCCTGCTCATCATCCTCACCGACCCGTTCAACGCCACCAAGGCCCTCACCTGGCTGTCGGGCTCCACCTACGGCCGGACCCTGCCCGACGTGCTGCCCCTCGCCGTCGCACTGGCCGTGGGCGTGGCCGTCGCGGTCGCGCGGCGCACCGAACTCGACCTCGTCTCCCTCGACGAGGACACCCCGCGACTCCTCGGTCTCGACCTCGGACGCGGGCGCCTCGGCTTCCTCGCCCTGAGCGTCCTGCTCAGCGCCACCGCCGTCGCCGCCGCCGGCACCATCGGCTTCGTGGGCCTCGTCGCCCCGCACGCGGCGCGGGCCCTCGTGGGCCGACAGCACGCGCGCGTGGTACCGGTCGCGGTGCTCCTCGGAGCGGCGCTCGTCTGCACGGCCGACCTGGTGGGCCGTACCGTCATCGCGCCGGCCCAGTTGGGCGCCGGTCTCATGACCGCGGTGGTCGGCACGCCGTACTTCCTCTACCTGCTCGTACGCAGCCGCCGGTAGGACGCCCACCGTTCCCGGAGCTCCCGCAGGGCGATCACGTCCACGACGTCAACGGTTCGCTCAGCTCGATGGAGCGCAGAGCCGCCGCCAGGGCCGGTTCGTCGCCGATGTCGAGGGCCGTGTCGGTCAGCTTGATGACGTGTTCGTCGCCGTGCGCCAGGGCCCGCTCGAAAACCTCCTCGGGGGTGACCGCGCCCGGCGGGGCGTAGGTGACCGGGGTGCCGGGTGCGTACATCGCGGTCACCGCCGCGGAAGCCGTCCAGGCGGCCCGCAGACTCGGTACCCACAGGACGTGGGGGAGCGCGGGCAGGGTGCGCAGGACCGCGTTGGGAGCCGTGGCCGCGTGGACCAGCATCGTCTCCTCGCCGTGGCCGTGCGTGGCATATCGGTGGGTGGCCGCCCGCACCAGTTCGGTGAGGCGGTGGTACGCCTCCTCGGGCTCCGTCACCGTGGTCGTGGCCGCCCACACCGGCAGGCCCGTCACGCGACCGAGCCGGGCGGGGAAGCCGCCGTCCCGTTCGACGACGGGCGGTACCGCGTCGAGGGCGGCGGCCGCGCTGTCGGCACCCGGCAGCGGAACGAGGTCCGCGACGAGGCGGTGACGGGCGGCCCAGTAGCCGAGGCCGTGGGCGAGTTCGGCCAGACGGGGTTCGGTGCTCTCGCCCGCCAGAAGAGTGCGTACGGCGTGGCCCACCCGGATCACCGGGTGCGTGGACCCGCCGTACATGCCGGGCAGAAGACGTGGCCACCACTGCGCGAGAACCTCACGCCAGGGACGTTCGGCGATCTCGCGCTCGAAGTAGCCGATCCAGTCGGCGGCACGGCGCGGATCACCGAGCGCGGAAGGCCAGTTCGCGGCCGTGACCGGCTCGGCAGCGGACGGGAACTCCTCGAGCTTGTGCGCGTACGTATCGAGCCAGCGGTGCACCGAACGCGCCTGTCCATGAGCGGCGAGCGCCTCGACGGCCATCGGCGCGTGATTGGTGAGCCGCCCGAGCCGCTCGGGCCCTGAGTCGTGCAGTCGCTGGAGCGCCTCGTCGAGAATGCCTGTCGTATCGCCCGTCGTATCGTCCGTCGTTTCCATGGCGAGGACGCTAGGCGAGGCGCCACGGCGGCGTAACGGGCGGAAGGCTTACGACCTGACCTAGGTCCTGCCGATCGGGCCGCCCCCGGGCGATGTCAACCGCGCTGCTAGCGTTGCATCTTCGAGCGACGTTGGGGGAGGCGGCGGACGATGAGATCGACCATGTTCCGTATCGGTGGGGAGCTGGACGTGCGGCGGCTCGGATTCGGTGCCATGCGTCTCCCGACGGGACCCGGCTCCGACCGTGACGCCTCCCTCGCGGTCGCCCGGCGCGCCGTCGAACTGGGTGTCACGCTGATCGACACCGCCCATATGTACGGCTGGGGAGCCAACGAGGAGCTCCTGGCCGAGGCCCTGCACCCTTACCCGGACGGGCTGATCGTCACCACCAAGGTCGGCATCGCACGATCGGCCTCCGCGGCCGGCTGGCGGCACGACGCCTCTCCGGACGGGCTGCGCGCGCAGGTCGACCACGCTCTGCGCCGGCTGCGTGTCGATCGGATCGAGCTGCTCCAACTGCACCGCATCGACCCCGCCGTCCCCCTGGCCGACCAGCTCGGCGCGCTGCGGGAGTTGCGGACCGAGGGCAAGGTCGGACAGATCGGGTTGTCCGAGGTCACGGTCACCGAACTCGACGAGGCACGGAAGACCGTCGACATCGCGAGCGTGCAGAACCGGTACAGCCTTGTCGACCGTGAACACGAGCCGGTGCTCGCCGCCTGCGAGGCGGCGGGGATCGCGTTCCTGCCGTGGCGGCCGGTCGCCGGTGCGACGTCCGGCGTCGCGGCCGGCGTCGCGGCCGACGTCGCCGCCGTGGCGACCGAACTCGACGCCACCCCCGCCCAGGTCTCGCTCGCCTGGCTCCTCGCCCGCTCTCCCGTCATCCTCCCGATCCCCGGCACCGGCCGGATCGCCCACCTCGAGGAGAACGTCGTCGCGGCCGGACTCCACCTGTCACCGGCCCAGCGTGAACAACTCGACGGTCTCGACCGCCTGCCCACGCAGGACTGAACGGCACCACGGCGCGCGCTCCGGAGCTCCCGTCAGCTCTGGAGGCGGCGGGCGAAGGCGAGGGAACGGGTGAACACCTCGCCCACCTGAAGGTCCGCCGCCCCGTGCCAGCCGTGGTCGGCGCCCGGCACGCTCCACAGTTCGACCGGGGCCCCGGCCCTCTCCAGCGCCGCGGCGAGGGACGCGCTGTGCGAGTGCTCCACCATCGTGTCCGCGTCGCCGTGGACCAGCAGGAACGGTGGCGCCCCCGGGTGGACCCGGAGCAGAGGGCTCGCGGCGCGGGCGCGCTCCGGAGCGGCGGCCGGGGCCGCGCCGAGCAGGAGCGCCTCGGGGGTGGTGGCGTCATCGGGGCTGAAGCCGCCCCGTGCGACGGTGAGGTCGCTCGGCGCGTACCAGATCACCGCACCGATCAGCCGCGGTTCGCCGTGGGTCAGGGCGAGGAGCGAGGCGAGGTGCCCGCCCGCGGACTCTCCCCACACCACGGTGCGACCGGTGTCGATGGCGAGTTCGGCGGAGCGCAGCGTGAGCCAGCGCACCGCGGCCCGCAGATCGTCCAACGGGGCGGGGAAGGCGGCCTCCCCGCTGAGCCGGTAGTCGACGCAGGCGACGGCCGTTCCCGCGGCCGCGAGACGGGCGAACGGCCCGGGTGCCCAGTGGCGCGTACGCATCCCCATGTCGTCGCGCCTGCCCCGTCGCCAGGCGCCGCCGTGCACGAACAGCACCAGGGGGAAGGGGCCGGGCCGTCCGGCCGGGGGCAGCCACAGGTCGAGTTCGAGCGGACGGCTGCCCTCGACGGGGGCGTAGGGCACGCCGCGCAGTTCGCGTACGCCGGTGTCGTACGGCGTGGAGGCCGACGGCAGGGGAGCGACGTCGGGGTGGGGCGCGGTGATGAGCTCCTGGAGGGAGGGGCCGGTGGCCGTCATCGGGTCCGCCACTGGTGGTCGGGCAGGAAGCGTACGTCGAACCGCTCGGGTACGGTCGCGAATCTGCCGGGCTCCGGCACGACCGGCTGGTGCGGCAGGCCCAGTTGCTCCGTGGGCGCGCCCAGGTTCTCGAAGAACCGCTCGAAGGTGCCTCCCGGTCCTGCGGCTACGCCGACGACCTGGCTGTGGTGGCGCTCCATGCGGTAGGCGTGCCGGCAGTTCTTGGGCACGAAGCCGAAGTCGCCGGGGGTGAGCAGCTTCTCCTGCTGGTCGCCCTCGGTGTCCTCGACGAACAGCCGGACCGCGCCCTGGGTGACGTAGAAGACCTCGTGGGTGTCGGTGTGCAGGTGGGCCGGGATGAGGTCGCCCTTGGGACCCTCGACCGTGAAGAAGTTGAAGGTGTTCTCGGTCTGCTCGCCGCCGGCGTAGATGGTGATCAGGTCGCCGAAGAGGTGGGCCCGGTCGCCCTCGCCCTTCTCGATGAAGTACGGCTTTCCCGGCTCAGGGGGGATGTGTGAGGCCCGCCGGTAGCGGGTGGCGTACTCGAAGGTCATGGCTGCTCCTCGGATCGACCTCCATGCGGATGTCAGGCAGCCTGACATGAGAGAGTGTCCTTCATCAAGTGCGGGAGACGAACCGGCCCCTCGTGAGGAACCCATGCAGGCGAACCGCCGCCACCTGCCCCAGCTCCTGGGGGACGCTCGACGCTGGTTCGAGGAAGGGCTGCTGGCGGCTCTCGAGACGGCCGGTGCCATGCCGGTGAGTCCGACGCAGGCGCAGCTCTTCGCCGTACTGGACGACGGAGGGACGACGGTGTCCGAGCTGGCCCGGCGCATGGGCGTCACGCGGCAGACCGCGCATCAGGCCGTGCACGGGCTGATCGCCGCCGGCCTGCTCGAACAGACCCCCGACCCGGCCTCCGCGCGCCGCCGGCTGATCCGGCGCACGGAGGAAGGCGAACGCACACACCGCCAGGCGGTCCTCGTCCTCGAACGGCTGGAGGAGCAACTCGCCGCGCGGATCGGCCAGGAGGCGGTCGCAGCCCTGCGAACAGTCCTGGAAACGCCCTGGGGCCCGCCGCCCGCCCCGGCACCCGACAGCCGATGATCCCGCCGCGGGCGCGGGGGCCTTTGGACGCCTCCGCCTGCCCGGGGCGGTCGGGATGGCGTGTCGGTTCCGAAGGCTCCGGGTGAGGGAGGCGAGCTGTCCCCGGCCGGCGATGGCCGGCCGGGGCGTCCCGGGCGTCCCGGGCGGGGTCTGACCTGCCCCAGATCGGTCAGCTCGGGTTCGGCGCGTACGCCTGACGCGTGGCGCACTTCCAGATCACGGCTCGCGCCTGGCCGGACGCGTTCACCGCGCTGCCCGCTGCCCGGTCGTCGTCGGACACGGCGACGGCCTCGCTCGCCATCCCGTCCGCCAGCCTGGGCAGAGCCAGCACGGGGCCCGAGCCGGGCCACAGCACGGCCTGGTCGGCACCGCTGGCGGCCTCCTCCGGGTGGAAACGAGCCGTGCCGACCGCCACGCCGGTGGTGGGGCTGACGCCGTCGAGGCTCGCGTACGGGTGGGTGCTCAAGCGACCCGGCGACGTACCCGCCGTGCCGTACGGCGTGGTCCACACCCACGGCGTCCACGCGTAGCCGGGCCCGTACCAGTCGCTGCCGACGATCGTCCCGTCCGCCGCGATGCCCGCCACCCAGCTGGTGTCGCCGCCACCCGCCGCCTGCGGGAGGATCCGTGCCGGGCCCCCGTCCCCCGGCCACAGCACCGGGTAGGAGAACTCCACGCGGCCACCGGTGTCCGGCTCCACCTTCTGCACGGTCGCGACGACATCGCCGCGGGCGTTGATGCCTCCGACGGTGTAGACGTACGCCTCCGGGCCCAGCTCCTCGGGAATCGTGAGCGTCCGCTCCACCACGCCGTCGGCGTAGACCTGGATCGTCCGGTGGCCGTACCCGCCCGCGACCACGCGACCCGAGTCGTTGACGTCCAGCTCCACGCTCCACCGCGGGCCGTCGGGCAACTCGGTGACGGTGGCGTCGCCCGCCCGGTAGGTGAAGCCCACCTGTGTGGTCGTTCCGTAGGGCCGGTACCAGCCCGTCATCAGCCCGCTCGCGTTCACACCGAGCAGCTCGCTCTCCGCCCGGCTGTCGGGCACGGGCACCCGGTGCACCGTGGGCCCGATCCAGTACACCGCCTTCCCCCGCGAGGAGCCCACGGACACGGCGCCCCGGCCCAGGGCGCGCACGCCCTCCTTCGGCCAGGCGACCTCGGCGCCGGGCAGCGCCCGCAGCACACTGAGCGCCGGTCTGCAGCCCGCGGCCTCGCTCCCCGTGGCCTCGCCCCTCGCGGCCTCGCTCGCCGTGGACGGTCCGGCCGCCGTGACAAGGCCGGCCAGAACGGCCGCGGCGCCGATGGTCGCCGTCATCTTTCGCATACGCGTTACCCCCCAGGTCGTACGTGCGGATACATGGCGGGGCCCATGGTGCCCTGGAGGAGGGAGGGATGGGGCCGGAACGGTGCACACCGCTTCGTACCGGCCGAATCGGGCCAGGACGTTCAGAACGGGCCGCTCGTGGTTCGATCGGGTGATCACCGCTTTGTGCGGTTCTCGATCTTCCTGCGAAGCTTGCGCCCGAAGATCCCCTGGCAGCGGTGGCCGCACCACCGCTGCCCAGTTCACCTGGAGTGGCGATGAGTTACGGGCACAGGCTGCGCGACGAGATCGCCGAGGCCGGGACGACACCACTCATCGGCGTCTACGACATGTACTCGGCCTCCCTGGTGGCGCGGCACTACGACGGGTTCTTCCTCTCCGGCTTCGGATTCGCCGCGTCCCACTACGGTCTGCCCGACATCGGGTTCATCGCCTGGCCGGACATCGTGGCCTTCGCCGAACGGCTGCGGCACGCCTTCCCCCGCCACCACCTGCTGGTGGACATCGACGACGGATACGCCGATCCGGAAGTGGCGTGCCATGTCGTGCGCCGACTGGACCGGGCCGGGGCGTCCGGGGTGATCCTCGAGGACCAGGAGCGGCCGCGCAGGTGCGGGCACGCCGACGGCAAGCGGATCCTCCCGCTGGAGACGTACCTCGACAAGCTGCACAAGGTGCTCGACAACCGCGGCGACATGATCGTCGTGGCCCGCACGGACGCCGTGGAAGAGGCCGAGATGCTGCGCAGGGCGGACGCTCTGGCCAAGAGCGGTGCCGATGTCGTCCTGGTGGACGGAGTGCGCAGCGTCGACGCGATCCGCCGGGTACGTGACGTGGTCGGCGACGTGCCGCTGCTGTTCAACCAGATCGGCGGCGGCAAGTCGCCGAGGCTGTCGCTCGGCGAACTGACCGAGCTCGGCGTCGCCGTCGCGATCTACAGCACCCCGTGCCTCTTCGCCGCCCATGAGGCGATCGACAGGGCGCTCGCCGGCCTGAAGGCGGCGGACGGCCGGCTTCCGGAACCCTCGGGCCCGGGCGCCGTGGGTGTGCGCGAGTCCACCGACCTCCTGGAGCTGAACCTCCACAGCCGGTAGGCGGGCCTCACCGGCCGGAGCGCGGTGACGCGGTCAGCCCTGCGAGGAGAGGGCTGCCAGGCCCTTGTTCAGGTCCTCGCGGTTCATCACCGGCGAGTAGGAGATCTTCGCACCCAGCTGGAGGAAGAAGGGCTCAGCCGTCTTCGGCATCTGCGAGGGGTCGGCCAGGTCGAAGAAGAGGTACGCCGTCCGACAACCGTTGTCGGTGGTGAAGTAGGCCGCCTCCGGGCGGATCGTCTCCAGTGCGCTCTCCATCGTCTTCTGCAACGTGCCGTTCTTGATGGCCTCGTTGGACATCTGGGTGTCCATCTGGACTTTCAGCAACATGCGCATGATGGCTGCCTCTTTCCCGGTGCCGGGCCGGCGTGCTCTGCGGCGCACCGTTCACACCCGGATCGCCCGTACATCCACCCTCTCTCCTTCCCCGGGCGCCGACCACTCGGTGCCCTCGCGGCCTGGAACAGCACGTCGGTCAGCAGGCGGCCGGGCGGGCCGGGTCGGGGTCAGGAGACGCCCTGGGGGCGGAACTGGACGCTGATCCGCGGGCCGACCGCGCGGGTGGACTTGGGGATCGCGTGCTCCCACGTGCGCTGGCAGGAGCCGCCCATCACCACCAGGTCGCCGTGGCCCAGCGCCAGCCGCAGGGCCGCCGCGCCACCGCCGCGCGGGCGCAGCGCCAGGTCGCGGGGGTCGCCCACGGAGAGAATGGCGACCATGGTGTCCTGCGTACGGGAGCGTCCCGTGCGGTCGCCGTGCCAGGCCACGCTGTCGCGACCGTCGCGGTACAGGCAGAGGCCGGCCGTCGCGAAGGGCTCGCCCAGCTCCGGCGCGTAGTACGCGCTCAGGGCGGACCGGGCCTCCTCGAGCACGGGGTGCGGCAGCGGCTCGCCCTCCCGGTACGAGGCCAGCAGTCGGGGTACGTCGACCTCCCGCTCGTACATGTGCCGCCGCTCCGCCCTCCAGGGGACCCCGGCGGCCAGTTCCTCGAACAGCGCGTCCGCCCCCGTCAGCCAGCCCGGGAGCAGATCGATCCAGGCGCCGCTGCCCAGCTCACGCCTCCGTACGTCGTGCAGCGGCCCGAGCCGGATGTCGTCGCCCTGGTCGAAGAGCGAGGCCTGGAGGTGTGCGTGCATGGATCCAGCGTACCCAGAAAGCGAACGTGTGAGCGATTACGTGGGGGCTGATGTCTCGTGGAGTCTTGACCTCTGCGGCGGCAGCCACTAATTTGCGGTTTCAACCTCGACCCATGACGACCGAGAGGAGGCGACCGGCGGATGAACACCAGCTCCGACCTGAGTCGCCTCGCCCACAGCACGGTCTGGGTTCCGGGTCGTATCGCGCACGGCTGCTGATCACGCCGTTCCGACGTGCCCCTCTGTGGCACATTCCAGCTCTTCCTCCTTTTCCTCCACCCTCTCGTGGTACGCCGCTGTCGCGTGCCGCTTTTGCGCCCACTTCTGCCCTGTGGCGCCTCTGAACACAGAAAGCTGCCTGAAATTGGCGAATATGATGAATCGACGGATCGCGCACCGAATGGAAGGTCTGTCGTGGTAGCGGCGCGGATCACGGTCAACGGGAAAGAAACACCGATCTCCCCGGCTGCACCCCACACCACCACGCTGGATTTCCTGCGCGAGCGCGGCCTCACCGGCACCAAGGAGGGCTGCGCCGAGGGGGAATGCGGCGCCTGTTCGGTCCTGGTGGCCCGTCCCGGGGTGAACAAGCCCACCGACTGGGTGGCGGTCAACGCCTGCCTGGTCCCGGTCGCGGCGCTCGACGGTCAGGAGGTCATCACCTCCGAAGGCCTCGCCACCGCCGGCGAACCCGGAAAGCCGCCCGCCCTGCACCCCGTGCAGGAGGAGATGGCCGTCCGTGGCGGCTCCCAATGCGGTTACTGCACACCGGGGTTCGTCTGCAGCATGGCCGCCGAGTACTACCGGCCCGACCGCTGCGCGCACGCGAGCCCGGCCGACAGCGCCAACGGCGCCGATACCGAAAGCGCCGACGCCGAGCACGGTCCGAACGGCTTCGACCTGCACGCGCTGAGCGGAAACCTGTGCCGCTGCACCGGTTATCGCCCGATTCGTGATGCCGCGTTCGCCGTCGGTTCGCCCACCGACGAGGACCCGCTGGCGCGGCGTCGCGAGCAGTCCCCGCCGGAACCGGTCGCCACCGCATACACCCAGGACGACTGCGCGTTCCTCCGGAAGAGCACCCTCGCCGAAACGCTGCGGCTGCTGCGCGAGCGGCCCGACGCGGTGGTGGTCGCCGGCTCCACCGACTGGGGCGTCGAGGTCAATATCCGTTCCCGGCGGGCGAATTGCGTGGTCGCCGTGGACCGGCTGCCCGAACTGCGGGACCTACGCGTCGAATCCGAGCACATCGAGATCGGAGCGGCCCTGACGCTCACCGAGATCGAGCGCCGCCTCGACGGCGCCGTCCCGCTCCTCGCCGACCTGTTCCCGCAGTTCGCGTCCCGGCTGATCCGCAACGGTGCGACCCTCGGCGGCAACCTCGGTACCGGCTCTCCCATCGGCGACAGCCCGCCGGTGCTGCTCGCGCTGGAGGCATCGGTGGTGCTCGCCGATGCCGACGGTGAGCGCGAGGTCCCGCTGGCGGACTACTTCACCGGCTACCGGCAGAGCGTGCGCCGTCCCGGCGAGCTGATCCGCGCGGTGCGGATCCCGCTGCCGCTGTCGCCGGTCACGGCCTTCCACAAGATCGCCAAGCGACGCTTCGACGACATCTCCAGCGTCGCGGTCGCTTTCGCGCTCGACATCGAGGACGGGATCGTCCGCAGGGCACGCATCGGCCTGGGCGGCGTGGCCGCCACCCCGATCCGCGCCCTCACCACCGAGGCGGCTCTGGAGGGCGCGCCGTGGACGGCAGAGACCGTAGAGGCCGCGGCCGCGGTGCTGCGGGCCGAGGGCACGCCGATGAACGATCACCGCGCCAGCGCCGCCTACCGCTCCGCGATGCTCGGCCAGAGCCTGCTGAAGCTGTACGCGCAGACCACCGAGGCGGTGTCGTCATGAGTCATCTGTCCCAGCGTCCCGAGAAGCCCGTCGTCGGCCTCTCCATGCCGCACGAGAGTGCCGCCCAGCACGTCACCGGCACCGCGCTCTACACCGACGACCTGGTCCATCGCACCAAGGACGTGCTGCACGCCTACCCGGTCCAGGTCATGAAGGCCCACGGAAGGATCACCGCGCTGCGCACCGAGCCCGCGCTCGCCGTGCCCGGTGTGGTCCGCGTACTGACCGGCGCGGACGTGCCCGGCGTCAACGACGCCGGCATGAAGCACGACGAACCGCTGTTCCCGGACGAGGTCATGTTCCACGGGCACGCCGTGGCCTGGGTCCTCGGCGAGACCCTGGAGGCGGCGCGTCTCGGTGCGGCGGCGGTCGAGGTGGAACTCGACGAACAACCCTCCCTGATCACGCTGCGGGAGGCGATCGCGGCCGACAGCTTCCACGGCGCTCGGCCCGTGATGCTGACGGGAGACGTCGAGGCCGGCTTCGCCGGCTCCGCGCACGTGTTCACCGGCGAGTTCCAGTTCTCCGACCAGGAGCACTTCTACCTCGAGACGCACGCGGCGCTGGCCCACATCGACGAGGCCGAGCAGGTGTTCGTCCAGAGCAGCACCCAGCATCCTTCCGAGACCCAGGAGATCGTCGCGCACGTCCTCGGCCTGCACAGCCACGAGGTGACGGTGCAGTGTCTGCGGATGGGCGGCGGCTTCGGCGGCAAGGAGATGCAGCCGCACGGGTTCGCGGCCGTCGCCGCGCTCGGCGCCAAGCTGACCGGCCGGCCGGTCCGGCTGCGGCTCAACCGGACCCAGGACCTCACCATGTCCGGCAAGCGGCACGGCTTCCACGCCCAGTGGAAGATCGGCTTCGACGCCGACGGCCGCATCCAGGCCCTCGACGCCACCCTGACCGCGGACGGCGGCTGGAGCCTGGACCTGTCCGAGCCGGTCGTGGCCCGTGCGCTGTGCCACATCGACAACACGTACTGGATCCCCAACGCTCGCATCACGGGCCGCATCGCCAAGACCAACAAGGTCTCCAACACCGCCTTCCGCGGCTTCGGCGGACCGCAGGGCATGCTGGTGATCGAGGACATCATGGGCCGGTGCGCGCCGCTGCTCGGCCTGGACCCGGCGGAGCTGCGGGAGCGCAACTTCTACCAGCGGGGTCAGTCGACTCCGTACGGACAGCCGGTCGTTCAGCCCGAACGGATCTCCGCCGTCTGGGAGCAGGTCAAGGACAACGCCGGCATCGCCGATCGCCGGCGCGAGATCGCCGCCTTCAACGCCGCGCACCCGCACACCAAGCGGGCCCTCGCGATCACCGGGCTCAAGTTCGGCATCTCGTTCAACCTCACCGCCTTCAACCAGGGCGGCGCGCTGGTGCTGATCTACAAGGACGGCTCCGTCCTGATCAACCACGGCGGCACCGAGATGGGCCAGGGCCTGCACACCAAGATGCTGCAGGTGGCCGCGACCACGCTGGGCATCCCGCTGTACAAGGTACGGCTGGCCCCGACGCGTACCGACAAGGTGCCCAACACCTCCGCCACCGCCGCCAGTGCCGGAGCCGACCTCAACGGTGCGGCGGTGAAGAACGCCTGCGAGCAGCTGCGCGAGCGGCTGCGGCAGGTGGCCGCCACCCAGTTGGGGTCGAACGCCTCGGACGTACGCATCGTCGAGGGCGTCGCGCGCACGCTGGGCAGCGACAAGGAGCTGGCCTGGGACGACCTGGTGCGCACCGCGTATCTCCAGCGGGTGCAGTTGTCGGCGGCCGGCTTCTACCGGACCGAGGGTCTGCACTGGGACGCGAGGACGTTCAGGGGATCGCCGTTCAAGTACTTCGCCCACGGCGCCGCCGCGGCCGAGGTGGAGGTGGACGGCTTCACCGGCGCGTACCGCATCCGGCGGGTGGACATCGTGCACGATGTCGGCGACAGCCTCTCCCCGATGATCGACATCGGCCAGGTGGAGGGTGGTTTCGTCCAGGGCGCGGGCTGGCTCACCCTCGAGGACATGCGCTGGGACGCCAGTGACGGGCCGAACCGCGGCCGGCTGCTGACCCAGGCCGCGAGCACCTACAAGCTGCCGAGCTTCTCGGAGATGCCCGAGGAGTTCCACGTCACGCTGGTGGAGCACGCCACCGAAGAGGGCGCGGTGTACGGCTCCAAGGCGGTGGGCGAGCCTCCGCTGATGCTGGCGTTCTCGGTACGGGAGGCCTTGCGGCAGGCCGCCGCCGCGTTCGGGCCGAGCGGGATCAGCGTCGAGCTGGCCTCGCCCGCGACGCCGGAGGCGGTGTACTGGGCGATCCAGGCGGCTCGCCAGGGCGATGCCTCCCCTGACGGCGACGCCGTCGAGGGCACGCACCGCACCGACGCACAAGCGTTGAGCAGTGCCTGACATGACATGGGTCGGCACGGTCGCGCGGCTGCGAGCACGCCGGGAGCCCGGCGTGCTGGTGACCGTCGCGGCCGTGCGCGGCCACGCCCCGCGCGACGCCGGCGCGAAGCTCGTCGTGGCGCGGACGGAGACATGGGGCTCGATCGGTGGCGGCAATGTCGAGGCCGTCGCGATCGATCGGGCCCGGGAGATGATCGTCGCGTCCACGCCCGAGCCGGAGCTCATCGATTTCGCCCTGAACGACAAGGTGGCCAACCGTCATGGCGTGCAGTGCTGCGGTGGCACGGTGACGGTGCTGCTCGAACCGCTGCCGGTGGTACGGGCGGTGGCCATCTTCGGCGTCGGACACGTCGGTCTTGAGCTGGCGCGCATCCTGGCCCGTCAGGACCTCGACCTCCATCTGATCGACACCCGCTCCGACATCCTCACCGAGGAGCGGCTTGCCGTTCTGGCGGACGCCGTGGCGCAGGTGCACGTGCATCACACGCCGCTGCTGCCCGAGGAGGTGCTGGAGGAGTTGCCGCACGGCACCCACATCCTGATCATGACCCATGATCACGCCGAGGACGCGGCCCTGTGCGACGCCGCCCTGCGCACCACCCATCTCGGCTCCATCGGACTGATCGGGTCCGCGGCCAAGTGGGTACGGTTCCGCAAACGCCTCGCCACCGAGGGCGGACACGACGAGGCCACCATCGATCGGATCAAGACCCCGATCGGGCTGGCCGACATCACCGGCAAGGAACCCGCGACCATTGCCGTGAGCGTCGCCGCCGATGTGCTGCGCACCTTCGAGAACGAGGGGAGCTGACCCTCCCCGGATCGACGGGGACGCGTGGCGCCACACCGTAGAAGGGGCGGCTCCGGAAAAGCCCGGAGCCGCCCCTTCTCGCTGGGGTGACGTCAGTGCTTGAAGGTGTCCTTCGCCTTCTCCTTGGCGGTCCGCGCGTCGCCCTTGACCTGCTCCGCCCGGCCTTCGGCCTCAAGGGCCTCGTCACCCGTCGCCCGCCCGGCTGCTTCCTTGAGCTTGCCCTTGGCCTGCTCGCCCTTGGCCTTCATCTTCTGCTCACCGGACACAGCTGATCACTCCCTGCGCGATAGGTCATTCCTGACGACAGAACACCTGACCTCGAATCGCCTCCGTAAACCCGAAGAAGGAAAACTCGGACACGCCACTCCCATTCTTCGTCACGGGAAACAGGCAACCGTGAATTCAGGAGAATGGGGGAGCATGCGCGGGGTACACGGCGCTTCGGAGGTTGATAAGAATGGTTCCCCTTCTGTTGGTTCTGCTTCTCGCGCTGATTCTCTTCGGCGCCGGTTTCGCGGTGAAGGCGCTCTGGTGGATCGCCGTGATCGTGCTCGTCGTCTGGCTGCTGGGCTTCGTGGCCCGGCCGAAGGGCGGAACAGGTCGCTGGTATCGCTGGTAGACCTCGCCCGGTCGCCGGCGCGACGCACGACGGAGGTGTGGGCGCCACCCCTGACAGAGGGGGTGGCGCCCACACCTCCGCCTCCGTACGTGACGTGCACCTCGCCCCCGTATGCGACGTGCGCGCCGCGGGCCGGCGCGGCCCGGGCGCGAGGGCCGGTCACAGCCCGAGGGGCACGACCGCGCGGATCGTCTTGCCGTCCGGGCGGACCGAGACGGCCACCTCACGGCACAGCTGCAGCACGATGGCCCAGCCGAAGCCGCCGGAGGTCAGTTCCTCGTGGCGCTGGTACGACGGCACGTCGCTGCTGGCATCGGTGACGGACACCGTCGCGCTGTCGCGTGCGACGTGGAGCCGGAAGTCGATGACGCCGCCGGCATGCCGCTGGGCGTTGGTCACCAGCTCCGAGACGACGAGCAGCAGATCGTCGATCCGTGACTCGTCCACCGGGCGGGCGCCGGCGAGCCTTCGCCGGGTGAATTCGCGGGCCTGGGTGCAGGTGCGGACCGCCCGGCCGTCCCCGGCGCGGCGTCCACGAGGACGCGGGTGTGTCGATGTACGGGACCATGCTTTGCCCGGGGGCCGCATCATGGTTCCCCTTTCCTCCCGGTCGTCGAGTGTTCGTTCCCCTCTCGCCTTCCCGTCCTCACCCCCGGGAACCCCGGACGAGGCGTCAGGTCCCGTCAACACGCGGAAGGTTGCGGCACTCCGTGGAAACGATCGAACCCGGCACGCCCCTGGGAGGGGCCGTGCCGGGTTCGGGGGGTGTGCCGATTCAGGCCATCAGGACCGAGTCGTCCTCGGGACGTGCGCCGGGCAGCCGCAGGCGGGCGGCGATCAATGCCGCGTCCACGTCACGCGTACCGGTGGAGATGCACAGCGTGTACGCGATGTCGTCCATGCGCCGCCGTACCTCCGCGCTTCCGTTCTCCGCGTGCAGCACCCTCAGCGTCTCGTACTGCTCGATGAGGTTGTTCAGCACCGCAGGATGGGCCATCAACACAGTGGGTCTCCCCTCGCCGACAGGGCGCCGACCGCCCGGCTCGATCCGCCGGATACCCGGCGTCCCCGGTTGTATGCGGGCCGTGGCGGCAGGACCCCGTGTCCGGTTTCCGGAGCGCGGGGCAGACCAGGGTCACCTCGGGACCGGCTCGTTCAGGCCACTTGGTTCCCTCCGTTCTCCTGGTGTCGATCACGGGGGAGTAGTGTCATCTTTATTGCTGTATGACAACGGTCGAGGCCGGAGTCGTACAGGAGGGGCGGCGGCCTGATCGGCGTGCGGGTGACCTGACCGCATGTCCGACCGCATATCCACCTCCGTAATACGGAGAAAGCAGGGAGTATGACCGAGCGAGAAGTGAACCTGGACGTCGACGTGGAGATCCGTGCCGCCGACACGGCGGTGGTGTCCCTAGGAGGCGAACTCGACATCGAGACCGCCACTCAGCTCCATCACCATCTGGCCAGCCAGCTCCTCCAGGGCCGTCGTCATCTCGTCCTGGATCTCTCCTCCCTGGACTTCATGGATTCGTCCGGCCTGAACATCCTCATCAGGGCGGCACGGGACGCGCGAGAGGCCGGGGGCGACCTCCATCTCGTCGCGCCGACCCCGGCCGTGCGGCGCATTCTGGAGATCACCGGTCTGACGATGACGACACCTCTGCACGCCGATGTGGCGGAGGCGCTCGCGGCGGCGGGCCACGCGGCTTAGAGGACAGCAGGTGCGGTCCCGCCGGGGGCGGGACCGCACCGCGGGCAGAAGGAGAAGCGGGCACACGTGGACGAGATCACCGTCGTCGAGCAGGCGCTGCGCCGGGCCGCTCCCCACATGCTGATGAACGTGGTGGACGAGGCTCTGCGGAAGCACTACGGCGCGCAGCGGGTGGAGCTCCGGCTGGCCGACTACGCACTGCGCTCGCTCCAGCTCGTCGAACACCTGCCGCTCGCGACCTCGCCGGTACTGATCCACGACAGCCCGCAGGGCCGTGCCTTCGGCGCCCAGGAGCCGTACGTCACCCGTGACGCCGAATCCGTCTTCGCGCATCTGCCGGTCACCATCAGGGGGACCGGATGGGCGTCCTCACCGTGGCCATGCCGGCGGATCGAGACCCCACGCCCCTGCTGCCCGAGCTCCAGCACATCTGCGAGGCGCTCGGCCACGAGATCCTCGTGGCCGAGCGCGACACGGACCTGTACGTCCTGGCGCGGCGGGCCGCCCGGCTGACGCTCGCGGCCGAGATGCAGTGGCAGCTCCTTCCGGGGCGCTCCTGCGCCCGGCCCGAGTTCGCCCTCGGCGCGCACCTGGAACCCGCCTACGCCATCTTCGGGGACAACTACGACTGGTCGGCCTCGGCCGACCACCTGACCCTGACGGTCACCAACGGCATGGGGGAGGGCATCGAGGCCGCCCTGCTCACCAACCTCGCCGTCAACGCGCTCCGCAACGCCCGCCGAGCCGGCCTCGACCTCGCGGACCAGGCGGCGCTCGCGGACCAGGCCGTGTACGCGCAGTATCACGGCAGCGCCTTCGTCTCCGTACTCCTGCTGCGCTTCGACCTCGCCACGGGCGACGTGGAGGCCATCGACGCCGGCTCGCCCCGCCTGTGGCGGCTGCGGGACCGTTCCGTCGAGCCCGTCTCGTTCGAGGCTCAGCTGCCCCTGGGGATGTTCGAGGATTCCGTCTACGTCCCCGAGCGCTTCACGGCGCGCCCGGGGGACCGGCTGCTGTTCGGCAGCGACGGGGTGTACGACGCCGCCTCCCCCGAAGGGGAGAGTTACGGAGATCGGGCGCTGGCCCGCGCGCTCACCGCGACGAGGCTGCTGCCGCCCACTCAGGTGCCGGGTGCGGTCCTGCGCGAACTCGCCACGTACCACGGGAACGCCCCGCTGGAGGACGACGCGCTCGTCGTCTGCCTCGACTGGCACGGACGAGAGGACGGACGACAGGACGGAGAGGATGCCGGCCGGTCGGAGGCCGACGGCGGCTGAACCACGCCGTGCCGCCGAGCGGCGCGCGGTCGCGGGCGAGGGGCGAGGGGCGAGGGGCGAGGGGCGACAGAACGATCCGACCGATCCCACCGTCCCCACCAGCGGGAACGCGATCATGTCTCCCATCTCGGGCGCGGACGGTATGGAATGTGTGAGGGAGGGAAAACGCCCAGGACGGGGCGGCACAGCACCGCGCGAAGCCGCGTGAGGGAGGCAGGCCGATGACGGACGCGATCATGACGAGCCGTGCGACACGAGCACCCGCGCTGTGCGCGACTGTGGACTACGACGGCGTGGACACCGGCGACGGCATGGTCGCGTCCGCACGTGACTTCACCGCCGATTTTCTCGCCGCCGCACCGGCGGTGGGACGCGCGCGGGTGACCCAGGAGCGTGTCGACCTCGGGCGTCTCGTCGTCAGCGAGCTGGTGACCAACGCGGTGCGCCACGCGCCAGGCCCCTGCCGGCTGATGCTCGAACTGTTCGAGGACGCATTGGAGATCTCGGTGTTCGACCGCGTGGAGGCGTCACCCGTGCCCCGCGGCCACGACCCCGGTCGCGTAGGCCAGCACGGAGTCGAGATCGTCGTCGCCATCTGCGAGAGCGTGAGTGTGGAGCCCCATCCGTGGGGGAAGCGGGTCAGGGTCCGCCTTTCCCTCGTCTGAACCCGCCGTTTCGAAAAGAACACGCATGCTGCCGCGGAGTCGGGGTATGCGAGCAGCTCACGAGAAAACAGGTTGCCGACGGACGAAGGAGTCATCAGTGCTGACTACGGTGTCGACGGAGACGAGGACCGGCGTCGAAACAACGGTGGGGGGCCTGCCGGTGCTCGAGGTTCCCCGTAAGGTCGCGCCGAAGGACGCACGCGAGCTGTCGAAGATGTTCTTCGACAAGATGGCGGAACTGGAAGAGGGAACCCCCGAGTACCAGTACGCGCGCAATACGCTGATCGAGATGAACATGTCGCTCGTGCGCTACGCGGCCGGTCGTTTCCGGGCCCGCGGCGACGAGATGGAGGACATCGTCCAGGTCGGCATCATCGGACTGATCAAGGCCATCGACCGGTTCGACATCTCCCGTGAGGTGGAGTTCACCAGCTTCGCCGTCCCGTACATCGTGGGGGAGATCAAGCGGTTCTTCCGCGACACCTCCTGGGCGGTCCACGTACCGCGCCGACTGCAGGAGGCCCGCGTGGAGCTGGCCAAGGCGACGGAGGAGCTGAGCTCGCGTCTCGGGCGGGCACCGAGCGTGGCGGAACTCGCGGCCCTGATGAACCTCTCCGAGGACGAGGTGATCGAGGCGCGCGTCGCCTCCAACGGGTACAACTCCACCTCGCTCGACGCCGCCATCGGCGGCGAGGGCGAAGACGGCGACGCCGCGCTCTCCGACTTCATCGGCGTGGAGGACCCGGCGCTCGAGCTCTTCGAGGACTTCCACACCCTCGCGCCCCTGCTGGAGGAGCTCGGCGAGCGCGACCGGCTGCTCCTGCACCTGCGGTTCGTCGAGGAGCTGACGCAGTCGGAGATCGGCAAGCAGCTCGGCGTCTCCCAGATGCAGGTGTCACGACTGCTCTCGCGCAACCTGGAGCGCCTGCGCAAGGGCATGCTCGACACCGTGGGGGGATGAACCTTCCAGGAGAACGGAACGGCCTCACCAACCCCCTTCTGGTGAGGCCGTTCGCCTGGCCGGACGACGGCCGAGGACGGTGAACGGGCTGAGGACCGCGAACGGGGACATGAGGTGACCGAGACGAGCACGGCCCGCAGCCGCGCGGGTGATGTCCTGCGCGCTGTGGTGGATTTCTGCGGGGCGGACGGCGCCATCGCAGCCGCCAGGGACTTCACCACGGCGTTCCTGGAGCGGTCCCCTACGCCTCGGATGCCCTGCCCGCCGGCGGTCGTCGACGCCGCCCGGCTGGTCGTCAGCGAACTGGTCACCAATGTCGTGAAATACGCCCCCGGTCCCTGCCGCCTCGAACTCGCGCTGCGAACGGACGCGTTGGAGATCTGCGTCCACGACACCCACCCCGTCACCCCGGTCGCCCGACCCCGCGACCCGGACAGGCTCGGGCAGCACGGCATGGAGATCGTGCTCGCGCTCTGCGTCGGCCTCGAGATCGAGACGGCCTCCCACGGCAAACGGATTCGGGCGAAGGTCCCCCTGGCCTGAACGTTCCGTCTGCGCGGAAGAGGGCCCCGGGGAGCGGGGCCATGGCGATCAGCCCACGAGGTGGCTCTCTCGCGCGGAGCCCTCCGAGGCGACCCCGGGCCGGGGGTGGTGCGCCATGATGGCGCCGTTTCGTGCCGGTGTCCCGCGCTCTACGCATCAGCCGCCGGGCGTCGGCTCGTCACGGATCGCGGCGATGACGGCGCGGGCCCACTCGGCCGGCGGGGGCATCGTCAGGAGACGGGCTAGACGCGTGGTGTTGGCGCGGCGCTGCGCGGGCGTCATCGCGAGGGCGACGCGCAGGACGTCGACCAGATCGTGGGCACAGTGCGGATCGGTCAGCAGCGCGGGGCCGCGGAGGTAGTCGGCCGCTCCGGCGTGACGGGAGAGGACCAGAACGCCCGAGCGGTCGGTCGCGGCCTGCGCGACGAGGAATTCCTGAGCGGTGAGGTTCATGCCGTCGGCGAGCGAGGTGACCCAGAAGACGTCGGCGGCCAGGTAGTGGTCGATGACCTCGGGGAAGGACAGCGTCCGGGGTACGTACTCGATCGGTGCCCAATTCCCGTCGCGCCACCGGGCGTTCAGCTGCCTGATGGCCCGCTCGAGGTACGTGCGGGTGGTGTCGTAGGCGCGGATGCCCGGAGCGGGCGGAGGGCACACCAGGCGGTAGCACAGCCGCCCGCGAAGCGCCGGCTGCCGGTCGAGGAGCGCGGCGACGGCGTCGATCTTCTGTACGGGCGCCTTGGCGTAGTCCAGCCTCTCCACCGACAGGACCGACAGAGCGTGAGGGGCCGTGGGGACGGCCGGCGCTCGTGAACGGGCGAGGTCGGCGACGGCCCGACGGTCGATGCCCAGCGGATGGACGCCGATACGGGGGACGCGGGGACATCCACCGAGCAGGCGCCGGAAGTTTTCGGCGAATTCGGGTGTGTGGAAGCCGGCCCAGTCCAGCTGGGCAAGGGACGTGCGCAGCTGCTCCGCCATCGGGAGACGCCGGAAGGTAGGGGGGCGGGGGAAGGGGGTGTGGTGGAACAGGCCGACGGCGAGGTCGGGTCGTTCGCGCTTGACCAGACCCGGGACGAGCCAGAGGTTGTAGTCGTGGAGCCAGACGATTCCGTTCGGCTCGGCGTGGGTGATCACGTGGCGGGCGAAGGCGGCGTTGAACGCTTCGTAGTCGGCCCACCAAGCGGCCTCGTGGCGGATCAGGTGGTCCTGGGAGGTCAGGGCGGGCCACAGCGTCTCCTTGCAGGCGCGGTGGAAGTAGCCGGCCCACTGGTCGGCCGGTACGGGAAGGAGGGCCAGGGGCAGCCGCGTCGGAACGGTCGCGGCCCTGGCGGCGTCGTCGGTGGTGGCGGCGGCCCACACGGCGTCCAGGTCGCCGTCGCCCGTGCTGAGGAGGGACACCAGCGTCGGCAGGATGCCGTTGGGGCTGCACGGCTCGCGCCACTGCCCCTCGGACCAGTGCACGGGTGGGCGGTGGTAGCCGATCACCACGCGCCTGGGGCGCTTCACCCAGGCGAGGCGCTCCAGTGCCGAGAGGATGGCGGCGGCGCCGTCGAGCGCGGGGCGGTGCACCAGCGGGTCGGTGGCCACGCGCGCCGACAGGCCGGGCTCGGCGTTCCCCATGACGACGCCGTGCGTCCCGAGCCGGAACAGCGACAGGTCGTTGAGGGAGTCCCCGGCCACGAGCACGCCGGACTCGGGCCAGTCGAGGTGACGCATGAGCCCGCGAAGGGCAGAGCCCTTGCCTGCTCGGGCCGGAAGGACGTCGAAGTACCGGTCGGCGGAGTACGTCCAGGCGCAGCCCAGGCTCTCCACGGCTGCCGTGATGTCGCGGGAGAGCTGTTCCGGCGCCAGGTAGTAGGAGCACCGGCCCTGTTGGTCGGCGTCGTGCTGGTACACGAGCTCGGGGAACCGGCTGAGCGCCGACCGTACCTGGTCGTGTCCCGGCCATCCGGCGCGAAGGGGCTCCTCCAGGGCCGGGACGTGGCGCATGTCGGTGGCGTCGACGACGCTCGCACCGACGTCCGCGATGATCCAGCGCGGGCGTGGCAGCAAGGGGTCCACGGCGAGGAGGGCCTGTACGGAGGGAAGGCCGCGGCCGGTGGCGTAGACGACCGTGATCCGTGGATGCCGGCCCAGCGCGCGGAGCAGCTGTCGGCGGCTGTCACGGTCCCCGCTCAGCAGGGTCCCGTCGAGATCCGTGACGAGAACCGTCGGCACCGGTTCCGTGGTCACCAGGCGGGGTCGTGCGTCACGGGGTCGATCGACATGGGGTCCATCGACACGGGCTCCCCGCACGGCTGCTCGCCTCGGCGATCGAAGCCGTCCGGGCGGGGCGGGAGTTGGTCGCGGACACTGCGCATGATGCGCCCGAGGCGGGCCGTTCTTGCGTCGTCGCTCTCTTCCAGCCGGTCGACGAGCTCGCGTGGAGCCGCCCGTACACACCGCACGAGTTCACCGAGAACCGCCGCGTCTGCGGCGTGGGGGAGCGGAGGCCCTTCGCGCAGCCGAGGCCGGTCGTACGTGAAGTACACGGTGTTGCTCCTCTCCTCCCCGTCGATGGCCACCACGGGCACGGTTCCGATGCCCTGCGGAATGGTGAAGGTGAGCGACAGTTCCCCGGGAGCGGATTCCTCCCCCTTCCATTCGCCTTCTCCCAGGACGTGGTCGCCCCAGAGGATGTGCCGGGTGCCGAGCAGGGGTCCGGTGAGGGTGACGTACTGGTGGAGGGATCCGCTGCAAGGGTCGATGCGTTCAATCTTCAACGACACGATCCGCACCTCGTTCCAGGAAGCATGGCGCCTGGTCAGTCAGATCAAGGGTCACCGGAAGACGCGTACCGCGCACGCGGGGAGGGCCTGAGAGGCTGACGTCTTCGCGGGCAGGTCAGCTCTGTCCGTACGCGGTCCACGGGCGGAGCTTCTCCGGATTGCGGACCGCCCAGATGCGACGGATGCGGCCGTCGGCGAGGCTGAACGCCGCCACGGTCACGGTGACCCCGGCGTGCTGGGCGACCAGGCCGGGCCGGCCGTTGACCGTCCGTTCCAGGAGCGTCGTCCCAGGGGCCTTACCGGCGATGTGGATCAGGTACTCGGCGATGCGCGCGCTGCCCTCGACCGGGCGGAGGACGGTGCCGACCAGGCCGCCGCCGTCGGCGATCATCGCGGCGTCCGGGTCGAGGAGGTCGACGAGGGCCTCGATGTCCTTGGCCTCCCACGCCTCCTTGAACTGCCGTACCAGACCGGCGTGTCCGGCCGTCGGGACCGCCGGAGCCCGTGCGGCGCCGATACGCCGGCGGGCCGAGGACGCCAGCTGCCGGCAGGCCGCGGGCGTCCGGCCGACGATCTCGGCGATCTCGGCGAAGGGGTAGCGGAAGACGTCGTGCAGGACGAACGCCACCCGCTCGGCCGGCGTCATCGACTCCAGCACGACGAGGAACGCCATGTTCACCGACTCGTCCAGGGTGACCTGGTCGGCGGGGTCGGGCGGCTCGGACCTGCCGCCGCTCACCCGTCCGCCGAGCCATTCCGTACGGTCGGGCAGCGGCTCGGGTATCCATTCGCCGACGTAGCGCTCGCGCCGGACCCGCGCCGAGCCGAGCACGTCCAGACAGATGCGACCGGCCACCGTCGTCAGCCAGGCTCCGGGCGACGCGATGGCCTCCTGCTGGGGCCGCGACAGCGCGTACCAGCGGGCGTAGGTCTCCTGCACGGCGTCCTCGGCCTCGGCCAGCGAACCGAGCAGGCGGTACGCGACATTGATCAGTCGGCGTCGCTCGCCGATGACCGTGCCCGGGCCGGGCTCGGACCGGGTGTGCTCCGGCTGGAACGAGGTACTCATGTGCGCGACCGCCCCCTGGTTCTTCCCGTCCGCTTCCGCACCGGACGACGAGGCCCGCGCGTCGCCTCACATTTCGTGGACCCACGTCGTCGAACCACCGAGACACTACCGATCCACCGCCGCGAGGCAGTAGAGGGGACCACGTCATGACCACACAGACGACGGCAGCACCGGGCAGACTCACCTTCCTGCAGGCCGCGGTCGCCCTGCAGACCTTGTCCCTCTTCTTCCAGGCGGTCACCGCCGGAATGCTGCTCTCCTCGTCCCTCGGCGCGGTGCTGCACGACGTCGGATCGCGCGTGATGTACGGCGCGTCGATGCTGTACGTGCTCGCGGCGATCCTGGCATGGCGGCCGGGCGGCGGATCGCCCCGCCCCATCCTGTACGCCTCCGGCTTCCTCGTCCTCGCCTCGGTGCAGGTGGTGCTGGGCATCGCGCACATGCCGTCGCTCCATGTGCCCCTGGGCGTCCTGATGTTCGGCCTGAGCGTGCCGGCGCTGGGCCAGGCCCTGTCCTCCACCCGCTCGGCGAAGCGCTCGGGCCCTCGGCCGTAGTCGTCGCCGCCGCTCTCGTGCGTCGGTCACACGCTCGTGAGGAGACCGTCGAGCGGGGCCGGTACCTTTCCGGGGTCGAGGGCCTCCACCAGGAGACGTCCGTAGCGGATCTTGCGGCCCTTCTTCGTGCCGAGGAAGCGCCGCATCTGCTGGTGCCGGGGCCGTCCATGCTGGGCGGGCTGGTGCAGGAAGGTCTGCCAGGCCCGCAGGTCGCCCTCGGCGCGGATGATCTCCTCGATCGCGGCCGGGCCCAGCGCGCGGATGAGTTCGTCCTCCAGGTCCGCGACGCACACGAAGAAGTCCCGGCGCGGCGCACCGGCCCGCTCCAGGCCGCGGTCGTAGAAGGGCCGCTCGCGCTCGTCGCACAGTCCCGTCAGACGCAGGCCGAGACCGGGCGGCCCGAGCAGACCGGCGTAGCGGGCGATGTTCATCGCCCCGCCCATCGGGACGACACCCACCCCTTCGGCGGTCAGATCCCGGCCGTGCCGTGCGGCCAGCGCCTCGACGGCCGCGAGGTCGCTCAGCCCCTCCAGCAGGACCGCCGTACGCAGTCCCAACTCCTCGGCCAGATCACCCGCCGGGCCACCGGGACCGCCGGCCGCCCAGCGGCCGACCGCGTTCAGGAACGCCCACATGTCTGCCATGGAGCGAGTCTGCACGTCACCCGACCGGCTCGGCACGCAATTTTCGCCGACCGGTCTCAACCGGTGGCAGTGCCGAACCAGGTGGGCAGCACACCGAGCAGATCCCGCTGGTCCCCACCCACCCACCCACGCCACATGGCCGTCCGGCCGCAACAGCACCGCGGGTACGTCAGTTCCAGAGTGGCAAGGAGCGCGTGACCTCCTTGCCTTTGTTTTTGGTCAGCACCAGCGCGTGTGCCGGCAGGGGCTCCAGCCGTCGCCACCGGAACCGCCGGAACCGCCGGAGCTTCCGGAACCGCTGGGGCGGCCGTCCGGGAAGACCCTCGTCCGGTTCCGGTCGCCCGGGTACGGGTCGAGGTAGTCCGGGTCCCCGTCGCCGTCACGGTCGGGCAGGTACGCGTCCCTGCCCCGATCCGGAGCGGGGCAGCCGTTGGCCGGCGAGGACAGGGAGAGCGTCACCAAGTAGACGTCGTCCGTGATCGGTTCGCCCTCCGCCGGGTCCTGCCGGCACACCCGCCAGTCGTCGTACTCGCCCTCGGCGGGCAGCACGTCGTTGCTGTACGCCGCCTCGGCACGCAGCCGCTTCTCCGGCACGCCCACGCCCACGACCTTCGGGACGGCCGTACGCCACGTCATCCACACGACCTCGGGCATCACCGGCCACGGCACCGCTCTGCCCTCGTCCTGGGGGCACGGTTCCTCCCGGCGTACGACGGCGAAGTCGACCGTGGGATCCTCCGGAGTGCCGCCCGCCTCCTGGAAGCACACCTTCCACAGCGAACGCGCCGACACGTCCCGCTTCTGGTCCGAGGCGTCGTGGTAGGTGACCGTGAAGCCCCTCTTTCGTGACCGAGGGAACGCCACGTCCAGTGAATCGCCCGTGAAATCGGGCACCGTGGGCATCGTCGGGGCCGGCGTCGTCCGCGCGGGCCTCGGGAAGAGACTCGGCCGCGAGGCCGGCTTCGCATCGGCGGCGCCCGCCGCTCCTGCCGGGGCGCGGTCCGGCTGGTCCGGGACCACCGCCCCCAAGAGCGCCATGGCGACGACGGTGGCCACGACCCGCCCCGCCTTGGGCCACGGATTGCGCCACCACAACAGCACCAGGGCGACGAGCAGCATCACTCCACCCAGCCGGTCGTTCAGCAGACCCAGCAGCGGCACCGCGGCGACCGCTCCGAGGCGTGCGCCGCCCGTCCGCCACCAGCGCTGCGCCGCCGGGGAAGCGGAAGGGGACGGGGGCGGCTCGTGGCTGTGGGGTCCGGGCATGGTGGCGCGGTCGCCCTTTCTGTTCATGCGTACGAGGATGGGTCCGCGCGCATCGTACGGGGAGCACGGAACCCTCCCCTCCGGCCGGTCGCCACCCAGGCCGCACACCGCCAACCCGCACGTGGCCAGGGGCGGGTGGGCTGTCCCACCGGCCTTCGCCCATCACGGTCGGCGATCAGCGCTCGGCGACGCGGACTCGCAGGACGTACGGCTGCCCGGTGCTGATCGCCTCCGCCTGTTCGCGGAGGTCCGCTGTCGTGAAGCCGAGCAGCGCCTGATCGGCGGCCGCGCGCAGCAGAGGCAGGATCTCCCCGACCGGGCTGCCGCGATGCGTCGCGGCGAGGTCGGCGAAGGCTCGCTGGTACGGGGCGTCGTACGCGCTGGCGCTGTCGGCCAGCAGACGGTCGAGGTGCTGCCGGTCCACGCTGATCTCACCCATGAGTGCTCCCACGCTCGAGGGGCCGGCACAGCCCGGCCCTCACTTCCGACGCTACGAGCAGGGTCTGACAGTGGCGGGCCTGCCCCGCGGTGATCGCCGCCGGGCAGGCCCGATGTTTCGCGGCAGGTCAGTGGTGATCGCCGTTCGCCACGGGGAGGCGCTTGGTGAAGGTCTTCCCCGCGTCCCGGGACTCGTAGACGCCGTCCTGGGTGGCGGCGAGGATGTGCTGATCGTCGACGGCGGTCAGGGCCTGGGGTTGCCCTCCGGGCACGGTGGCCGTCTTCTTCCAGGTGGCGCCGCCGTCCGAGCTGACGCTCAGAGCGCCGGTGAGGTCGATGCCGAACAAGGCGCCCGGCGAGGCCCAGGACACGTACTCCATCCCCGGCCCCACGCCGGAACCGAAGCTCGCGCCGCTGTCCGTGCTGCGGGCGACGCCGTCCGCAGTGGTGGCGACGACCCGGCTCGGGTCCGCGGGATCGACCGCGAAGTCGAGGGCCTGCATCTGGGCGCGCTCCTGCCAGTTCGTACCGTCCTTGCTCACGCGCAGCAGGCCGCGCGTGCTGTCGTACCCGTAGATGACGCCCTTGGCGTGGTCCAGGCTGTGGAAGTCCGCCTCGCCCTGGAGCGAGGCGCTCTTCCACGACTTTCCGGCATCGGTGCTCTTGATCAGTCCGTGGTCGGCCGGCTGATCGCTGCCGGGAGCCGGGTGGCCGCTCGCCAGGAAGGTCTTGGCACCGGCCACGGTGAAGCCCATGAAGTCGTCCCTGCTGTCTCCGACCAGCCGCGGGCTTCCGGCCTCGTCCGAGGTGAAGATTCCCTCGTGGGTGGCGACGTAGAGCCTGCCGTCCTCCGGGTCGACTCCCAGTCCGTGGATGTGGCTGTGCAGGGCGGAGTCCGGCTTGACCCCCTCGGTCCCGGCGACGGCGCTCCCGGACGCGGTGCCGTCGCCGCACGCGGCGAGGGAGAGGGCTCCGGCGACGACGGAGCCGACGACGGAGCCGACGGCGAAGAGCGAGCGGGGGCGGGGGCGGGGGAGCGGTCGGCGGAACGGGTTCGCGTAGGCGGGCATGCGTGATTCACCTCGTGTTGTCGGTCGTACGGGAAGCCGTGGGCGCGGAAGCGCGCGACGGCCTATACCCGGAGGACCGGCAACCGGGCCCGGCAGGGCTCTCGCCACAGCGGGGTCGGCCGCGGACTTTCGGTGAGTCCTGCCTCGTGGACGGGCGACCAGCCCGCGTGGCGGGCGAGCGCGGGCCGCAGCGGCGAAGCCGCCGCCGAGCTGCTGATCACGCCGACGCACAGGGAGGCCATGTGCGTGCTGCCGAGAGGTTCGGTGAGCGCCGACGAGCAGTCGGAGTCATGATCCGTGGGCTCTACGGAGGGGTGCCCCACGCTGTGTGAGGCGGCGGCCATGCCGTGGACCGGCGAACCGTCCGCATGGCCGACGGTGTGCATGACGAACACGGCGAACGCGAGCACTCCGACGAGCAGGAGGCGTCCCAGGACGGCGCCTCGGCGCGCAACTCCGCTCGCGTTCACGTTCGACCTCCGCGCGGGACACTACCAACCCGCACGAGGCACCCAGGCGGGACCGCGCTCGAATGCCGACCGCGCACGCCGTGTCGTCTCCGTCGGGTCTCTCCCGTCGGCGACCGCGGTCTCATCCGCGTCGGCGGAGGTACGCCTCCAGTTCCGCGGCACCGGTCAGCATCGCCCGCCCGCGGGCGGACAGCCGGCCGTGCCAGTCACCCAGTGCTGCCTCCAGCGGCTCCAGTCCGCCGGCCGACCGCACCTGGGCGATCAGCGGGGCGATCTGCTCCAGCAGGTAGCCGCCCCGCCTGAGTTGGTGAGCCAGCCGGGCATCCCGTACGTCGGCCTCGTCGTAGACGCGGTACCCGGTCCGCGGGTCGCGGCGCGGGCGGACCAGCCCGGTGCGCTCCCATGCGCGCAGCGTCGCCGGCCGGATGCCGAGCTTCCCCGCCAGCGGGCCGATGAACGTGCCGTCGGTCCCGGACGCGGCGGCCGGCTCGGGCGCCGTGGTCGGATCCAGGTCGCGGAGGGCGCTCTCCACGGCTCGGAGGGTCCGCCGGTCGTCGAGGAGCTGGGCGTGGCTCTCGTCGATGAGCCGGAACGCCTCGTCGACCGCGCCCTGGTTCACGGTCCGCATGATCGACGTCGCCGTCCGGTGACCGTGGCCGGGCACCAGGGCGAGAAACGCGCGCAGGGCCCCGGCGTGCAGCGAGGTGTAGGTGCGGTAGCCGTGGGGTGTGCGAGCGGCGGCCGGAAGGATGCCGGCCTCTTCGTAGTTCCTGATCGCCTGCGTGGACAGTCCGTGCCCGCGCGCCAGATCGACCGGCCTGAGCCGCTCACCGCTTTGAAGGTTTCGTGCCACGGGACCGAAGCTATCGCGGAAAAGTTTCCACCGAGGCTTCAACGATACGGTTGAAGCCATGGCTACCGACATCAAGGACACCGTCCACGCCGTCGAGGCTGCGGCCGTCATGAGGCTGCTCCCGGCCCGGCCCCGGCTGCTCGCCCTGGGCGAGCCGACTCACGGTGAGGACGCTCTGCTCGACCTGCGGAACGAGCTCTTCCGGCAGCTCGTCGAGCAGGAGGGCTACCGGACGATCGCGATCGAGAGCGACTGCCTGCGGGGCCTGGTCGTGGACGACCACATCACCTCGGGTACGGGCACCCTCGACGAGGTCATGGAGCACGGATTCAGCCACGGCTGGGGGGTCTCCGCGGCCAACCGCGAGCTCGTGCGCTGGATGCGCGCCTACAACGTCCGCGCCGACATCGACGGCCGGCCCGCGTCCGAGCGGCTCCGTTTCGCCGGTTTCGACGGCCCCCTGGAGATCACCGGCGCCGCGAGCCCCCGCCAGGCCCTGACCGCGCTCCACGACTACCTCGCGGCCCGGGTGGATCCCGACCTGCTGCCCTGCACCGCGGAAACGCTCGACCGCCTGCTCGGCACCGATGACCGGTGGACCGATTCCGCCGCGATGAGGGACCCGTCCCGGTCCGTGGGGCAGTCGGCCGAGGCCGGCCGACTGCGGCTGCTCGCCGACGAACTGACGGCGCTGCTCGCCGAGCAGACACCGCACCTGATCACGGCGACCTCGCGGGACGACTGGGAGCGGGCGTGCCTGTACGGGCGCACCGCCCTCGGTCTGCTGCGCTACCACCACTGGATGGCCGACACCTCACCGGCCCGCATGACCCGGCTGGTGGGCGTGCGGGACCGGATGATGGCCGACAACCTCCTCGCCGTCGCCACTCGGGGCCCCGCACTCGTCCACGCCCACAACTCCCATCTCCAGCGGGAGAAGAGCTCGATGCGGATGGGTGGGACGCCGCTGGAGTGGTGGAGCGCCGGCGCGCTGGTGAGCGCCCGGCTCGGCGAGGATTACGCCTTCGTGGCCACGGCCCTCGGCACGATCCGGCACCAGGGAGTGGACACGCCGCCGCCGGACACCGTCGAAGGACTTCTGTACGCACTCCCGGAGGACCGCTGCGTCGTCGACGCCCCGCGGCTGGCCACCGTCCTCGGCGACACGCCGCCCGAGCCCCGCGTATCCCCCTGGTTCGGCTATGCCCCGCTGAACCCGGTTCACTTGGCGAACAGCGACGGGATCGTGTTCGTCAAGGACATCGTGTTCCCCGAGTGACGGACCGGCGGATCGATCGGCTCCAGAACTCAGCGCACCTGAGACAATAAGTGTCGCCGATTCTCTGGACGAGAATCATCCGTGCTGTCTATTCGCTCTGTTCGGCGTTGCGTCCGAAGGGGACCCGCGTGAATCTGGCCCGCCTCGACCTCAACCTCGTCGTCGCCCTGCGTGCGCTCCTGGAGGAGCGCAATGTCACGCGCGCCGGGCAGCGGGTCGGGCTCAGTCAGCCCGCGATGAGCGCCGCCCTGGCCCGGTTGCGCCGTCACTTCGACGACGAACTGCTCTCCCGGGTCGGCGGCCAGTACGAGCTCACGGCGCTCGGCCAGGTCCTTCTCGACCGCACGGCCACGGCCTACGACGTGCTGGAACGCCTCTTCGCCAGTCAGGCCGACTTCGACCCCGCCAAGGAGACCCGCGAGTTCCGGATCCTGGCCTCCGACTACGCGGTCGCCGTCTTCGGGGTCGAGTTCGCCCGCGTCGTCCACGACGAGGCCCCGGGGATCCGCCTGCGTTTCTCCCAGACCCCGACCACGGTGGTCGACGACACGGCGACCCTGCTCAGCGCCACGGACGGACTGCTCATGCCGCACGGCGTCATCAGCGACTTCCCGGCCACCGACCTGTACGACGACCGCTGGGTCTTCGTCGTCGCCGACGACCACCCGAGCGTCGACGACCGGCTCACCCGGCAGGACCTGGCGCGCCTGCCCTGGGTCACGTACCAGCGCACGTACGACTCCCCGGCCGTCCGCCAGCTCGGCATGCTCGGCATCGAGCCGCGCGTGGAGGTCTCCGTCGACAGTTTCCAGCTGCTGCCACGACTGGTCGCCGGCACCCGGCGCATCGCGCTCGTCCAGGCCCGTCTCGCCGCACTGCTCGCCCCGACGGCCTCGGTGCGCGTCCTGGAGCCCCCGTACGAGGCGGTGCCGCTGCGGGAGGCTTTGTGGTGGCATCCGGTGCACACGCACGACGCCGCGCACATCTGGCTGCGCGAGACGGCGGCGCGGGTCGGCAGACGTCTGGCGCAGCCCGAGGACGCCTGACGTGGGCTGTGACGTCCCTCCACGGAGTGGATCGGAGGACGGGCGCCGTCATCAGGCCAGGGCGTCGACCGCCAGGGTGAAGACGCGGGGGAGCCGGGCCGCGGTGGGCACGATCAGGTCCGCGAGACGCGGCTGCTGCCGGGCCCGGAGCAGGCCGTGGGTCAGGAGGCGGTGCCGGAGGGTCGCCCGTTGCCAGGCGGTCTCGTAGGAGCGGGGCGTGCCGCGACGCAGCTGATCGACCAGCACCCGGGCGCCGGCGAGCGCCAGGGCGAGGCCCTCGCCGGTCAGCGCGTCGACGTACCCCGCGGCGTCGCCCACGAGCAGGACGCGGCCGTACACGCGCGTACGGACCCGCTGCCGCAGGGGACCCGCACCGCGCACCGTCCCGACCGCCGCCCCGGCGGGCAGGAGCGCCGCGAGTGCGGGGAAGCCGGCCAACTGCTCGTCGAACGGCGCACGCCGCGCCGTCAGCAGCGCGACGCCCAGCAGCCGCGGGCCGAGCGGCGTCAGATACGCCTCGCCGTACGGACCCCAGTGGACCTCGACGTACGAGGAGGGCGGCTCGACGGCGTAGTGCCGCCGCAGGCCGTAACGGGACCGGTCCGGGCTCGTCGCCGCCCCCAGGCCGAGGGAGCGTCGCACCGGCGAGTGCAGCCCGTCCGCCGCGACGAGCCAGCGGGCCCGCACGCCCGTCGCGCTGTCGGAGACACCCGTGGCGTCCTGGCGCACGTCCCGCACACGCAGGGGCAGGACGGACACTCCGGCGGCGACGACAGCGGTGTGCAGGGCGGCGTGCAGAAGCGTGCGCCGTACGCCGAGGCCGTGACCCCGCCGGAACTCGGCCTGGGCCAGGTGCGGACCCTGCCGGTAGCGGATGCCGGTGATCGGGTGGCCCGGCACCTCCAGGCCCAGTGCGCGCAACTCCCGGACGGCCCCCGGCATCAGCCCCTCGCCGCACGCCTTGTCGATGGGCGTGCCGCGCGGTTCGGCCACGACGACGTCGAATCCCGCCCGTGCGGCGTAGAGCGCGGTGGCCAGTCCCGCGGGACCGCCCCCCGCGATCAGCAGGTCGGCCGTGCGGTTCACGCCGCGGCCGCCCGGGCGTACGTGACCGTCGGTCGCGGGGACACGCATTTCGTAAGGTTCCTCACGTCCGGTCGCGCGACTACCTTGCACCCGTGTCTCTATACCCCTCCACCGTCCCGGTGCGCGCGACACACCGGTCGGCCGCGCTGCTGCGCTCGTGCCATCCGGAGCCGACCTTCGCCGTGACGGTGTTCGTCACCGCCCTGGCGGCGATGTCCGGGCGAGGGGCGAGCGGCACGGCGGCGGTCGCGGCGGCGGTGCTGGCCGGTCAGCTGTCGGTGGGGTGGTGCAACGACGCGGTGGACGCGGCCCGCGACACCGTCGCCGGCCGAACGGACAAACCCCTCGCCGCAGGCGCCCTCGCGCCACGGACGGCCGCCGTGGCCGCCGTGGGTGCCCTCCTCGTCTGTGTGCCGCTGTCCCTGCTCAGCGGCGTGCCGGCGGCGCTCGCGCACCTCACGGGCGTGGTGGCCGGCGGCTGGGCGTACAACCTGGTCCTGAAGCGCACCCCGCTCTCGCCTCTGCCGTACGCCCTCGGCTTCGCCTCGCTCCCGGTCTTCGTCACGCTCGGCCTGCCCGCCCACCCGTGGCCCGCCTGGTGGGCCGTCGTCACGAGCGCGCTGCTCGGCGTCGGGGCTCATGGGCTGAACGCGCTCCCGGACATCGAGGACGATCTCGCGGCGGGCGTGCGCGGGCTGCCGCAGCGCCTCGGTGCCGTGGCCGCCCGGCGGCTTGCCCTGGTCGTCCTGCTCGCGGCGGTGGCGGTCGTGACGGTGGGGCCGCCGGGGGCCCCGGGAACGTCCGGGTGGGTGTGCGCGGCCGCCGCGGGATGCGCCGCCCTCGCGGGTACAACTCTGAGATGGCGTGACGGGAGCCGGTGGCCGTTCCGCGCCGCCGTCGTGGCGGCGGGCATGGTCGTCGCCCAACTCCTGGCGCGAGGGGCCGAGATCGTGTGACGGCACCGCCGCTGTGGTGCTTCGTTTGCCGTACGAGGACAATGGAGTTCACCATCCCCATCCGTACGAGCGGGGAGCGACCGCCTTTCCGGTCTCCCGCCCGCCGTTCGGCCGCCAGGGAGCACGATGACGAGTTCTGCCACGATCGCACGGGCGCACGGCTGGTTCCACCTCGTGACCGGAGCCTGGCCGCTCGTCCACCGGCGCAGCTTCGAGGGGGTCACCGGTCCGAAGACGGACGTCTGGCTGCTCCAGACGGTCTCCGGGCTCCTCGTCACGATCGGCTGGGCCCAGATCCGCGCCGCCTCCACCGACCCGGGAGGCGACGTCGCCCGGCGGCTGGGGACCATGACGGCCCTCACCCTGCTCGCGATCGACCTGGTCTATGCGACGCGAGGGCGGATCCGCCGGGTCTACTTCGTCGACGCCGGTTTCCAGATCCTGTGGCTGGCGGCCTGGCACCGCGGCGATCGGGACAGCGCCGGCTGATCCGGGTGTCCGCGCGGCCGGACGGGATGCCGAAGGGGCCGGGCGCCGAAAAGCCGGGTGCCGAAAGTCGGGCGTGAGACCCGGGTGCCGAAAGTCGGTCGTGGAGACCGGGTTCCGATGGGCACCCGGTCTCCACGTGTCCAGGCCAGGGCGTCAGATCGACGCGGGGAACCGCTGCCACACGCGGTGCCCACCGAGCAGCTCCGTGAGCCCGGCCAGTACCTGCTGAGCGTCGTCGCCCACGATCACACCCGGGGTGTCCGCGGGCAGGCGCGCCGCTTCCAGGGCCGTCGCACCCTCCGCCGTCGCGCCGATGGCCTTTCCGTGGCGGTAGGCCTCGTCCAGCAGGAGCAGCACGCGCGGGTCGACCGTCGCGGAGTCGGTCGCGACGTGGCCGGCCTTGGCGTCCCGTACCCCCTGCGCGTCGAGCCCGGGGGCGGGGCTCGCGGTCAGCAGCAGGGCGTCGAACTCGGTCGACCGCGCGGTGGCGAAGGTCCGCTGCACGGCGAGCGCCTCCCCGCCGGCGTCGAGCGTGCCGCCCGCGGCGGCGACGACCATCGGGATCGCTCCGGCGGCCTCGGCGGCTTCGAGCACCGGCCGTACGGTGTCCATGCCGCCGGCCTCGTCCGCGACGACACCGATGACGCGCCCGTCGAGCGGCCACGTCTGGCCCAGTTGGGAGAGAGCGGGGCTGGGTTCGACGTCGGTGAACGGCACCGTCGCCGGCGGAATCGGCAGACCGAGTCCCGCCGCGACGCCCTCGCAGAGCGTGGGGTCGATGTTGGCGAGCACGGTCAGCGCTCGTTCCTTGACGGCCTGTTCGTAGCACTTGTTCAGCTCGAAGGTGTAGGCCGCGATGATGTGTTCGCGCTCCGTCGGCGTCATGCTCCGCCAGAACATCCGGGGCTGGCTGAAGTGGTCCGAGAACGACTCGGG
The DNA here is from genome assembly GCF_042888285.1 of Streptomyces sp. NPDC003035. NCBI lineage: Bacteria > Bacillati > Actinomycetota > Actinomycetes > Kitasatosporales > Streptomycetaceae > Streptomyces > Streptomyces sp. NPDC003035. Next base: position 236,411 of record NZ_JBIAPJ010000003.1, on the reverse strand, counting down.
CGCCTCCCGCCGCTTCGTCGACGTGGGGACCTGGACGGGGCTCTCGATGTACGCGGCGTTGTCGGCACCGGCCAGGAAGGGGCAGCCCCCGTCGAGGGAGTTGGGGCGGTAGGGGGCCACGCCGGTGTGCACGGCCGTCTGGTGCATGCCGTCACGCAGCATGTCGTTGACCGGGGCGTGCGGCCGGTTGATGGGCAGCTGCGCGAAGTTGGGGCCGCCGAGCCTGCTGATCTGGGTGTCGAGGTAGGAGAAGAGCCGTCCGGCGAGCAGCGGGTCGTCGGTGATGTCGATGCCGGGCACCAGGTGACCGGGGTGGAAGGCGACCTGCTCCGTCTCGGCGAAGAAGTTCTTGGGGTTGGCGTTGAGCGTGAGCAGTCCGATGGGCTGCACGGGGGCCAGTTCCTCGGGCACGATCTTCGTGGGGTCGAGCAGGTCGATGCCCTCGAAGGTCTGTTCAGGGGTGTCGGGGAAGGTCTGGATGCCGAGTTCCCACTGCGGGAAGGCGCCCGCCTCGATCGCGTCGTGGAGGTCCCGGCGGTGGAAGTCGGGATCCATTCCCCCGACGATCTGCGCCTCTTCCCAGACCAGGGAGTGCACACCGAGCCGTGGCTTCCAGTGGAACTTGACCAGCGTCGTCCCGCCCTCGGCGTCGACGAGACGGAAGGTGTGGACGCCGAAGCCCTCCATCATCCGGAAGGAGCGGGGGATGCCCCGGTCCGACATGTTCCAGAGCGTGTGGTGGGTGGCCTCGGTGTGGAGGGTGACGAAGTCCCAGAAGGTGTCGTGGGCGCTCTGCGCCTGCGGGATCTCGTTGTCGGGGTGGGGCTTGCCCGCGTGGATGATGTCCGGGAACTTCACGGCGTCCTGGATGAAGAACACCGGAATGTTGTTGCCCACGAGGTCGAAGGTGCCCTCGTCGGTGTAGAACTTCGTCGCGAAACCGCGGGTGTCCCGGACGGTGTCGGCGGACCCGCGGGAGCCGAGCACGGTGGAGAACCGTACGAAGACGGGGGTCTCGACCTCCTCGGCGAGGAACGCGGCCCGGGTCAGCCGGCTCGCCGTCCCGTAGCTCCGGAAGACGCCGTGTGCGGCGGCGCCGCGCGCGTGGACCACCCGTTCGGGGATGCGCTCGTGGTCGAAGTGCGTGATCTTCTCGCGCAGATGATGGTCCTGCAGCAGCACGGGGCCGCGGCTGCCGGCCTTGAGCGAGTGATCGCTCTCGTACAGCCGGTTGCCCTGCGCGGTCGTCAGGTACGCGCCGCTCTGGGACGACCGGGCGGGGTCCTCGCCCGTGGCCTGGCCCGTGGGGCCGACCGTCTCCGGGCCGCTCTGGTCCGGCTTGGGCGGCAGCGGGCCGTGCGGATCGGTGGGCTCTCCCAGAGACGCCGGCTTCGCGCCGGGCCGTCCGGGGGCCGCCTCTCGGGCCTGCGTCGTGTCTCGGGCCTGCGCCGTGTCGCGGTTCTCTGCCGTGTCCCGGTCCTGCGCCGTGTCTCGGTCCTGCGCCGGCCCTTCGGGGCTCGGATTCGCGGTCATGAAGCCTCTCCCTTCGTGGCGTGGAACCCGGGCCATCGGGTTCCGCCCACGCGGCTACCCGGAATCGCGCCAGGTAACGGGGGCGAAAGTCGCCGTTCCGTACGCCGCTTCACGTGCGGTTCCACACGTCGAAGCGCCCGGTCTCCGGAGGCCGGGCGCGTGGGGGCGGGCGGGGTCAATCGTCGCCACGGATGATGTGCCGTTCGGGATCAGCGGCGGCAGCGCCCTCCGACTCGTCCGGCGACGTCCCGTCGGGACCCGTACGGGCCGCCCGGTGAGTGCACAGGGTGCGGTCGTGGCTGATCATCTCGTCGGCAGGGGGAATGTCCATCCGCGTGTTCATCGCGGGCATCTCCTCGATCCGAGCCCGGCCGGGAAGCCGGGCGGTTTCGCCGTGCGACTGCCCACGTCCCGCACTGATCACTCATGAGCCGCTTCAGGAGCGCGGCCTTCGACTGCGGGGAGTAGCGCTGCCCGGAAGCGTCGCAACGGTTCTCACCCGAACGGAGCAATCCGGTGCGCGGCCCGTCGCCGACGAGATCACCATGGCGATGTCGCACCTACGGCGCCGGCGGCACGCCGCAGCCACCGGAGGATCGGGCCGCCGGGCCCTTGTCGGATCGCACCCGCGCGCGTCAGGCGCTCGCGTGCAGGGGCCCTGCCGGTCCATCGCTCGAATTCCGGTTCCGGTCTCCTCCCGCGCAGTGACTCCCGCGTCCGCCGCGACCGGGCGAGCCCGGCGTACCTCACCGGAAAGGCCTGCCATGCGTGTTCTCGGCATCAACGCCCTCTTCCACGACCCCGCCGCGGCCCTGCTCGTGGACGGCATCACCGTCGCCGCCACGGAGGAGGAGCGCTTCTCCCGGCGCAAGCACGGCAAACGCCCCGTGCCGTTCTCCGCGTGGGAGCTGCCCGAACAGGCCGCGCGCTGGTGCCTGAGCCGGGCCGGCCTGCGCCCCGGAGACCTCGACCTGGTGGCGTACTCGTACGATCCGGAGCTGGCGCGCCCCGCCGCGACCCTGGGCCTCGACGATCCCTGGGACAGCCTCCGCCAGGCCTACGCCCGGCACGCACCCGCCTTTCTCGCGACGGCGCTGCCGGGGCTGGATCCCGCGGCCGTCCGCTTCGTGCCGCACCACATGGCCCATGCCGCGTCGGGGGCCTTCGCCGCCGAGGCGGCCGAGACCTCGTCGGTCCTCGTACTCGACGGGCGGGGCGAATCCGCCTCGCACCTGGCCGCGCGGCGGGTCGGCGACCGCCTGGAACCCCTGCGCGCCCAACAGCTGCCGGATTCGCTCGGGCTGGTCTACGAAGAGCTGACGGAGCACCTCGGATTCCTGCGCTCCTCCGACGAGTTCAAGGTCATGGCACTCGCCTCGCACGGAACGCCGCGGATGCTCGGAGAGTTGCGCCGGTACGTCCATCCCACGGGTGACGGAGGCTTCCGGGCGCACGGCGTGCCCTGGGCGGAACTGGCACCGCCGCGCGCGCCCGGCGAACCGTGGACCGGGGACCACGCGGACCTGGCCGCCAGTGCCCAGGCGGTTGTGGAGGAGACGCTGCTCGATCTCGTGCGCTGGCTGCACGGCCGTACCCACGACAGCGTGCTGACGCTCGCCGGCGGAGTGGCCCTGAACTGCGTGGCGAACTCCCGGATCGCCCTGGAGGGGCCGTTCTCCCGGGTCTGGGTGCAGCCCGCCGCCGGTGACGCCGGGACGGCCCTCGGCGGGGCGCTGCTGCTGTCGGCGGAGGCGGGCGAGGAACCGGCGCCGATGCCGGGCGCCGCGCTCGGGCGGGACTGGTCGGACGCCGAGCTCGCCGGGCGCCTGAAGACGGCCGCGGTGCCCTTCGAACGCCCTCCCGACATCGCCGCCACCGTCGCGGAGGCGCTGGCCGCGAACGCGGTCGTGGCCTGGTTCCAGGGGCGCTCGGAGTACGGGCCGAGGGCGCTGGGGCACCGCTCGCTGCTCGCGCATCCGGGGCACGCCGGGAATCTGGAGCGGCTCAACGACATCAAGGGGCGGGAACAGTTCCGCCCGGTCGCGCCGATGGTCCTGACGGAACGGTGCGCGGAGGTCTTCGACGGCCCACTGCCCAGTCCGTACATGCTGTTCGTGCAGAACGTCGCTCCGCGCTGGCGCGGGCGCATCCCGGCCGTCGTCCACGTCGACGGCACCGCTCGGATCCAGACGGTGGACCGGCGGCACGAACCCCTGGTGGCGCGGATGCTGGAGGAGTTCGAGCGGCGCACCGGCCTGCCGGTCGTCGTCAACACGAGTCTGAACACGGCGGGCCGGCCGATGGTGGACGATCCGCGGGACGCGCTGGAGTGCTTCGCCTCGACGCCGATCGACCTGCTGGCCATCGGGCCGTTCGCGGTCCGCAGGGGCGAGGTGTTCCGTACCGGATCGAACGGGTGGTCCGGCGGTACGGGGTGAGGCACCGGGTGAACGGCCTCACGCACGGCTCCCGGACGGCACGTTGCCGTCCGGGAGCCGTCCCGCCGAAATCTCCGATGCCCTAGCGGTCTTCTCGCGGGTCCTGGAGCCGGGAGGTCTCGCGTTCCTCCGTGTACGGAGGGGGGTCCACCGGCGGTTCCGGGTCGTGCCAGTCCTCCGCCCGGGTCGACCGGCCGGACCGGATCTGTCCCTCGACCTCCTTCTTGCGCTCGTCGTCGAGCCGAGGGCCCGACTTGCTGCTGCCGCGGTCGGGTGTGTTCATCGGTTCTTCCTCCTCCTCATGGCTCACGCCGTCAGGTTTCTGTGGAGACGTTCTCGACGAGACCGCCGACCTGTCCTTCGGGCAGATGCCGGGCCACGTCGGCCTGGGCGATGATGCCGACGAGGATGTGGCCGTCGATGACGGGGACGCGGCGGATCCGGTGCTCGCTCATGACGCGCAGCACGTCCTCCACGCTGTCGTCGACGGAGACGGTGATGATCTCGTCCTGAGCGAGCTCACCAGCCGTGCAGCTCCCCGGGTCCTTGCCCTGGGCGACGACCTTCACGACGATGTCGCGGTCGGTGAGCATGCCCTTCAGCCGCTCGTCGGGGCCGCAGATCGGCAGGGCTCCCACGTCGAGTTCGACCATCTTCCGTGCGGCGTCGACGACGGTCTCGGACGCGCGGACGCAGGTCGCGTCCGGAGTCATGATGTCGCGTGCGGTGGTCATGATGTATCGCCTGCACTCGGTTCAGGGTGGCTTGAGTGGGGGTCTCGGGCCTCAGCTCGCGCCCTCGAGGGTGCGCACGACGGCCGCCGAGAAGGCGTCCAGGTCGTCCGGCTTGCGGGAGGTGATCAAGGTGTGGCTGCCCGAGGTGTCGACCACGACCTCCTTGTCCACCCACCTGCTGCCCGCGTTCTCGAGGTCGGCGCGGAGCGACGCGTACGACGTGAGTTCACGACCCTTGGCCAGGCCGCTGTCCACGAGGAGCCACGGTCCGTGGCAGATGGCGGCCACCGGCTTGCCGGCCTCGGCGAGGGCGGAGACCAGGCGCTGAGCATCGCCGTCCGTCCGCAGCTGGTCGGCGTTCACGGTGCCGCCTGGCACGATCACGGCGTCGTACTCGTCCGCCCCGGCCTTCGCGAAGGTCGTGTCCGGTTCGACGACGGCACCGGGCCGGCGGTCGGAGACGAGGGTCTGGACGGGCTCGTCCTCCTGCGCGGCGACCGTGACGCGCGCCCCCGCGTCGCGGAGCGCGGCCACCGGCTTCTGCAGCTCGTCCTGCTCCGTCCCGTAGTTCGTCGTGAGAACGAGGACGTTCTTTCCGTCGAGCGACACGTCGGATTCCTTTCGTGCGGTGAGCCCTTGTCTCTTCCGCGCCTGACCCGACAGAGCTGGACCAAACCTCCCATATCCTCCTGAAGGAAACGGTTCCGCAGGGGCGGGTCGCAGCCCGGGTTGCCGGTGCTCGCCCGGGATGGGTCCATAGAACTGTCGGCGGAACCGTCGGCGAGAGACGGGGCAGCGGATGGCCATCGACGAGACGGTGGAGCGGGTGATCCCGTGGCCGTGCGAGCAGGTGGCGGCGTACGCGATGGACTGGCGCCACGACGCCGAGTGGACCCAGGGCATCCGCACGGCGGAGCTGACCCGCGAGGCCACGGCGGGCGGGTTCGGGGCCGGGGCCGAGGTGACGCGGACCGCGTACTTTCTGGGCAGGCGGATCGACTACGTCCTCCGCGTCGCCGCGTACGAGCCGCCGAGGCTGCTGGACATGGTCTCGGTCGCCGGGCCCCTGCCGATGCACGTGACGTACACCTTCGCCCCGCATCCGGACGGCGGCACGCTCGCCCGGATCCGCGTGCGCGGCGACGCGTCCGGTGCGTACCGGATGGCAGCGCCCCTGATGGGGCGGAAGGTACGCTCCTCGCTGGTCAAGGACCTGCGGGACCTGGAGCGGCAGCTGAGCCGACGGCTGCGGGAGTGAGGGCTGTCATGGCGTTCGACGAGGGACCGGCGGAGCGCATCCGCGCCCGGCTGGGCGCCGGACCTGCCGACGCCGCCACGGGCAGGAGGTCCCGGTCGGCCGCTCCTCGGCCGACCGGGACCTCGGGCTCAGGCGAGGTCGAACCGGTCGAGGTTCATCACCTTGTCCCACGCCGCCACGAAGTCGCGCACGAACTTCTCGCCCGCGTCCCGGGACGCGTACACCTCCGAGAGGGCACGGAGCTGGGAGTGCGAACCGAAGACGAGGTCCACGGCCGTGGCCGTCCACTTCACCTCGCCCGTGGCGCGGTCCCGACCTTCGAACACGTTCTCGGCCGAGGTCGACGCCTTCCACTCCGTACCCATGTCGAGCAGGTTGACGAAGAAGTCGTTGGTCAGCGTCTCGGGCCGGTCGGTGAGGACGCCGTGCGGTGAGCGCCCGAAGCCGGTGTTCAGGGCCCGCATACCGCCGACCAGGACCGTCATCTCGGGAGCGGTCAGCGTCAGCATGTTGGCGCGGTCCAGGAGCAGGGTCTCCGGTGAGAGCTTCTCGCCCGTCCTGAGGTAGTTGCGGAAGCCGTCCGCCGCGGGCTCCAGCACGGCGAACGTCTCCGCGTCCGTCTGCTCCTGCGAGGCGTCCGTGCGCCCCGGCGCGAACGGGACCGTGATGTCGTACCCGGCGTTCTTCGCGGCCCGTTCGACCGCCGCGCACCCGCCGAGGACGATCAGGTCGGCGAGGGAGACCCTCGTACCGCCGGTCTGCGAGCCGTTGAAGTCCTGCTGGATCCGCTCGAGGCTCTGCACCGTCTCGGTCACCTCGGGCAGGTCGTTGACCTCCCAGTCCTTCTGCGGCGCGAGCCGGATCCGCGCCCCGTTGGCCCCGCCCCGCTTGTCGGTGCCGCGGAAGCTCGCCGCGGACGCCCACGCGGTCGTGGCCAGCTGCGACAGGGACAGCCCCGAGCCGAGGATCCTCTCCTTGAGGGCGGCGACGTCCTGCTGCCCGACCAGTTCGTGATCCACCGCGGGGACGGGGTCCTGCCACAGCTGCGGCTCGGGAACCCACGGGCCGAGGTAGCGCGACACGGGCCCCATGTCGCGGTGCAACAGCTTGTACCACGCCTTGCCGAACGCGTCCGCGAGCCTCTCCGGGTTCTCGTGGAAGCTCTTCGCGATCGGCCCGTAGACCGGATCCACCTTCAGCGCGAGGTCCGTCGTCAGCATCATGGGAGCGTGCCTCTTCGACGGATCATGGGCATCGGGAACCGTGTCCCTGGCCGAGGGATCCGTGGGCGTCCACTGCTTCGCACCCGCCGGACTCGTCGTCAGCTCCCACTCGTAGCGGAACAGGTTGTCCAGATACCCGTTGTCCCACTTCGTCGGCTCGGAGGTCCACGCGCCCTCCAGCCCGCTGGTGAGCGCGTCGGCGCCCTTGCCGGTGCCGTACGTGTTCTTCCAGCCGAGGCCTTGGTACTCCACGGGGCAGCCCTCGGGCTCCGGACCGATGTACTCCGGGTCGACCGCACCGTGGCACTTGCCGAAGGTGTGGCCGCCGACGATGAGCGCGACCGTCTCCTCGTCGTTCATCGCCATGCGCCCGAACGTCTCGCGAATGTCCCGGGCGGCGGCGAGCGGATCCGGATTTCCGTTCGGGCCCTCCGGATTGACGTAGATCAGCCCCATCTGCACGGCACCGAAAGGACCGGTGAGTTCCCTGTCACCGCTGTAGCGCTCATCTCCGAGCCAGGTGTCCTCGGGCCCCCAGAAGATTTCCTCGGGTTCCCAGATGTCCTCCCGCCCGAATCCGAATCCGAACGTCTTGAACCCCATCGATTCCATCGCGCAGTTGCCGGCGAAGACCAGAAGATCGGCCCAGGAGATTTTCCGGCCGTACTTCTGCTTGACCGGCCAGAGCAGACGGCGCGCCTTGTCGAGGCTCGCGTTGTCCGGCCAGCTGTTGAGCGGGGCGAAGCGCTGGGCACCGGAGCCGCCACCGCCCCGGCCGTCGGCGATACGGTACGTGCCCGCCGCATGCCAGCTCATCCGGATGAAGAGCGGCCCGTAGTGGCCGTAGTCCGCGGGCCACCAGTCCTGCGACGTCGTCATCACCTCGAAGACGTCCTGCTTCAGCGCGTCGAGGTCCAGGGTCCTGAACTCTTCGGCATAGGAGAAGTCCTCGTCCATCGGATCGGACTGAGGTGAATGCTGGTGAAGTACCTGAAGGTCCAGCTGATTCGGCCACCAGTCCCGGTTCGTCCTGGGACGAGTCGGCGCCGGGGCGGGGGAGGGGATTGCTGGGTTCTCGCTTTCGCTGCCGGACACGTCCGTCCTTCTTCCTGTGTCGGTGATTCCCTCTGCTGGCCTGCTTGCTCTTGAGGTTGTCCGCTGTTCTTGTATCGAGCACTGCGACCCGCCCGTATGGTCGCGCACGGCAGACCGCCTTGCCACGAGAACACGCAGGGCACCCCGCGTAACAAGCAGTCGTCGTCTACCCGCGAGGCGATGAGGAATGCCGACCGTGAGCGCCCACACCGACCGGAAGAGCCGAGCGGGCGGGAGGGGGAGAAGAGGGTCCGGCAGGCTCAGAGACCGGCGACCTTGGCGCTCGCCGACAGCTCGTAGACCAGCGTGACCGTGCGGCGGCCGCCGGGAGGGAGAGGGACGTCCCAGCGGGCGATGCCTTCGGCGTCGACCGCGTCGGGCGCCGGGGAGCAGGCCTCCTTACGGAGGCGTACCTCCACCGCCGAGACCTCGGAGACCGGGATCCGCTCCCGGACGACGATCACCCGTTCGCCGTGCTCGCCCGGGGCGGAGAACCGGGACAGGTGCAGCCGGACCGTGCGGGTGACCACGGTCCGCTGCGTGATCCCGGTGGAATCGCGGGACTCCTCGGTCTCCCGGACCACCCGGTGGTCGTCGCGGCTGCCGAAGGCGAGCTCGACGGGGGCGCCGGGCGCGGTGAAGTCCAGCGTGCCGCGGCCGGTGAAACCGCTGCCGCGGACCAGGTCCACGGGCCCGGCGAGCAACACATGGCCGGAAAGGTTGTCGCACCGCACCACCTGGGTGACCAGCGGCGACAGCTCGGGCGAGCAGCTGTACTCGCTGCTCGCGCCCGTGGTGAAGACGGAGAGCGGCACCCGGTGCGCGCGGCCGTCGCCGGGCACGGACACCGGCGCCGGGGCGCTCAGCACCCGCGTCTCGCCGCCGTCGTCCACCCCCGGCAGGCCGAGCACGGGGACGGGCCCGAGGTCCGCGATCTCCTCCTCGCGCAGCTCGACGTCGACCTTGCGGCGCTCCGCGGCGGAGCGCTCCCTGAGCGTCAGCCGGTCCTCGGCGAGGCGCGGCGGTTCGGTGGCCGACGCCGAGCGGGCCGTCGACAGCGTCAGCCGTACGTCCGACCAGTCCTCGCCGGTGCGCTGCCAGACCATCGCGTCGGTCTCCAGCGTCAGGGAGTCCCCGTCGAGCACGGCCCGGTACGCGGGCCGCCACAGCGCGCAGGGGGTGAGGTGGGTCAGCCGCAGCCCGACCGGACCGGCGGCCGCCGCCTCCACGGTCAGTTCGACATGAGCGACCAACTCGGCGGGCTCCTCCTCGGCGAGGTCCATGGCCCGCTCCGTCTCCCCGAGCTCGACGGCGAGCGCGGCCAGCCGGGCCTCCACGGCGCGGAGCCGCTCGCCGTACGTGTCGCGCTCGGCGTCCACCCGGTCCAGTTCGCGCGCCCAGCGCGGCCCTTCGGTCTCCCCGGATCCGGCGCCCTCGCCGATCTCCCGCAGCACATCGGCCGCGAGGGTGCCCAGCAGGTCGAGGCGGGCCCGCAGCCGATCGCGGCGCTGCTCCAGCGTGAGCCGCTCCTCTTCGAGGGTGTGGACGCGGCGGCGCAGGGGAGAGTCGTCGTCGGCCGACGGCAGCGGCTGCCGCGGCGTCCAGGTGCGGACGATCCGCGCGTCGAGCACGGTCGCCGGGTGACCGGAGGTCAGCTCGGCATGGAGGGTGCGGTCGACGGCCAGCGCGCTGACCGGTCCCAGCCGCAGCCGCTGGACCCCGGCCGCCAGATCGAGCCGGACGGCGCGCTCGACGAGCGCGCGGTCCTCCAGGCAGGTGACGGCGGTGACAGGGAGGGGGATCGGCTTCGAGTCCGTGGACATGGCGTGTGTCAGCTCCTGCGGTTGCCGCCGACCAGGGCTTTGCCGGCCGGGATACGGATCTCGTAGCCGCCGTCGAGGGCGGCGGTGCCACCGGCGGGCAGGTCCACCCGCCAGACACGGGTGCCCGGCGCGTGGTGCTCGTGCCCGGCGCCCGCCTCCGGTGCCGTCCAGTCGGCCCGCTCCTCGACCCGTACGTCCGGTTCGGAGGTCACCGGCACCCGTTCGTGGACCTCGACGGTGACGGGCCGCGCGAGCCGGTTGGCCAGCTCCACGTGGACGCGGTGGTCGAGCACGGTGGTGTGGTTGCGCAGGCCGGAGGCCGACTCCTGCAGATGCGTCCGGCGTGTGACCCGGATGCCCTCGGCCGGCCCGAGCCCGACCCGGCGGACACCGCCGGGGGCGAGCGTGGGCAGTGCGGCGGTCAGCAGGAAGTCGTCGTCGACGGTGACCTCCACCGGGCCGGCAAGGAGGGCCTGGTCGGTGGCGTTCGCGAGCACCAGCGTCGCGTACACGGTCTGCTCGACGGACGGCACGCAGAGGTATTCGGTGCGCAGACCGACCGGGATCTCCCCGACGGTGATGGTGTGCCAGGTGCCGTCCGACGGGATGTCGGCGCGGGCGGCGGCATCGAAGCGGTGGTCGAAGGAACCCGCCGACTCGCGTGGACGCACGGCGTGTCCGGGCAGCGGCAGCGCGGCCACCGCTTCGGCACGGCGGCGGTACTCGGCCGCCACCGGGTCGAAGGGGGAGTCGGGGAACAGCCGGCCCCTGCGGCCGGCCTGCTCGTCGGGGCCGCACAGCACGAGGGCGGCGTAGTCGAGTTCGGCGCCGCTCGGCTGCGGCGGACCGGCCGCCGGGGGCGGGGACGGTGGGGGAGGGGCCTGGCCGGGAGCCCCGGGTGCCATGGCCGCGGGTGCCCCCGCGAAGGACCTGGCGTCCCCACCCGGCTGGGCGCCCGGCCTGGCGCCCGGTCGAGCGGGGGCCGGGGAGGGGCCGCCGTACGCGCCACCGGGCACCGGGAGCGCGGCGGCAGGCGGAGGCGAGACGGGCGGCGCACCGTAACCCCGCGGCGCCTGCGGTGCGGGCGGCGGTGGCGGTGGGGGCGGAACAGGCCCGGATACGGCGCCGGATACGGCCCCGGCCGCGCCGGCCCCGGGCATGGCGGTCGTGGCAGGCCGGGGGCCGGCCGCCGCGTACCCGGCGAACAGGTCGGCGAGCCCGGCCGGAGGTTCGCGCCAGCCGGACGGTGCCGGCGCGGGCTGACGGCGGCCGATCCGGAGCGAGCGGAGCTTCGACAGATCGGTGCGGCGCCGGAGGTCGGCCGTGGCCAGGGCGATCCGTACACCGGTCCAGTCCTCGCCGGTGCGCTGGGCGACCGAGGCGCGCAGCACCAGACGGCCCGTGCCGTCGCCCTGACGGTGGGTGAGACGGTAGGCCGGTACCCAGACGGCGCCCGGCACCCCGTACTCCAGCTCCACTTCTGCCTCCGCGTCGCCGGCGTCGGTGAGGGTGCCGGAGACGTCGAGGGTCAGGACCGCGCAGACCGTGGCCGTCACGTGTGCCGACGGTGCGTCGGTGGAGGCTCGGGCGAGCCTGTCCTCGGCGACGCCGAGGTCGTGCTCGACGCGGACCAGCGCCTCCTCCAGCTCGACGAGACGGGCGTGCAGGGTCGTCAGCCGGCCGTCGACGAAGTCGGCGAGCTCCAGCCACGCGTCGACCGCGGTGCGGCGGTGCGGATCCTCGCGTTTGCGGGCCGGCGGCACCGGGCGCAGGCCCTGGACCTCCTGGATCAGGACCTGTTGGCGATCCCGGCGACCTCGCGCCGCCGCGTACTCCTCACGCAGGCGCTCGGCCTCGCGCCGCAACGCGTCGGGGGCGCCGGTGCCCTGCGGCTCGGCCTCGATCTCCACCCGGACCTCCGTGACACGCACCCCGGCGGCACCCAGCACACGGGCCCGCAGGGAGCCAGGGTCCAGCGAACGGGGCAGTCCCGTCACCCGCACCCTGCCGTCCGGCGGCACGCTGCCCCGGGCCAGGCGGCGGCATACGGCGCCCTGCGCGTACACCACGACCGAGTCGAGGGTCGACCCCCACCGCTGTGCTGTCCCTGCCGTCATGTGCTCCGCCCCCGGGCCGCGTTGCTGCTGGGCGAAGCCTACGCCCCGGCGATCCACGGCGGTCCGCGGCGGTCCGCGCGGGTGGTGGCACCGGGCTGGGACGGCGCCGTCTCCAGGAGGTCGGCGAGCCCTTGCCGCGTGGCGGCGATGACGACCCGGTCCTGGGGGCGCAGGACGTAGCCGGGATGGAGGTCCCACAGCAGCTGGGGGTCCTCGCCGTCGGGGTGCGGGGTGGCGAGGTCCGGCCGTCGTCGGCCGGGGCCCGCGGTGTCGAGGGCGAGGACGCGCCAGGCGCCCGGGCGGAAGGCTTCGGCGACGGTGTGTCCCTCGAGCTGGGGATGCCCTTCCACGAGGAGCGCGGCGAAGAGCAGGACTCGCCGTTCGACGGGGATGGCACCGAGTATCTGGCGGCCCATCATGGCGCCCGCGAACGCGGGCGCCGCGAGGTGGGAGACGCTGCGGCTGCGGGTGAGGGCGTCCGGGTGGACGGTGCGCAGGGTGCGGTAGACGGCGGTGGCGAAGTCGTTGTCGTACAGCCGCAGGACGACCCGGAGGTCCGGCTTCACCGTGCGGGCGTAGAGCGTGGCCTCCAGGTTGGTGGTGTCGGAACTGGTGAGGGCGAGCAGCGCGTGCGCCCGGTGGATCTTGGCCGCCTCCAGGACGCCCTCCTCCGTGACGTCGCCGAGGACGACCGGGACGCCGAGGCCGCGGGCGAGCGGGATGCCCCGGGCCTCCGGGTCCTCCTCGACGCAGACGACGGGGATGTCGAGTTCGCGCAGGCGGGCGAGGACCCGGGCGCCGATCTTGCCCAGTCCGAGCAGGACGACATGACCGGACAGGCCCCGAGGCGGACGCCGCAGCGCGCCGGCCGCGCGGAAGGTGCCGAGGGCTTCCAGGGCGCCCGCTATGAGGAGGGGGAGCAGGGCGAGGCCGACGAGACCGGACAGGAGTTGCAGGATCTGGCGCGTGGACGAGTCGTCGACGGCGGGGTCGTTGATCGAGAACAGGTCGAGCAGGGTCAGGTACGCCGCGTGGACCGGGTCCGCGTCGGTGAGCAGGGTGGTGGTGACGGTCAGGGCCAGGACGCAGCCGGCGATACCCGCGAGCGCCCAGCGGAGCCGGGCGGAGAACAACTCGCCCAGCGGTGCCCTCCTGCCGGTGCGGCGCCGGTTCGGTACGGCGGGCGCGGCGTGCCGTACGGTCTCCAGGACGACGGTGCCGCGCCCCGTGGCGGCCTGCACGGTGTGGTCGTCCGGGAGGAGTTGGGGTCCCTGCGGGCCGCTGGTGTCGGAGCCCTCGGCGCCCGCCGGGTCCGTGGTCGTGGACGACAGCAGGGCCAGGGTGCACAGCCCCGGGTCCGGCACCTCGCCCCGCCCGGGCGGGGTCCGCTCGACGGCGCGGAGCAGCAGCCCGTCCGCCTGGACGACCTTGCTCGTTCCGGCGATCGCCGAGGCGGCGAGCGCGGGCGCGGCCGTGTCCGCGTCGGAGAGCACGGTCGTGGACGCCTCCAGGACGGCCCGGTCCAGACCGGGCACGGCGACGAGGGCCGCCTGGTCGAGGAGTTCCTCCAGGTGCTGTCCCAGCTTGCGGTTGTACATGCGGACCACGAGCCGCAGTCCCGGGCTCAGCCTGCGGGCGGCGAGCGCGGCACGCAGGTTCGTCTCGTCGTCCTCGTACAGCAGGGCCAGGGCGGCGGCCTGGTCGACACCGGCCCCCAGCAGGACGTCCTCGGTGGGCGCCGACGCCACGACCTCCCGGACCGGCACCACCACGCCGCCGCTGCCGGCGTCGGCCGCGGAACCCCCGATCCGGGTCAGCAGCTCCGCCGCGCGCGACAGCGCGGCGGGCTGCCCCGTCGCCCGTTCCCCGGGGACGACGAGGACGACCCGCTGGCGGTAGACGTCCCGCAACTCGGCGGCCAGCCGGTGCGCGAGCCCGTCGTCACCGCAGACCACCATGTGTCCTGCCAGAACCCCCCGCGCGGTGTGCTGCGGCAGCACGACCATGTCCTCCCCCTTTCCCCTGACCCTCCACCCCGCCACGGGGAGCCGGAATGCCAAGAACATTCCCGGCGTTCCGTCGCGTGAGTCCAGGCAGCCTGGACAGGGATCCGCTGGAGGCTGTACGCCGTGCCGGGGCGCCCGGGCGTTACCCGTCATCAGACGTATGGTCACACCGACGCGTACAGAGGGTCACTGCCGAAGTCCGGCAATCCTTGACGCGTTCCTGATGCCGTGATCGAGCGTCAGACACCGGGCGCCCGCGACGGTCCGCCGCCGCCTCGGCCGGCGGCCACGCGGGCGAGGGCATCAGCCGCCAACGCGGCGACGCCGTCCGCGGCCTCGTCCAGCGCCACGTGCCCGGCGTTGTCCAGCACCCGCAGGTCGGTGCCCAGCCGTGCGGCGGCTCGCCTCGGACGGGACGGAGGCAGAAGCGTGTCGTCAGCGCCCACGGCCACGAAGCACGACCGTCGCCGAGCCTCCACCAGCACACGCGGCGGCAGTGGCGCGGGGGCGAGGCTGCTGTGGCACGAGGCTCCGACGAGCTCCATCCACTCGGCCAGTTCGCGCGCCGGCCGCGCCCCGCGCCCCACCATGTGGCGCACGAGCCGTTCGGCCCGGGGAAGAGTGGGACGCAGGAGCCAGGGAAGCGTCGCCCCGAAGCCGCGGGTCTGACCCGCAGGCGGACCAGGCCCGCGGGCGAGACCAGGACCCGGGCCCCGATCCGCTCCGACGCGCGGACGAGCGCTATCGCTCCGCCCAGTGAGTGCCCCACGACGACCGCCGGGGCGGCGACCGTCCGCTCGAGGGCTTTCGCCAGCCAGCGTCCGTACCAGTCGGCACGACCACGCGACGGACGGGTGTCCGCGCTCAGCCGGGCTGCCCGGGGACGTCCAGAATAGGGCCGCGCGACCCCACGGACCAGGCCGGACGGTGGCCGGACCACGCCGAACGGCGGCCCGATGAGGGTGAAGGGCGGCTGGACAGCCGCACAGCGGCCGGGCGAGCCGGATGCGGCGACGGGCCGTCGATCGTCTACGCTCCCCTGACGTCCAGGCAGCGTCTCCGCGCGGGAAAAGGGAGCTCAAGACCGTGGTGACCTCCGCACCCCGACGTGCGCGCGCGTTCTTCACGGCCCATCCCGCCCGGACGGTCGTCCTCGGGTTCGCCGGAGTCGTCGCCGTCGGCACCCTGCTGCTGATGCTGCCGCTCGCGACGGAGAGCGGCCGGGCCACCGACGTGTCGACCGCGCTGTTCACGTCCACCTCCGCCGTCTGCGTGACCGGGCTCGCGGTCGTGGACACCGGCACCTACTGGAGCGGCTTCGGCGAAGGCGTCATCCTCGCGCTCATCCAGGTCGGTGGCTTCGGGATCATGACGATGGCCTCCCTGCTCGCCCTCCTCGTCGCCGGCCGGCTGCGGCTGCGGATGCAGCTCACAGCCCAGGCCGAGACGCGGAGCCTCGGCATCGGGGACGTGCGGAGGGTCCTGATCGGCGTGGCGGGCAGCACGCTGGCCGTGGAGCTGGCCGTCGGCGCGTTCCTGGCGCTGCGCTTCCGGTACGGGTACGGGAACGGCTTCTGGGACTCGGCGTACCTCGGGTTCTTCCACGCCGTGTCCGCGTTCAACAACGCCGGCTTCGGCCTGCACGTGGACAGCCTCACCCGCTACGCCCAGGACGCGTGGATCACACTGCCGATCGCGGCGGCCGTCATCCTCGGCGGCATCGGCTTCCCGGTCCTTCTGGAGATGCTGCGTCACCGTCACCGCGCGCGGACCACCGGCCGCACGAACTGGACCCTGCACACCAAGCTCACCGTGCTGACGACGCTCGTCCTGCTGCTGGTCGGCACCGTGCTCACGGGGCTGCTCGAGTGGACCAACCCGGCCACTCTCGGCGCGCACGACGTGCCCGGCAAGCTCCTGAACAGCTTCTTCTACTCGTCGATGAGCCGCACCGCGGGCTTCAACTCGCTCGACATCGGTGCGCTGCAGGCCTCGACGCTCCTGATGACGTGCATCCTGATGTTCATCGGCGGCGGCAGTGCGGGAACGGCCGGCGGCATCAAGGTCACCACCTTCGCCGTGCTGGCCGCCGCGATCGTCGCGGAGGTCCGCGGCGAGCCCACCTCCGCCGTCCTGGGCCGTCGGCTCGCGCCCCACGCACTGCGGCAGGCACTCACCGTGGCCCTCCTCGGCGTGGGCCTGGTCATGAGCTCCACCCTGGCGCTGCTGTCGGTGAGCGACGCGCCGCTGGAGGCCGTCCTGTTCGAGGCCGTGTCGGCCTTCGCGACGGTGGGCCTGTCGACCGGCATCACCGCCGACCTGCCGGAGGCCGGCCGGCTGATTCTCGTCGCGCTGATGTTCATCGGCCGCATCGGCCCCATCACCCTCGTCTCCGCGCTCGCCCTGCGCGAGCGCACACGACGCTACGAACTCCCCGAGGAGCGACCCGTCATTGGCTGACTTCCTGCACCATCTGCGCCGGCGCCGCCGCCGGCGGCCGACCGATCGGTCCCCCGCACAGGCGGACCAGCGCGTCGCCGTCATCGGCCTGGGCCGTTTCGGGTTCTCCCTCGCCAACGAGCTGATGCGCCGCGGCTGGGACGTCCTGGGCATCGACACGGACGCCCGCCTCGTCCAGAAGTACAGCGACCTGCTCACCCACGCCGCCGTGGCCGACTCCACGGACCCCGTCGTGCTCAACCAGCTCGGCGTCCACGAGTTCACCAGCGCCGTGGTGGGCATCGGCAGCGACATCGAGGCGAGCATCCTCGTCAGCTCCAACCTCCTCGAAGCCGGCGTCCCCAACATCTGGGCCAAGGCGATCAGCCGTCAGCACGGCAAGATCCTCGAACGCCTCGGGGTCCCTCACGTCGTCCTGCCCGAGCACGAGATGGGCGAGCGCGTGGCGCACCTGGTCACCGGCCGGATGCTCGACTTCATCGAGTTCGACGACGACTACGCGCTGGTGAAGACCGTCGCCCCACAGGTCGCCACCGGCAAGCCGCTCGGCCGTTCCCAGGTGCGCAGCGAGTACGGCGTCACGGTCGTCGGCATCAAGCGGCCGGGGGAGGACTTCACGTACGCGACCGCCGAGACGGTCGTCGAGAAGGGCGACATCCTCGTCGTCACCGGCAAGACGCGCGCGGTGGAGGCGTTCACCGAACTCCCCTGACCGAACTCCCCCGACCGGGCAGACCCTGACCCGGGGTCAGAGTTCCTGCTCGGGCCAGCCCAGCAGGCGGGCGCCGACGACGGCGGTCTGGAGCGTGTAGCGCTGGACGGGGTCGCCCGGGTCGGCGCCGGTCAGCCGGTGGATGCGCTCGAGCCGGTACGTCATGGCGCGGACGCTCAGGGTGAGTCGCCGGGCGGCCTCGGCGGCGACGCAGCCGGTGTCGAAGTACGTCGTGAGGGTGTCGATGAGCGGCTGGGCGCCACCGCGCGCGTTCCGGAGCGGGCCGAGCACGCTGACCACCAGGTCGGCCATCGCCTGCCGGTCGCGGGTGAGCACGGGGTAGACGAGCAGGTCGGCGGCGTGCAGGACGGGGTCGTCCAGGCTCATGCGGGCGGCGAGATCGAGGGCGTTGAGGGCCTCCTCGTAGGAGTGGACGACGCCGCCCGCGCCGGGGTGCGGGCGGCCGATGGCGACCCGGCCGCCGTCGGTGGCCGCGTACGCCTGCTTCGCGAAGTGGGTCAGCACGTCGGGTTCGTCCGCCGGGGCGATGCAGATCAGCCGGCCGTCCTTGGTGGTGAGGAGGATCCGGCGGTCGCCGAAGCGGGCGACGAGCGAGGACTCGATGCCCCGGGAGACCGGGTATCCGTCGGCGTACGGCTCCGGCCCTTCGGCGACGGCCACGGCGTGGGCGTGGGAGAGGAGCAGACCGAAGCGTTCCGCGCGCTCGGCGAGGCGGCCGAGGTCGCTGCGCCCGTACAGCAGGTCGTCGATGAACTCCCGGCGTGCCGCCTCCTCCTGACGTACCGCCAGAAGCTGGGCGCGCTCGTGGCCCTCGGCGAAGGCGTCGACGGCCTGCTCGACGGCCGCCAGCAGATGGTCGTGGGCGGCCCGGGGCAGGGCGGGGTGGGTCGTCCTCGCGGCCGAGAGATGGGCGCGCACGAGGGCGCGGAGCCCCAGGCCGGCCTCCGCGGCCCGCTCCCCGCGCGACCGCAGCCCCTCCAGCTCCTCGCGGGTCAGCCGCCGGCCCGTCGCGCACACGGCCGCCAGCATCTCGGCGTACCCCGCGAGGTAGTCCTCGCTCGTCTCTCGTTCGGCCACGGCCCCTCCCCGGATCCTGACGCGCCGTCGACGTCTTCCCGACGCGCGCGGAGACCAAGGGTG
Organism: Streptomyces sp. NPDC003035; assembly: GCF_042888285.1. NCBI lineage: Bacteria > Bacillati > Actinomycetota > Actinomycetes > Kitasatosporales > Streptomycetaceae > Streptomyces > Streptomyces sp. NPDC003035. The sequence goes on along the minus strand of NZ_JBIAPJ010000003.1, from coordinate 217,851 downwards.
ACACGCGACGGAAGAGAGGCGGCGCCGAGGGAGCGGCACCGGCATCAAGACGGCGTCAAGGCATGGACGCACCTCTTCGGCCGCAGCCGGACCAGCGAGACCATCTACAAGATCGTCTACACCCTCTTCGCGGTGGCCGGATCGCTGCTCACGCTCCAGACGCTGATCGACATGGCCGACGCGGTGCTCTTCATGCTCGCCGTCATCAACATCATCGGCCTGTACCTCCTCGCCCCCGTCGTCAAGAGGGAGCTGAACTCCTTCCTCGCCTTCGTCAAGAAGCGCGACGCCGGCCTCGACACGGACGAGGACGCAGACCCGGAGCCGGTGAAGACCACCGTCTGACCGCCCCCGCGGCCCGGCTCCCGAGAGGGCCCGTACCCACCTCGCGCCTTTGGTGGGCACGGGCCCTCTCGCCCGTCCTCGCACGTGAGGGACGCCTGGTGAGACCCCCGGCCACCCGATAGGGTGTAAAGAACGCATCAACGCGATGCTGGTGTGCCGGGAAGTCTGGTCGGCGTCCGAGGGGCCATGTGTGCCCGATCGTCGACATCGACATGTCCCGGAGGCACCTTTTCATGGCCCAGGACCGCTCCCGCAAGGTCATTTTCGGACTGCTTCCCTGGCCCGAACGCCAGGCCGTCACCGAAGCCCTGCGCACGGAGACCGTCGGCGGACTCGTCCTCCTCGCCGCCGCTGTCGTCGCGCTGGTGTGGGCGAACAGTCCGTGGAGCGCGGCGTACGAGTCCGTACGGGACTTCCACTTCGGCATACCCGCCCTCGGCCTGGACCTGTCCGTCGGGCACTGGACCGCCGACGGGCTGCTCGCGGTCTTCTTCCTCGTCGCGGGCATCGAGCTGAAACGCGAACTGGTCATCGGCGAGCTGCGCACCCCCGCCACCGCGGCGCTGCCCGTCATCGCCGCGCTGTGCGGCATGGCCGTACCGGCCGCCCTGTACGCGCTCACCGCCACCGCGGGCGGGGGCAGCCTGGAGGGCTGGGCCGTCCCCATGGCCACCGACATCGCCTTCGCCCTCGCGGTCCTCGCCGTCATCAGCACCCATCTGCCCTCGGCCCTGCGGGCTTTCCTGCTCACCCTGGCGGTCGTCGACGACCTCGGCGCCATCCTCATCATCGCGATCTTCTTCAGCTCGGATCTCGACTTCCGGGCTCTGGGCGCAGCCGTCGCCGGGCTCGTCCTCTTCTCCGCCCTCCAGCGCTTCCGGGTGCGCGGCTGGTGGTGGTACGTGCCGCTCGGCATCGCGATCTGGGCGCTGATGTACAACTCCGGTGTCCACGCCACCGTGGCCGGTGTCGCCATGGGCCTGATCCTGCGCACCACCCGCGACAAGGGGGAGGCGCACTCGCCGGGATCCCGGGTCTCGCACCGGCTGCACCCCGTCTCCGCGGGCATCGCGGTCCCGCTGTTCGCCCTCTTCGCCGCCGGCGTCAGCGTCTCCACCGCCGCGCTCACCCACGTCTTCACCGACCCCGAGCCCCTCGCCGTCGTGATCGGCCTCGTCGCGGGCAAGATCCTCGGCATCTTCCTCGGTACGTACCTCGCCGCCCGCTTCACCAGAGCGGAGCTCAACCCGGAGCTCGCCTGGGCCGATGTCCTCGGACTCGCCACGCTGGCCGGAATCGGCTTCACCGTCGCCCTCCTGATCGGCGAACTCGCCTTCCCCGACGCGGCACAGGCCGAACACATCAAGGCCGCCGTCCTCGTCGGCTCCCTCGTCGCCGCGCTCCTCGCCGCGATCCTCCTGCGCCGCCGCAACCGCATCTACCGACACCTGTGGGAGGAAGAGGAACGGGACGAGGACGCCGACGGCATCCCCGACATCTACCAGCGCACCCCGGAGTCCGGCGGCGCGGAACTGGGGCGCGGGACCGGCTGACGCGTGCTCGGCGGGCTGCGGTGAGGACGGTAAGGAATCCGTAACCTGCCCCGGGCGCCGTGGGCCGGGATCATCCCGTTGAATGGGCCGCGAGACGTTCTGATGCGAAGGGGGCGCGCACCGTGGATCGCGTGGCGAAGAAGAAGCTCACGGCCGGACTGTCGGTCGTCGTACTGGCCGTGCTCGGCTTCGGCCTTGTGTGGTTCAAGCCCTGGTCGCTCTGGGTCGACGAGACCGTACGCGAGGAGCTGCCGTCGGCGGCGGCGACCCGGACGACGCCTCCCACCACGCCGCGGCAGACCCCCAGCACCTCCGCCGCCCCCGCAGGGCCGCAGACCGTGGCCGCGGGCAAGCTGATCAGCCACGAGCACACCACCACGGGCTCCGTGAAGCTCGTACGACTCGAGGACGGCACGCACACGCTGCGCTTCGAGGGCCTCGACACCAGCAACGGCCCCGACCTGCGCGTCTGGCTCACCGACGCACCGGTGAAGGAAGGGCGGGCCGGCTGGCACGTCTTCGACGACGGGAAGTACGTAAGTCTTGGCAAGCTCAAGGGAAACAAGGACGACCAGAACTACGCGCTGCCCGCCGGAGTCGACTGGAGCGCGTACACGAGCGTCAGCATCTGGTGCGACCGCTTCGACGTCTCCTTCGGCGCGGCGGAGCTGGCCCGCATCTGACCCCCGAGGTTCCCGGCCGGGGCCCCGCCTCCCGTTCGTACGGGAGCGGCGGCCCCGCTTCCGTACCTGCCCCGGACGCGGGGGACACGCGGCCGGACCGGTCAGGAATCGAGAAGCGCGGACCCCGGGCTGGAGCTAGCGTGACCGTCACGGGGTCGAGCCGGGCGACCGCGGCGGAGGCCGCGGCGGAGGCCCGCCCCACGGACGGAGACAGGAAGAGCATGGCCACGAGGAAGAACACGCGGTCGCCCGCGTCGCACGTCGCCGACAGCCACGAAGTGATCCGCGTCCACGGTGCGCGTGTGAACAACCTCAAGGACATCAGCATCGACATCCCGAAGCGCCGGCTGACGGTGTTCACCGGTGTCTCCGGCTCGGGCAAGAGCTCCTTGGTGTTCGACACGATCGCCGCGGAGTCGCAGCGGCTGATCAACGAGACCTACAGCGCCTTCGTCCAGGGCTTCATGCCGACGCTGGCGCGTCCCGACGTCGACGTGCTCGAAGGGCTGACGACCGCGATCATCGTCGACCAGCAGCGGATGGGCGCCGACCCCCGCTCCACGGTCGGCACCGCCACCGACGCCAACGCGATGCTGCGCATCCTCTTCAGCCGGCTCGGCAAGCCCCACATCGGCCCGCCGAGCGCGTACGCCTTCAACGTCCCCTCGGTGCGGGCGAGCGGCGCCATCACCGTGGAGCGCGGCGCCAAGAAGGCGGTGAAGGCCACCTTCAACCGTACGGGCGGCATGTGCCCGCGCTGTGAGGGCCGGGGCACGGTCTCCGACCTCGACCTCGCCCAGCTCTACGACGACTCCAAGTCCCTCGCCGAGGGCGCGATCACCGTCCCCGGCTACAAGGGCGGCGGCTGGAACTCCCGGCTCTACGCCGAGTCGGGCTTCTTCGACCCGGACAAGCCGATCCGCAGGTTCACCAAGAGGGAGCTGCACGACTTCCTCCACCGTGAGCCGACCCGGATGAAGATCGCGGGCATCAACATGACCTACGAGGGTCTGATCCCGCGGATCCAGAAGTCGATGCTCTCCAAGGACAAGGAGGGCATGCAGCCGCACATCCGTGAGTTCGTGGAGCGCGCGGTCACCTTCACCACCTGCCCCGAGTGCGACGGCACCCGGCTCAGCGAGGGCGCCCGGGCGTCGAAGATCAAGCGGATCAGCATCGCCGACGCCTGCGCGATGCAGATCAGCGACCTGGCCGAATGGGTCCGCGGCCTCAAGGAGCCCTCGGTCGCGCCCCTGCTCACCGCACTGCTGCAGACCCTCGAGTCGTTCGTCGAGATCGGCCTCGGCTACCTCGCGCTCGACCGCCCGGCGGGCACCCTGTCGGGCGGCGAGGCGCAGCGCGTCAAGATGATCCGGCACCTCGGCTCCTCGCTCACCGACGTCACCTACGTCTTCGACGAGCCCACCACCGGACTGCACCCGCACGACATCCAGCGCATGAACGACCTGCTGCTGCGGCTGCGCGACAAGGGCAACACCGTCCTGGTCGTGGAGCACAAGCCGGAGGTCATCGCGATCGCCGACCACGTCGTCGACCTCGGACCCGGAGCCGGTACGGGTGGAGGCACCGTCTGCTTCGAGGGCACCGTCGACGGCCTGCGGCGCGGCGGCACCATCACCGGCCGCCACTTCGACGACCGGGCCTCGCTCAAGAAGACGGTACGGACGCCCACCGGCAAGCTGCCGATCCGCGGTGCGACGGCGCACAACCTGCGCGACGTCGACGTGGACATCCCGCTCGGCGTGCTCGCCGTCGTCACCGGCGTCGCCGGTTCCGGCAAGAGCTCGCTCGTGCACGGGTCGATCCCGGCCGGCGAGGGTGTCGTCTCCGTCGACCAGAGCGCGATCCGCGGCTCGCGACGGAGCAACCCGGCGACGTACACCGGACTGCTCGAGCCGATCCGCAAGGCGTTCGCGAAGGCCAACGGCGTGAAGCCGGCGCTGTTCAGCGCCAACTCCGAGGGCGCCTGCCCCACCTGCAACGGTGCCGGTGTCATCTACACCGACCTGGCGATGATGGCCGGCGTGGCCACCCCCTGCGAGGAGTGCGAGGGGAAGCGGTTCCAGGCCTCCGTGCTCGACCACCACCTCGGCGGCCGCGACATCAGCGAGGTGCTCGCGATGTCGGTGACCGAGGCCGAGGAGTTCTTCCGCACCGGAGAGGCGGCCACGCCGGCCGCACACCGCATCCTGGAGCAACTCGCCGACGTCGGGCTCGGCTACCTCAGCCTCGGCCAGCCGCTCACCACGCTCTCCGGAGGCGAGCGGCAGCGGCTGAAGCTCGCCACCCACATGGCCGACAAGGGTGGCGGCCGGTCCGTCCTCGTACTCGACGAGCCGACCACCGGCCTGCACCTCGCCGATGTCGAGCAGCTGCTCGGCCTGCTCGACCGGCTCGTCGACTCGGGCAGGTCGGTCGTCGTCGTCGAACACCACCAGGCGGTCATGGCCCACGCCGACTGGATCATCGACCTCGGCCCCGGAGCCGGCCACGACGGCGGCCGCGTCGTCTTCGAGGGCACCCCGGCCGACCTCGTCGCCGACGGCTCCACCCTGACCGGCGAACACCTCGGGGCGTACGTCGGCGCCTCGCGTCCCCGGATGCGCTAGCCTCCCGGTGATCACGTGCTCGTGCCACGTGCAAAGGCCGGGCGCAGAGAGGCAGTTGATGCAGTTCGAGGACCGGGTTCCGTTCGTGGTCCGGCTGGAGTCCGAGGACCGCCAGGCGCTCTTCGCCAGGGGGACGCCCCTCGTCTTCCCCATGCGGCAGGTGATGCTGCGCGAACACGAACCCACCACGCACGTACTGATCATCCTCGCCGGCTGGGCGAAGGTGACCTCGGCGGCGCCCAACGGCTACGAGGCGCTGCTGGCGCTTCGCGGCCCCGGCGACATCGTGGGTGAGCAGGCCATGCTCAGCGGGCGTCCCCGTGGGGCGACCGTGACCGCGCTGGGCCGGGTCGAGGCGCTGGCCGTCGACGCGGACCGGTTCAGCGCGCTTCTCGACGAACGCCCCGACATCTCACGGAAGTTGCTCGCTCTCACCGCGGATCGGACGCGCGACAGCGACCGACGACGCGTGCAGTACGCCTCCCTGACCGTGCAGGAGCGCCTGGCCCTGCTGTTGCTGGAGCTGATCCGCACGCACGGCGAGGAGTCGGACGAGGGCGTACAGCTGACGGCCGGGCTCACCCAGAGCGAACTGGCCGGATCGGTCGGTGCCTCCCGCGAGGCGGTCGCCCGGCTCCTGAAACAGCTCCGGGAGCGGGGCATCGTGAGGACCGGACGCCGCGGACTCGTGGTCGTCCGACCCGACGTCCTGCGGCAGATGGCGCGCGCCGGGAACGGGTGATCGGCCTCCGCCCGCACCAGCGGCCGGCGCCCCCTTGTGTGTACGTGGTCACACTTCGAGTGTGCTAGTTTCCGTCGCCTCAAACTCCCTGCCACTGACATCTTCTTGGTGTCCGGAGGCCCTTCACGGGCCCGACACCCTCAGCGGAAGGCGGCCATGCGCGAGCCTGTCAACCGAACCATCCTGCTCCTCGACATCGAGAGGTTCAGCCGTCGCGACGACGTGGTGCAGGCCGTGCTCCGGCGCACCCTGAACACCGTCGTGGACCAGACGCTCGTGGCGGCCGGCGTGGAGGCCACCCAGCAGTACCGCGAGGACCGCGGTGACGGTCTGATCGTGCTCCTCAGCGGAGACGTGGCGAAGACCGCGGTCCTCCGCTCGCTCCTCACCACCACGCCCGAACTCCTCCACGACCACAACCGTCTGGCCTCGGGAAGCGCGCAGATGCGGCTGCGCATCGTCCTCTCCGCGGGAGAGGTCGCCCACGACCCCCAGACCGGCACGACCGGGGGAGTCGTCGGGCACGACCTCAACCAGGCGTTCCGGCTGCTCGACTCGGACGCGCTGCGCGAGGCGCTCGCCGGACGGACGGACGAGAACTGCGTCCTCGCGGTGAGCGCGCCGGTGTACGAAGGGGTCGTCCGGCACGGGCACCGAGGGGTCCGGCCGGAGCTCTTCCGGCCCACCGACGTGAAGGTGAAGGACGGTGTGCTCTCCGCCTGGATCCACGGGGGCGAGGAGCCGCGGGAACGGCCCGTAGGCTCCCCGTCCCCCGCGCCCACGCGGGCTCCGGAACAGCCCGTACCACCGGAGCGACCCGCCGGCGCGGTCTTCCACTTCCACGGCGCTCCCGTGATCCACGGCTCGGTGGTCGGTGGCGACCAGCACGGGGTGAGCGGCGGGCAGGTGACCGGTGACGTCGTTCTCGGCGGCTCGGTCACCAAGCCGGCCCGGGCTCCCCGCGCCGACGAGGGCCGCACCGACGACGGGAGCCGGCCGTGAACGCACCGCATGAGCACCAGGCCGTCGCGCACGAGCCGGGCACGACGCCGTCCGCGGGCCCGGCCCAGCACTTACCGGGGCCGCACGACGGGCCGAACGGAGACACCGGGACCGAGGCGGCCGATCAGCTCTCCGACGGCGAGGGCGAGGAGGAGCACGCCTGGGACTCCCGGCGGGACCTCTACCGTCACAGCCCGGGCATCATGGTCGGCCGCTCCGCCCACCTCGGTGGCTCGCTCGTCGGCGGCGACCAGCACGGGGTGAGCGGCGGCCAGGTGACCGGTGACGTGATCCTCGGGGGCAGCAAGGTCGAGTACCACCTCGGAGGGGACACGGAGGAACGCTCCGGTGAGATCCCCGCCGCCGAAGTCGAGTCGCTCGCCCGGTACTTCGTCCACCCGCCGCGCGCCGAGCACGGCCCGACCGCCCAGGGACCGGACACCACCGGCACCGGACCGGTCGCACGCGGCCCCGTCACCGAGGACACCCGTACGGGCGACCCGACCGACGCCGCCCGTACGGGAGACCCGACCGATCCCGCCCGTACAGGCGAACCGTGGGAGCCCGGCAGCCCCTTCGCCCTCGCGCTCGCCGGACTCCGGCGCCACCGCGTCGCGGTTCTCTCCGGCCCCGCCACGACCGGCCGCCGGGCCGCCGCCCTCATGCTGCTGCGCGCCGCGGGGGCTACCACCTACCGGGCTCTGGACCCGGCGCTCTCGCCCGGCCGGCTCGCCGGGGAGCTCCGTGAGCGGTGCGGCCACGTCGTCGCCGACTTCGCCACGAGCGCGGAACGGCCCCTGCGGGAACACCACTTACGCGCCCTCAGCGAGAGGCTCCACGCGACCGACAGCCATCTGGTGATCGTGGTCGGGCCGCACCCCGTCGTCCACGGTGGCGTGGGCCATGTGCCGTGGCAGCCCCCGGAGCCCTCCCTGGTCATCCGGGAGCGACTGAAGGACGAGGACCTGGCCGGCTGGAGCGTGGACGACCTGCTGCTGCTCCCCGAGGTCCAGGCGGTGCTCGGACACCGTCGACCGGTGGCCGAGACGGCCCGCTTCGCCGAGCGGATCGCCGGCTACGCGAGGGGGACCGTGTCCTCGGCCGAGCTCGGCGCGTTCGGCCACTACGCCGCCGAACGCCAGGTGCGCGAATGGTTCGACAGCGCGGAACAGACGCTGCACGACAAGGCGTTCCTCATCGCGCTCGCCACCTTCGACGAGGCGCCCTACCCGCTGACGGCCGAGCTGAGCGATGTCCTCTACGGCCTCCTGCAACGCATCGAGAACCCCGGCGAGCCCGCCCGCATCCCGGTCTTCGGCACCTCCAGCGCCCAACGTGTCGAGCACGCCCTGGCCGACCGGTACCAGGAGGCCGAGGAGACCGAATGGGGCCCGGTGCTCCAGACCAAGGTCCAGTTCAGGGACCCGCTCACCGCCATCACCCTGCTCCGCGAGGTCTGGGCCGGCCACCCGTCGGCCCGCCCCGCGCTCGTGGCCTGGCTGCGCCGCCTCGCGGACGACCCGCGGCCCGTCGTCCGTACCCGCGCCGCCTCCACCGCGGCCGTACTGGCGGAGACGGATCTGCCGTCGACCATGGCGCTGCTCATCCGCCCATGGGCGGCGCAGCGGCGTCTCCGCGCACGGATGGCCGCGGCCAACGCGCTGGCTCTCGCCCATCACCTGGGCGCCCCGCACATCCCCCGGATCCTGGGGGAGTGGTGCACCGCGCCCGATCACCGCCTGCGATGGACGGCCGTGCGCACCTACGCCCTCGTCGGGGACGCCTTCCCCCGGGAGGCCGTCGACGCGCTCACGTCGGCGGTGCGCGGCCTGGAGGCGCGAGGCGGTCCGGCGCGGGGCTGGCCGCAGGAGCTCGACGACCTCGCCCAGTCCGCGGCCGCGCTCATGCTCGCCGCCGGTCAGGAGACGACCGAACGAGGCGTCGGGGCCGCCGCGGCCGAACTGTGGTCCGGCTTCCAGACCCTCGCGCGCGCCGGAACCACGCGGGACTTCGTCCTGCGCACCATGGTCCACGCCTCCGGTCCCACGGACGACGCGGCCGGCAACGGACGCCCGCTCCTGCTCGACCTGTTCGCGCGGGCCGACCCGACGCCCGGTACCACCGGAGCCCTGCTGCGTCACGCCCTCGCCGTCCTGTGGCGCAGCGTTCTGAACGATCCGACGAGCTCCGCGTCCGGTCTCGCCGCGCTGCGGCGCTGGGTGCGGGCGGCCGAGGACGACCGCGGGGCCGAGAGCGCGCTCAGGGAACTCCTTCCCCTGCTCGCGGTCTCGGTCGAGGACCACCGGCGGCTCGTCTACCTGCTGGAGAACCTGCGCGGGGAGCCGGATCCGACACCGCTCGCCGTGGCGCTCCGGCTGCGCCACGCACTCTCCGCGCCGCGCCCGCCGGAGGCGCCGAGCCACCTGGCCGGCCTGCCGCCGGACACGCCGTCGACGCTTCCCCGAGCCGCGCAGGGCGCCGCGGCATCCCAGGTCCCGTCCTGACCACTTCAAGGAGCAGCAACCCATGATGAACCAGCCACCCCAGTGGCAGCAGGACGCCAACCGTCACTCCCACCTCGACGACCCGGTGGTCACGATCCAGGAGCTGGCACGCTTCAAGCCGCTGCGGACCACTCGCATCGACCACGCCCTGGTCTTCACGACGCCCCAGGGCGGCCTGGACACCTATCTCCCGCCCAGCCGCCCGAGTCGTACGGAACTCGCCACCCGCCGGTGGACCAGCGTGTACGAGGTGGACATGGGGTGGCACGAGGCCGCCGCCGACCTCGAGCTCACCAGCGACAACGACGCCTTTCTCTTCGAGGTGTCGCTGAGTTGCAGCTGGCAGGTGAGCGACCCCGCCGCCTTCGTCGCGAGCGGCGAGCGCAACGTGCCCGCGATGGTGAGACGAGTCGTCGAAGACGTCGTACGTCCCGTGCTCCGCGGCTACGCGATGGAGGACAGCGCGGCGGCGGAACGGCACGCGCAGCAGGCTCTCGACGCCGTCGGTCCCCTGGCGGCGAGGGCGGGACTGAACGTCCGCTGCGCCATTCGCATCCGCCGTGACGAGGCGACGATCGAGCACGCGCGACAGCTGCGGGAACTCGAGTTCGCCCGGCAGAAGCTCGAACCCCAGCACGCGCTGCTCATGCGGGAGGACGAACTGGCGGCGGAGCGTGCCCTCGCCCAGGGACGACAACAGCACCGGATCGAGCTCCAGAACCAGAACCTGGGCCACGAGCGGCAGTTGATCCGCGGCCATCAGGAGCTGGAGCTGCAGGAGATCGAGGCCAAGAAGATCGAGTACTACTCCTACTACCTGGAGCGTGGCGGCCCCACCGCGATGGCGTTCCAGCTCGCCCGGCACCCCGAGGACGCCCGCCTGGTCATGGAGAACCTGCGGGAGGACCAGCTGCGCACGATGCAGAACCAGCTCCAGGTGGCGCTGCAGGCCCTCGGCGGGGGGCCTGGCGGTCTGGAGGAGCATCAGTTGGACGAGCCGCGCAGGCTGGCCGCCAACGTCATCAGGGAAGTTCTCAGCAACAAGCTGTCGTCGGGCCCGGTCGAGGCCCCGCCCGCTGTCGAGCCCCCGGCAGCCGTCGAACCCCCTCCCGCGGTCGAGGGACCGCGGCGCGAGGAGGCGTCCGAGGCCTGGAGCCGGCCGTCCGAGGGCGGTGGGGCGGCGCCGAACGCTCCGCGGGACGAACCCCACGATCCGACACCTCCGGACGGCGGACCCGTCTTCGGCTACCCCGCTCCGACCCCGCCCCCGGTCCGATGACGACCGGGGTTCCCGAGCCCGCCGCCCCGACGGACCCGGACGCGACGCGGACGGCCGAGCGGCTCCTGGCCGAGCTGCGCCAGGAGTCGGCCCGAGCGGACACCAAAGGGTCCGTCCTCGTGGCGGCACAGGGCATGGCCGCCGCGGCACTCGTCGGAGTGCTCGCCGTCCGGGGCTGGCAGCCGACGTCCCTCTCACCGCTCGGGCAGGTGGTGTGGTGGGTGGGCGCGACCTGCTTCCTCGCTTCGCTGTTCTCCCTGCTGATGGCGGTGGTTCCGCGCTACAGGGCGCGCGGCTGGCGGCCAGGTCTGCCCCTCACCCACTTCGCCGACATCCGCGCGGCGGCCCGCCGGGGACAGACGGTGCTGGAGGAGGCGCTCCGGGAGACCGACCGGGCGCCCGCCGCCGCCGTGCTCGTCTCGCTCACGGAGAACAGCCGGATCGTCGCCGACAAGTACGGCTGGCTGCGGGTGGGCATGGCCGGTTTCACGGCCTCGCTCGTGCTGCTGCCGGGTGCGCTGCTCGTCGGCTGAGCGCCCGCCGGCCGCCACGTCTCGGACCACAACCAGGAGAGTCACCGTCATGTCCGACCAGGACAGTCCCGGCGTTCCGGAGCTGCCGCCGCCTCCCTACCCGTCGGCGCCCGCACCGCCTTCGTACCCCACCGACGTGTCGTCACCACCCTCCGCGGCCGCGGAAGCCCCGCCCGCGTATCCGCATCCCATCGACGCCCCGCCCGCGTATCCGGGTGACGCTAGCGTGGCCGAGGTCCCCATGGCGGCGTACGTGCCGCCGCCCGCGTATCCGGCAGTGGCGCAGCCGCAGCACCCGCCGGCCGCGATCCCGGCCCAGCAGCCCCACCCGTACCCACCGCCGGTCCCGACGGTGCCCCCGGTCCCGGGCGCCGCGCAGGACGACCTGCGCCTCGCGACGGGGCGGAGGCATCTCAAGGCCTACCAGCGCGGTGTGGACGGTGCGGCGCTCTCCCAGCTGGTCGTGGCCCTTCCGACCGCGGTGATCAGCCTGTTCGTGGTCGTCTTCGTGGGCTCCCTGGTCAACCCCCTGCTCGGGATGGTCCTGCCCGTGCTGTGGCTGCTGTCCGGCCCCCTGGTCTTTCACCGAACGGTCGAAGGGGCCATCGCCCGCCACCTGTTGGGCATGCGGCGGGCCACGCCCGCCGAGGCCGAACGACTGGGCGCGGTGTGGGAGGAGGTGACGCGACGCGCCGGGGTCGACCGGCTGACCTACGAGCTGTGGATCCAGGAGCGCGCCGAGCTGAACGCGACCGCGGTGGCCGGTCACATCGTCGGCGTCACCCGGCACGCCATGGATCGGCTCCCCAACTCCCGCCTCGCGGCGGTGCTCGCCCACGAACTGGGCCACCACGTGGGCGGACACACCTGGGCCGGGATGCTCGTCGACTGGTACGCGTTGCCCGCCCGGACAGCGGGGCGGTGGATCATCGCCGGCCTGTCCTTCCTCTTCCGTTCGAAGAACTGGGCGGGCATCGCCTGCGGAGGGTGCCTCTCGGTGACCATCGTGCAGTTCCTCGTCTTCTTCACCTTCATGGAGGGGATGTGGTGGCTCGTGCTCCCGGTCGCGGCCGGCCCGGTCCTCATCGCCTGGCTGCACCGTCGCGCCGAGTTCCGCGCCGACGCGTACGCGTCGGGGCTCGGCTTCGGCGACGAGTTGATGGAGGTGCTCGTCGAGGAACACCGGGCGCGGTCGATGCCCGGCCCCTTCCCGCAGGGCATGGCGCCGTACGGAGCGCCTCCCCATACCCCGTACGCCCCGCCCGGTCCGTACGTGCCGGCGCCGGAACCCGCCAGGACGAAGGCCGACCGCGTGATGTCGAAGGGCGCGCACACGAACTTCGAGGCACGGCTGAGCCACCTGCGCCGCGCCATGGCGGACCGGAATCCGCGTCCGGGCTCGTAGCGGGTACCGGGCGGGGGCGAGGCTGTGCCCCGCCCCCGCCCGCCCAGGCTCCTCTCAGGCGAGGAACGCGCCGGAGCGAGGCCGACCCGCACCCCGTGCTCGCGCAGGGCAGGCAGAGGACATGTTTCCGCCCCTCTTCCGTCCCGCGATCGGCGTGTCCCGGGCGGGGATATGCCCGGCGCGGCGCAGGGTGGACGGGGAAGGTCGCGACCCGGCGGAAGATGGAATGGAGAATTCCGTGCGTGCGTGACCACTCCGTGCTACAGTCGTGATCAGTTGCAGTTGTGGTTCCCATAGACTTCAAGTGCCTTAGGTGATGATGAATCGCCGGGCACTTTTTGTATTTTCGGTGTTTTTCCGAGGGGTAATCATCGCGGCGACGCCGGGATTCGCACAGTGCGGATTCCCGGGTAATGCCTCGAAGGAGAATTTGGCATGGCTACTGGCACCGTGAAGTGGTTCAACTCGGAAAAGGGTTTCGGCTTCATCGAGCAGGAGGGTGGCGGCCCGGACGTGTTCGCCCACTACTCCAACATCGCGACCTCCGGCTTCCGTGAGCTGCAGGAGGGCCAGAAGGTGACCTTCGACGTCACGCAGGGCCAGAAGGGCCCGCAGGCGGAGAACATCCTCCCCGCCTGACGTCTTCGCGTCCGACGCAGCTGGGGCCCTCACCTCTCGGTGAGGGCCCCGGCTCGTTGCATTTTCACGGCTGTTCCACGACTCCGCGGCCGTCCCACCGCTTTCCCTCGCCGTTTCTCGGCACAAAGGCTCCCCGCAAAGGTTTTCATGAGCAGTTCAGCTCGCCCCGCCCCCCGTACCGTCACCTCCAAGGACGAATTCGCGCGGCCGGTCAGCCGTACCCCGGCCCTGCCCGCCGTCGCGTCCTTCGACGAGCTCGGCCTGCCCGACGGGGTACGGGAACTGCTCACCGCGCACGGCGCCGACACGCCCTTCCCGATCCAGGCCGCCACCCTGCCGAACGCCCTCGCCGGGCGCGACGTCCTGGGCCGCGGGCGCACGGGATCCGGCAAGACGCTCGCCTTCGGGCTTCCGCTGCTCCTGCGCATCGCCGACGCCGGGTTCCGGGCCGAGGCCCGCAAGCCTCGGGCGCTCGTCCTCGTACCCACGCGCGAGCTGGCCCAGCAGGTCACCGACGCGCTCACGCCGTACGCCCGGGTGCTGAAGCTGCGGCTGGTGACCGTGGTCGGCGGCATGTCGATCGGGCGGCAGGCCGCCACGCTGCGCGAAGGGGCCGAGGTCGTCGTCGCGACCCCCGGCCGCCTCATGGATCTCGTCGAACGCAAGGACGTCCGCCTGGACCGGGTGGGCATCACCGTCCTCGACGAGGCCGATCAGATGGCCGACATGGGCTTCATGGAGCAGGTCACCGGACTGCTCGAACTCGTACGCCCCGGCGGCCAGCGGATGCTGTTCTCCGCCACCCTCGACCGGAACGTGGACCTTCTGGTCCAGCGCTACCTCCACGACCCGGTCGTCCACTCGGTCGACCCCTCGGCCGCGTCCGTCACCACCATGGACCACCACGTCCTGCAGGTGCACGGCGCCGACAAGTACGCCACCGCCACCGAGATCGCCGCCCGCGACGGACGCGTGATCATGTTCCTGGCCACCAAGGCCGCCGTCGACCGCTTCACCGCGCATCTGCTCGGCAGCGGCGTACGGGCCGCGGCCCTGCACGGCGACAAGTCGCAGCCGCTGCGCACCCGCACCCTGGAGCGGTTCCGCAAGGGCGACGTGACGGTCCTCGTGGCCACGAACGTCGCGGCACGCGGCATCCATGTCGACGACGTCGACCTCGTCGTCAACGTCGATCCGCCGGCCGACCACAAGGACTACCTGCACCGCGGCGGACGTACCGCGCGCGCCGGCGAGTCCGGCAGTGTGGTCACGCTCGTCCTGCCCGACCAGCGGCGCGACGTCGTCCGTCTCATGGCGGACGCCGGGCTCCGGCCCCAGGTCACCCAGGTCCGTTCCGGCGAGGCGGAGCTCAGCCGCATCACCGGCGCCAAGGCCCCCTCCGGAGTTCCGGTGGACGGCAGCGCGCCGAGCAGCGAGCGCCCCAAGCGCGGCGGCGCGCCCTTCCGCGGCATGGGCACCGTTCCCGGCAAGCCCGGCCGGGCCAAGAACGAGTCCCGGCGGTCGGCCGAGGACCGCAAGCTGGCCGAGGCGCGCAAGGCCGCCCGGATCCGCCGCGGCGGCTGACGCCTCAGTCGCAGCGGTACGTGAAACGGGTCTCCGCGGTGTGCCCGGGGGTGGGAGAGACGACCACCAGCCGGGCCGTCGCCCGGTGCTCGCCCTGCCCCCGGAACGTCCACAGCAGATGCAGGCGCGCCTGCGTCTGGTGGCGGGCGAGCCGCTCCCGCAGCAGCCCGGACGTCGTGCCGTCGCTGCGTTCCCAGCGGTACGTCACGGTGCCGGGCCGCCCGTCGGTCTCCACCACCGCCACGACGTCCGCCGTGCCGTCGCAGGCAGGCGGCTGCTCCGGGGCGAGGACCGTCACCCGGCGTACGGACACCTCCGGTCCGAGCCGCTGCCAGGTGAGGAAGGCCAGCACGGCGAGCAGCACCAGGCCGGGCAGGGCGTACCGGCGCAGCACGCCACGGCGGCGGCGCGGCGGCGCGCCGCCCGCGTCCCGGCCGGGCAGGGGCAAGGTGCCGTGCCAGATCTGTGCCGTCGTGGGGCTGTCCGCCGACCGGCGCAGCGCGGCCGCCGTCACACCGGGACCGAAGCGCAGGACGTCGCCGTCCACCCGGTCGGGCGACACGTCCTCGGCCGGCCGCTCGAACCACTGGCTGCCGAGCACGGTGGCGCTGTACTCCGCGGAGTCGTAGGGCCCTCCGGGACCTCCAGGCGCTCCGGGCCCTCCGGGAACTCGGGGATCGTTCATGAGATCGTGCACCGCCGCGTCAGGATCTGCTGGGTGGAGCCGCCGTTCGCGGCCGGGGGATCCGTCGTCGCCCGCACACCCCAGGAGCAGCCGTTTCCCTGGAAGGTGTGGGTGAGCGTGATCGTGTACTGCGTCGCGCCGCTCCGCCGGATGCTCGCGGACCCGTCGGACACGCCCGGCTCACCCTGGGCGTCACCCGTGAACCAGGCGACCAGGACGGTCACCGGGCCGGGCCCGTCGGTGAGGACCTCGAAGGACGCCTCGGCGGTGCTCGGGCCGGTCTGACGCAGCGAGGTCACCGACACCGACTTCACCCCGACCGGCCGTGGCGCCGGCGAAGTGGTCGTCGCCTCTGTGGTCGGGGTGGACGTCGTCGGAGTCCAGGTCGGGGTCGCCGTCGGAGTCACCGTGCCGGTGGCCGTGGGGGTCGACGTCACGGGTGGCGGGGCGGTGGTCGTCGGCGCGCCGGAGGGCGACTCCGGAGGAGTGTCCGATCCACTCGCGGAGGGACTGCCCGTCGGTGACGGACTGTCCGGCGCATCGGAGGCGCCCGGCCCGGCTTCCGCCCCGGTGTCCGGTCCCGCGCTCGTCGTGGCGAACGCCTCGGTCGTCGTCGTGGTCGGCCCGTCGTCACCCGCCCGCGCGCCCACCGCGGCGAGCACCGCCAGGATCAGCGCCGCCACACCGGCCGGCAGCACCTTCGGCCACAGCCGGGCCCCACGCCCCCCACGGGGCGGCAGGGTGGTCGTGGCAAGCGCGGTCGTGCCCGTGGCCGGGCCGCCGGACGAGGGGAGGAGCAGGGGGAGCAGGGCAGCGAGCGTCGCGAGCCGCCGACGGCCGTGCTCCTCCCAGTCGGGCCCGTAGGCAGCCGTGGCGACCGTCTCCAGCTCCGCCACGAACGCCGCCGCGTTCTCCGGACGCTCCCGCGGGGCCTTGGCGAGACCGCGCCGGATCAAGGGGCGCAGCGGCTCCGGCGCGTCCGCGTCGGGGACGGGTGCGTCGAGGTGCTGGAGCGCCAGTTCGGCGATGTTCTGGCCGAGGAAGGGCTTGTGCCCGGTCAGGCACTCGTGGAAGGTCGCGGTCGCCGCGTACACATCGGCGGCGGGGGACGCGGGCTCGCCGTTCCACTGTTCGGGAGCCATGTACGCCGGTGTGCCGGCGACGCCGGGTGTGCTGCCGTGGTCCGTCGCGATGCCGAAGTCCACGAGCTTGGACGAACCGTCGGCCGCGACCAGGACGTTCTCGGGCTTGTAGTCGCGGTGCACGACGCCCGCCCGGTGCGCGGCGGCCAGGCCCAGGAGCGAGCCCTTGAGCACCACGAGCGCCGCCTCGGGGCCGGTCGCGCCCTCCCGGGCGAGCAGCGCGCGCAGGGCGAGCCCGTCGACCAGTTCCATGACGATGGCCGCGCCGCGCGGCGCCTCGACGTACTCGTACAGCCCCACGACGCACGGCGAGTCGAGGCCGCCGAGCAGGCGCGCCTCCGCCCGGAAGCCCCGGACGAACGCCGCGTCCGTCCGCAGCCGTTCGCCGAGGTACTTCACCGCCACCGGCACGCCGGTCGCGTCATGGACGGCGAGGACCACCCGCCCGCTGCCGCCCGAACCCAGTTCCCGGTACTCCGTGTACCCGGGGACCACCCATGCGTCCATATTTCGCCCCCCGTCCTCCTCCATGGGGACAGATTCCGGCCACCGCCGGTTCCCGGGAAGGGCGCGTGCACGGCGCATGGACTTCTCGTACGAGCTCATGGACTCTTCGCCGACCGCCCTCGGCGGCGTGCCGCCGGACCCTACGGTGTACGCGGCCGTGGGGACGCACGCTCCGCTCCGCGTTCACGTTCCGTACCGCGCCCCCACGCGTCGACGCCACGCCCCCACCCCCTCACCCACTGATCTTGGGCTGCTCCGACCACCGCCCCCCGGAATCATCAGAGGTGCTCAGACCCATGACCGAACTCAACCGGCGCCGCTTTCTGCAGATAGCGGGCGCCACCGCCGGCTTCGCGGCGCTCCAGAGCAGCATCGCCCGGGCCGCGGCCATCCCCGCCGCCCGCGCCTCCGGGACCCTCGCCGACGTCGAACACATCGTCGTGCTGATGCAGGAGAACCGCTCCTTCGACCACTACTTCGGCGCGCTCAACGGGGTGCGCGGCTTCGGCGACCCGCGTCCGGTCACCCTGCCCAGCGGCAAGTCCGTCTGGCACCAGCAGGACGGCACCAAGACCGTGCTGCCGTACCACCCGACGGCCGACGACCTCGGGATGCAGTTCATCGCCGGGCTCAACCACGACTGGGCGGGCGGTCACCGGGCGTTCAACAACGGCAGGTACGACCAGTGGATCCCCGCCAAGTCCGCGGGCACGATGGCGTATCTGAACCGGAACGACATTCCGTTCCACTACGCGCTCGCCGACGCGTTCACCGTCTGCGACGCGTACCACTGCTCCTTCATCGGGGCCACCGACCCCAACCGCTACTACATGTGGAGCGGTCACACCGGCAACGACGGCACGGGCGGCGGCCCCGTCCTCGGCAACGAGGAGGCAGGGTACTCCTGGACGACGTATCCCGAGCGGCTCGAGCAGGCCGGGGTCTCCTGGAAGATCTACCAGGACATCGGCGACGGCCTGGACGCCGCCGGTCACTGGGGCTGGATCAACGACGCCTACCGCGGCAACTACGGTGACAACTCCCTGCTCTACTTCAACCAGTACCGCGACGCCCAGCCCGGCAGCCCGCTCTACGAGAAGGCCCGCACCGGCACCGACGTGTCGAAGGGCGACGGGTTCTTCGACATCCTGCGGGCCGACGTCGCCGCGGACCGGCTCCCGCAGGTCTCCTGGATCGCCGCCCCCGAGGCCTTCACCGAGCACCCCAACTTCCCCTCCAATTACGGCGCCTGGTACATCGCCCAGGTCCTCGACGCCCTCACCTCCAACCCGGAGGTATGGAGCAGGACCGCGCTGTTCCTCACGTACGACGAGAACGACGGCTACTTCGACCACGTCGTCCCGCCCTATCCGCCGTCCTCGGCCGCCCAGGGGCTCTCCACCGTCGACACCTCCCTCGACCGGTTCGCCGGCAACGCCGGCTACGCCGCCGGGGTGTACGGCCTCGGACAGCGCGTGCCGATGATCGTCGTCTCCCCGTGGAGCAAGGGCGGTTACGTCTGCTCGGAGGTCTTCGACCACACCTCGATCATCCGGTTCATGGAGCGCCGCTTCGGTGTCGGGGAACCGCAGATCTCGCCCTGGCGGCGGGCCGTCTGCGGCGATCTGACGTCCGCCTTCGACTTCACGCTGGGGGACGCCGCGCCCGTCGCGCTGCCCGACACCTCCGCCTACGAGCCGCCGGACCACCAGCGGCACCCCAGCTACGTACCGAAGCCGCCCAGGAAGCCGGTCCTGCCCGTCCAGGAGGCGGGCGCGCGCCCGATCAGGGCGCTGCCGTACGAGCTGTACGTCGACGGCTCGGCCACCCCGTCCACGGGTCGCTTCACCCTCACCTTCGGCGCGGGCGCCAGGGCCGGGGCCTTCTTCCACGTCACCGCGCCGAACCGCACCGACGGGCCGTGGACGTACACCGCAGGGGCCGGCACGAGCCTGCCGGACACCTGGAACACCGCGTACTCGGCGGGGACATACGACCTCACGGTGACCGGCCCGCAGGGCTTCCTGCGCCGCTTCCGCGGCCCGGGCACGACGGCCGGTCCCGAGGTGACGGCCCGTCATGACGGCGTCGCCGGCACCGTGCTGCTCACGATGACGAACCCGGGCACCGTGGACGTGAATCTCACGGTCACCAGCGCCCCGGCCTACGGCGGGGGGTCGCAGACCTTCAGGGTGCTCAAGGGGGCCACCGTGACGCACACGCCGGATCTGCGCGGCAGCGGGCGCTGGTACGACCTGACGGTCGTCTCCGACGGCGACTCCACCTTCCTGCGCCGCTTTGCCGGCCATGTGGAGACCGGTGCGCCGGGCGTCAGCGACCCGGGCATCATCACGGCCTGAGTGTGAGGGGCGGTGCGGCCGATCGGAGCGGCGTGACGGGTCAGACGGTGACGACCCGCACCCCCACGTCCGTCAACTCCCGCACCGCCTCCGCCGGGATGGCCTCGTCCGTCACCAGGACGTCCACGCGGTCGACCCCGCAGATCCGGGCGAAGGCCCGCCTGCCGAGCTTCGAGGAGTCCGCGACCACGACGACCCGGCTCGACCGCTCGGCGAAGAGCCGACTGATCCCCGCCTCGTCCTCGTGATGGGCCATGAGCCCCAGCCGCGGGTCGATGCCGTCGACGCCCAGGACGACGGTGTCGAGCACGACCTCGTCGAGCACCCCGGCGGCCAGCGGGCCGACCAGTTCGTACGTCTGCGAGCGGGCCACGCCCCCGGAGACCACGATCTTGATCTGTGGCCGGACGGCGAGCTCGCCCGCGATGTTGAGCGCGTTGGTGACCACGGTCAGGGCCGGGGTGCCGACCGTCTCCCGCGCACCGCCCCCGGCGAAGCGCAGGGCGAGGGCGCGGGCCACCTCGGTGGTCGTCGTCCCGCCGTTGAGACCCACGACCTCGCCCTCGTGGACGAGCTCCGCCACGGCCGCGGCGATGCGCTGCTTCTCCGCGGCGTGCCGGGAGGACTTGTAGCGCAGTGGCAGCTCGTACGAGACCCCTTGCGGCACAGCCCCGCCGCGGGTGCGGACGAGGAGCCGCTGTTCGGCGAGCTCGTCCAGGTCCCGGCGGATCGTGGCCGGGGAGACGTCGAGCGTCGTCGCGGCGTCCTCGACCTCCAGCCTGCCGGTGGCGGCGAGCAGTTCGAGGAGCGTGTTCCACCGCTCGTGCTTCGACATGATCGCGATTTTAGCGCCGCACGGACGCGGGCAGCCCTGGACCGTCCACGGGAACTCAGAGATACTGCGCACGAAACAGGTGCTCGAAGTTGCTTGAAAGTATGGTGTTACGAGCAGAAGTGAGCATCACTTGCCAGTGAAGGAGCCGCACGTGTCCACCTCGGGACTCTCCCCCTCCCGCACCGCCGTCGAAATCGCCTCCCAGCCCGCCTGCTGGCGCAAGGCCGCCGAGACCCTGCCCCAGCACCGTGCCGCCCTTCCGGTGCGCGGTGAGCGCGTCGCGGTGATCGGCTGCGGCACCTCCTGGTTCATCGCCCAGGCCTACGCCCAGCTCCGGGAGAGCGGCGGCCACGGCGAGACCGACGCCTTCGCGGCATCCGAGTTCCCGCTCGGGCGCCGCTACGACCGCGTGCTGGCGATCACCCGCTCGGGCACCACGACCGAGGTCCTCGACCTGCTCACCCGGATCAAGGGATCCCTCGCCACCGGCGCCCTCACCGCCGACCCGGGGACCCCCGTCATGGACGCCGCCGACGCCGTCGCCGTCCTGGACTTCGCCGACGAGGAGTCGGTGGTGCAGACCCGCTTCGCGACCACCGCCCTCGCCCTGCTCCGCGCCCACCTGGAGGCCGAGGACGCCCTCCCGGCCGGGGTCCGGACGGTGGAGCGGGCGGCCGGGGACGCCGAGCGGGCCGTCGCCGAACCCCTCGCCGCCGAGGTCACCGGTGCCGAGCAGTACACCTTCCTCGGCACCGGCTGGACCTACGGCCTCGCCCTCGAAGCCGGTCTGAAGATGCGCGAGGCCGCGGGCGCCTGGACCGAGGCGTACCCCGCGATGGAGTACCGGCACGGCCCCATCAGCATCACCGCGCCGGGCCGGGTGGCCTGGACCTTCGGCCCCGTCCCCGCCGGCCTCGCCGACGACGTCGCCCGCGTGGGCGGCACCCTCGTCGCGGAGTCGGGCGGCGACAACGGCCACCTCGACCCGATGGCCGACCTCGTCCGCGCGCAGCGGCTCGCGGTGCTGCTCGCCGAAGCCCAGGGCCAGGACCCCGATCGGCCGCGCAACCTCACCCGGTCCGTCGTCCTGACCGCCGCCGGAGCGGAGCGGAACTGATGCCTCTCACCACCACCGACGAGATCGTCCTCGGCGCCCGCGAGCGGAACGCCGGTGCCGGCGCGTTCAACGTGATCCAGATCGAGCACGCACAGGCCATCGTGGCCGGGGCCGAGGCCGCGGGCCTGCCCGTGATCCTCCAGATCAGCGAGAACACGGCGCGCTACCACGGCTCCCTGGAACCCATCGGACTCGCCACCCTGGCCATCGCCCGCCGGGCCGCCGTCCCGGTCTCCGTCCACCTCGACCACGCCGAATCGCCCGAGCTCGTGCGCGAGGCGGTCGCCCTCGGCTTCTGCTCCGTCATGTTCGACGCCTCCACCCTCCCGTACGAGGAGAACGTCGCCGCCACCCGCGAGATGACGGACTACTGCCACCGCCACGACGTCTGGGTGGAGGCCGAGCTCGGCGAGGTGGGCGGCAAGGACGGCGCCCACGCCCCCGGCGTGCGCACCGATCCGGACGAGGCACGGGCGTTCGTCGCCGCCACCGCCGTCGACGCCCTCGCCGTGGCCGTCGGCAGCTCCCACGCGATGCTCACCCGGGACGCCGTGCTCGACTTCGCCCTCGTCTCGCGGCTGCGCGAGGCCGTGGACGTCCCCCTCGTGCTCCACGGCTCGTCCGGCGTCGGGGACGTGGACCTCAGCTGGGCCGTCAACGCCGGTATGACGAAGGTGAACGTCGCCACCCACCTGAACAAGGCGTTCACCGGGGCCGTCCGGACGCACCTGGGGGAGAACGGCTCGACCGTCGACCCGCGCCGCTATCTCGGCCCGGCGCGCACCGCCGTGGCGGAGGCGGTCACCCACCTGCTCCAGGTGCTGGCGGCGGAGGCTCCTCTGGTGCGCACGTGACGCGGTCGCGCGGGGTGTAGTGGGTACGGAAGGTCTCCCGCCCGACCTCCGCCCCGTCGTCGCGGAAGACCCGGTCCACGGTGATGTCGAAGCCCTCCAGCGGGGGCTGCGGCTCGCACTTGGGGCCGGTGCCCTTCCGCTCGGCGGGCTCCGTGAGATTGGTGCGGGGGCCCTCCACCGCCTCCACCGCGTCGTACTTCTTCGTGCCGAGGAAGCTGACGGTCACCGAGGAGTCCGTGGAACTCGCCCGGATGTAGATCGACGCGTCGGAATTGTTGCGGAACTTCAGGTCCAGCGTGCCCCAGGCCACGGTCGCCTCCCGGCCCGGCGGGTACCGCTCGATGTAGAAGGAGTGCGCCCCGTACTCGACCGGCTTCACCCCGGCGAAGAAGATCGCGTTGAAGACCGTGGTGGCGACGGCGGAGACGCCTCCGCCGGGCGCCGAGTGGTACTGCCCGTCCAGGATCATCGTGCCGTCGACGAAGCCGTTCGCCTTCGTGCGCTCGCCGACCGTCCGGTTGAAGCTCCAGACCTCGCCGGGCTTCACCAGGGAGCCGTTGATCAGCTCGACCGCCCGGCCGATGTTGATCGTCCGGTAGGGCGCTGTGGGGAAGTTGACCGTGAAGGACGACATCTCCTCCTTGATCCCCATGTCCGCCACCGACTTGCGGGTGAGGACCGGCTGGATCAGCCGGGTGGCCACGGGCCCGGTACGGGCGGCCTCGCCCTTCTTCGGAAGCAGCGGGAGCACCGCGTCGCGCAGGGCCTCGGCGGTCACCTCGTGGCCCGGGCGGCCGTCCGACAGCACCACCACCCGGCCGTTCTCCACCCCCAGCTTCGCCTCGACCGCCCCGGTGGCGACCTCTTCGAGCGGGCGCGCCACCGCCGGGTCGCGGATCAGTGCCTGGGCGTTGAGCGTGGGGACGAGCCGGCCCTTGTCGTCCGCCTTCACCGTCAGATGGGCGCCGAGCGTCGTCGGCGTGATCCGCAGGCTCTTCCCGTCGACGGTCAGGGTGACGGGCCCCGACATCGCCGGGGTGGCGAACTCGTTCAGGAAACGCACCGTCTCCGTCTCGTCCACCCTGGGCCGGGACACGGCGGTCGGCAGCGCCACCGGGTTCTGGGCCACCCGGTCGGGATAGTTGGCGCGCAGGGTGTCGACGGCGCTGTCGACGTCCAGCTTCTGTCCGTCGCGGGCGTGCACCGCCACCGCCTGACCCGCCCTGAAGGACACGGCGCCCTCGACGGTCGCGCGGTCGTACGTCCGCGCCGTCTCGGTCATCGCCCCACGCGCCTCGGCCTCGTCGAAGGCGACGACGGGTTCGATGTCCCGCTCCTCGGTGGAGAACAGCCGCCCGATCACGGTCATCGGGTCCCGTGCCCCGTCGGCGGCCTTCTCGACGGTCCCGCCGATGTCGACGCTCAGCCCGGCCGTGGCGGGATCGACGGCGCCGGTGCTCGCACCGATCCGCACCGGTATCAGGGCTGTCCAGGACGCCGGCGCCGAGGACGCGAGCTTCGCGCGGGCCTCGTTCCGGCTCATGCCGCCGATGTCCACCCCGTCGACGCGGGTGCCCTCGGATATCTCGCCGCCGGCGGCGACGAGCCCCGCCACATACAGTCCGCCCGCGGCGACGAGGGCCGCTCCGGCCGCCGTCACCGCGATGCGTATGCCGCGGCGGTCGCGGGGCGCGGCGGCCGCGTCGTCGTACCTGGAGCCACGCACACAGCCCTCCCGGTGCGGTCGGCGTCCCCGAGATCCACCCGTGACGTTACGCCGAGGGGGTGCCCCACGCATGTCGGAAGCCCCTGACCAGCGGCGACGGGATGCGTGGCCGTCGAGGCGAGGGCTGGGGCGCGATGGCCGATCTCGCGCCCCCGCCACTCCTGACCCGACTAAGGGGTGCCCGCCGCCGGGTCCGTGAGCGCGTTCGACCGCGCCACCCGCGCGTACCAGCGGGCGCTGGACTTGGGGGTACGGGCGAGCGACGTGTAGTCGACGTGGACCGCGCCGAACCGCTTCGCGTAGCCGTACGCCCACTCGAAGTTGTCCATCAGCGACCAGAGGAAGTAGCCCCGGACGTCGACCCCGTCGGCGATCGCCCGGTGCACGGCGTCCAGATGCGCGTGGACGTAGGCGGCGCGTTCGGGATCGTGGACCGTGCCGTCCGGGCCGACCTCGTCCTCGTACGCGGCGCCGTTCTCACTGATCACCAGCGGCAGACCGGGGTAGCGGGACGCGACCCGGGTCAGCAGGTCGTACAGGGCGCTCGGGTCCACGGCCCAGCCCATCGCCGTGCGCTCGCCCGGCGCCTGGTGGAAGGCGACCGCGTCCGCACCGGGCCACGGCGAGTACGCGCTGTTGCCGTGGCCGTCGTCCTGCGGCTTCTCCTCGCCCTCGGCGACGTGCGAGACGACCGTCGGCGTGTAGTAGTTGATCGCGAGCAGGTCCAGCGGCTGGTGGACCGTGGCCGTGTCACGGTCCCGGACGAACGACCAGTCGGTGAGGTGCGCGGTGTCGGCGAGCAGGTCCTCGGGATAGGCGCCCTCCAGCATCGGGCCGAGCCAGACCCGGTTGCCGACGGCGTCGATCCGGCGGGCCGCCTCCGCGTCCTCGGCGGAGGGCGTCAGCGGCCGCACCTCGTGCAGGTTGAGGGAGACCGCGATCTGCCGGTCCGCCGGCAGCGCGGCCCGCAGGGCCTGGACGCCGAGACCGTGAGCGAGGTTGATGTGGTGGGCGGCGCGCAGAGCGGCGACCGGGTCGGTACGGCCCGGGGCGTGGACCCCGGAGCCGTAGCCGAGGAAGGCGCTGCACCAGGGCTCGTTGAAGGTGGTCCAGCGGGGGACCCGGTCGCCGAGGGCATCGGCCACGATGCCCGCGTACTCGGCGAACCGCTCGGCGGTCGACCGCTCCGGCCAGCCGCCCGTGTCCTCGAGACCCTGGGGCAGGTCCCAGTGGTAGAGGGTGAGGGCCGGCTCGATCCCGGCGGCGAGCAGCTCGTCGACCAGGCGGCGGTAGAAGTCCAGGCCCTTCTGCACGGCCGGGCCCCGGCCGGTCGGCTGGACGCGGGACCAGGACACGGAGAACCGGTAGGCGTTCAGGCCGAGTTCGGACATCAGCCGGACGTCCTCGCGGTACCGGTGGTAGTGGTCGACCGCCACGTCGCCGGTGTGGCCCTCGAACACCTTCCCCGGAGTGTGCGAGAAGGTGTCCCAGATCGACGGGGTACGGCCGTCCTCGGCCGCCGCGCCCTCGATCTGGTACGCGGCGGTGGCCGCGCCCCAGAGAAAGCCGGGCGGGAACGAACGGGTGGCGGTGAGCGGTCGGGGATCAGTCGCGGTCATGCGGAAGTGCTCCCGGGTGAGAGGGATGTACAAGGAGGGAGGGCGGTAGATCGGTGCGCCGGTCAGCTCTTGACCGCGCCCGAGGTGATGCCGCCGACGATGTGCTTGCCGAGGACGGCGAAGACCAGCAGCAGCGGCACCGTGGATATCAGCGCGCCGGTCAGCACGATCGCCTGGTCGACGGTGTGGTTGCCCGCGCCGAGGCCGGCCAGGGCGACCTGGAGGGTCGGACTGCCGTCCGGGGTCAGCGCGATGAACGGCCAGAAGAAGTCGTTCCAGGCCTGTACGAAGACCAGCATGCCGAGCACCGCCATCGCGGGCCTGGCCACGGGGAACACCACGTGCCAGATGATCCGCAGGCTGTGGGCGCCGTCCATCCGGGCCGCCTCCACGAGCTCCACCGGCAGCGCCTCGATGAGGTACTGCCGCATGAAGAAGACACCGAAGGCGGCGACCAGGGACGGCAGGACGACGGACTGGAGCTGGTCGACCCAGCCGAGGTCGGTGATGATCTGGTAGAGCGGGATGACGCTGAGCTGCGGCGGGATCGTCATGGTCGCCACCACGAGCGCCAGCATGGCGCCCCGCCCCTTGAAGGGCAGCTTGGCGAAGGCGAAGCCGGCCAGGGTGGAGAACATCACGGTGGACAGCGCCACGAGCCCCGCGACGACGGTGGTGTTGACGAGCGCCTCGCCCATGTCGACCTGGTTCCAGGCGAAGGTGAGGTTGTCGAAGAGCCGGGGGCCGGGCAGCAGCGGCGCCGGGGCCGTCGCGACCCGCTCGCCCGAGTGCGAGGCGGCGACCAGGTTCCAGTACAGCGGGAAGAGCGAGACCAGCGCGGCCAGGCCCAACAGGACGTAGGTCAGCGGGCCCGCGTGGTGCTGGCGGCCGGCCGACGGGCGCAGACGGAGACGTGACATGGGCTCAGGCCCCCAGCTTCTTGCGGTTCGCCCGGGACACGAGCGTCTGGACGGCTCCGATCAGCAGCAGGAGCAGCAGCATCACCCAGGCGATGGCGGACGCCTGCCCCAGCGCGCCGGTCACCCAGCCCTTCTCGTACATCAGCAGGCTCAGCGTCTGGAACTGGTTGCCGCTGCCGCCGCTCACCCCGAGGCTGCCGCCGAAGATCATCGGCTCGCCGAACAGCTGGGTGGCGCCGATCGTGGAGACGACGATCGTGAAGAGGATCGTCGGGCGGATCGAGGGGATCGTCACGCTGAGGAACTGCCGCCAGCGCGAGGCACCGTCGAGCGCCGCCGCCTCGTACAGATCCTGCGGCACGGCCTGCATCGCCGCGAGGTAGATCAACGCGTTGTAGCCGGTCCAGCGCCAGGTGACGATCGTCGAGATCGCGATCTGGGACGGCCACCGGGACGACTCCCAGTCCACCGGATCGAAGCCGACCCAGCCCAGGGCGGTGTTGATCAGTCCGTAGTCGGTGTTGAAGAGCTGGGCGAAGACGAGCGTAGCCGCCGCGATCGAGGTCGCGTACGGGGCGAGGACCGCGACCCGGAAGAAACCGCGGCCGCGCAGCTTGTAGTTGAGCAGATGTGCCAGGCCCAGGGCCATGAGCAGCTGGGGCACCGTGGAGATGACCCCGATGGTGAAGGTGTTGAGGAGCGCCTGCCAGAAGAAGGTGCTGTCGGCGAGGTCGGCGTAGTTCTCCAGCCCCTTCCACCGCGCGTCTCCGCCGAGCTCGACGCGGTGCAGCGAGAGCCAGCCCGTGTAGATCAGCGGGAAGAGGCCGAAGGCGGCGAAGGTGAGGAAGAAGGGGGCGACGAACGCGTACGGGCTGAACCGCAGGTCCCATCGGTAGAGCCGGCTGCGCCAGGCATCGGGCGCCGGAGGCGGCTCGGGTGAGGCGGGGGCGGGCGGGGCGGGCGGCGGGGGGCCGTCGGCCGCCGCCCGGAGGGAGGTGGCCACGGGGGCGTCCCTTCGGAATCGGTACGGATGTGCTGCGCGCGAGGCGGGCGGATGTGCTGCGCGCGAGGCGGGCGGGCGGGCGGGCGTGCGGGCGTGCGGCCGCCCGGCGGGGGAGCGCCGGGCGGCTCGTGGGCGCGCCCCCCGCTACTGCTCGACCTTGTCCTCGATCAGCTTCTTGACGTTGTCCCACGCCTTCGCGGGATCGGTGCCGCGCTGCTCGATGTCGAGGATGCCGTTGTCGGTGAGGAAGGTCTTCACCTGCCCGTCCCAGCGGCTGATCGGGGCCGGCGTGATGCCCGCCGCGGCCTCCGAGTAGATCGCGCCGACGGGGGTGTCACCGAAGTACGGCAGCTTGGCGTCCCGGACGACCGCCGAGGTGAGGGTGTGCTTGGTCGAGGGGATGTTGCCGTTCACGCCGAAGACCTTGGCGTGCTGCGCGGGCGCGGTGAGCCAGGCGGCCAGCTCGGCGGCCTCCTTGGCGTGCTTGCCCGCCTTGGGGACGGCGAGGAACGCGCCGCCCCAGTTGCCGGCCACGGGCGGCGCGGCGATGTCCCACTTGCCCTGGTTCTCCGGGCCCGCGGAGTCCTTGATGATGCCGGTCATCCAGCTGGGGCAGGCGACGGTGGCGAACTTGGAGTTCTTGAACGCGGCGTTCCAGGTCTGCTTCTCGTCGAACTGCCGCAGCTTGGCGGTGAGTCCCCCCTGGGCCGCCGCGACGGCGGTGTCCCAGGCCTTCTTCACACCGGGGCTGTTCTCGTAGTCCAGCTCGCCCTTGGTGTTGGCGTACTGCACCGGCTCACTGGAGATGACGGCGTTGAACAGCCCGCTCGCGGAGTCGTGGAAGGCGGTCCCGGCAGGAGCGTTCTTCTTGTAGGTCTCGCCGGTCCTGATGAACGCGTTCCAGTCGCCCTGCCACAGCTTGGCGACCGCCTCGCGGTCCGTCGGCAGCTTGGCCTTGGCGAAGAGTTCCTTGTTGTAGCAGATGGCCATCGGGCCGATGTCGGTCCCGAGGCCGATGACCTTGCCGTCCGCGGTGCTGGCCTGCTTGATCTTCCAGTCGAGGAAGGCGTCGACGTCCGCGCCGCCGGTCTTGCCGAGATCGACCCACTTGTCACCCATGGTGGGTCCGGTGGCCTCGGAGATGTAGCCGACCTCGAGCGCCTGGATGTCGGCGAGTCCGCTGTTGCGGGACAGGCGTAGCTTGAGCGTGTCCCAGTATTTCTGTCCGTCGGCGACGTTCGACTCTTCGATCTTGATGTTGGGGTGCGACTTCTCGTACTCGGCGTACAGCTTGGCACCGGTCTCGTTGTCGTAACCGAAGGAGCCGAAGGTCCCGATGCGCAGGGTGATCTTCCCGCCGCCGGCCTCGTCGGAACCGCCGTCGCCGCCACAGCCGGTGATCAGGGCGGCGCAGGCCACGGCCCCCGCGACCGCGGCGCGTGCGGTGCGGCGGTCCCTCTGTCTGCTGCGGCTCGTGCTGGAAATGCGCATACGACTCTCCTCGTCCGGGGTGGTGCGATGCGGGGGCGCTGGGCCCGCCACGTGGGAGCGCTCCCACTGCGTCTCGCCGGAAGGTTGCTGCCTGGCTCGTACGGGTGTCAAGAGGTGGGCCAGGATCCGTTACGTGGAGTGTGGGAGCGCTCCCATGCTTGATAGGGTCTGGGGAACGCAGGGGACATGAGGGGAGACGGCACATGGTGGTGAGCGGGCGCCAGAACGGCAGGCCCACCCTGGAGGAGGTCGCGGCCAGGGCCGGTGTCGGCCGGGGCACGGTCTCGCGGGTGATCAACGGCTCCCCGCGGGTGAGCGAGCACGCCAAGGCCGCCGTCGACCGGGCCGTCGCCGAACTCGGTTACGTACCGAACCGTGCGGCGCGGGCGCTGGCCGGCAGCCGTACCGACGCCGTGGCGCTGGTGATCCCCGAGACCGAGGCCAGGCTCTTCGCCGAGCCGTACTTCCTCGACATCATCCGCGGTGTAAGTGCCGAACTGGCCGACGCCGACAAGCAGTTGCTGCTCACGCTCGTCCGCAGCGACAAGGAGCGCCAGCGCTTCGAGCAGTATCTGGCGGCCCAGCGGGTGGACGGCGTGCTGCTGGTGTCGGTCCACGGCGACGATCCGCTGCCGGACCAGGTGCGGGCGCTCGGTCTGCCGGCCGTCCTGAACGGCCGCCGCACCGAGGCCGAACCGGTCGCGTACGTCGACTCCGACAACGTCGGGGCCGGGCGCTCCGCCGTCGCCCACCTCGCCGGGCGGGGCCGCCGCCGCATCGCCACGATCACGGGCCCGCTCGACATGTACGTCGCCCGCTGCCGCCTCGACGGCTACCATCACGGACTCGCGGAGGCCGGGCTCACCCCCGACGAAGCCCTCGTGGCCACCGGTGACTTCACCGAGGACGGCGGACGGCGTGCCATGCGGGAGCTGCTGGAGCGCAGCCCCGGCCTCGACGCCGTCTTCGCCGCCTCCGACGTCATGGCGGCGGGCGCCCGCGCGGTGCTGCGCGCGTCGGGGCGCAGGGTCCCGCAGGACGTGGCCCTGGTCGGCGTCGACGACTCGGCGGTGGCGCGTCACATGGACCCGCCCCTGACCAGCGTGCGCCAGCCCATCGAGGAGATGGGGCGCACGATGGCCCGGCTGCTGCTCCAGGAGATCGCCGGGGCGTCGGGGGAGCAGCCGCACCGTGTGCTGCCGACGGAGTTGGTCGTCCGCGACTCGTCCTGAGGCTCCTCCGACGCGTCCTGAAGCTCCTCCCGACGTGTCCTGGAGCTCCTCCGACGCGTCGCGCCCCTCCGCGGGGGCGGGCCCGTCCCTCCGAGATGCACCACCCCCGCGATGTGCGGAGAATTGGGACAACAGGGTCCCTTCCGTCACCGGGCGCCAACCTGGCAAGGGGGCGGTCGTCGATGCCGCTGCGACAGCAGAACCGTGCGCTCAACCGGACCGGGACGCTGAAGCGGTGGACCCTGGTCTACGTGCTCGCCGTGGCCCTGCTCGCCGCCGCCTACCTCACCGTGCCCTCCCGGCACACCATGCTGTGGGCGCTGATCGGCCTCAGCGGAGTGGCCGCGATCCTGACCGGAGTCCATCTGCACAAGCCGGCCAGGCGCTGGCCCTGGCTCGTGCTCGCCGGGGCCAACTTCACCTTCGTGGCGGGCGACACGGCGTACAACCTGCTGGAGAACCTGTTCGGGCAGACCAACCCGTTCCCCTCCGTCGCGGACGCGCTGTACCTCGTCACCTACCCGCTGTTCGCCGTCGGCCTGTTCGGTTTCATCCGCTACCGCGCCGCCGGGCGCGACCTCGCCGTGGCGCTCGACGCGCTGATCCTCACCTCCGGGCTCGCCCTGCTCTCCTGGGTGCACCTGATCACCCCGCTCACCGAGGCGCCCGGCATGACGTGGGTCGAGAAGGCGATCTCGATCGCCTATCCGCTCGGTGACGTCCTGATGCTCGCGATGCTCGCCCGTCTGCTTGTCCCCGGTGGTCTGAGGTCGCGGGCGGTGCAGCTGCTCACCGTCGGGACCTGCGGCATCCTCGCCTCCGACGTCATCTACGGAATGCTCCAGCTGAAGGGCACCTGGCGGGTGGGCACCGGCTGGGACCTCGGGTGGGTCGTCTTCTTCACCGCCTGGGGCCTCGCCGCGCTGCACCCCTCCATGACCGGGCTGACCGAGCGCGCGCCCCGGCCGCCGCCCGTCATCGCCGAACGGCGCCTCGCCCTGCTCGCGGCGGCCTCGCTCGTCGCCCCCGCCCTGCTGCTCCACCAGTCCCTGCGGACCGACCACGAGCAGGACACCGCCGTCATCGCGGTCTTCTCCGCGATCATGTTCCTGCTCGTGCTCACGCGCCTGTGGGGCATGATGGCCGAGCATCGGAACGCCGAGGCCCGCGAGCGCAGTCTGCGCGTGGCCGCGGCCTCGCTCGTGGCCTCGCTGAGCCCGCGCGAGGTCGCCAGCGCGGTGGAGGCGGCCGCCGCCACGCTCGTCGGACCGGGCACACCGCACAAGACGATGCTGCTCGCCCGGGACCGCCGCGGCCTGCTGTACGCCGTCCCGACCGGGCACCTGCCCTGGAACTTCCGGGCCACCGGGCTGTCGGGCCCCCAGGGCGCCCCGTGGCCCGAACTCCTCGCCGAGGGCAGCCGGCTCGTTCCCACCGAACAGCTCGACCCCGTCGTCGCGCACGCCCTCGAACCCCTGCCGCAGGCGCTGCTTTCACCGCTCGCCCTGCAGGCACCCGCCGCGGGCGAACGGCTGCTCGGGGTGCTGCTGCTCGCGGGCCCCGAGAAGAAGCTCCGCGACATATCGGGGCCCGCGCAGTCCCTGGCCTCCCAGGCGGCCCTGGCCCTGGAGCGCTTCGGGCTGAGCGAGGAGGTCAACCGGCGTACCAGCGAGTCGTATTTCCGCACCCTCGTGCACAACACCTCGGACGTCATCCTCATCGTCGACGACGACGACACCGTGCGGTACGCCAGCCCCTCGGCCGAGTCCATGTTCGGTCACGCGCTGCTGCCCGGCACCCCGCTCGTCGACGTCCTGGCCCCTGGGGACGCCGCGAGCGCCCTGCGCATCCTGGCCGGCGTCCGCTCGCGCAACGACGTCGACGCCCGGGCCGACTGGAAGCTGCTGCGCGGCGACGCCAAGGACCTGCACGTCGAGGTCCGGTGCAGCAACCTCCGCAACGAACAGACCGTCCACGGCCTCGTGCTCACCCTGCGCGACGTGACGGAGCAGCGGAAGCTCGAACGTGAGCTCACCCACCGGGCGTTCCACGACTCGCTCACCGGGCTGCCCAACCGTGTCCTGCTGCTCGAACGGATCGAGCGCGCGCTGCTGCGAGGACGCCGGGAGTCCACCCTGACCTGCATGCTCTTCGTCGACCTGGACGACTTCAAGGTCGTGAACGACACCATGGGGCACTCGGTCGGTGACGAACTGCTCGTCGCCGTGGCCCGTCGGCTCACCTCCGTGCTGCGGCTGAGCGACACCGCCGCCCGCCTCGGTGGGGACGAGTTCGCCGTGCTCATCGAGGGAGCGAAGGAGCCCGCCGACGCGGAGGCCCTCGCCGCTCACATCGTGCACAGCCTCAGCCAGCCCTTCCACCTCACCGACGGCGCCGTGTCCGTGTCGACCAGTGTGGGCGTGGCCACCGTCCTGGACAGCGCCCACGCCGAGGAACTGCTCGGCCACGCCGACCTCGCCCTCTACGCGGCCAAAGCGGCGGGCAAGAAGCGGTGGCGGCGGTTCCGGCCCGAACTGCACTCCCGGCTGGTCGCCCGGCACGAACTCCAGGCAGGCATGGACACCGCCATCGCCGAGCATGCCTTCGCCCTGCGGTACCAGCCGATCGTCGAGGTCGCCGACGGCACCGTCGCCGGCTTCGAGGCGCTGATCCGCTGGCCGCACGCCCGGCGGGGCATGGTCCCGCCCGACCAGTTCATCACCCTGGCCGAGGAGAGCGGGCACATCATGCCGCTCGGCGCCTGGGTGCTCGAGCACGCGGCGCTCGACGTGGCCCGCTGGCAGCGGGCCCGCCCCGGCCGGCAGCCGCCCCTGCACGCCAGCGTCAACGTCTCCGCGCGCCAGTTCCGCGACCCGAATCTCCTCGACGAGGTACGCCACGCCCTCGCGTCCTCAGGACTCGAGCCGGGCTCCTTGGTGCTGGAGCTCACGGAGACCGTCCTGATGCGCAAGGACGAGCAGATCCACGCCACCATGACGGCCCTGAGGGACCTCGGGGTGTCCCTCGCGATCGACGACTTCGGCACCGGGTTCTCCTCGCTCAGCTATCTGCGGGAGTTCCCCATCGACGTCCTCAAGGTCGACAAGTCGTTCATCGACGACATCACCACCGACCGCCAGCAGGTGGCCCTCGTGGAGGGGATCGTGCGCATCGCCGACGTCCTCGGGCTACGGGTGGTCGCCGAGGGCATCGAGAACGAGGGCCAACGCGCGCTCCTCGCCGACATGGGCTGCCGGTACGGCCAGGGCTATCTCTTCGCCCGGCCCATGACCGCCCACCAGGCCGAGTCCTTCCTGCGCCGCGCCGAGGCCAGGGCCGATGCAAGCCCCGCCGCCCGCGGCGAGCCGGGAACGCCGGGCGGACGGCCGCCCGTCCGCCCGGGGGCCGTGACGGCGGCGCGGCAGTCGGCGGCGGCGCCGCGGGCCGCCGGCCCGGGAGGCAGGCGAGGCCGGTCCGTCCGGCGCGACCCGCGTTGGCGCGACCTGGAGCGCCTGAAGCGGACCAGCCCGATGTGCGACGCCGTCATCGACCAGATCGACGGACGCAAGCTCCGCGTCGAGGACCGATGGCTCGTCGACTTCGCCTCCTGCAACTACCTCGGCTTCGATCTCGATCCGGAGATCATGGCCGCCATCGGCCCGCACGTCAGGAACTGGGGCACCCACCCCAGCTGGTCGCGCCTGATCGGCAGCCCGCGCCTCTATCCCAGGATCGAGGAACGGCTGACGGAACTCCTCGGCGCACCGGACACCCTGCTGCTGCCGACCATCACCCTCATCCACCATTCGGTGATCCCGCTCCTCGCGGGCAGCGGCCGGGTCTTCGTCGAGGCCCAGGCCCACCGCACCGTCTACGACGGATGCGTGGCGGCCCGTGGCCAGGGCGCGACGCTGAAGCGTTTCCACGCCGACAGCCCGTGGGACCTGGACCTGCAACTGCGGGCCCTGCCCCGCGACGTGAGCCGCCTGGTCTGCATGGACGGCGTCAACAGCATGACCGGCAACTATCCGAACCTCCGGGAGATCGCCAGGATCTGCCGGGAGAACGGCGCACTGCTGTACGTGGACGACGCGCACGGGTTCGGTGTGATCGGCGAACGCGTCCCCGGTGAGAGCTCGTCCTGGGGCTCCCGGGGCAACAGCATCGTCCGCCACCTCGGCGAGTCCTACGACAACCTGGTGCTCGTCGGCGGATTCTCCAAGGCGTACTCCTCGCTGCTCGCCTTCCTGGCCGTCCCCACCTGGCTGAAGGACCATCTCAAGGTCGCGGCGGCCCCTTACCTCTACTCAGGACCGTCCCCCACGGCCTCACTCGCCACGGCGCTCGCGGGCCTCGACGTCAACGCCGAGCGCGGCGACGCGATCCGGGCCGACCTGCACCGCAAGACGGACCGCGTTCTGCGGCACGTACGGGCGCTGGGCATCGCCACCCCCAACACCGACGGACTCCCGATCATCGAGGTCCCGCTCGCCGAGGCGGAGACCCTCGAAGCCGTCGCCGCGTTCCTGTGGGAGCGGGGCATCTACGTCACCCTGGCGAGCTATCCGCTCGTCCCGCGCGACCGCGTGGGCTTCCGCATCCAGGTCACCGCCGCCAACACCGACGAGGAGATCGACCAGCTCAACGCGGCACTGACCGACCTGTCCCGGCGCTTCGCGCTGCAACGGACCGCCGAGGCGCACGCGGGCGGCGTCGTGGCCGGACACCCGTCGCCGGACGCGCGGTGAACCCGGCGGCGCACCCCGGCCGGATACGGCACAACCGGGACGCGGACTGGAACGCGTGGCCCGTGGAGGACTACCTCGCCGAGAACTACCGGCGCCTGCATCCCTGCGACATCGGCGTGATCCGCCACCACTCGGCCTTCTACCGGCGCTTCCCGCCCGGCGGGATCGCGCGCTCCCTGGAGGTCGGCGCCGGACCGAACCTCTACCCGCTCATGCTCGCCGCGGCGGCCAGCCGGCACATCGACGCGCTCGAACCGAGCGCCGCCAACGTTGGCTATCTCCAGGACCAGCTGGACCGGGGACCGGACGACAGCTGGCAGGCCTTCTACGCCCTCTGCCGCGCGCTCGACCCGGGCCTCCCCGACACGGCCGCGAAGGCCCTGGCCCGGGTGCGGATCGTCCCCGGCGACGCCGGCGACATCCCGGAAGGGACCTACGACCTCGCCTCGATGAACTTCGTCGCCGAGAGCGTCACCGAGGACTTCGCCGAGGTCGCGTCGCTCTGCGGCGCCTTCGTCCGTTCGGTGCGTCCGGGCGGGTACCTCGTCGCCTCCTTCATGGAGCGGATGCCGAGCTACCGCATCGGCCCCGGACCCCGCTGGCCGGCCTGTCCGGTGGACGTCGACGCCGTCCGCTCCGTCTTCGCCCCGCTGACCGAGGAGCTGCGGATCGACCGGTTGGGAAAGGACCGCACTCTGCCCGACTACGGCGACACCGGGGTGATCCTGCTGACGGCCGTACGACCGGAACGGCCGTGACCCCGGAGCGGACCGCCGCTCGCGCGCGGGGTGGGCGGCCTCATGCCAGCAACTCCCGGTAGAGCGCCCCGTACTGGGCGGCGAACCGTTCGGGGCCGAAACGCTCCTCCACGGTGGTCCTCCCCCGCTCCGCGAGCATGTCCCACACCCGGGGCTGGGCGAGCAGCCAGGCGAGCTGCTGCCCGGTCCTGCGCCCGTCCCCTGCGGGGGCGCGCAACACCGCGTCGCCGAAGTCGGCGAACTGGGGGAGATCGCTGAGGATGGCCGGCCGGCCGGTGGCCAGCCCCTGCAGGACGGTCAGCGGGATGTCGGCCTTGCCGCCGATCGTCGGTGGCGGGAAGAGCAGCACATGGGCGGAGGCCAGCAGCGCGTGCATGTCGTCGACGTACCCTCGGACCTCCACGTCCCGCAGCCCGCGTTCCCCGGCCAGCTCCCGCAACTCCTCCTCCAGCGCACCGACGTTCTGCCCCGGGCGCCCCCGCATGGCCAGGACGAGCCGGAACTCGGCCCCCGCGCTCGCCGCCTCGGCGGCGGCCTCGATCGCGGTCACGGCGCCGCCTCGCGGGTCGTGGTGGCCGGCGAAGAGGACCACCGGCAGGCCCGCGGGACGCGGCAGGCAGGGCCACCGATCCAACGGGACCATGGGCGGGATCACCCGTACGTCACCGAAGTCCGCCGCCCGCAGCCGCCGGGCCATCGACTCCGACAGCGCGACCGTCGTCCCCAGCGGACGGGTCCTGGAGAGGTGGCCGGACTCCATCACTCCGGGCACGGTGTGGACGACCGGGCGAGCCCCGAGCATGAGGGGGCGCAGCCAGGAGAAGACGGGAAATGCGCGTCCGATCGTCAGGAAGGCGTGCACCAGATCGACACGGCGTGCCGCCACGGCCCCCACGAGCGCCGACTGCACCCGCCCCGGGACACGCGTCACGCCGTCCCCCGACAGGATCGGGATGCTCCGGCCGTCGGGCCGCGGTCGCCCGCGCGGGCGCGGCCACCGGGAGAACCACACGAAGTCCACGTCGGGCAACGCCCCGAGGACCTCGTCGGCCAGACGCACGTCCGATCCACCCGCTCCGTCCAGCGGGCTGCTGGTGAGGAGAAGGACCCGCGGCCGGCGTGCGCTAGCGCCCATGACCTGCCCCCGTCGGAGCCGCCGCGGCGACGGGGGCCACGGAGAACGCGATGTGCGGCCCTTCCCTCGCCACCTCGGCGGTCAGCGGGTCGACGGCCATGGCGCGCCCCTCCTGTCCCTCCGCGGCCGACGCCCGACGGCCGGAGTGTCGACGAGGCGACGCGTCAGGGCCAGATACCGGCCCGTCATCTCGTCCCAGGTGTAGCGCTGCGCGGCGTGCCCCGCCTGGCGCCCCAGGGTGCCGCGCGCCCGTTCGTCGGTGGCGAGCATGCGCATCCCGTCGGCCAGCGCGGCCACGTCGAACGGCGGCACGGCGACATCGCCGCCGTCACTCATCCAGCGCAGCGCCGGCAGATCGAAATGGAGGACCGGCTTCCCGTACGACATGCCTTCCAGCGCCACCAGGCCGAAGGTCTCGTGGCGTGACGGCATGACCAGGAACGCGCAGTCGCGCAGCAGGTCCCGCTTGAGTCCCTCCCCGGCGTGCCCCACCCAGCGGACGCCGCCGGGGTGCGCGGCGAGCAGCGCCGCCAGCTTCCGCTCCTCCGCCCGGGTGCCACTGCCGGCCAGCAGCAGTGGCATCGGCGGACGGCCCCGCGCGTAGGCGTCGAGCAGCAGGTCGATGCCCTTGATCCAGATGTCGATCCGGCCCAGGAACAGGATGTAGTCGCCGTCGCCGAGCCGGGCGTCGTCGATCTGCCGCTGCTCCACGCCGTTGGCGATCACCTGGACGTCGGCCCGGGGCCGGAGCCGCCGTACGGCGGACGCGTCCGCCTCGCTCAGCACCACGAGGTGCCGGTAGCAGCGCAGCCCGATCCGTTCCACCAGGAAGAACGGGACGTGGTACCTGCGCCACAGCGCCTCGGCGCTGCGGCCCTGCTCGATGCCGACCACCGGGGCGCGGGAGAAGAGCGGCAGGAAGCTCGTCGAGAACGGCGGCGTGAAGTGCTCCAGCCACGCGTCGTGCGGCAGCCTGCGGGCCAGGAAGGGCAGCAGGGCCAGGAAGAGCAGCTGCCCGAGGCGCGGGCCGGCCCAGCGCACGGGGAGGTAGCGGTAGTGGATGCCGTCGTGCTCCCGCGTGCCCCCGCGCAGCCCGGCCGTCACCACCGTCACGTCGAAGTCGTCGCAGAGCCTGCGGGCGACCTTCTCGACCACCAGCGCTCCCTCGCCCCGATAGTCGGGATTGCCCGCGTCGTCGTAGATCGAGACGACGACGCGCTTGCGCGCGGCGCCGGGTGTCCCGTTGTCCGTGTCCCTGCCGCCGCTCCGGCTCCTCGCGCTGTCGAGCATCCGCTCCAGGGCCTCGACCGCCACCAGGGAGGGGGCGCGCTCGCCGTCGAGGCGCGCCACCCGGGGCAGGCGCGAGCCCCAGGAGCGGTGGCGCGCCCGCGGTGTGGCCGGAGCGGCCTCCAGGAGCAGGGTCAGGTCGTAGCGGCGGGCGATCCGGAGGAAGAGCGCCGAGGCCCCGGCACGCGGCGGGAGGTCGAACCTCACCAGCCCGTCCAGCGGTCCACGGTCCGTCAGGACGGCCGTGGGACGGCCCATGGACCGGGCGGACACCAGGCGCCGTGCGACCGTCGTCCGTACGGACAGCTCGCTCGCGTCGAGGAGGGCGTGGGCACGGCGCGTCCACGATCCGCGGCGCGCGGCCCCGCCGGAGGGCGGAGCCCCCTCGCCGTTCTCGACCCCGGCCCGGGGCGGAGCGGTGAACCTGCGGCACAGGAAGCAGCCGTGGCCGTGGACCGTGGCGACACCGAAACCGCGTTCACGCAGCAGCGTCGCCAGGCGCCGGACCAGCGAGGACCTGCCCGTGCCGTCGGGGCCGGACACCGCGACCAGAAGGGGAGCGTTCACCGTGTCCACGAGACCCGCCTCCGCAGTCCGTCGCGCCGCGCCGAGAGCGACGGTCGAGGGTCTCGATGCGCGCGGGAATGATCAGTTCGACGTCCGCCTGGGGGCGGGGGAGTCGTGCGGGCGCGCGCACGTGGACCGCCGCGGGGCCGTCCGGATCGCCGCTGATCAGCGGGTCCCGCGGATGGCGCGGACCGGCCCGAGCCGTCCGATCCGCCGTCGCGCCGGTCGGCCGTGGCGCAGGCGCGGACCGTACGGGAGCGCCGGCGCCGGGCGGCCGCCCGCGGGCGGCGGACGGCGGGAGGGCAGGTCCGGACCGCGACGGGGAGGCGGTCGGAGGCACGCCGTGCGGGATGGGCCGTGGGGCGCCGGGGGAGGACGCGGGCGGGGCGGCGCCGGGAATCGACGGAAGGCCAGTCGGTCACCCGTCGCCGTGGATGCGGAGCGGGTGCCGCCGGGGTCCGGCCGATGCGGAGTGCAGTCACGGCGAGCTTCTTCCGGCAACCGACCCTGCCGAGGGTCTGCCATGCGTCCGAAATGTCTGACTTCCAGCGTTAGCATCCGGTATCTGATCCGTCAAGCGCGATGGGTCTGCTTCGCGTGCTTCTCCGGTCGGGTCGCGGGAGCCAGCCGGTGCAGGGCGTTGTGCGGGCGCTCCTGGAGCAGTCCACCCAGGATGCGCGCCCCGTCCCGGAACGTGCGGGGGTGGGGCGACCCGTGGGGATGCGGCAGTTCGAGGCTGGGCACCTCGGCGATGCGCAGCCCGTAGTGCAGGGCGTGGGTGACCAGTTCGGCGCCGAGCTCGACGCCGTCCTGGCGCAGGTCCAGCAGGTCGACGAAGCCCCGGCGGAAGGCGCAGAAGCCGTACCACAGGTCGGTCAGATGCTGACCGTACAACTGGCGGGCGAGACGGAGCAGCGCGCTGTGGCCGAGCCGTCGCAGCAGCGGATAGTCGGCGAAGTCGCCGCCGGCGATGAAGCGTGAACCCTTGACGAAGTCGTAACCGCTGTTCAGGTAGTGCAGGTAGTGCGGGATCTCCTCCGGGGACATGGAGCCGTCGGCGCCCATCAGCACGATGTGGTCGCCGGTGGCGGCGAGCAGCCCCGCATGGGGGATGTCGCCCGCCTCGCAGTTCCACGGCCCGAGTCTGCGGACGCGGACAGTGCCATGAGCGGTGCGCATGTCGGTGTCGGTGCTGGTGCTGGTGCCGCGTCCGACGAGAACGACCTCCCTGACGTCGGACGGCACCCGCGCGAGCAGCCGGCCTGTATCGCGGTCCCCGGGCCGCACCGGGACGACCAGGCTCACCGTGCGGCCGTCGCCTCCCGGCGCCCGGTCGGTCGACCGGCGCAGCGGATGCGGCCCCTTACTCATCGGTATGGCCTCCGGGATCGGTCTTCTCCGGGCGGCTTGTTATGCGGGAGAGTGGGAATCCATCGAATTCTCCTCCGCACGGCTCCCCTCCACGGTATTACACTCCCTTCATGGCAGGGCGAATTGAGGACTATGCCCTCATCGGGGATTTGGAGACGGCCGCTCTCATAGGAATGGACGGGGCTGTCGACTGGTGGTGCGCCCCACGCTTCGATTCGCCCGCCTGCTTCGCCGCGATCCTGGGGTCCGAGTCCCACGGTCAATGGATCCTCGCGCCGACCGGTAAACGCC
Source organism: Streptomyces sp. NPDC003035 (assembly GCF_042888285.1). NCBI lineage: Bacteria > Bacillati > Actinomycetota > Actinomycetes > Kitasatosporales > Streptomycetaceae > Streptomyces > Streptomyces sp. NPDC003035. The sequence continues at coordinate 177,304 of NZ_JBIAPJ010000003.1, read as the reverse complement.
CGTGCAGTCGCCGGAGTTATCGGGCCGACACCCTGGTGCTGGAATCCGTCTGGGAATCCGTCTCCGGCACCGTACGCATCACGGATTTCATGCCGCCGCGCGAACAGGCGCCGCGGATCGTCCGGTTGGTCGAATGCCTCGCCGGGCAGGTAGCTCTGCACGGCGAGTTGCGGATGCGCTTCAACAACGGCAGCGTCGTCCCCTGGTCGCGGCTCACCGACCCCCGTACGGTCGCGACCGTGGCCGGCCCGGACGCGGCGTATCTGCGCTGCGGGCCGGGCACCGACATCACCGTCACCGACGGATGCACCTCGCTCGACCTCTCCTTGACGGCAGGTCAGCGCGCCTCCTTCGTGCTCGCCTGGAGCCCCTCCCATTCCGTGCCTCCCCCCATGCCGGACGTGGAGGCGGAGTTGGCCCGCACGCTCGCCTTCTGGGACGAATGGACGTCGAATCTCCGCTATGACGGCCCGTATCGCGAAGCGGTCGTCCGATCACTCATCACCCTGAAGGCCCTCACCTACGAACCGACCGGCGGAGTCATCGCCGCGGCCACCGCCTCGCTCCCCGAATCCATAGGAGGCCAGCGGAATTGGGACTATCGATTCTGCTGGCTGCGCGATTCCACCTTCACCCTTTCCTGTCTGCTGCGCAGCGGATACCGCCGCGAGGCGCTCTCCTGGAAGGACTGGCTCGTCCGCGCCGTCGCGGGCGACCCCGCAGATCTGCAGCCGCTGTACGGCGTGGCGGGACAGCGCAACCTCCGCGAGGTGCTCGCCGACTGGCTGCCGGGATACGAGGACTCACGCCCCGTCCGGTTCGGCAACGCGGCCGTCGACCAGTTCCAGCTGGACATCTACGGCGAGGTGCTGGGCACGATCTACTCGGCCGTCCGGGCCGGAGTCGCCATCGACCCACACGTCTGGACTCTGATGGCCTCGCTCCTGGAGTACGTCGAGAAGCGCTGGCAGGACCCGGACGAGGGCATCTGGGAAGTCCGCGGCCCGCGCCGCCACTTCGTCCACTCCAAGATCATGGCCTGGGTCGCGGCCGACCGTGCCCTGCGTCTGGCCCGGGTCGCCGGCCTGCGCACCTCCGTCCGGCGCTGGCAGGCCCTGCGCCGCGATCTCCACGACGAGATCTGCGCGCGCGGCTGGAGCGACGAACAGCAGTCGTTCGTGCAGTACTACGGAGCCCGGCGGATCGACGCGACCGCGCTGCTGATCCCCCGGCTCGGCTTCCTCCCCGCGACCGACCCGCGCGTCCTGAGCACCGTCCGGGCGATCGGGGGCCTCGACGACAACGGATTCCTGCGGCGGTACGCGGACGTGAGCAACGGCGAGGTCCATGAGGTGGACGGCGTACGCGGCGCCGAAGGGACCTTCCTGGCCTGCACGTTCTGGTACGCCGACGCACTGTCGATGACGGGCCGCCATGCCGAGGCGCGCACCGTCTTCGAGCGGGTCCTGGACGTCCGTAACGACGTGGGCCTGCTTGCCGAGGAATGGGATCCGCACGCCCGTCGCCAGCTGGGCAACATGCCTCAGGCCCTCAGCCATGTCGCCCTGGTCAACACGGCGTTCACCCTGTTCGGGACACGCCGGCACGATCGTTCGGCCCTGGGGCGCTCCGCCGTGACGTGATCCCGGCGGCCTCGACGGCCGCTCGCCCTGCTCCCGGGGCCCGACGACCCCGTACCGGCCAGGACCGCCGATCGCCGGAGCAGACGGCCCGCCGCGCGGCCGACGGCCCCGGAAACGCCCGGTCGGCGATTCGTTCGGGTGCGCCCAGCGGGCGGGCGAGCCGCCGTCGGGTTCGAATCGGACCATGGCTCCCTACGAGAGGCTCCGTACCGACGGCAGCACGCAGTCGCTGGACACCAGCACCTGGTGGTACGCCGCCGTCGCCGGTGAAGCGGCCGATTCCTTCAGCACCCGCGTACGTAAAAGGATGCGGCACGCCTGCCTCGGCTCGGTCCTGCTGTTCGCGGTCGTCTACGCCGGCCTCGTGCTGACCGCCACGGGCCAGCGCTGGGAGAACGCGGTGCTCGCCGGCCGGCTGACCGACGAGACGCTGGCCGCCGCCCACGAGGCGAACCGCACCCTGCAGTACATCACCGTGTACTCCCTGGCCGTCGCCCTGCTGGTGCTGACCGTCATCGGGATGCTCCGCCGCCGGTACGCGCTCACGGTCGTCGCCCTGGGCACCGTCGGGCTCTCCCTGTTCCTCGTCGAGGTGCTCAAGCGCTACGTCCTGTTCCGCCCGGACCTGGTCGACGCGCCGCCGCGGCTCATCCCCAACAGTTTCCCGAGCGGACACACCACGATCGCGATGAGCGTGATGTTCGGCCTGGCCCTCGTCGTCCCGTACCGGGCACGCGGCCTCGCCGTGGGCCTCTGTGCCCTGTGGGCGATGGCCGTGGGCGCGTACACCGTGGCCGCCGGGTGGCACCGGCCCAGCGACACGATCGGTGCCGACCTGATCGTCCTCGCCGTGGCCTGCGGGCTCGTCGCGGTCATGGCCCGCCGCGGCCGGGTCGGCCCCGGGCGCAGGCGCCCCCTCCCGCTGCGCACCCTCCTCGTGCTCCTGCTTCTCTGCGTCGCCGCGGTGGGCGGCCTCGGCCTCGGCACCGTGCTGCTCGTCGACTCGATGTTCGCCCCGCAGCCCACCGACCCCTACCTTCCCCACCTCGCCTACCGGTCCGGACACGCCCTGGCCGCCGGGGCGAGCGCGGCGGTCACGCTCGTGCTGCTCGCCCTGCTGCGCCATGTCGACCTGGACGCCCGCCCCACCCACTACCGGCTCACGGGCACCCCCGTTCCGCCCGAGCCGGGGCCCTTTCCCACCGAGGCCGATCACGAGATATCTTGATGTCGAGCAATCTCGCAGACGCAGACGTGGAGCGGAGCACACCCGGTGACTGACTCGACCATCATCTACACGCACACTGACGAGGCGCCCGCCCTGGCGACGTACTCGTTCCTGCCCGTGATCCAGGCCTACGCCTCGACCGCCGGGATCAATGTCGAGACCCGTGACATCTCCCTGGCCGGCCGCATCATCGCCAGCTTCCCCGAGCGTCTCGAAGAGGGGCAGCGCATCGAGGACGCCCTCGCCGAGCTCGGCGCGCTGGCCAAGACGCCCGAGGCCAACATCATCAAGCTGCCGAACATCTCGGCGTCCATCCCGCAGCTCAAGGCCGCGATCGCCGAGCTCCAGGCGCAGGGCTACGCCCTCCCGGACTACCCGGACGACCCGCAGACCGACGAGGACAAGGACGTCCGCGCCCGGTACGACAAGGTCAAGGGCAGCGCCGTCAACCCGGTCCTGCGCGAGGGCAACTCCGACCGCCGCGCCCCCGCCTCGGTCAAGAACTACGCGAAGACCCACCCGCACCGCATGGGTGCCTGGGTCTCCGACTCGAAGTCCAACGTCGCCACCATGGGCGAGAACGACTTCCGCTCCACCGAGAAGTCCACCGTCGTCTCCGAGGACGGCACGCTGCGCATCGAGCACGTCGCCGCCGACGGCACCACCACCGTCCTGCGCGAGTCGGTCCCGGTCCTCGCCGGTGAGGTCGTCGACGCCTCCGTCATGCACGTCGCCGCCCTGCGCACCTTCCTCGGCGAGCAGATCGCCCGCGCCAAGGCCGAGGACGTGCTCTTCTCCGTCCACCTCAAGGCCACGATGATGAAGGTCTCGGACCCGATCATCTTCGGCCACGTCGTGCGCGCCTTCTTCCCGAAGACCTTCGCGAAGTACGGCGAGGTGCTCGCCGCCGCCGGTCTGTCCCCCAACGACGGCCTCGGCACCATCCTGAACGGCCTCGCCTCCGTGCCGCACGTCGGCGAGGAGATCAAGGCGTCCTTCGAGGCCGAGATCGCCGAGGGCCCGGCCCTCGCGATGGTCGACTCCGACAAGGGCATCACCAACCTGCACGTGCCGTCCGACGTCATCGTCGACGCCTCCATGCCGGCCATGATCCGCACCTCCGGCCACATGTGGGGCCCGGACGGCCAGGAGGCCGACACCCTCGCCGTCCTCCCGGACAGCAGCTACTCCGGTGTCTACCAGGCCGTCATCGACGACTGCCGCGCCCACGGCGCCTTCGACCCGTCGACCATGGGCTCCGTCCCCAACGTCGGCCTGATGGCGCAGAAGGCCGAGGAGTACGGCTCCCACGACAAGACCTTCGAGATCGCCGCGGCCGGCACCGTCCGCCTCGTCGACACCGCCGGCAACGTCGTCCTGGAGCAGGAGGTCGCCGAGGGCGACATCTTCCGCGCCTGCCAGACCAAGGACCTGCCGATCCAGGACTGGGTCAAGCTCGCCGTGACCCGCGCCCGCGCCACCGGCTCCCCGGCCGTCTTCTGGCTGGACGAGACCCGCGCGCACGACGCCCAGCTGATCGCCAAGGTCAAGCAGTACCTCCCGCAGCACGACACCGAGGGCCTGGAGATCAAGATCCTCTCCCCGGTCGAGGCCACCGCGTTCTCCCTGGAGCGCATCCGCCGCGGCGAGGACACCATCTCGGTCACCGGCAACGTGCTCCGTGACTACCTGACCGACCTCTTCCCGATCCTGGAGCTGGGCACCAGCGCCAAGATGCTCTCGGTCGTCCCGCTGATGAACGGCGGCGGTCTGTTCGAGACGGGCGCCGGCGGCTCCGCCCCCAAGCACGTCCAGCAGCTCGTCAAGGAGAACTACCTCCGCTGGGACTCCCTCGGCGAGTTCCTCGCCCTCGCGGTCTCCTTCGAGCACCTGGCGACCACCACCGGCAACGCCCGCGCCCAGGTCCTCGCCGACACCCTCGACCGCGCCACCGGCACCTTCCTCAACGAGGACAAGTCGCCGAGCCGTCGCCTCGGTGGTATCGACAACCGCGGCAGCCACTTCTACCTGGCCATGTACTGGGCCCAGGAGCTGGCCAGGCAGACCGACGACGCGCAGCTCGCGGAGGCATTCTCCGGTCTGGCCAAGACCCTGACCGAGCAGGAGGAGACCATCGTCTCCGAGCTCAACGCGGTGCAGGGCTCCCCGGCCGACATCGGTGGCTACTACCGGCCGGACGCGGCCAAGGCCGCGGCCGTGATGCGTCCGTCCGCCACCTTCAACGAGGCCATCGCGTCCCTCGCCTGATCCCGGCGCGACAGTGGTTCCGCCCCGGCCGGAGTTCTTCCGGCCGGGGCGGTCCTGTCGGTGGCGGATGTGGCATTCGGGTGTGAACCTTGAGGGATGAGCTGGGCATCATGGACGACCCCCGGCGTCTACACCGGGCGTGGTGGGGTGCTCACCGACGAAGTCGGTCCGGTCACGGGCGACGTGACCGTGCACACCACCTGGGCAGAGGGCGAAGCACGCGTGGCCGTGCAGTACAGCGGCGCGTCCGACTGGTTCACGATGTCGGGCAGTCCGGTTCCGTGCGCGACGGAGAGGGAGAGCCGCGATCTCCACGAGGCCGCGGTCGAGGCGGTGCGGGAGGGGAACGCGGCCACCGTGCCGTCCCTGTCACGACCTCCGGCATGAACATCGTCGCGAAGTGTTATCCCACCCGCGTCCACGGGTCTCCTCACGACGGGGACGGACAGACCCAGGCATGAGGGAGCAGGCAGGATGCACAGCGACGAGCGCGGCACGGCCGCACTGGTGGACGCGGCCGCGGCAGGGGACCGGCACGCCGGTGAGCGGCTGATCCGCGCGTACCTTCCGCTCGTCTACAACATCGTCGGCCGTGCGCTCGACGGGCACGCCGATGTCGACGACGTCGTGCAGGAGACGATGTTCCGCGCGCTGGACGGACTGCCCGGGCTGCGCGACCCCGAACGTTTCCGGTCCTGGCTGGTCGCGATCGCGATGAATCAGGTCCGCCGGCGCTGGCGTGAGCGGCAGGCGGGGCCGCTGCCCGGCCTCGACCGGGCGGCCGAGCTCCCCGATCCCGCCGGAGACTTCGTCGACCTCACCATTCTGCGGCTCGGCCTGTCCGGGCAGCGACGCGAGGTCGCCGAGGCGACCCGCTGGCTGGACGAGACCGACCGCGAGCTGCTCGCCCTGTGGTGGCTGGAGGCGGGCGGCGAACTGAGCCGGGCGGAGCTCGCCGAGGCCCTGGCCGTCACCCCCGCGCACGCGGCGGTCCGCGTCCAGCGGATGAAGGACCGGCTGGAGACCGGCCGGGCCGTCGTCCGGGCCCTCGCCGCGCGGCCGCCCTGCGCGGCCCTGGCCCGCGTGACCGCGGCCTGGGACGGGCGCCCGGCTCCTGTATGGCGCAAGCGCATCGCCCGCCACGCGATGGGTTGCGCCCCGTGCGGCCGCACCCGCGCGGGCCTCGCCCCCGCCGAGGGGCTCCTGGTGGGCCTCGGCCTGATCCCGCCCCTGCTTCTCTGGCCCGCGGCCCACCCGGACACCCAGGCGGCCGCCTGGGCGGGCGACGCCCCCGACCCGACCGGCTCGGCCCCGGACCCTCTCGCGGGAGCAGCCCCGGACCCGCACGCGGGGGCTGTCCCGGACCCGCACGCGGGGGCTGTCCCGGACCCGCTCACGGACGCGGTCCCGGACCCGCTCACGAACGTGGTCCCGGACCCCTCCCTGTCCGCGGGCGCAGGGCCCGGCCCGATTCCGTACGGGGGCACAGGGCCGGCCTCGGGTTCGTACCAGGGGCGGCCACCGGTCACGGAGGCCGGGCGGGGCGACGGCGGGCCGATGGCCGGCAGCGGCGAGGGCGGGGGTTCGCTGCGGCGGGCCTGGGTCGCCGGGGCGGTGGCCCTGGGCGTACTCGGCGGGGTCATCCTGCTCGTACCGTCCGAGCCGGAGGCGCGGGAGCCCGCGCCCGCCGCGCCCGTGGCGGCTCCGCCCCCGGCGCCGACGACCCCGCCCGGAGCGAGCGGCACCACCGCCGCGCCCACCCCGCCCCCGTCCCCGAAGGCCACCGCGACGCCCACCCCGGCACGGACGGTCACCGCCGAGGAGCGGCTGACCCGACTCGTCAACCAGCGTCGCGCGCAGGCGGGTTGCGCGCCACTGCGGACGGATCCCCGGCTCGCCGGGGCCGCCCGTGCCTACGCCCGGGACATGGTCCGGCGTGGCTACTACGCCCACAGCAGCCCCGAGGGCGCGTTCGCCGACGCACGGATCTCGTCGGCCGGTTACGCCTGGTCCGCCTGGGCGGAGAACCTGGCGCGCGGCACGGCCGACCCGGCCGCCGTCTTCGAGGGCTGGATGGACGGCGGGATGCACCAGGAGAACATGCTGGACTGCCGTTACCGCCACACGGGAGTCGCCGCCGTACCCGGCCCGGACGGCACGGTGTGGGTGCAGAAGCTGGCCTCGCCCGCCTCCTGAACCCACACCGCCCGCCCGACGGCGCGCGCTCCGGTCAGCGGGCGCTGCCGAAGTTCTGCACCCACCAGGGGCCGTTGGCGCTCAGGTTCACCCCGACGCCGATGTCCTTGAACGAGCAGTTGAGCATGTTGCGGCGGTGCCCGTCGCTGTTCATCCAGTCCTCCACCGCCTCGGCGGGGGTCTTCGGGCCGCGGTGGATGTTCTCGGCCCAGCTGGACCACGTGTATCCGGCGGCCGTGATCCGGTCGCCCGCGTCCCGCCCGTCGGGGCTGTTGTGGTCGTAGTAGTCGCGCGCCGCCATGTCGTCCGCGTGGGCCTGGGCGGCGTTCCGCAGCCGGCCGTTGGAGCGGAGCGGGTCACAACCCGCCTTCTCCCGCTCGGCGTTGGCGAGCGAGACGACCTGGTCGATGTACCGGTCGGCCGTCCCGACGGCGGGCGCTGCCTTCTCCGGCGTGGGCCGTGTCGTCGCCGGCTCCTGGACCGGCGTGGGCCGGCCGGACGAGGGGGCCGACGCGGACACGGACGCCGCCGCCGACACGGACGGGGCAGGGGGCGGGGTGACCGAAGGGGCGGTGGTCACGGCGCCCGGCGTCCGTTCCGAGGCCGCGGCCGACGGTACGGATCCCTCCAGGAGGGGGCCCACCTGCGCCAGGGCGACCGCGTCCGGACGGGTGGCCGCATCCTCCGGAGTGCCCAGGGACGCCACGTACGCCCCGGCCGCCACGGTGAGGACCGCCGTCGCCGTACCCGCGACCGTCACGGCCGTACGGAAGGACGGCACGCGGCGCGCGTGACGGCCCGCGCCTCCTCCTCTGCGGTGCCTGCCGCCGCCGTTCGTCCGCTGGTCGTCGGTGCTGCGCTCGTCGTGGTGCTGCATGTGCTCCGCTCTCTTCTCCGGGTCCACCGGACCGTCCGGCACAAGGGAGAGCCGCCAGGGCGACGGCCATAACACTTTCCGCCCCCCGGATCATCGACACACCTCGTCAACGCGGTGCGCCCCGCCTCACTCGTGCGGCACGACCGCCACCGGGCACGGCGCCAGGTGCAGCGCCGCGTGGGCCACCGAACCGATCCGGGGCCCGATCGCCCCGCGCCGCGCCCGCCGCCCGACCACCAGGAGCCCGGCGTCGCCCGAGACTCCGAGCAGCACCTGTCCCGCGCTGCCGATCTCCACGTGCTCGTCGACCCCCACCTCGGGGAACCGCTCCCGCCACGGGGTCAGCGCCTCACGCAGCGCCTTCTTCTCGTACGGGACGAGGCCGCCGGCCTCGTCGGCGAGCGCCAGCGCACTCGACGTGGGGCTGTAGGCGTACAGCGGCGGCAGGCTCCACGCCCGTACCGCGCGGACGGACGCGCCCCGGGCCGCCGCCGTCTCGAAGGCGAAGCGCAGCGCCGGCGCGCTGTCCTCCGCCCCGCCCAGCTGACCGACGACGATCACGCCGCCGCCGTCCGGGTGCTCGCCGCGGTGCTTGCCCACCTCGCCGGCGTCCTCGCCGTCCCGCGAACGCACCGCCACCACCGGCCGGTGGGCGGCCGCGATGATCTGCTGACCGTAGGAACCGAGCAGGAAGCCGGCCACCGCCCCGTGCCCGCGCGAGCCGATGACCACCATCTCGGCCCGCTCCTCGGTGCTCAGCAGCGCGGCGACCGGGGTGTCGGGCACCACCTCGGCGGTGAGCGGGAGTGTGGGATGCCGCTCGGCGAGAGCCGACTCGGCCTTCCGCAGCACGTCGTCGGCCATCCGCTCCTGGCTCGCCCGGTCCTGTCGGAGCGGGAGGTCGAGCGGGTCCCAGCGCCAGGCGTGGACCAGCCGCAGGGGCAGGCGCCGGCGTCCCGCCTCGCGGGCGGCCCAGTCGGCCGCCGCGAGACTCTCGGGGGAACCGTCCACTCCCGCGACGATCTCTCGACTCATCAGGCTGCCTCCGTCATCCGTGGCGGGCCCGGTCCGTCGACCGGCCCTTCTCGCTTCCGGGCAGGGGAGCCTCGACCGCTCGACCAGAGGGCCGGACGTCCCCCCATGACGGTACGTCGGTCCGCGGGCCACCGCCTCCGCTCACTCCGGAGAGTGGATCAGGAGCGCCAGTGGGCGCAGCCCCGACCGCTGCTGAGTCGTCGTCAGGGTGCCGCGCCGGGACTCTGAGGCCGATGGTTCGCCGGATGACGACGAGAGGCGAGTGGACCTGTGACGTCCCCCTTCAGTTCTGTACCGAGACCGGCCGCGGCCCGGCGCGCCGCGCTGGCGGCGGTCGCCGCCACGGCGCTGGTCGTGGCCCTTCCCACCCCGGCGCAGGCCGCCCCCGGCGACCTGGATCCGGGCTTCGGTGACGCCGGCCGCCTGGTGAGCGACCTCGGAGCCGAGGAGGAGGCGCGGGCGGTGACCGTGCAGCCGGACGGCCGCATCGTGGCCGTCGGCTTCGGGACACCCCAGGGGGCGGGCGATTTCGCGCTGGCCCGCTACCACCCCGACGGCAGCCGGGACCTGAGCTTCGGCGACACCGGCCGGGTCTTCACCGACATCGACGGCGGCGGCGACGTCGCGCAGGGCGTCGCGCTCCAGCAGAACGGCGCGATCGTGGTCGCCGGCACGAGCGAGTCGAGCGAGGGCGGCTTCTTCATCACCGTCGCCCGCTACCACCCGGACGGCACGCCCGACCTCGGGTTCGGCGGTGACGGCCGGGTCGTCACCGACTTCGGGACCGGAGGCGCCGACGATGGCACCTCGGTCGCCGTCCAGCCGGACGGGCTGATCGTGGTCGCGGGCCAGAGCGCGGGCGACTTCGCGCTCGCCCGCTATAACCCCGACGGCACTCTGGACACCGGTTTCGGCACCGACGGGCGAGTGACCACCGACTTCGACGGAGGCGCCGACGCGGCCCGCTCGCTCGCCGTGCAGGCCGACGGCCGGATCGTCGCCGCCGGCCACCACGGGGCGGGCCCGAACTACGATTTCGCGGTGGCCCGGTACACCACCGGCGGCAGTCTCGACACCACCTTCAGCGCCGACGGGCGGGCGACCGTCGACTTCGGCGCCACCGACATGGCCCACGGCGTCGCGGTCCACTCCGACGGCCGGATCGTCGCCGCGGGAGCGTCCGGCAACGACTTCGCGGTCGCCCGGCTGCTCGCCGACGGCGCCCCCGACCCCGCGTTCAGCGGCGACGGCAGGACGACCACCGACTTCGACGGGGGCGGTGAACTCGCCCGCGCCGTGGTCCTCCAGCCCGACGGCCGGATCGTGGCGGGCGGCAACAGGGCGGGCGACTTCGCCCTGGCCCGCTACCAGACCGACGGCAGTCTCGACACGGGCTTCAGCGGCGACGGCAGGGCGGTCACCGACTTCGGCGGCGGATTCGAGATCGCGTACGGACTCGCCCTGCAGGGTGACGGGAACATCGTCGCCGCCGGGCACCGCGACGGTGACTTCGCGCTCGCCCGCTACCAGGGAGGCGGCGGCGCACCTCTGCCGACCGGCGCGGACCTGAGGGTGACCAAGAGCGGTCCGACGTCCGTCGTGCTCGGCACCCGCGTCACCTACACCGTGACGGTCACCAACCTCGGTAGCGCCGCCTCGGCCACCGGCGTCACCCTCACCGACGCCCACACCGGTCCCGGCACGCTGATCTCGGCCGCCCCCGGGCAGGGCACCTGCTCCCTGGCCGGCGCCACCGCGACCTGCGCGCTGGGCACGCTCGCGCCCGGCGCGTCCGTCGGTGTGAGCGTCGTCGTCGAGCCGTCCGCCGCCGGAACCATCGGCGACACCGCCACCGTCTCGGCCTCCGGGAGCGATCCCGTCCCGGGGAACAACTCGGCCGGTGTGACGACGACCGTGGCCAACTCCCGCGGCTGCACCGTCGTGGGCACGAGCGGCGCCGACCGCCTCTACGGCACCGCCGGCGACGACGTGGTCTGTGGTCTCGGCGGCAACGACGTCATCACCCCCGGGAACGGCAACGACACCGTCTACGGCGGCCACGGCAACGACACCGTCGACGGCGGCTACGGTGCCGACCGGCTCTTCGGCGAGGCGGGGAACGACAGCGTGACCGGCTCGTACGGCAACGACACGCTCCACACCGTGGACGGCGTCTCGGGCAACGACAGCGCTCACGGAGGTCCGGGCACCGACTCCTGCTCCACCGACGCGGGCGACACCCGCACCGGCTGCCCCTGACCGGACCGGAAGGGACCCGCGGCTCACGCCCGCAGCGTGAGCCGCGGATGGGTCCCGTGGAGGTAGTGGTCGCCGATGTCGCGGAGCCGGTGGGCCGGGGACGACTGGGCCGTGAGGGTGCGCGCGTTGCGCCAGAAGCGGTCGAAACCCGGCCCGCCGTCCGTGCTGGGGGCGGCCTGTACGGTGTCGACGAGTTCGAGGATCCGCGTGGTGATCCGGACCGCCGCTCCACCGGTCACGGCCTCGGCCGCGGCGACCAGCACGGCGATGTCGGCGCGCTCCTCGGCCCCGAGCGCCTGTTCCGCGAGCAGTCCGCGCGCCAGGGCGTCCGTCGCCCGCTCGACGACCGCCGCGGCGGCGTGCGCCGCCGTGGCCAACTCCCCGTAGACCAGCGGGAGGTACGGATCCTCCCCACAGCCCATCGGGTACGCCTCCGTGTCCGCGGCGGTGCGCGGGTCGGCGGGCGGCGGTACGGCCTGGGCGGCGCGGCTGACGTCCCGGGCCTCCGCGAGCGCTCCCTCCGCGATGCCGAGGACGACGTGGACCAGGAGCAGCCGCAGGGCGAGCGGGGCCAGCGCCGTGAAGGGGGCCACGGCGTGCTCGTCGCGGGGGAGCGCGCCCAGGACGTCCCGGGCGGCCACCCGCACCTGGTCGAAGGTCACCGTTCCCGCGCCCGCGAGGCGTTGGCCGAGCCGGTCGGTCCCGGCGTCGGTGAACACCGCGTGATGGGCGGGGTCCACCAGCACGACGAGGAGCTCACCGGTCCCGGTACACCGTGCCCCCACGACCAGGCGGTCCGCGACGGTGACGCCGGAGGCGAAGGAGCGGCGCCCCTCGAGGACGTAACCGCCGTCGGCGGGGATGAGGGTGAGCCCCGGTTCGCCGCCGTCCGTACGGGAGGGTTCGACGCCACCCGCGAGCAGCCACCGCTCCTGCGCCGTGCGGTCCTCGAAGGCCGCCGGAGCGCCCGGCGCCTCGCCGCCCCGCGAGAAGAAGCGGGCGGTCCAGGACAACCCGTAGTGGTGGGCGAGGAGTTCGCCGATCGAGCCGTCCGCCGCGGAGATCTCGCGGATCACTGCGCAGGCGGCCTTCCAGTCGGCGCCGCGGCGGCTCACCCCCGGTGGGGTGAGCAGAGCGGGCAGTCCGGCTTCCCGCAGCCTGGCCACCTCGTCGAAGGGTGCCTTGCCGGCCCGGTCCCTGGCCGGCGCGTCGGCCGCGAGGTCGTCGGCGAGTTCCCGGGTGACACGGTCCCAGAGCTCGTCGTCCGCGGGGCGGTCGGCGGGGCGGTCGACGGGGCGGTCGGACGGTCCGGAGGTGGGCCGTATCGCTGACTTCTTCGGCGTTCTCACGTCACCTCACATGATCCCTGATATCCCCACTGGAATGGTAGGGATAGTGGCAGAGGTCGGCCCGGGCCCCAAGAGGCGCTCACATCATGGACAGAAGGATCTTGCTTCGCGAGACGGCGTGGCGAGATGCGCGGTCAGGGATTGGTCCATGCCTCCGGGTCCTCCGCCAGCGCGGAGATCCCCGGCGGCAGCTTCGCCGCGGCCACGTCCGCGAGGGACACCCCGTCGAGCACCGCGCGCACGTTCGCCCGCAGCGCGATCCACAGCGTGAGCAGCGACTCGGCCGGGCCGGTGTACGAGAGCTCCGGAGGCCGCACCCCGCGCACCGACACCAGCGGACCGTCCACGCACCTGATCACATCCGCGACGGAGATCGAATCGGCCGGCCTGGCCAGCCAATACCCACCGTTGCCGCCCCGCTGGCTCAGCACCAGACCGCCCCGGCGCATGTCGCCGAGAATCCCCTCCAGGAACTTGTGGGAGATCCCCTGGTCCTCCGCGATCGCCTCCGCCTTCACCGGGCCCGCGTCCTGGGCGGCGGCGAGCTGAAGCGCGGCTCGCACCGCGTAGTCCGCCCTGGCTGAGATGCGCATGGTCCGCATTATTCCGCACGGCGGTGACCGGATTCGTGCGCCCCGGAGCGCCGGAGCGTCACGCGTACGGCGGGTCCCAGTCCTTCTTGATCTCGAAACGGTAGTCCCGCCGGTCGAGCACCCGGCCCTCCGCGTCCGCCAGCGCGGCATAGACGTCGTAGACCCCGCGCGCCCGCGGGCCGCTCGGGACGCGATCCGGCGGGAGCTCCAGTTCGTACGGCCCGCCGTGCCGGAAGTCCCCGAGCATCACCTCGCGCCCGCCGAGTTCCACGCCGTTCCTCGTCCGTACGTCGATCACCTTCAGACCGGTCACCGACGGGCCGTCCACCCGGAAACTGACCACGGCGCGGAACTCCGCGCCCTCCTTCACCGTGAAGGGGCCCGACGCCGCCTCCGTCGGAGGCACGGCCATGGAGATGTCGCCCGGGCCGGAGAACCGGAGCGCCAGTCCGAGCAGCCGGACGATACGGCCTTCCTGGAGCGGAACGGCCGCCGCCGGATCGGCGAGGGAAACCATGGTGTGCTCGTCCTTCGGTGCGGGGCCTCACGGATGAAGCCGGGGTACGACGCAGCGCGGCTACCCGATTCGCTCCCGCCCATGCGGGCGGTGCGGCGGGCGTCGGGGCCGCCGTGCCGTCAGCCGACGCGGCGCCCGGCGAGGGGGGCCGTCGCGTCCCCGCGGCCCGCGCGGACCCCCCGCAGAAAGGCGCCGAAAGCCTCCAGGGAGGTGGCGGTCGGCGTCCAGTCGAGCTCCCTGCGGGCGCGATCCGTGGAGAGCAGCGGCAGGCGCAGCACGGCGTCGAAGAGGTCGGGGGAGGCGGGGACCACGCGCATCTTCCAGCCGGTCGCGAGCAGGCCCCGTACCGCCCCGCTCGGCACCTTCACCGGCCGGGCGTCCAGGAGCGAGGCGAGGGTCGGCATGTCGATCACCGGGTCCGCCGCCAGGTTGAAGGCGCCGCGCACGTCCCGTACGAGCGCCCGGAGGTAGGCATCGGCCGCGTCGTCCGTGTGCAGGGCCTGGAAGCGGAGTCCGTCCGGTCCGGGGAGGAGCGGCAGCAGGTCGGGGCGGACCAGTCCGCCCGGCAGGAAGCGGCCCGCGAAGATCCGGCGCTGCTCACTGGCCGACTCCTCCTTGAACAGGAAGCTGGGCCGCATCCGCACCACCCGGGTCGTCGGATGGTCGCGCTCGAAGGTGTCCAGAACCCGTTCCAGATACGCCTTCTCGCGGGTGTAGGCGGCGCCCGGCCAGCCGTGTGTCGGCCAGGACTCCGAGACGGCCGCGCCGCTCGCGGGGCCCGGTGAGTAGGCCCCGACCGACGAGGCGCACACCAGCACGGGCACCCGGGCCGCCGCCACCGCGTCGAAGACCCGCAGCGAGCCCAGGACGTTGGCCCGCCAGGTCTCGACCGGGTCGTGGGTCGGCTGGAAGCGCCAGGCCAGATGGACGACCGCGTCGGCGTCCTCGATGTACTGCGCGAGCCGCGGTTCGTCGCCCTCCAGCGACAGGTCCACCTCGGCCCACTCGGTCTTCGACAGCGTCAACGCGGGTCTGCGGCGGGCGAGTCCGAGGACGGAGGAGACCCGCTCCTCCCGCTCCAGAGCCCGGACCAGGCTCGTACCGACATTGCCCGTGGCGCCCGTGACGACCACCTTCAGTCCCTCGCTCGCCTTCATGCATCGACCTTCCGTCATCCGCGGCGGACCCGCACGCCGAACCCGAGCCGTTACGGAGTGTGTCCGCGCGGGTCGCGCGGGTGACGAGGTGACCCGAATATGGAGCGACGAAGCGAAGGGGGTGCGCCAGGAGGACATGATGCTGCTGCCCGACCGAAACACGATCGACCGACTCCTGCGGTACTACCGGGCCCAGGAAAGGGCGGTCCTGGCCAGGCCGTCCGACCTGGCGATCCGCAGGCGCTTCGAGGACACCGCGTACACGCTGTGCGTGCTGATGGGGGAGCGGACGGCGCGTGAGGCGGTCCACGCCGCCGAACGGTACGTGGGGAAGGCGCACCCCGCGCCCCGGCAGGCCCTCGAAGGCATGCCCGGCTCCTGACGAAGGAAGGCCATTTTCCCGAGTATCTGGGGCATTAGGGGTATACGCCCCTGTACGAAGGCGGAGGGAGGCGGGTGACCCGAT
Organism: Streptomyces sp. NPDC003035; assembly: GCF_042888285.1. Taxonomy (NCBI): domain Bacteria; kingdom Bacillati; phylum Actinomycetota; class Actinomycetes; order Kitasatosporales; family Streptomycetaceae; genus Streptomyces; species Streptomyces sp. NPDC003035. The sequence continues at coordinate 161,716 of NZ_JBIAPJ010000003.1, read as the reverse complement.
GGCGTCGGAGCGGTTCACCGTCACGGCGGCGCCCGGGCCGCGGCCCGGAGTCGTGGTGCTGTCCCTCGCGGGGGAGCTCGACCACGACACCGCGGACGCGCTGCGCGCCTCGCTGGAGGAACGGAACGGTGCCGTACGCATCCTCGTCGACTGCGAGGGGCTGCGGTTCTGCGACTCGACCGGCCTGAACGTCCTGCTGCGGGCCCGCCTCCACGCGCTGGAGGCGGGCGGCCGTCTGGAGCTGGCCGGACTGCGACCGCCGGTGGCCCGGATGTTCGAGATCACCGGGGCGCGGACGGTGTTCCGGGTGTACGAGAACGTGTCGGAGGCGCTCGAGGACCGACGGGCGAGCGGTTAGGCGGCGAGGGCGGAGGGAGCCGTGGGCGAGAGAGCTGGGGAGGAAGGGCAGGTCCGGCGGCTCGTGCTGTTCGGGACCAAGGGCGTGGTGATGCGTTGCCGCGACTTCACCGCCGAGGCGCTCGCCGACTGGGGCTGGATCCCGGCCGAGAACGACGACGCCCGGGAGCGGGTCGACGACGTGCTGCTCCTGGTCTCCGAGGTGGTCACCAACGCGTGCCTGCACGCCGGAGGGCCCCAGGAACTGGTGCTGCGCCACGGCGACGGGCGCCTGCGCGTGGAGGTCTCGGATGCGAACCCGGAGCCGCCGAGACGGCGACAGCCCCGGGCCCCGTCACTTCCGGGGGGCCACGGGCTGATGGTTTTGGACCGGCTGGCGGGCGACTGGGGATCGGAGCCCCGCGCCCGCGGCAAGGTCGTCTGGCTCGAGGTCGAACGCCCGTCCCACCCCCCGTGGCACCGCGACGCCCTTCCCTGACCCGGGTGCGCCCCGGCGGATACCACGGGCCCGCACCGTCCGCCCGGCACGCGGCGGGGCCCGGACCCGTACGCCCGGGCCCAGCGGGCGGCAGCCCGGCCCCCACGCGCTCCGTCGGCACCCGGCGCCTCCGCCGGCACCCGCCCGCCTAGGTCGTCCCTTTTCCTCCGGCCGGGACCCCCGCCCGGCCGTCCGGCTGGGCGGGGGTCCCTGGTCGGTCAGGCCGCGGGGGTCCGGTGCGGGGTGTCGTCGTCCTCGAGCAGGCCGGTCCTGAGTTCGTCCAGGATCCGCGCCAGCAGGCGCGAGATGTGCATCTGGGAGAGGCCGAGGCGCTCACCGATCTGCGCCTGGGTCAGTTCCTCGCCGAAGCGCAGCGCGAGGATCGTGCGGTCCCGCGCGTCGAGCCCGGCGATCAGCGGCTTCAGCGACTCCAGCGAGTCGATCAGCTCGAACGCCCGCTCCTCCTCGCCGAGACGCCTGGCGCCCGCGGTGAGGGTCGACTCGTCGTCGCCGGCCGGCGTGTCGAGCGAGCGGGCGACATAGCCGTTCGACGCCTGTTCGCCCTCCGCCACACTCTCCTCGTCCATGTGGAGGTACGCGGCCAGCTCGGCCCGGCTCGGGCGCCGGCCGTGATGCTGCTCCAGGGTGTCGACGGCCTTCGCCAGCTCGATGCGCAGCTCCTGAAGCCGTCGCGGCACCTGGACGGACCAACTGGTGTCCCGGAAGAAGCGCTTCATCTCGCCCACGATGGTGGGCAGTGCGAACGCCGAGAACTCGACGTCCCGGCCGACCTCGAACCGGTCGATCGCCTTGATCAGGCCGATCGTGCCCACCTGGATGATGTCCTCCGTGGGCTCGGCCCGGTTCCGGAACCGGCGGGCCGCGAACTTCACGAGGCTGAGGTTCAGCTCTATCAGCGTGTTCCGTACGTACGCGTGCTCGGGCGTGCCCTCCTCGAGGCCTTCCAGGCGGGTGAAGAGCGCCGTGGACAGCGTCTGGGCGTCTGTCGTGCTCACCTCGGTGGGCCGGTCTATCTCGGGCAGACCGGCCAGCGCACGGTGGCGTACGGCGGCGGGTTCCGTGGGTGTCGGCTTGCGATCGGTGAACATGAGGACTCCCTCGACGGGGTGGTGTGGCCCTGCGCTGCCGAACGGGGGCGGCGGAGGTCCGTCGTTCGAGCATCCTGAGAGAGACATTCCCTTCAAAGGGGATTTGACACGAAATATCCGGTAAGACGCGTGCCATGACGACGACAACGGCACGCCGGTTCGCACTGGGTGACGGCCCCGGTGTGGTGGGTGAGTGCCGCGACCTCACGCGCCAGGCGCTCCGTGAGTGGTTCGGCCCGGTCGGCGGGGCGGACGAGATCTTCGTCGAGGACGTCCTGCTCCTGGTCTCGGAGGTCGTCACCAACGCGTACAAGCACGGTGGCGCCCCGTACGAACTCCGCCTCGGCCGCTCCGGCGGCCGGGTGTGGGTGCAGGTCAGCGACACCAGTCCGGCCCGTCCGCACCCGCACGGCCCCCACGTCCCGAGCCGGTCCTCGGGGCACGGTCTCTATCTGCTCGAACGCCTCTCCGCGGCGTGGGGCTGGCTCCGGCGCGGTGAGGGCAAGGCCGTCTGGTTCGAGGTGGAGATGGCCCCGGCCCCCTCGGCAGACGCTGCCGCTCGCCCGGGTCGTGCCTAGAGTGGAGGAGCGGGGCGGGGGCTGTCACGGGCGCACAGCTCGCATCCGTGACGGGACCCGGTCCGCCGTCCCTGCCGTATAGGTGCCGCGCGAGGTCCGTGATGGAGAGTTCCCCCCGAGCGCCCGCGTCCGAGCCGCGCCCGCCCTCCGAGCAGGTGGACGAGGACGGCCTGGGAAGACTTCTGAACGGGCTCACCGCCGTACGCGACGGTGATCTCTCCGTGCGTCTTCCGGACTCCACCGGCGGAGTCCTCGGCGAGATCGCGGCCGTCTACAACGACATGGTCGACCAGCTGTCGCTCGTGACCTCCGAGGTCACCCGCGTCGCCAGCGAGGTCGGCGGGCAGGGGCTGCTCGGCGGGCGGGCCCGACAGCCGCGGGTGAGCGGTGTGTGGCGCGAGCTGACCTCCGGCGTGAACACCATGGCCGACAATCTGACCTCCCAGGTCAGATCCATCGCCCAGGTCGCGACCGCCGTCGCCCGCGGCGACCTCACGCGGAAGATCCGGGTCGACGCGCAGGGCGAGATCCTGGAGCTGAAGGAGACCATCAACACGATGGTGGACCGGCTGTCCTCCTTCGCCGAGGAGGTCACCAGGGTCGCCCGCGAGGTCGGTACGGAGGGCAAACTGGGCGGTCAGGCCACGGTCCACGGTGTCTCCGGCACCTGGAAGGACCTCACCGACAACGTCAACTCCATGGCGGACAACCTCACCAACCAGGTGCGCAACATCGCCCAGGTGACCACGTCCGTCGCCCAGGGCGATCTGACCAGCCGGATCGACGTGTCCGCGCGCGGCGAGATCCTGGAGCTCAAGACCACCATCAACACCATGGTCGACCAGCTCTCCTCCTTCGCCGCCGAGGTCACCCGTGTGGCCCGCGAGGTCGGTACGGAGGGCAAGCTCGGCGGCCAGGCCGAGGTCGAAGGCGTCTCCGGCACCTGGAAGCGGCTCACCGAGAACGTCAACGAGCTGGCCGGCAACCTGACCCGGCAGGTCCGCGCCATCGCCGAGGTCACCAGCGCCGTCGCCGAGGGCGACCTCACCCGCTCGATCACCGCCGACGCCCCCGGCGAGGTCGGCGAGCTGCGGGACAACATCAACGCCATGGTCGAGTCGCTGCGGGCCACCACCCGGGCCAACGAGGAGAAGGACTGGCTCAAGACCAACATCGCCCGGATCGCCCGCCTCATGCAGAGCGCCCGGACCCTGGACGAGGTCGCCGAACTGATCATGACCGAGGTGCCGCCCCTGGTCTCCGCGCAGTACGGCGCCTTCTTCGTCGCCCGGCACGACGGGCAGGGCACCGAACTCGTCGTCACCGCGGCCTATGCGAGCCCGGACGACCCCGACGCCCCGCCCCGCCGCTTCCGCCTCGGCCAGTCGCTGGTCGGACAGGCGGCCCGCGACCGGCGCGTCCTCGTCGTCGACCGGGTCCCCGCCGCGTACGCCACCATCGCCTCCGCGACCGGCTCCGACGAACCCGGCATGCTGATCATCCTGCCGATCGTGGTCGAGGACCAGGTGCTCGGCGCCGTGGAACTCGCCTCGCTGCAGCCGTTCTCCGCGATCCACCGGGACTTCCTGGAACAGTTCGTGGACACCGCGGGAGCCGTCGTCCGCTCGCTCGTCGCCAACCTCCGTACCGACGAGCTGCTCGGCCAGTCCCGGCGGCTCACCGACGAACTGCGCTCGCGCTCCAAGGAGTTGCAGGCCCGGCAGCAGGAACTGCAGCGCTCGAACGCCGAACTGAAGGAGAAGGCGGCGCTGCTCGCCGAACGCAACAAGGACATCGAGTCGAAGAACCTCGTCATCGAACAGGCCCGCCAGGAGCTGGAGGCGCGCGCCCAGCAGCTGTCCCGCACCTCCATGTACAAGTCCGAGTTCCTGGCCAACATGAGCCATGAGCTGCGCACCCCGCTCAACAGCCTGCTGATCCTCGCCCGGCTGCTCGCCCAGAACCCGGCGGGGAACCTGACGGAGAAGCAGGTCGACTACGCCGAGGTCATCCACTCGGCCGGCTCCGACCTGCTCCAGCTGATCAACGACATCCTGGACCTGTCCAAGGTCGAGGCGGGCAAGATGGAGATCCGCGCCGAACGCTTCCCGCTCCACCAGCTCCTGGAGTATCTGGAGGCGACCTTCGGACCGGTGGCGGACGAGCGCGGGCTGACCTTCTCGGTCACGGTCTCCTCGGACGTGCCCGAGGAACTGACCACCGATGAGTCGCGGCTTCGGCAGATCCTGCGCAACCTGCTGTCCAACGCGCTGAAGTTCACCGACGAGGGCGGCGTGGAGCTGACGATCGAGTACGCCGGCCCCGACGAACCCCCGCCCGGGCTGCGCGACAGCGGACCGGTGCTCGCCTTCCACGTCAACGACAGCGGGGTCGGGATCCCCGCCGAGCGCCTGGAGGGCATCTTCGGCGCCTTCCAGCAGGGCGACGGCACCACGGCCCGCCGCTACGGAGGCACCGGACTCGGGCTCTCCATCAGCCGCGAGGTCGCCGGCCTCCTGGGCGGCGCCATCGACGTCCGCTCCACACCCGGACAGGGCAGCCGGTTCACCTTCTACCTGCCCGCCCCCCGTACGGCTCCGCCCGGCGCGCCCACCGGAGCCGGGGCGGCGGCCGCCGACGCGGACACCGGCACCGGCGGGCGGAGCGAGCCCGGCACCGGCGGACACGACCCCCGCACGGCGGGCCGCACCGTCCTCGTGGTCGACGACGACGTACGCAACGTCTACGCCCTCACCGAAGTGCTGGAAGGCCACGGCGTCCGGGTGCTCCAGGCCGACAGCGGCCGTGCCGGTCTGGACCTGCTCGAGTCCCACGACGAGATAGAACTCGTCCTGATGGACGTCATGATGGCCGGCCTGGACGGATACGCCGCCACCGAAGCCATCCGCAAGCTGCCCGGCCGCGCGGAGCTGCCGGTCATCGCCGTCACCGCCAAGGCCATGCCCGGCGACCGGGCACGGGCCCTGGCCGCCGGGGCCAGCGACTACGTGGCGAAGCCCGTCGACGCGGACGGCCTGATGGCCAAGGTCCGGCACTGGCTGTCCACGTCGTCCCCGTGATGCCGGGCCGCGTCACTGGACCAGTACCGCGACGATGCTCGTGTCGTCGTCCGTGTCGCCGGTCGCCGCGCCCAGCAGCCGCTCCACCTGCTGATCCGGAGGCAGACCACTGAGCTGCTCCGCCGTCGTGGCGAGCTGCGCCAGCCCGTGGTCGAGACCGTCGTGGCGCCGTTCGACCAGCCCGTCCGTGTAGAGCAGCAGCGTGTCGCCGGGGCGCAGCGCGGTACGGCGCTCCTGATACGCGTACGAGGGCACCGCCCCCAACAGGACGTCGTGCGGGGGTTCGAGGAGCCGTGCCACGCCGTCGCGCAGGAGCAGCAGTGGCAGGTGCCCGGCGCTCGACCAGACGAGGCTGCGGTCCTCGGGGTCGTACAGCGCGCACACCGCGGTCGCCGTCGGGTGTCCGCTGGTCCGCAGTGTCATCTCGTTGAGCCACTCCATCAGCCGCCGCGGGGAGTCGCCGGTGCACGCCAGGCCGCGCTGGGCATTGCGCAGCGCCACCATGCCGGTGACCGAGTCGATGCCGTGCCCCGCCACGTCCCCGACCGCCATGAGGACCTTGCCGCTCGGCAGCGGCTGGACGTCGTACCAGTCCCCGCCCACCCGGTACTCCTCGGCCGCCGGCCGGTACCGGGCCGCCACGACCAGACCGGGCAGGTCCTGCAGGTCGGGAACCTCGGGCACGATCGCCTGCTGCAGCTGCAGGGCCAGCTGGTGCCTGAGCTCGGCCTGCGTCCGTACGGCGGTGAGCTGGTCGAACGTCGCGGTCAGCGCGGCCTCGGTCCGCCGGCTCGCCGACACGTCCTGGTACACCCCCGCCACACCGATGACCGACCCTCCGTCCAGGAGCGGCTCCGCCGCCACCCGGACATGGCGCACGATCCGGTCGCCGAGCACGAGGCGCAACACCGTCTGCGAGCCCGTGCGCCGCTCCACCAGCGTCCTGAGCAGCTCCGTCAGGGCCTCACCATCCTCCGGGTGCACGAGCCCCCGGAGCCCCAGCAGCGGCACGGGAGGTTCGTCACGGGCCCTGCCGAAGAGGGCGTAGGCCTGCTCCGACCACACCGTGTCGCCGCCCGTCAGGCTGTCCTGGAAGAGGGCCACGCTCTGCAGCCGGGACACGGCACGCTCCGAGGCGAGCCCCGTATCGGTGGTGCCGTGCCAGAGCACCACGGCGCGCTCCGCCCCGGCCGGCAGGACGCGCACGTCGAGGAGCGGCGCCGGCTCCCCGGGACCGGTGTCCGCGGACGCGGGCAGCCGGGCCACCCGCTGGGTGCGCGCGGTCCGCTGGGCGCGGCGTACGAGATGGGCCAGATCGGCGTGGATCTGGGGGAGTACGAAGGACAGGGCCCGGTTCTCGGCGGGTGGCGCGCCGCCGAGCGCCGCCACGGCGAACTCGTTGAGGTGCTCGACGGTCGGCTGCGCGGTGGTCGGGGCGACCTTCAGCAGCATCGCGGGATGGACGAGGGCGTCCAGGACGTCCACCAGGACCGGCGTGACCGGCGGGGGCGCGTCGGCCGCGTCAAGAACGGTTCCGGCCACCTCCGTCAGGCCCACCAGGGCCCTGCGCAGCCCGTCGTCGAACGTGACCGGCCCCGGCCACGCGATCAGGGCCAGACCCACCGTCGTACCGCGCAGGCGCAGGGGGAGCAGCGCCCGCGCCGCGTGAGGCCCGGGCCCCGGCAGGACCTCGCCGTCCTCGGGGCCGGACTCCAGCCAGACGGCCGTGCCGTCGGAGAGCACGGAGCGGAACGCGGCCGGGGCGGCCGGGGGGATCCAACGCCAGGCGGCGGCCTCCGCGGCCCCGGCGCCGGCGTGTCCGGCAAGGCGCAGACATCCCGGCGCGTCGCAGCGCCACAGCCAGAGGCTCTGCGCGCCGAGAGGGGCGAGGCCGCCCTCCAGGAGCTCCTGTGCGGCCTCGCCGACGGTGTCCATGGTCTCGGCCGCCGCGGCCGCGCGCCGGGCGCGCCGCTCGTCGGGGGTGCTGAACACGACGGGCGGAGCCGCGGACCGGTCCGGCGCGGAGACGAGGGACGTGGCTCCGGACCCGGGGGCTCCCGAGGGGGCCGCCCGCGTCCCACCGGCCGTGAGGCCGGCGACGCCGTTCACGATGTCGGCGGCGAGATCCTCGACGCCGAGGCCTGTCGCGTGGGAGAGGGAGTCCAGGTGCTCCGCCGCATCGGCCGGGGACGCGTTCAGCTGGGCCGCGAGAACGCCCGTGGCCAGGTCGATGAGATGCCGACGGGTGAATTCCGCCCGTAGCCGCCTGTTCTCGGCCGCGAGGCCGGGGGTGCCGGGCTCCGGAGCTTCCGCCGCAGACGTCGTCACGACTCCTCCGTCCCTCCACCGTGTGGTTGTCCGGAATGATCGCGTCCGTTCTGGATTCTACCGGTCCGCCACGCCCGGGTGTCTGAACGCGCTCCTCCGGGGTACCCGCACCGGCGGAACGGATCCGGCGTCCACACGGGAGGTGTCGGTGATGGACGAGGCCCGTCTCTCGCAGCGTGAACAGCGCATCCTGGCCGAGATCGAGGAGGCGCTGCGCGAGGACGTAGCCCTGGAGCGCGGACTGCGCACCATGCGACGTGGGGGAGGGCGCCGCTTCACCGTGGGCGGCCACCGCGCGGCGCTGGGCGTCGCGCTGCTCGGAGCGCTGACCCTCGGACTGCTGGTCCTCGCGGTGACCACCGGGAGACCCGGCCTGATCTGGGCCTTCGCGGCGGTCTGGGTGGTGACGCTGAGCTGCCTGCTGCGCCTGGTCATCCGCTGGTCCCGGAACCTCGACACGAAACCCTGACAGGAGAGGAGCGCGTCATGCCTCGCGGATCGAGCCCCAAGCGGGAACGACAGTACGAGCACATCAAGGAGAGCGCGAAGGACCGAGGAGAGAGCGAGAAGCGGGCCAAGGAGATCGCGTCACGGACCGTCAACAAGGAACGCGCCCGCTCCGGTGAGTCGAAGACCGCGAGCAAGAGCTCCACGGAGGACATGTCGTCCTCCGAGCGCGGTGGGAAGCGATCGCACAGCGGCTCCCAGGGCCAGACGTACGACCAGCTGTACGCCGAGGCGAAGCGGCGAGACATCCACGGCCGTTCGTCCATGGACAAGGCGCAGCTGAAGCGGGCCCTCGGCAGCTGAGCGGCCGGGGTCGCCGACCGGGTCGATCGGCAGGGGCGAGAGGCAGGGTCCGTTGTCAGTGGTGCCCGGCACGATGGACACCATGACAACGACTCCGGTTCTTGCCGATGCCGCCGCGTACGCGCAGGCGGTCGAGGACGCCAAGCGGGCCGCGGCCGCCTACTACGCGGGCGGTACGTCCCCGCTCGACGACGACGCCTACGACCACCTCGGCAGGGCGATAGCGGCCTGGGAGGCGGAGCACCCCGACGAGGTGAGCGCGGACTCCCCGACCGGCAAGGTCGCCGGGGGCGCCGCGGACGGGGACGTACCGCACACCCGGCCGATGCTCTCGCTCGACAACGTGTTCTCGGCCGAGCAGTTCACCGGCTGGGCCGCGTCGCTGGAGCGCCGGATCGGGCGCGCTGTCGAGCGGTGGAGCGTCGAGCCGAAGCTCGACGGCCTGGCGATCGCCGCACGGTACGAGCGCGGGCGGCTGACCCGGCTCGTCACGCGCGGCGACGGCACGGCCGGCGAGGACGTGTCGCACGCGAGGGGGACGATCGTCGGGCTGCCGGAGCGGCTCGCCGAGCCGGTCACCGTCGAGATACGCGGCGAAGTGCTGATGACCACCGAGCAGTTCGAGGCGGCCAACCCCGTGCGCGTCGCACACGGCGGCGAGCCGTTCGCCAACCCGCGCAACGCGGCGGCCGGGACGCTGCGGGCCAAGGACCGCCCGTACCGGGTCGAGATGACCTTCTTCGCCTACGACATGCTCCCGCCGGCCACGACCGACGCAGAGGGCCCGGTCGCGGAGGGGGACGTGGACCCGGACGGTCTGGACGGTCTCGCCCACAGTGAACTGATCGCGCGGGCGGCCGCCCTCGGCCTGCACACCTCGGGCGCCACAGCCGTGCCCGGCCGTGCGGTCACCGGCACGGAGGCGGTGCTGGCCCGTGTCGCGGAGATAGCGGCCCTGCGCGCCGAACTCCCCTTCGGTATCGACGGGATCGTCATCAAGGCCGACCTCGCCGCCGACCGGCGGGAGGCGGGCGAGGGCTCCCGTGCGCCGCGGTGGGCCATCGCGTACAAGCTTCCCGCCGTGGAGAAGGTCACCCGTCTGGTCGCGGTCGAGTGGAACGTCGGCCGCACCGGCGTCATCGCGCCCCGCGCCGTCCTGGAGCCGGTGGAGATCGACGGCAGCACCGTCACCTACGCCACCCTGCACAACCCTTCCGACATCACCCGTCGCGACCTGCGCCTCGGCGACCACGTGATGGTCTACAAGGCGGGCGACATCATTCCGCGGATCGAGGCGCCCGTCGCCCACCTGCGGACCGGTGACGAACAGCCGATCGGCTTCCCCGAGACCTGCCCGCAGTGCGGTTCCGGCATCGACCGCCGCGAGCAGCGCTGGCGGTGCGCACGTGGACGCGACTGCCACCTCGTCGCCTCCCTGTCGTACGCCGTGGGCCGCGACCAGCTCGACATCGAGGGCCTCGGCGCGAGCCGGATCGTCCAGCTCGTCGACGCGGCCCTGGTCACGGACGTGGCCGACCTGTTCACCCTCACCCGCGAGCAGCTGCTCGGCCTGGACCGCATGGGAGAGACCAGCACGGACAACCTCCTCGCGGCGATCGCCACCGCGCGCACGCGGCCGCTCGGCCGGGTGCTGTGCGCCCTCGGCATCCGGGGGACGGGGCGCTCCATGTCCCGTCGCATAGCCCGCCACTTCGCCACCATGGAAGCGGTCCGGGCGGCCGACGCGGAGGCGATGCAGCGGGTCGACGGGATCGGCGCGGAGAAGGCGCCGGTCATCGTCGCCGAGCTGGCCGAGCTGGCCGCGGTCATCGACAAGCTCGTGGCCTCCGGGGTGAACATGACCGAGCCTGGTGCCACCCCGCCGCCCGCGCCGGGGACGGGGCCGGAGCTCGGCGCGGAGTCCTGGGCGGACGCCTCCACCACCGAGGCGGCCGGTCCGCTCTCGGGCCTGTCGGTGGTCGTCACCGGCGCCATGTCGGGCCCTCTGGAAGCCCTGAGCCGCAATCAGATGAACGAGCTGATCGAACGCGCAGGCGGCAAGTCCTCCTCCAGCGTCTCCCAGCGCACCGGTCTCGTCGTCGCGGGCGAGAAGGCCGGATCCAAGCGTGCGAAGGCGGAGGAGCTGGGCATCAGACTGGTGGACCCGGAGGAGTTCGCGACACTGCTCGGCGACTTCCTGCCGGCCTGACAGGACCCGTCGAGGCCGGGCTCAGGACCTGAGCGGCGGCCTTCGTCCGGTGCTCACGAAGCGCGGTGAGCACCGGACGAAGGGCATCACACGCCCTCGTCGCTCCCCCGGGTCGGGCGGCGGCGCCACATCCACAGGGAGAGCGCGGCGCCCAGGGAGGACCCCACCAAGGCCAGGGGCAGGCCCGCCCAAGGCCGAGGGGGGACGGCGTCGCGGGAGACGGTCGTCCCGGGCTTCGCCGGCTGCTCAGGGGCGGCCAGCGCGGCGCCGTCCGCCGACGGCGCCACCGGCCCCTTCGCCGCCTGGCCCGCCACCGCCTTCCCCGCCACGTCCTTCTCCGTCTTCCCGCCTCCTTCCTTCCTTGCCTCCGAGCCCGCCTGCGGTACGGTCTCGCGCCCGGTCCGCTCCTTCGCCGCCTGTTTCACCGACTCCTTCGATTCCTTCGCCCTGTCCCGTACCGGTCCGAGGGAGCCCACCGGCTGGACCCAGCCCGCCGCGTCGAACCCCCAGTCGAGGAGTGTGCGCGCCTCCTCGTACACCGCGAGCCCGCCGCCCGACTGCGGGTTCATCACCGACACCACCAGCGTCCGCGGACCCCGTCGGGCCGCCGCGATCAGCGTGTTCCCCGCGCCGCTCGTGTAGCCGTTCTTGACCCCGATGAGCCCCGGGTAGCGGGCCACGCCGTTCGCCCCGGTCAGCAGCCTGTTGGTGTTGCGGATGCCGTACGACCAGCCCCCGGCCGGGAAATCGGCGTACGGCGTGGAGCAGTACCGGGTGAACGCGGGGTCCTGCAGGCCCGCCCGGCCGAAGAGCGCCAGATCGTACGCCGACGACACCTGCCCCGGCGCGTCGTACCCGTCCGGCGACACCACCCGGGTGTCGCGCGCCCCCAGCGCACGGGCCTTCGCCTGCATCTGACGGGCCATGGACTCCCAGCCCCCGTTCATCGCCGCGAGCACCCGGACGGCGTCGTTGCCCGAGCTGAGGAAGACCCCGTTCCACAGATCCGACACCTTGTACGTGTAGCCGGCCCGGACGCCCACCAGGCTGCTGCCGGTGCCGATTCCCTTCAGCTCCGACTCGGTGACGGTGTGCCGCTGCTCCTGATCGATGTGGGGCAGCGCGGTCACGGCGAACAGCGCCTTGAGCGTGCTGGCGGGCGGCAGCCGTCGGTGGGCGTCGCGCGCCGCCAGGACCTCGCCGGTCGAGGCGTCCGCCACCAGCCACGACAGCGCCGAGACGGAGGAAGGCGCGTCCGGCCCGCCGGACAGCGGCTGGACCTGGGTCCCCGAGCGGTGGAGCCGGGCGGGGTCGATGAAGCGGGCGGCGGGAGGCGTGGGTTCGGTGACGGAGGATGCCGTGGCCGCCGGGACGGGCAGCACGAGCAGCAGCGCCGCGGTACCGGCGGCAGCGTGACGGACAGCTGACGTGACGATCATTCAGCCACCGTAGGAAGCGGGGACGGCGCCCGCAGATCGAAGTGCGCCGACCGGCGTACGGCGAGTGGCGGACGGGCGGTGCGCGGCCAGGGCTCCGAACGGTCGCCCCATGGATTCCGCCTCGCCCTCCGAGTCCCGCGAACGGGTGAACGGCGACCGGTGACCGGGCTGTCGGTGGGGCAGGGCATCCTGGTGACGTGTCCTCATCTCCGCAGCCCCGTACACGCGTTACGCCGGACCCCGCGGTGCGTCCGTCCGCCGGCGACCCGCAGGGCGCGCCGTTCGGCGCGCCCCTGTTCCGGGCCGAGCGGCCGGACCGGCCCGCCCCTCTCGGCCACATGATCGTCTGGGGGGACGACGTGCTCGCCCACCGGCTCGCGGGTGAGCTGCACGAGGTCTACGGGGAGCGGGTCACCCTGCTCGTACCGGCACGGACGGACACCCCGCAGCAGCCCGCGGGTCGCCCGGGCCGCGCCGTCGCGCTCTTCGGGCGGGTGACCGCCGCCGTGACGCGTACGGCCGTCGGGGAACAACGGGGTGCGCCCGCCGGGCGATCCGTCCGCGTGGTCGAGACGGACGAGGTCGATGACGCGGTGCTGCTCGACGCGGGGGTGGAGCAGGCCGCCGCCCTCGCCCTGGTCCACGACGACGACGAGACGAACATCCGCGCGGCGCTCGCCGCCCGCCGCCTCAACCCCCGGCTCCGCCTGGTCATCCGGCTCTACAACCGCAAGCTCGGCCAGCACCTGGAGACGCTCCTGGACCAGGCCGCCGCCGTCGCCGAACCCTGTCTCGACCCCAAGCTCCTCGACGCCTCGACGACCGTGCTCTCCGACGCGGACACCGCGGCCCCCGCCCTGGCGGCCACCGCCGTCGCCGGCACGAGCAAGGTCGTGCAGGCCGGTGGTCTGCTCCTGCACGCCGTCGAGCGGACTCCGCCCGCGCGCGGCGAGGTCGCCGACCCGGGGCTGTGCACGCTCGCCCTGCTGTCGGCGACCACCAACGACCCGGCCGGCTGCGAGGGCTCGGAGAGCAGCGGCGACCAGGGCCCGCTGCTGTTGCCCGACGACCGGGCGGTCGCGGCCGCTCCCGGCCGGGGCACGGTCGCGCTCGAAGCGATCACGTACGCGGGTCCGACCCTGTCCTCCAAACGGTTCGGCGCCTCCGCTCTGCCCGTCGGCTCGCTCTTCTCCCGCCGCCTGCGCTGGTCGCTCGCGGGCGTGGCGGCCGCGGTCGGGGCGATCGCCCTCGCCTCCTGGCTCACCACCGGCGACCACCCGCTGCACGCCGCGTACCTCACGCTGCTCGATCTCTTCGCGATCGGGGACCCGGCCGTCGGGGAGACGACCAGCCGTCAGGTGCTGCAGATCCTCGCCGGCTTCGTCGGCCTCCTGCTGATGCCCGTCCTGATCGCGGGCATCCTGGAGGCCCTGGGCACCTTCCGGACCGCGACCTCGCTGCGCCGCCCGCCGCGCGGCCTGTCGGGACACGTGGTGCTCCTCGGCCTCGGCAAGGTCGGCACGCGTGTCCTGGCGCGGTTGCGCAGGCTGAACATCCCCGTGGTGTGCGTCGAGTCCGACCCGGAGGCGCGCGGTATCGCGCTGGCGCGCCGGCTGCGCGTGCCCACCGTCATCGGGGACGTCACCGAGGAGGGCGTCCTGGAGGCCGCCCGTATCCACCGGGCCCACGCCCTGCTCGCCCTGACCAGCATCGACATCACCAACCTGGAGGCCGCGCTCTCCGCCCGTGCCGTCAAGGCCGATCTCCGGGTCGCGCTGCGGCTGTACGACGACGACTTCGCCACCGCCGTCTACCGCACCCTGCGTGTCGCGCATCCCGACGCCCTCACGCGCAGCCGCAGCGTCTCCCACCTGGCCGCGCCCGCGTTCGCGGGCGCGATGATGGGCCGCCAGATCCTGGGCGCCATCCCGGTGGAGCGCCGCGTGCTGCTGTTCGCGGCCGTGGAGGCCGCGGACAACCCTCTGCTCGAGGGCCGGACGGTGGCGCAGGCGTTCCAGCCGGGAGCCTGGCGGGTGATCGCCCTGGCCACGGGTTCGGCGCCCCTCGGCCGCCATGGGGCGGGGCTCGTCTGGCAGCTGGAGCCGGACCGTGTCCTGGGCGCCGGGGACCGGGTCGTCATCGCCGCCACGCGCCGCGGCCTCGCCGAACTGCTCGGCCGCCGCCCGCGTCAGCCCGCACCGGACCCCGTCGGGTGAGTCGCGGACACACGATCGGCACCCCGAGCGCGCCGGAGGAACGTGGTGGAGCGCGGCTGCGACGATCTGGGTCACCGCGGCGGCCAGGAGCAACAGGGCGGCGGGCGCGTCCCTGGCACCTGCACGTCGACCGGGGCGAGGACACCGGCTGGGCCGACTGGTTCCTCGCGTCCAGCGCCCTCGTCCTCGCCCAGCTCCTCGCCGACCACGGCCGGATCACCTGGGGCGTCTGCGCCGCCGCCCGCTGCTCCACGCTCTACCTGGGCGCCGGTCCCGGCAGCGCCCAGGGGTACTGCTCCGCCGCCTGCGCCTCCCGGGAACGTGTCGCCGCGCAGCGGCGTCGCGCCAGGAGATGACCGCTCACCCCGCCCGGCCGCGGTCGCCCGCGGGGGAGGCGCGCAGCGCCGAGACGACGTGCAGCAGATGCGCCTCGTTGCCCGAGAAGCCCGCGGCCCGCAGGGCCTCGTCGGCCTCCGCCATGGGGTGCGTGAGCATCGCCGCCGCGTAGGGAACGAGGTGCGGATCGGTCAGCACGGCCTGGGTGGACTCCAGAAGGCGAAGGTACGCCTGGGCAGCGGCGCGCTCACGGGCGGTGATCGTGGTCATGTCGGGCTCCCTCTCGACAGGTTGGCGTCTTCCACCCTCTCGTACGGGTCTGACAATGAGGCTCTGGACGGCCTCCCTCGGCATGTCCGCCCCTGTCCGGGAACCCGCGCCCCGTGTCAGGAACCTTTCGGTGACGTTGGCACTCATGACCCATGGGACCGGGAGACGGCGCACACCGCCGGCCTCCTGAAGCCCTACGGCCGACTGCAGTTCGTGCCCGTACCCACCGAGTCGAGGAAGTAACGTGCCCCTGTCGTCACACCGCCGCCTGACCGTGAGCGCCACGCTGATCGCCGCGCTCGCCGCCGGCATCGCCCCCGCCACCGCGTCCGCCGCGCCCCTCACGCCCGCCGCCCCCGCGGTCCCCACCGCTCCCGCCCCCGACATGGAGGGCGTGGTCGGCGCGCTGAACGCCGCCATGGCCAACGGCGCCCCGGGCGCGATGGCCCGCTACACCGGCCCCGGTGGTGTCCAGACGCGCGCCCTCGGAGTCCGCGACCGGGAGTCGGGCGCGCCCATGGACACCCGGGCACGCTTCCGGATCGGCAGCGTCAGCAAGACCTTCTCCTCCGTCGTCCTGCTGCAACTGGTGGAGGAGGGCAAGCTGGAGCTCGACGCTCCGGTGAACGCCTACCTGCCGGGTCTCCTGCCCGACGACCGGATCACGGTGCGTCATCTGCTGACCCATCGCAGCGGCTTGGCCGACTACACCAATGCGATGTTCGAGAAGACCGTGCCCGGCTTCGAGGCCGTACGCAACCGTGTGTTCGGCTACCAGGAGTTGGTGGACCTCTCCCTCGGCGAACCGCGCACCACGGAGCCCGGAGCCGCGTACAAGTACTCGAACACGAACTTCGTCGTGGTCGGCATGCTCATCGAGAAGGCCACCGGCCGGCCGGTGGCCAAGGCGTACGAGCGCCGCATCATCAAGCCCCTGGGGCTGCGCAACACCTCCTACGTCCACCCCGACACCCGGATCGAGGGACCGCACGCGCGCGGTTATCTGCACCCGGACGAGGCCGGTGCCCCGCTCGTCGACTCCACGGAACAGACCGTGTCCTGGGCGCAGTCGGCCGGGGCCGTCATCTCCAGCCCCGCCGACCTGAACACCTTCACGACCGCGCTGATGCGGGGCCGGCTGCTGTCGCCCCGCATGCTCGACGCCATGACCACCGTCACCCCGACGGACACGACCAACACCCGGTTCTACGGGCTGGGGCTGCGCCGCTACGACCTGTCCTGCGGCACTCAGGTCTATGGGCACACCGGCACCGTCCAGGGTTACTACACCTATGCCTTCGCCACCCGGGACGGCCGCCGCAGCCTCGCCGCGATGGCCAACACCTCCAACCGGGGCGCGGCCAACACCGCGCTCGGCGGCACGCTGGAGGCCGCGTTCTGCGGCAAGAAGCCGGCCCCGGCGACTTCCTCGGCGTCCTCGCCCTCGGCGCGCGGCTTCTCGACGCTCCCCGCGGAGGAGGACCTGCCCGAGCGCCGCTGACGGGTCGGCGGTGTCGCCGGTGCGGGCATGCGACCACCGGCGGCACCGCCGCCATCGGGCCCCCATAGGGTGATCCCATGTCTGTGACGTTGAGTTCCACGAAAACGGCCGCCGCGCTGCGTACCGCGGCACGTGTCTCCGGGGAGTCGCTGCTGGTCCTCGTGATGGCTGCCGTGAGTCTGTGGATCGTGGGCCGGATGTGGCCGGTCGTCTGGCCGCTCATAGTGGGCCTGTTCCTCACCACCCTCACCTGGCCGCTGACCCGGTTCCTGCGCCGGCACGGCTGGCCTCCCGCCCTCGCCGCGGGCGCCGTGACCGTGCTGTTCCTCCTGCTCGTCACGGGCATCGTCGCGCTGATCGCGGTGCCGGTGGCCTCCCAGTCCGGCGAACTGGCCGACGGCGTGGTCCAAGGCATCCAGAGGCTTCGGGAGTGGGCCGCCGGGCCGCCGCTGAACATCGGCGACGACCAGATCTCAGGCGCTCTCGACACCGCGATGACCCGCGTCCAGGACAGCGTCGGCAGCATGGTCACCGCCGTCGCCACCGGAGTCGGCACCGTGTTCAACGGCATCGTCACCGCCGTCCTGGCGCTCTTCCTGATGTTCTTCTTCCTCAAGGACGGTCCGCGGTTCCTGCCGTGGCTCACCCGACAGCTCCCCGGCCGGCTCGCCACCGACGTCCCGGTCGTCGCCGAGCGCGGCTGGGACACCCTGGGCACGTTCGTGCGCTCCCAGGCTCTCGTCGGCCTGCTCGACGCCGTCTTCATCGGCCTCGGACTGTGGATTCTGGGGGTGCCCCTGGTCCTCCCGCTGGCGGTGCTGACCTTCGTCTCCGCGTTCGTGCCGATCGTGGGAGCCCTGTTCGCCGGCCTGGTCGCGGTGCTCATCGCGCTGGTGTCCAACGGCCCGACCGATGCCCTGATCGTGCTGGCGATCATCGTGGTCGTGCAGCAGCTGGAGGGCAACGTGTTCCAGCCCATGATCCAGAGCCGCGGGCTCGGCCTGCACGCCGCGGTGGTCCTGCTGGCGGTGACGCTGGGCGGCAGCCTGGCCGGCATCGTGGGCAGCCTGCTCGCCGTACCCGTGGCCGCGCTGATCGCGGTGGTCTGGAACTACCTGCGCGAACAGCTCAGCGAACCCCTGCCGCGGCCGGTGACCGACGAACCGCACGCCGCCGCCGTCCCGTCGTAGCGTCCAGGACCCGCCGGTCAGATGTCGCGCCGCCCGTTCCCGTCCACCGCCGTGGCGAGCCGGTCGAGGAAGACCCGCTGGCCCGCGACGAGGAGCGGAGCGGCCGCCTCGGGCGGGAACCAGCCGACCCGGTCGATCTCCGGGAACTCCCGCCGGACGCCCGAACCGCGCGGCCACTCCATGGTGAACGTGCCCGGCACGACCAGGGTCGGGTCCAGATCCGCCTCGATCGCCCAGACGGTGACGGTCTTTCCGTTCGCCTGCCGCGCCTCGCCGAGCGCGATCCGCTCGCCGTCCGGCGCCGGCAGGCCGAGCTCCTCCTCGAACTCACGGCGGGCGGCGGCCTCCGGCGTCTCCTCGGGCCCGTACTCGCCCTTGGGGATCGACCAGGCGGAGACGTCCTTCGAGGACCAGAAGGGACCGCCCATATGACCGATGAGCACCTCGAAGCCACCGTCCGCCGTCCGGCGGAAGAGGAGAAGCCCGGCACTGCGCTTGTCCGACATGGCGTCCAGTGTGGCGGACCGGGTCAGATGCCGCAGCTGCTCGCCGACCAGTAGCGGGAGGCACGGGTGTCCACGTGGGCGTGGTCGCCGTGGCCCGGGTAGCCGGGGCCGAGGATCCCGTTGAAGCCGTGGTAGCGCGCCTGCTTGGCCAGCGTGCAGAGCGAGGGCGACCCCGTCAGATCGATCCCGTCGCCGTAGAGGTGCCGGCTGTCCGACGCCCCGCCGACCGCCGAGTTGCAGGCGTACGAGCGGAAACCGCTGCTCACCGAGATCGGGACGTCACCCAGCGCGTGGCGCATCGCCTCCAGCTTCCACATCGCGCGCAGGGCGTTCGACCTGGCGGTGGCCGCGCTGACCGCCCCGCCCGAGTAGTCGCTGTTGCACTTGTTGAGCTCGGCGTAGGTGAAGTGGACCGGCGTGCAGTCGGCGTCCTGGAGGGCGTACAGCTTCGAGAAGGTCGCGGGGCCGGCGACGCCGTCGGCGGCCAGTCCGTACGCCTGCTGGAAGCGGGTCACCGCGGCCTTGGTGGCGGGGCCGTAGTCCCCGTCGACCGTCAGCACCGCGCCGTAGCCGGGATACCCGGCGACCCGGATCTGCAGTTGGGTCACGTCCGCGCCGGACATGCCCGAGGACAGGGTGCGGCCCCAGGTGTAGCACTCGTCGGCGTGCGCGGTGCCGGATGTGGCGACCGTGCCCGCGAGGGCGGCGACCACCACCAGGACCGTGGCGAGCAGGGATCTGACCAAGCGCCGGACCATGACACCTCCGTGTGTGGCAAGAAGACGGCGGAAGAAGACGGCGGAAGAAGACGGCGGACGGGGAGCGGGCGGAGGGTTCTCCGCCCGCTCCCCGTCATGAGCATGACCACGAGCATGGGGCGGGACGGGACCCCGGTCAACAGTGCGGGACCCCTGCCAATGGCCCAGGCCAGTGGCGCCTACGCGGCGATCCGCACGGTCACGGCACCGCCCGCCGGGTCCACCTCGCACGCCCACGCACCCGCGAGCCGCACGGACCGGTGCGGCCACGCCGTGCCCAGAAGCCTTTTCCTGCACAGGATCCGGCCGTCCTGCGCGACCTCCACGACCGGACGCACCAGCGGCTCCCTCACCCGCAGCAGAAACGGGCGTGCGGCCGCTCCCGTCGTGATCCGGTTCGGCGCCACCCAGGCCAGGGGCGGATCCGGCGCCACCGGCACACCTCCGACGGGCCACGGCTCGCCCGACAGATGGCGCAGCACCGCGTCCGCCGCTCCCCGCCCCTCGGCCGCCGCGGCGGCCGCCGACTCCACCCCGCGCAGCACGTTGCCCGCCGCGAAGACACCCGCCGAAGCGGTACGGAAGAAGCCGTCCACCGCGGGCCCGCGCGTACCGGGATCCAGCGGCACCTCCCTCGCGCGGGCCAGTTCGTTGTCGGGGATCCACTCCCCGGTGAAGACGACCGTGTCGCAGCGGATCGTGACATCGCGACCGTCGGGGCGGCTCAGGCGGACACCGGTGAGGCGTCCCCGGCCCAGCAGCTCCGTCACCACCGTGCCCCTCAGCAGCGGAGGGGGAGGCGCGGCGGCGTACGGTCGTGGCGCGTACGGCTGCTCGGTGACCATGGCCACCACCTCCGCCCCGCCCCGGCGCAGCGCCCGCACCGCGTGGTGGGCCACCGGTTCGGCGCCGACGACGACGGCCCGCCGCCCGAGCCGATCGGCCCGCACTCCGTACAGATGCACGGACTGCTGCAGTTCGCCGGTGGTCAGCACCCCGGCCGGCCGCGTCCCCGGCACCAGGCGCGCGCCGCGCGGCCGTTCACGCGCACCGGTCGCCAGGACCACCGCCCGCGCCGTGACCCTCTCGAGCCCGGTCGGTGCCGTCACGTCCAGGGTGAGGGGACCCGCCCAGCCGGTCACGGAGACCCCGGTACGGACCGTGGCCCCGGCCACCACCGCAGCCCGCGCCGTCCGGCGCGCGAACCCCGGCCCGTCCATGGTGCGGCCGGAGCCGACCGAGCCGACCGAGCCAATCGCGCCGATCGAGCCGAAACCGCCGTGGGCACAGTGGCGGGGTACGCCACCGGCCTCCCGCTCCCGTTCCAGGACCTCGATCCGGTAGCGGCCCGCCGCGGTCGTGGCGAGCCGGGCGGCCGCCGCGAGCCCGGCGGGCCCGGCGCCGACGACGAGCACGTCCACCGTACGGTTCACCGCTCCGGTCATGACTGCTTCGCCTCCTCGAACATCGCCCGGACCGTGGCCCCGCAGAAGAACCCCTGGCACCGGCCCGCGCGCGCCCGTGTGCGGCGCCGCAGTCCGTCGAGCGAAGCCGGCGGGATCGTCGAGGCGAGCGCGTCCCGGATCTCGCCCCGCGTGACCCGCTCGCAGTGGCAGACGATCGAGCCGAACTCCGGATCCCGGGCGATGAGTCCGGCGTCCCGGTACGGGCGAGGGAACGCCTCGCCCAGGTTCGGCATCCGTACCGGGGCGAGCGGACGCTCCGCCCCCAGGGCCAGCCCGCTGTCCGCGAGCAGGTCCACCACGTGCGCGGCGATCGCCATCGACGCGGTCAGGCCGGTGGACCGGATGCCCCCCACCGTGACGTACTTCCCGGCGGACCGCGCGCTGATCCGGTAGTCGTCGTACTCGGTCGCCGCCCGCAGTCCCGCGTAGACGGCCGTGACCTCCTCGTCGAGGAGCGCGGGCAGGATCCGGCGGCCCTGCGCGCGCAGCGCGGCCAGGCCGTCGGCCGTCGACCCGGTGGCCGACCTGTCGTCCAGGTCCTCGGCCGTCGGGCCGAGCAGCACGTTCCCGTACACCGTCGGCGCGACCAGGACGCCCTTGCCGAGCGCGCTGGGCACGGGCAGGAGGATGTGCCGGATCAGGGAGCGCGCGAACGTGTCGAAGACGATCAGCTGGCCGCGGCGCGGTGTCACCGTGAAGTCCCGTCGGCCGAACAGCGCGTCGAACCGGTCCGCGTACAGCCCGCAGGCGTTGACGACGTACCGCGCGCGCAGGACGCCGCGCGGTGTGACCAGCCGGTGCGGCTCGCCGGGAACCGCCTTCTCCACGCGGCAGCCGAGATGCAGGTCGACCCCCGAGCGAACCGCCTGGGTGGCGTACGAGAGCGTGGTCGTCCAGGGGCAGATGATCGACTCACCCGGTACGTCCAGCGCACCGCGCGCTCCGGGCCCCAGCTGCGGCTCCCGCGCGCGCAGCTCCCCGGCGCCCAGGATCCGGGTGGTGCGATGGCCGTTGCGCACCGCCTTGTCCGCGAGACGGGGGAGCGCGGCCAGCTGCTCCTCGTCCCAGGCGACGAGCAGCGCGCCGACCGGCTCGACGGGGATGCCCGTCTCCCGCGCGTGATCGGCGAGCAGGCGCTGCCCGTCCCGTACGAGCCGGGCCTCCAGGGAGCCCGGGACGGCGTCGAAACCGGTGTGCAGGATCGCCGTGTTGGCCTTCGAGGTGCCCTCGCCGACATCGCCGGACGCCTCGACGAGCGCCACCCGCAGCGGGCGGCGCGCGAGTTCGCGGGCGATCGCGCAGCCGACCACCCCGGCGCCGACCACCGCGACGTCGTACTCCGCGCCCGGCGCCGAGGTGTCCGGCAGCGCTCCCCTACGGGTGACGACGCCGACGCGCCGATCCGCCGTCACGGGCGGGACGCTTCGGAGGAACCGTCGAGGAGCGCCGCCACGGCGGAACGGAACCGGTCCAGGCGTTCCGCCGCTTCGGCGCCGCTGACGGCGGGCTCGTACACGGCCGACGGCTTCCACTCCGGAACGGCCTCGCGGACGGTGAGGGAGGAGTCGAGACCGAGCCGGGCCACCGCGCCGACCCCCAGCGCCGTCGCGTCCGGCAACGCGGAGACCTCGACGGGGAGCTGGAGCAGATCGGCCTGCGTCTGCATCAGCAGGGCCGAGCGGGTCAGGCCGCCGTCCACACGCAGCGTCGTCAAAGGGGTGCCGAGGTCGGCGGCGGCCGCGCCTGCCAGCTCCACGACCTGGGCGGCGATCCCCTCGCAGAGCGCCCGGACCAGGTGCCCGCCCGTGGTGTCCAGGCCGAGGCCGTGCAGGGAACCGCGCACGTCGCCGCGCCACCACGGGGCGGCGAGCCCGGCCAGGGCCGGTACGAAGGTGACTCCGCCGGAGTCCGGCACCGCGCCGCCCACCGCGTCGAGGTCCCCGGCGCCCGACAGCACCCCGAGGTCGGTCAGCCAGCGCACGGCGGACGCGGCCGTGTACACCTGGCCGTCGAGGCAGTAGCTGGTCCGTCCGGCGAGCCGCCAGGCCACACAGCTCACGAGCCCGGAGTCGCCGCGGCGCGGGGCCGGCCCGGTCTGCGCGAGCAGGAACGCCCCTGTCCCGTAGGTGCACTTGGCCGCCCCCGGCTCGGTGACGCTCTGGGCGAGGAGCGCCGCCTGCTGGTCCACCAGGAGCCCGGTCAGCGGCAGCGGTGGCCCGAACGCGGTGGTGACGCCCACCCGGGTGTCGGCGTCGACCACACGGGGCAGGCGCTCGCCGCCGAGACCATAGACGTCGAGGGCCTCCGCGGACCAGGACACGGTGTCCAGATCGAGCAGGCCGGTGCGCCCGGCGGTCGCGGCGTCCGTGATGAACTCGCCCGTGAGCCGGTGCACCAGCCAGGCGTCGCTCGTCGTGACGACCCCTTCCCCGGTGAGCCGGCGACGGATCCAGGCCATCTTGGGCGCGGCGAAATAGGGGTCCAGCGGCAGACCGGTCCACTGCCTCAACGCGTCGGCGTGGGCGGCGAGTTCCCCGCACAGGCTCTCGGCCCTGCGGTCCTGCCAGACGAGCGCGTCGGTGAGCGGCTCACCTGTCGCCGGGTCCCAGGCCAGCACGGTCTCGCCCTGATTCGCCAGGCCGACCGCCGAGACCGGAGTGCCCGCCTCGGCCAGTGCCGCCCGGCCCGCGGTGACGACGGAGTCGTACAGGTCGGCAGGCGTGACCTCGACCAGACCGCCCGGCAGATAACGCGGGCGCACGGGCGCGGAACCGGAGCCGATGACGCCCCGCTCGGGGCAGACGACGAGCGCCTTGGTCCCGGAAGTGCCCTGGTCGACGGCGAGTACCGGGCCCGTCATCGTCGTACTCCCGTCCCCGAAGCGCCTTCGGTCCTTGATCGCGGAAGCGGAAAGACTCGTGCACGCGCACCGTTCCGTCAAGCGGTTCCCGGCCAGTACGTCAGCTCGTCACAGAGATGTGATGGTTGCTCATATTCGTTCCGTGGCCGAATAGTTACGGTCAGATCCGAAACCGGACCGGGCTCGTCCAGACGCCTCTATAGTGATCGCCGACCACCGGCCGGGACGCCCACCGGGGGGACTGACCATCCCCTTCATTCACCGAGGACCCATGTCTCCCACCGCACGCCCCGCTCGCTGATGGCAGGACACGGCTTCCGGCCCGTCTACCATCCGGCGGGCCACGACCACGCCCTGCGCCATGCCGTCCAGGACCTGCGGACCGGCCGCTGGGTGTCCATGGCCCGACTGCTCGACGAGACGGCGGGCTGGGACGGCTGGACCCGGCGCACCCAGGTGCTCGCCACGGTCGCCGCCGGCACCGACGTCGTGCAGACCTGGCGGGCCGAGCAGCCGGACAGCGTCTCCGCGACCGTGATGCACGCCCGGGTCGCCGTGGAACGGGCCGTACGCGCCCACCGGGCCGGCCACCCCCGCACCCGCACCCTCTGGCAGGAGGCGTGGACCGCCTGCCATCACGCCACCGAACGGGCACCCGCCGACCCCGTCCCCTGGGTCTGCCTGCTCGCCCTCGCCACACTCGACGAGCGCCGGCACATGGAGGAGCACCGGCTCCGCCCACCCGCGCCCATGCTGCCGCCCGGCCCCTGGGGACTCCTCGCCGAGGCGGAGAAACGCGACCCGCACAACCGCGAGGCCCACCACCGGATGCTGCAGTTCTTCCTCGGCAGCCCCTCCGGATCGCTCTCCGAAGCCGTCAACTACGCGCAGTGGGCGACCGGTTCGGCTCCCATGGGCTCCGCCCTGCACGCCCTTCCGCTGCACGTCAGGGTCGAGCGCTACCGGCGCGAACGCGGCCAGGAGCACGCCCTCGACCTGCACTGGGTCGCCGAGGACGCCGTCCGCGACGCGCGCCGCGCCCTGGACGCCTGGTTCCTCTTCTGCGACACCACCGAGGCCTCCCTCCTCGACCTCAACCATCTCGCCCACGCCCTCTTCGGCGCGCTCCGCTTCACCGACGCGGCCCGCGTCTTCGAGGCCCTCGGGCCGTACTGGACGGTCCTGCCCTGGGCGTACCGCACGCCTCGGCCCGACGATCGTGCGCTCGCCGAAGAGGTCTTCGTGCGCGCCCGTGCCCGCTGTCTCGATCCCTGACCGCGCCCCCTGGTCCCTGGCGACGCCCCCCGCTCCCCGACCCTCGCTCACCCTTCCCCGGAGGTACCGGCATGTCCCGCACCGTCCCCGCCGACGAGATACGCAGGCCCCCGGCCGCGCAGGACGAGGAGGCCCGGCTCAGAGAGCTCGGCTACCAGCCCGTTCTCGCCCGCCGCATGGGCGGCTTCGGCAACTTCGCCATCAGCTTCTCCGTCATCTCCGTCCTGTCCGGCTGCATGACGCTGTACGGCTTCGGCCTGGGCACCGGCGGCCCCGCCGTCATGATGTGGGGCTGGGCGGGCGTCGGCCTCTTCGTGCTGTGCGTCGGTCTCGCGCTTGCCGAGGTCACCAGCGCGTACCCCACCTCCGGCGCCCTCTACTACATGGCCGACCGGCTCGGCGGCCGGCGCTGGGGCTGGTACACCGGCTGGCTGAACCTGCTCGGTCTGCTGGGTGCGATCGCGGGCATCGACTACGGCGCCGCCCTCTTCACAGGTGCGCTGCTCCATCTCCAGTGGGGCGTCGTGCCCACGGCCGGCTCCACCTTCCTGATCTTCCTCGCGATCCTGCTGCTGCACGCCGTGCTCAACCTCTTCGGCGTACGCCTGGTCAGCGTGCTCAACTCGATCAGCGTGTGGTGGCACCTGACCGGTGTGGCCGTGATCGTCGGCACGCTGGCGTTCATCCCCGACCGCCACCAGTCCGCCGAGTTCGTCTTCACCGAGTTCGTCAACGACACCGGCTGGGCCAACCCCTTCTACGTCGCCGCCGTCGGCCTGCTCCTCGCGCAGTACACCTTCTCCGGTTACGACGCCTCGGCCCATCTCTCGGAGGAGACGTCCAACGCCTCGGTCAGCGCGGCCAAGGGCATCGTCCGCGCCATCTGGGTCTCCTGGATCGCCGGGTTCGCGCTGCTCGCCGGACTGACCTTCGCCATCCAGGACTACGCGGGGACGCAGAACAGCGCCACCGGAGTCCCGCCCGCCCAGATCCTGCTCGACGCGCTCGGCTCCGGCGGCGCCACCGCCCTGCTGCTCGTGGTGATCGTGGCCCAGCTCTTCTGCGGCAACGCCGAGGTGGCCGCCGCCAGCCGCATGGTCTTCGCCTTCAGCCGCGACAACGCCCTTCCCGGCTCGGCCCTCTGGCGCAAGGTCAGCAGCCGTACGCAGACCCCGGTGCCGGCCGTCTGGCTCGCTGTCGGCGTCGCCGCACTCCTCGCGGTACCGTCGCTGTACTCCGCCACCGCGTACGGCGCCGTCACCGCCATCAATGTCATCGGCATCACCCCCGCCTACGCCATTCCGATCTATCTGCGGCTGCGGGCCGGCAAGCGGTTCACGCCGGGCCCCTGGAGCCTGGGTCGCTGGAGCGCGCCGATCGGCTGGACCGCCGTGATCTGGGTGGGCCTCGTCACCGTTCTCTTCTGCCTGCCGCAGAAGTCGCCGGTGACCATCGACTCCATGAACTACGCGGTCGTCGCCCTCGCCGTCGTTCTCCTGCTCTCCAGCGTCTGGTGGTACGTGGCCCGCCGCTCGTACGGCACGCCCTCGGCGTACGGAAGCGCCCGCGAAGAGGCGGAGATCGCCGAGGGCATCGTCTGACGGGTCGTACGAGGAGCGCCGGCGTCAGCCGCTGAACTCGTAGGTCCACGCGGCCCCGTGCGCCGCGAAGTCGATGTCCGTGATCTCCAGCGCGTGCCCGTGCTGGTCGCTCACCACCCGGTGGACGAGCAGCCGGGCCGCACCGCCCCCGACCCCGGTGGTGCGGGCCGGCGGCATCGGCGGCACGCCGATCGACTCCCGACGGGTGAGGTGCAGTCCGGCCTGGTGCATCCAGTGGTAGAGCAGCCGCAGATCGGGCTGGAGCACGATGCCCCTGGCCCGCCGGTAGCGTGCGAGTTGCGGTATCTCGGCGAGCGCCGGCCGGGAGAACCAGGACACGGAGCGCTGCAGGGGCGCGCTGCCGGGGGAGAGAACGGCATGCCGGTGGACGAGCGTGGGCTCGCCGGGCACCAGGCCGAGCCGCCCGGCCGACGCGGCCGGCGGCGCCTCCCAGGCGAGCGAGGCGCGGACCAGGGCGGCGACCGTCTCCGTACCGCCGGGGAAGAGTTGCCGACCGGCCGTCAGGCCCGGTGTCGCCGGCCCGTGTTCGCCGCTCGCGGCGAAGGTGCCGCGGCGGTCGGTGACGACGAGCCGTTCCTCCCGCAGCAGGTGGAGCGCGTTGCGGACGGTCTGCCGGTTCACGTGGTAGCGGTGGGCCAGGGAGCGTTCGGACGGCAGCCGGCTTCCGGGGGAGATCCGCCGGTCGGCGAGATCGCTTCGCAGTGCGGCGGCGACCTTCAGGTAGAGCGGGACCACCGCCGCCTGCTCGGGTTCGGGCTCAGCCATGTTCCAACCCTCTCTTTGCTCAGCGTGACTGTCTGGGTCGTGTGGGTGATCAATTCCTATCATTGGTCTAAACCATTAGGAAGAGGGGTCGGGCGGACTGGCCGAAACCCGGACCGCTCCGGGTGCGCCCGGCGGCGTCTGACCTTGTAATGAGTCTCGACCGGCAACGGCGGCGGAAGAGGCGGTGAGGCCGGATGACGACACCGGCGGCGCGGGCCGAGGCCGGCAGAGCGGCCCGCAGGAGTGTGCCGCGGTCCTCGCACGGCCGCTGGATACCCTCGTCGCAGCGCCCGGACCCGCTGAGCGTGCTGGAGCGACAGGCTGTCGACCGCGTACCCGAACTGCTCCCCGTCCGGTACGGCCGGATGGCCGTCTCCCCCTTCGCGTTCCTGCGCGGCGCCGCCGCCGTCATGGCCGCCGACCTCGCCGCCCAGCGCCACACCGGCCTCACCGTCCAGCTCTGCGGCGACGCCCATCTCCTCAACTTCGGCGTCTACGCCTCACCCGAACGGGCGCTTCTCTTCGACGTCAACGACTTCGACGAGACCCTGCCCGGCCCCTTCGAGTGGGATGTGAAGCGGCTGGCCGCCAGTGTCGCCGTGGCCGCCCTGCAGAACGGCACCACCAAGCCCAAGGCCCACCGCGCGGCCCTCGCCGCCACCGAGGCGTACCACGCCGCCATGAAACGTCTCGCGGGCCTCGGGGAGCTCGCCGTCTGGTACGCCCGGCTCGACGCCGACGACCTGCCGGCCCTGGTCCGTCCCGACCGCCGGGCGCGGGCCGAGAGCAACCTGGCCAAGGCGCGCCGCCGCACCAGCCTCCAGGCGCTCGGCAGGCTCACCGAGCAGGACGAGAGCGGTGGCCGCCACTTCGTCGACGACCCGCCGCTCCTCGAACGCGTCACAGAAGTGGACCGGGCCACCCTCAGCAAGATCTTCAGCGACTACCGCAGCTCGCTCTCCGACGAACGCAGGCCGCTCCTGGACCGGTTCCGTTTCGTCGACGCGGCACGCAAGGTCGTCGGCGTCGGCAGCGTGGGCACGCGCTGCTTCGTCCTCCTGTTCGAAGGCCGCGACGCCGCCGACCCGCTGATGCTCCAGATCAAGGAGGCCGGCCGCTCGGTCCTCGAGCCGTATCTGTCGCCGAGCGCGTACATCCATCAGGGGCAGCGGGTCGTCTGCGGACAGCGCCTCATCCAGGCCGCCGGCGACATCTTCCTCGGCTGGACGACCGGGCCGGAGAGACGCCACTTCTACTGGCGCCAGTTGCGCGACATGAAGGGGTCGGCGGACGTCGAGACCATGTCCCCGGCGATGCTCCGCGGGTACGCGAGGCTCTGCGGCCGCGCCCTGGCCCGCGCCCACGCCCGCTCCGGCGACCGCATCGCCATCGCCGCCTACCTCGGCTCCTCGGACGTGTTCGACCGGTCGGTCGCCGACTTCGCGATCCAGTACGCGGGCCAGAACGCCGACGACTACGCGGCGCTGAGCGCGGCGATCGCCGCCGGCGTGCTCATCGCGGCACCCGGGGTGTGACGGCGAGGACGGGTCCGCGACGTCATACCTCGCGTCGCATCGGCGGCTCGGCCGGCGTCTCCGGAACCGGACCGAACAGCACCGCACGGGCCACGGCGGGCGCGAACAACGAGGTCATCGGAGACGTCAGAGTCAGTACGGAACGGAATGCCGCACCCACCACCGGATCCCCGGCGTACCGCTGCTGCAGCCGGCTCAGGTACCAGCCCACGGGCTTGTCCACCGCGCGGGAGCCCATCGCGCTGCCGGTGGCGCCCGGCATCTTCTTGTCCGCGCCGGCCGAGATGTCCCAGGCCTGCTTCGAGGAGTCGAGCAGTGCTTTCTGCACCGCTCGGGTGCTCGGCGTGCGCTTCGGATCGGCCAGCGCCCGGCGCAGGGCGACGGCGTTCATCGCGGCGACCGCCATGCCCTGGCCGTAGATCGGGTTGAAGGCGCACAGCGCGTCGCCGGTGGCGAGGAAGCCGGCCGGCCGGCGTCCCGGACGGTCGTACCGGCGGCGGATGTTGGCGGTCTTGCGGAACCCGAAGACGGAGGACTCCGGCTCCGCCTTCGCCAGCCACTCGCCGATCAGCGGGTGCGGCAGCCGGTGCGCGTACTCCTCGAATCCGGCCTCGTCCGTGGGCGGCTCGTCGCCCCGCAGTCCGGACAGCGTCACCATGTACCGGCCTTCGCCGAGCGGCAACACCCCACCGCTGTAGACTTGTTCGGGATTGGGGATGATGTAGTACGCGAGCGCGTCCGAGGCGTCCGAGGTGCTGTCCCGCGGGCCGCGGTAGACGCGGGTGGAGTAGGCGAGCCCGGTGTCGATGGTCTCCTCGTGCGGCGCCTCCGCGCCGATCGCCGCCAGCCAGTCGGGGGCGCCCGTGCCGCGGCCGGAGGCGTCCACCACCAGGTCGGCCGCCAGGGGCCGGGCCTCCTTGGCGGCCCCCGCTCCGCGTTCGCGCAGCAGTACGCCCCGGACCCGCGAGGCGTCACCGATCAGGCCGACCGTCTCGGCCCCTTCGACGGTCCCGATCCGCGGATCGGCGAGAACACGTCGGCGCACCAGCCATTCGAGCTGTGCGCGGGAGCCCGTGGAGATGGTGGACGTGGCGGCCGTCCGGCGGAACCACTGACCGTTCTGCCACTGCACCATGTCCTCGGGCATGCCCACCCGAGGCGCACCGAGGCCTGCCAGTTCCTTCATGAACCCCGGCAACAACTCGTCCAGCGCCTGCTGTCCGCCCTCGATCAGCACATGCGTGTGCCGGGACTGCGGCACACCGGGCCGGGCCTCCGGCCCCTCGGGGAAGCGGTCGCGCTCGACGACCGTCACCCTCTCCGCGTGCTCGCTGAGCACTCGCGCCGCCAGCAGGCCCGCGAGACTCCCCCCGATGACCACCGCGTGACGTGTCCCGCGGTACCCCAACTCGTCGGCCATCCCCGCCCCTTCCCCGAAGTGGGTCTACGGCTGACCAGTATCCACTGTCTCGCGCGGTGCATCGCGCGTGCCGAGGCGCAGGTGCTCGATGTGATAGACGGCCTCGTCGAGGAGTTGGGCGACGTGGTTGTCGTAGAGGCTGTACTCGATCCGGCGCCCCTGCCGGACACCGGTGACCAGGCCCAGTGCGCGCAGCAGGCGCAGCTGGTGGGACACGGCGGACTGCTCCATCTCGACGGCGGAGGCGAGTTCGGTAACTCCGCAGGGACCCTGGCGCAGCTTGGTGAGGATCATCAGCCGTGAGGGCGTCGCGAGGGCCTGGAGGGTGGCGGCGATGGTGGCCGCGGACTCCGCGTCCAGGTGGGTTGCCGGGGTCGTCTCGCCGTTCGCTCCGTGTCCCATGCGTTCATCGTAGCGGCGGCGAGTACCTATGAATGAAGACCTCTTCATGTGTTCCGCTATGGTGGTGTCCGCTCACCCCGACGTCCCCTTTCGAAGAGGTGTACCCCCCATGGCTTCCCCGGTGCTCGAGGCCCGGACCGCGGCCTCCGCGGACGCGGCCCCGCCCCCCTCCCGGCGCGCCCGTCTTCGCGACCTGCCCGAGGTCCGCTGGGCCGCGCTGTCCGCCCTCGCGTTCCTCCTCGCCCTGCCGCTGGATCTGGCCGGCGCCCCCGCCTGGGCCTGGGGGCCGCTCTACGCCGTCTGCTACGCCGCCGGAGGCTGGGAGCCCGGCTGGGCCGGGCTCCAGGCGCTCCGCGAGAAGTCCCTCGACGTCGACCTGCTCATGGTGGTCGCCGCGATCGGCGCGGCGGCGATCGGCCAGTACCTCGACGGCGGCCTCCTGATCGTCATCTTCGCCGTCTCCGGCGCCCTGGAGGCGCTCGCCACCCGCCGCACCGCCGACTCCGTACGCGGCCTGCTGGACCTCGCGCCCGCGCGGGCCGTACGGCTGAGGGGCGGGGCCGAGGAGCCGGTGGACGTGGCCGATCTCCGGGTCGGCGACACCGTTCTCGTACGGCCGGGGGAGCGGCTGCCCGCCGACGGCACCGTGCTCGACGGCGCGAGCGACGTCGACCAGGCGACCATCACCGGCGAGTCGCTGCCCGCGGCCAAGACGCCCGGCGACGAGGTCTTCGCCGGCACCCTCAACGGCACGGGCGCCCTGCGCGTCCGCGTGGACAAGGACGCGGCCGACTCCGTCATCGCCCGGATCGTCGCCCTCGTCGAGGAGGCCAGCGCCACCAAGGCCCCCACCCAGCTCTTCATCGAGAAGATCGAGCAGCGCTACTCCGTCGGCGTCGTCGTCGCCACCCTGGCCCTCTTCGCGATCCCGCTCGCGCTCGGCGCCGACTTCACCAGCACGCTGCTCCGCGCCATGACCTTCATGATCGTGGCCTCGCCCTGCGCGGTCGTGCTCGCCACCATGCCGCCGCTGCTCTCCGCGATCGCCACCGCCGGACGCCACGGCGTCCTGGTCAAGTCCGCCGTCGTGATGGAGCGCCTGGGCGCGGTCGACCGGGTCGCGCTCGACAAGACCGGCACCCTGACCGAGGGCGCGCCGCGCGTGACCCGCGTCGACGGAGACCCGGAGGCGCTCGCCCTCGCCGCCGCGGCCGAGCTGCCCAGCGAACACCCGCTGGCCCGCGCGGTGGTGGCCGCCGCACGAGCCCGCGGACTCACCGTCCCCGAGGCGCACGACTTCGTCTCGGTGCCCGGCGAGGGCGTACGGGCCGTGGTCGAGGGCCGAGAGGTACGCGTCCGGCGCGCGGACGGCGAGCACGCCGACACCACCGTCGAGGTCGTCGTCGACGGCGAGCGGATCGCCGTGATCGAACTCGCCGACCGGCTCCGGGACGGCGCGCCCGAGGCGGTGGCCGCCCTCACCCGCCTCACCGGCACCACGCCCACCCTGCTGACCGGCGACAACGCCGGCGCGGCGGGCCGGGTCGCCGCGCAGACCGGCATCACCGACGTGCGGGCGGGCCTGCTGCCGCAGGACAAGGTCGCGGCCGTACGGGAGTGGGAGCAGGCCGGTTCCCGGGTCCTGGTGGTCGGCGACGGCGTCAACGACGCCCCCGCCCTGGCCGCCGCCCACACCGGCATCGCGATGGGCCGGGCCGGCTCCGACCTCGCCCTGGAGACCGCCGACGCGGTCGTCGTACGCGACGAACTGGCCACCGTCCCCGCGGTCGTGGCCCTCTCGCGCCGCGCCCGCCGGCTGGTGGTCCAGAACCTGGTGATCGCGGGCACCTGCATCGGCGCCCTGGTGATCTGGGACCTCGTCGGCCACCTCCCGCTGCCGCTCGGCGTCGCCGGCCATGAGGGTTCCACGGTCCTGGTGGGGCTCAACGGTCTGCGGCTGCTGCGCGAGGCGGCCTGGCGGAAGGCGACGGCCGGGGAGTGAGGGTCAGGCGGTCACGGCCGGGACGGGCGTCGCCGTGGCCGTTGTCGCGCTCAGCTCTCCGGGTGCGGCAGGCCGCGCTCGTACGCCTTGGCCAGGCGCTGCGGCACCCGGTAGACGACGCCGTCGACCGTGATCGGGACCAGCTGGGGCGTGGTCGCCTTCCACTGGGCGCGGCGGTGGCGGGTGCTGGAGCGGGTGGCTACCGCTCCAGCTCGCCCAGCGCCTGGGTCAGCCACTCCACCCAGAACCGCTCCAGGTCGATCCCGCCGCGCAGGACGAGATGCCGCAGCCGGTCCGGCTCGCTCTCCCGGCGGGCCGGCGGGAAGTCCCGGACCTCGATGGCCCGGTATTCCTCCAACTGCCGCTGGTGGAGGACGAGATGGCGCTCCAGCTCCGCCCGCATCCCGGGCGCCCCGACGACCGCCGCCGCCCGCATCCGGAGCAGCAGCGCCGCCCGCATCGGCTTGGGGTCCTCGCTCCTCGCCACCCACTCGCTCAGCTCGGCGCGGCCCGCGGGCAGGACCTCGTACTCCTTCTTCTGCCCACGGGCCGGCACCTGGGCGGGCAGGGCGCGGATGTGCCCCGCCTGCTCCAGCTTGCCCAGCTCGCGATAGATCTGCTGGTGCGTGGCCGACCAGAAGTAGCCGATCGACTTGTCGAAACGGCGCGTCAGCTCGAGCCCGGAGGACGGCTTCTCGAGCAGCGCGGTCAGGATCGCGTGCGGGAGGGACATGCCCGCATCCTAGGTTCGGGGCGGCGGAACGATCACAGGGCGGCCGCCAGACGCGTGCCCTGGTCGATGGCGCGCTTGGCGTCCAGCTCGGCGGCCACGTCGGCGCCGCCGATCAGGTGCGCCGTACGGCCCGCGGCGATCAGCTCCTCGTACAGCCCGCGCCGCGGCTCCTGGCCGGTGCACAGGACGATCGTGTCGACCGGGACGGTCTGCGGCTCGCCGTCGAGGGTGATGTGCAGGCCCTCGTCGTCGATCCGCTCGTAGGAGGCTCCCGCCACCATCGTGACGCCGCGGTGCTTCATCTCGGCGCGGTGGATCCAGCCGGTGGTCTTGCCGAGGCCCGCGCCGACCTTGGTGGTCTTGCGCTGGAGCAGGTGGACCTGGCGCGGCGGCTTGGGCCGCTCAGGCGTGCGCA
Organism: Streptomyces sp. NPDC003035; assembly: GCF_042888285.1. Classification (NCBI taxonomy): domain Bacteria; kingdom Bacillati; phylum Actinomycetota; class Actinomycetes; order Kitasatosporales; family Streptomycetaceae; genus Streptomyces; species Streptomyces sp. NPDC003035. Next base: position 128,056 of record NZ_JBIAPJ010000003.1, on the reverse strand, counting down.
GCCCGCCGCGCGTCTCGTACGAGGTGTCGACGCCCCACTGGCGGAAGTAGGTCTCGGGGTCCTGGCTCGCGCCCTCGCCGCCGTCCGTGAGGAACTCGGCGACGTCGAAGCCGATGCCGCCGGCCCCGATGATCGCGACGCGCTCGCCGACGGGCGCCCCGTCGCGCAGGACGTCGAGGTAGGTGACGACGCTGGGGTGGTCGACGCCCTCGATCTCGGGGGTGCGCGGGGTGACGCCGGTGGCGACGACGACCTCGTCGTACTCCGCGAGCAGCTCGGTGGTGGCGGTGGTGTTCAGCCGGACGTCCACGCCCCGGGCGTCGAGCTGGGTGCGGAAGTAGCGCAGCGTCTCGTCGAACTCCTCCTTGCCCGGCACCCGCTTGGCGATGTTCAACTGGCCGCCGATCTCGCCCGCGGCGTCGAACAGGGTGACGGAGTGGCCGCGTTCGGCGGCGGAGACGGAGAAGGCGAGTCCGGCCGGGCCCGCGCCGACGACGGCGATCCGCTTGGCGAGACGGGTGGGGGAGAGGACCAGTTCGGTCTCGTGGCAGGCGCGCGGGTTCACCAGGCAGGAGGTGATCTTCAGGCTGAAGGTGTGGTCCAGGCACGCCTGGTTGCAGCCGATGCAGGTGTTGATGGTGTCGGCGCGGTCCGCGGCGGCCTTGGCGACGAACTCCGGGTCGGCCAGGAAGGGGCGGGCCATGGAGACGATGTCCGCGCGGCCCTCGGCGAGGATCTGCTCGGCGACCTCGGGGGTGTTGATGCGGTTGCTGGTGACGAGGGGGATGGTCACCGCGCCCATCAGCTTCTTGGTCACCCAGGTGTAGGCACCCCGGGGCACCGAGGTCGCGATGGTCGGGATGCGGGCCTCGTGCCAGCCGATGCCGGTGTTGATGATGGTCGCGCCGGCGGACTCGATCTCCTTGGCGAGCGCGACGACCTCCTCCAGCGTCGAACCGCCCGGGACGAGGTCGAGCATGGAGAGGCGGTAGACGAGGATGAAGTCCTCGCCGACCCGCTCGCGGATGCGCCGGACGATCTCCAGCGGGAAGCGGACCCGGTTCTCGTACGAGCCGCCCCAGCGGTCGGTGCGGTGGTTGGTGGCGGCAGCGATGAACTCGTTGATCAGGTAGCCCTCGGAGCCCATGATCTCCACGCCGTCGTATCCGGCGGCCTTGGCGAGCTCGGCGCAGCGGACGTAGTCCTCGACGGTCTGCTCGACCTCGGCGTCGGTGAGCTCGTTGGGGGCGAAGGGGCTGATCGGCGCCTGGATCGGGCTGGGGGCGACGAGCGCGGGGTGGTAGGCGTACCGGCCGAAGTGCAGGATCTGCATCGCGATCCGTCCGCCCTCGGCGTGCACGGCGTCGGTGATGACCCGGTGCTCGGCCACCTCCTCGTCGGTGGTGAGCTTGGCGCCGCCGTCCCAGGGGCGGCCGGCCTCGTTCGGGGCGATGCCGCCGGTCACGATCAGTCCGACGCCACCGCGGGCGCGCTCCGCGTAGAACGCTGCCATCCGCTCGAAGCCGTTCTCCGCCTCTTCGAGGCCGACGTGCATGGAACCCATCAGTACCCGGTTGGGCAGGGTGGTGAACCCGAGGTCGAGCGGGCTCAGCAGGTGCGGGTACGGGGTCATGGGGGGCGCCTCCTCGCGCAGTGTCGTCAGGACTGTTGTAGACGACCCGAGGGAGCTTGTGCAACAAGTTGCATAAGGCGGAGGGCGTGATCTGCGCGACGTTGCGCGGCGGCGTGGCGTACGACGGCCCCCTCGCGGGTGTCCGCCAGGGGGCCGTCGTGGGGTGGTGGGTGTCTCATGCGCTGCGGGGCGCCGTGACCCAGGTGTCCAGGTCCTCCGCCGTGCGCGGGCCCTCCGCGTCGGCCCCGAGCAGGCCGTGGGCTCGGAGCAGGCGCGTCACCGCCATCCCCCAGGGGCGGCGCAGCCGTGCCGCGTCGAGGAGCGCGTCGTCCGCCAGCAGCTCCTCGATCGGGCCCGTCCGCAGTCCCTCGGGCGTGAGCACCGCCGCCTCGTCCGCCCACCGCAGGGCCAGATCGACGTCGTGGGTCGCCATCACCACCGTGGTGCCCGACTCCCGCAGCCGCGCCAGCGCGCCGAGCAGCCGCTCCTGCCCGTGCGGATCCAGGCCCGCCGTCGGCTCGTCCATGACGAGCACCCGCGGCCGCATGGCCATGGCGCCCGCGATCGCGGCCCGCTTGCGCTGCCCGTACGAGAGCAGATGCGTCGGCCGGTTCTCCAGGGCCACGATGTCCAGCGCCTCCAGCGCCTCGCGCACCCGGAGCCGTACCTCCTCCTCCGGAAGCCCCAGGTTCATCGGCCCGAACGACACGTCCTGTCCGACCGAGGCGGCGAAGAGCTGGTCGTCCGGGTCCTGGACGACCAGCTGCACGGTCGTCCGCAGCCGGGTCAGCCCCTTCCGGTCGTACGACACCTCCTCCCCGTCCAGCCGGAGGGCGCCGCCGGCACAGCGCAGGCCCCCGCTCAGCAGCCGCAGCAGCGTCGTCTTGCCGCCGCCGTTGCGGCCGAGGAGAGCCAGCGCCCGGCCTTCCGGTACGGCGAAGTCGATGCCGTCGAGGACGACCGGCCCGTCCTCGTAGGCGAACGTGGCCTTCACCAGTTCCACGACAGGCGGTGCAGGACTCACGGCAGGGACCTTTCCAGTACGAGAGTGAGGGCGACGAGACCGGCCAGCAGACCGGCCGTCGACGCGAGGAACCGGACCGAGATCGCGGCCTGGGGCACAAGGACCCGCAAGGTCCCGTCGTACCCCCGCCCGGCGAGCCCCGTCTGCAGCCGCTGCGCCCGGTCGAAGGCGCGGACGAACGCCGTCGCGGCGAGCCCGGCGAGCGAGCGCCAGACCGCCGCCCGGGTGGTCAGCCCGAGCCGGGCCGCCTGGGCCTGCCGGATCTTGGACATCGCGTCAAGGAGAAGGAAGCTGATCCGGTACATCACCAGCGCCACGTCCACCACGGGCGCCGGCACCCCCGCCCGTACCAGCCGCGGCAGCACGTCCGAGACGGGCGTGGTGAACGCGAACAGCAGCACGCCCAGGGACGCGGCCGAGGTCCGCAGCAGCAACTCACCCGCGTGGACCGGGCCGTCCGGCGCGAGGGCGACAAGGCCCCGCGCCCCGCCCACCTCGAACAGCAACGGGACCGCCCCCGTCACGCAGAAGCCCAGCGGAATGCGGAACGCGCGCCACAGCTGACGTCCCGGCACCCCGGCCGGCCCGAGGAGCACCGAGAGCGTGGCCGCCGCCACCAGCACGGCACCCGGCCAGGGCGGCAGGCAGACCGCGCACAGCGTCAGACCGAAGCCGAGCACGGCCTTCTCGCAGGGGTGACGGCGGCGCCAGCGACTGCTGTGCGCCGCCGCGTCGATCGGCAGCATCGGCGCTTACTCGTCGCCGGTGGTGACCAGCGGTTCCTTCGCCGCCACGGCGCGCGCCTCACCCTGCCTGCGACCGCGCCGCAGCCCGAAGTAGTACGCGAGCACGCCGGCGCCGAGCGCCGCCTGGAGCGAGAACAGCGCCGACTCGACCTCGCCGGACGGCGGCTCGTACAGCGGGCTGAACCACGGCTCGTAGTCGGGAGCGATCTCTGTGATCGCCGTCTCCGCCTCGGCGTCGGCCCCGGTGAACGGCTCCTCCTTGTGGTCGCCGAGCCCCAGCACCAGCGGGAGCACCGCGAGCGCCGCGACGACGAGCAGGAGCAGGGTGTTGATCTTGGCGTTCCGGCTCATCAGGCGCTCGCCTCCGCGTTCTCGTTCTTCTTCCGGGACGGCAGCAGGACCCCGAGCCGGGTCAGGTCCGCCTTGCTGGACTGGGCGAGCAGCCGCATCACGAGAACCGTGAGCAGCCCCTCGCTGACGGCGAGCGGCAGCTGCGTCACGGCGAAGATCCCGCCGAACTTGGCCAGCGCCCCGAGCACACCGCTGCCCGGGTCCGGGAAGGCCAGCGCGAGCTGGACGCTGGTGACGCAGTACGTGGACAGATCGGCGACGAACGCCCCGAAGAACACGCTCACCATGAGCGGCACGTCGAACCGGCGCAGCAGCCAGTACGTGCCGAAGCCCGCCCACGGCCCGACGATCGCCATCGAGAAGACGTTGGCGCCGAGCGTCGTGAGCCCGCCGTGGGCGAGCAGAAGCGCCTGGAAGAGGAGCGTGATGGTGCCCAGGACCGCCATCACGGGTGGCCGGAACAGGATCGCGCCCAGACCCGTACCGGTGGGGTGGGAGCAACTGCCCGTCACCGACGGAATCTTGAGCGCGGACAGGACGAAGGTGAACGCGCCCGCCGCACCGAGCAGCAGGGTCGACTCGGGGTTGGACCTGACCTCACGGGTCAGCGCGCGGACACCGTGGACGACGAACGGAGCGGACGCGACGCCCCAGGCGGCCGCGTGCACAGGGGGCAGATACCCCTCGGCTATATGCATGGTTGGGAGACCTCTCCAGCACCTCGTGGATGGACAACGCACCTTGGCCGGTCTCCTGGCTGACGGGTCATGCCGCCGCGGCTCCGCCTTCCCACACCGCCGCGGTCTCCCGCGGCGGTCCAGTGGCTTCCCCGGAGGGATGGAGCCGGACTTCCCGATCACAGTGGCGAGGGCCGCACCGGTACCGCACCGGTTTCCCGTACACCAAGGCGCTGTGACATTAGTGGGTTGACCAGCTACATCACAACACGGATGCCCCTCCGGACGGTGTGTGACGGATCTCGCGCGCCCCCTGCTCACCCCTTCCGGTACGCGTAGGCCTCCGACGCGGCGGCCACCACCGCCTCCAGATCCCCGCCGGCACTCGCCGTGACGAGGGCGGCGACGGCGCCCTCGACGAACGGGGCGTCCACGAGCCGTGCGCCCTCCGGAAGCTCGTCCCCCTCGGCGAGGAGCGCCTTGACCGTCAGCACGGCGGACCCCAGATCGACCAGCAACGCCACTCCGGCACCCCGGTCGACCTCGCGTGCCGCCTCGACGATCAGCTCGGAGCTGGTGCCGAGACCGCCGTCGGGTGTGCCGCCCGCGGGCGCGATCGGCGCGATCGCCCCGCCACCGGCGAGACCCTGGGCCAGCGCGGCGACGGCGGCGGCCACGGCCGCGCTGTGCGAGACCAGCACGATGCCCACCTGTGCGCTCACGCGTCCGCCACCTCCGCGAGGGCGGCGATCAGCAGCGCGGACGAGGTGGCCCCGGGGTCCTGGTGCCCGACGGAACGCTCGCCCAGGTAGCTCGCCCTGCCCTTCCGGGCGCGCAGGGGTACGGTCGCGAGCGCACCCCGCTCGGCCGCGTCCCGGGCCGCCGCGAACGACTCGCCGAGCCCCTCGGCCGCCGGGACGAGCGCGTCCAGCATGGTCTTGTCCCCGACCGCGGCACCGCCGAGTTGGCCGACCGCGGCGACTCCGGCGGTGAGCGCCGCCGCCAACTCCGGCAGCGTCACCGCCGGGGCCTCGCCGAGGCTCTTCCCGGTACGGCGCAGCAGCGTCCCGTACAGCGGCCCGGAGGCCCCGCCGACGGTGGAGATCAACTGCCGCCCGGCCGTGACGAGCACCGCCCCCGGAGTCCCCGGAGCCTCCTTCTCCAGTACGTCCGTCACGGCGGCGAACCCCCGCTTCAGGTTGGCCCCGTGGTCGGCATCCCCGATCGCCGAGTCGAGTTCGGTGAGCCGGTCGGCCTCACGGTCGACGGCGGCAGCGGCCGTGGCCAGCCAGCGACGGAAGAACGCGGCGTCCAGTGCGGTCACTTCGGGCACTCCTCTCACCGGCCCCAGCGCAGGGCAGGAGTCTGTACGGGCGCGTCCCACAGTCGCAGCATCTCCTCGTCGGCCTCGCACAGCGTCACCGAACAGCCCGCCATGTCCAGCGAGGTGACGTAGTTCCCGACCAGGGTCCGGGCGACGGGCACCCTCCGCTCGGTCAGGACCCGCTGGACCTCGGCGTTGAATCCGTACAGTTCGAGCAGCGGAGTGGCGCCCATGCCGTTCACCAGGGCGAGGACCGGCCCGGACGGCCGCAGATCCTCCAGTACGGCATCGACGGCGAAGTCCGCGATCTCCCGCGAGGTCATCATCGACCGCCGCTCACGCCCCGGCTCGCCGTGGATCCCGATGCCCAGCTCCAGCTCGCCCGCGGGCAGTTCGAAGGTCGGGCTCCCCTTGGCGGGCGTGGTGCAGGCGCTCAGGGCCACACCGAAGCTCCGCGAGCGCTCGTTCACCCGCCGCGCGATCGACTCGACCCGCTCCAGCGGCGCGCCCTCCTCGGCGGCGGCCCCGGCGATCTTCTCCACGAACAGCGTGGCCCCGGTCCCGCGACGCCCGGCCGTGTACAGACTGTCCGTCACCGCCACGTCGTCGTCGACGAGCACCTTGGCGATCTGGACGCCCTCGTCCTCGGCGAGCTCGGCGGCCATCTCGAAGTTCAGGACGTCACCGGTGTAGTTCTTGACGACGAACAGCACCCCGGCCCCGCTGTCGACCGCCGCGGCGGCCCGCACCATCTGATCGGGTACCGGCGAGGTGAACACCTCGCCCGGACAGGCCGCCGTCAGCATCCCGGGCCCCACGAACCCCCCGTGCAACGGCTCATGCCCCGAACCACCCCCGGACACCAGCCCCACCTTGCCGGCGACGGGCGCGTCACGCCGGAGCACGACGCGGTGCTCGACATCGACGGTGAGCTCGGGATGCGCGGCGGCCATGCCGCGCAGCGCGTCGGCGACGACGGTCTCCGGAACGTTGATCAGCATCCTCATGGATACCTCCTGATGAGATGAGCAGGGGAGTAGCCGAGCGGTCTTCACAGGTCGTTCGGGACGCGTGAACGAGCGTTGAGAATGCGCGTCACGGCGCAATTATCGGCGCGAGATCACCACCGCGCACCGGTGCGTCACAGGTCGCCGCGCCGACTCAGGATGTCACGTTCCGTGACTGTTCGGAGTGCGATGTCCGAGGGGCTCTGTTTGGCTGGAGGCGCTCTAGCCGTTCACAAAGGAGTGATCATGAGCATTGCCGATCAGGCTCAGCAGATGCGCCGCAAGGCGCAGGAGATGGAACAGGCCGCCGAGCGCGCCAACGACCCGCAGGAGCGCCAGCGCCTGCAGGAGAGGGCGCGTCAGCTGCGGGAGAAGATCCAGCAGCAGGAGGTCAAGCCCGGGCGTCCTGAGCCCATGCGCTGATTCCGGCTGTGCGCACGCCCCGGCCGGCGGCCGATCGCTCACCCTTCCGTGAGGTGATCGAGCCGCCGGCCGGTGGCATGCCACCCGCACCCATGACGGTGAGGATGCGGCCTGCGACAGCCGTCGGCCTCTGCCGTACGGCGCTCGGGTAGCGGACCCGTGCCCGGCGACGTAGACCTGAGGGCATGAGCGAGGAAGAGTCGTCGTGGCATCCGGGACAGATCGTGCCGGCCAGCGGAATCTATGAGTGTGACTGCGGTGGGGAGCACCACTGGAGCACCGATGTGAAGGGGCATCGGTTCCCGCCGATGCCCAGCGGCTGCGCGGGCGAGTACTGGACGCTGCAGACCCAGGCGCACCCTGAGGACTACCTCGGATGAACCGGACCTGGCCGGCTCGGTGTCCTGGTCGTGGTCGGTGGCGTTGACGTCGATGTGCAGCGGAAGCTTCCACCCGGAACAGAGCGGGGGCTCCTGACTCAGGGGCGGCGGCCGTCCGGCCTCCTGCCCGCCGGACGCCCGTGGTCGGCGGCATACGCCGCGAAGACGCGGTCCGGGCTCTCTCCCGTGCGCAGAAAGCGGCCGTCGATCACGGCGGCCAGGTCCTCCAGCGCCGTGCGCAGCACCGACGCGGACAGCCGTACGTCCGGGTGGCGCGCCTCCGTCGCCTCGTCGGCCAGGCCGGACGCGTGACCCAGCTGCTCGGACAGGGAGGTGTCCTCGTCGCCGTCGTAGAAGTAGTAGGACTCGGCGTACTGCATGAAGTCGACCGTGACGACCGCGAGAGCCGAGGCCAGACCGTCCAGGAGAGCGGCGCCCCCGTCGGAGTCGAGGGCCCGGGGGGTGGCCCGGCTGCGACGGAGGTGGGACAGCCGCAGAGCCAGTGCCCTGCGACGGGCCAGTGCCGGGTAGATGCCGAGGATCCAGGCCACCGTCGCCGAGAGCAGGACGAAGCCCACCAGGGCCTCCATCGGGGCGAGCACGCGCAGCCAGCCCGAGGCCGGCGCGATGTCTCCCAGGCCGAGGGTGGAGAGGTTGACCAGGGAGATGTAGAGCGCGTCCAGGGGGCCCGCGTGCTCGGAGGGGTCGAGCCCCGTCGCGTACGAGAAGTTCTCCGGCATATGGGGCCAGTAGACGAGCGCCCAGCCGACGGCCACCGTCACCGCCCAGGCGGCGACGACCAGCGCCATGCCCAGCGGGCCCGCGATACCGGCCGGCCGCCATCGCCCCCCGAAGCGCGCGGAGAGCCGCCACATCGACGTCATCACCAGTCTGCTCAGACCTCCGTGACGGGTCGGGTGCCAGAGCGTGTGGAACACGTCCCGCAGGATGTACAGGACCAGGGCAGCGCCCGCGAGCGTCGGAAGCCACGTCATTCCGGCAGTCTTCCCGCTGTTACCCGGTGGATTCGCGCGCCCCACCGCCGCCCCTCCAGGTTCCGCTCGTTTCCTACGTTCCACTCGGCGTCCGCGCCTGGAGGCGGTGGCGCACGATGGTGGTCAGGGCCGCCAGGCGCGTCGACACCACGGGGACCGGGGCCACCGGGTCCTCGACGCGCCGGGCCGACTGCGGCAGCTCCGCGACGTCGGCCTCGAAGCGGGCGCGGGCGGCGTCGAGGGTGTCGGGCGGTTCCGTGCGCAGGCCGCCGCGCATCATCGTGCGCAGCAACGGCTCCGTGCCCTCGGGCGGTTCCTCGTTCGCCAGGCCGATGACGTCGCGCAGATCGGGTCCGCGGAAGATCTGCTTCGGGGCCGGTGCCGTCGCCTTCACCGTCGTGGACGACAGCCTCATGACCGGTCTCCCGTCGTACTCGACGAGCTCGTACGTCGCGTCGAGGTACGGGGCGTCCCCGGCCCCGCCGGCGTTCGCGTCCATCGCGTCCATCGCGAAGACGTCGATCGGTGCCCCGTCCCGTACGAGCGCGGCGACGGCGTACTCGTCGAGTCCGCCGCCCGCGACGATCCGGACGTCCCGCAGTCCGGCGGCGTCCAGCGTGGCGCGGGCCCGGTGGGCGAGCGCGTCCAGGTCCCCGCCGCCGAGGCGGATCGCGCATCCCGGACCGCGCCCCAGGTCACCCAGCACCCGCGCGGCCGTCGCGACCCCCCGATCGGTGTCGTACGTGTCGACCGGGAAGGTGACCGGGCCGGGGTGGGCGCGGGCGTAGGCCCGGAAGGCGTCCTCCTCGGAGGGGAAGGACTGGACGTACGCGTGGGCCATGCCCCCGGAGGCGGGGATGCCGTACCGGTTCGCGGCGGCGATGTCGCCGGTGCCGGCGAAGCCCACCACCGCGCACAGCCGCGCCGCGTGCAGGGCGGCCGCCGGCCCCTGGCTCCGGCGGAGCGAGAGGTCCAGGAGCGGCCGGCCGCGGGCGGCGAGCACGCACCGCGCCGCCTTCGTGGCGACGGCCGTCTGGTGACAGAGGAGGGACAGCAGGGACGTCGCCACGAGCTGGGCCTGGGGGAGCGGTGCGGTGACCTCCAGGAGAGGCTCACCGGCGAGGACGAGCCGCCCTTCGGGGACGGCGCGGACCTGGCCGTCGAAGGACAGGCCGTGCAGCGGTTCGAGCTCCTCGGCGGGGCGCCGCAGGGCCTGCGCGAACTCCTGGACGTCCGACCGTCCCAGCCGGAACCGGGAGAGGTGGTCGAGGGCGGGTTCGAGTCCGGCCGCGACGAGGAACCCGCGGCCCGGAGGAAGGTCGCGGACGAAGAGACTGAAGGTGGCCGGTGCGCGCATGTCCTCCCGCAGGTACGAGAGCGCCATGGTGACCTCGCGGAGGTCGGTGGCCGTCACCTGGGACATGTTTCGAGCATGCGCGGCGGAGCGACGTCCCGCACGGGGACGGCCGCGCACGCCCGCGTCCCCCGCGATCCCAGTTGCGGCTTCCCCGGTTCGCGAAACCCTGGAAGAGACATCGAGGAGAAGGCCGCAGCCATGAAGGCACTCGTGTTCCCGACAGAGCTCGCGCCGGCCGGCCCCCGGACACGGCCGTGCGCGTCCCCGGCACACCGGTGATCCGATGAACGGTCCAGGCCGGAGCGATCGGGGCGCGCACGGCGGAGGCGCGCGGGGTCGAGGCCCCCGCTCCGGGCCGCCGCACGGCGTCGTCCTCGACACCGACGGCGTCCTGCTCGATTCCGCCGTCGTGCACGCGGCGGCATGGAAGATCGCGTTCGACGCCTGCCTCGACACGCCGGCGCCCGACGGCGGGACACAGCCACCCTTCGACGCGGACGCCGAGTACCGCCGGCTCGTCGACGGCCGGTCCCGGTACGACGGCGCCGCCGCCTTCCTCGCCGCCCGCGGCCTTCGCCTCCCACCCGGAGACCCCCGCGACGCGCCCGGCCGCGGCACGGTCTGGGCCGTCGCGGCGCGCAAGGAACAGGCGTTCGGCGACGTGCTGCGCTCCGAGGGGGTGGCGGCCTTCGAGGACGCCCGGCCCGCGCTCGCCGCCCTGCGCGCGGCCCGCGTGCCCTGCGCGGCCGTGTCCGCGTCCCGGCACGCCCGGGCGCTGCTCCGGGCCGCGGGGCTCGACGCCCACCTGCCCGTGGTGGTGGACGGCGAGGACTCGGCCCGGCTCGGACTCGCGGGAAAGCCGGACCCCGCGCTCTTCCTCCACGCGGCCCGTCTCCTCGGCACCCGCCCCGAGGACACCGCCGTCGTCGAGGACGCGGTCGCCGGAATCGCCGCGGCGCGCCGCGGGCACTTCGGGCTCGTCGCCGGTCTCGACCGCACCCCGGACCGGCGCGCCACTCCCGGCCTGCGGGAGGAGGGCGCCGACACGGTGGTCACCGATCTCGTCGCGCTGGTGGAGCAGGTGTGGGGAGTGACCGTATGACCGACAGATGGAGCTGGGACTACGACGGCTACGACCCGGGACGGGAGCGGCTGCTCGAAGCCCTCTGCACCCTCGGCAACGGCAGATTCGCCACCCGTGGCTCGGCCCCCGAGTGCGCCGCCGACGCCGTGCACTACCCGGGGACGTACCTCGCCGGCTGCTACGACCGCCTCACCTCGCTCGTCGCGGGCGAGCGGGTCGAGAACGAGGAGCTCGTCAACCTCCCGAACTGGACCCTGCTGCGCTATCGGTGCCTGCCGGCCGACGGCCCGGCCGGGGACTGGCTGACCCCCGACTCAGCAGGGCTGCGCCACTACCGCGTCCACCTCGACCTGCGCGCCGGGGTGCTCACCCGCCGCATGCTCTTCCGGGACGATCGAGGCCGCCGCCTGCTCGTCCGCCACATCAGGATCGTCCACATGGGAGACGCCCGGCTGGCGGTGCAGCGGAGCATGTTCCGGGCGTACGGCTGGAGCGGCGCCGTCGAGGTCGAGTCCGTCCTCGACGGCGCCGTCGTCAACGCCGGAGTGGAGCGCTACCGCGATCTCGAGGGCCGCCATCTGACGGACCACCGGACCGGCTTCGGACCCGAGGGGGTCGCTGGGGTGTCCTGCCGTACGGCAGACCCGGGCGTCCACCTCGCGATGGCCGTCCGCACGGTCACCCGTCCCGTACGCGCCGCCCGGCAGACCGCCACCAGCACGGGCACCGTTCAGACGTACCGCCTGCCCCTCGGTCCCCGCCGCTCGGCGACCGTCGTGAAGACCCTGGCGCTGCACAGCTCGCTGGACCGGCCCGCCGGCGATCCGCTCACCGAGGCCGTCGACGCCGCCGCCCGCGCCCCGGCCTTCCCCGCCCTGCTCTCCGCCCACCGGTCCTCCTGGCAACGTCTCTGGGAGCAGGGCGAGTTGCACGTCCCCGGAGAGGCGGGCCACATCCTGCGCCTGCACCTCTTCCATCTTCTGCAGACGCTCTCGCCGCACACGGCCGAACTCGACGTCGGGGTCCCGGCCCGCGGCCTGCACGGCGAGGCGTATCGCGGCCACGTCTTCTGGGACGAGCTCTTCGTGCTCCCCTACCTGACCCTCCACTTCCCCGAGGTGGTCCGTGCCCTGCTCATGTACCGGCATCGCCGGCTTCCGGCAGCGCGCACGGCCGCGCGAGAAGCGGGTGGTCAAGGCGCCATGTTCCCCTGGCAGAGCGCCAGTTCGGGCCGGGAGGAGACCCAGGAGCTGCACCTCAACCCGCGCTCGGGCCGCTGGCTGGCCGATCACTCGCACCTCCAGCGCCATGTGGGCTCGGCGATCGCGCTGAACGTCTGGCGGTACGCGCAGGCCGCGGGGGACCAGGGTTTCCTCCACGGCGCCGGGGCGGAGCTCCTGCTGGAGGTCGCCCGCTACTGGGCCGGTGCCGCCACGTACGACGCCGAGCGTGACCGCTATCGGCTCCGGGGAGTCATGGGCCCCGATGAGTACCACGACGCCTATCCGGACGCCACGACCCCCGGCATCGACGACAACGCCTACACCAACGCGACCGCCGCCTGGGTCCTCGCCCGCGGCCTGGAGCTGCTGGCGGAACTGTCCGACGCCCGGCGTGCGGAACTGACGGAGAGGCTGTCGCTCGACGCCGGGGAACTGTCCCACTGGGAGGACGTCTCCCGCCGTCTGTACGTGCCGTTCCACCGGGGAGTGATCAGCCAGTTCGAGGGCTTCGGCGAGCTGGCGGAGCTGGAATGGGACCGGTACCGCGACCGGTACGGTGACATCCGCCGACTCGACCGGATCCTGGAGGCCGAGGGCGACACGGTCAACCGCTACCAGGCGTCGAAGCAGGCCGACACCCTCATGCTCGGCCACGTCTTCCGCCCGGCCGAGCTGTACGCCCTCTTCGGCCGGCTCGGGTACGCACTGGACGACGAGGTGTGGCGCGCGACCGTCGCGTACTACCTGCGGCGCACCAGTCACGGATCGACGCTCAGCAGCCTGGTCCACGGCTGGGTCCTGGCCCGTCAGCAGGGGACGGGCGCCTGGGAGTTCTGCCGGGAGGCCCTGCTCGCCGATGTGGCCGACGTCCAGGGCGGAACGACCGGCGAAGGCATCCACCTAGGCGCGATGGCGGGCACCCTCGACCTGGTCGAGCGCGGGATCACCGGCCTCGAAGCCGGACCGGAGGGCCTGCGCGTCGCTCCGGTGGCGCTGCGGGAGATCCCCAGGTTCGCGTTCACCCTCAGCTTCGGCGGCCATCAGGGCGTACGGCTGCGGATACTCCCCGGGCGGCTGGGCGTCCGGGTGCCGGCCTCGCCCGCAGGACCGCTCACCGTGGTGCTCCCCGGAGAACGGCGGGTCACCGTCGGCCCCGGTGAGGAGCACTGGTTCCGGCTCCGCTGAGGTCGCGGACGCCGGAGGCCGGCGGCCCCGGTGGGGACCGCCGGCCCGTGTGCCCGCGAGGTGGTGTCGCCGTGAGGCGGGTGGTGGATCGCCGGAGCTAGAAGACGCTCACGCCGTACGCGTTCAGGGCCTCCGTCACCGGCTGGAAGAACGTGGTGCCGCCGCTGGAGCAGTTGCCGCTGCCGCCGGAGGTGAGGCCGAGGGCCGTGCTGCCGGAGAACAGGGCGCCGCCGCTGTCACCGGGTTCGGCGCAGACGTTGGTCTGGATCATGCCGTAGACGATGTCGCCGTTGCCGTAGTTGACGGTCGCGTTGAGGCCCGTGACCGTTCCGCCGCGCAGGCCGGTGGTGCTGCCGCTGCGCTGCACCGACTGGCCCACGTAGGCGTTGCCCGCCGCGGTGATGTCGCGGTAGCTGCCGTTGTAGAGGGAGACCCGGCCGTCCGCCGCCGAGGCGTTGGAGTGGCGGATGATGCCGTAGTCGTTGTTCGGGAAGCTGGAACCGGCCCGCGTGCCGAGCACGGTGGTGTTCGACGAGTTGGTGTACCAGGTGCTGCCGATGTTGGTGCAGTGACCGGCCGTCAGGGCGTAGTACGTCGAGCCGCTGCGGACGTTGAATCCCAGCGAGCAGCGTCCGCCGCCCGCGTAGATGGCCTGACCGCCCGCGATCAGCTTGCTGAACGTGCCGGGGGTCCGCTTGATCTCCAGGGCGTCGGCGCGGTCGCCGGCCGCCTTCTTGATCTTGGCGATCTCGGCGGCGGAGACGGTGGAGTCGGCGGTGAGGACGATCTTCCCGGTCGCCTCGTCGGTGTACCACGCGGTACCGGGCACGTCGGCTCCGCGGACGGCCTCGCCGGCGACGGCGAGCTGGGCGGCGGTGGCCCGGCCGTCCTCGGCCGTCGCCGCGGACGAGGTGGGGGCGGCAAGCGCTGAGGCGGCGAGCAGCGCGGAGGCCACGGCGATCAGCCGTGCGCCCTTGGCGACGCCGCCGCGGGGTGACAGGCGCTTGAGGTTCACTACATCCTCCGGTGGGGGAGTGGGGGACCCGCTGGGTGGGCGGGTCCTCGAAACGGAGTCGTCGGGCCGGGACGGAGGGTTCTCCGCCATGCCCCTGTCAATCTCGACGAGTGGAATCCTCTGGTTCGGCCGGCCCCCGCGGCAAGAACGCCTTTCGGCCGATCCACGCGTGTCCGCGCGGTACGGGACCCGGCGGGGGCCGCGCGGGCCCGGATCGGGGACCTCGCGAGCTGCGGAGGTCGTCAGTGTGCAAACGCTTTCTCGGCTTTGCTGACGGCTTTTCAGGAGGTGTCGGCGGGGCTGGGGCGGCGCCGCGCCGACGGGCCCAGGAAGCGGAAGGGGCTGTACCGTTTCTCCACCTCAGCCGCCGCGCCGCCGTCGCCGCCGGCTCCTCGCGCGCCTCCGGCACGAGCTCTCCGGCGGGCGGGGTGCGGCCGTGCGTCGGAGAGGTAGCGGCCGCACAGATCCCGCCGCGGTCTCGGGAGGGGCCGGGGGCGTGGGGGTCCGTGGTCGTGGCGGAGGGGAGGGCCGTCCGCAGGTCAGTGGTACAGGTGCGGACGCCCCCCAATGCCGTAATCGTTCCCTCTCCTCCGGGTCGACGGGTGTCCGGTTCCCGTCGCGGACACGGGTGGTGGTCCTGACCCGCAGTCGCCCGTTCCCGCCCGTCGCCGCTTCCCGTGCCGGCGTCACAGCGCCGCGTACACCGCCTCGACCAGGGCCATCTTGCGCGGGTCGTCGGCGATACGGGGGCCCATGCGGTTCATCACGTAGCCCAGGGAGATCCCCGACTCCGGGTCCGCGAGGCCGCAGGAGCCTCCGAAGCCGTCGTGACCGAAGGCGCGCGGGTTGGGTCCGTAGGAGGCGTTGGGGCCGCTGAGCCAGAGGCCCAGGGAGCACTCCGTGTCGTGGGTGAAGCCCGCGCCGAGCACCAGGTCACGGCAGGCCCCTTGCCCCTCGCGGGCCCGTTCGGCGGCCGATTCGGAGAGGATCCGGCGCTCGCCGGACCGACCGCGCCCGGCGAAGATCCCGTACAGCTGGGCGACCGCGCGGGCCGTTCCGTGGCCGTTGGCCGCCGGCACTTCGGCGGCGCGCCACTCGGGGCTGTTGGCCTGGGTGGCGCCGACGACCGGGTTGGCGAGGGCAGCCTGTGCCGCGGGCTCCAACTGGGCGAAAAGAGCGGCCTGTTCGCTCGAGGACGAAACTCGCGGGTGTACCAGCTCGGCCGCTCTGACCGCCTCCTTCTCCGGCAGGCCGATCGTGAAGTCGATCCCGAGCGGGCCGGTGATCTCGTCGTGGAGGAACGCGCCGGGCAGCCGTCCGGTGATGCGCCGGATCACCTCGCCGACCAGGAAGCCGTACGTCATCGCGTGGTACCCGGAGCGGGTGCCGGGCTCCCACCACGGCTCCGTCGCCGCGAGCCGCGCCGTCGTCACCTCCCAGTCGTAGAACTCCGTGAGCGAGAGCGGCTCGCGCAGACCCGCCAGCCCCGCGCGGTGCGAGAGGAGATGGCGTACGGGAAGGTCCTCCTTGCCCGCCGCGCCGAACTCGGGCCAGTACGCGGCGACCGGAGCGTCCAGATCGAGCAGCCCGCGGTCCGCCAGCAGGTGGGCGCAGAGCGCGGTCACGCCCTTGGTCGTGGACCAGACGTTGACCACGGTGTCGCGTTCCCAGGGCCGCGTGCGTGCGGCGTCCGCCCAGCCGCCCCACAGGTCGACGACGGTCTCGCCGTGGACCTGGACCGTCACCGCCGCACCGAGCTCGTCCCGTGTGCGGAAGTTCTCCTCGAAGGCGTCCCGTACGGCGGCGAAGCGACGGTCGCAGCGCCCTTCAATCGCGGGGGCGGTGCCGGGTGTACGGGCCGGGCCGGGCTCGGGCATGACGTCCTCCAAGGGCGCTGGGCGGTCCGGTGCAACATACCGACTGGTCGGATCGTATGGAAGACGGTGCTCAAGAAGCGGGTGAGCCGCGTCTCACCCGGGCGGTGGAGCTTGTCTATGCAACGAGTTGCATAGAAGGATCGGGGTGTGGCGATCGAACACGCGATTCTTGTCTCCCTGCTGGAGAAGCCCGGTTCCGGCTACGAGCTGGCCCGGCGGTTCGAGCGGTCCATCGGGTACTTCTGGACGGCCAGTCATCAGCAGATCTACCGCGTGCTCAAGCGCATGGAGAGCGACGGCTGGGTCGACGTCCGGGACGTGCCGCAGCAGGGCCGTCCGGACAAGAAGGAGTACTCCGTCGCGGCCCCCGGACGGGACGCCCTGTTCCGGTGGCTGCACGAGCGCGTCGAGCCCGAGAGTCTCCGGCACGATCTTGCCGTGAAGATCCGGGGCGCGGCCTTCGACGACCCCGCCGCGCTGATCGGCGAGGTGGAACGGCACCGGCGGGCGCACGCCGAGCGCCTCGCCCACTACCTCGCGGGCGAGGAGCGGGACTTCACGGGGCCGGAGGCGCCCGGAACGGCCGGCGGCCCGCCCGACCCGGGGCGGGAACTCCAGCACGTCGTGCTGCGCGGCGGCATCGCGTACGAGCGGATGACGCTCGCCTGGCTCGACGACGTCCTCGCCACCCTCCACCGGCTCGGTTCCGAGCGCTGAACCGCGACCGTACGCCCCGCCAGGCGCACGCCACCGAAGCGCCCCATGGGGGCGACCCGCACCACCCCTCTCGTCCACTCGACCGAAAGACGGAGCACATGGCCGACTCGCTGCTGTTCAACCCGCGCACCTACGACCCGGCGCACTTCGATCCCGAGACCCGCCGCCTGCTGCGCGCCACCGTGGACTGGTTCGAGGAGCGTGGCAAGCGCCGGCTGATCGAGGACTACCGGTCCCGGGCATGGCTGGCCGACTTCCTCGCCTTCTCCGCCAAGGAAGGGCTGTTCGCGACCTTCCTGACGCCCTCCGGCGCCGCCGACGGGCAGCGGGACAAGCGCTGGGACACCGCCCGAATCGCGGCCCTGAACGAGATCCTCGGCTTCTACGGACTCGACTACTGGTACGCCTGGCAGGTGACCATCCTCGGCCTCGGCCCCGTCTGGCAGAGCGACAACGAGGCCGCCCGCGCCCGCGCCGCCGAACTCCTCGACCAGGGTGAGGTGTTCGCGTTCGGCCTGTCCGAGAAGGCCCACGGCGCCGACATCTACTCCACCGACATGCTGCTCACGCCCGACAGCGAGGGCGGCTTCCGGGCCACCGGCTCCAAGTACTACATCGGCAACGGCAACGCCGCCGGACTCGTCTCCGTCTTCGGCCGCCGCACGGACGTCGAAGGCCCCGACGGCTACGTCTTCTTCGCCGCCGACAGCCGCCACCCGGCGTACCGGCTCGTCAAGAACGTCGTCGACTCGTCGAAGTACGTCAGCGAGTTCCGCCTGGAGGACTACCCCGTCTCCGCGGAGGACGTCCTGCACACCGGCCGCGCCGCCTTCGACGCCGCCCTCAACACCGTCAACGTCGGCAAGTTCAACCTGTGCACCGCCTCGATCGGCATCTGCGAGCACGCGATGTACGAGGCCGTCACCCACGCCCAGAACCGCATCCTCTACGGCCGCCCCGTCACCGCCTTCCCGCACGTGCGGCGCGAGCTGACCGACGCCTACGTCCGCCTCGTCGGCATGAAGCTGTTCAGCGACCGCGCCGTCGACTACTTCCGCTCCGCGGGCCCCGACGACCGCCGCTACCTCCTCTTCAACCCGATGACGAAGATGAAGGTGACCACCGAGGGCGAGAAGGTCATCGACCTGATGTGGGACGTCATCGCCGCCAAGGGCTTCGAGAAGGACAACTACTTCGCCCAGGCGGCCGTCGAGATCCGCGGCCTGCCGAAGCTGGAGGGCACCGTCCACGTCAACCTGGCGCTGATCCTGAAGTTCCTGCGGAACCACCTGCTGGACCCGGCCGCGTACGAGCCCGTCCCGACCCGCCTGGACGAGGCCGACGACACCTTCCTCTTCCGGCAGGGACCGGCCCGCGGCCTGGGAGCCGTACGTTTCCACGACTGGCGCCCGGCGTACGACGCGTACGCCCACCTGCCCAACGTCGGCCGCTTCCGCGAACAGGCCGACGCCCTCTGCGACTTCGTCGCCACCGCGGCGCCCGACGAGGAGCAGAGCCGCGACCTCGACCTCCTCCTCGCCGTCGGCCAGCTGTTCGCGCTCGTCGTCCACGGCCAGCTGGTCCTGGAGCAGGCGCGCCTGACGGGCCTCGACGAGGACGTCCTGGACGAGCTGTTCGCCGTTCTCGTACGGGACTTCTCCGCCCACGCCGTGGAGCTGCACGGCAAGGACTCCGCCACCGAGCAGCAGCAGGCCTGGGCGCTGGGAGCCGTCCGGCGCCCGGTCGTCGACGAGGCACGCTCGGGCCGGGTCTGGCAGCGCGTCGAGGCGCTGTCCGGCGCGTACGAGATGGCTCCGTAAAGCCCGGGTCCTCTCGGCCCGCCGGTGTTCCGTCCGCCCTCGGCCCCGTTCGGGCCGAGGGCGGAGGGAGTCCTAGCGACCTCGTGCACGGTAGGTGGTGAGACGTCGCGAACTTCGGTGTGGCCCAGGTTCACGTCTGCCGTGTCGGCTTCAGGTCTACGGTCTGCTGGTGGGACAGCAGGCCGGCGATTGCCTGGACGGTGTCGCTCATGTGCTCGCGGCGGCCGAGGTGGCGGGCCAGCGCCCGCCAGTTCTTCAGATGAGCGATGCCGTGCTCGACACGGATACGACGTGAGGAGTGGGCTTTGCGCTGTCGTTCGTGCATTTCCTCGTACCAGTCCGGGGCGTTCTTCTTGAACTTGCGGTGCGGTGGTGTCACCACCCGGCCGCCGGTCTGCGCGCTCAGGCCCTGGTAGCCGGCATCGGCGAGGATCTCGACCGCGGGCCCGTCGGCCAGGAGCCTGACCAGCCCTAACTGGCGGGCGTGAGTGATGTCCGCGCAGCTCGCGGGCCGTGCTGGGCTGCACCACAGCACGCGGCCTTCGCCGTCCGTGACGACCATGGACTTGACGGCGTTCTGCTTGTTCTTGCCGGAGATGAACGTGTCGCGGTCCTTGCGTCCGGCGGCGGGCCGACGGACCCGGATCTCGGTGCCGTCGACGATGCCAACCGTACCGCTCGCGCCGAGATAGTCGACGACCTCGGCCAGAGACCGCAGCCGCACGTCGGGGCTGACGGTGCATCCTCGCTCGGCGAGCAGGGGCCGCACCTCACCGACGGCCCGGGTGATGGTGGAGCGGTCCACGCCGAACCAGCAGGCCAGCACGTCGTGGGTGACCCCGTGACGGAGATGGACGAGCGTGGCCAGGAGCCGGTCGATGAACACCAGCCGGTGCTTGGCGCCGGCGCCCACGGCCCGCTTCCGCGGTCGAGCGGCAAGCCTCTCTTGGTGACGCTCTTGCCACAACGGGCCGATCTCCTCGACGAGTTCAGCAATCACCCCGGGAGTCAGGCCCGCGATTTGCCGATTACTGATGATCACCGCACGCGTTGAGTTCCCCACCACCTGACCATGATCAACCATCCAGGCCCGACGTCTCACCGCCTACCGTGCACGAGGTCGTAGGGCGTGTTTCGAAAGTCCCGCCTGGCCCGCGACGCCTGGCACGCACTCCCCCGTAGCCCTTCGGGCACGGGAGGTGCCCCCACGCTGCGTTGTCGGAGTCATCCAAGTACGTCCAGTACGAGGATGATCCTCCGCCTTGCGATTGCACGCACCAGACGCCGCGGGCCCCGCCCTGCGGGCGGACGGCGCTACTTTCGAAACACGCCCTAGGCGTCGACCCAGGCCATCGAGCTCATCCGCCAGCCGGCGGGCGTACGGACGAACTGGGTGGTCTTGCGCCCGGAGCCCTCGAACCACGCGCCGTCGAGGAAGCCGGACTTGCGGTACTCGCTGAACCGGTGCGCGATCGTTCCGAGGACCTCGGTGCGTTCGGCCACCTCCCACTCGGAGAACTCCGTCAGCGTCCCGTCGGTGAGCATCTTCTGCCGGGGCTCGATGAACGCGTCGAGGTCGTAGACCACAGGATCGGCCCCGGCGTTGCTGATGATCCTTCCCTCCGGAATGAACACCTCGCGGACGACATGGACGTCCGGCCGGCTGTCCCCGGTGTTGGTGAACGCTCCGAAGAAGGTGTGCGTCAGCCGGTCGAGCTCCGCCTTGACGTCCGGCGCGGGCGCGGGTGCGGACACCGGTACGGGCGCGGGCACGGGTGAGGCCCCCGCGGGGGACCACTCCTCGGAGAGGAGCGACCAGATCTCGCTGTCGTGCCGCTCGCCCCGGTACGGATAGCGCTGCCGCAGCACACCGTCGCGGGTCATGCCGAGCCGGCGCGCGGCCTCGATGCTCCGGGTGTTGCCCGACCCGACCACCCATTCGACCCGGCTCATCCCGCGTTCCCCGAAAGCCCAGTCGATCAGCGCCCGGCAGGCCCGGGTCACCAGCCCCCGCCCCGCCCCGTCGGCCTCCAGCCAGCAGCCGATCTCACAGACCCCGGACGCGGCGTCGAACTTCGTGAACATGACCCCGCCGACGAGTGTGCCGTCCAGCCAGATCCCGTAGATCCGGCGGGTGTCCGTCGCCTGGTCGTCGGCGTACCGCTGCAGGACGGCGGTGGCGGAGTCGAGGTCGGTGCTGAACGTCGCCCAGGGTATCCAGGGGTCCACGTACGGCCGGGCGCGGTCGATGTGATCGAGGAACTCCTGGGCCTGCCAAGGCTCCAGAGGGCGGAGCCGGGCGTGGTCACCGAGCGGCAGAGCGAACACGGATGCCTCATTCCCTGGGTACGTAACAAGCGTTCGGTATGTAAAGTAGCAGCATGCCACCCGCACCCGGAGACCGTGAAGCCCGCCGCGAGGACGTCTCGCAGGCGGTGTGGCACGTACTCGCCGACAAGGGGTTCGGCGGTCTGACCCTGCGTGCCGTCGCGGCGGAGATGGGCGTCTCGACCGGGATGCTCATGCACTACTTCCCGACCAAGCGGGCCCTGATCGCGCACGCCCTGGACCTGTTGGAGAAGCGCACCGCGGAACGGCCCCGGCGTGAACGTCCCACCGAGGGCCTCGCCGCCCTGAGGGCCGTCCTGCTCGACATCCTGCCGCTGACCCCCGACGACACCGCCCGTAACCGCATCTGGGTGAGCTCGTGGGACCTGGCCCTCGCCGACGACGCACTCGGCGCGGACCAGGCCGACCGCTACTCCCGTCTCCGCGCGACGATCCGTCCCCACCTCGAAGCCGCTCGCGACCGCGGCGAGCTGCCGGAGACCGCCGACGCGGACCAACTGGCCGCCACCGCCGTCGCGTTCACGCACGGACTCGTCGTCCAGGCGCTCTTCGACCCCGGCCGGTTCCCGGAGGACATTCAGACCGCCATGCTCGACGGCTTCCTCGCCTCGCTCGCCCGCCCGGTTCAGCAGGCGGTCCCGGAGGGAACCGTCCTCCGCTCGATGAGGTAGTCGTCGACGTGGTGCGTGAGGCAGGTGTTGCTGCGGCCGTACGCGGTGTGGCCGAGGCCCTCGTAGGTGAGCAGCATGCCGCCGGGGAACTGGGAGGCCAGACTCGCCGCCTCCGCGTAAGGGGTGGCGGCGTCGCCGGTCGTGCCCACCACCAGGACGGGTGCGACACCCTCGGCGCTGACCCGATGCGGCCTCGGCGCGGAAGCGGTGGCGGGTGCGGACGCGGGCCCGGAAGCGGGTGCGGGTGAGGGCGTGGGCCAGTCCTTGCAGGCGAGTGCCATGGTCACGCCGGAGGTGCCGTACCGGCCGGCGGCCTTCTCCGCGGGGGCCAGGGCCTCCCAGTACGGCTGCGGATCGCGGGGATGCGGGACGTCGAGGCAGTTGACGGCCAGGAGCGCCGCGTCGCTGTTGTCGGAAGGAACCTCCGCGCCGGGCTCGTCGGCATCGCCCGGTCCGTCCGACGGGGCAGCGGTCGCGGAGTCGTCGGACTCGGGTGCCGGTTCCTCGGACTCCGCGAGACGCGCCAGCTTCGTACCGTCGCCGCGACCCGCGTCGCTCAGGGCTTCGGACAGGCTCTTCCACTGCGCCTCGGGCGTGTACATCGACATGACGAGCGCTTCGAGCAGCACGTTCGCGTCGGCGCCGTACTCGGCCCCCTCTATCGGCAGCGGATCGCGCGCGGTCTCCTCGAAGAGCCGGTCGATCAACGTCCGTATCTCCTCGGGGGTGTCGCCGGGACAACTGTCTCCCGCCACGTCGGCGCACGAGGCGATGTAGTCGTCGACGGCTCGCTCGAAGCCCGCGCCCTGGCTGATGGCTCGCTTCGACCAGTCCAGGGAGGGGTCGACCGCGCCGTCGAGGACCATCGCGCGGACTCGGCGCGGGAACTGCTCGGCGTACGCCGTGCCGAGACTCGTCCCGTACGACCAGCCGAGATACGTGACCTGGGGCTCCCCGAGCGCGGCCCGCAGTACGTCCATGTCCCGGGCCACGTCCTGCGTGCCGACATGGCGCAGGATGGCGGCGCTGTGCCGCACGCACGCGTCGGCCTGCTCCTTGGCGGCCGCGAGGGCCTCGGCGCGCTCGCTCGGGGCCTTCGGGAAGAACGGATCGGCCGGGGCGGGCTCCGAGCCCGTCTCCTCGCGGGTGTCGGTGGCCTTCTCGTCGGTCTCCTCATCTCCCCCGCATGTCAGCGCCGGCGAGCTGCCCCCGACGCCGCGCGGGTCGAACGAGACGATGTCGAAGCGGGCGCGCACCGTGGCGGAGAACGAATCGGCCATGCCCTCCTCCAGGAGGGACGTCACTCCGGAAGCACCCGGTCCGCCGGGGTTCGCGATGATCGAGCCGATCCGCCGGGCGGGCTTCGCGGTGACCGCTCGGGCCACCGGAAGGACGAAGGTCTTCCCGTTCGCCGGGTGGGCGTAGTCCATGGGGACCGTGAGCTCGGCGCACTGGTACGCACCGCACGCCGTCCAGTTCAGTTTCTGCTGGTAGAAGGGTGTCAGCTCGGGCCGGTCGGCGGGGTCGACATGCCGGGTCGCCCCCGGCGCCCGGCCCTTGCCGGGCCCTGGCTCAGAGGTGCAGGCGGCGAGCGTGGTGGTGCCGACGACGGCGAGGACGACGGCCAGGGCGTGATGGCGGACAGCGCGGTTCAACGAGGTGCTCCCATGTTCGGTTCGCTGGGAGCATGACGGGCCGATGCTGAGGATTTGATGAGGACGACCGGGACCGGTCGGCCGAGGTGGGGGCGGTGGCCGGTCGCCCGATGCGGGCCGTTCGACCGACGTGGGTGGGTCGGCTCGTCACAGGTCGTCGCAGGCGAGGCGGTATCCGACACCCCGGACGGTGTGGATGAGCGGCGGCTCTCCCAGCTTGCGGCGGAGCTGGGAGACGAGCACGTCGAGGACGTTGGACTGCGGCTCGGCCATCTCGTCCCAGCAGCTCTCCAGCAACTCCGCCCGAGAGACCGCCTGGTCGGACCGCGCGGCCAGCATCTCCAGGACCGCGAACTCCCGGCTGGTCAGCGCGAGCAGCACACCGGCGCGACGCACACGCCGACGCGCGGTGTCGACCTCAAGGTCGCCGATCCGGTGGACGGGCGGTCGGACGGTCGCGGCCCGCCGGCAGAGGCTGCGGACCCGGGCGACCAGCTCCGGTACGGCGAACGGCTTCACCAGGTAGTCGTCGCCGCCGCTCGCGAAGCCCTCGACACGATCGGTGACCGAGTCGCGGGCGGTCAGGAAGAGCACCGGGACCGCGCTGCCGCCGCGGCGCATCTCCTCCACGTACGCGGCGGCGTCCCCGGACGGAAGCATCCGGTCGAAGACGGCGCAGTCGTACGAGGTGACGAAGAGCGCCTCGTCGGCCCGGGGCAGGTCGGCTGCCTCGTCGACGGCGAGCCCCGCGGCACGCAGCGCCGCCGCCACACCGAATCGCAGATTGTCGTCGTCCTCGACCAGCAACACTCGCACGCCGCCCACCCTAGGGGGTGTCGTGCCGATCAGGCCGGGCTCGCGTGCCCTGGCACCGTTCCCCCGTAGCCCTTCGGGCACGGGAGGTGCCCCCACACCGCGTTGTCTCCCTCCTCCGCCTTGCGAGCCGTCCCCTCGGCCCTGGCGGGCCTGGGGAGACCCCATGCACCAGACCCCGCTCCCTGATCCGGCCTGATCGACGAGAGAACATGGCCAAGCTCGCCGACGATCCGCCGGAGGTCCGGGCAGCCGCCCAGGCCGTCGTCGACGGGCCGGCCGGGCCGGCACGATCGCCTCGTACTGGACCGAGGTCCCGCTGCCCGCCACCGGCAGCTGGAACGCGCCCGGCAAGGGCGGCGCCCAGGCAGACATCGTCCTGACCGCCCCGCAGGACCGGTGCCGCTGCTGTTCATCGAGGTCGACAACTGCCACGAGGCTGCGGAGGAGCTCGCCGACAAGCTGGAGAAGTACGCCCGGTTCTTCCGGCGGAAGGTGAAGGACACCGACGGACGTGAGCGCCCGATGTGGCGCACCCGCTGGAGCGCTCCGGCCACTTGGTCCGGTGATGCGGCGCACCCGCCCGTGCTGCTGGTGTTCAACCGCGTCGGCGAGCGCAACCCCAACCGCACCGTCCCGCGCCTGCAAGAGCTGACCCGTCACCTGTGGCAGGGAGAGCGGTACGAGGACCACCACGTCTACGACGGGAGGATGCCGATCATCGCGACCGGCCTGAACCACCTGGGCGAGCACGGCCCGGAGGGACCGGTGTTCCTCCGCCTCGGGCGCGACTACATGCAGCCCCTGCGGGAAGCGATTGGCAACCCCCGGCGTGAGGCAGCCGACGCTCGCGAGCAAGAGCAGGCCAAGGCCCGCCAGCAGGAGTACCAGGCACAGGTGCGGCGGGCGGCCCAGGAGCAGGAGGCGAAGAAGGCAGCCGAGCGCGAGGCCCGCCGTCCCGTCTGCACCGAGTGCGGTGCCGCGTTCACCGACGAACGGTGGAAGGCGACCGAGCGCGTCGGCTGGCTTCCCCAGAGCCCCACCCGACTCTGTGCGCGGACTGCGACCGGCGCTTCGTCACCGACCTTCAGCAAGCCTGGTCGGACGAGCACGGGCATGAATAGCAGGGCCCGGCCGTGCCCGGGCAGAAGGCGGGCGGAACCTGGCTCTCCCGCTTCCGCAGGTGAAACGACCGCACCCCGGCTGTCAGCGGCAGCCGCCAGGCTGAAACGGATGGATCGTGATGACGAACAGCTGCTGCGCCGCCGGTCTACGGCACCGACCACAACCCCCTGGGTACCGAATACCTCTCAGACCGATGTCAGTGCCGAGGGGTAGCGTCGGCGCATGTACATGAAGGCGGATCCTGACGAGGCGTGGGAGAAGCTGCGTGCGAGCCGGGCGAACCCGCCCGGCAAGGCTGGCGGTGGAGCGCGCCGGAAGACGTACGCGGCGGCCCTGGAACAGGCAGAGCAGATGTTCCGCGCGGCCGCCGTGGTGGGCCCGGCCACTCGACCCCTGCAGGTCTTTTACGGCTTGAGCCAGGCCGGCCGTGCCATCGCCGCGGCGGCGGTCGATCTCAAGGACGAGCACTGGCGACTTGACGGGCACGGCATCCGGGCTAGCGGCTTCGACAAGCCCTTCGCCGACATCGAGATCCGCACTGACCCCGCGACATCGCGGGGCAGTTTCGTGCGGCTGAGTCGGCTCCTCGACTCCCCGGTCTGGGGCAAGGACGATCCCGTGCGGCTCGAGGATGTCTGGGACTTGCTGCCGGTCAACCTCGAGTACCCGCTCACGGACCGGAACCGGCACCCCGCCCTGTACACGAACGATGTCAGCATCCACGGCGACCCCCACCCTCTGCTGCACGTCCCGGTCTGCGACATCCCAGACTGGGTCATCGACAGCGGTAGTCAGGAGACGGTGAACGAGTTCTTCGCGAAGTACCCGGGCCTCGCCCAGCATCACGAGTACGTCCGCCGGACACCCCGCCCCGACGGGCCACCCGACTTTACCCGCTACGACCGCGGCGGTGGCGAACTCCGGGTGAGTTGGCTCATGCCCCAAGGACACGAGCGCGTCGGCCTCACTCGGAGCCACGGCCGGTCACGCTGGTTCTTGCCGGCGATCCCACCGACTGGCCGGGAACCACACTTGCTGATGGCCTGGTGGTCGGTCGTCTACACGCTCTCGATGCTGGCCCGCTACGAGCCGGCCGGATGGGCCGGACTCATCAGGGTGGACAGTAACCACCACGCCGTCCCCGTCGAGAGCCTGCTGAAGCGGGCCATCGACTTCCTCCCGGGCCTCATCGTGGCCACCGTCGAAGAGGTCTCAGGCTGACGCACGGACAAGCCAGCGGAACCGGCCAGGAACACCCTGTCCAGCCCGCTGAAATGCACAGGATGCCGTGGCTGAGTCGAGCAAGGGTTGGCAGACTGACTTGAGTGAGTGTCAGGTCCATCATGCCTGTTCGGAGGCGGTTTCGGTAGGACGCACGGCACGTCCGTTCGACCTTGTGGCGGCTGGTGCCGCGGGCCAGACTCGTCGTCATCCACTCTCCGGCCAAGCTGTCGGCAACTCTTCCTGGTTGTCGGCGGGTTCGCTGTGTTGTCTCGCCGTGTGGCGTGCACGGGCCCGGGGGTGGGGGGACGAGGGGGATCGATGGATCAGGACATGGTTGTACTGGCGAGGGTCAGGCTGCTCAGTGCCAACAGGCGGGTGGTGGGCGGCGCCGAGGGGATGTGGATCTACCGCCTTCTGACTCAGGTCGAGCCGGAGGCGTACGGGTCGAAGCTGGCGTACGTCCTGGTGGAGGCGAGCACGTCGCCCCTGGTGCGGGAGCTGCCTGAGCGACGGTTGGCCCTGTTGGACGAGGCCGTGGAGGTGGCGAAGGCTCTCGGAACGTCGAACCCCTACCGGGCGAGGATGCTGGCGAAGGCCTTGGCCGCCAGGCAGCGGGAATTGGAGGGCCGCCCGGCGGAGCCGCTCGCGTCCGATGGGCATGAGGAGCATCGAGCCACCCTTCAGGAAGAGCCACAAGAACGCGCATGACCCGGTGGGTGTCGGGCGTTTACTCCGTGGACGTGAAGGAGGTGAGGCCCAGCCCCGCTGTCTGGATGGAGCGGCGCCTGATTCCCCGCATGTACAGCTCGGAGCGTGGGGGCTTCGACCACGTTCGGGGTCCCCACGCTCCCGATGCCTGGACAAGAACCCCGGCCGTCTCTGCGCGGGGACTGCGACCGGCGGTTCGTCATCGACCTCCAGCAAGCCTGGCCGGACGAGTGCCCACAGCGGTCATAGCGCGCTGAGCTGGGCAAGCCGGGCCGGACATCACCGCCTCGGCCGGCGGAGGAGGATGCGGTGCGCAGGTTCGAGATGGTTCAGACGGTCGTACGGCGCGTCGTACACCGCTCCGGCCGGGTGTGGAGCGAGCAGGCGCTGCGGGTCATCGACGACACCGGCGACGCGCTGGTGATCGCCTGCGCACCGGGAGCCGAAGCCCGCTGGCCCTCCCTGTAAGCCAAGGCCCGCGCGGCGGGCGGCGACCGGACGCTGCGCACCGAGGCGTTCGAGGTGATGGCGGCGGGGGAGTGGGACCTCGAGGACGGCGTGTGGCAGGAGAGGGAGCTGCTGATGTGGAAGCCGCCGGGCGAATGGTCCAGCATCAACGCGTTCTTCACCGGCGCCGGCCTGCGGAACTGGTACGTGAACTTCGAGCGCCCGACCCGGATTCGAACTGCTCCGCAAAACATCCTGCTCCAATAACCCCTCGCGACGGTGCTGGTCTGTGACAGCAGCCAGTCCTGATGACTCTGGTCAACATCTCGTGATCACCCAGCGCGACCGAAGTCGAAGGTGCTGCCTCAAGCCCCTGCGCCGGAGTGAAGGTCCGGCACTACCAGCAGTTCCGGGACTACCGGCGCCGCCTGCGACCCGACGGCGAATACCGGACCCGACCAGCGCCGAGTGGAGCGAGTTCGAGCAGCACTTCGACACCCGCAAGGTCGAGCTCGGCGACTGCGGCCGGCCGTACGCCAGCGACTGCCGCCACGAACATGCCTGCATCCGCTGTCCGCTTCTGCGGGTCAACCCGCAGATGGCCTTCCGCCTGGAGGAGATCGAGACCGATCTGATCGCACGCCGGGCCCGTGCCGACGCTGAAGGCTGGCTCGGCGAGATCGAGGGCATCGATCTGACCTTGAGGCTGCTTCGGCAGAAGCAGGTCGAAGCGGGGAGGCTGACCTACGTGCCCCAAACCGTCGACCTGGGCATTCCCGTGGTAGTACCTCGCGGTAGGCAGGAGAGGGGATCAGGCATTCACACACCCTCCTAGGCCCGGGGGCGGAAGGAGTAGCGACCGCTGGCCCCGGCTGCGCCCGGGCGGCGCCGCGTCCCGAAGGAGGAGGCTGAAGAACATCAGGACGAAAACAGGCGTTCAGCTTGTCGTCTACCTCCGGCTTCGAACACGCGGACCTGAAGGTGGCATGATCGGTTCCGCTCGGACTCGACGGTGGGGCGGTGTGACGTGGGGGAATGGCGGACTGATCCGACGTTCGCGATGTGCCGGGCGTTGGCGGATGGGGCGGAACTTTCCTCCTGATCAGCGACCTCAACAACTCCGACAACACCTTCCTGGTCGTCCAGCCCGACGAGGACGACCCCGTCTGGTTCGCCTCCGTGGCCGTCCTCGATGAAGGCGGCTACGAGATCGTCCGCCGTGACACCGCCCGCAACGAGCACGAGGTCACCACGGCGTCCAGCGTCAATGACATCGCCCGCGACCTCACCATCTGGATGGCCGCCCGCGACTTCCCCGGACGGCCAACCAGGCAGGTCAGCGAGTTCTAAAACACGCCTAGCCGAGCTGGTAGTCGAACCAGATGCGATGCGTGCCGTCAGCTTCAACGGCTATCCCTCCGGCCCCGGAGATCCCGGCCAGCTCGCCGGTGCCACTCGAAGGCACGATGGTGAAGAACTCCGCTGTGCGGTCGCTGCCGGATGTTGTCGCCGAGTGCGCGAAGTTGAAGGCTCCCTCCCGTCCCTGCAGGGAGCCTTCGAATGACTCCATGGCCACATAGCTGCCGACGCCGGTGGACTGGTCGAACGCGGCAGTGAACAGGGTCGCCGAACGTCCCGCGACCTCTCCCTCGAAGTGTTTCTCCATCGTCGCCACACCTACCGGGAGCCCAGTGGACACGGCAGGCTGAGGCTTCAGCTCGGTCGGGACGAACGCTTTGACTGTGAAAGTTGCCGTAGCTCGCATGCGCTGACCGTACCGGGGCGGTCTGACAAACGCGGCTGGGCCATAGGTAACCCTGGCGCCGAAGACCAAGCTAAGGCCGTCAGCCGGTAGCGGCGTCCGATGTCAGCGCCGGGGGCGGTCGTGGTGCGCCCCGCGCGGGCGCCCTCGTTCCTCGTGTCTCCACCACCGATCCGCTCAGGCCAGTCCGCTCATGCCGGAGCGGACGGCCCCGGGAGCGTGGCGAGTTCGCCCAGGAGGCGGGCCGCCGGCGCCGGGTCGACCAGCCACCTCAGGTGGCTTCCCTCCAGTGTGCGGACGTCGTACGGATTGTGTGGTGTCAGCTCGTCGCCCTCACGGATCAGCCGGTCCTGCAAGGCGAGAGGCAGGCTCGTGTCGGCGGCCAGGCGGATGTAGGTCTTGGGGACGCGGCCCCAGGTCGCGGCCTGCGCTCGGTCGGCGGAGCTACCGGCGTCCAGGTTCTCGTCGGGCTGGAAGGTGTTCAGGAAGGTGAGGAACTGCTCGTCGGTGCCGTCGGCGAAGAAGGCTCCCTTGAGCGCCGCGAGCGAGTCCGGGTTCGCGGTGCGGAAGTTGACGCGGAGCAGGCCGAGGTCGGCAGGGTTTCCGGCCAGGGCCGGGGCGAAAGCGGCCGGGTCGACCGTGGTCATCTCCGGCTCGGCGTAGTAGTCGTTGACGTCGAGGTCGACCGGGCACCAGGCCGAGACGTAGACGATGCGGTCGATCAGATCCGGGCGGGCGTTGGCCGCGACCGTGGCCGTGATGCCGCCGCGGCTGTGGGCGACGAGGATCACGGGGCCGTTCTGCTTGGCCCGCTCGAGGATCCCGATCAGGTGCGCGGCGTTGTCGGCGAGCGTCACGCCCTTGATCGAGCCGGGCGCGGTGGCGAGGCCCTCGGGGTCCTGAGGGGACTGGTAGGCGCGTATGAAGGTCGCCTGGAAGCCATGACCGGGCAAGTCGACGGCGACCGAGCGGTGCCCGAGGAGGCCGAGTTCGGCCTGGAGGGGCGCGAAGGAGAAGGAGTTCGCGAAGGCTCCGTGGACCAGCACGAACGTCGGTTGCATCTGTGCATTCACTTCCGGGTACTCACTTTCCGGTCGTCATGACGGGTGTCTCACGCAGGACCAGGCACAGGAAGCCGAAGCTGTCCCGGTACCCGTGCAGCCACTGCGAACGCTGAGCGGTGGCCGTCTCCAGCACCTGGACGCTCGCCGGCTCCGCCGAGTGATCCAGCGCCCATGAGGCCAGCGAGCCCCAGCAGGCCCACTCGTAGGCGTCCAGCTCACCGCGGGTACTGACATGGCCGTGGACAGGGGCCCAGCCGTCGGCGACGACGCGGTCCACCGTGGTCGCCAGGTCGTCGAGGTCACCGAACGCCTCGACCGCCGCCGGCGAGGGGGCGCGGTCCCAGAACGACTCGCCGATCAGGACGCGGCCGCCGGGGGCCAAGTGCTTGCGGGCCGCTGCGAGGGTGGGGAGAAGACCGCCGAAGGCGTGGGTGGCGCCGACGCTGATCACCAGGTCGAACGGCTGCTCGGAGACGAAGTCCGCGGCTTCCTGGTGGTGGAGGACCAGGCGCTCCTCGACCCCGCGTTCGCTCGCTGCCCGGCGGGCCTGCGTCAGGGCGACCTCGGAGACGTCGACGCCTTCGGCGTGCAGGTGCGGGCGTGTCGCCAGGGCGCGCAGGAGCCATTCGGCTGTGCCGCATCCGAGGTCGAGCACGCGCTCGTCGCCTCGCGGGAGGGCGCGTTCGAGCAGCCGGCTGACCGATTCGTCGTCGAGCGGAGCCTTGATCGGGTGGTCGGCGTGCGCGATGCCGGAGATCTGTTCGCGGCTCACCGGCGCAGCCTGCCCCGCATCGAGGAGGAGTTTCGCGGCGACCGCCGTCCCGTCGCCCCGGACCCTGCCCGCGACGGCCTTCGCCCGGGCCGCGGTCTGGGGCGCCAGCGCCGTGCTGAGCGCGGCCGACAGGGACTCGAAGGTCGGGACCGGACCGTCGTGGGCCGTGCCGATGCCCAGTTCGGCGACCTGGGCTGCCCAGTGCGGCTGGTCCACGAACTGCGGCACCACGACCTGCGGTGCGCCGGCCCGGGCGGCCGTCGTCGTCGTGCCCGCGCCGCCGTGGTGCACGACGGCGGCCAGTCGGCGGAAGAGGGCCTGGTGGTTGACGTCGCCGACGGCGAAGCAGTCGTCCGCGTCGTCGACCAGGCCCAGGTCGGCCCAGCCGCGCGAGACGAGTACGCGTCGGCCCTGCGCGCGGACCGCCTCGACGGTCACTCGGGCGACGTCCGTCGCCGCGCGCATGGGCATGCTGCCGAAGCCCACGAACACCGGCGGTGTGCCGGCGTCCAGGAACGCCTCCAGGTCGGCCGGCAGCGGGCGCTCGTCGGGCAGGATCCACGCGCCGGTCTGGACGAGTTCGAGGTCCGTCAGCTCCTGCCACGGCCCCAGGACCGGGTCCGCAGCCAGCCACGGCCGGTCGCCGAAGACGTGGTCGCGGACGTTGTCCAGCGGCGGCAGCCCGATCTCCGCCCGGTGGGCGTTGAGCGGGGCCAGGTACAGGGCGTTGACCTTCTGGACGTCCAGGTCCCACATGGCCCGGTTGTCGGTCGGGTCGATCCCCTCGGCGGAGATCCCCGGGCCCGGCCGCGGTGACGGGAAGTAGTTCGTCGACGGTATCTCGAACGGGTGGAAGCAGGCGTACACGTAGCGGATGCCCAGCTTCTCGGCCACCGACCGTGCGCCGGCCGGCATGAGGCCGGTCGCCACCAGCACGTCGCATCCCTCGGCCGCCTCGGCGATCGTGTCGAAGTGCGCGGCTACCAGCTCGGCCGCGAACTCGGTGGCGAAGTCGGGCGACGGCGGCGCGCCGGTGACCAGCGGGCGCACCGCTCGGCCGAAGGGCACGTGCTCCACACCAACTCCGGCCAGCAGCTGGGCGAACTCCTCGTCCGGAGGTGCGCACACCCGTACCTCTGCGCCGAGTTTCTGCAGCTGTGCCGCGAGGGCGGTCGGCGGCATGATGTCGCCGCGTGACCCGTAGGCCATGATCAGCACGCGCATGTCGTCATTCTCGTTTCTGTGTATCCCGGCCTCGGCCGGTGATGGTTCGGGACGGTTCCCGATCGCGCCGGAAGCCGCCGGGAGGCGGGCTGGTGTGCGGTGGTCGCGGTCACCGAGCCCAGGGGAGGTCGCGGGTGCCCTCGGTGCCGGGAACGGAGGCGACTCCGTCGGAGCGCATCGAGACGTGGGCCTCTGCCCGTTCCGGGGCGTGGATACGGCGGACGAGGGTCGGCGGCAGGATCAGGCTCTGGCCGGCCTGTACCTTCTCGGTACGGCCGTCGCAGGTCACTTCCAGGGCGCCCGCCGTGACCGTCCAAACCTGCTCGCGGCTGATGGAATGCTCGGGTCCGGTCGCGCCGGCTTCCATCAAGACCGTCCAGGTGCTGAGTTCGGCGCTGCCGCGGCTGGGGGCCGCGAGGCCCGTCATGGTGGCGTTAGGGGAGACGGTGACATCGTCGGCCGAGGGAGTGATCACCTGAACGGCGGTGCCTTCGCTCCCGTCTGTGCTCCCGCTCCCGTCCGTGCCGGCGCCGGGGACGGCCCATTCGACGAGCTGGACGACGACCCCGTTGGGGTCGGTCATCTGGAACAGCCGCTCACCCCAGGGCTCCTCCCGCAGGGCCATGGTGATGGGGGCGCCCGCCGCGCGCAGCCGGGCCTCCTCCGCGGCGAGGCCGGTGACCGTGAGCGCGAGGATCAGGCCGCCTGCTTCCCGGTCCCGTTGCTCGGTGGGCAGGACCTCGGTGCCCTTGCGGAGCAGGACGATGTCGACGGCGGCTCCCTCGCGGGTCAGAGAGGCGAAGCCGTCCTGGGCCATTGTCACTTCGTAGCCGAGGTGGGTGCAGAAGAAGTCACGGGAGGCGTCGACGTCGGCGACGGTGAGAGAAACGGTGGAGGCGGACACATGCATGGCGATTCCTCGGAAGTGTGAGCTGGGACGGGTGGGTGGGGCGGGGAGGCGGTAGGTCGGCCTGCGCGGGGGCCTCTCGCTTCTTCGCCACGGTGGTGCGTACGGGTACTGGGATCAGACTGCGGGCACGTCGAGCTGGAACTCGCGCGTGCGCCGGTAGGAGCGGAACCCCAACCGGTGGTTGACAGCCAGCATGTGGACGTTGTCCTCGGCGTTGTCGGTCTCGATCTCGACGACACCGGGATGCTCGGCGCGCAGCCGGCGCACCATGGCGGCCTTGAGCCACAGCCCGAGGCCATGGCCGCGGTGCGCGGGCACGACGGCGGTGTCGTACTGCTGCGCCCGAGGTGCCGCGCCCCGAGGGAGCAGGATCTCGGTGTATCCGGCCATGGCGCCGTCGTCGTGGACGGCGGTGAGGGTCAGCAGGGTGTCGCCGCGGTCGGCGATCACCTGAGCCATGGTCCTTACGCGGTCGGCGTCCCAGTTCTCGGTGCCGTAGTCCAGGTCTCCGACGGGCATATCGTTCATCGCGTTCTTGGCGGTGGCGAAGGCGGCGGCGAGGTCGTCGGGCACCGTGCCGGTCCAGCCCGTCAGCCGGTAGCCGGGGTGCTCGGCCTCGGCGACCTGGAGAACGGTGGCCTCGCCCAACTGGTCCAGGCGCAGGATCAGATGGTTCAGGGCCAGTGCCTGGCGGAAGTTCCGCTTTTCGCAGAAGGCTTCGCCCGGGCCGTCGGCCGCCACCTCGACGATCAGGCTGCGCCGGTCCTCGGCACGGCAGGCCGCCACGACCGCCGACAGCAGGAGGGAGCCGGTGCCCAGGCGCCGGTACGCGGGGTTTACGTGGAGTTCCAGTTCGGCCAGGTGATCCCGCCCCGGGGAAGTGAACAGCCGCAGGCCCGCGACTCCGACCGGACTGCCGTCCGCCCCGGTGGCCAGCCAGGTCAGCCGGTGGCTGTTCAGCGTGGGTTTGGTGAGCTGGGCGTGGATCTGATCGGGGCCGGGAGACGGTACTCCGGGCAGGTCATGGGCCATCGAGGCGGCGACGACCCGGTGCCAGGCCGCGGCGTCGGCGGCCGAGATGTCGTGGAGCGGACTGAGGTGGATGTGCTCGGACAAGGCGATGACTCCAGGGATCTTCTGCGGGAAACGTAAGTTCGGGTTCCGGTTCCGGACGGGGCGCACGCATGCCGTGCGAGACTGCGGGGCCCGTGAACCGCCCCACGGGTGGCATCGGGCCGGCCCCGGCCCCTGCGACACTGACCGACGCGACGCGACGCGACGCTCTGCGGGGCGCGGCAGCCGGGGTGTCAGTGCGTCGGGGCGGTGCCAGGACTCCAACGGTCCACGGCGGTGTAAGCCGGGGCCCACTCGGTGGTGTAGGCGGCGCGAACGGATGCGGGCAGGGGAGCGAGCAGCTTCGCCACCGTCCGCTCGTCGGCGCCGTCCAGCAGCCACGGCAGCATCAGCGGCGCCTCCGGGCAGATCAGCTGGGCCTGGACCTGACGGAAGCGGCCCCACTGCTCGGCCGTCAACGCCCGCCGGACCAGTGGCAGGGCCGTGTCCTCCTCGTGCTTGAGATGCCCTGCCAGACCGGTGGCCAATGCGTCGGTCAGGATGCCCAACCCCAGATGGTCGACCTCGGGAGCCGCGAGAGCCGCGTCGATGGCCTTGACCAGCGGGACGATGGCTGCGTGTTCGGCCTCCAACGCCTCCAGAAGAGCCAGGTCCTTCGGGTGACCGGCCAGGCGTCCGCGGAGCACCGGCCACAGGGCCTCGTCCTCGGCCGTGTGATGGGCGTGGAGAGCCTTCTTGAACAGCGCCCATCCGGCCGTGGCCGGTAATTGCCCGGGATCACGGTCCGCGCCGGTGGTCATCCGGTCCAGATGGGCCAGCTCCCGGCGAAGGGCATCGTGCATCACGTACATCACGGTCAGGTCGAAGGCATCGCTCATGGCCGGCGTCGGCCCCGGGACCCGCCGACCGGTTCACGGACCGCGATGGTGTGGCAGTCGAACATGTTCGTCACGCCGATCGACAGGATCAGGGCGGACAGCTGCTGCTCGTTGAAGTGCGCGGCCAGCTGCTCCCACAGCGCGTCCGGCACGCCGTCAGGCACGGGGCCCGGGGAGCGGTCGGCCAGGCGCGTGACCTCCTCGGCCAGCTCCAGTGCGGCCTGCTCGGCATCGGTGAAGAACGGTGCCTCCCGCCAGGCGGCCACCGCCGCCACCCGCTCGTCACTCTCACCCGCCTCGCGCAAACTCCGCACGTGGGTGTGCACGCAGTCACCGCAGCCGACGACCTGGCTGGCGCGCAGAGCCACGATCTCGGGCAGATGGTTGGAGAGGGCTCCCTGGTTGACCGACTTGAAGAAGCTGCCGATGCTCGTAAGCGCGTCCGGCAGGACGAGCGCCGGGTTCTTCATGAGTGCTTGCATGCCCTCAACCTTCTGGCCGGCCGCAATCATGATCAATGTAAACTTCCGCGCGGTTCGATAACCGCTGGGTTATCGACGACAGGCTGGGGGGCCGGTGGAGCTACGGGACATCGAGATATTCCTGGTGCTGGCGGAGGAGCTGCACTTCGGCCGGACGGCACAGCGGCTGCACGTCTCCCAGGCGCGCGTCAGTCAGGCCATCAAGAAGCAGGAACGGCGCATCGGCGCCGAGCTGTTCGCCCGCACCAGCCGCACGGTGTTCCTGACCGAGGTCGGTCGACAGTTCCGCGATGATCTGCAACCGGTCTACGCGGGCCTGCACGCATCCCTGGAGCGCGCCCGGCTGGCGGCCCGCGGCATCACGGCTCAGCTTCGCGTCAGCCTGATGCCCTTCAACCTGCCCGATCTGCACCCGTACTGGAAGGCGTTCCGCGCGAGGAATCCGCAGTGCGAACTCCAGATACGCCTAGAGACCTTCAACGATGTGTTCGGCCGGCTCCGTTCCGGCGCCACGGATGTCCTTGTCGTCTGGCTGCCGGTGGAAGAGCCAGACCTCACCGTCGGTCCGACCTTCTGCACCGACTCCCGGGTCCTTGGCGTGCCCGCCGACCACCGCTTCACGCAACGGGACTCCGTTCCGCTGGAGCTGCTCGCCGAGTTCCCACATGCCACCGCCCTCGACGTGCCGGACTACTGGGAGGACAGCTACCTGCCCTTTCACACCCCACGAGGCCGGCGGATCGAGCGCATCAAGCCGGCGGACAATTCCGACGAGCTGGTCAGCCTCATCGGTATGGGCGAAATCATCCACACCTTCCCCAGCCATGTCACCAGGTACTGGGGCATGTCCCACATCCGATGGCTGCCCATCCCCGAGATAGGAACCTTGACCTTCGCCCTGGTCTGGCGGACGGAAGCCGAGAACGACCTCATCCGTGCTCTGGCCGACACGGTGCGAGATCTCGGCATCCTCCACTTCTGACGCGACCTACGGCGCGGAGCTCCGCTTCGGAACCGGTCCGGATAACGGCGAAGGCCCAGGTGTCGGCGTACGGACTTTCTCCCCAGTCGGGTACGGACGAATGGGCTCTGTCGCTGATCTTGTGACGTGGTGCTACTGGCTTTGTCGAGGCTCTTGAGCCGGGGGAAGGAGCTCCTTGGCGGAGCATCGAGAGTCAGGGTCCTCAACGAGACACAGATTGAATCCCTGGTCGTCGCGTCGAACTTGCGAACACCGCGGCTAAGACCTCCACGATTGGATCGAACGGGGCGGGCGTGACGACCTCCCAGCCCTGCGACAGTTCGCCGACGGGCTCCTACGCGACCGGGATGCGGTCGTCGCCGGCCTGTGGAGCACCCGGAGGCCCTTCGCCGCCACTATGCGAACCGGCCGACCGTGTCATCGAGATGATCTCCAGCTACGAAAATCTTGCCAGAGCCACGTTCACGTGTACGCCGACACCTCCACATCTACAACCACACCACCACCGCAGTCACACCGCACTCGGCGGACACCCGCCCATCAGCCGCGTCAACAACGCTGCAGGTCAATACCCTTAGCCGCAGGGCCGACGGCAGGGTGTCCGTGGCCCCAGGCCAGAGCGTGGAACCTGGGGGCCACGAACGACGGCGGGGTGCAGTCGTGACCACCGGTGAGGGTGACCCGCCGCGCACACCGTGGAGGATGAACGGTCACTCGACGGTCGGCTCGCCCTTCAGGGCCTTACGGGTCTGCTGGGTGCTCAGGCCCACCGCCCGGGCGATCGCATCGCGGTCTATCCCGTGCTGGTGCGCTGCGCGCATGGCGGAGTTGCGGCGGGCGACGAGGGCTTTACGCCGGTCCAGGCCGGCGACGGTGTGCTGGAGGAGGCGCGCCCAGTGCAGGAGCGCGCGGCCGGTCCAGCGGGTGAGGGGTCGGGGTGCGGGTGTGGTCGGGTTGGCCAACATGTCCCCCTTCACGAACGACGTGCTGTCGATCCTGAAGGTGACGGACCGGGGCGATCGGCCACAAGGGCGCGAACCAGCCGACATGCCTCCGCTTCGGTCAGTCGACTTCGACGTAGGTGACGATGAGGATGCTCCCGAGCGCGGTCGCGTAGAAGATCACGCGGACGCCGTCCTGCTCGTAGTCACGCAGTGCTGAGGCGCGTGCGGCTTGACCGCGTCGGGGTCGGCCGCGATCGCGTTCAGGGTCCCGTCCAGGATCGCGGCCTGCGCGGCGCTCAGGGCGCGGACCTGGGTCTCGGCCGGCTCGATGAACACGATGCGCGGTCGGCGGCCGCGGGAGTGCTTGGGACTAGGCAACGTTCGGGGCCTCGTCGTTCCGCTCGGGCAGGCCCTTCTCGGCCCGGATGTCGTCCCAGTCGCGGCACCGGTCGAGGTCGATGCCCTCGGAGGCGAGGTTCTCGAGGACGTAGGCGAGCGCCGGGTTCCCGGGGAACTCGCTGCGCGCGGCTTCGCGGAGCTCGCGCTGCTCGGCCTCGTCGAAGGCCAGGTGCGCCATCGGGTCCTCCGGTGGTCGGGTACAGCCCGAGGCTAGCGCAGCGGCCCATCGGTCGGCGCCGGGTCAGCGAGAACTGGTCCAGCGACGCAGTCGTCGCCGGGATTCGTACCCGGGTAACGCATCCGGGCGAACCCGTGTACGTCGTCCTCGGCCGCTGGACGACAACGACTGCCCTCGCAGAGTACGAAACCGAATGTGCGGGGGCAGCAGCAAGGGCAGCGCCAGACCGGCTCGCCCTCCACCGTGAATGGCTCTGTCGCGGCCGGGCAGGCCGGGCATGCAGGCGTGGAGATGAGGAGGAGGGGACGGTCGGCGGCTATGCGCATCGGCACGGTCGTCGCGTACGTCTACACGACCGAAACCGAACGCGGCGCCCTGGAGCACGTCGCGAAGGCCCAGGCGGAGCTGGTCAGGACCGTCGCCGCGGGCAAGAATGCGGGGCTGGGACCCGCAGGACGCCCTCTCCGGGGCGTCCGGTCAGGCGCCCGTCACCGCGCTTCCGCGACGCCGTTGCGGCGATTCTGAGTCAGGCGCCGCTGATTCGCCGGACGGTGAGTTCTTTGTCCCCCACAGCCGACTTTGCGACAGTGGCACGGCGGGGGTCGCGCGCTGGGCTACACCGTCCCGGATCAGGAGACGACTGTTCAGGAAAGGCAGACCCCGTCACGGCGGTCACCAGCTCTGCTTCTGGGTGACAGCGATGACGTAGCCGTTGGGGTCGGTGAAGTAGAAGAGCTTCTGGCCCTGGTGCTCCATGACGTCCTTCTGGACGGTGACCAGGGGCCGGATGCGCTCGACGTAGGAGTCGAAGTCGTCCACTGCCAGGTAGAACATGCCGAACGCGCCGACCGGAGTGTCCTTGAGGACGGGCAGCCAGCCGCGCAGCTGCTCGTCGCAATAGACCATCAGCGCGAACTCGCCCTCGAAGAGGAGGATGCGCAGGTCGTCGTCGGGGTCGTTGCCGGCGGGCAGGGCGGTGAAGCCGAGCTTCTCGTAGAAGTCGACGGTCGCCTGGGTGTCCGAGACACCCAGGCACGGAGAGATGGCAGGTGATTTGATCAGGGATCACTCCTCGAGAGGGGATGCGGGCAAAAGGGCCGGTGGCCTTCTCACGGGCACGCAGCCCGCCTTGAGAAGTCCTAGCCGGAAGCATGCCCTCCGTATAGGACAGAGCGCGTCCTATACGGGGTGACCTGCGGAGTTTTCACACTGGTGAGGGGTGATCAAAGGGCTGGTGTGACTGGTTCGTCTCGCCCGT
This sequence comes from Streptomyces sp. NPDC003035, assembly GCF_042888285.1. Taxonomy (NCBI): domain Bacteria; kingdom Bacillati; phylum Actinomycetota; class Actinomycetes; order Kitasatosporales; family Streptomycetaceae; genus Streptomyces; species Streptomyces sp. NPDC003035. The sequence continues at coordinate 88,299 of NZ_JBIAPJ010000003.1, read as the reverse complement.
GCCGCCACCGCAGGAGCAGGCGTTGGAACAGACGACACGATCCCGCCCTTCGGCAGACCTGTTCCCTTTGAAGGTCGTCTTCTGTGGCGTTTGCCGGGCCACTGCGGCCACTGGCGGAGCACGGACTCTCAGCGCCGACGGCGAGTTCCTGTCGGTGACCCGGCACACCCTGGCCTGTCCGCACCACACAGCCGATCTGATCCTCGCGGAGGACGGCTGAGGGCGCACTTTTCCGGCAAACCGCCGTGCCACGTTGGAGCCCAGCGCCCAGACCGCCTACAAAGGGCACTGGGATCGAGTACGACATCGGCCGGTAGCGGTTCCCACCGTCGCCCGCCCCCGTTAACGCCGAAGCGGCGGATGCCAGGGCCGAACTCTGCCGCGGCGGGGTGCTGTGCCTCGGCCTCGAGTCAGCGTTCCAGCGGAAGCACTGAGACCGGACGGGGGCCGTAAGCGTTCATCCGGCCCCCAATCAGCCGCCACAATCAGCTCCATGCCTGAATGGATGCCCTCGTGGGTTGCTCAGCCTGCCTCCGCTGTGGCGGCTGATGCGGCCGGACGGGCTGCGGACGGAGTGAGCGGGGAGAGCAGGCGCCCGGCCGGCGTCCCGACCCCCCCTCACCTTCGCCCTATGCCCGGCCCGCGGCTACTCGGGGTCCGGGTCCTTCGGCGGGCGCCCCCGGCGCGGAATCGGGCCGGTGTTCTTGGGTAGGCGGCCCGTGTCCATGAGCGACTTGCGGAGCAGGAACTCGATCTGGGCGTTCGCGCTGCGCAGCTCGTCGGAGGCCCAGCGGGCCAGGGCGTCGTACACCTTGGGGTCGAGCCGGAGCAGCACCTGTTTGCGCGGCTCCTTGCGGGGCTTGGGTGCCGGGCCCTCCGTCTCGTCGTCGCTCACTGGTAGAGCGAACCCGTGTTGATGACCGGCTGGGTCGCGCGGTCGCCGCACAGCACCACCAGGAGGTTGCTCACCATGGCCGCCTTGCGCTCCTCGTCCAGCTCGACAATGCCCTGTTCCGCGATCCGGCCGAGCGCCTGCTCGACCATGCCCACCGCGCCCTCCACGATCAGCTTGCGGGCCGCCACCACGGCGCCGGCCTGCTGCCGCTGAAGCATCGCGGAGGCGATCTCCGGAGCGTACGCGAGGTGGGTGAAGCGGGACTCGATGATGTGCACCCCGGCCGCCTCGACCCGCGCACGCAGCTCGATATCGAGCTTCTGGGTGATCTCCTCCGCGTTGCCGCGCAGCGAGAGGCCCTCCTCCTCGTGGGCGTCGTAGGGGTACTCGATGGCGATGTGCCGTACCGCCGCCTCCGCCTGGGTGGAGACGAACTCCAGGAAGTCGTCCACCTCGAAGAGGGCCTGCGCGGTGTCCTCGACCCGCCAGACCACGACCGCCGCCAGCTCGATCGGGTTGCCGTACGCGTCGTTGACCTTCAGCACGGCGGTCTCGTGGTTGCGGACCCGGGTGGAGATCTTGTTACGGGTGGTGAGCGGGTTCACCCAGCGCAGACCGTCGGTGCGGATGGTGCCCCGGTAGCGGCCGAAGAGCTGGACGACGCGGGCCTCACCGGGCGAGACCATGTTCAGTCCGCTCATCGCGAGCAGCGAGCCGAAGAAGAGCAGCACGCCGACGACGACCAGCACGATCTTCAGGCCCACCGGGACAGCGGTCGCGCCGAGCACGATCAGGCCGGCCGAAAGGACGACGCCGAGCAGGCCGAGGAGGAGGGCGAGGCCGCCGCCGATGCTGTGCGCCTGGAACTCGGTGACCCGGGGTGCGGGCATCTCGGGGAGGCCGTCCGCGGGGGCGGGCCCGGGGTGGTGGGAGGAGGTGGTCAACATGAGGGTCCCCGTTCTCTGCGCGTCCGTACCCTGCTCGGTGTAGCAAAGTGATATCACTTTATCGCAGATCGGCGCGACTGCCCAGCGGGTGCGCCGGGGTTGCCGGGGCAGGAGGTCGGAGACTGTCCGGCGGGCGTGTCCGCTCTCCTCGAAGTCCGCAACCGGCGCTTCCAAGCGAAGATGCAAGCCCGCGAGAAGTCAGGTGATGCCACGCCCCCGGAAGAAGCGCCGCCGCGAGGTGAAACGGGTACCGCGCAGCGACGCAACGCTCCCCGAGTACGACCGCGGCGCCCCCCGAAGGCTTGGGCACCCGCCGCCAGTAACTGTGGGGCGGGGCTGTGAGGTTGTTGCGTCATTGGGCTGCCCGTATCCGCAGAGCTGTGATGGACCAGTCGATCACCGGGGGTGAGGCGTTCCGGTGTCGACCAGTCGTTGATCAGCGCGAGCAGCCGGAGGTACTGGTCCCTGCGCGGATCGCTCGCGGCTTTCAGGCGCTGTAGCAGCCACCGGTGCAGCTCGGCGTCATCGGGGCGGCCGTGGGCGGGCGCGCAGTGGGCGGTGAGCGACGCGACGACAGGATCGGCCTGGGGCGAGTCGGGGCTGATGCCGCGCGCGCCACGGCTGGCCCAACGAGATCTCGGGCAATGGCGATCATGTCTGGGCGAGGTGGCGTGGGGGCGTCGTCGGGCAGGGCGGCTGCGTGGTCTTCGGCCAGGCGCGGCACACTTGCGCGGAAATCCGGGCCCAGAGACAGTTCAGCCAGCTCCACCCATGCTCTGATCTGTTCGTCTGTGGGGCTGTTGGGGAGCTCGGGCGTCATAGAACGCCGAGCTGCAGCGTGGTAGGAGCCGCGGTGGAGGCCTTCGAAGACGCTGCTGAGGAAGTCGTCGATCAGGCGTCGGCGTTCGGCTTCGGAGAGCGTGGCCAGCTGGTGCATGAGTTCCAGCTCCTCGGGGGTGGGTTCGCGTTTGGCGGCGGCTGTCAGAACCACCCGTCGCAGTCGCAGGATGCCGATCTGCGCGTCAGGTGCGGCCGCGTGTTCAGCGGCGACTTTGCTGAGTGTGAGTTCCTGGTTCACGACGTGCCGGATCGTGGCGAGGCCGAGTCCCAGTTCTCGCAGTGTTCGCACGAGGGCAAGGCGAGCGACGGTGTCCTGGGCGTAGAGCCGGTAGCCGGCGTGGGTGCGGCCGGCGAGCTCGACGATGCCCCGATCGGAGTAGAACCGGATGGTCTTGACCGTCAGCCCGGTGCGCTGGCCAGTTCGCCGATCGAGTAGAGGGTGCCGCCGTCCATGAGCTCACCTTCCTGTCCCCCCTGCAGGAGACTCAAGTCTGCGCTTGCTGTCTCCACCCCTGCCGCGGTTCCGAGACGGGCGCCGGGGACGTTCGGGCTGAACGTCTCCAGCTCGCGGCGGAGTCGCTTTAGCTCGTCGTCCTTGCCGGCCAGGATGTTCAGAAGGAGCCGTCGACGACCACTCGCGCCTCGCCTACAGCGAGATCCACGAAGACGAGAAGTCGCGACCTGCGCAGGCTTCCTCACCCGCGCGGCCGCCTTCTTCCGCAATCACGGCATCGACCGGATCGAACGGGTGCTGACCGACAACGCCTGGGCCTACCGCAAAGGCCTGGCCTGGAAGACCGCCATCGCCGCCCTCGGCGCGACCGGCAAACTCACCCGCGCCTACCGGCCCCAGACCAACGGCAAGGCCGAACGCTTCAACCGCACCCTGCTCGACGAATGGGCCTACCAACGGCCCTACACCAGCAACACCGAGCGGACCGAAGCCCTGGCACACTTCCTCCACACCTACAACCACCACCGCTGCCACACCGCACTCGACGGACACCCGCCCATCAGCCGCGTAAACAACCCTGCGAGTCAATACACCTAGCGGGCCCGCAGGCCAGCGATCGACGCCGGCGGCGAGGCGATGCGGGCCCTGATCGAAGGCAGGCCGCATCCGTGGCCGAGGTTCCGCTGCCCGGAGTGCGGGGCGACCTGGTACCCCAGCGACACCCCTTTTCGGCGCCCGGGAACGGTCGGACAGCCGATAGTGCTCGCCGCGGTGCCGCACGAGGGCATGGCGGCGGCGTTCGCGTTCGGCAGGCGTCACCGTGTGAGGCCTGCCTGTGACGCGTTCGGGGGCTTTCCTGATCGGAGCACGCGGCCGGGTGACGAAGACGAAGTGTTCTCTGTCACCGGACTTGGACCGTTTGCCATCGAAGCAGGATCACGTGCCGTGGGCGGCTACAGGCCAGAAGTGGGTACGGCGCGTTCCCATTGCTCCTCGAACTCTTCCCGGGTGATCTCCTGGCCTGGCAACTCGGGGTCGAAGAAGTCGACGACCGGCGGGTTGAAGGGCCAGTCGTCAGGTTCGCTCCTGATGCGGCCGCTCCCGTCCTCAGCCAGCTCCACTTCGCGGGTCCGGCGCCCGTCCGATTCGACCTCCATGAGGTAGACCGGGCCGCCGTCGTCCTCGCCGTCCCAGTGACGCCGCACGTACACGATGCTCCTGTCCGCGAGTGCGCCGAAGCCAGGAAGCCCGCGCTGTACGTCGCGTTTGGCCCGCAGGTCGTCCAGGCCTGGAGGCATGAGCGGTGCATCGATGTCGACTTCTTCGAGCTCCTGGCCCTCGGCCCAGGTCACCGACTCCTGCTTGGTGACAACCTCGGTCCATGCGAACGTTTCCAAAATCTCCCGGGCCGACCGAGCGTGGACCCACCACCACGAACCGCCCATCCCATAGTCGTGCAGGACGAGGAACCGCTTTTTGGCTGCGGGATTTGAAAGAGTCACAGGACCGGACCCTAACAACGGAGCCATCAGACCTGTTCAGCTGGTCGGTCCACCTTGGATGGCAAACGATCCATCAAGCTCCTGGGCGCGGCGGGCGGCGGCGCGGGCGTTCTTCAGCCAGATCGCCCTGGTGGGCGGCGTCCAGCGGGGCAGGGAGGTGGCCGTGTTCGGCGGCCCACCCGCGGGCGGCGGACAGGCCCTCCTCCCGCGCGACGTCGAAATGGCTCCAGATCATGCCGAGCTTCTCCAGCTGCTCGATACGGTCCTCGTCCATGTCGCCGCGGGCGTAAAACCGGCGAGCGTCGGCGATCCACTGCCCCAGCGGGAAGTTCGCCAGCGAGGCTGGCCAGCCAATTCCCTCGGCTTCCTCGCCCTCTGGGACGCGGTACGTGAACGGGACCTTCAGGTCGCCGTGTGCGCGGACGTAGATGACGGCCGCTTCCACGCCGCGCCGCCAGTGCTCGTGTTCCGGGTTGAGGACGCGCAGGTTGATGACGCGGCGAGCGCGGCCGGGTCGCGGGGCGTGGAGAACTTCAGCAGGGCCTTGGCGGAGGCGCTGACGCCCCCGGCGCCCTCGCCGCTCCCGCCGTCCTTTCCGCTCTCGTCCTTGGCTACGGGCTTGTAGCGGCTCGGGGCCTGCTGTTCGGCGAGCTGCTCGACGATCCTGGCGTCGTGCACCCGCAGTGCCTCCAAGAGCTTGGCGAGCCCGCCGAAGGCCCGGGACGTGAGCATGTTGTCCGCCGTGTCGCCCGGCCCGAGCAGCACCGGCGCCACGAGCGACGCCATCTTGCCCTCGCCCGGCTGCATCCGCAGCGCCCGGCCCACGGCCTGGACCAGGTCGGGCATCGAGCCGCGCACATCCGCCCAGTAGACGGAGTCGCAGTTCTTGGTGTCGACGCCCTCGCCCAAGACCTTCACCGAGCCCAGGAAGCGCTTCTCCACCACGGTGCCGTCCGTGGCGATCCCGGCGGCGAACTCGCCCAGCAGAATCCGTCGGTGCAGCGGCTTGTGATCCCCGCACAGCCAGTCCGCCCAGATCGTGGCCGGGTACAGCTCGGGGTCGCTGGCGTGGAGCTGCGCGGCGACGTCGGGAGGCCGGCCGGGAAAGCTTCGGCCTCGCGGACCTGGTGGTGGAAGACCAGCGTCCTGCGGAAATTCTCCTCCGAGGACGCCTTCACCAACGCGGTCTGGAGGGCGTCGAGCCGCGCACCACGAACCTCTGCCGACCGGCCCTCCGCGCCCAGGAGCTGCGCGGCCTGGAGCGCGGTGTCCGTGACGTCCACGCATACAAGCTGGTAGGGGGCACAGATTGCCCAATCGATGGCCTCCGAGAGCGTCAACGTGAACGCCCTACTGCCGAAGGGCCCGCCGGGGTCGTCGTCCATGCTCGCGACCAGCTCGCCCGGTGCGCCGGCCTCGTCCTCGTCCCCGAGCTGCCACAGCCGGGGCGTGGCCGTCATGTACAGAAGGCGCAGGGAGGGAATCTTCTGGTTGTCGTGAACGACCGCCCACGGCTTCCCGATCCGGCCCGAAACCCGGTGGGCCTCGTCCACGACGATCAGGTCCCAAGCCGCCAAACCCGCAGCGTGCGCCCGCTCCAGCGTCCCCCAGACCGAGGCTGGCGTACGTGGCGTACACGGTCACCTTCTCCAGGCACCACCTCGCCCGCCCCGTCCCCGGGGTCACCGTTGGGCGGGGAAGCTCTTCGCCAGGAACTGTTCGAACGTGACCGTGCCCACCGCTCGCTCAGGCGTCAGATGCCCGCCGGCGCGGAACCCGCGGTACGCCCGGCCTGCCAGGCGTACGTTCACCAGGGGCCGGCGGCGTCCGCTCGCGTGCAGGTAGGCCCGGGCCAGCTCCGGAAGCGTACGGACCTCGGGACCGCCCATGTCGGGCACACGCCCCGCGGGCGCCCCGCCGGCGAGCTCGGCCAGCCGGGCGGCGACCTCCGCCACGTCGACCGGCTGGTCGGCGACCCCCGCCGGCAACAGCATGACCGGCAGCTTCGCCGAGCCCTCCAGGACCCGCAACGCCAGGTCGTGGAACTGCGTCGTGCGCAGCACCGTCCAGCCGAGCCCCGACTCCTCGATCAGCCCCTCGACGGCGAGCTTCGTCCGGTAGTAACCGAGTGGCACCCGGTCCACGCCGACGATCGAGATGTACACCAGGTGCCGGACCCCCGCGTCACGCGCCGCCTCGACGAGATGGCGTGCCGCCTGCTCGTCGCCGCCTCGCGGCGAGCTCGCGCAGTGCACGACCGTGTCCACGCCCGCGACGGCCGCGGCCAGCCCCGTGCCCTCGCGCAGATCCACGGCGTACGGCCGGGAACGGCGGCTCAGCACGCGCACCTCGTGCTCTTCCCGCTCTCCGTGTTCTCCGTGCCCTCCTGCGGAGCGCAGCCGCTCGGTGACGAGCCTGCCGAGGGTGCCGGTGCCGCCGGTCACCAGGATGGTGGTCATGGTGGTGTCGTCCCTTCGGTGAGCGGGTGCTCCCCGGTGGAGCGCCCGTCATCCGCTGAGAACCGGCGAACACCGACGGATGTGACAGCCGCCGATGTGATCGCGCTCACCCACCGGTCAGACAGTGGGGGCCGAGGCGGCGAACTGCCGCTCCGCGAAGACGAGCTTCTCCGGGTTCATGACGACCTGCACCTCGATGACGGCGTCGTCCCGCACCTCGAACGAGGCGACGGCGACGAGCTGCCGCCCGGTGTGCGCGACCAGCGCCGGCGACCCGTTGACCTCGGCGACCGTGAGGACCAGACCGTCCGGGACGCGCCGCGCGACGCCCGCGAGGAAGCGTACGACCCGGTCCCGGCCGACGAGGGGCCGCCGGGCCGCGGTGACCTTGCCGCCGCCGTCGCTCCACCAGGTGACGTCCTCGGCGAGCAGCTTCTCCAGGCCCGCCAGGTCGCCTTCGCGCGCCGCCCTGACGAAGGACTCGACGAGCTCGTTCCGCCGCTTCGCCGCCGGTGCGAAGCGGCGCTCGGCCGTCGCCACCCGCTGGACCGCCCGGCGGTAGGACTGACGACAGTTGGCCTCGCTCAGGTCGAGCACCTCGGCGATGTCCCGGTAGCTGTAGCCGAACGCCTCGCGCAGCACATAGACCGCACGCTCCGTCGGTGTGAGCCGCTCCAGCAGCACCAGCAGCGCCGTGGACACGGCGTCACGCTGCTCGGCGGACTCCAGGGGTCCGAGTGATCCGTCCCGCGTGAACACCGGCTCCGGCAGCCAGGGCCCCACGTACCGCTCACGTCGCACTCGGGCCGAGGTGAGCCGGTTGACGCACAGATTGGTGACGACCCTGGCGAGCCAGGCGGCGGGGTGCTCGATCGACGCCCGGTCGGCGCCGCTCCACCGCAGATAGGCGTCGTGCACGACGTCCTCCGCCTCCTCGGCGGACCCGAGCAGCCGGTAGGCGAGGCCGAACATCCTGGGGCGGTGGGAGGTGAACTCCTCGGCGGTACCGGACGTCATGCGGCCAGCCTCCCAGACGCCCGGAGGCGGCCGGGTTCACCAGCGGTACCAGCGCCCGCTCGCGCCGCGCATGAAGAAGCCCAGCACCCAGAGCACCAGCACGGCGATGGCGACGTACCAGAGGATCGGGGCGGGGCCCTGTCCCGGGGACGCGGCGCCGGTCGCCGAAGTGCCGGGTGGTCGAAGGGCGTTGTCCCCGCCCCACCGGCGACGGCGACGGCGGGCGGCGAACTGCCCGAAGTCGATGACGGGCACCCCGACGGACGCGTCCTGCGCCGTCCTCGGCGGCGCACGGCGGATAGTGGGAGGCGTGGATGTCGAGCAGGTCATCGATGAGTTGTACGGACTGCGGCCCGAGGAGTTCACCGCCGCCCGTGACGCGTACGTCGCCGAGGCGCGCAAGGCACGGGACGCCGATGCGGTGAAGGCGCTCTCGGGCCTTCGGCGGCCGACCACGGCGGCGTGGGTGTCCAATCTCTTCGTCCGGGAACGGCAGGCGGACGTCGATCGCCTGCTCGCGCTGGGCGAGACCCTCCGGGAGGCCCACCGGACGCTCGATCCGGTGACGATGCGGGAAGCGAGCGGGCAGCGGCACAAGGTGATCGCCGCGCTCGTCCGGGAGGCAGCCGGTTCGGCGCGGGAGGCCGGGCAGGCGGTGAGCGACGCGGTCCTCCAGGACGTCGAGCAGATCTTCCACACCGTCCTGGCCCGCGCCGACGTATCCGCGCAGTGGGCGACGGGCAGGCTCGTCAAGGCACCGGAGGTGGCGGTCGGCTTCGGCGAGCTCACCCCCGAAACGGCCCTCCCGCTCAGGAAGCCGCCGGAACCCGCAGAGGCCGAGAGGCAGGCCGGACCCGGGAAGCCGGCGAAGAACGCGGGGCATGCGAGGAGCGCGGCGAAGCGGCCGAGCAAGGCGGATGCGGATGCGGAAGTGGAAGCGGAAGCGGAGCGACGTAAGCGGCGGGAGCAGGATCGTACGGCTGCCGAGGAGGCCGCCGCGGAGGCCCGCCGTCACGACGAGGTGCTCCACGGGGCCGAGGGAGAGCGACGGGCGGCGCGGGATCATGCCGCCGCGGCGGACGAGCGCGTGACCGAGCTGGAGCGGCAGCTGCGGGAGGCGAAGCGGGAACAACGCCCCGCGCGCACCGCGGTGGCCGAGGCCGAGGCGGCGGTGAAGGACGCCGGTCGCGCGGCACGGGACGCGCACCGCGCCGCCGACCGGGCCAGGCGCAAGCTCGAGTCGTCAGCCGATTGACGACCCGTCGGGTCCACACCGGCCGCGCGCCGCCCTCCCGTCCCGGCCGACGCCCTGCGGTTTGCCGATGCACAGGTCCGGACAGGCGGTGTACGTGAGAGAGGGGCTGGGACTTGGGCGCGGAAAACGTCTCCCGAACGGCGCCGTTCGAGGCGCCGGACAGGGCCGAGTGGGGGAGGCTTGGACCGGAGGTGGTACCGGTGGGTGGTTCCGGTCGTACGAGGGGAGTGGCCCGGCTCCTGGCCCGCTGCGCGCTGCTGGCGATCGTGGCCGCCGTCGTCGTGCTGTTCCTGGCGCTGGGCGAGGCCGGGCCGATGGTCCTCCTGAGCGGCCTCGGCGGCATCGTGGTCTCCGCCGCCGGACTGTGGTGGCTGCTCGCCCGCCGCGGACCGCTCCGGCTGCTCGGCGCGCTGCTCGCGGTCGCCGCACCCGTGGGCGTGCTGGTCCACTACATCCTGGAAGGCGTGTGGGGCAACGCGCTCCTGGCCCTCGGCCTCTACGGCCTCGCCCTGGTCTGCGCGCGCGCCGCCCTGCGCGCCACCGGGAGGGCGTACGTGATGCGAGGCAAGACGCGCCCGCTGCCACGAAGGCCCGTTCTGATCATGAATCCGAAGTCGGGCGGCGGAAAGGTCGAGCGCTTCGGACTGGTGGAGCGCGCCGAGCGGATGGGAGCCGAGGTGCACCTGCTGGACACGGAGGACGGTACCGATGTGGAGGCGCTGGCCCGCAAGGCCGTCGAGGACGGAGCCGACCTGCTCGGTGTGGCGGGCGGTGACGGCACCCAGGCGCTGGTCGCCGGGGTGGCCGTCGAGCACGATCTGCCCTTCCTGGTGATCTCCGCCGGTACGCGCAACCACTTCGCCATGGACCTCGGCCTCGACCGTACGGACCCGTCCGGGTGTCTCGACGCTCTGATCGACGGTGAGCAACTCCGGGTCGATCTCGGCACGGTCAGCGGCCGGCCCTTCGTCAACACCGTGTCCTTCGGGGTGTACGCGGACATCGTCCAGAGCCCCGAGTACCGCGACGCGAAGACGGGAACCACCTTCACCCTTCTTCCCGACCTGCTCGGGGAGAGCGGCCGGCGCCTGGACGCGACCGTCGACGAGAAGCGGCTCACCGGACAGCAGGCGATCCTCGTCAGCAACAACCCCTATGCCACGGCCGATCCGACGGCCGCGGGCCTCCGGTCCCGGCTCGACCGCGGGAAGCTCGGAGTGATCGCCCTCCGCGTGGAGGACGTGGCCCAGGCGGCCGAGCTCGCCGTACGGGGAGAACGCTCGCAGGGGCTCAACGTCCTGACGGCACACCGGGTGGAGGTCGTGGCGGAGACGGACACCCTCCCCGTCGCGGTGGACGGCGAGGCACTGACGCTGCCCACGCCCGTTGTCTGCACCGTCCGCCCGCGCGCCCTGCGGGTCCTCGTTCCGCGCCACCGGCCCGGGACCGTGGCTCCGCGCTCGCCCCTGAACTGGCGGTGGATCACCGCACTCGCCCTGGGACGTGCACGGTGAGGCCGCCGCGGGAGAACGACACGAGCAGCGGGGCGGGGCACGGGGTCGGGCCCGAGGCCGGGGCCGGCACGGGCCGGTCGCGCGGGCCCTGGGCTCTGCGGCGGAGCCTCGCCGCGGCGCTCCACGACCTGCGCGCCGTCGACGGTGCCGTGTACGCGGCGGTGGCCGCCACCCCCACGCCGACGCTGGACACGGGGCTGCGGCGGCTGTCCACGGCGGCCGACCACTCCAAGATCTCGCTCGCCGTCGCCGCCGCGCTCGCCGTGTTCCCCGGCCGGCCCCGGCGGGCCGCGCTCGCGGGTGTGGGGGCGGTCGCCGTGGCCTCCGTCTCGGCGAATCTGGTCGGCAAGCGCGTGGTCCGCCGACGGCGCCCCGACCGGGAGGCGGCCCGGGTGGGCGTGGCCCGGCACGTCCCCATGCCGGCCTCGGCGTCGTTCCCCTCGGGACACACCGCCTCGGCCGTCGCGTTCGCCACGGCCGTCGGAGTCGTCCTGCCCGTGGCCGCCGTGCCGCTCGGGGTCCTGGCGGGCGCCGTCGGCTACTCCCGTGTCCACACCGGCGTGCACTACCCCGGAGATGTGGCGGCGGGGGCGGTCCTCGGCGTCGCGAGCGCCGCCACGGCACTGGCCGCCGGCGCGTCCTGGACCGCGATCCGGCCCACCGACGGGTCGACCCTCGCCCGCCATGTACTGCTGGCCCGGCTCGGCCTCACATGAAGGAGTGACCCGGGCGGCGACCGTGCGACCATCTGTCGCCCGGCCGTCCGGCGGCTCCACGGCCGGTTCACCGGACCTACGGCGAGACACACGGGGGGCGTGCGCCCGGCGGGCCGATCGCCGTACTCAGATCCACCTGAGTAGTCGGCCCGACGCGATGCGAAGCCGGGGCGCATAGGCTCCGCGCCATGAGTGCTGACCGACACGAAGGCGACGGCGTGGGCGAACGCCTGGCCGTAGGCACGGCGGAGCCGTCCGGGACGGGCCCGGCGCCCCGGACCGGTACCCGGTCGCTGCTTCTCGGGCTCGGCGCCGTGGCCATGGGGGCCTGCCCCTGGCTGCCCGAGGCCGTCTCGCCGTGGATCCGGTTCTTTCCGGTGTACCTGATCGTCCCGGTCGGTATCTGGGCGATCGCCTCCGGTGTCGGCGTGTTGCGCGCCGCAGGCGCCGTAGGCGGGCCAGGCCCCGCCGCCCGTCGGCGCGCGTGGGGTGGGACCGTCCTGGGCACGGTGGCCGTCCTGGTGGCGGTCGGCGCAGCCATCTGGGCGTTCGTGGTGCTCAGCACCATGAACGCCTGATGCCGGCCTGCCTGGCCTGATGCCGGGCCGCCCGGCCTGACCCGCCCTGGCCGCCCCGGCCTGCCCGGCCTGATGCCTGGCCGCCCCGCCCCGCCCCGCCCCGCCCTGGCCTGACCCGCCTGGCCGCCCTGCCCTGGCCGCCCCGGCCGGGCGTCAGGCGCCGTCCTGTGCGCTCCCCGCCTTCTTCTCAGGGGGCCCTGACGTTCCGGAGCCGCCGGCCGGCGCCTCGTCGGCGTACGGGTTCCTGGGCGGCGAGACCGGTGTGACCTCGCCCGCGTCGAGTTGCGGCAGCGGGTCGTCCGGATCGACGTCGGTGGGCCGCCACAGGCCGGTGACCTCCGCCCAGGAGTCCGTCGGCGGAGCGGCGGCGCCATGGATCTCGATGCGCATCGGGCGGGCGTCGGCGGCGCAGCAGTTGACGGTGAGTCGGCTGAGATACCACGTTCCCGGACGGCTTCCGGGCGCCACGAAGCCCATGACCTTCACCTTGCGCCCCCGGACGCTCCACGTGTCGTGGACGGTGCGGCCGATGAACTCGCCCATCCGCAAGGGGACGGTCGGCTCGTCCTTCAGCTCGGCGTAGGCCGTCAGCTCGGCGGCGGCGGACGCACCGTCGCGCGCCGCCGTGTACGAGCCGAGCGCCGGGGGCGCGAAGAACAGCAGGCTGACGGCGGGTACGGCGAGCAACCAGGCGACACGCGGCGCGCCGTGCCCGTGCCCGTGCGCATGCCCATGTCCATGCCCGTGCCCGTGCCCGTGTTCGCGCCCGTGCGCGTCGCGGGCCGGGTGCCAGTAGGGCCTGCCGTCGGCGTCGTGGCGCAGCTGCATCACCGGCTGGCGCAGCCGGTCGGCCACGAGCGAGACGAGTCCCGCGATGCCGAGTCCGACCAGCAGCACACCGGACAGGACCAGCAGCGGCCAGAGGCCCTCCTTCACGTACCGCAGATAGACGTCGCTGCCGAGGGTGATCCGCAGCAGGGCCGCGCCGGTCAGGAGCAGCAGCAGGGGCTGGACGGGCTTGCTCACAGCAGCACTCCTCCGACGAGCAGGCAGGACAGGACGGCCACGACGAACGTGGCACTGGAGAAGCGGATCGCGAACGCCCGTCCGAATGCGCCGGATTGAAGGGCGATCAGCTTCATGTCGACCATCGGCCCCACGACGATGAAGGCGAGCTGGGCGGTGCGCGAGAAGCCGGTGAAGGAGGCGGCGACGAACGCGTCGGCCTCCGAGCAGACCGACAGCAGGACGGCGAGCAGGGCCAGCAGCAGGATCGACAGCCAGGGCGAGTCGGTGAACAGGTCGAGCACCGACGGCGGTACGAGGACGTTGAAGGTCGCCGCCGCCATGCCGCCGACCACCAGGAACCCTCCGGCGTGCAGGAAGTCGTGCTGCAGTCCGCGCCGGAACTCGGTCAGCCGGTTCGCGCCCGGGGCGTGACCCGTCGGCCCCTTGGGCAGCCGCAGCCACTCCTCGCGCCCCGCCCTGATCCACAGCCAGCCCATCGCCGCCGAGGTGAGCAGCGACGCGGACAGCCGGGCGAAGACCATCTCGGGGCTTCCGGAGAACGCGATCGCCGTGGAGACGAGGACGACCGGATTGACGGCCGGCGCGGACAGCAGGAAGGCGAGCGCGGCTGCCGGGGCGACCCCGCGCCGCATCAGACTGCTCGCGACGGGCACGGAAGCGCACTCGCACCCGGGCAGTACGACTCCGGCCGCGCTGGCCACCGGTACGGCGAGCACCGGATTCCTGGGCAGGGCGCGGGCGAAGACCCGCGCCGGGACGAACGCGCCGATCGCCGCCGAGACGACCGTGCCGAGGAGCAGGAACGGGATGCCCTGCACCACGATGGCCACCAGGAGCGTGCGCCAGGCCCCGAGAGCTGCCGGGTCGGTCCACGGCAGAGCGACCGGGAGGAAGAGGAGCAGGGCGACGGCCGCCGCCACCAACAGCGGGGTGGTGGAGGCCACCTGCCTCCACTGCCGTTCCTCCGTCGGCGCGCCGCGTTCCAGGGCTCTCGCGGTCGTCGGTGGCCCCTCGGCCATCGTGGTCTCCCGTCCTCGTGTCCACGTGACCGCCGGGTTCGGCGCACGCCTGTGCGCCCGCGGCGGGGTGCCGTGGCGGGCGGGGACACACTAGCGTTTGATAATCATCTTCATCTAGCTCTGGGGTTCGAGAGGCGAAGAGCGCGTGGGGCGCGGATGCCGCTGCCCCGGCGCGCGCCGCGGATGGCGGCGCTGATCGCGTTCCGCCCCGATCCTCGCCGACGAACTGGCCGGTGACGGACCGCTGTTCCTCCTTCCCCTGTGGGGCAGCGCCCTGCTGACGCTGCCGGGGCTCGCGTACCTCGTCGCCGAACGGCGCGTCCCACGGGCCCCACCGCCCCCTGATGCGAAACCTTCGAGCGGCGGTCACCGGACCCCCACCGACCGGAGTCCGGACCGCTCGCCGGGTGGTGCCGCCGACGGCGGCAGCACCCAGAACCCAGAACCCTTGGCCGTCCTCGCCGTTGGAACACCTGAGCACGGTTCAACGCATCGAGGAGCGCCGACATGCCCGATCAGTCCGCCGTGGCGGGCCCCAGCCACCGCGTCCGGGTGGCAGTACGGTGCCGCGAGATCACCGAGGCCCGCTGGTTCGCCACCGCGGTCTTCCTCCTCATCCTCGGCAACGCCGCGGTGCTCGGGGTGGAGACGTACGCGGGAGTCGCCACCAGGTTCCACGCCGAACTGCAGGTGGTCGAGCACCTCTTCCTGGCAGCCTTCGCGACGGAGATGGTCCTGCGCGCCGGTGTGTACGCCGTCCGGCCCCGGGACTTCTTCCGCGACCCGTGGAACATCTTCGATCTCGTCGTGGTCCTGACCGCCTTCATCCCCGCGGCGCGCGAGAACTCCACGGTCCTGCGCCTGCTCCGGCTCGCACGGGTGCTGCGCGCGGCCAGGTTCCTGCCCCAGCTGCGGATCGTCCTCGTCACCGTCGGCCGCAGCCTGCCCGGCACCGCCAGCTTCCTGCTGGTCGGAGCACTGCTGCTCTACGTGTACGCGATGGTCGGCTGGGTCTTCTTCGCCGCGCACGACCCCCAGCACTTCGGATCGATCGGCCGGGCCGTCCTCACCCTCTTCCTCCTGATGACGCTCGACGGGCTCGGCGACGCGGTCCACGCGGGACTGGCGATCTCCCGGTGGAGCTTCCTCTACTACGTCTCGTATGTGCTGATCGCCTCCTTCGTCCTGGTCAACGTGCTGATCGGGGTCGTGATCAACTCACTGGAGGAGGCCCGCGAGATCGAGAAGACGGAGGCGGGGGAGACCCCCTCCGGGGGCGGGATCGGGGCCGGGGGCGAGGGCGGGCGCGGGATCGGGGCCGGGGCCGGAGGCAAGGCCGGTGAGGAGGGCGCGGGCGACGAGGCACGGCTGCGCGAGCGGATCGCGGTGGCGCGGCGCGCTCTCGACGACGTGGAAGCGGCTCTCTCGACCCTGCCGCCACCGCGCGTCCACGCGCGCGTGGACAAGCCGGCCGCCCAAGGCGCCCCCTCCCAGAAGTGAGTTCGCGGCGGTCGGGCCGCCGGCGCGACCGCCCTTGCCCGCCCCCCCCGCCCGCTGGGCCGGGCGTCGACGAAGCCCGGTCATTCGCCATGTCTTGCCGCGCAGTCCGACGTTCATGGCCATGACACCAGAGGGAGTTGAGATGAGTTCGCTCGTCCCACTCCGAAGGAGTCATCGCCTTGAGAAACGTCCTTCGCCGGATCGGCGTCATCGCCGTGAGCGCCGCTCTCCTCGGCGGCGCGCTGTCCGTCACACCGGCCGCAGCAGACGACACCCTCGACGTCCAACTCCTCAGCATCACCGACTTCCACGGCTACCTTCAGCCGCCCACCGCCGGACAGGGCGGACGCATACCCGCCGGCGACGGCACCTCGGTCACCGTCGGCGGCGCCGCCTATCTCGCCACCCACCTCAAGCGGTTGCGCGCCGGACACCCCCACTCCGTCTTCTTCTCCACCGGCGACAACTTCGCCGGCTGGCCCTTCGAGGTGGACGCCTTCCAGGACGAGCCGACGATCGAGGTCCTCAACGCACTGGGCCTGCGCTTCTCGGCCATGGGCAACCACGAGCTGGACGTGTCCCCGGACTTCCTCGTCAAGCACATGGAGCAGGGCCGCTGCTTCGGCACGGTCGGCGTGGACAGCTGCTTCACCGATTCCACCGGACGCCGCTTCCACGGCGCGGACTTCGACTTCCAGTCCGGCAACATCGTCTCCTCGCGCACCGGTCGCCCGGTCGTGGATCCGTACCGCATCGAGTGGTTCCGTACCGCCTCCGGCAGGCGCGTCCCCGTCGGCTTCATCTCCACCACGGTGGAGGCCACCGTCACCGGTTCGACGTCCTATCAGCCGGGACTGCGCGCACTCGACCAGGCGCGGACCATCGAACGCTCCACCGAGGAGCTCAAGCGCCGCGGCGTCGAGGCCATCGTCCTCAACGTGCACGAGGGCGGCTCGCCGAAGTCCGCCGCGACCTCCGGCTACGACGCGTGCGACTCCGCCTACGGGCCGGTGATCGAGCTGGCGAAGAAGGTGACACCCGAGATCGACGCGGTCGTCACCGGCGACTGGCACTCGCGCTTCAACTGCATGGTGCCCGACCCGGCCGGCCAACCCCGCCCGGTCGTCGAAGCCGGCAACCACGGCGCCCTGATCAGCGAGATCAACCTCTCCCTCGACCCGGTGACGGGCGAGGTCCGCAGGGACCGCACCCGATCCGTGAATCATGCGGTGACGCGTGACGTGGCACCGGACCCCGAGGTCCAGCGGATCGTCGACCACTGGGCCGCGCGCGGAGCCGAGCGCTTCGCCGAACCGCTCGCGACCCAGACCGGCTCCTTCACCCGTACGCCGAACGCCGCGGGCGAGAGCACCGCCGCCGACCTGTACGCCGACGTCCAGCACTGGAACGCCAACCGCACGCGCCAGGGGCGGGCCGATCTGGCGCTGATCGCCGCGCGGCCCGCCAAGGGCAGCACCGCCGTACGCGGAGACCTGCCCCACGCCAAGGGAAGCCACCCCGCCGACGCGGACGGCCGCATCCTGTTCGGTGAGTCCTGGAACGCGTACGGCTACGGGAACCCCGTCCTCACCGTGAGCGTGAAGGGGAGTCGGCTGGACGCGATCCTCGAGCAGCAGTGGCAGAAGCAGGCCGACGGCACGGTGAGGTCCGCCCCGCTCGCCGTGTCGCGCAACGTCTCCTACCTCTACGACCCCGCGCGTCCGGTCGGCGACCGCGTCTCGCCCCGCGACGTGCTCATCGACGGCCGGCCGCTGGATCCCGAGCGCACCTACCGGGTGGCCGCGCTCGCGTACACGGTCATAGGAGCCGACGGCTACAGCGCCTTCGCCGGCTATACCGCTCCGGTCCGTAACGGGGCGGACCACGAGAGCTTCGTGGACTACCTCAGGGCCCACAAGAAGATCTCCCCGGCGCCCCTGAACCGCGTCCGCGTCAAGAGCTGACGTCGGACGACGGGCGCGACCCCGTTCCCACGTACGCCGTGCCGTCGCCGCGCGCCCACGCGCGCGTGGATGGATCCTGGGAGGAGGAAGGAACGCGCGGCGATCTTACGCGTCCCGACGGCGCGAGGAGGCAGACCATGACACGGACCCTCGAGTGGACGGTCGGCCTGGAACTGGTCGAAGAGGACGGCAGGACCAAGGCCGAGGCGCATCTGAACACCGGCACGTCGACCCTCACCGGCCACGGCAGCGCACGGTGCAACCCGTCGGACGTGGACGTTCCGGCCATCGGCGACGAGCTCGCCGCCGGCCGGGCCATGAAGGACCTGGCGGGCCAGTTGATGCGAGAGGCCAACCGGGAGATGGAGGCGGTGGGCGCGGGGACGGTACCCCAGCACACCGGCCCCGGATACGGCTGGCCGGAGGCGGTCTCGTAACGGGACCGCCACCCGCACCGGGCCCGCCGGCCTTCCGCCGGCGGGCCCGGCCGGCTGTCACGGCCGGTGCGGCGCCTGCCCACCGTGGCGGCCGCCGCCACCTTCGCCTTCGTCTTCGACCTCGCCCTTGTCCTTGCCGACGTCGTCCTCGACGTCGTACGACAGCCGGTCCACGACCTCCACGACGCCGTCCACGCTCTCGCAGAGCCGGACGAAGACCGGAGCGAGGCTCCGGCGCTCCAGCGTGCCGCTGAGCGTCACCCGGCCCTCTTCCACGTCGATGTGGAGGGAGGCGGGGGAGAGCCCGAGGATGCGGGTGACCACGTCCTCCAGGATCTCCTCCTGGATCGCTCGGTCGCGTCGCAGGAACAGCTGGAGCAGATCACTCCGGCTGAGCACACCGATGAGCTGCCCGCCCGCGTCCACCACCGGCAGCCGCTTCACCCGGTGCCGTTCCATGAGCCGGGCCGCCTCGACCGCCGTCCAGGAGGGGCGGGCCACCACCACGGGGCTGGACATCATGGCCCCGGCCGTACTGGGCCCGCCCTTGGCGGTGTGGCGCCGCAGCAGATCCGCCTCGGACACCACGCCGACCGGCCGGTTGTCCTCGTCGACCACGGGCACCGCGGTGATGCCGTACTCGTCGAGCAGCCGCGCGATCTCCTTGAACGGCGTCCCCGGCTGCACGGCCACCGCGGTCGGCGTCATCAGGTCTGCCACACTGCGGTTCCGCATCGCCGGTCCCGTCCCTTCTCCGCTCCTTCGTCCATGATCCCCCACGCGGACCCGGGGACGGCGTCGGACGCGGGGCGGCGGGCCCCCTAGTCGAACGGGTCGAGGGTCACATACGCCTGTCGCGGATCGCCGTCGTGCACCAGCGACTCGTGGGCGCCGACGTCGTCGAAGGCGAAGCCGTACGCCTTGCCGTCCGCCATCTGCGCGTGGATCTCGCGCGCGTAGTGGTTGGTCACCGGGTCCCGGTAGAAGCCTGCCGACGAGGTGTCCGGCTGGTTCGGGTTCGTGAGCAGGGTGGAGCGGTTGAAGCCGGCGCAGAGGGTACGGGAGATAGGGCCCCGGACCTGGTCGTTCGGCGCGTCGAGCCGCTTGTAGCAGCCGAAGACGCTGTCCGAGTCGGGCTTCTGGAAGGAGGTCACGACGGCCCCCGCGCCGTCCGTGAAGTTCATGACGTCGCCGGAGACCCGGCCGTGGTACTTCACCGAGGGCCGGTCGGCGAAGGGGGTCACGGTGAGCGTCGAGCCGGTGTACGTCGACCACACGCGGTTGATGTAGTCGTCCATGACGCCCGCCGGGAGCGCGCCGGCCTCGATGCCGTGGCTCGGGGCCAGGGCGCGCAGCACAGTGCCGTCGGTCCGGGTCTGGACGAGGCGCGACCAGCCGCCCGGCCGGCCCCTGAGCGCGTCGAAGAAGCCTTTGTACCCGCCGGGCTTGAGCCGGCCGGTGGTGGCGACGCTCCCGTCGGGACGCTTGACCCCGACGGCGTACGGGGCCGAGACCATGTCCACCTGGGTGCTGTTGATCCAGAGCCCGGCGTCGTTGAGCGTGTACTCGGACCAGTTGAAGAGGATGTTCCGGTTGGGATCGCTCGGGTTCTGTACGGCGGGCTGCACGAGGCCGCCCGTCGCGAGCTTGAAGACGAGCTTCTGGCCGTAGCTGAAGTAGATCCGGCCGGAGAACTTCGGCAGACGGATCGTCATGGATCCGCCGTTCGCCGGGCCGACGATGGCGGCGTCGGGCGCGGGGACGGGGACGGAGCCCCCGGCGGGCCAGGGGTGGAAGGTGCCGTTGGCGTCCGCCCAGCCCTGGCGGCCGGTGGAGAGTTCGGTGCCGAGGTTGTAGACGTACACCTGCTCGCCGCGGCCCGAGTTGTTCCTGAACGTCAGCGGGATCGTAGCGGGCACCGCTGCCGGGGCGGCGGCCCGGGCGGCGCTCGGGGCGTCGGCGGCCCGGACCGTGGGGGAGGGGCCCGCGAGGATGACGGCGGTGCCGATGAGGGCGGCGGCGGTGACGGGGGCGAGCGGCGTGAGCCTGCGTCGATGGCGGGAAGGCATGGGGGAGGGCTCCTCTGGGTGGGGGTCAGGAGGAAGCTGAGAGCGCTCTCAGAATGGTGAGGATGTTATGACCCTGTCAATCCTCCGGACCCGGTTACGTGGGCCAGGCCCCGCGCTCGTGCAACCGCAGGACGAGTGCGGCGATGTTCCAGGCGTCGTCCTCGCCCCGGTGGTGCCGCCCCTCCAGCGGCAGCCCCGCGAGTTCCAGCGCCTGGGCCATGCCGGGACGCTTGGCCAGGCCGTTCGCCTCGGTGAACACGGCCTTGGCGTTGGTGTGGTGCTGGCCGAAGGGGTACGCCGTACCCGTCACCCGGCACTGGTGCGTGAACTGATTGCGGTCGTAGTCGCCCCAACTCGCCCACGGCCGGGCCGCGGCGGCGTGCTCGACGGCGAGCTTCCGGCAGGCGGCGGCGAAGTCCAGGCCGGTGTCCACCTCGGCCTGAGTGAGTCCGGTCAGCTCCGTGCAGAACGAACTGACCGTGGAACGGGTCGGCTTGACCAGGACGCGGTGCCGGCCGATCCGCTCGCCCGCGTCCAGGTCGACCACGGTGAGACCGATCTCGATGATCTCGCTCACCGCCCCCGGCGGCCGCTTCCCCTCCCAGCAGGTCGCCTCGACGTCGACGATGTTCAGCAGGCGTCCGTGTTCCATGGCGTCGAGGCTAGGGAGTCGGTGAGGACCGGTCATCCGGTTTTCCGCCTCAGTCCAGGTCCAGGACCTCCCGCAATGCCGCGACCGCGTGGGCCCGGTGCTCGCTCAGCTGACGCACCGCGGCGTGCTCGTCGCCGTGGCGCACCGCAGAGATGACGGCCCGGTGCTCGCGCACGGCCAGTTCGCGGTGCGGTACCTCGGTGTAGTAGAGCGCGCGGTAGGCGTCCGTGGCGTCCCAGAGCGTGCCGATGAGCCGGACCAGCCGGGGCATCCCGGACGCCTCGATCAGGGTGAAGTGGAAGCGGCGGTTGGCCGCGGCCATCTCCGTCACGTCCCCGGCGTCGGCCGCCCGCTCCACCTCCCGCTGGACGGTCTCCAGCGTGGCGACCAGTCCGTCCCCGCCGCGGACGACGGCCAGGCGGACCGCCTCCGTCTCGAGGAGCTCCCGGATCCGGTAGATCTCCTCCAGATCCGCGAAGGACAGCTCGGCGACGAAGTACCCGCGGTGGATGTGGTGCACGACGAGGCCCTCGGCCTCCAGCGTCTTCAGGGCCTCGCGCAGCGGGACCCGGCTGACGTCGAGCCGCGCGGCGAGCGCGTCCTGGCGGATCTGGTCGCCGGGCCGCAGCTCCCCGGTGGTGATGGCGCGCCGCAGCTCCTCAAGGACGAACTGCTGGGCGGTCGGCGGCCGCCGCTTCTGCACCGCGCTGCTCATCGCCTGTGACCCTTCCTTCGGTTCCGTGGCCGGTCCGCGGTCCCGCGGTGCCGGATCCGTACATCTTCCTACGGAGTACGGGGGAGCAGTCCCAGCTCGGTGAGCAGGGACTCGGTGTGCTCGCCCAGGCGCGGGGGAGCCGCGCGGTAGGCGGGCGGCGTGGCGCCGAACGCGATCGGGTGGACGACCTGGCCCGGGCCTGCGGCCTCGTTGGGCACGCGCGGTTCCAGGCCGAGACGGTCGGCCAGCTCGAAGGCGGCGGCGAGATCGTTGATGGGTCCGCAGGGCACGCCGGCGGCCGTGAGCTCCTCGAACCAGCTGTCGGCGGTCCGCTCGGCGAGCGGACCGGCCAGAGCCCCGAGCAGCTCCTCCCGGTGGGCGACGCGGGCGGTGTTGGTGGCGAAACGGGCGTCGTCGGCGAGCCCGGGGAGCCCGAGCCGGGCACAGAGGGTCCGGAACTGGCGGTCGTTGCCCACGGCGAGGACGAGCGGCCGGTCCTCGGCCTCGAACACCTCGTAGGGGGCGATGCTCGGGTGCCGGTTGCCCATGGCGCGGGGGACCACTCCGGCGCCGAGATAGGCGGCCGACTGATTGGTGAGCGCCGACAGCAGGGAGGTGAGCAGGGAGACCTCGACACGCTGGCCCTCTCCGGTGCGTTCCCGGTGGCGCAGGGCGGCGAGGACACCGAGACCCGCGTGGAGCCCGGTGATCACGTCGACGAGCGCCACACCCGCCTTCGTGCCCTGCCCGTCGGGCTCGCCGGTCACGCTCATCAAGCCGCCCATGGCCTGGACGAGCAGGTCGTAGCCGGGCAGGTGGGCGCCCTCCGCCGCGCCGAAACCGGTCACCGAGCAGTAGACGAGCCCGGGGTTCGAGCCCCGCACGTCCTCGAAGCCGAGACCGAGCTTCTCCATCGTGCCGGGCCGGAAGTTCTCCACCAGGACGTCGGCGCGGTCGACGATGGCCCGGGCCGCCTCCCGGCCCGACGGGTCGGTCAGGTCGAGGGCGACGGAGCGCTTGTTCCGGTTCACCCCGAGGAAGTAGGTGGCCTCGCCGTCCGCGAACGGCGGGCCCCACGCGCGCGTGTCGTCCCCGGACCCGGGCCGCTCGATCTTGATCACGTCGGCGCCGAGGTCGGCCAGAAGCATCGTCATGTAGGGGCCGGCCAGCACCCGGCCGAAGTCGGCGACGACGATCCCGGACAAGGCGCCCGGGCCGGGCGTCCCTTGGTGATCTGCGTGCATACCGCTCTCCTCCGCCCGGTGATCGGATCCAGGGGGAACGTACGCATCGGAGATCAGATATTCAATACTGGATCCAAAATCCGATCTGGCGCTACGCTCGGCACGCCGAGTAGCCGCACCAGCCTGGAGGCCGTCCGTGAAGCAGTCGCCGCAGTCGCCGCAGTCGTCGAACGCGTCGAAGTCGTCCCCCGTCCACCCCTTCGATCTGTTCGCTATCGACGGGCTTCTGACGGACGAGGAGCGGGAGATCCGCCGGACCGTCCGCGCCATGGCGGACCGCGAGCTGCGCCCCCACGTGGCCGGCTGGTTCGAGCAGGGCGCCATCCCCGCCCGCGAGCTCGCGCGGCAGCTGGGCGGCATCGGCGTGCTCGGCATGCATCTGGAGGGTTACGGCTGCGCGGGCACCAACGCCGTCGCGTACGGTCTGGCCTGCCTGGAACTGGAGGCGGTCGACTCGGGTCTGCGCAGCCTGGTCTCCGTCCAGGGCTCGCTCGCCATGTACGCGATCTGGAAGTACGGCTCGGAGGAGCAGAAGCAGCAGTGGCTGCCCGGCATGGCGGCCGGTGAGTACATCGGCTGCTTCGGGCTGACCGAGCCGGACGCCGGTTCGGATCCCGGGTCCATGCGCACCCGTGCCAAGCGGGACGGGACGGACTGGGTGCTCAACGGCACCAAGATGTGGATCACGAACGGCTCGGTCGCCGATGTCGCGGTCGTCTGGGCCCGGACCGACGAAGGGGTCCGCGGCTTCCTGGTGCCCGCCGGCACCCCCGGCTTCAGCGCCCCCGAGATCAAGCAGAAGCTGTCGCTGCGGGCGAGTGTGACCAGCGAGCTGGTCCTGGAGGACGTACGACTCCCGGCGGACGCGATGCTCCCCGCGGCGCGCGGTCTGTCCGGCCCGCTCGGATGTCTCAACGAGGCCCGCTTCGGCATCGTCTTCGGCGCCCTCGGCGCCGCCCGCGACTGCCTGGAGGCGGCGATCTCGTACGCCGGTGACCGCATCGTCTTCGAACGGTCCCTCGCCTCCTACCAGCTGACGCAGGCGAAGCTCGCCGACATGTCCCTCGAGCTGGGCAAGGGCATGCTGCTCGCCCTCCACCTCGGCCGCCTCAAGGACGCGGGGACCCTCACGCCCGAGCAGGTCAGTGTCGGCAAGCTGAACAACGTACGCGAGGCCATCGCCGTCGCCCGTGAGTGCCGCACGATCCTGGGCGCGAACGGCATCACCCTGGAGTACCCGGTGATGCGCCACGCCAACAACCTGGAGTCGGTGCTCACCTATGAGGGGACGAGCGAGGTCCACTCCCTGGTCATCGGCAAGGCGCTCACGGGCGAGCAGGCCTTCCGCTGATCCCCCGCGCCGCACCGGAGGGCCCGGTGCGGCGAGGCGGTGGACCGGCCGTCTAGCCGGCCGTCACTTTGGCCAGGAAGGCGTCGAGGTTGGCGGTCATCCGCTGGATCCGTCCGTCGACGTCCAGGGACTCCTCCTGGCGCCCGGCCCGCAGCTTGGGCTGGCGCTTGCCGCGGATGTAGAGGGAACACGCGAGGTCGGCGCAGAGGTAGATGCCGACCGTGTTCCCCTCGCGTCCACGGCTGCCGGCGAGCGGCGCCGCGAGCAGGGTCACGCCCGAGGAGGCGTGCCCCGTCAGGCAGACCTGGCAGAGACTGGACTTGACCGCGCTGGTTCGGCTCGTCGCGGGCACCCGCAGGGTGATGCCGAGCGGACCGTCCTCGCGGGGGACGACGAGGTGGGCGCGCAGCGGCGCGCCCGGGTCGACCCAGCCGAGGAAGTCGAGGTCCTGCCAGGGGAGTTCGGCGAAGTCCAGCGGCAGCTTGAGCCTGCTTGCCTCGCCCTTCGTGCAGTTCACGAACGACGAGCGGATCTGTTGGTCGGTAAGAGGTTCCACTCGGTGGACCGTACACGCACCCCGACGTGCGGGCATCCGGATTTCCCCCGGGCCGCCCCGGGCGGACCGCCGGCCCGCCACCCGCCCGCGCCGGCCCATCACCCGGCCGCCACCCGCCCGCGCCGGCCCGTCACCCGGCCGCCTCAGGCCACCCAATCCGGCAGGTTCGGGTCCGCGATCCGGGCCGGAGCACCCGACAGGGCCGCCGCCAGGCGTTCCGCCGCCGTGTCGTACACGTCCGTCGGAAGCGTGAAGGGGATGCGCAGCCGGTGCTCGTGGGTGCCCGGGTCCACACCGAACCGGGAACCGCCCTCGACCCGTACCCCGTGGCGGAGCGCCCGCCCCGCCAGGGACGAGGCGATCGGACGGCCGAGGTCGATCCAGAGGCAGAGCCCGCCGGACGGCAGGGTCCAGTGCCACTCCGGCACATGGCGCGCCAGCGCCGTCACCAGCGCCTCCCGGCGCCGCCGCAGCTCCTCCGCGCGGCCCGGCAGGATGGTGTCCAGGCGGTCGATCAGCTCGGCGGCGAGCAGTTGGTCGAGGACGGAACCCGCCAGATCGGCGGTGATCCGGACGCGCGCCAGCTCGGTGATCACCCGCGCCGAGGCCCGGGCCCAGCCGACCCGCAGCCCACCCCAGCAGCCCTTGCTGAGCGACCCGACGCTGATGATCTGCTCGCCGTGACCCGGCCCCGCGACCGCCGCGAACGGCCGCGGAGACGGTACGTCCAGGGCGATGTCGGCGAGCGTCTCGTCGACCACGAGCCAGGTGCCGGTGGCGTGCGCCGAGCGTGCCACCTCCCGGCGCTGCGCGTCCGGCATCAGATGCCCGGTCGGATTGTGGAAGTCGGGGATCAGATACGCGAGTCGGGGCGCCGTCTGACGCAGCGCCGCGTCGATCAGCCCGCTGTCCCAGCCGGACTCCGTGACCGGTACGGGGGTGATGCGCAGCCGCCGGCCCCGCATGGCGTCCAAAGCGTTGGTGTACGAAGGGTTCTCGGCGAGCGCCCGGTCGCCGGGGCCGCCGAGCAGCGCCAGGGAGAGGGACACGGCCTGCTGGGCCCCGGTCGTGACGAGGATCTGCTCGGGTCGGGTCGGCAGTCCGCGCCGCGTGTAGCGGTCGGCGATGGCGGCACGCAGTTCCGGCAGCCCGAAGGGGTGGTAGCCCTGCGTCCGCGCGTACCGCGGCAGTTCGGCCGAGGCCACGGCGAGCGCCTCGGCGAGCGCGTCGGCCGGGGCCTCCGGCGCGGCGAGCGCGAGGTCGATCGCGACGTCGGAGTGGCCGTGGAACGTGGCCAGGGTGATCGGTGCCTGGCTGTCCGGCAGCGCCGTCCAGGTGCCCGCGCCCCGGCGGCTGTGCGCGTACCCGCTCTCCCGCAGCAGGTCGTAGGCGCCGGTGACGGTCGTACGGCTCACCATCAGCGCGGTGGCGAGCTCCCGCTCGGCGGGCAGCCGCAGCCGCAGCGCGACCCGGCCGTCGAGGAGGGTCTCCCGGATGGCCCGGGCCAGCTCCCGGTAGCCGAACCTGCCGTCCGGCGGCCGTGTGAGCAGCGACGCCAGCTGGCGGCCCGTCAGGGTGCGGTCCGCGGTGTGGACCACAGTGCGGACCACTCGACCCTCTGCCATGCCAATCACTCCTTATTGGCTCTGCTGTCCAGGCCAATAAGCCTACAGACTCTCTTCAGTGGCCCGGTGGCCGTATGGCCGATGCGTGAGAGGAGACGACCGATGTCCGGACAACTGACCGACCGTGACGAGAGAATCTGGCAGCTCAGGGCCGAGGAGCGGGTGGCGCGGCCCCTGCCGATCGGCGCCTGGATCCGCCGGCTGGGAGCGGTGGTGGTGGCCCAGGTGGCGGCCCACCGCGCGGAGACCGGAGGGCGTGCCCCGATGGCCGCGGCCCGGCCGCGTCCTGCCCGGCCGTGCGAACCGGCATGAGCGTCGGCGCGCGCGTCGGCAACGCCGAAACCCCGTACCAGGAGCGGCCGGTACGGGGTCGGGGGCGGTCGGGGTCAGAGGACCGGTTGGGCCTGCGGTCCGGGCTGCGGTGAGCCGACGGAGGTCTGCGGGCTCTCCACCGAGGCCGACCGGTCGGTCGTCCCGTCCGTCGTCCCGTCGGTCGTGGTGCCCGTCGTGCCGTTCGTCGTCGTCCCGCCCGTGTCCGTTCCGCCCGTCGCCGGCTCCGATTGAGGGCTCGGCGCATCGGGTGACTTCGGCGCGGGTGAGGACGTGGAGGCGGAGTCCGAGGGGCACGGTGTCGGCGTCACGGTGCCACGGGGCTTCGGAGCCTCCCCTCCCGTCACCGTCACGCAGGGCACCGGCGAGGGCGGCGGGCTCGTCGGGGAATCGGTCACCAGGTCCGAGACGGAGGGCGACGGAGGAGCCGTCGGCGGACTGGTCGGCTTGTCCTGCTTGCCCGTGTCGCCCGGCTCGCGCGCGAACCAGCCGTCGTCCTTGGGGTCGTAGACGACGAAGATGTTGACCACGGTCGTGGAGGGCGACACGACGACCACCTGGTTGGCCCGATAGCCGGACCAGGCGGTACCCGTCGTCCTCGGAGCCTTCTGCGCGACCGGCGGCGTCAGCGGGTTTCCGCAGGCACAGCGCACCCGAGGGACGCCACGGTCGTCGACGAGTACGGCCGTACCGGCCTGCAGCACCGCCTGGTACGAGGTGGCGGAGCCGCCCCGGAATCCGTGGTTGGTCACCCGGGTGTCGACCCGGAGCTGAAGCGGGGTCAGGGAGCGCAGACGGTCCGGGACCTCCTCGGCCGTGATGCCGAGGACCGAGGCGAAGGCCGCGTTCTTGGCGGGCTCGTCGGCGAGGAAGCGGATCTGCTGCTCGACGTTGCAGCTCGCCGTGTTCCTCGAACCGCCGTACAGGCCCGCGGCGGAACCGTTCACGCTGCGCGTGGTGTTGGCGTCCACGGACTCGGTCGGGGTGGGCAGGGGCGCGGGTGACTGCGAGGCATCGGTCGCGGTCGCCGTGGACTTGGTGAACGGGTCGGGTCCCGAGGCGGAGGCGTTCTGCAGGAACACCTCTCCGCCGGCCGCACCTCCTCCGCCGCCGTTGCCGTCGGGGCGGGTGAGGACGAAGACCAGGGCGACGGCGGCGACCAGGACGGCGGTGACCGAGGCGACCTTCGGGACGGAGCGCCACCAGGGGCCACCGCCCGCGCCCCCGCCATCACCTCCGCTCCGGCCTCCACCGGAGGCGCCTTCGCCTCCCCCTCCGCCTCCAGAGCCGCCGGGGCCGCCGGGGCCGCCCGAACCGCCCCCCGAGCCGTCGTGCGGCCGATCGGGGGGTGGCGGGGGGCCGGCTGCTCCGGGGCGCGTGCCCGGGCCCGAGAGAGGACCCGAAGGCGGACCTGAGGGGGGAACCGAGGGGCGGCCGGACGGCGGGTGGGAAGTCACGTTTTTCCCTTTCTTCCGTTCCGGGCCCATTGTGTGCGCCGAACCCGTCCAGCCCGCAAGCGGACGGCATGCTCCGGTACTAGCGTGGACACGTGAGCCAACAGCTGCCCACCACCTCCCGACCGGCGCACGGCGCCCGGCAACTCGCCCGCCACTGGGGCGAGGCCCTGGCCGCCGTGGTCGCCGGTCTCCTCGCGATGGCGGTCGTCGCCGCGCTCGGCCTCTGGGCCGCGGGCGCCACCGACCTGCCCGGCGGCTTCGCGAGCGTCGTCGCCGCGGTGGTCGTCATGGCCGCGGGCGGACGCGTCGACCTCTCCGGCGACGCCGGAGCGCTCGCCGGTACGAACGCCGAACTCACCGCCATGCCGCTCACCGTCACCCTCGTGGGCGCACTGGTCACCGGCATCTGCTTCCTGCGCCCACTGCGCCACCACGCCGTCGCCGGGACCCGTGACCTCCTCGCCCGGGCCGGTCGCACCGTCGTCGTCTGGCTGGCCGCCCTGGCCTGCCTCTCCGCCCTCGCCCGGCACGACTTCCCCGTCTCGATCGGCGGCGGCCAGAGCCAGGACCCGATGTCCGACCTCTTCGGCGAACTGCTCGATGCGGCGAACCCGACCGTCGGCTTCCGCACCGACGTCGGAGCGACCCTCGGCTTCGGCCTCCTGTGGATCCTCGGCGTCCTCCTCATGGCCCTGCTGGTCTCCCGCCGAACCCCCCTGCCGCCCCGGCTCGTGCGGTACCAGGAAGCCGTACGGCCGCCGGCCTTCGCGATGCTGCTCCTGCTGCTCGTGTACGTCGTGCTCGGCCTGGCCATCGGGATCGTCGTGGCGGCCACCAAGGGTCATGCGGCCGACACCTTCGCCGTGATCCTGCTCGGCCTGCCCAACGTCAGCTGGCTCGCCCTCGGCGTCGGCATCGGAGGTTCCTGGGAGGGCACGGTCGAAGGGCCGTTCGGGCTGCCCATGCCCCAGATCCTCGACTCGGTCCTGCGCACGGACACGGCCGGCCTGTCCACCGTGGACCTGTCCTCCCTCGCCTCGTACGACTCCCGGGCCTGGTGGCTGCTGCCCGTGGCCGCCGTCCTGGTGCTGGCCGTGGCCTTCCTCTCGGCCGTCCGCTCGCCCGCCCGGACACGCCTCTGGCAGCACGCGCTCCATCTGGGGATCGCCTTCGCGCTGACCGTGCTGGTCGTCGCCCCCGTCACGCTCGTCGAAGCGCGGTTCGGGCTGTCCATCCTCGGCATCGGGGAGCTCGAATCCCTGGGCGGCGAGGTCCTGCTGCGGCCCCAGGTGTGGAAGACGGCCGGCCTCGCCCTCCTCTGGGGCCTCGTCGCGGGCTTCCTCGGCGGCCTGCTCGCCACCCGTGTCCACCGCCGCGGCGAGGTCGGCACAGACGAAGCGGGCAGCGGCGGGGCAGGCACCGGCGAGGCAGACTCCCGTACCCGCTGAGCCTGGGCCGTACCGACGTGTCCGCTGAGTCCGGGCCGTACCGACGTACCCGCTGAGTCCGGGCCGTACCGACGTGCCCGCTGAGCCCGGCGCCGCCCGCTGAGCCCGGCGCCGTACCGCCGTACCTGCCGCGCCGTACCGCCGTACCCGCCGGGTCCGGCCGGACCTCGCGTCAGGACGGCGGCTCCCGGAACACCGGCCGTGCCCATGCCGGCGGCGCGGGCGGAGCGGACGGCGGCTCCGGTCCGACCCGTCCGCTCCGGACGCCCGGACCGTCCGCGCCCCGCTCCAGCGCCGCTCGCAGCGCCGTGACGAACTCCAGGCACGTCCCGTACCGCTCCTCCGGCGCCTTGGCCAGCGCCTTCGCCAGCACCTCGTCCCCGGCCTCCGGCAGTTCCGGCCGCTCCGAGGAGAGCGGTGGCGGCGGATCGTACTGATGCGCCCAGAGCAGGGCCATGTCGTCGTCACGACGGAACGGCGGCACCCCGGCCAGCGTCTCGTAGACCACGCACGCCAGGCTGTACACATCGCACCGGCCGTCCACCGGCTTCCCCGAGATCTGCTCCGGCGCCACGTAGTCCAGCGTGCCCACGAACTGCCCCACCGTCGTCAGACCGGTCAGCGACAACGACTTCTTCGTGAGCCCGAAGTCCGTGAGGTACACATGCTCCGGATGGTCGCGGTCCGTCCCCTCGGCGACCAGGATGTTGCCCGGCTTCACGTCCCGGTGCACCAGGTCGTGCGCGTGCGCCGCGTCCAGGGCGGACGCGACCTGGATGGCGATCCGCCCCGCCTGCACCGGCGGCAGCGCGCCCTCGCGGTCCAGGAGCGCCCGCAGGTCCTGCCCGGGGACGTACCGCATCGCGATGTACAGCACCCCCTCCGTCTCGCCCGCCTCGAAGACCGGCACGATGTGCGGATGGTCGATCGCCGCCGCCACCCGCGACTCGTGCGCGAACCGCTTGCGGAAGGTGTCGTTACGGGCCAGTTCGGGAGCCAGGAGCTTCAGCGCCACCGTCCGGTCGAGGCGCAGATCGCGCGCCCGGTACACGACCGCCATCCCGCCGCGCCCGATCTCGGCATCCACCACGTAGCTCGCGATCTGCTTGCCGATGAGCCCCGACTCCCGGCCGACGGGGAGATCCGTGTGCCGGGAGGCGCCGGCCATCAGCCCTCACCCGGCAGGTTCGTCACGTCCACGACCCGGGTGGGCGGCGGTCCGGCCGGTTCGTTCGGCCGTCCACTCTCCTCGCCCTTCTCGCCCTCCGCGCCCTCCGCGCCCGCCGGGCCCGCCGGGCCCGATACGTCCGCGTCGAGCCGCGACACCACCCGCGTCGGCTCGTGCCCGGTGCCGACCCCCTCGCCCGCCGGGACGGCGGCCGCCGCCGAGGGCCCGGCGGAGACCGCGTACGCACTGAGCCCGGTCCCGTCGCAGTACACCCAGCGCTCGTGCTCCCCGTCGTACAGCCACAGCGACTCGCCGTCGACCACCATCCCGACGCGCAGCCCGAACGTGCGCCGCCGGAACGTGTCCCGGTCCGTGCGGCCCGCCGCCAACTCCTCCGCGGCCCGCCGGAAGCGGCCGAGCGACTCCTCCGCCCGGGCGATCAGCGGCCGCGGGTCGGCGGTCCTGGCGAGCGGCTGACGGGCCTCCGGCGGGTCGACGGGCACGGAGACGAGCAGCCGCGCGTCGACCCAGGCGGACCAGCCGTTCGAGCAGAGGACCTGTCCCCAGTCGCCGAGCCGCTGCACGAGCTCCACGGGCAGGAACGCGTCGAGCGGCACGGTGGGCAGGCCCGGATCGGGAGCCTCCCACGCGGGCATCCCGTCGCGCGGCACGACGTGCGTCGGCCGGAAGTCCGGCACGTAGTCCGGTACGGGGGGAGTGACCGGGAAACCCATGAACCGCCTGCCTCTCTGCTCCTTGCTCCGCTCGTTCGCTCGGCTCACTTGCGCATGATCACCGGCTCGTGCCGGCGCAGCAGCCGCGCGACGACGAAGCCGAGGACGAGACAGAGCACGACCAGCATCCCCATGTCGAACAGCCATGCGCCCAGGGTGTGGTCCAGAAGCGGATCCGCCGTCTTCTCGCTCGGTGCGGTCCTCCCGATGTCGATGGTGGCGCCCATCGCCGCGAACGCCCACCGCGACGGCACCAGCCACGCCAGCTGTTCGAGGACCGGCGACCCGTGCACCGTGAGCAGCGCCCCGCAGAACACCACCTGGACGATGGCGAGGAGGACCAGCAGCGGCATGGTCACCTCCTCCTTGCGGACCAGGGCGGAGACGAACAGCCCGAGCATCATCGCCGTGAAGGCGAGCAGGGCCACCGCGAGCGTGAGCTCCACGAGGGGCGGCAGGAGCACACCCTTGCCGTCCGGCACGTTCAGCGGCACCCCGATCAGCGCCACCAGGGTCAGGACGACCGCCTGGACGATCGTGATCAGACCGAGCACCACGACCTTCGACATCAGATACGCGGAGCGCGACAGGCCGACGGCTCTCTCCCGCCGGTAGATCGTGCGCTCCTTGACCAGCTCGCGCACCGCGTTCGCGGCCCCCGTCAGGACACCGCCGACACAGAGGATGAGCAGCACGTTCAGCGTCGACTCGGGGTTGAGGCTGCCCTCCGACAGGGCCCGGGCCATCGCGCCCATCACGAACGGCAGGGCGATCATGATGGCGAGGAACGTCCGGTCGGCGGCCAGGGCGGCGGAGTAGCGGCGCACGAGCGTACGGAGCTGGGAGCCCCAGCTCTGCGCCTTGGGCGGCGGCCCGGGTTCCGGTGCCGCTCCGGAGCGGGCCGGGCCCGGCCGGTCCATCGCGTCGGCGATGTACCGGCGGTGGGAGGGGGAGGAGCGGTACTGCTCCGCCCAGTCGCGGTCGCGCTCGTTCTCGAAGGCCTCGAACGCCTCCGGCCACTGCGCGAACCCGAAGAACTCCAGTGCGTCGCCCGGTGGCCCGTAGTAGGCCACCCGCCCGCCCGGCGCGAGCACCAGCAGCCGGTCGCAGACGTCCAGGCTCAGCACGCTGTGCGTGACGACGATGACCGTACGGCCGTCGTCGGCGAGGTCGCGCAGCATGTGCATCACCGAGCGGTCCATGCCCGGGTCGAGGCCGGAGGTCGGCTCGTCGAGGAAGAGCAGCGACGGCTTGGTGAGCAGCTCCAGGGCCACGCTGACCCGCTTGCGCTGACCGCCGGAGAGACTGTGGACGGGCTGGTCCACCCGCTCGCCCAGACCGAGTTCGCCGATGACCTCGTCGACCCGGGCCCGGCGCTCGGCCGTCGCGGTGTCCTCGGGGAAGCGCAGCTCGGCGGCGTACCCGAGGGCCCGCCGTACGGTGAGCTGGTGGTGCAGGATGTCGTCCTGCGGGACAAGCCCGATGCGCTGGCGCAGCTCCGCGTAGTCGCGGTAGAGGTCCCGCCCGTCGTAGAACACGGTGCCGCGGTCGGCGGGGCGCTGGCCCGTGAGCGCGCCGAGCAGGGTGGACTTGCCGGCGCCGGACGGCCCGACGACGGCAAGGAGGCACTTCTGCCCGACGGGGAAGGACACGTCGTCGAGGAGGGTCTTGCGGCCGTGGTCGACGGTGACCGCCAGATCCTGTACGTCGAGGGAGACCTCACCGGTGTCGGTGAACTCGACGAGCTGTCCGCCGATGAGGCAGAACGCGGAGTGACCGATGCCGACGATGTCGTCGGGGGTCACGCGGGAGTCGACCACGGGACGGCCGTTGAGGAAGGTGCCGTTGTGGCTGCCGAGGTCGTGGATCCAGTACGTGCCGTCCGGCTGCGCCCGCAGTTCGGCGTGGCGCCGTGAGACCACGAGGTCGTCGACGACCAGATCGTTGTCGGGCCCCCGGCCGATGCGCACGGTGCGGGTGGGGAGGGGTCGTACGGAGGTGGGTTGCCGGAAGGTGCCCGTGGCGGCCGGATGGGAGACGGCCGAAGGCCTGGGCGGAGTCCGCGGCGGCGCGGGGGCCGGTGGCTCCGGGGCCGGGAGGGGAGGAGGCACGGGAGTCGGCGGCTCGGGGGTCGGTACGGGCGGTGGCGCCGGGCCCGAGGAGCCGGGCTCCCGCGCGGGGGCCGGTTCGGGCCGTGACGCGGGCGCCGGCGCGCGCCCCGCCGCGGGAGCCGAATTGCGCCCCGCCACGGGAGCCGAATCGCGCCCCGAGAGGACCGCGCGCGGGCCGTCCCCGGGATGCCCGAAGCGTATGACCGTACCCGGGCCGACCTCGCGGGAAGCGACGCGGCGGCTGTCCGCGAAGGTGCCGTTGGTGCTCCCCTCGTCCTCCAGCGTCCAGTGCCCGCCGACGGCGCGCAGGACCGCGTGGTGCCAGGACGTCCGATCGTCCGATAGCACGATGTCGCTGGTGGGGTCGCGCCCGATGCGATAGACCCGGCTCGGACTCATCAGTGTCGCGTCCCCGTCGATCTCGAGGACGAGCTCGGGTGCGGCGGGTGCGACGGGCCGCTCTCCCATGCGTGAATCTTATCTTCCGGGGCCGATCCGTGCCTGCGCGAGGCGCCGGTATCGTGGGCGCCCCGATCGCGACGAAGGAGGGCCCACCCGTGCCGAAAGGCGTCACCAAGCGCCGGCCCCGGACCCGGGCCGCCCTGCTGAAGGCCGCTCTGGAGACATTCGCCGAGCACGGCTTCCACGCGACCTCGATCGAGCAGATCTGTGAGCGGGCCGGCTACACCCGTGGCGCCTACTACTCGAACTTCGCCAGCAAGGAAGAGCTGTTCCTCGCACTCTTCGACGAGCACAGCGAGCGGACCGTGCGCCGGCTGGCGGAGGCGATCGACGCCCTGCCCGCCGAGGAGTACACCCTGAAGCGGCTGGCCGAACTCGCCTCCCGGGTCGATCCGGACGAGCGGGACTGGTTCCTCGTCACCACCGAGTTCACCCTGCACGCCATCCGGGACCCGCAGGCGGCGTGGGTGCTCGCCCGGCACGACGCCCGCCTGCGGGCCGAGATCGCCCGCGGGCTGACGGCGGTGCTGCGCCGGGCCGGCCGGGAACTGACCGTGGACGCTGACCGGTTCGCCCGGCTGCTGATCGCCCTGCGCGAGGGCGGACTCGCGCAGAGCTATGTCGAACCGGCGGAGCTTCCCCCGGGCAGCCTCGAACGGGAGTTCCTGGCCCCGCTGTTGGCAGCGTCGACGCGGGTGATCGGGCCCTCCGCCGTGGATGAGGACGGGCGGGTGGACCTCGCGACGACGTGTGAGGTCGGGCCGGTGGACCTCGGCGTCGACGCCGGGGATCGGGCCGCAGACGGAGACGTCGGTCAGTCGAACAGGTCCGGGTCCGACGCCGTGATCTGATCCCACAGCGGGCGGGCCTGGAACCAGCCCGCGAGGTGGGTACCGACCTGCCCCCGCGTGATCAGCGCCGTCTCGCGGTCGATGAGCTGTGGCGTTCCCGCCGCCATCGCCAACAGCTGCGCCTGGCAGGAGCGTTCCATGGTGATGAACCACCAGACGGCCTCCGCCACCGAGTGCCCGACCGTGAGCAGCCCGTGGTTCTTGAGAATGACCGCCTTGTGGTCCCCGAGCGCCTTCGCGACCCGTTCGCCCTCGTCCAGCTCGTTGACCACACCCCGGTAGTCGTCGTAGATCCCGTGGTCCTCGAAGAAGGCGCAGGCGTCCTGGGTGATCGGATCCAGCGGGATGCCGAGGCTGGAGAACGCCTTGCCGTGCAGCGAGTGCGCATGCGCGGCGGCGACCGCGTCGGGGCGGGCCGCGTGCACGCGGGAGTGGATGACGAACGCGGCGCGGTTCACGGGACGGTTCCCGGAGAGCAGGGTGCCGTCCTGGTCCACGAGGATCAGATCGGACGCCTTGATCTGGCTGAAGCTCATCCCGAACGGGTTGACCCAGAAGGCCTCCGGGTTCTCCGGGTCCCGGACGGTGATGTGCCCGGCGACCCCCTCGGAGAACCCGAACCTGCCGAAGAGCCGGAAACCGGCGGCGAGTTGCTCCTTGCGGTACCGGCGTTCCTCCTCGACGGTGTCGAAGGTGGGCGGCAGGGGGAGGGTGACCCCTTCGGGCAGGGGACCGACTGCGGCGGCCAGGGCGGGCGGGAGTGTTTTCATCGATGCTCCTTACGCGGCGTGACGCGGTGCCCGCCAAAAGATACAGAGGCGTATCCGATGCGCCAATGGATCGCACGGAGCTCCCTCGGGGGAACGGCCTTGCGGGGCCGGGACCTCGCTGACTACCGTCGGACGGAAAGCGCTTACCGGCGCTCACCGGCGTGCTTGCCCCAGGGAGCTGACCTCGTGCCGAACACGGACGTCCTGATCTACACCCGCACCGCGGGCTACCGCCACGACTCGATTCCGGCCGGCGCGGCGGCGCTCGCGGAGCTGGCGACCAAGGCGGGGTTCACGGCCCAGGCGACCGAGGACCCGGCCGTGTTCACGGAGGAGCGGCTGGGGCGGTGCGTGGCGGTGGTCCTCCTGTCGACGACCGGCACGGTCCTGACGCCGTCCGGACGGGAGGCATTCGAGGCGTACGTCCGTGGCGGCGGGGGTCTCCTCGCGATCCACGCGGCGGCCAACGCCGAACCGGACTGGCCCTTCTACGGCGAACTCCTCGGCACCCGCTTCGACGGCCACCCCGAGATCCAGCCGGGTGTGGTGCGCGTGGACACCCATGACCACCCCGGAACGGCCCCGCTGCCGGGCCGGTGGTCCTGGACGGACGAGTGGTACAACTTCACGTCGAACCCCCGGGGGACCGGGGTACGGGTCCTGGCCCGCGCGGACGAGTCGACCTACCGGGGCGGCACGCTGGGCGCGGACCATCCCCTGGTCTGGTGCCGCGAGGCCGACCGCGGCCGCGTCTTCTTCACGGCACTGGGCCACGCGGCGGAGGCGTACGGCGACGAGACCTTCCGGGCACACCTCTCGGGCGCGCTGCGGTGGGTGTCGGGCACGGAGAAGTCCTGACCCTGCCGCGGAACAGGCCGCCGATACGGCCCCGGGGCCGCCCCCGCCCGGCCCGCCCCGCCCGTCGCGGGCCGGTCCTCCGGCCGCCCGGAGGCGTCGTCACCCCGGCGCCCCCTCCCCGATTGCGGTGCGCGACGGCGCGCGGGAGGGTTCCTGTGGGGCGGACGGGCAGGAGGAGACGACATGGGTATCGCCACCGTGAACCCCACGACCGGTGAGACGCTGCGTACCTACGACGCCCACGGGCACGACGAGGTCGAGCGGCGGATCGCCGCCGCCCACGAGACCTTCCGGCAGTACCGCACCACCTCTTTCGCCGAACGCGCCCGCCTCATGCGGCGTGCCGCCGACCTTCTCGACGAGGACGCCGAGGACATCGCCCGCACGATGACCACCGAGATGGGCAAGCCGATCGTGGCCGCCCGCGCCGAGGCGGCCAAGTGCGCGAAGGCCATGCGCTGGTACGCCGACAACGCCGAGGCCCTGCTCGCCGACGAGCACCCCGCCGAGGCCGACGTCCACGACTCCGGGGCCGACACCGCTCGCGTCCACTACCGTCCCCTCGGCCCGGTCCTCGCCGTCATGCCCTGGAACTTCCCGCTCTGGCAGGTCGTCCGGTTCGCCGCGCCCGCCCTCATGGCCGGCAACACCGGGCTCCTCAAGCACGCCTCCAACGTCCCCCAGACCGCCCTCTACCTCGGCGATCTCTTCCGCCGCGCCGGATTCCCCGGAGGCTGCTTCCAGACCCTCCTCATCGGCTCCGGAGCGGTCGAGGCCGTCCTGCGCGACCGCCGGATCGCCGCCGCCACATTGACCGGCAGCGAGCCCGCCGGGCGCTCGGTCGCCGCCATCGCGGGCGACGAGGTCAAGAAGACGGTCCTGGAGCTCGGCGGCAGCGACCCGTACATCGTGATGCCCTCCGCCGACCTCCCGCGCGCCGTCAAGACCGCCGTCACCGCACGTGTCCAGAACAACGGCCAGTCCTGCATCGCGGCCAAGCGGTTCATCGTCCACACCGATGTCTACGACGACTTCGCCGAACGCTTCACCGCCGCCATGAACGCCCTGACGGTCGGCGACCCCCTCGACGAATCGACCGACATCGGCCCGCTCGCCACCGAGCGGGGCCGCACCGACCTCGAGGAACTGGTCGACGACGCCGTACAGAAGGGCGCTACCGTCCTGTGCGGCGGAGCACGCCCGGAGAACCGGTCCCGCGGCTGGTTCTACAAGGCGACCGTCCTCACCGGTATCACCCCCCGGATGCGCATCCACCTGGAGGAGACCTTCGGCCCGGTCGCCACCCTGTACCCGGTGTCGGACATCGAGGAGGCGGTGGCCGTCGCCAACGACTCCCCCTTCGGCCTCAGTTCGAACGTCTGGACCCGAAGCGACGAGGACATCGACTTCTTCGTACGGGACCTGGAGGCCGGCGGCGTCTTCGTCAACGGCATGACGGCCTCCCACCCGGCGCTCCCCTTCGGCGGCGTGAAGCGCTCCGGCTACGGCCGGGAGCTCTCCGGTCACGGCATCCGCGAGTTCTGCAACGCGACCACCGTCTGGCAGCGCCGCGCCTGACCACTTCCTGGTGGCCGTGCGTGCCTCTGGGGCCCGCGTCGCTAGGTTCTGTCCGGCCGATCATGGCCGGAGCCAGATGATGATCGCTGTGGCGGTGACGGTATCCAGGTAGGCGTAGGCGCGTTTGTCGTCGTTCTTGAGCTTGAGGTGGCGGATGCCGCGTCGCCGCAGGTACCGGCGGGTCCGGCGGCTGCTGTGGGCGCCTCGCCTCCTGCACCACCTCCACCAGACGGGCGCGTGGCCTCGCCCACGGGACCCCGATCTGGTGTGCCATCGCCACCCCGTGGTGGGAACGGATCGAGGTGAGTCGACTGAGATGCCCTAGTCGATCCCGCTGGCAGGAACGGCTCCAGGCGTCGGCACTCCGCCTCTGTCAGATCCCCCCGACCCGTCATACCGAGGACCAACGATCCACTGGACGGCATCGGCACGGTCAGCACCTGCGATGCCACCATGCCAACTCTGGATCTGTCGTGGGCTCGTGGAGCGTTCGTTTGAGTAGCACCTCGTCCAGGCGCTCGACCTTCACCCGCAGTTCGGCGGCGGCCCTCGGCGGCAGCATGGACAGAGCCTCTTGCAGTTTGTCTCGGGCCCAACCCTCGCCGCAGCACGGGCAGGTGAACTGGGCCTCCCACCACCTCCACCGGCGTTCGGTGCCATGGACGCGGACCGACCATACGCTCAGCGCGACAGACACAATGCCCGGCGCCAGGCTGCCCCGCTCGAGCATGCGGACGGCCGCATTCGCCGCCCCCGACAGGCCAGGGACATCGCGATAACGCGCCCAGGGGCTCCTCCAGCCACGTTCCCGCGGCCGAAGTGAAGCTGGCGTTCTACGCGGCACGGCCCCTTCGAATATCAATCATGGACGGCATCCTCCCACAGCGAAGATCGAGAGGACTGCTCCTAGGGCCTGTTGGGAAAGTCGCAGCTTTTGACCGCTCGCCGAGAAGCTGAGTCGGTTGTGTGCTGACCTTGGGGCGTCGAAGATAGGGGCCATGTCTGAAGCCCCCGATGTCGCGACAGCCTGGTGCTGGCTCTTGGAACGCAGGCCGGGCACGCGGGGAGCCATGCATGACTCCCTGCCTGTCGTCGTTGAGGCCGCGCATGCTGAGCCGCGCTTGCGCGGTCTCTATCCCTTCCCGACTCACGGCACACTGCACTTCCTGCGCAGCGCGCCGCCGTGGCTTGAACCAGGCCACGACGACCTCCCCTTCATTCTGTACGGCGGACCGCCATACAAGGTCTACTCATCCGGCTACGCCGACCTCCTTGGCGAGGCCGCGACGCCGGCGGAAGCCGCCGCTCTCGCGGTGAGACACTTGCCGGCGAACGTGGTCATGGACAGCGACGCGTCGCGCGGTGAGACACCCGTTTTGGGCGACTGAGCCTGAGGCTCATAGCCACTCGTTGAGAACTGCGACCAGCACCGTGGCTTCGTAGCGGACGGCGAGTTTGTCGTATCTGGTCGCCACTGCCCGTCGCCTTTTGAGGCGGTTGATTCCGCACTCGACAGCGTGGCGTTCGCGGTAGTCGGTCTTGTCGAAAGTTCGGCGGCCTGCCGCCGCGGGAGCCGAGCTTGGCCCGGTTGCTGGCACGATCTGCAGCGATGGGAATCGTGGCCTTGATCCCGCGTCGTCGCAGGTAGGAGCGGTTACTGCGGGAGTCGTATGCCTTGTCCGCGCGGACCCGGTCCGGACGTTTGCGTGGTCGCCCAAGCCCCAGCCGAGGCACCCGAATCGCCTCCAGAACCGGCTCGAACTGCGGCGAGTCACCACGCTGCCCGGCTGTGATCACGATCGACAGAGGCTTCTGTCCTGCTCCACCGCAAGATGAATCTTGGTGGTCAGCCCGCCCCGGGAACGTCCGAGTCCGTGATCGGCTGGTTCGGCAAAGACCCCACCGGGCGGCTCCTTCTGGAGATCCCCCGGGCAGCGCGGAACAAGGTCGAGCTGTGCTTCACCCCGACCTACGCGTCCTGGGCCAACCCCATCGAGGCTCACTCCGGGCCACTGCGGCAGCTCACCCTGGCCAACTCGAACCACCCCAACCGCACCGTCCAGACCCGGGCACTGCACGCCTACCTGCGCTGGCCCAACGCCAATGCCCGCCACCCTGACGTCCTGGCCGCCCAACGACGCGAACGCGCCCGCATCCGCAGTGAGAAAGGCATCCGCCGGGGCGGTGAACCGCTACCCAACGCGGTGTGACCGCCCACCCCGGCAAACGTTGCCGGTCACACCTCTGATGAAGATGCCGGTAAGGACCATGGCGACGCCAAGCACGAGAGCGATGATCGTGCTGCGCCACAGCCACCTCGGCATGGTCTCGTGGTGCAGACGTGGAGGGCTGCTGACCGAAGCGAACGTAAGCGTTTCGATCGAAAGGACTGCGGTCGATTTCGACTCGACCCGCCGAGGCGGCCGGGACATGCGAGAGGGCCCCTTCCCGCGGGAAGGGGCCCTCTGCTGGTCCTACACGTCAGTGCGCCGGGTCAGTGCTCGGTGCGGGTCTGGCGGCGGCGCCACCAGACGAGTGCGCTGCCCGCGGCGGCCAGGGCGGCGGCGATGCCGCCGATGAGGCCGATGGGCGTGTCGGATCCGGTGTCGGCGAGGTCGCCGTCAGGGTCCTTCGTGCCGGGCCCGCTGGTGGCGGGCGGCGACGTCGGGTCCGTCGGGTCGGGATTGCTCGGCGTGGGGGTGGGCTTGTCGGTCGGGTCGGGCTTCCCGGGGTCGGTCGGTGTCGGCGTGGGGGTGGGGTCGGGCCTGCCGTCGTCGGTCTTGGCCGACCCGTTCCCGCCGAGGAACGCGATGTCGGCGTTCCGGGCGGACGTCTCCGCGCGGACGGAGTCCTTCGTCTCCTTGGGGAGGGTGCGGTGCTGGGTCTGGAACTCTACGGGGGTGATGTTCCGCTTGGGAGCCTTGGAGAAGTCGACGCCGCCGACGAAGAAGGTGTAGATCCGTCCGTCTGCGAGGGGCCATTCGTAGGTGAAGTCACCCTTGGTGAAGGACTTCACCATCTCCTTCCACACGGTCCGCTTGTCCCAGTCCGCGTGGGGGGCCCGCAGGGGCCACCGCTTCAGATCATTGCTGTTGATGATCGGCCGGAAGTCGGTGGGCGTCTTGGCGTCCTGGAGGCGGATCCACTCGGCGGCCACGCGGGACTTGTAGACGCGCCGCAGGTCGGCGTACTTCGCCTCGGTGTTGATCTGCTTCTGCACGTGCGGGACGAGGAGACGCGTGATCAGGCGGTGGCTGTAGTCCTTCTCCGCCTTGGTCAGCTTTGTGTCGCAGCGCTCGCCGTT
The DNA here is from genome assembly GCF_042888285.1 of Streptomyces sp. NPDC003035. NCBI lineage: Bacteria > Bacillati > Actinomycetota > Actinomycetes > Kitasatosporales > Streptomycetaceae > Streptomyces > Streptomyces sp. NPDC003035. The sequence goes on along the minus strand of NZ_JBIAPJ010000003.1, from coordinate 46,890 downwards.
CGGCGGGGTGCTGAACTCCATCGCCGCGTGGTTGACCTTCAGCGGCGCGTCCAGGATGTAGATGCCGCCGTCCTGCTCGCGGACCTTCGCCGGGCCGGGGACGATCCAGTTACGGCCCGACCCCCAGCAGGGGACGCCGTTGACCTTGGGGGCGGCGTTCATGAACTCGCGTCCGGGGGACTTCTTGGGGTCCATGGCGCGGGAGAAGTCCCGCTTCATCTCCATGTCGGCTTCGAGGAGGACACGACCGGTGTCGGTCTCACCAAAGCCCTTGTCCATGATCGTCTCGGGCTGGTCCGGGTTGAGGTTCACCCACATGCGGTCCGGTGTGAGGGCCAGCCACGTGAACAGGGCGTCGGAGGCCAGTTCGAGCTTCGCCTGACCACCCCAGCCCGGGTTGGTGTCCTCGTCGTCCACGAAGTCGGCCTTCATGGAGTAGTCCAGGCCCTTCCCCTTGACGGGGTTGCCGACGTACTGAAGTTCCAGGGTGGAGAAGTCGACGCCACCGGGGCCGCGGCCGAGCGCGCCCCGGGTGTCGATCTGGTTGTACTGGTTCTGGAGCTGCCGGGCCTGCGCGGGGTTCTTCCCCGAGCCGTAGGCGAGCGAGTTGATCGGCCCCTGCGTGCCGATGTTCGGCTTGGGGGAGAACGGCATGTACGTCTTCGTGTACTTCGTCTGGGGATACACGCCCTTGGCGGTCGCGCGGCGTTCGGCGATCCGGATCGGGTTGTTCCCGGTGCCACGTTCGCCGCGGAGCTTGGCGTTCTCCGCCTTGTACTCGCGGGTGGTGACGTTGTTGGGCTTCTCGCCGGTGAACATGGTGAACTTCGACTTCGTGAAGTCGTACTTCGCGTCCTTGTGGCGAAGGATGATCTTGTCGTTGGCGAACTGGCCCTTGATGCGCTTGCCGTTGGACTTGAACTCGCCCAGGTCGCCGGTCCGCTGGTTCCACGCGTCGTAGCGGCGGGAGGCGATCTTGTTGCCGTTCTTGTCGAAGATCTCGACCTTCACCTCACACAGCCAGTCGGGCCCGATGAGGTTGTAGTCCTGGACGGTCTTCCGCTCGAAGACACCGCCCTTCTCGCGGACGTGCTGACCGCCGATCAGGTGCTGGGGCACCCACTTGGCGAACGGCTTCGGGGTTCCCTTCGTGTCCCGCTTGTAGCGGTTGTAGCGCGCCCAGATCGCGCGCTTCATGTCCTCGGGGTTTTTCGACGCGGCGTACGCCTTGTCCCACTTGTCGATGTCCGCCCGGCTGTACCCGGCCGCGTTCAGGTCGGCTTGGGTGGGGGTGGGGACGTTCTCGAAGCCCTTGTAGAAGAGGTTGAAGTAGTATTCCTCGTCCGGGCCGGACCGGGTCCAGTGGTGCTGCCCGGTCGGAGCGCCGGAGTTGTTCGGGGTGCGGGGGAACGCCTTCTTCAGGTGCATGGTGTCGCACCTGCCGCCGGAGCTGACCTTGGCGTAGTCACCGGGCGCAGCCTGCGCGGCGCCCGGGAGACCGACCAGCATCATCCCCGCCGCCGCGGCGACCGCGAGACACGAAGTCAGGCGCCGCCGTATGCGGGTGGTCATGGATTTTCTCACGTACATGTCCCTGGGTGGGGGCTCATGGGACAGAGAAGGAACCGGGCGGCGTAAGGGCCCCCGTGGCTTGCCACCCGTTCGCCGGCCAGCCTAGCCACTGACGGCACGCCAGATGCAACAGGTTCCTTCACGGGGCGTGTGTCAACTCAGTGAAGAGTACGGCCCGTTGGGCCTGTGTCAGCACGGCCCGCTACCGTGATGTCCCATGAGCGACGACGTGAACCCCACCGAACACCCCACCCGTCACCCCGAGCTGATGGCGTGGCTGCTGGAACGCCAGAACACCTTCCCGTCCTGGGCCGACCAGGCCGGGGGCGCCGCGCTGTTCGACTTCACCCCGGCCTCCCTCGACGTCCTCGACACCCTGATCCGCGAGACCGCCAGCGGCCTGGATCAGCTCACAGAGCAGCGCCGGACCCCGTTCGTGCAGGGCGCCGTGTGGTACGTCGGCGAGATGATGTGCCGCACCCACGGGATGGTGTGGCGATACACGCCGGAGCCGTTGGACGAGGGCGGCTATCCGCCGCTGTTCGACCCAGCGGACACCCCGGCCCTCGACACCCCCAGTGTCGCCTTCCCGGATGCCGGGCCGGATGAGGGGTTCTACCCGCTGAACATCCTGTGCCGGATCCTGGAAGACGAAGACTCCTCTGGTATGCCGATCGATGAGCGCCTGGTCGACGTCCTCGACCCCGCATACCTCAAAGACGACGACGAGGACGAAGATGACGAGGACGACGAGTTGTGACCGCCCACACCGGACAAGGCGCCTACCGAAGCCGAACGGGTCGTTATCACCCTGGTCGAAGCACAGCTCCTCGGCTGCTGGTGACCGAGCAAGGATGGCCGCACCCTTGTCTGACACCCAGTAGTCACATGATCGGCCGGACACGTCCTAGCCATCCCGCGTCCACCGCAGCAACTTCTCCGCCGACCATGTGTTGATCACCCGCTCCGCCGGCACCCCGCACTCCTCCGCCCGCGCACAGCCGAAGATCTGCCACTCCAACTGCCCCGGCGCGTGCGCGTCCGTGTCCACCGCGAACCACACCCCGGCCTCCACCGCCCGCCGCAGGAGCCGCCGCGGCGGATCGAGCCGCTCCGGACGGCTGTTGATCTCCACCGCCGTCCCCGACTCGGCACACGCCGCGAAGACCCGGTCCGCGTCGAACGTCGACTCCGGCCGCAGCCGTCCCCCGCTCACCAGCCGCCCCGTACAGTGCCCGAGGATGTCCATCAGGGGATTGCGTACCGCCTTCTCCATCCTCCGGGTCATCGCCGGCGCGTCCATCCGCAGCTTCGAGTGCACCGAACCGACCACCACGTCGAGGCGGTCGAGCAGCTCCGGCTCCTGGTCCAGCGAACCGTCCTCCAGGATGTCGCACTCGATCCCGGTCAGCAGCCGGAACGGCGCCCACTCCTCGTTCAGCCGTGCCACCACGTCCAGTTGCTCGCGCAGCCGGTCCGGCGACAGCCCGCGGGCGACCTTCAGGCTCGGCGAGTGGTCGGTCAGGACCGCCCATTCATGGCCGATCCCCGCCGCCGTGCGACCCATGTCCGCGATCGGGCTGCCGCCGTCCGACCACTCGGAGTGCAGATGACAGTCGCCGCGCAACGCCGCCCGCAACGTCTCGCCGCCGCTGACCGCCGGCACGTCGATCTCGGCCTCCAGGCGTGCCAGATACTCCGGCACCCTGCCCTCCAGGGCCTCCCGGATCACCGCCGCCGTCTTCGGCCCGATGCCCTTGACCGACTCCAGGGTGCCGGCCGCCGCCCGCCGTTCCGCCTCGCCGTCCGGCAGGGCCGCGATTGCCGCGGACGCGGTACGGAAAGCCTTGACCCGGTACGTCGGTGCCTGCGAGCGCTCCAGGAGGAACGCGATCCGGTCCAGCGCCGCCACGGGATCCATGCGGTCACCTCACCCTCGACCAGGTGTTTCGGCCGCGGCCGGCACCTGCGCCGGACCGATCTCGCACCACACCGCCTTGCCCTCGCCGCGCGGCTCCACACCCCACCGCGACGCCAGCGCGTCGAGGAGCAGCAGACCGCGCCCCGAGGTCGCCGCCTCGCCCGGTGTGCGCCTGCGGGGCCACGCGCTCGACCGGTCCTGCACGGCGAGCCGCACCCGCCGCACCGGCTCGGGCAGCACCTCCAGCGTGAGCACCGCCCCGCCCTCGGTGTGCAGCAGCACGTTCACCAGCAGCTCGCCCGTCAACAGTTCCGCGTCGTCGGCCAGTTCGGGCATCCCCCAGTCCCGCAGCGCCTGGCCCACCGCCGCCCGCGCGTCCGACAGACCCTGCGGATCCGCCTGGTGGACGTACAGGTGGATGCGCGGCGCCCTCGGCGTCCCCGGGTCCGGGCTGCGCCGCAGCACCAGCAGGGCCACGTCGTCACCCGCGCCCCACCGCTCCCACAGCTGCTCGGACAGATGGTCCGCGAGCGCCTCCGCCTGCGGGGGACCGCTGCTCACCGCCTCCGACAGCGCGTTCAAACCGGTTTCGATGTCCGATCCCGGCTGCTCGACCAGGCCGTCCGTGTACAGCACCAGCGTCTCGCCCGGCACGAGGTCCAGCCGTGTCTCCGGGAACTCCTCGTCCCCGAACACGGTCGCCAGACCGAGGGGAAGCCCGCCACGGAGCTTGGGCTGCCCGACCCGGCCGTCCGTGTGGCGGATCATCGGCCCCAGATGCCCGGCGCGCACCGCGCGTACCGTTCCGGTGCCCAGGTCCACCTGGGCGTAGGTGCAGGTCGCGAAGCGGTTCGTGTCGAGCTCGGCGAGGAAGCGCGAGGCCCGGGCCAGTACGGTCGAGGGGGCATGGCCCTCACCCGCGTACGCCCGGAGCGCGATCCTCAACTGGCCCATGATGGCGGCGGCATGGGTGTCGTGGCCCTGGACGTCGCCCACCACGATGCCGACCCGGCTGCGGGGCAGCGAGATCACGTCGTACCAGTCGCCGCCGACCCGCCGGCCGCTCCACGCCGCGTGGTAGCGGACGGCGATCTCACCGCCGGAGATCACCGGAATCCGACGGGGGAGCATCGTCTCCTGCAGGCCGGTGGCCAGCTCGCGCTCCTCGTCGAAGAGGAGCGCGCGCTGGAGGGACTGGGCGACGATCGCCGCGAGACCGAGCAGCAGATTGCGCTCGTCGGCGTTGAAGGACGAGCGGCGCCGGTAGAACAGCGCCATCCCGCCGAGCGACCGGGCCTGCGCGACGAGCGGCAGATAGCAGGCGGACGCGAACTTCAGCCGCTCGACGTACGGAGCCAGCTCCGGGTAGTCCCGTCCGAGCGTGGAGACCGTGGGCACGAACCGCGGCCGCCCGCTCAGCACCGCCTCGGCCAACGGCAGCCCCCGCTCCAGCCGGCGCGAACGGAAGTCGTTCAGGACGTCCAGCGACTCCCCGCTCAGCGCGATGAGGTTCAGCGAGCCGTTCTCCACCAGGCCGAGCGCGAGCCCGTCGACGCCGAGCCGGGCGAGCCCGCTGGGGCCCGTCAGCGCGGCCGTCACGTCGTCGACCGTCACCGCGCGCGACAGCGCGTGCGTGGTCCGCTCCACGATGTTGGTCTGCACCTCGCGGCGCTTCTCCAGCTCCAGCACGAACGCGGAGTGCGTGACCTCGGCGGTGGTGTCCCGGACGACCCCGACGATCCGGTGCGCCCAGCCGTCCGGCGAGCGCAGAATCCGTGCCTGCACATGCGTCCACTGGGGTGAACCGTCGTCGTCCTCGGTGCGGAACTGTGCGGAGTACGAGGTCTCGCCACTGGTGATCGCGCGGCGCACGACCGCGTCGAGCCGGGCCCGCTCCAGGGGGCCGAGGCGCCGGACGAGCGAGTCGGGGCGCCCGTCGAACGTGCGCCGGTCCAGCCCGAAGACCAGCAGCCCGGCCTCGTCGACGTCGATCGTGCCCGCGTCGAGGTCCCAGTCGAAGCTGCCGGTCCGATTCATGGCGAGCCGCTCGGTGGGCCCGATCTCACCACTGCGCGTGCGCCGGTCGTCGTCGGTCATCCCCCCCATTGTCGAACCGGCACCCCTCCGACGCCATGGCGGCGACACGCGGCGTGCCGGAGAATTTCCGGCCCGGGGCAGAATGGGCCGGTGATCCCGCGCTACCGCGTTCTCGGCCCGAGCCGCGCCCTCCGGGCCGACGGCCAGGAGGCCCTGCTCAGCGGAGCCCGGCTCCGGGCCCTGCTGGCCGCGCCGGCGGCGGCGGGCGGCCGCGGCGTCGGCGCGGGGGAGCTGATCGACCGGATCTGGGAAAACGGCCCGCCCCAGGATCCCACCGGAGCGCTGCAGGCGCTGGTCGGGCGCCTGCGCCGGACGCTGGGGCGGGAGGCCGCCGCCGCCACGACCGGCGGGTACCGGCTCGCCGCCGGCCCCGAGGACATCGACCTCCACGTGTTCGAACGACGGGCCGCCGAGGGGTCCGGCGCGCTCGCGACGGGGGACCCGGCACGGGCGGCCCGGCTCCTCGACGGTGGGAACCGGCGGTGTCGGCAAGACCCGGCTCGCCCTGGAGGCCGCCGAGCGGGCCTTTCCGCACTGGCCGGACGGTGCACGGGTCGCCGAACTCGCCTCCGTACGAACGGAGTCCGACGTCGCCTCCGCCGTCCTCACCGCACTCGGCGGCAGGGAGACGCAGCTGTGGAGCGGGACGTCGGTCGCGGAGCCGGGCGATCGTGACGCGCTCACCCGGCTCGTGGAGCACTGCGCGTCGCGCCGGCTCCTGCTGGTCCTCGACCACTGCGAGCACGTGGTCGCCGCGGCGGCGGAACTGGTGGAGCGGCTGCTGGTCCGCTGCCCGGGGGTCACCGTGCTCGCCACCAGCCGAGAGCCACTGGGGCGTACGGCGGGTGGAGCCGCTGCCGCAGGACGGCGCGCTGCGCCTGCTGGCGGAGCGCGGCGCGGCCGCGCGGGCCGGCTTCGACCCGGCGGACGGCCCCGAGGCGCGCGCGGAGATCTGCCGACGCCTCGACGGCCTGCCGCTGGTGATCGAATGGCGAGCGCCGGGAGGGAGCACCCGTCGGCGACCAGCAGGGTCCAGTCCGCCGCCCCGACGGCGACCGGCTGGGCGATGTGCTCCGACGGGCCGAACATCCCCAGCGTGTCGCCGGGCCGCGTGGCCCGCGCCCAGCGTGTCGCGGGACCCTCTCCGCCCTTCCCGCCCTCCCCGTGGAGGAAGAAGTCGATGTCCACAGTGGCCGCGGCCGGATCATGGGCCCGGAGGTGTAGCTGCGCATCCAGGCACGCTCGGCCTCCGGAATCGCCCCGTACGCCGCGTACCAGCGCATCACGTCACCGTCCGGGTCCGCGGCGGCCGGCGAGCCGGAGGCCGGAGAGGGTGTCGTCGCCGAACGTCACCCTGATCGTGCGCGGGGTGACCGGCCGGACGGCGACGACCCGGACGCGGCGGAGAGGGAAGGGCTGGGACTGAGGCATCGAGGGCTCCCGTGTGTCGTGGCTCGGCCACCCACGTGTCGGCGGCGTGTCGCGGGAGCGGGCGGCGGGCCGCGGCCCGGCCCGGATGCGGGACGGGTGGCCGGACACGAGAATGGCGAGAGCCGGAAGAACTAGTAGGAGGCGGCATGAACGCTGAGTCCGACAAGACATCTCCGGGGGAGAGCCCGACGCCCGATCGCCTCTTGCACGCCGGGTCGGAGGGCGAATACACGGCGGAGGACCTGGTCCTCGCCTCCGGGCGTGACGTGAATCCGAAGAACCTCGCGTGGGCGGAGCGCCGCATGGCGCAGAAGGGACGCGCTTCCCTGGACGAGCTTCTGCCCTGAACCCCGTACCCCTCTCGGACCCCGCGCCACCGCCTCGGTCCGGCCACCCGGTCGGGCCGGGGCGGTGCGTGCCTCGGGTGCCGGGCCGGTCACGGGGCTTCCCCATTTGTGGAACACGTTCTACCGTGGCGCCGTCGCGCGCACGGTACCCAGGACGCCGCCACGGGAGGCCCCATGCACCTCGAGTACACGCCCGCCCAGCACCGCCTGCGCGAGGAGCTGCGTGCCTACTTCGCCGAGCTCGTGCCCGAGGACGTCCACGCCCGGTACGCCGACCGCGCCGCCCAGAAGCGGTTCTACCGGGAGACCGTGCGCAGGCTCGGCACCGACGGCTGGCTCGGGGTGGGGTGGCCCACCGAGTACGGCGGGCGCGGGCTGAGCCCGATGGAGCAGTTCATTTTCTTCGACGAGGCCGCCCAGGCCGGTGTCCCACTGCCGCTGATGGCCCTGAACACCGTCGGTCCCACGATCATGCGGTTCGGTACGGACGAGCAGAAGGCGTTCTTCCTGCCGAAGATCCTCTCCGGCGAGATCGACTTCGCCATCGGCTACAGCGAGCCCGACGCGGGCACCGATCTCGCCGCGCTCAAGACCCGCGCGGTCAGGGACGCGGAGGGTGACGCGTACGTCGTGAACGGACAGAAGATCTGGACGACCAACGGCGACACGGCCGACTGGGTCTGGCTCGCCGTCCGTACCGACCCGGACGCCCCCGCCCACAAGGGCATCACCATGCTGCTCGTCCCGACGAGCGACCCCGGATACTCCTGCACGCTCATCAACACCCTCGCCTCGCACGACACCACCGCCAGTTACTACGAGAACGTCCGTGTCCCCGTCTCCCACCGCGTCGGCGAGGAGAACAAGGGCTGGCGGCTGATCACGAACCAGCTCAACCACGAGCGCGTGACGCTCGCCGCCCACGGCACGATGGCGATCCGGGCCCTGCACGACGTCCAGCGCTGGGCCTCCGACACCAAGCTCGCCGACGGCCGCCGCGTGATCGACCTCGGCTGGGTGCGCCGCGGCCTCGCCCGTACGCACACCAGACTCGACGCGATGAAACTCCTCAACTGGCAGATGGTGAACGCCGTCCAGCACGGCACCCTCACACCCCAGGACGCGTCCGCGGTGAAGGTCTACGGCTCCGAGGCCCGCCGCGACGCCTACGCCTGGCTCATGGAGGTCGTCGGCGCGGCCGGAGCCCTCAAGGAGGGGTCCGCCGGGGCGGTCCTCCACGGCGAACTCGAACGGGGCTACCGCTCAGCCGTCATCTTCACCTTCGGCGGCGGCAACAACGAGATCCAGCGCGAGATCATCTCCTGGATCGGGCTCGGCATGCCCCGCGTCCGGCGCTGAGGGTACGCGCCGGCGAGGTCAGCGGTATTCGCAGAGGTAGGCGGTCTCCACCGTGACCTTGAGCTGGAACCTGCTGTCTCCGGGGACCTTGAAGTGGTCCCCGCCGGCGAAGGTCTGCCACTCGTCGGCGTCGGGCAGCCTGACCGTCAGCGCGCCGCTGACCACGTGCATGATCTCCGGAGCGGCGGTGCCGAACTCGTATTCACCCGGTGCCATGACGCCGATGGTCGCCCGGCCTTGCTCCTGGGTGAACGCGATCGACTTGACCGTGCCGTCGAAATACTCGTTGACCGTAAACATGGGCGTCCTCGGGGAAATCAGGCGGAAGAGGGGGCCGGGGCATCGCACACCGACCGTCGGGCAGGGGGAACCTTAACGGGACAGGGGCAGCCGGCGGGCGGCCCCCCAAGCCGGTCTCACGTGCTGGACGCCGCAGGCCCCAGCCCGTTCGGCCGGCTCGCCGGATGGTCAGGTCGTCGGGCGGCCGCCGAAGAACCAGTCGTGGACCTCGATGTCGGCGTACCGCTCGGGGGTCCGCAGGACGGCCGCGGCCGTCGCCGCGTCCGGGGCGCGGACCAGGGCCGCCGTGCCCACCCAGGTGGTGCCGTCGTCGGACAGCAGGGGGCCGTAGGCGATCAGGTCGTCCCGGTCGGACGGCTCGCTCGGGGCGGGCGGAGGGGTGAGGTCGACGGGCTCGCCCTCCCCAAAGCCCAGGACCAGGTAGCGGTTGCCGCCCTCGCGGCCGCCGGGGAACTCCCACATCGTCCGTCCCAGCGTGTTGCGCCACCGCCGCAGCAGGACGTCCCGATACACCCCCGCCTGGTAGTTGGGCTCGTCGAAGGCGAACGCCCGGGCCGTGGCGGCGTCGGGCAGGTCGACGATGTGCACGCTCCCGGTGCACCTCTCGCCCGCCGCGTCGAAGGTCGGCCCACGCGCGATCAGCTGCTTCGCGAAGCCGTCCATGTACGCCCAGTGCGCCTCCAGCAGTGCCTGCCGCAGGGGCATGGATCCGGACCGGTCACGGTGATAGCAGAGGAATTCCACGGACCCAGGATGGTCGCCCGGAACGATCATGTCGAGAGAATTGCGCCGCGACGTGTGCCGGTGAGGCCCGGCATGGTGCTCCAGCCGGAACGTGTCGCCCACCGCTCCAGCCCGCCCGGCCTTCCATGAGGCCGCCCGCGCCGTCGGCCCCGCCCGGCCCCGCCCCGCCCGCGCGGGACGAGCTCGACCTCAACGCCGAGACCTCGGTCGTCGACTCCGCAGTTGTTGGACACGACACTGAGGCCGGCGGCGCCCTGGGAGTGCAGGGCGCGGATCAGGGTCTCGGGGATGCCGCCGAGGCCGAATCCCCCGGCGGCGAGCGATGCGCCGTCGGGGATGTCGGCGACGGCATCCGCGGCTTCACGGATGACCTTGTCCACGGTTCCGGAGTTCCTTTCAGGTGAGGGGATCGGCAGCACGGCCGACCACCGCCGTCGACGACGAGGTCGGTGCCGGAGCCGTAAGCGGCGTCGTCGGAGGCGAGGAGGAAAACAGCGTGTCGGACACGGACTTCACGCCTCCGTGCGAGGTGAGTCCGCCGTCGACGGGTATCTCGGCGCCGGTGATGAACGACGACTCGTCGGACAGCAGGAACACGACCAGCGGTGTGATCTCCTCGACGCTCCCGACGCGGCCCAGCGGCGTCTCGCGGATGTTCGCCTCACGGAAGGCCGGCGCGGCCGAGGCCGTCATATCCGTCTCGATGAACCCGGGATGGATCGTGTTCACCCGGATCCCGCGAGGCCCCAACTCCATGGCGGCGGTCTTCGACAGGCCGCGCAGCGCCCACTTGCTCGTCGTGTACGCCACCGGATAGTGGGCGGTCAGTGCGGCGGAGGAGCCGACGTTCACGACCGACGAGCCGGGCGGCATCAGCGGCGCCAGATGCTGCATGCCCAGCAGGGGACCGTTCACGTTGACGGCGTGGACACGGCTCATGTCCGTGGTGGTCACCTCGTCCAGCCGGGCACGCCAGGTGACGCCGGCGTTGTTGACGAGGCCATGGACGGCCCCGTACGACGCGCGCAGGTGATCGGCGAGATCGGCCCAGTCCTCGGCCAGGGTGACATCGAGCCGCCGTACGCTGTCCCCGCCACCCCGCACATCGGTGGCGACGACCGTGGCACCTTCGCGCTCCAACGCCTCGGCCTCGGCAGCGCCCTGGCCCCGTGCCGCGCCCGTGACGACGACGACCCTTCCCATGAGCCGCCCTCCGTTCACGGCCGCTCCCGGTCGCGGCGCCGTCCGCGGGGCAGCTCGACCGGGGCCGTGCCGGGCACGACGCGGGTGGTGAGGGATCCGAGGCCTTCGACGGTGAGGGTGACCGTGTCACCCGGCTTCAGCGGCGGCGGAACCTGTTCACCGCGTCGGCCCCACAGTTCGGCGAGGCAGCCGCCGTTGCCGCAGGTACCTGATCCGAGTACGTCGCCGGCGACGATCCGGGTGCCGCGCGAGGCGTAGGCGGTCATCTCCTCGAAGGTCCAGCTCATGTTGGACAGCAGGTCGCTGCCGACCTTCTCGCCGTTGACCTCGGCGGTCAGCGCGAGCCGGAGGAAGCCCTCGGCGTCACGGTAGGGCTCCAGTTCGTCGGCGGTCACCAGGTAGGGGCCGAGGGTGGAGGCGGTGTCCTTGCCCTTGCACGGGCCGAGGCCGACCCGCATCTCGGCGGACTGAAGGTCCCGTGCGGACCAGTCGTTGAAGATCGTGTATCCGATGATGTGGTCCCGTGCCGTCTCCGGGGTGAGGTCCCCGCCGTCACGGCCGATGACGGCCGCCACCTCGAGTTCGAAGTCGAGCACGGAGGACCCGGGAGGCATCGGCACGTCGTCCTGGGGACCGTAGATCGCGTGCGGACTGGTGAAGTAGAAAGTGGGCGCCACGTACCACTGGTCGGGCACACCGGCTTCGCCGCTCACGGATCGGCGTACGCCCTCGACGTGCTCCTCGAAGGTGACGAAGTCCCGCACGGACGAAGGCTGCAGGGGCGGCAGCAGCCGCACCTGGGAGACGTGCGGACCGGGCGGCACATCGAGCGCCGCCGCGCCGGCGGCGAGCAGGCCGGCGAGGCCGTCGGTCTCACGGATCAGATCGGTCAGGGAGGCGACCCCCGGCACGGGGAAGAGCGTGCCGTCGGCCTCCACGACGGCGACGCGGCGGCGATGCCGGTACGCGAAAGAGGCGAAGCGCATGGTGCGGCTCCAAAGGGAAGAGGGAGGTCGGACACGGGGCCGGGCTGCCCTGGACGAAGAGGAACGCCGGCGTCGGCCTCCTCGGGACAGCTCCGGCCTCGTGGTCCGGGGCCGGAACGCGGCGGCACGAGTCAGGGCGGGACACTGCCGCCGCGCCCCGGGGATCAGATGGGCCGGTTCTGGACCGGCGGGGCGGTTCTGGACCGGCGGGGCGGCGGCGACGGCCGACGGAGCCGTACCGCCGCGGTTCTAGACCGGCGGGGCGACGAAGCAGCCGCGGTCGGGGTCGTTGAAGGACTCCTTGGCGACCAGCTCGTTCATCGGGTTCGCCGTGCCCCACTGGTCGGTGACCTCGGGCTGGGAGAAGTCGTAGACGTGGGGGTGCCAGGTGTCCTCGTCGAGCTCCTCCAGCTCGGTGGTGTACTCGACGGTGTTGCCGTGGGGGTCGAGGAAGTACGTGAAGGTGTTGTCGCCCGCCATGTGCCGTCCCGGACCCCAGATCTTCTGGAAGCCCGCGCGGATCACGCGCCCCGAGCCGCGCATGTACTCGTCGATGCCGCGCATCTCGAAGGAGACGTGGTGCAGGGAGGTGTGCGGACCCTTGGCGAGCGCCATGGAGTGGTGCTGGTTGCTGATCCGCATGAAGTGCATGACCTCGCCCATGTGGGGCGAGCTGAGGGTGTCGGACAGCGCGAAGCCCAGGTGCCGCTCGTACCAGGCGCGGGTGCGGTCCAGGTCGGGGGAGTTGAGGACGACGTGGGAGAGCTTGACCGGGATGGCTTCCTTCTCCTCGATCTTGCGGTGCTGCCGGACCTCGACGTCGGCGGAGACCTCGATGGTGCGGCCGTCGACGTCGAAGAAGCGGAAGCCGTATCCGCCGCCAGGGGTGTCGACCGTCCCCGGCCGGGAGATCAACTCGACTCCGCCCGCCAGGAGTTGCTCGGCGAGCGTGTCGACGTCCGTACGGTTCGCGGCGCCGTACGAGACGAGGTCGAGGCGCTTCTCGGCGGCCTTGCGCAGGCGGACCACGTACTGCTCCGGGCTGCCCTCCGCCGCGAGGAAGGAGATGCCGGAGTCCTCGACGACCTTGGTCAGGCCCCAGACGCCGGCGTAGAAGTCGAGCTGCTTGTCGTAGTCGGGCACGGCGAGGTCGACGTGCCGCAGGTGGGTGAGCAGACGCATGTCAGTCCTTTCGCTCCAGCTGGAGGAGGGCGGTGGCGTTGGCGCCGCGGATGGCTTCGACGTCGGCCTCGGGCAGGCGCGCGGCCCGGAGGGCGCCGACGGGGTCCTCGGCGCCCATGTCGAAGGGGAAGTCGGAGCCGAGCAGGACGCGGTCGGCGCCGGCGGCTTCCACCAGCGCCCGCAGGACCCGGGGATCGTGTACGAGCGAGTCGAAGTACAGGCGCTCGAGGTAGCTGCTGGGCAGCCGCGCGCAGCCGGCCGACGCGTCCGAACGCGCGCGCCACGCGTGGTCGCTGCGGCCGATGTGGGTGGGCAGATAGCCGCCGCCGTGGGCCGCGACGATCTTCAGCCCGGGATGCCGGTCGAGGACCCCGGAGAAGATCAGGTGCGAGAGGGCGACGGCGTTCTCGGTGGGCTGGCCCACGGTGTTGGACAGGTACCACTGGTCCAGGCGCTCGTCGAGCGTGCAGCCGAACGGGTGGAGGAAGATGATCGCCCCGGTCTCCTCGGCGCGCGACCACAGCGGCTCGTAGGCCGGGTCGGACAGCTCCCTGCCCGGAGCGTGACTCGAGATCTCCGCACCGGCCAGCCCCTGCTCCAGCGCGTGGTCGAGGGCGGCGACGGCCTGCTCGGGGTGCTGGAGCGGGATCAGCCCCAGACCCCGCAGACGGTCCGGCGCCTCGGCGCAGTGGGCCGCGGTGGCCTCGTTGGCGAGGCGGTAGACCTTCTCGGCCGTCGGGACGTCGGCCCAGTAGTGGTAGTGCGACGGCGACGGACTGACCAGCTGGACGTCGACTCCCTGCGCGTCCATGCCGGAGAGGCGCACCGTCACATCGGTCATGCGGGGCAGCCGGTCGCGGACCATCGGACCGCTGACCGCGAGCGCGGCGGGCCCGTTGCGGCGGGCGTCGAGATCCCTGGCCCGCGCGTGCCCGGGGCGGCCGGCGACGAGGGCCTCGATCTGGGGCAGGAGGACGTGGGCGTGCACGTCGACGGTGGGTGCGGTCACGGCAGTTCCCTGAGCATCGTCATGGTGCGGGCCATCAGGCCGGGCACGTCGGCGTCGCGGACATGGTCGAGCTGCCACCGGCCGATCTGTACGGACGCCTCCACGACCGGGCGGACTCGCGTGATCCGGCGTTCGTAGTAGGTCTGGAGAAGCTCCTCGTCCCAGTCGTCGGACTCGGTGAGCAGCTGGGCGAGGACCCATGCGTCCTCCAGGGAGAGCGCGGCGCCCTGGGCGAGGGTGGGCGGGCAGCAGTGGGCGGCGTCGCCGACCAGGACGACCCGGCCTCGGTGCCAGGAGCCCTCGATGAGGAGACGGTCGAACCACGTGTAGTTGACCTTGGACGGGTCGGTGATCGTGGCGGTGATGGTGGGCCACGCTCCGCCGTAGGCCCCGGCCAGCCGCCTCATCTCCTGGGCGTACGACGCGGGGGGTATGGAGGCGCGGTCGCGGTTCTGCTCGACGACGTACGCGTAGAGCGTGGTGTCGCTGGTGGGGCAGTAACCGGCGATGAAGGCCGGGCCGCCGTACGCGAGGTCGGTGCGCTCGACGCCGACGGGCCGCGGGGCGGCGACGCGCCAGATGGCCATGCCGGTCGGTTCGGGCTTGTCCGTGATTCCGATCTGCGCGCGGGTGGCCGAGCCCAGCCCGTCGGCGGCGATGACGAGGTCGTAGCGGTGCTCGCTGCCGTCGCTCAGCCGGACGGAGACGCCGGTCGCGTCCTGGTCCACGATCGTGGCGGTGGTGCCCAGGCGGACGGTGGCGCCGCCGGCGCGGACGGCGTCGATCAGGATCTGCTGCAGGTGCGGGCGCTGCATGCCCACGGTCGCCGGCAGGTCGTCGCCACCGGTCCGCAGGTCGCGCTGGACGTGCAGGACGGTGCCGTCGGGCGCGGTGATCCCGACGGAGCCGAAGGCGAAGCCGGAGGTCTTGACCTGCTCCCAGACGCCCAGTTCGCGCAGCACGCGCAGGGCGTTGCCCTGGAGGGTGATGCCGGATCCGCCGGTGGCGTTCCAGTCGTCCTTCGCCTCGACGAGGTCGACGCCGATCCCGGCGCGGCGCAGCAGGATCGTGACGGCGTTGCCGGCCGCGCCGCCGCCGATGACGAGAACCTTGCGGGGTGTGCTCATGGGGAACTCCCTCGTTCCTCGGGCCGGTGGCCCCGGGCTACTTGACGGCGATCGGGTTGACGGGAGACCCGACGGCGCCGGTGATGGGCAAGGGGGCGGCGGTGAGCCAGAACTCGTACGCGCCGTCGGCGGCACAGTCCTCCGCGAGGGCCTCGAAGTCCCACATCTCGCCGATCAGCAGACCGATGTGCGGGATGACCACCTGGTGCAGGGGCTGGAAGGCGTCGTCGAACTCGTTGGGCCGTACCTCGAAGCCCCAGGTGTCCGTGGCGATCGCGGTGATCTCGCTGCTGTGCAGCCAGGACGCCGTGGTGAACGACAGTCCAGGGGCGGCCCCGCCGGCGTAGTCGCCCCACCCGTCACGGCGCACCCGGGCGAGCTGGCCGGTACGGACGAGCACGATGTCGCCGCGGCCGACCGTGACCCCGTGGGCCTCGGCGGCGGCCGTCAGGTGCTCCTCGGTGATCGCGAACCCGTCGGGGAGTTCACCGGCCTCTCCGGCCGTCCGGCCGACATCGAGGAGCACGGCGCGACCGGCGATGTGGGGTGCCATGTGCTCGATGCCGGTGACCTGGTCGCCGTCGGAGGTGACGACCTGCTCGGCCGGACGCCCGTTCCACGCGAGGCCGTGATCGAAGATGTGGCCCAGGCCGTCCCACTGCGTGGAGCACTGCAGCGGCATCGCGATCACGTCGTCGGCGCCGCCGATGCCGTGGGGGAGCCCCTGGTTGCCGAGGGCCGCGTCCGTGCCGGTGTCGAGCATGGTGTGGACCGGGTTGGTCCGGCGCCGCCAGCCCTTCTGCGGGCCGTCGATGTCGAACCGCTGCGACAGGGAGAAGGCGACTCCCCGGCGGATGAGCGAGGCGCCTTCACGGCGCTTGGTCTCGTCGAGGAAGTTCACGGTGCCGAGACGGTCGTCCTCGCCCCAGCGCCCCCAGTTGGAGCACGCCTTCGCGGCCTGGGCGATCGCGCCCTCGGGATCGGTGCGGTTCACGCGTCCTCCGCGACACATCGGGTGCGCTGGGCACCGAGGCCGGTGATCCAGGAATCCATGACGTCGCCGTCGCGCAGCAGCCGGCCCCAGTGCATGCCGTTGCCCGCGGGCGAACCGGTGAGCACGAGGTCCCCGGGCAGCAGACGCGCGCTCTGGGAGGCGTACGACACCATGCGCGCCACGTCGAAGATCATGTCCTTGGTCGACTCGTCCTGCATGACCTCGCCGTTCAGGGACAGCGTCAGCCGCAGGTCACCGGTGTCGCCGACGGACTCGGCCGGCACGATCCACGGTCCGAGCGGAGTGAAGCCGGGAGCGTTCTTGCTGCGCAGCCAGTCCGTCCCGATCTGCGGCATGTCCCTGCGGAACACCGTGGCCCGGTCGGTCAGGTCGTTGGCGATCGTGTAGCCCGCCACGTACTCCAACGCTTCGGCGGGGGACACCCGGTGGGCGGGGCGGCCGATCACCGCGGTGAGCTCCAGCTCCCAGTCCGGCTTCGCCGCCCACGCGGGCAGCGTGACGTCGTCGTAGGGGCCGGTGATCGAACTGGGCAGGCCGATGAAGACGTACGGGAGGTCCTCCGCGGCACGCCGGTCCATGATCTCGGCGGCCTCGGCGCGCGCCTCCTCCTCGGACCGACCGTCGGACGGGTCCCGGTGGGCGACGTGCAGGTCGATGACGTGCCGGCGGTAGTTGGCGCCCGACTGGAAGACCTGCCGCGGCTCGACAGGGGCGAGGACACGGAAATCCGACAGCGGGCGGCGGGAGACTCCGGGATCGGCGGCGAGTTCCCGCAGCCTCGGAAGAACGGCCGGCCACCGCTCCAGCAGGTCCCGCATCGTCAGCACCGGCTCGGCCAGGGCCGTCCGCAGGTCGAGGACGTGCCCCTCGGGGTCGACAAGAGCGGGGAACGCCGGGCCGTCAGCGGCCGAGAGGGTGCCGAGCGCGAAAGGCCCGGTGAAAAGAGCAGAAGCGGTTCGAGGTTTCACCGACATGTCCTCCTGATTGCGATGGGACCAATCTGGACCCGCCCACCGCAATCAGGGAAATCGATTGTATGGATCGCTGCCATTCGTCGGACCAATAGTGTCTGGCCACCCCGCTCCTGGGCGGGAGCGGGGTCCCGCAGGTCCTCAGGCCGGGGGCACGCGCGCATCCGTCCGGTGGATGGAGGTCATCGCGAACACAAATGGTGCAAGGGGTGGGCAGTGCGATCGCCGGCACGCATAGTCGAGGGCACCTTCGCCCTGGGTTCCGGCACTGCCTCGCACAGGCACGCCCCCAACGGGCGCCCCCTCCCCTCGCGCTCTGGAGTGCCGTCATGCCCGAACCCACCGGCCTGCCCGCCCCCGCCCCCGGCACCGCCCACGACGCCGCCCACGGCACCGCACCCGCAGGACGGCTCCCCGCCGCTGTGCTCATGGCAGGCAGCTGCCTGCCCGTTCTCGGGGCGGTCCTCCTCGCCCCCGTACTGCCCCGTATGCAGGACCACTTCACGGACGTGCCGGGCAACGCGGCCCTGGTTCCCGTGGTGCTGACGATCCCCGCGCTCGCCCTCGCCCTCCTCGCCCCCTTCGCCGGGGTCATGGTCGACCGGCTCGGCCGAAAGCGCCTGCTCATCGTCGCCACAGCCCTTTACGCGGTGTTCGGAACCGCACCCTTGTGGCTGGACTCGCTGCACGAGATCCTCATCAGCCGCATCCTCGTCGGCGTCGCGGAAGCGGCCATCATGACCGCCTGCACGACCCTCATCGGCGACTACTACAGCGGAGAACTCCGCGACCGCTACCTCGCCCTGCAGACCATGTGCGCCTCGGCCTCGGCCACTGTCTTCTTCGTCCTCGGCGGCGTACTCGGAGCAGCGAGCTGGCGCGCCCCCTTCTGGCTCTACGCCGTCGGTCTGCTGCTCGCCCCCGTCATGGCTCGCGTCCTGCCGAACCCCATGCCCACGGCACACCGTGAGAAGACGGACCAGCAGGTATCCCCGCGTCCCTTCCCCGTCCGCCGCATGGTCGGACTCAGCCTGCTCACCGTCTTCGGGGCCGTGGTCTTCTACACGGTGCCGGTCGAGATGGCCTATCTGCTGGACGACCTGGGAGTCGCCTCCACCGGCGCCATCGGAGCCGTCACCGCCGTGGCCAGTGCCGCCACCGTCCTCGGCTCCGTCATCTTCACCCGGCTCTCCCCGAACAGGCGCCACCGCCTGCCTGTCCTCTTCGGGGTCTGCGCCGTCGGATTCCTCCTGATGGGCGTCGCCGACAGCCTTCCCCTGCTCATCATCGGGGCTGTCGTCAACTGCGTGGGCACCGGCATGCTGCTGCCGTCGCTGGTGACCCGCGCGATGGCCCGGCTCGAATTCGCCGACCGCGGGCGCGGCATGGGCCTGTGGACGGCGGCCTTCTTCCTCGGCGAGTTCCTCTGCCCCCTGGTCCTCCTGGCCGGCAAGGAACCGGCAGGCAGCCTCGCCTCCGCGGTCGCCCTCCTCGGTGTGCTCACCGTCGCCGTCTCCGCCGCACTCCTGCCTGCGGCCCGGACGGTCCCTGCCGGCGCCGGTCTGCCACCCGAGGAGCGGTGGTGACACAGGGGACCGCCACATCGGCGCACGGCTCCCTCGAAGCGACCTACAACGCCGCCGGCGAGACCGCGACCCTCTCCGTCACCGTCGCCAACAGCGGCAACCGCCAGGGCACCGACGTCGTCCAGATCTACGCCACCCTCCCCGGTGCCGCGGCAGCCGAACCGCGCCGCCTCGTCGCCTTCCGCAAGGTCACCCTTGCCCCGGGCGCCGACCAGCGCGTCACCTTCACCGTCCCGCCGACGACCTGACCGTCTGGAACTCCGGAACCTGGACCCTCGTCCCCGGCCTCTACACCTTCGCCACCGGACGAGGCTCCCGCACCATGACCGCGCAGAGGACGGTCACCGTCAAGTGATCGCCCGAGTGTCTCCCGGCGACACGCCGGGAGACACTCGGGCGGTCCGGCTCAGGCGGTGACGACCATGGCCGGCGTCCGGTCGGCGAGGGCCGTGAGGTAGCGCTCGGCGTCCAGAGCCGCCTGACAGCCGCTCCCCGCCGCGGTGATGGCCTGCCGGTAGGTGTGGTCGACGACGTCGCCCGCGGCGAAGACGCCAGGGAGGTTCGTACGCGTGGAGGGGGAGTCCACCTTCAGGTAGCCCTCGTCGTCCAGGTCGAGCTGGCCGGTGAACAGCTCGGTGCGCGGGTCGTGGCCGATCGCGATGAAGAGGCCGGTGGCGTCCAGGGCGCGGGTCTCGCCGGTGAAGGTGTCGCGCAGGGTCAGGCCGGCGAGCATGCCGTTCTCCGCCCTGATCTCGGCGACCTCGCTGTCGAAGGCGAAGGTGATCCTGTCGTCGGCGAAGGCCCGGTTCTGCATGGTCTTGGAGGCGCGCAGGGCGGACCGGCGGTGGACGACGGTGACGGATCGGGCGAAGCGGGTGAGGAAGGTGGCTTCCTCCATGGCGGTGTCGCCGCCGCCGACCACGACGATGTCCCGGTCGCGGAAGAAGAACCCGTCGCAGGTGGCGCACCAGGAGACGCCCCGGCCGGACAGCTCGTCCTCGTTCGGCAGGCCGAGCTTGCGGTAGCCGGAGCCGGTCGCGACGATCACGGCCCTGGCACGGTGGACGGTTCCCTCGGAGTCGGTGACTTCCTTGATCTCGCCGGTGAGGTCGACCGAGACGATGTCGTCGTCGATCATCTCGGCGCCGAACCGCTCGGCCTGGGCCCGCATGTTCTCCATGAGGTCCGGACCGTCGATGCCGTTCGGGAAGCCGGGGAAGTTCTCGACCTCGGTCGTCGTGGTCAGCGAGCCGCCGACGAAGACCGAGCTGCCGAAGAGCAGGGGCTTCAGCTGGGCCCGTGCGGCGTAGAGGGCGGCCGTGTATCCGGCGGGGCCGGAGCCGATGACGATGACGCTGCGCACGTCGTCGCCGGTGGCACCCGTAGCGGCGGTGACGGCGGTCGTGCCGGTCACTGAGGTCACGCCTCCTGCTTCGCGTCGATCTCGGCGATGAGACCCTCGATGAGGCCCTTGACCTCGTCACGGATCGGGCGGACCGCCTCCACGCCCTGGCCGGCCGGGTCCTCGAGGGCCCAGTCGAGGTACGTCTTGCCGGGGAAGATCGGGCAGGCGTCGCCGCAGCCCATGGTGATGACGTAGTCGGACGCCTGCACCGCCTCGGTGGTGAGCACCTTCGGCTTCTGGCCGGAGATGTCGACGCCGACCTCCCGCATGGCCTCGACGGCGGCCGGGTTGACCTGGTCGCCCGGGACGGAGCCGGCGGAGCGGACCTCGATGCGGTCCCCGGCCAGGTGGTTCAGGAATCCGGCGGCCATCTGTGAGCGGCCGGCGTTGTGCACGCAGACGAAGAGCACGGAGGCGAGCGGAGCGGTCATCGTTTCTTCCTTAGGGCGGGGTTCCGAAAGGCCGGTCCGAACTGGTATCAGCCCGGACTGGTATCAGCTTCGGGTGATGTGACAGTATCAGTCCATGATGACGTCAGTCGACACTGATCTGATCCGGGTTCTGGCCGACCCGCTCAGGCTCCGGATCGTGACTCTCCTCGCCCAGGAGACGCTCTGCACCAGCCACCTCGTGGAGGAGACGGGCGCCAGACAGACGAACCTCTCCAACCACCTGAAGGTGCTGCGCGAGGCCGGGGTCGTGGAGACGGAGCCGTGCGGACGGTTCACCTACTACCGCCTGCGCCCGGACGTCATCGAAGCTCTCGCCGGCCAGTTCGCCGACCTGGCCCGGACGGCGCGTGCCACCGCCGGAGCGAACCTCAAGCGGTCCTGTCCGTAGCGTTCCCTCGCTTCACCCGCCTCACCCGCGTCCTTCCTCACCGCCCCAGGAGAACCTGCCTTGACCGCCACCGAGCCCGTCGGCGCCGCCCCCGTCGCGGAGAACGTCATAGCCGCCGACGCGCCTCAGCCCGCGCCCGGCGCCCCCCCACCGCGCACTCCGCTCGTCGCCCGGGCCGCCGCCGAACTGGTCGGCACCGCGGCCCTGGTGGCGATCGTCGTCGGCTCCGGCATCCAGGCCACCGACCTCACCGACGACGTGGCGCTGCAGCTCCTCGCGAACTCCACCGCGACGGTCTTCGGCCTCGGCGTCCTGATCGCCCTCCTCGGCCCGGTCTCCGGCGCGCACTTCAACCCGGCCGTCACCCTGGCCGAGTGGTGGACGGCCCGCCGCGGCGGCGCGGGCGTCGACGCGCGCGAACTCGCCTTCTACATCCCTTCCCAGATCGTCGGCGCGATCGCGGGCGCGATCCTGGCGGACGCGATGTTCGGCGAGCCGCTGGCCACGTGGTCCACGCACGACCGCTCGGCCGGGAACCTGCTCCTCGGCGAGGTCGTCGCCACCGCCGGGCTCATCCTGTTGATCTTCGGCCTCGCCCGTACCGACCGCCTCCGCTTCGCGCCCGTCGCGGTGGCCTCGTACATCGGCGCGGCCTACTGGTTCACCTCCTCCACGTCCTTCGCCAACCCGGCGGTGACCATCGGCCGCGCGTTCACGGACACCTTCGCGGGCATCGCCCCCGCCTCCGTCCCGGGCTTCATCGCCATGCAACTGGTGGGCGCAGTCGTGGGCCTCGCCCTGGTGGCGGTCGTCTTCGCCCGGCCCAAGGGATGACGGGCCACAGGATCACGGGCCACCGGCCCACGGACCACGTCGATGTCGTGGTGATCGGCGGCGGGCAGGCGGGGCTCGCCGCCGGCTACCACCTGCGCCGGCTCGGCCTCGACTTCGTCGTCCTCGACGCCCAGCCCACCCCCGGCGGAGCCTGGCAGCACACCTGGGACTCCCTCCACCTCTTTTCCCCGGCCGCGTACTCCTCCCTGCCGGGAAGGCTGATGCCCCCGCAGCCGGGCCGGACGTACCCGGACGCCGCGCACGTCGTCACGTACCTCACCGACTACGAGCAGCGTTACGACCTCCCCGTCGTCCGCCCCGTACGCGTCGAAGCGGTCCACCGCGACGGTGATCACCTACGGGTCGAAGCGGACTCCGGCACCTGGCGTGCCCGTACGGTCGTCAGCGCCACCGGCACCTGGTGGCGCCCCTTCGTCCCCGCCGTCCCCGGGCGTGCCGAGTTCACCGGCGACCAGCTCCACACGGTCGACCACCGCGGCCCGGCCGACCTCGCCGGCCGGAAGGTCGTGGTCGTGGGTGGCGGCAACTCCGGCGCCCAGATCGCCGCCGACCTCGCGTACGAGACCCAGCTGACCTGGGTCACCCTCCGCGAGCCGCGCTACCTCGCCGACGACATCGACGGCCGCGCCCTCTTCGACCACGCCACCGCCCGCCGCCGCGCGCTCGACGAAGGCGGCGGCGACACCGGAGGCGTCGCCTCGCTGGGGGACATCGTGGCCGTACCGCCCGTACGCGAAGCCCGTGACGCGGGGCTGCTCAAGGCCCAGCCGATGTTCACCCGGCTCACCCCCACCGGCGTGGAGTGGGCCGACGGTACGACCGCCGAAGCCGACGCGATCATCTGGTGCACCGGATTCCGCCCCGCCCTCTCGCACCTCGCCCCGCTCGGCCTCCGCGGTGCCCGCGGCCGCATCCCCACGCTGGGCACGCAGGCGGTGGGCGAACCGCGCCTCCACCTCCTCGGCTACGGCGACTGGACCGGCCCCGCCTCCGCCACCCTCATCGGCGTCGGCCGCCCGGCCCGCGAAGCGGCCCGGGCGATCGCGGACCTGCTCGGCCGGCGCTGAGAAGAGCGGGGGCCGCCCCTCCGACGGACGGGAGCGGCCCCTGCCGGCTGACCGCTACTCGGCCTTGACCATCGCCGTGCCGCAGCAGCAGGTCGGCGCCGCCTCACAGGTGCAGTCGGCGGGAGCGGCCTTGGTCACGGTGAGCTCGCAGCCGCAGCCCGTCTCCTGGCACCGGTAGATCTCTCCCTCGTGGAACGCCATCGCGATCGCCTCCTTGTTCTTCCGACTCGGTTCTGCCGACTCGGTTCTGCCGTCTCGGTCCTTCTGTTCGGACCGGCATGAGCGACGCTAGAACCCGGCCCCAGGGGCAAGGTCAACAATGGAGGGGAGGAGGCGGAACCATGGCATTGGCAGGACTCACCATCGGGCAGGCAGCCGCGGCGGCCGGGCTCACCCGTAAGGCACTCCGCGTGTACGAGGCCAAGGGCCTGCTGCCCGAGGCGGAGCGCAGTACGACGGGATACCGGCTCTACAGCGCGGCCGACGTCGAGCTGCTGGTGTTCATCCGCCGTGCACGGAGCCTCGGATTCCACCTCGACGACATCCGGGACATCCTCACGGTCCGCCGAGGCGGCGCACCCGCCTGCGGCACGGTCCGCGACCTCCTGGACGCCCGTATCGTCGAGGCGGACGCGGCCATCGCGGAACTCCGCGCGCTGCGCCGGACCCTGGCCGACACGCGCGAGCGGGCGGACGACTGCGCAGGAGACGAGCTCGTCACCGTCTGCGCGATCATCGAGGAGCCCGGGACCGCGCCGCGCTGATCGACCCGGCTGCTCCCGGGTCACGCCGTGCCCCCCGGTCACGCCGTGCCCCCCCGGTCACGGCGTCCTCACGACAAGGTGCTGATGACCTCGCGTACCTGCACGGCGACGGATTCGGGCAACGGCGCGTAGTGGATGGCGTGCAGCTCCTCCTGTCCCTCCTCACCGGCCGTGTAGGCGAGGAAGGACTTCAGCGCCGGCAGGCTCTCCGGCCTGTTGCCGGTGTCGCACACGATCTCGTACGTCACCAGGACGAGCGGGTACGCCCCCTCGGCGGAGGTCTTGTAGTCGAAGGTCAGCCGTAGGTCCTTGCCCTCGCCCGCCACCTTCGCGGCGGCGATGCCGGCCGAGGCGCTCGTCGTGGTCGGTGCCACCGGTTCGGCCGCGCCCGTCGCGATATGGACGGTGTCGATCTTGCGCTTCACCGCGAACGACAGCTCGAAGTAGCCGATGGCGCCTTCGGTCTGCGTGACGGCGGTGGAGACGGCATCCGATCCGTTCGCCGAATGACCGCCCCGCGCCTGCCACTTCTTGTCCGCCGCGTACGGCCACCGGTCGCTGGCCGCGCCCTTGAGGTAGGCGTTGAGGTTCTGCGTGGTGCCGGAGTCGTCCGCGCGGTGCACGGGGACCACGGGGAGGTCCGGCAGCTTCACGTCCGGGTTGAGCCGCTGGATCGCCGAGTGGTTCCACCTCGTGATCCGCGCGTCGAAGATGCGGGCCAGGGTCGGCGCGTCGAGCACCAGCCCGGTCACGCCGGGGATGTTGTAGCCGAGGGCGATCGGCCCGCCGACCATGGGAAGGTCGATGGCCCGACCACCGCTGCAGACGTCCTGCGGAACGCTGCGGTCCTCGCTCGTCAGAGGCTGGTCGGTGCCGCCGAAGGCCGTGGCGCCGCGCTGGAACTGAGCGACTCCGGCGCCCGACCCGAGGGGGTTGTAAGCCAGTTGCACGTCACCGCATGCCGCCTGGTACTGCTTCATCCACCGCTTCATCGCGTTCTGTTGGGCGGAGGAACCCGAACCGCGCACCTGACCGCCGCCGCTCGGGCAGTCGATGTCAGGCACGGCGGCCGAGGCGGCCGGCTCCGCCTTCTCGTCGGTGCCTCCCGCTCCGCAGCTCACCAGCAGCCCCGCCCCGAGGGCGAGAACCACCGCCCTCTTCCACCGGTCATGCCGCGACGGACGTCGGATGCGCACTGTGATCTCCCCATGGCCCTACGGCGGATGAACGGCCGCCGTGCATCGCCGGCCCGTTCCTCGATATTCATCGAGGTGAGGGAGGGTTGGATGGAGTCCAGGTGAACGAGGGGTGTCGCACGGTTGATCGGAGCGTGCTCGGCGCCCCGGACGGCACGGCGCCGACCGGCGGATCGGGCGTGCGTTCCTCATACGCGCCACTCCTCGGCTCTCGGCCCGTCGTCGCGGAAGGCACGCAGATCGATCTCCGGTGCCATGTACTCCACGAGCCAGTTCATCCGCCAGTCCCCGGCCGCAAGGCCCTCCCGCGCCGTGCCGCACCAGTCCGCACGGTCGAGCAGGGCGAGATACGACGCCCGGGCCGCGTCCCAACGGGCCTTGAGTGTGGCGTCGTCGGACCAGGCGGGTGCCTCTTTGGTCAGGTACCGGGCGACGGACGCCGCCACGAAGTAGCGCCCGACTGTCGGCCCCAGGTGTCCGATGTGGCGGACGTGAGTCTCCAACACCGCGAGCGCGGGAGGGTAATAGCGCAGAGAGGCGCCCATGCCGTCGCAGAACGTCATGGTGTGGAGGATCCGACCTGTGTGGTCCACGAGTTCGGCGTCGTCCCCCGACCGCGCGATGATCTCGTGGAGCCTGGTCACTCGCGCGACCTCGGCGGCGAAGTAGCCGTTGAGGTGATCCCCGTCGACGGCTCTGCGCAGCAGCCACGGCCGGACGGCCGGGTGATCGTCCACGTGCCGGCAGAGCGCCTCCACCGCATGGACCCGACCCCAGACGGTCACGCGATCCGCGAGCCAGATCAGTGCCTCGACACCACCCGGCAGGCGGTCCAGGGCGCGCACCGCCAGAGCGCCGAAGGCGTTCGAGAGGAGGCCGATGGTCTGGATCTTCGGGATGTCCGTCACCGTGCCGACCTCGGCCAGCAGGGCGAGCCCGACGGCCACAGGAGCCAGGTCGGCCCCGTGCCGGACCAGCCACCGGCCGGTTTCCCTGGCTCTGGCTGCCGGTGCCCTCAGGGCGGCAGCACTGATGTGCTCGTCGTAGCGACACGACACGGGAACGTCGCGGAGCCTGATGGCCAACTGACGGGGCGAAACCCAGATGTCGCGGAAGTACGCGTCGAGGACCTTCGCGGCCTCGACGTCGACACGGTCATGGTCGAACGGCTGCTCCCGTCGTCGTCGGCGTCGTCGCCGTTCCGCGTCGGGAAACGGATCTCCGCAACGGAAGAGCGGTTCATCCGGCGTCAGACGATGCAGCCGGAGGGCATGCTGGAACAGCGTGGTCGGAGAGCCGGGCAGTCGAGCCCCGGGCATCTCGCTCACAGGCGGGTGGACGACTCGATTCTCTTGATCATGCCCGGAAGCCTGCCACCACCAAGCCCTCCACGACAAGCCTCACGTGGCTGCTGTTGCCTCGGGCACGACAAGCGGATGTCGGCCGCCGAGGGCGGTGGTGCCGGGGGACCGGGACGGGCGGTCGTTCGTCCGTCCGCGTGATTCTCGTGCGGCCGGTCCGAGAGCCGCGGTGTCCTGGCCTCTTTCCGGACCTCGCCGTGCCACAATCCACAACACGAGCCCCGAGTGTCTCCCCCGTCACACGGGCTCCCCGGCCCCGCCAGCATCCCCCCGCCTGGCGGGGCCGACCCACGTCCCGCGGCTTTCCGCCACCGCGCGACCCTGCCGCACCGCGCGGCCCCGGTCGCGGGGACCCCCACATATCCACATGACGACGCGGTGCTCCAGCGATAGCGTCGAGCGGGTCCCACCGACCGCCCCGAGAACCACGTACCGAGAACCACGTACCAAGAACCACACCTACGGCAAGGAGTACCACCATGCGCGTGCCCGCCAAGCCGGCCCCCGAGGAAGGAGTCACCATCCACCAAGAGGACCTGAGGCTTGATGAGCTCATCGCTCGCACCGAAAACCCTGAACCTGGGAATCCTCGCGCACATTGACGCGGGAAAGACCAGTCTCACCGAGCGGCTTCTCCACACCGCCGGCATCATCGACGAGATCGGCAGCGTCGACGCGGGAAACACACAGACCGACTCCCTCGCACTGGAACGCCGACGCGGAATCACCATCAAATCCGCCGTCGTCTCCTTCGACCTCGACGACGTCACCGTCAATCTGATCGACACCCCCGGCCACCCGGACTTCATCGCCGAGGTGGAGCGCGTCCTGAGCGTGCTGGACGGGGCGGTGCTCGTCGTCTCGGCCGTCGAAGGTGTGCAGGCCCAGACGCGGGTCCTCATGCGGACGCTGAGGCGGCTGCGCATTCCGACCCTGATCTTCGTCAACAAGATCGACCGCCGTGGCGCCGCGTACGAGCGCACCCTCCGCGCCGTCCGGGAGAAGCTCACCCCTGCCGTCGTCCCCCTGGGTGCGACACGTTCCCCGGGGACGAGCACGGCGGACTTCCTCCCGTACGCCGAGACCGACAGCGCGTTTGTCACCGGACTGCTCGACCTCCTCACCGCACAGGACGACGCGTTCCTCGCCCACTGCCTGGAGAGCCCGCAGCCTGTCCCGTACGAGCGACTGCGGGCGGAGCTGGCGCGCCAGACCGGGCGCGTGCTGGCCCACCCCGTCTTCTTCGGTTCCGCGACGACCGGCGCGGGAGTGACCGACCTGATGGCGGGCATCAGGGAGTTCCTGCCCGCCGTACGGGGAGACGGCGAAGGACCCTTGCTCGGTACGGTCTTCAAGGTGGAGCGCGGCACTGCGGGCGAGAGAATCGCGTACGTACGCATGGTCTCCGGGACCGTACGAACCCGGGAGACCGTGCGCTGGGGCCGGGGGAGGAGCGACGACCCGGCGGCCGTGGGGAAGGTCACCTCGCTCGACGTCTTCGACCGTGGCGCCGCGGTCGCCCGCGATGCCGTGTCCGCGGGCCGGATCGCGCGGCTGCGGGGCCTGGTCGGCATCCGGATCGGGGACACCCTCGGCGCTCCGGGAGCGCCCGCCCCGGTGCACGACGTACAGGGCCACTTCTCTCCGCCGACCCTGGAGACCGTCGTCGTTCCCGAGCGGGAGCCGGACCGAGGGCGTCTCCATGTCGCGCTCACCCAACTCGCCGAGCAGGACCCGCTGATCGACCTCCGCCGCGACGAGCTCCGGCAGGAGACCCACATCTCGCTCTACGGCGAGGTGCAGAAGGAGGTGATCCAGGCGACCCTCGCGGAGGAGTACGGCATCGGCGTCACCTTCCGCGAGACCACCACCCTCTGCATCGAGCGACTCACCGGCACGGGCTCGGCGTTCGAGGCGATCGGCGAGAACGCCAACCCCTTCCTCGCCGCGATCGGTCTGCGCGTCGAACCGGCACCGCCCGGCCACGGCGTGGAGTTCCGCCTCGGCATCGAACTCGGCTCGCTCCCGCCCGCCTTCCTCAGGGCCGTCCGGGAGACCGTCGACGTGACGCTCGGTCAGGGCGTCCATGGCTGGCGGATCCCCGACTGCACCGTCACCCTGACCCGCTCCCGCTACCTCGCCCGCCAGAGTCACGCGCGCGGCACCTTCGACAAGAGCATGTCGAGCACGGCGGGGGACTTCCGCGACCTGACCCCGCTCGTCCTGATGAGCGCCCTGCGCGAGGCCGGCACGCGGGTGCACGAACCCGTCCACCGGTTCCGGCTGGAGCTCCCCGAGGAGACCCTCGACACGATGCTGCACGTCCTGATCCGGCTCGGGGCACTCCCGGGCCCGACGATCCAGCACGGTCGCTCCCTCGCCCTGGAGGGCGACATCCCGGCGGCCCGCGTGCACGACCTGCAGCGGCGCCTGCCTTCCCTCACCCAGGGGGAGGGCGTCCTGGAGAGCTCGTTCTCCCACTACCGTCCGGTCACCGGCGCGGCCCCGAGCCGGGCCCGTACGGACCACAACCCGCTGAACAGGAAGGAGTACCTGCTCCATGTCCTGCGCCGAGTCTGAAAGAACACGGTCGCCTCGGCGGTCCGGGACGCGGCACACTGTGCGCGTCCACCACACGAACGGAGATTCGATGTCCGATCCGACCGGTCCGACCGATCCGACAGCCGGCGGTGCCCCGACGCACCCGGAGTACCCGGTGCGGACGAAGCGGCTGCGGCTGCGACCCGTGCGCAGGGACGACCTCGAAGCGATCTACTCGTACCGCTCGCTGCCGGACGTCGCGCTCTACCTGCCGCACGAGCCGCACACCCGGGAGGTGACCGAGCAGACCCTGGAGCGACTGATCTCCGGGCAGGCGCTCGCGACCCCGGGTGACTGGCTCGGCCTGGCCGTGGAGAACGAGTCGGGCCGGGTCGTCGGCGAGGTGTTCCTCCGGCGGGAGACCGAGGAACCGGACACCGGGCAGATAGGGTTCGCGTTCCACCCCGACGTCCACGGCACCGGGATCGCCACCGAGGCGGTCACGGCGGGTCTCGACATCGCCTTCGACCACTTCGGCTGGCACCGCGTGATCGGCATCTGCGACGTGCGCAACCTCGCCTCCGCCGCCCTGATGCGGCGCATCGGCATGCGCCACGAGGCGGTCCTGCGCGACGGGGCCTTCCTCAAGGGGGCCTGGTGCAGCGACTCGGTGTTCGCGGTGCTCGCCGGCGAGTGGCGTCGGACCCCGCCGCCCTCGGCCCAGGAGCGCGCCGTCGACGTGACGGTCGCCAGGTTCCTCTCCGCCTTCACCCGCCGTGCGGGAGAGCCGGTCGACCTGGACGCCGCCCGCGCGATCCTGGCGCCCGACGCGGTCGTCGAGCGCGTACGGGAGGACGGCGGCGTCGACCGGATGGACGTCGACGCATTCCTGACGCCCAGGCAGACACGGCTGAACGGGCCGGAGTTGACGGAGTTCCAGGAGTTCGAGGTCACCTTCTCCACCATGGTCACCGAGGGGCGGACACTGCGCAGCTCGCTCTACCACAAGCACGGCGTCCGCGACGGCGTGCCGTTCGCCGGGTGGGGGCGTCACCACATCGCCCTGGCCACCGACGCCTCCGGCGAGTGGCGCATCCAGTCCCTCACCTGGACGGACGATCCCGAGGGCCGGAACTGAGACGGTGCCGGGCCCGGGTCCGCGACGCGCGGGGCCCGCGCCCGCTCCGCGCCCGGCGCGCGAGATCGTCCGGCGGCGCATGGCCGCACGTCCGTACCACCGACTGCCCCCCTACGCCCCGCGCACGGCACGGTCGCACCCCACGGCAGCACCACCCCTGGGCCGCTTCTGCCGCGCCGGGGGCGGGCGCCAGGTCACATCTTGAACGCGATGGCCCTTCGGAGCCCCGCCGCGCGCCCCGACCCGTACAAAGTCCGCAGCCAGACGGCCATACTGGACGGGCCGGGGAGGGCGCAGCGAATCGACGGGGGCGACAGCACGCGATGGGGGAAACCAGGCTGATCCAGGGCCGGTACCGGCTGCACGACGTGATCGGGCGCGGGGGCATGGGCGAGGTGTGGCGCGCCACCGACGAGTCGCTCGGCCGCCGCGTCGCGGTCAAATGCCTCAAGCCGCTGGGACCGCAGCAGGACGCGAACTTCGTGACGGTGCTCCGGGAACGGTTCCGGCGCGAGGCGCGCGTCGCCGCCTCGCTCCAGCACCGAGGTGTCACCGTCGTGCACGACTTCGGCGAGTCCGACGGTGTTCTCTTCCTCGTCATGGAGCTCCTGGAGGGCCACAACCTCAGCCAGCTCCTGGAGGAGAACAAGCAGCACCCGCTGCCGGTGCGGGACGTCGTCGACATCGCCGAGCAGGTCGCCGACGCCCTCGCCTACACCCACCGCCAGGGGATCGTGCACCGCGATCTCAAGCCCGCCAACATCATGCGGCTGGGCGACGGTGCCGTGAAGATCTGCGACTTCGGGATAGCGCGCCTCGGCGCCGACATCGGCTTCACCTCCCGGCTCACCGGCACCGGCATCGCGATGGGCACTCCGCACTACATGTCGCCCGAGCAGATCAGCGGCGGCGAGGTCGACCATCGCAGCGATCTCTACTCGCTGGGATGTGTGCTGTACGAGATCGCCACCGGAGCCCCGCCCTTCGACCTCGACGACGCGTGGGCCGTCCTCGTCGGCCACCGCGACACCCCGCCCGAGCCGCTGCGGACGCACCGCGCCGAACTCCCCGACTACCTGGACCGGATCATCCTCGATCTGCTCGCCAAGACGCCGGAGGAACGGCCCACCGACGCGACCGACCTGCGCCGTCGGATCGTCTCGGCCCGCACCGGTCCCGAGCGGTTCTCCCTGGAGGTACGCGTACCGGCGGCGGCCCTGCCCGGGCTCCCTTCCTGGGCCCGGCGGATGAGCAGCGGCCACCGGGCCACCGGAGGGTCCCTCGCGCTGAGCACCATGGCGTACGACCCGGCCGCCGGGCTGACGGGGCAGTGGACGACGCCGTCCCGGGTCGTTCCCCAGCGGCCCGATGACCGCGTGGTGCTTGCCCCGGTGCCGGCCGAGCTCCTCGCCGTGCTCGCCAGCCGGCACAGGGCGGGCCTCAGCCTGGGACGGCTCGGCCTCTGGGAGGAGGCGGCGGACGTGCACCGCTCCGTCGCCGAGGACCGCGAGCGGGTGCTCGGCCCCGACCACCCCGACACCCTTGCCAGCCGGTACGAAGTCGGCTTCACGCTCAGCCGGTCGGGCCGCCCGGCCGAGGCCCTGGGCGCGTTCGCCCAGGTCGCGGAGGCCCGTGAGCGCGTCCTCGGCCCCGACCACGCCGACACCCTGGCCGCGCGCCAGGAGACGGCGTACGTACTCGGCAGGCTCGGGCGGCACTTCGAGGCGCATCAGGTGTACGCGGCGGTGCTCGCCTCCCGCGAACGCACGATGGGCCCGGAGCACCCCGACACCTTGCGCTGCCGCCACAACCTGGCGTTCAACCTGGGCCGGCTCGGCCGCCTGGAGGAGTCGTACCGGATGGCCCGGGAGGTGGCCGAGGCGCGCGCCCGGCTGCTCGGCGACGAGCATCCCGACACGCTCGTGACGCGTTACGAAGTGGCGTACACACTGGGGCAGTTGGAGCGCTGGCCGGAGGCGCTCGCCACCTACCGGGACGTCGCCTCCGCGCGCGGCGCCGTCCTCGGACCGGACCATCCGGACACCCTCGCGGCCCGCTACGAGGTCGGCATCTGTCTGGGGCGGCTCGGCCGGAGCGCGGAGGCGCTGGAGCTCTACCGCGACCTGGTCGACGCCCGCACGCGCGTGCACGGCCCCGACGACCCGGAGACGCTGCGCGCCCGCCACGGCCTCGGCGTCAACCTCGGCCGGCTCTCCCGCTGGGAGGAGGCCGTCGAGGAGGCCAGGGACGTCTGCGCGATCCGCGAGCGGGTCCTCGGCCCTGACCACCCCGACACCCTCGTCAGCCGCCGCGAGATCGCGGTCGGCCTCGGCTGGCTGGCCCGCTGGTCGGACGCCCTCGCGGTCTACCGCCAGGTGGCCGACGCCCGCGAGCGTGTCCTCGGCACCGACCACCCCGACACCCTGGCGAGCCGCCACGACGAGGCCCACTGCCTGGAACAGCTCGGCCGCCACGAGGAGGCCGTCGACCGCTACCGCCACGTGGCCGCCGTCCACCGTGAAGCCCCGGACCGGAACACGACCCCGTAGCGGACGGATCGAGGAGGTTCAGTGCTCGCAGAGGGAGAATTCTCGTTCGTAGAGCTGTTCGTTGTGCTCGTCGACGAAGAACTTGCGTTCCTTCATGAGTTCTTCGCGGTAGGTCCTGGCCTGTTCAAGCGTCATGGGCGAGGTGTCGGACCATGGCTGTTGCGGTGGCACATCGGATGTCGAGACGATGGTTTCCGACGGGTCGACCAGGAAGAACGCGAGAATTTTGCGATGTCCCGGGCGGGTGGGGTCCGTGAGGCGGAATGAGCCGACGCGGTGTTGCAGGATGTTCGGGAACGCCAGGCAGCGGCCCGCTGGGGTCGACGCCGATCCGAGCATCTGGTTCAGTGCGTCCTCGTTCTCCAGGCCGTAGACCTCACGCAGTCCGTTGTCGTCGTTCTGTTCATAGGACGGGTCGTCGAGTGCGGCCCGGAAACTCAGCCGGCTTTCGGTGATGTTCTCGCTGTCCCAGTAGTAGATGCCGGTCGAGACGATCCGCTCGTTCATCATCCCCTCGACATGCCAGGAACCGCCGGGGTACTCGGGCTTGTCCGGGGTGAGATGAATGGTGGCGAGCTTGACGATGACCTGGAGACGGCGGCCGCGCAGGTCGACTCGGGCGGATTCGTCGGGCAACTGGGGCGGGGTGAAGGCCGGGGCGTCCGGGACGACCGGGCGGCGGTTCTCCCACCAGTCGTCCTGGGCCTTTTCCCATGCACGGAGGGCCTCTGCGTAGGCCCCCTCATCACTGTAGGAGGATTTGTCCGGATATTCCGGCTCCGAGTCGTACCACCCGTAAGGATCGGCCTCGATCCGCAGAGGCCGCGGATGGCGCAGATCGGTGAGCACGTTCTCCAGCAGCGGGCGAAAGCGGGCGAACAACTCCGGCAGGACGGAGGCCAGTTCGCGATGAGTCTCGGGGTGGACGTTGTTGACGTACGAACGGAAGGTGACATCGCCGTCGTCACTGACGTCGACGTCCGTGGGCAGCCACTGGAACTTCTCCGAGAACTCGTACGTGGAGTAGCGGTCCGTCGGGTTCTGCCAAGCCCGCTCGGGCGCCCCGCTCACCTCTCTCACCAGGCAGAACAGTGAGGGATGAACCAGATCCAGTACCTGACCGTCGGATCCGGGATGCCAGTCCTGTTCTGCTTCGGGGACCTCTTCCAGAACCCGAACCGCCTCGCGCAGCCGGGATCTGAGCGTGTCGTCGACCAATGTGTCCGACTGCCACACCCCGTCGACGGCGGACACCTCGACACCGGTTCGCTCGTCCCGCAGCGCGGCGTAATGCATGAGTTCGGCGAGCACGTAACGAACCTGCGCTTCGGTGAGGCCCTGGGCGACCGCCTCTTCCGTCCACCGGGCGACGATGTCGGCATCGTTCATCTTGTCGAACCACCCAGGCTTCGCCCGAATGTGTGAGCTGCACCGCATCATCTGAAGTTCCCGCAGCGTTCGGGGTGTTGCGAACGATATGGAACGGGAAGCATGAAAAGGCAGCGGGAAAGCGGACAGGCCAGACAATTCTCTTGGTCCTCCCAGTCGGTGTGCGGTGGCGGGAAGGATACGTCAGCAGACTGACACCGCAGCCGTGCCCCTGTCATCGCCGGTCCGGGAGCCGGGGGTTGCAGGCAACGATGCCACTCAGGGTCGCGAGTGCCATGCACAAGGGTGAATACAGAAAAGTGTTCCACGCTGGAATTCGACGGCGGCGCCGGCGATCAGTGCCAGGCCCACCAGAACGGTGCTCGGCCGCGCGTCTCGATCAGTCCGTCGATGGACGTCCCCATGGGCGCCGATGCTGGAACCATCGCCAGTTCAGGGGGCCGCGCACACGTCGTTCACCGGAGTCGCTGGCCATGGGCGCCATCGTGACGCAGCCGGCGGACACGAAGCCCACGGGGGCAGGGCCTGGGGCCGGCCGGCGGTCGTGCCGGTGAAGCTCGACCATCCCGAGTTCCTCGGCGTCACGCACACACCAGGGCCCAGGCTCCGCACGGCAGGGCATCCGTCGGCGTGACACCTCGAGCCTGCCGGTCGGGGGAGTCGGGGCGGTGACACCAGGAGGGGCGCCCCCCGCCCGGACACGTGCGGCACGTGGGGTATCGCAAGCGATCTTCGCGTGCTAGCAAGAGACATGACCGCACAGCGCTCGTACGACGCCGTCATCGTCGGCGGTGGCCACAACGGACTGGTCGCCGCCGCCTACCTGGCCCGCGCCGGACGCACCGTTCTCGTTCTGGAGCGGCTCGGGTCCACCGGGGGCGCCGCCGTGTCCACGCGGCCGTTCGGCGGGGTCGACGCCCGGCTCTCCCGGTACTCGTACCTCGTCTCGCTCCTGCCCCGGAAGATCGTGCGCGATCTCGGGCTGCGGTTCTCCGTGCGGAAGCGGTCCATCTCCTCGTACACCCCGAAGGGTGACGGCGGGCTGCTCGTCGGCGGAGGTCCCGAGCGGACCCGGGCCTCCTTCGCCGCGCTCACCGGATCCGACCGCGAGTACGAGGCGTGGCAGGCGTTCTACGGTCGTACGGGACAGGTGGCCGAGCGCGTGTTCCCCACGCTCACGGAGCCGCTGCCCACCCGCCAGGAACTCCGTGCCCGCGTGGCCGACGAGACCGCCTGGCGGATGCTGTTCGAACAGCCCATCGGCGCCGCCGTCGAGGAGACCTTCAGCGACGACCTCGTCCGCGGTGTCGTCCTCACCGACGCGCTCATCGGCACCTTCGCCGACGCCCACGACCCCTCCCTCCTGCAGAACCGCTGCTTCCTCTACCACGTCATCGGCGGCGGCACCGGCGACTGGGACGTCCCCGTAGGGGGCATGGGCGCCCTCACCGACGCCCTCGCTGACGCCGCCCGTTCGGCGGGTGCGGAGATCCGCACCGGGCACGAGGTCACCCGGATCGAGACCGACGGCACCCGTGCCGAGATCACCTACCGCACCGCCGACGGCGAGAGCACCGTCGCCGCCGGCCACGTGCTCGTCAACGCCTCCCCGCAGGCCCTGGCCGCCCTCCTCGGCGAGCCGCTCCCTCCGCCCGCCGAAGGGGCCCAGCTCAAGGTCAACATGCTGCTCACCCGGCTGCCCCGGCTGCGCGACCGCTCCGTCGACCCGCGCGAGGCCTTCGCCGGCACCTTCCACATCGCCGAGGGATACGGTCAGTTGGCCACCGCGTTCGCCGAGGCCGCCGCCGGCCGGCTGCCGAGCGCGCCGCCCTCCGAGATCTACTGCCACTCGCTGACCGACCCGAGCATCCTCGGCCCCGACCTCGCCGCGCGCGGCTACCAGACACTCACGCTCTTCGGGCTGCACACCCCCGCCCGGCTGTTCGCCGCCGACAACGACGCCGCGCGCTCCACGCTCCTCAAGGCGACCCTCGCCGAACTCGACGCCGTCCTCGACGAGCCGCTCGCCGACTGCCTCGCCCTCGACGCCGAGGGCCGCCCCTGCATCGAGGCCAAGACCCCGCTCGACCTCGAACGCGATCTGCGGCTGCCCGGCGGTCACATCTTCCACCGCGACCTCTCCTTCCCCTTCGGGGAAGAAGGCACCGGCCGCTGGGGCGTCGAGACCGCGCACGCCAACGTCCTGCTCTGCGGCGCGGGCGCGGTCAGGGGCGGCGGAGTGAGCGGGATCCCCGGTCACAACGCGGCGATGGCGGCGCTGGGACGATGAGGAGGGGTCGTCCCGACCGCCGCCTCCGGTGGCGTGAAGCTCACCTGTGGCCGAGGTTAAGAAAACCTCGATGGACCGCGAGCCCGACATACGGAAGATTCCCTTCGGGGATCTTGGGAGCGAAACCGCGCCCGGACCCGGTCGGTCACAGGACACGTACGTCAGGAGCCAAGGCATTGAAGGCGCTGGTCAAGCAGAAGGCGGAGCCGGGACTCTGGCTCACGGACGTGCCGGAGCCGGAGATCGGCAGCGGAGACGTACTGATCAAGGTCAAGCGCACCGGAATCTGCGGGACGGACCTGCACATCCGTTCCTGGGACGGCTGGGCGCAGAAGACCATCGCCACGCCGCTGACGCTCGGCCACGAGTTCGTCGGCGAGGTCGTCGAGACCGGCCGTGACGTCGCGGACATCGCCGTCGGCGACCTGGTCAGCGGCGAGGGCCACCTCGTCTGCGGCAAGTGCCGCAACTGCCTGGCCGGCCGCCGTCACCTGTGCCGCGCCACCGTCGGCCTCGGCGTCGGCCGCGACGGCGCGTTCGCCGAGTACGTCGCCCTGCCGGCGTCCAACGTGTGGGTGCACCGGGTCCCCGTCGACCTCGACGTCGCCGCGATCTTCGACCCCTTCGGCAACGCCGTGCACACCGCGCTGTCCTTCCCGCTGGTCGGCGAGGACGTCCTGGTCACCGGCGCCGGCCCGATCGGCATCATGGCCGCCGCCGTCGCCAAGCACGCGGGCGCCCGCCACGTCATGATCACCGACGTCAGCGAGGAGCGCCTGGACCTGGCCCGCAAGGCCGGCGTCTCGCTCGCGCTGAACGTCGCCGAGCAGACCATCGCCGACGGCCAGCGCACGCTGGGCCTCAAGGAGGGCTTCGACGTCGGCCTGGAGATGTCCGGCAACCCGCACGCGATGCGCGACATGGTCGCCAACATGACCCACGGCGGCAAGATCGCCATGCTCGGCCTTCCGGCCGAGGACTTCGCCGTCGACTGGGCGAAGATCGTCACCTCGATGATCACCATCAAGGGGATCTACGGACGCGAGATGTTCGAGACCTGGTACGCGATGTCCGTGCTCCTGGAGGGCGGTCTCGACCTCGCTCCCGTGATCACCGGCCGGTACGACTACCGCGACTTCGAGGCCGCCTTCGACGACGCCGCGTCCGGCAAGGGCGGCAAGATCATCCTCGACTGGACCGTCTGATCGGTCGGATCCGGCTGATCCGGCTGATCCGTCCGATCCGTCCGTCCGACCGTCAGATCCCCCTCTAAGGAACCCACGATGTTCGACTCCGTACGCGACGACCTCCGTACCACCCTCGACGAGATCCGCGCCGCCGGTCTGCACAAGCCCGAGCGCGTCATCGGCACCCCCCAGTCGGCCACCGTCGCCGTCACCGCCGGTGGCCGGCCCGGCGAGGTGCTCAACTTCTGCGCCAACAACTACCTCGGCCTCGCCGACCACCCCGAGGTGATCGCGGCCGCCCACGAGGCGCTCGACCGCTGGGGCTACGGCATGGCCTCCGTCCGCTTCATCTGCGGTACGCAGGAGGTGCACAAGGAGCTGGAGGCGCGGCTGTCCTCCTTCCTCGGCCAGGAGGACACGATCCTCTACTCCTCCTGCTTCGACGCCAACGGCGGTGTCTTCGAGACGCTCCTCGGCCCCGAGGACGCCGTCATCTCCGACGCCCTCAACCACGCCTCCATCATCGACGGCATCCGCCTCTCCAAGGCCCGCCGCTTCCGCTACGCCAACCGCGACATGGCCGACCTGGAGCAGCAGCTCAAGGAGGCGGCCGACGGCGGAGCCCGCCGCAAGCTGATCGTCACCGACGGCGTCTTCTCGATGGACGGCTACGTCGCCCCGCTCGACGAGATCTGCGACCTGGCCGAGCGCCACGACGCCATGGTGATGGTCGACGACTCGCACGCCGTCGGCTTCGTCGGCCCCGGCGGTCGCGGCACCCCCGAGCTGCACGGCGTGATGGACCGCGTCGACATCATCACCGGCACCCTGGGCAAGGCCCTCGGCGGCGCCTCCGGCGGCTACGTCGCCGCCCGCGCCGAGATCGTCGCCCTGCTGCGCCAGCGCTCCCGCCCGTACCTCTTCTCCAACACCCTCGCCCCGGTGATCGCCGCCGCCTCCCTGAAGGTCCTCGACCTTCTGGAGTCGGCCGGCGACCTGCGCGACCGGCTGCGCGCCAACACCGAGCTGTTCCGGACCCGCATGACGGCCGAGGGTTTCGACATCCTCCCCGGCGACCACGCCATCGCGCCCGTCATGATCGGCGACGCGTCCGAGGCCGGACGGATGGCGGAGCTGCTCCTGGAGCGCGGTGTGTACGTGATCGGCTTCTCGTACCCCGTCGTTCCGCAGGGCCAGGCGCGCATCCGCGTCCAGCTCTCGGCGGCGCACTCCACCGAGGACGTCAACCGCGCGGTCGACGCGTTCGTCGACGCCCGCGCCGCCCTGCGAGACTGAGGGCCCTTCTTCCGGATCTTGCCGGGCTCGCGGCGTCTGGCACGCGCATCTGCCGCGTTGTCGTCGGTCGCCTATGCTTCGCATGGACTCCCTCCTCCGCCTTGCATCTGCACGCACCAGACGCCGCTCGCTGATCCGGCCTGATCCGAAAGAAGGGCCCTAGGGGCATGATCGAAGCGCGGCGGCTGCACATCCTCCGGGCGGTGGCCGACCACCGCACGGTCACGGCCGCTGCCGCCGCGCTCTACCTCACCCCCTCGGCGGTCTCCCAGCAGCTCGCGGCGCTTGAGCAGGAGACCGGCCACCGGCTGGTCGAGCGTAGCGCCCGCGGGGCCCGGCTCACCCCGGCCGGCGAGATCCTGCTCTCCCACGCCAACGCCGTCCTGGCGCAGCTGGAGCGCGCCGAGTCGGAGCTCGCCGCCTACGGCTCCGGCGAGGCCGGCACGGTCACGGTGGCGGCCTTCGCCACCGGCATCGGCCTGGTCGTCGCCCCGGCCATCACCCAGCTCGCCGGGACCGCGCCCGGCATCCGGGTACGGGTGCGGGACGCCGAGGGCGACGAGAGCCTGCTGATGGTCCTGGACCGGCAGGTCGACGTGGCCGTGGCGGTGGAGTACCGCGGGGCGCCCGGCGAGGACGACGCCCGGCTCACCCGCGTACCGCTGTACGCGGAGCCCTTCGACGCCGTCCTGCCCCTCGGGCACCGGCTCGGCGGCGGCGAGCGGGTCGCGCTCGCCGACCTCGCCAAGGACGCCTGGATCGGGCAGTCCGCGGGCAACCCCTGCCATGACGTGACCGTGCTGGCCTGCGAGTACGCGGGATTCGCACCCCGTCTCGAACACTCCTCCGACGACTTCCGGGCCGTGGTCGCCCTCGCCTCCGCCGGGGCGGGCGTGGCGCTCGTCCCGCGCTCGGCACTGCGCGGGATGGAGCTCGACGAGGTGCTGATCCGCCCGGTGGACGGCGTGGCGCCCACTCGCCGGGTCTTCGCGGCGGTACGGCGCGGAGCCGAGGACCACCCGCTGATCAGCCCGGTCCTCGCGGCCCTGCGGGACGCGGCCGCCTCGGGGGACTGAGGCCGCCGGGTCCCGGCGGCCTCAGCGGTCTCACCAGAGGGTGCTGAACCCGAGGACGACCTGCTCGTCGGCGGTGGCCACGTCGAGGGCGCCGTTCTTGACGGCCAGCGCCTGAGCGGAGCTCAGCGCCGTCGTGTAGAGGCGGACATCGTCGAGACCGCCCCGGAACAGCGCCTTGACCCCGGCCGCCTGGTTCGGGAAGTCCGGCCGCGCGCCGATGTGGACGTTGAACTCGCCGGCGGGGGTGACACTCCCGGCGTCGGCGGTCGCCGTGGCCTCCGCACCGCCTGCCGCTTCCGTGCCGCCGTCCACGGCGAGGACGAGCGTGGTGCCCTGGCGCTTGAACACGACATGGTGCCAGCGACCGTCGTTGTACGAGGACGGCAGCGTCACCTCGCCGGTTCCCTTGTCCGTGCCGACGGTGGCGCGCAGCACGCCCGGGCCGGTCTCCCCCGGAGCGAACTCGGCGCGGACGGAGAAGTGCCGGACCGTCGTGCCGGTGGCGGGGGTGCCGTACGCCCACACGATCGGCAGCGTGCCGGTGGTCGCCGAGTGCCGGAACCAGGCGGTGACGGTGAAGTCCGCCGTCACGCGCAGGGAGTTCCGGCAGACCAGACGCAGATAGTCGTCCTGGCCGTCGAACTCCATGGCCGCGCCCGTGCCGCGCGTCCCGAGCTGAGCTCCGCCGTGCACGATCGCGTGGTTGCGGTGGGCATTGACGCCGGTGTCGGTCGTGCGCGGGCGGCGCAGTTCGGTCCTGGCGGCGTCCATGCCGGCCTCGTCGAACGCGGTGAAGACGATGTTGGCGTGCGGGACGTTGACGCCGGTCTCGTACAGCACGCCGATGGAGCCGCCGTCCAGGACGGTCAGATCGGAGTAGCCGGTGCGGCCGGCGGAGACGAGGGTGCCGACGGTCTGCCAGGTGCGGCCCTCGTCGAGGGAGGAACGGATCGCCAGCTCGCGCCGGTCCTCCAGCACGCTGGGCCCGAGCCGGGAAGGGCCCGAGTACAGCAGGCGGTTGGGCTTGCCGTCCATGTCCTGGGCGTGCAGGCGCAGCAGCGAGCCGAAGACGGGAGAGGTGTCCAGGTTGGGCACCGAGGTGAACGGGGCGGCGAAGGTGGCGCCGCCGTCGTCGCTGGTGGTGGCGAGCCGGTGCTCGTTGGTGGTGCAGCGGGTGGGCTCGGAGTTGCGGGCGTTGACGTAGACGGACCCGTCGACGGTCTCGGCGACGGTCAGCTCGCCCGGGTACGCACCGGTCTTGCTCACCTCGGAGGTGGCGCCGAGCTCCCAGGTGAGGCCGCCGTCGTCGCTGTAGTACAGCTGGCCGCCGGCGGTGGTGTTGCCGCCCGCCGTGTGGTCGCCCGGAACGATCAGCCGGCCGTGGTGCTTTCCGCGGGTGAGCTGGATGCCGTGGCCGGGACCGGTGGACACCCAGACCCATCCGGTGGCCTTGAGCTGCGGCAGGGCGACGCTCGGCGACCAGGTCACGCCGCCGTCCATGCTGTGGACGGCGTGCACGGTACGGGGGTAGGCGGGCCCGTCGCGGTGAGGGGCGAGCTCGTTGCGGTTCCAGTCGCTGCTGGAGTACAGCAGGGTGATCCGGCCGGTCACCGCGTCCACGACCGGGGCGGGGTTGCCGTGCGCGAGCACGTCCGTGGCGCCGACCACCACCTGGAGCGGCTGCCAGGTCTTGCCCCCGTCGGTGGACCTCCGCAGCACGAGGTCGTTGTGACCGACGTCGTGGCAGCGGACGCTCGTGTGCCGCACGCGTCCCTCGGCGAAGGCGAGCAGAGCGCCGTCGCGGGCGGTGACGACGGCCGGGATCCGCGTGCAGTAGTAGGTCTGGCCCACCGGAGCCGGGTAGGCCGTGTTCGCCGGGAAGGGCGTGGACAGCTGGGCCGGGACCGCGCTCTCGGTGCCGGTTGCGGCGGTTGTGGCGGTTGTGGCGGTCGTGGCGGCCGCGGGGGACGGCGGCACGAGCGCCGCGACGAGCGCGGCGAGGACGGCCAGGGCGAGCGCGCACACCCACGCGGACAGGACGAATCGGCGCG
Source organism: Streptomyces sp. NPDC003035 (assembly GCF_042888285.1). Classification (NCBI taxonomy): domain Bacteria; kingdom Bacillati; phylum Actinomycetota; class Actinomycetes; order Kitasatosporales; family Streptomycetaceae; genus Streptomyces; species Streptomyces sp. NPDC003035. The sequence goes on along the minus strand of NZ_JBIAPJ010000003.1, from coordinate 5,035 downwards.
CGCCCGGCCGGCGGCGCTCGGAAAGCGGCAGCATGAAGTGACACCTCGGTACGAAGGCGGAGGACGGTGGGGCGGCTGGGCCTCGAACGGTTGTGCCGTTCGTGGGCGGGTCGGTTGCGGCGACCCCCGCGCGAGGAAAGGTCACCGACGACGGGCGACGCGACAGACGCTCGCCTTCGCGTTCGTCTCGTCCCCGCGGTGAGATCTTCTCGGTGGACGGTATACCGGATGATCATGCGGACGCACCCCGTCCGCCTGTGCGGGCCCCGTGTCGCCCGCCCCGCCCCACTCCGCTCATTCCGCCGGTCAGTCCGCCGACCGGACCCAGCCCTTCGCCTCGACGCGCGCCCCGTCCGCGGGCCGTACCTCGTCGAAGAGCGGGCGCCCCGCCGCGTCGAGGACCCGCAGCGCGTCCACGTACACGCCCCGTCCGACGTACCGCCGGTCGGTCGTGCAGCGCCAGCGCAGCCGTACGGGGCCGGTGGCCGGATCCCCGGGCAGCGCGGCCCTGACGGTGTGCCAGACGCGGCCGGACCAGCCGCTCGCCGCGCCCGAGGGGTGCGACCGGGGCTCCTGGCCGGGCCGCGCGGTCGTGAACGGCACCGCCGTCCAGCTCGCCCCGCCGTCCGTCGACGCCTCCAGGAAGACGCCGTCCGCGACCGGTTCGGTGTCCCACCACAGGGCGCACTCGAGGCGTGCGGCCTCGGGGAGGTCCGGCAAGGTCAGCGTGGCGGTGGTGGCGCCGGCCATGCCGGAGAACCAGGCCGTGCGCCCCCGGGCCGGGCGGACGGGGACGGCGCGGGCCAGGTTGTCGGCCGCGGCGACCCGGGGAGCGGAGCCGGAGCGCCAGCCGCGGACGGGGTGGACGGAGTTGCCGAGGACGACCAGGAACGCGTCGGTGGTCGGGTCCAGGACCAGACTCGTGCCGGTGAACCCGGTGTGGCCGGCCGTGCGCGGGGTCGCCATCGCGCCCATGTACCAGTGCTGGTAGAGCTCGAAGCCGAGGCCGTGCTCGTCACCCGGGAAGGCGGTGTTGAAGTCGGTGAACATCAGATCCACGGACTCGGGCGAGAGGATCCTGGCGCCGCCGTACGCCCCGCCGTCGAGCAGCGTACGGGCGAGCACGGCGAGGTCCCAGGCGCAGGAGAAGACCCCGGCGTGGCCGGCGACCCCGCCCAGGCTGTACGCGTTCTCGTCGTGGACCTCGCCCCACACCATGCCCCGGTCGAGACCCGACCAGGGGAGCCGGGCGTCCTCCGTCGCCGCGATCTTCGGCTTCCAGGAGAGCGGGGGATTGAAGCGCGTGCGGTGCATCCCGAGGGGAGCGGTGATCTCGTTCCGGAGCAGTGCGTCCAGAGGGTGACCGGTGATCTCCTCCAGGACCAGCTGAAGCGAGATCAGGTTCAGATCCGAGTACAGATAGCGGGTCCCCGGCGCGCTCGCCGGAGCCTCGTTCCACAGCAGGCGCAGCTTCCCCTCCCGCGTCGGCTCCTTGTACAGCGGAATCCAGGCACGGAACCCGGAGGTGTGGGTGAGGAGCTGACGTACCGTGACGTCCTGCTTGCCACCGCCCCCGAACTCCGGCAGATACGTCGTGACCCTCGCCTCGAGGTCCAGCGCTCCGCGCTCGATCTGCTGGACAGCCAGGATCGACGTGAAGAGCTTCGAGACGGACGCCAGGTCGAAGACCGTGTCCTCGGCCATCGGGATCTGCCGGTCCGGCGGCAGCTCGATGCCGGTGTCCGTCTTCTCGTCGTATCCGGAGTACCGCACCGCCATGCCGATCGGACGGTGCAGCGCGACCGTTCCGCCCCGCCCGGCGAGCAGCACCGCCCCCGCGTACCAGGGGTGCGTGGGGGAGGGGGCGAGGAAGGCCTCGGCGTCGGCGACCAGCCGGTCGAGATGCTCGGGCAGCAGCCCGGCCCGCTCGGCGGACCCGTGCCGCAGGGTCGTCCGCCCGCCTCCCGGCGCGGAGGCCGCGGCGGCCCCCGGAATCGAGCCGACCATCAACGCACCTCCCAGGGCCAGCAGCCGGCCGCCGAACGCGCGACGGCCGAGTCCCCGGCCCGCCGCTCTCCCCGCCGATTCCTCCATCATCCCTCACCCTCTCCCATGCCTCTGAAAGAATCCTTCGGACACACGCGCGACGTCTGAAACTTTCTTACCGGGTGGGGGCGGGTCGAGGAAGCGGCCGACAGGGCAAAGAATCTGACGCTGCATCAGAAAATCTCTTCCCTCGGCCGGTCCCTTGCGGCATCCTGCCGCCCATGAAGACGGAGCTGAGCCAAAAACTGGGGATCGAGCACGCCATCTTCGGCTTCACGCCCTTCCCCGCGGTGGCCGCCGCCCTCACCAGAGCCGGCGGATTCGGCGTCCTCGGCGCGGTGCGCTACACCGCACCCGACGACCTCGCCCGCGACCTCGACTGGATGCAGGACCACACCGACGGGCTGCCCTACGGCCTCGACGTCGTGATGCCCGCGAAGAAGGTCGAAGGGGTGAGCGAGGCCGACGTCGAGGCGATGATCCCCGAAGGGCACCGGGAGTTCGTCCGCACCACCCTCGCCAAGCACGGTGTCCCCGAACTCGCCGAGGGCGAGGCCTCCGGCTGGCGCATCACCGGCTGGATGGAACAGGTCGCCCGCAACCAGCTCGACGTCGCCTTCGACTACCCCATCAAGCTCCTCGCCAACGCCCTCGGCTCCCCGCCCGCCGACGTCGTCGCCCGCGCCCACGACCACGACGTCCTCGTCGCGGCCCTCGCCGGCAGCGCCCGGCACGCCCGCCACCACGCCGAGGCCGGCATCGACATCGTCGTCGCCCAGGGCTACGAGGCCGGCGGCCACACCGGCGAGATCGCCTCCATGGTCCTCACCCCCGAGGTCGTCGACGCCGTCTCCCCGCTGCCGGTCCTCGCCGCCGGGGGCATCGGCAGCGGCGAACAGATCGCCGCCGGGCTCGCGCTCGGCGCCCAGGGCGTGTGGCTCGGCTCCCTCTGGCTCACCACCACCGAGGCCGAACTCCACTCGCGCGCCCTGACCGCCAAACTCCTCGCGGCCGGCTCCGGAGACACCGTCCGCTCCCGCGCGCTCACCGGAAAGCCCGCCCGCCAGCTGCGCACCGAGTGGACTGACGCCTGGGACGACCCGGACGGGCCCGGCACCCTCCCCATGCCCCTGCAGGGACTGCTGGTCGCCGAGGCCGTCTCCCGTATCCAGAAGTACGAGGTCGAGCCGCTGCTCGGCACGCCCGTCGGGCAGATCGTCGGACGGATGAACTCCGAGCGTAGCGTGCAGCAGGTCTTCGACGAACTCACCCGCGGCTTCGAGAAGGCCGTCGACCGCATCAACCGCATCGCCGGACGGAGCGCACCGTGAGCGAACTCAACGGCTTCTGGTCCCAGGCCGCCGCCGACCCGGCCCGTACGGTCCTGATCGCGCCCGACGGCGAGGAGTGGACCGCCGGCCGCCTCCACGCCGACGTCAACCGCATGGTCCACGGGCTGCGCGCGGCCGGTCTGGAGCGGGGGGACGCCTTCGCCGTCGTCCTGCCCAACGGTGTCGAGTTCCTCACCGCCCATCTCGCCGCCTCCCAGGCCGGGTTCTACCTCGTCCCCGTCAACCACCACCTGGTCGGACCGGAGATCGCCTGGATCGTGGCCGACTCCGGCGCCAAGGTCCTCATCGCCCACGAGCGGTTCGCGGCCGCCGCGACGGCCGCCGCCGACGAGGCGGCCCTGCCCGCCTCGCACCGTCACGCCGTCGGCACGATCCCCGGCTTCCGCCCGTACGCCGAACTCCTCGACGGCTTCACGGAGTCCGCCCCCGAGGGACGCACCCTCGGCTGGGTCATGAACTACACCTCGGGCACCACGGGCCGGCCCCGCGGCATCCGCCGTCCGCTGCCCGGCAAGCTGCCCGAGGAGACGTACCTCGGCGGTTTCCTCGGCATCTTCGGGATCCGGCCGTTCGACGGAAACGTTCACCTCGTCTGCTCGCCGCTCTACCACACGGCCGTGCTCCAGTTCGCGGGCGCCGCCCTGCACATCGGCCATCCGCTCGTCCTCATGGACAAGTGGACCCCCGAGGAGATGCTGCGGCTCATCGACACGTACGCCTGCACCCACACCCACATGGTCCCGACCCAGTTCCACCGGCTCCTCGCACTTCCTGAGGAGGTACGGAGCCGGTACGACGTCTCGTCGATGCGCCACGCCATCCACGGCGCCGCGCCCTGCCCCGATCACGTCAAGCGGGCGATGATCGACTGGTGGGGCACCTGCGTGGAGGAGTACTACGCGGCGAGCGAGGGTGGCGGCGCCTTCGCCACGGCGGAGGACTGGCTGAAGAAGCCCGGCACGGTCGGCAAGGCCTGGCCGATCAGCGAGCTCGCCGTCTTCGACGACGACGGCAACCGCCTCCCGCCCGGTGAACTCGGCACCGTCTACATGAAGATGACCACCGGCGGATTCTCGTACCACAAGGACGAGACGAAGACCGCATCGAGCCGCATCGGCGACTTCTTCACCGTCGGCGACCTGGGCGTCCTCGACGAGGACGGCTACCTCTTCCTCCGCGACCGCAAGATCGACATGATCATCTCGGGCGGGGTCAACATCTACCCCGCCGAGATCGAGTCGGCGCTCCTCACCCACCCCGCGGTCGCGGACGCCGCGGCCTTCGGCATCCCGCACGCGGACTGGGGCGAGGAGGTCAAGGCCGTCGTCGAAGTCGCGGAGGGCCACGAGCCGGACGAGGCGCTCGCCGCGGACATCCTGGCGCACTGCGAGGAGCGCCTCGCCGGCTACAAGCGCCCCAGGTCGGTCGACTTCATCGCCGCCATGCCGCGCGACCCCAACGGCAAGCTCTACAAGCGGCGGTTGCGCGCCCCGTACTGGAAGGGCCACGAGCGCCCGCTCTAGGGGGTGTCTTGTCGATCAGGCCGGGCTCGCGTGCCCTGGCACCGCGCCTCGCCGCGTTGTCGTCGGTCGCCAACGCTCCGCGTTGTCTCCCTCCTCCGCCTTGCGATCCACGGC